>DASWWD010000001.1:0-102595 GCA_036401015.1 Lacunisphaera sp.
ACTCACTGTCAGGTCCTGGTTCAGCGTCGTCGTGCCCGCAAAGTCGACCGTGCTGTTCGTTGTCGTCAGCGTCGCCGCGGCCGTTCCGATAGTTACATCGTCATTGTAGGTCTGCGCACCCGTCGTCGTGACCGCCCCGCCGTTGATCGCCGTCGTCCCGCCGGCATCGGTCGTCACGCTCGCCAGTGCCTGAGTGCCACCAACCACGCCGGCAAACAGGGTGTTGAACTGTGTATTGGCCGTGAGGGCCCAAGGGCCGTTGCCATCGCCGTCGATGGTGCCGTTGAAGTTGATGTCCCCCGTGGCGTCGGTGAAGGTCGCGTCGGCGGTCAGGACGAGGTTGCCCCAGTTCTGGGTGTTGCCGTCGGTCCGGATCGTGCCGCTGACGCGAGCGAGGCCGGTGACGCTGAGGCTGGTGAGCGGGGTCGTCGCCCCCACCCCGCCGAAGAACTCCACCGCACCGCCGGCGGCATTGACGATCAGCGCAAATGCGCCATCAACGCCCGAATTGAAGGTCAGGGTGTTCGCACCAGTCGTAATCGTAATGCCATTGGTGAGCGTGACGGCACCGCTGAACGTGGCGTCGGCGCTGAGGGAAACGTTGCTACCCAGGCTCATCGGACCGGTAATAGTGCCGGTGAGAGCGAGGGCCGCACCCGGGGCCGTGAAGCCGCCAGCCGCCGTGAGGCCACTAAGGGTGAGCGTGCCGGTAGTCGTGGTGATATTGACCGCACCTTGGGTCGAGCCGCTGAGGGTGGCGCCGTTTGCCTCGGCGAGGAAAGTGGCACCCGCGGTTGCACCCTTGTTGAAGGTGATCGTGCCAGCATCGGTCGCAATGCGATTGGCGGCGTCGACACCGACGGCGCCGAGGCCGTTGAGATTGAGTGTCGTGGCCGTGACCAGACCGGTGCCGGTGAGAGCGCCAGAGTTGTTGATCGTCACTGCGCTGCCCGTGACGGCATTGGCACCGAGGTCAAAGGTCGAGGTGTTGAAGGTCAGGTCGCCAGCAGTGGTAATGGAGCTGCCGAGCGCGAAGGCACCGGAAGTGAACACACCGGTTCCGTTGAAGAGGGTTTCCGACAGCGTCAGGGCGTTAGCACCGTTGTTCACGAACACATCACCGGACGACTTGTTTAGGATAAGGGAAGGGGTGTTGATGCTGATCAGGCTGCCGCTGCTGCCGACGTTACCCGTGCCCTCGAGCTGCAGGGCGACCGCGGCGGCCAGGGTGCCGGAACCGGTGAGGTCACCGGCAAAGTCCAGGGTGATGGTGGGGCTGGTAATACCCCCGTTCAGGGTGAGCGAGGAGCCGATCAGGGCCACGGAGCTGCCGGTGCCGGAATTGACGAGATTGCCCACGCCGATGGTGACAGCATCCCGGGCATCGTTGGCCGTGTTACGCGAGGTCACGGCCACCGTGGAATTGCCGGCGGTGGTGTTGCCCGTCAGGGTCACACCACCATCCCGCTGGTTGGAAACGAAGGTGTCGGCGCCGCCCGCGGTGGTGACATCAATGGACGGGGTGGAGGTGTTGATGCGGCTGCCACTGGAGCCGGCGTCGCCGCTGCCGGCAAAATTCACCTGCGTGCTGGCCGTGACGAGGCCGGTGCCGGTCAGCGCCCCAGTATTGTTGAAGGTGACGGTGTTACCGCTCGTGATCGCGCCGGCGAGGGTGACCGCGGCCGCATCGACGGTCAAAGTGCCGGAACCCACCAGCGAGGTATCAATGGTCAGAGCGTTGACATCCTTGATCGCAACGTTGAAGGCGCCGGCATTGTTGAGACTCACCGCGCCGGTGAAGTCGTTCGAGGCATTGTCCAGCGCAATGGCGGCATTGCCCGTGGTGAAGTTGGAGGTGCCGGTGACCGTCAGCGCCCCGGTCTGATCAATGAGCCCGCCCGCGTCCACATCGAGATTCCCCGATACGGTGGAAGCGGCAAATGTGATCGCGCCGGTATCGACCAGTGTCACGTTGTTGCCGCTGGAAATTGCGACCGCGCCGCCGAAGTTGTTCGAAGCGTCCAGCGTGATGTTGTTGCCCGAACCGGCTGCTAGCGTCGTCGTGCCCGTGACCGAGAGATTGCCGCTGTCCGTGATCGCGCCGCTGGCCGTCACACTAAGGTTGCCGGAAACCGTGGAACCCGCCAGGTCGATCGCGCCGCTGTCGACCAGCGTCACGTTGTTGCCGTTGGAAATCGCAACCGCGCCGCCGAAGTTATTCGAGGCATCCAGCGTGATGTCATTGCCCGAGCCTGCTGCCAGCGTCGTCGTGCCTGTGACCGAGAGATTGCCGCTGTCCGTGATCGCGCCGCTGGCCGTCACGTTGAGGCTGCCGGAAACCGTGGAACCCGCCAGGTCGATCGCGCCGCTGTCGACTAACGTCACGTTGTTGCCGCTGGAAATCGCGACCGCGCCGCCGAAGTTGTTCGAAGCGTCTAGCGTGATGTTGTTGCCCGAGCCGGCCGCCAGTGTCGTCGTGCCCGTGACCGAGAGATTGCCGCTGTCCGTGATCGCACCAGCGGCGCTTACATCGAGATTGCCTGAGACGGTAGAGGCCGCCAGGTCGATCGCGCCGCTGTCGACCAGCGTCACGTTGTTACCGCTGGTGATCGCGACCGCGCTACCGAAGCTATTCGAGGCGTTGTTCAGCGTAATGTTATTGCTCGAGCCGGCCGCGAAGGTCGTCGTGCCCCCGACGGAGAGCGCGGCACTCTGCGTAATCGCGCCACCCGCCGTGACGTTCAGGTGGCCGGTGGCGGTAAGGCCCGGCAGGTCGATCGCCTTGCCGGTGAAGAGCAGGTCGATGTTGCGAGCCGAGGTCGGCAGCCCGGCCAGCGAGGCCGTCGCACTGGCGTCCTGCAAGCCGATGTCCTGGATCGTTCCGGCGTTGGCCGTGGTGAAGGTCACCGCCCCGCCGCCAAAGTTGTTGGCCGAGGTGTGGAGCAGGATGTCCCGGTTCGTCCCAGTATCGATGGTGAAGGTCGAGGTGCCACCGGTCTTGGTGATGGCCCCGGCCTGGCTGATGCTCCCATTCAAAGCGGTCGCCGCCAGGGCGCCGTCACCCATGGACACACCGCCCAGCACCAGGCTGGTGGCATTAAAGACCGAGATGTTGTTGGTGAGGGTGTTGGTCAGGCTCACCGCGCCGGTGAAGGTGTTGCCAGCGTCGGTCAGGGTGATGCCAAAACCACCCGTGCTGAAGCTGGCCGTGCCCGGCACAACCAGGGCACCGGCCTGGGTAATGATCCCACCGGCGGTCACGCTAAGATTGCCACCGGTGCCGAGGGTCAGGGCCGGCAGGGCGACCGGCACACCGCTCAGGACCAAGGTCAGGCTGCGAAGATTGGTCAGGCTGGCTAAATTCGGGAGGGTCGCGCCAACGTTGGTGTTTTGCAGGCTGAAATCGCGAATGTTGGCCACCGTGCCGCCAAAAACAAGGGCGCTGGTGCCGAGATCGTTGGTCTGGGTGCCGAGCAGAATATCGGAGCCAGCCGCGGTGACCTCGACCGTGCTCGTGCCCGCTACGCTCAACGCACCGGTCTGGGTGATGTGACTGCCAGCCTTGACATTAAGATTACCCGCAACCGTCGCGGCGCCCAGGGCCAGAGCGTTGCTGTCAACCAGGCTGACATTGTTGCCGCTGGAAATTGAAACCGCGCCGCCGAAGTTGTTGCCGGTGTTGACCAAGGTGATGTCGTTGCCGGAACCAGCGGCCAGGGCCGTGGTGCCGGTGACCACAACCGGGCCACCCGTGGTGATATTGCCACCGGTGGAAAGGCTCAGGTTGCCGGATGCGGTCACCGGCCCGATATCGAGGGCGTTAAGATCCACGATCGTGACATCACCGGCCTGGGTGACGCCGAGTGTGCCGCCAAAATTATTGGAGGCGTTGTCCAGGGTGATGGCGTTGCTGCCCGCATTCAGGGTCGTGAAGGTCGAGACCGTCAGCGCCCCGGACTGCGTGATGGAGCCACCAGCGGTAAGGTCCAGGCTGCCCGACACGGTGGTGGCGCCACTGACACTGGCGGACGACGCGGCCACGGCGGTCAGGTCACCCGCCGTGGTGCCCTGGACGGCCAATGTGCCGATGTCATTGATGAAGGTATTGCCGCCCGCTTTGTTGAGAATGATCGTGCCCGCATCGGTGACAAGATTGGCCCCGCCGGTGCCGACATCGCCGGCGCCGTTGAGATTGAGCGTGGTGGCGGTCACCGTGCCGGCAGACCGGCTAAGTCCGCCGGCGTGGTTCAGGCTGATCGTCGCGCCGGTCAGGCTGGAACCGAGGCTGATGGTGCTGCCGGAAGTCAGGCTGACCGCGCCGAGCGCACCACCGTTGATCGCGGCGTTCACCGCGATGCTCGAGCCCGCATTGAGGCTCAACGTGGTGGCCGCAGACCAGGTGACAGCGCTGTTGACCGTGATCGAACTGGTGGCGGCGAGGGAAAGGCTGGCGGAACCAAGGATGTTGGAGACCTCCCCCGACGTGATCACGCTGACCTGACCGGGAAAATCAGTGGACAAAATGTTACCGACGACATCGTCGCCTGTGGTGGTATCGCCATTCAAATCCGGGCCAGCCGATGCGATGATGATGTCGTCCGGGTCGAGCAGAAGCGTGCCGAGGGTGCCATTGATCGCCCTTAGATCAGCCGCACCCCGGAACGACAGATGGCTCTTGCCCGAGACTTCGGCGAAGCCGCCGTTGCCGCCCGCCGGGCCGCCACGCCCGGAAATGTTACCAGCGAAGCGCGTCACGCCGTCCGCCCACACGATCACCTTGCCGCCGTTGCCTGCCTGGGTCGCGTCGGCGAGCAGACTGACACCGCTGCCAACATAAGTGCTGGCCGCATTGCGGATCTCGGCGTTACCACCCTGAAAATCACCGCCAACAAGAATCGTGCCACCGCCAGTTGCACCGGAAGCATCAACGCTTGCGCTGCCGGTCAGGCCGACGCGCTCACCGGTGATCTCCACGTGGCCGCCGGTGGTCGTGGGGGAGGAGGCGTCGATCGTGCCGCTGACGAGGACGTCGCCCCTGCCCTGCCCCTGCAGGCGCACGTCGCGGCCGGCGAGGCGGCCGTCCTGGGTGATGGCGATGGAATATAGGTCGCCCGCCGCGAGCACCGTGGAGCCTGCGCCGGAATCAATAGTGCCGGTGTTGGCCACGCCGGTGCCCTCGGCCACGGGTCCGGCCGTGCCGGACCGGCCGGCGTCGACGTAGATGCTGCTGCCGTTCTGCCCGAGCAAGACCTGCTCACCGGAAGCGAGGCCGATGAACCCGCCGGGGGAGACGATCGAGCCGGAGTTCGCGACCGAGCGGCCGACGAGCGCAACCATCTCGCCGCGGATCGAGCCGGCGTTGATGACATCACCGGTAAGGCCGCTGAAACGGTTCAGGCCGGACAGGAAGTCGTCCTTCGTCATCGTGCCACCGACCGCGTAGAGCGCGCCGACATTGATCACGGCCGTTTGCCCGAAATACACGCCCGACGGGTTCATCAGGTAGACCTGGCCGTTGGCGAGAAGGGAACCATTGATCTGCGAGGGCGTGGCGCCGCCGATCCAGTTGAGCACGCGGGAAGACGCCCCGGGCTGGACGAATTGCACGGTCTCGCCGGTGCCGACATCAAAGGAATTCCAGCGCAGCACGCTATTATCACCCGCGGTGATCACCGTGCTGTTGGCCCCGGTCGCGATCGTCGCCGAGCCGGCCACCACCGTGCCGCCCGTGGGCTGCTGCGCGTGCAACGCCACCGCCGCGAGACCCAGCAGGACGGCCAGCCACCGCACCGCGCGTGGCGCGCGGGCGGGTTGCAACCGAACTGAGTGGAAGGGAATCATGGGGCGGGCGGGATCACCAGGAGAAGCTCGAGGAGAGATAATATTGGAGCTCGCCCGAGGGGTAAACGAGCCGCTTGTCCTCCTCGAGGGTTTCATCCCGCAGTTCCGTCAGGGACATGCCGACTTCAAAGCGGAGGGAAAAATTCTGCTTCATCACGAGCTCGAACCCGCCGCCGGTGCCGGCAATGCCCAGCGTGCGGTCCACCAGCGGCCGGTCCGCCTCCGTCTGGCCCGGCTCGAGGTCGAGCGGAGTGACCTGGCGGTAGGCATAGTCGAAAAACACGCGACCGATGAGATCCCAATCCGGGTTCTGTCCCGCCTTGGCCGGACGCCACTTGAACGGCGAGCGCCACAACCTGCCCTCGTCGCCCGGCTTGAGGAAACGCGGGAAGTGGAGCGCATACTCGACCGAGGCCGAGTAGAACTCATCAGCCGAGAGGATCGATTCCGTATAGCCGCGCACCGAGAAGGCTCCGCCGACGGGTTCCTGCTCATGCGGGATCAGGCGATCGCCGACCAGGAGATGGCGCCCCCGGATACGGACAGAAACTTCGTTGGCCAGGCGTTTCACCGGCGTGTCGCCGCGATGAAACAGTGGTTCGAGGTAAATCGACCCGGTGATGTTCCAGCGCAGCGAACTCCATTCGGAATCCGCGTTGGCCCGGCCGAGGGACGAGATGCCATCGGTCGTGTTGAGGTTGGCGAAATCCCCGACGGTCTGGTCATACCGCAGCTGGGCGGAGAGCGACCACCAGCCGGTCTCCCGGGAAAGCGTCGTGGAGAAGAACGGGATCAGGAAGTCGGAGTAGCCGGTCACCAACGGGGTCTCGATGATGCGGCTCTCGATCCCGTAGTGGGCGAAGTTAGCCCCGAGGGCCGACACCAGCTGCCAGTTGCGCGGCAGGGACAGCCGGTTCGTGAGCTCGGTGCCGGCCAGCCAGTTGCGGCCGGCGAAGCGCAGGTTTTCGATCGCCAGGTCATTGGCCAGGAAGTCGCCATACGAACCGTAGACGCGAGCCAGCAGCTTGGCCGGGCGGAACACCGGGATGCGGTAGGAGATGAAGGTGCCGTAGGTCTTGGCGTCGGGCGTGCTGATCGCGTCGATGTTGAAGATGTCGTCGTGATTCGTGAGCTGGTTGTGCTGGAAGCCGATGCGGCCACGCCACTCGCCGGTCGCCTCGGTGCCAAAGTTGGTCACCTGGCTGAATATCTGCCAGGATTTCGACTCGTTCACCAGGTAGTCGAGCACGACCTTGCCCGGCTCACCCGCGGAGGCGATGGAGGCCTCGACTAGCCGACCCGGGTGCAGGCTCAGGCCGTGCAGGTAGTCGTTGAGCTTCTCTTGGCGGAAAAGGCTGCCGGGTTCCCCGGGCGCCGCGCCAGGCTGCAGGGGCGAATGGATCAAGATGCCACGATGCTTGCGGTTATTAACCGAGAATTGCGGCTTGAAGCGTTTGCCTCGCGCGAGCGTGCGCACCTCCGCCACCTGGCTGGCCCAGACGACCAGCCGCGCAGTGTGCTCACCCGGCGCACGCCGGTCGGCGATACCGGAACCCGTCGCCTCCAGGTCCACAAACGCCACCCACAGGCCGTAGAGCCCCTGGGCGTTATACCAGCGCACCAGTTCCTGCACCACGGTCCGCAACGCTGCGCCATCAAACCGACTGTCGGCCGGGATGTTACCCAGCGTCAGGATTTCTCCGGCGGCGGCACCTTCCACCGGCCGCCAGACACCATTGTCGCGCGCCAGCCGGACGGATACCTGGTTGAGTTGCTCCAGCGCCGGCAGCTCGGGATGGTCCAGGCCGTAGCGAAACTCAAAGCGTTCGACGGCCACCCCGGGATCGGAGGGTGCCGCGGCAACCGCAGCGGGGCCAGTCTCTTGGCCAACCGACCGCAGGCATAAAGCAGACAGAAATATCAAGATAGAAGGCAACGGCCAAGCCATGCGCAGCCTCAAACGGCGCAAATACTGCGGCATCGCCATAATGGCGCCGCGACTTTTATGACCTGTTATCACGCTGGGACCCCAAAACTGATGCCCTGCAACAAATCCGTAAAGCGCCCTAGCCGTCAACCAGTTAATGTAGAGACAGATACTGGGGTCATTACCCCAAGCTTTCCTGCCCAAGTAGCCGCACTACTCCTTGATTCAGCGGTCGGAAAACCTCAGGAAGAGAACAAGCGGCTGAAAAAGCCCGGCCGGGAGCCCGGCCGGAAACGCACAAGCCACTTGGCGGCCGCGTCCCGGTTGGCCGCGGCCGGCTGGCCGTTGAGGCAGGAAAAGCCGGGCAATTCCCCCTTCGGCAGCCCGGCGGTCAACCGGGCATCATCCGCCTCGTTTTCGGGCCCGAGCTCATAGGGAATGTCCGTCACCACCGGGATCTCGGACGGCCGCGCCCGGAGGAGGAAAAAATCCGTCGGGCCGGGTTCACCGACGATGACGTCCAGCCACTTCTCGTCCACGGGCAGCAGACCGAAGAACGGCACGGCGGGGTCCAGCTGGGTGGCCAGGAAGGACAGCCAGGCGTTCAACGACTCGGCGGGCGCCGCGCCGGGAATTTGCGGGAGGCGCAGGCAACGGGAAAGGGACTGCTTCTCGCCCTTGCACCATTCGAGGCTGCCGGGGGTGAACAGGGTTAAATTCCGGCGGATGTGGTGCAGGACGCGCCGCAAGGCCACCGGATCCTGGGCGAAAAACGCGGTCCAAGCGGGGACGCCCAGGCCGGAACTGGTCGATACCCGGTTGAGATCCGGCAAGCGCGGCTGCAGCGCCTGTTCGACGCCCTTGATGTGGGCGATCACCACCCCCGCCGAGGTCGTGCTGCGGCACTTCGCCTTGATATCCTCCAGCGCGGGGAGCAGTTCACCGGCCAGCCAGCTGAACGACCGGGTGACGCAATGCGCGACCGTGATCATCGGGTAGAGCGCCCGGCCCTTGCCGTCCTGCGACGACCAGATGAGGCCCGTGAGGCTTTCGTTCAGGCGGCGCCAGTGGATCACGTGGTTGAACCCGGGTATCACCTTTTCCGATCCGGCCTTCTCCCAGGTGGCATGCTCGATCTGGTGCGCGATGCCGCCATAAAGGATGCTGCGGGCCTCGACCATCGAGGTCGTCACCAGCCCGATGTCGTCCAGGTGGTCGTTCCAACCGGGATGCTTGCCGAAGGCCCCGATATAGGCCCGGGGAGCGTTGGGCACGCCCTTCCAGTCCTCATTCAGGAAAAACTTGGCGAAGTTGTTCATGGCTGGCACGGGGACGACGCGTCGGAATTATCGCGCCGCCGCCGGCCACTGCTCGACGGCCGGGAGGGCCTTCTCGAAGCTGAGGGTAACGGGGAGCACCAGTTCGGCCCCCTTGTGGTTGAGGCGGATGATCGTGTCCCAGTCCTTGCCGTCGCCGCGCCGCACCGCGTTCTGCTGGAGCTGGCGCAGCACGCCCCAGGCGGGGCCGGGCTCCACCGCGGCATCGGCGACCGACTTCGGCCCGACCGTGGTGAAGAACTCGATGCGCGGCAGCGCGGCAGCGACGTTGAGTTTGCTGAGCGCCAGGCTTTCCGGCAGGCCGGATAGCGGGTAACCGCGGTCGCCCACGCGGGTGGACTTGAACGCCTTGGTGATCGCCTGCTTGGCGCCGCCCGAACCGAGCACGCGCGCGATGATGGTCTCCTGCTCCTGATCGCTCGGCAGGACGAGGGTCACCGTCGCCGGGACACCGTCGGTGCCGGTCAGCTGGCCCGCGAACGCGGCCATCGCCTCAAGGCGCTTGAAACGGCCTTCGAGCGGGCGCCGCGCCTCGGCCGGCAAGCTGGTGGCCGCGGCATCCGCCCGCACCTTCGCGAGCAACGCCTGGGCCGACTTGAGCTGGTCGGCGGTGAGCGGCGCGCCGGAACCAAGCGGATAGCCGAGGGTGTCGGGGAAAGCCTTGTCGAGCTCCTTGCGGTAGGCTTCGACCGTGGCCTCGACGCCCTGGCTGGCGGCCACCTCAAGCAACGTGCGCAAGCCGCCCATGAATTCCTGTCGCAAGGCCCCGGTATATTTGGCCGAGCGTTCCCGCACGGACGCCAGGGTGGCGGACTGCTGCGCAACCGCCTCGCCGAGCCGGCCGAGCAGGGAACCCGCGTCGGGCGACGGAGCCATGACCTGCATGACCTCCTCATAGATCCCGCAGCGCGTGGCGTAGATGGCCGTGCCGTTCTCCGAGAGCAGCGTGAAGACATCCTGATCGGCCAGCTGGGCCTCCTCGGCGGTGGACATCAGCTGCCCGAGCTGCGTGGTGACCTGCGCGTCCAGACCGGCGAGCCGGCGATCAAGGTCGCGATAGAGGGTGAAGTCGGCGGCCGCGCCGGTGGCGGCGGCCGCGGCATCCGCCGCGGCCTTCTGCTTGAGCAGGGCCGCCCGGATGAGCTGTGAAGCCTGGCCGGTTTCGCCACGCAGGCGCGTGACAATGGCCCGGTAGCTGGCATCAAGCGTGACATTGTCACCGGAAACCCCGGCCTTGGCCTTGAGGTCGGCCGTCAGCTTGTCCACGGCTCCGCGGCGGGTGGAGAGATCGCTCCAGGCGGAAAGCACGTTCTCGGACCAGGCGGCGTTGCGCGGTTGCGCCACCGCGCGCAGGAACGCCTTCTCCGACTCGGTGTAGCGCGCCAGCGTGAGCCGGCCGCTCTGGATGGTCTGGATGGCGTCGCGCAGCCCGCCCTGGGAGGCCTGCATGGCGCGGTCGAGCGCGTCCCAGCCGCGCACGATCGGCTGGTTGTCGCGGAGGCTCGGGCCCTTGGAGAGCCAGGCCGCGGGCCACTGGCCGCGACCCGCGCCGCCGCGGAAATAGGTCCACTCGTGGATCTGCATCAGCTTGGCGAGGGTTTCCTGGCCGCCGGCCGTGTCCTTGAGCGTGGGCCCGAGCAACGGGTTGAAGAAATCCTCGGCGGGATAATCCGCGTCGTAGCCGGGCAGGCCCTTGAGATGGATCGAGCCCTCCAGGCGGATGAGGGCCGCGAGGCGCTCGGAGTCGGCCGCGCTCCAGCCGTCGGAGTTGATCAGGCGGTCGCGGTTGGCCTCGACCACCGGGGCGATCACGCTGGCCTCGAAGAGCACGCGCTGCGCCTGGCGCCGGCTGGGGTTGGCCTGCATCGCGATCGACTCGATCGGCTTGAAGACCGCGGGGATCTTGAGGTCGGCGCTGGCGAGCTGCTGCAGCTTCTCGTGATATTCCATGATCGGCAGCTGCGTGTTGGCGTCGAGCTGCACGATGTCGTTGCCCGTGTATTCCAGGCGGTTGTTGACGATCGGGCGCCACTTGTCGCCGGACCAGTTCTCGGCGAGGGCGCCGGCCCGCCAGTAGTCCAGCTCGCTGCCCACGCTGGACTTGAGCGCGCGGTAGCCGAGCCAGCTGATGCCGAGCACCGCGAGGGTGCCGAGGGCGACCACGCCGCCGAGGATGCGCTGGCGGTTCTTGATCAGCTGCGTGGTGTTGGTCGCGCGCGTGACCAGGCCCTTCTCCTTGAAAACCTTCTGGAGGAAGAGATCCTTGAGGAAATACGACCGCTCGCGCTCCCACGCCTTGCTGGCGGGCAGCTGGTCCTCGCTGAGGCCGAGGGCCGCGGCGAGCTCGGTGTCGAGCTCCTTGCCCTCGGTGAGGGCGGAGGTGAAGTAGATGCCGCGCAGGAAGAGCGGCTTGGCCGCCTGGGCGCTGGTGCCGAAGATGGTCTCGAGGTATTTGCGCAGGCGCGGGGCGAGCGCGCCGATGCTGGCGGAGAGCGCGAAGAGCGAGTCCACCTCGTCGGCGCGGCGCTTGCCGGCGTCGGTCGGCATCGGGTCCTTGAGCATGCCGAGCCGGCGGCGGCCGATGCGCTGCACGACCTCGGCGAGGTGGCGGTTGACCGCCTCCATCTGGAAGGGCGTGTCGAGGGGCGCCGGGTTGGACCAACCGGTCATCTGGTCCTGCAGCTGCGGGTCCTTCACGCCGCTGAAAAACTCGCGGAAACCGACGATCTTGTCGCACTTGGTGATGAGCACGAAGACCGGGAAGCGGACGTCGAGGGTGCGCTGGATGGTGTCGAGCTGGCGGGCGATTTTGCCGGCCTTGGCCGTGATGTCCTCCATCGAGTCCTTGATCAGGCTCTCGGACGGGATCACGAGCAGCAGGCCGTTGATCGGGCAGTTGGGGCGGGTCTTGCGCAGCAGGGAGAGAAACTCGGTCCATTCCGACGTGGTGCCCGGGGGCGCCTCCTGGAAGAGGAGCTTGCCGGCGGTGTCGATGAGCACGGCGTAGTTGGTGAACCACCAGTGCATGTTGATGGTGCCGCCGGCGCCCTGCATCTCGTCCTGCAGGCCGGGGGGAAAGCCGACCTTGCAGCGGCGCACGGCCTCGGTCTTACCCGAGCCGGGCTCGCCGCAGACGATATACCACGGCAGCGAATAGAGGTCCTTGCCGACGGCCTCGAACTTCTCGATGCCGCGGGCGAAGTTCTCACGCAGGCGGTCGAGGGTGGCGAGCAGGGCCGGGTCGCGGACGGCAGACGGCGCCCCGGAGGAATGGGCGGCGAGCTGGTGGCTGAGGGCGCGGCTGCGCTTCTGTCCGCTCACCTTCTGATAAACCGACCAGAGCATCATCGCGCCGGCGATGACGACGAGGCCGACGACGGCGATGAGCAGAGCCTGCTTGCCGATGATCGCGGTCACGGCGAGGACGGCGACGCCGGCCAGGCCGGCCATGACCAGCTTCATGTTTTTCGGGATCTGTTGGAATTGGTCGAGCATGGCGCCGGTCAGGGTTGGGTGGTGGACTTGGCGGGATCGTGGGCGATGATCGTGTCGAGCGCCTGGTTCAGGTCCGCCGAAGCACTGCGGAAGGTGAAGATGTTGACGCCGACGACCACGAGCAGCAGGCCGGACAGGATGATGAGCAGCGGCACCAGGCTGGCGGCCATGGGCATGGGCAGGTTGGCCAGGTTCGTGTGCTGGTAGGAGGCGGGGGTGATGAAGGCGGACTCGTCGGCGTCGACGTAGGCCTTCACGCGAGGGGCGATCTCCTGCATCTTCTTGCGCAGGAACTCGGGCGAGCCGCCGGAACCGCCGGTGAAGCCAAGGCCGATGCAGATGTAGAAGATGGCGAGACGCTCGTCGGCGGCCGGGCCGGCCTCCGCCAGCGTCTCGTCGAGGAGCGTGAAGAACTTCTCGTCGCCACCCCGTTCGCCGCGAGCGACGGCGAGGCGGTTGTTGTTCCATTTCGAAGCGAAGGGCAGCGCGCTCTCCGCGATCATGGCGTCGGTGAAGAAGATCAACGCGGGTTCGACCTTGCGGTATTGCTCGCCGAGGGCGATGTCGCCGCGGGCGATGCGGGCCAGGACCTCGAACTGCTCCTCGATCTCGGTGCGGGTCTGGGCGTAGTCGATGGTCGATCCCCGCTGGATGCGGCCGATGCGGTTGAGGCGGCAGACCGCCTGGAAGAGCGGTTCACAATGGGTGATGAGACTGGCGGACACGACAGTGGGGGGTTGACGGGTGGATGATCAGAAAATCGGGCCGAAAGGACGGGCCGGCGGGCGGCTCACTCGCGCTGGCTGCCGCGCATGAGGTCCTCGGCGTATTTGACGACCGCGGCCTGCACATCGTCCTCGATGACGGTCTCGGTGACCTCGGCCGCCAGTTCGGTGTGCTTCTTCCAGAATTGCAGGTCGCCCTTGCCGCCCTCGGCCCGCACGACCTCGCGCACGGCGTCGGGCGTGTAGCGCTGCTGGTAGCGGCGCGCGAAGTTTTTCCCGGCCGGCCCAAGGCCGGCCAGCAGCCCAGCCACGAGCTGGCGGCTGGCCTCCAGCTGCTTCTGCACCGCGGCCTGCGCGACCGCCGACTCGGCGTCGCCCGCAAGCGCGCGCCGGGTCACGGTCCGCAGGTCGCCCTGCGCGATGTCGCGCCGGATGGGCGACTTGGGGGCGGCGTTGCGCCAGACGTTCCAGGCCAGCTGGTCGAGCGCGAGCATGGCCTCGGCGTAGGCGGCGAAAAGCTTGGCGAGCTGGGTGACGTTGATCGGATCCTCCGCGTCGAGCTTGAGCTTGGCACGCACACCCACCAAGGCCTCGCCTTCCAGCGGCTGGGGGGACGGGAGGACCAGGCCGAGCGCGGCGAGCTCCTGCTTGACCTTCTCGCGCTGCGCGCCGCTCAGCGACGGCACCAGCTGCACGAAGGACCGGATGATCTCATCGGGCGTCTGCCGGGCGGCGGCGGCGGGCGCGACCACGGTGGCGGCCGCGAGCTCCCATTCCGGGAAGGCCTGGGCAAGCGCATACAAATGGGACCCGCGCTTTTCGAGGGGCAGCTCCTGCAGCGCGCGCCGCAATTCCTCCTCCATCTGGACCTGCCGGTTCTCCGGGGTCGCCTCCGTCAGGTTGGTCTGCAGGTATTTCAACCGCGTGACCAAGGAGGCCGCCCAGGCAGCTGGCTTGGCATTCGCCACGTCGATGGGAGAATCAGACGGCACGGGGGTCACCATGTCAGAAATCCCTGTTGGCGCACAAGCACTAACAGCTTGTAGCGCTCCTTGAAACCAGGCGGCGCGTCGAAGGCCGGACGGATGCCGACGTCGCTGAATCCCTCGGTCACCCGCTTGGCGCCGATGAGGCTGCCGGCCTCGACGCGCTGCGGCTCCTTGAAGTCGATGCCGGGCGGCGACAGGACCGAGCCGCCGGCGACGTGATACTGCTTGCCGGTCTCGTCATAGAGATAGATCGAAACGTTGCCGGTCAGGTTGATGAAACCGGCCGCCACCGGGCCCTCGTCCACGGGGGCGAACCACAGCCGGCTCTCGTCGGGATCGGGGCCCGCCTGACCGTCATCCACATAATTCCGGCGCGGCCCGCCGGGGGTCGCCACCCGCGGCAGGAAAGCGCCCTCGTTGGGTCGCCAAGGGATGGTCTGGCCCGCGACGTTGTAATCGCGGAGGTAGTTGAAGAGGCGCTGGAAATTGGGCCCGCGGAAATTGCCCGCCGGCGGCGTGCCCACCACCTGCATGAGCGCCTGCCATTCCCGGGAGGTCGGCAGCCGTGCGCCCAGCACTTTTTCCGTGAAGACCTTCGCCGCGTCAGGCGGCACGAGCTGCAGCGGGCTGCGCAGACTCGGCTTCTCGCTGGCGGCCTGGTTGAGAGCGGGGTTCTGCGCGCGCACCTCCGGGTCGTCGAGCAGGCCCTTCACGGCGGCCGTGGTGAAATAGAACCAGCTCGGATTCAGCTCGAAGCCTTCGTATTTGCCGGTGGCGTCGTCCACCCGCGGACGCCAGGCGGTGGGCTTGTTGTAGGGCTTGTCGTAGGACGCGGTGCGCGTCCACGGCGGCAACTCGGCCAGCACCGCCGCGATATCCTCCTGCGGCCGCGTGGCGAGCAGGTCGAGGAACTCGCCCACCGCGAGGGCGCGCCGCGCGAGGTAGAATGGCGGCGTGTCATCCCGCGGCTGCACGATCGCGAAATCCAGCTTTACGGTCTTGCCGCCGCGGTTCCAGGTGGCGGTGAGGCCCAGGCCGGCGTCCGTCAGCTCCTCCGTCCAGCCGGCGAGCCGCGGCGAGGGGGTGGGCTTGCGGTTCGGGTCGATCACCAGCTCGATGCCGTCGAGTTCCCGCACGAAATTTGCCACGGCGGGCTGGGCCGACACGCCCGCGATCGCGCGCACCGCGGCGACGAACGCGTCGCGCCGGGCGCGCAGGGGCGCGAGGTCCACCTCGCTCCAGTCGGAGCGTTTCAACTGCCAGAGCTTCAGGTTGTAGAGCGCCGGGGCCTCGAGGTCGCTCTCGCTGATGCCGTAGCGGACCATGCGCTCGAAGACGGCGGTCATCTGCTCGATGTTGGCCGCGGAGTTGCGCGCGGCGCGGTTCCAGCGGACGCGCGTCTCGCGCGTCAGCTCCCCGAGCAGGCTGTCGCGGCGCGCCGCGTCGGGCACGTCGCGGCCGACGATCTCGCGCAGGGCCGCCACCACCCCGCCGTCGATGTCGAGATCCGCGGCGCCTGCGGGCCAGCCGGTGATCGTGCCGAGCCGCCGCCACGCCGTGAGTTTCCGGGAAAGTCCGCCACTCTGGGCCGCCTCGGCCAACGCGGCCCGGTCGGTGCTCTCGACCAGCCGCCCGAGCAGACGCGCCTCGGTGTTCCATTCCGCCGGCCGGCCGGTGAGCGCGTCCAGCCCGGCGCGCCGCGCCAGGCGCTCCAGGACCTCGCTCACGCCCTCGTTCCAGCTGAAGCCGCCCGTCAGTAACGCGCCCAACCGGTCGAGGTCGGCGCCAAAGTCCGGCAAATCGGCCAGCCAGGCGCGATGGGCCTCGAGCGGCGCGCGCACGGCGGCGGCCACCGCAGCCCAGGGGGTCACGGGCAGCGCGGCGCGCCATTCGGCGGCATTGGCGGCGGCGGTCGCCGTCTGTTCGCGGCGCGCCGCCTCGAGCTCGCGCAACGGCCCCGCGCTGTCCGCGGAGACCCCGGCAAGTTCCGGCACCACGAGCGCGCCCAAACCGTCGGCGCCCTCCAGCCCGTCGATCCACTCGCGCAATTTCCGTTCATTGGCGCGCAGCTCGCGGAACCGCGGCCGGTTGGCCACGCCTTCCAGCGCGGCCGGGGTCAGGCCGGTGAGCGTCGCCTGCTGCCAGGCGAGCCAACGGGCCTTCGTTTCGTTGAATTTGCCGTAGGGCTGCGCGACCTTGGCCAGCCAGATCTCGGGCTTCAGCAGCGCGAGCGTGGTCTCGAGGCGCTGCTCCAGCAGCTGGAAGCGGCCGGCCAGCTGGGTCGTCTCCTCCGCGATCTTCGGCAGGTCGATGCGCACGATTTCCTTCGCGCGCAGGGCCGTGAGCTCGGCGCGCCGCGCCGCGAACTCACCGTCGAAATCCGCCTTGCTCAGCGTGGGCAGGCCGCCCGGTTCCGCCGTGGGCGCGTCGGCCTCGAGGTCGGCGGCGACCGGGGGCAGGCGGGTGACGCTGGCGTCCAGCGTCGCCACGCCGCGGGGATCGTCGGCGGCGGGCACCTTTGAGAAGAGCGCCAGCTGCTCCTCCCAGCGCGGGAAGTCGTCCACGGTGACCGCGGCGGTCTCGGCCTGCAGCGCGGACTCCTTGAGGAAGCGCTCGCGCACGACCTGCGGGTCGAGGAACATCTTCCGCCGCAGCTTCATCTCGTCGAGCGGGCCGACGAGCGAGTCGGCAAAATCCCCGAGCGAGCCGCGGTCCACGAGCCGCGCCAGGATCAGTTCCGGCATCGCCTGCTGCACGCGGTCGGTCGTGCCCTTCATGTCCTCGGTGAGCCGCGTGATCTCGCCCCAGCGGCCGGCCAGCGGCAGCGTGCCGGTGGTGTCGAGGGAGATGTCGTTGAAGAGTTTCAGCGTGCGCGGCATGTCGAGCTTGTAGCCGGGCGTGCCGGGCGCCTGCGGCAATCTGGGCCCGAGCGAACCGGCGGCGCGGGTGAAGCCGCGCGCCTCGAGCACCTTCTGCAACGCCCGCAGCTGCTCCCATTTCTGCCAGCTCACCAGCCGGGACTGGATGGCCACGAGCCGCGCGCCCGCGTCCCGGACCCGCTGGTCCACGCTGGGCGTCAGCAGTTCCTTCAGCACCGCCTCGGGCGGGGTGTTGGCCAGCACGCCGAGGCGCTTCTCATTGGCGGCCGAGGGCACGAGGACTTCCGGCCGGAGCTCGTTGGCCGTCGCCACGAAATTCTCAATCTCCCGGCGGAGGGGATCGTTCGGCTCCCACAGGCCCTCCACGCGGAGCAGGCGCCGGCCGTTGTTCTGCAGGTCGACGAGCCAGGTGTCCCAGGCCACGCACAGGTCGGCCCATTGGCGCGGCACCTCGGTGATCTGCGCCTTGGGATTGCCGACCTTGTTCGCCAGATCCTTGATCCGGTCGGGCATGTAGATCGGATCGCCGAACCGGGCAAAGGCCAGCACCGCCACCGCGCCCAAGGCCAGCACGCCCGTGCCCGCCAGCATCGCCGTCCGGGCCGGATTGGCGTCCTTCGGGATCGCCGCCAGGCGGCGGCGGGCCTCGGCGATCGTGAGCTCGCCGGTCGCGGGTTTCGGGTCGAGCAGGAAGTTGACGTAAGCCAGCCACGCCTTGCCGGGGCGGCCGAGGGCCTTCCACTCGGGCGCGTCCTCGATCGGCCAGGCGGCGACCTCGCGCCGGCGCACGATCTGCGCGAGGATGGCGCCGACCGCCGTCAGGTCGTTGACGCGCGATTTCTCATCCTTGACCCCGAGGAGAAACCACGGATCGCTCAGGAGCAGGTTCATGCCCTGCATCGGGCCGGATCGGGCCAGGAAAATATTCGAGAGCTTCAGCTTCCGGTGCGAACCGCCGGTCTGCACGCCCCATTGCTCGAGCGCGTTGAACAGGGCCTCAGCCGTCGCACGCAAGAGGTCGCCCTTGGCGGCCAGGTTCAGGGCAATCGGCTCGAAGGGCCGCTCCTGCCACGGCATGACGCACCAAGCGCCCTCGGGACAGCGGCCGAAAGCCACGATCTCGACGACCGCGCCGTCCTTCTTCGCGGCCTTCTGCTGGCGCTCGGCGGCGAGCAGCCAGCCCTCGATGGCATAAACGCGACGGATGCTGCCGGAGGCCGGCGGATGGAAAATCTTCAGCGCGAACCGGCCCGGCCGGCCGTCGGGCGCCGTGGCTTCATAAACGCTCGTAAACGGCCCGAGGAAATGGGCACGCTTGCGTTGATAGCCACCGTAATCGGACATGTGGGGAGGCGTCGCGGTCGGTCAGAACCGTTTTGAACGCTCCATCGGTTGCTCCCGGTCAGGCCAGGCCGACAGGAGGAGGGATGGGATGAGACAGGTCCGTTTCATGGCGTGGGGCCGGTTCCGGAAATCCAGAACGCCCGCCAGCAGAACCACTTTTGCACCGACACGCAAGAACGCGCTTCGCGAATTCCCACGCGAGCCGCACCCGCCCTCGGCCCGGCCAAGAAAAAGCGCCGGTCCGCGGGGGGCCGGCGCCGGGGAATAAACGGGCGAGCGCGTCAGAACTGATAACGCAGACCCAGCGAGTAGAGCCAGGGATCAAGGCTGGCTTCGGTGAGCTTGGCCGCGCCGGCATAGACGCCGCTGGACAGCCGCGCGTTCTTCAGGTCGGCGTTGAACGACCAGCGGTCGTTGACCTTGTAGTCCAAACCCGCCTGCAGGGCGAAGCCGACGCTGGAACTGTCGAGGCCCAGTGGCACCCCGGCCACGGCCAGCTTGTCGCTGAAGATGAGGGTGTAGTTCACCCCGAAGCCGAGGTAGGGCCGGAGGGCGCCGCCCGGGTTGGCGCGATACTGGAACAGCAGCGTCGGCGGCAGGTGCTTGAAGCTGCCGAGCCGGCCGGCGCCGGCGAGGTCGACGTTGTGCTTTTGCGGGATGGTCAGCACGAGCTCCGCCGAGAAGACTTCGGTGAAGTCGTAGGCGATGTCGATCTCGGGGATCAGCTTGTCGCTGACGGAGACGGCATCGGCCGCGAAATTGAGGCCGAGGGCGGTGAATGCATCGGACTTGTCCATGGTCTGCAGGTAGGTGGCGCGCACGCGCACGGACCAGGGCGAAGCCGCCGGCAGGGCGGTGGCGGAGAGCAGCAGCAGGGCGCAGGGAATGAGCTTACGGATGACTTGGTTCATGGATGGGTTGGTGTGCGCCCGTCGCGAATGAAGGACGCCGGGCACCACCCATCCTAACCGCCGGCCCCCTCCGCGGTCTCGGCATGGCTTGACCAGAATGCCGCAGAAATTGGCCGGGGTGCGTCCGGCCGCCTCACACCTCGTAAAGCCGCAGCGGCACCGGATCAATGATCCGGGCCTTCGGCAGGGCCAGCCCGAGCTCGCCCTTGAACCAGTCGCGGGCGCCGGGGTCGCCGTGCGTCAGCACAATGGAGCGCGCCTTCGTCTGCACGGCGAACTCCAGCAGTTCGCCGCGCTCGGCATGGCCGCTGAGCTCGAAGCGTTCGACGCGGGCCTTGACCTTGGCCTTCACGTTCACGGCCTCGAAGAGGAAGTTCGCGCCGGGCTCCGCCGCCAGCAGCTTGCCGCCCGGGGTGTCCGGGTCGCAGAAGCCGACAAAGCCGATCGTGTTGCGGGCGTGGCCGAGCAGACCGGAGGCGAGCGCGTAGCTGGGCGTGCGCTCGACGAGCATGCCGGAGCTCACGATGTAGAGGCCCTTCTGGTGCGGCTCCTGCCCGGGCACGATCTTCTTGGGCAGCTTGCGCAGCTTAAGGTCGTGGAGAATGCGGCGGTCGAACTGCACGTCCTTGGTCTTGCGGGACATCTCGTCGAAAAGCTCGGACAGGCCGATGCCGAGACCGCCGGCATACATCGGACAGTCGATCAGGCGGCCGAAGCGGCGGGCGTCGTGGAAGACCGCCAGCAGCTCCTGCATGCGGCCGAGGGCGAACACCGGGAGCAGGAACGAGCCGCCCTTCGCGATCGTCTCGTTGATCGAGTCGATGAGCCGGGCAATCTCGTGCACGCGCTCCTTGCCGTAGGCGCGCTCCGTCATGCCGCGCGTCGTCTCGATGATCAGGGTGTCGAAGTGGCCGATCGGGAAATGCGCGCCCTTCAGCGTGCGCAGATTGTCGAAGAGCACATCGCCCGTCAGGAAGATCTTGCGCATGCCGTGGTGGATCTCGACGGCGGTGGCGCCGGCCACGTGGCCGGAGGGGTGGAACATCAGCTCGATCTCGCCGCGCTTGCCCTTGATCTTTTTGACCTTCTTGAAGGGCAGGCTGACGAAGCGCTTGGCGAGACCCTCGACCTCCTTGTGGGTGAAAAGCGGGTAGCCCGGGATGTTATCCTCCTCCTTCTGCTTCTGCATCACGTTGGCGGAATTGTGCAGCATCTTCTCGATCAGCATGCGGCTCGACTGCGTGAGCAGCACGGGGGTCTTCGGGTGCTGGCGCATGACGACCGGCAGCCCGCCGATGTGGTCGAGGTGGCAGTGCGTGACGATGATGAGGTCGAGCTCGATGTCGCGCAGGAGAGCGAGGTCCGGCAAGGCCCCGAGGCCGGGGGTCTTCGGGTTCAGCCCGCAGTCCACCAGGATGTTGAGGTCGCCGATCATCAGCAAAAGTGAATTGGCGCCGATGCCGCCCTGGCGGTTGAGATCAATGAGTTTCATTTGTGTAAGGGGTCAGGAGACAGCAGCCCGCGCCGGCACGCAAGCCCCGGTTTCGCCGGCGCCCGGACGCCGCCCCGCCCTCGCCTCCGGGCGCGGACGGGACGGCCGGTCACACGGTGGCTTACGCCACGTCGAAACGGTCCAGGTTCATCACCTTGGTCCAGGCGGCGACGAAGTCCTGGATGAACTTCTTCTGCCCGTCCGCACTGGCATAGACTTCCGCCAGCGCCCGGAGCCGGGAATCGGAGCCGAAGACCAGGTCGGCCCGCGTGCCCGTCCACTTGAGTTCGCCCGTCTTGCGATCACGGCCCTCATAGAGACTCGCGTCGGGCGCCGCCGCCTTCCACTCCGTGCCCAGGTCGAGCAGGTTCACGAAGAAGTCGTTCGTCAGCGTCTCCGGGCGCTTGGTGAAGACGCCGTGCGGCGTGCCGCCGACATTGGTCTTCAGCACACGCAGGCCGCCCACGAGCACGGTCATCTCGGGCGCGGTCAGCGTGAGGAGCTGCGCCCGGTCGACGAGCAGCGCCTCGGCCGGGATGCGGTATTGGCGCTTCAGATAGTTGCGGAAACCATCCGCGACGGGCTCGAGCACGGCAAAGGAGGCGACGTCGGTCTGCTCCTGGGTCGCGTCCATGCGTCCCGGGGTGAAGGGCACGGTGATGTCGTGCCCGGCTTTTTTCGCCGCCTGCTCGATGCCAGCACCGCCGGCCAGCACGATCAGGTCGGCCAGCGAGACTTTCTTGCCGCCGGTTGCGGCGCCGTTGAACGCCTTTTGGATGCCCTCGAGCACGTCGAGCACCTTGGCCAGTTGGGCCGGCTGGTTGACCTCCCAATATTTCTGCGGCGTCAGGCGGAGGCGGGCGCCGTTCGCACCGCCGCGCTTGTCGGAGCCGCGGAACGTGGACGCCGAGGCCCACGCGGTGGAGACCAGCTCCGCGACGGACAGGCCGGACGCGAGGATCTTGCCCTTCAGCGCGGCGATGTCCGCCGCGTCGACCAGCGGATGATTGACCGCGGGGATGGGGTCCTGCCAGAGGAGCACCTCGGCGGGAACCTCGGGCCCGAGATAACGCGCCCGCGGACCCATGTCACGATGCGTCAGCTTGAACCAGGCGCGGGCGAAGGCGTCGGCGAACTGGTCGGGATTCTCCATGAAGCGGCGCGAAATCTTCTCGTAGGCCGGATCAAAGCGGAGCGCGAGGTCGGTCGTGAGCATGGCCGGGGCGATGCGCTTGGACTTGTCATGGGCGTGCGGCACGGTGCCGGCGCCGGCGCCGTGCTTCGGCTGCCACTGGTGGGCGCCGGCCGGGCTCTTCGTCAGTTCCCATTCAAAGCTGAACAGGTTCCAGAAAAAGTTGTTGCTCCACTTGGTGGGCGTGGTGGTCCAGGTGACCTCCAGGCCGCTGGTGATGGTGTCGCCACCCTTGCCGGTGCCGAAGCTGCTCTTCCAGCCCTGGCCCTGCGTCTCGAGGCCCGCGGCCTCGGGCTCGGGCCCCACATGGGAGGCCGGGCCGGCGCCGTGGGTCTTGCCGAAGGTGTGGCCGCCGGCGATGAGCGCGACCGTCTCCTCGTCGTTCATCGCCATGCGGGCGAAGGTCTCGCGGATGTCCTTGGCCGCGGCGAGCGGGTCGGGGTTCCCGTTCGGGCCCTCGGGATTGACGTAGATCAGGCCCATCTGCACGGCCGCGAGCGGATCCTCGAGGTTCCGGTCGCCGGAGTAGCGTTTGTCATCCAGCCATTTCCTCTCCGAGCCCCAGTAGACGTCCTGGTCCGGCTCCCAGACGTCCTCACGGCCGCCGGCAAAACCGAAGGTCTTGAAGCCCATCGTCTCGAGGGCGACGTTGCCCGTGAGGATCATCAGGTCGGCCCAGGAAATCTTCCGGCCATACTTCTGCTTGATGGGCCAGAGCAGCAGGCGCGCCTTGTCGAGGTTGACGTTGTCCGGCCAGCTGTTGAGCGGGGAGAAACGCTGCTGGCCCCGGCCGCCGCCGCCGCGGCCGTCCCCGGTGCGGTAGGTGCCGGCGCTGTGCCAGGCCATGCGGATGAACATCGGGCCGTAGTGCCCGAAGTCCGCCGGCCACCAGTCCTGTGAATCGGTCATCAGCGCCGCGAGGTCCTTCTTGAGCGCCGCGAGGTCGAGGCTCTTGAACTCCGCGGCGTAATTGAAGCCCGGGTCCATGGGATTGGACTTGGCGGAATGTTGGGCGAGCAGCTCGAGCTTGAGCTGGTTCGGCCACCAGTCGCGGTTCGCGGTGCCGCCGACGGGGGCGGTGTGGTTGAAAGGGCATTTGGCTTCGGCGGACATGGCTGTTTTCTCCTTGGGTAAGTTGAGGGGGATGTGATCGGGCCTTTCACCGGTCGCGTGACCGCGGAGAAAGGGGTATCAAAACGTAGGCGGTGTGCCGCGTTAGGCAAACACGATGGATCAACGGCCGTCATTTTTCTCCGGCGGCTCCCGCCGCCGTGAAACATTCCCGCTTTGAAAAAAGTCCGGCCTTGCCAAGCGACGGCGGCTGGAAAGCATTCCGGCCTCCGGCATGAACAACGAGATCCTCTGGCTCATCCGACTCTGTGTTGACGGCAAGATGTTCACCCGCGAGCAGGCCGTCGGCGTCCTGAAGGCCGTCGGGCGCGACGCCCAGCTGATGGATTTCGCGCAGAAGCTCATCGACGACGGCATCGTCACCGACGTCGAGACCCTGGAACGGGTCGCCGGCAACGCCATGGCCCGCGCCGCCCTCGGCCCGCCCGACGGCAACCCGCTGCTCGAGGGCACCACCCCGCCCATGCCGGTCGGCGACACCGGCGGCAGCCGTCCCGCGACCAAGGCCGCCCCCGCCGGCGCGCCGCAGTTTCCCTTCGACCAGATCGCCGCGATGGACGACGCGGCCCTCGCCAAGGCCATGCGCCAGCTCCTCATCGACGCGGGCAAGTTCGGCGCGAGCGACCTCCACCTTTCCGCCGGCTCCAAACCCTTCGTCCGCCGGCTCCGCGCCCTCACGCCAATCACGGACCACATCCTCAAGGAGGAGGAGTCCCTCCGCCTCAACACCGTCCTCCTCGCCGAGCACCAGAAGAAGATCTACCTCGAGCGCCGCGACTACGACCTGGCCCTCGCCCTCGACGCCACCAACCGCTACCGCGTCAACCTGATGTTCCACAAGTGGGGCCCCTCCGGTTCCTACCGCATGGTCCCCGCCGGCATCCCGAAGCTCGACAACCTCGGCCTGCGCAACCTCGACGCCATCCGCAAGCTCCTCTCCTACCACAACGGTCTCATCCTCATCACCGGCCCCGTCGGCGCCGGCAAGACCACCACCCTTGCCGCCATGGTCGCCGAGCTCAACGAGCAGCGCGAGGACCACATCATCACCGTCGAGGACCCCATCGAGGTCGTCCAGCTGCCCAAGGGCTGCAACGTCACCCAGCGCGAGGTCGGCCCGCACACCCGCTCCTTCTTCACCGCGCTCAAGGGCGCCCTGCGCGAGGACCCCGACGTCATCGTCATCGGCGAGCTCCGCGACCTCGAGACCATCGAGATGGCCATCAGCGCCTCCGAGACGGGCCACCTCGTCATCGGCACCATGCACACGAGCGACGCGTCCACCACGCTGAACCGCCTGCTCGACGTCTTCCCGCCCGCGCAGCAGACGCAGATCCGCGCCTCCGTCGCCGAGTCGCTCCGCGGCGTCGTCTGCCAGCGCCTCCTGCCCGGCATCGACGGCGGTCTCGTCACCGCCTGCGAGATCATGGTGTCGAACACCGCCATCCAGGCCCTCATCCGCGAGGGCAAGACCGCCGGCCTCCGCAACACCATGGAAACGGGCGTCAAGGAAGGCATGTGCATCATGGAGAACGTCGTCCTCGAGCTCTACCAACAGAAGAAGATCTCGAAGGAAACCGCCCTCATCAACGTAAGCACGAAGAACGTCCGGCTGAAAATCGACCCGCCCCCCGCCCCGCCCCCGCCGCCGGTCGCGAAGAAGTGACCGCACTTCCTGCCCTCAACTCTCAGCTTTCAACTCTCCGCTAGCCATGGCCGCCATCGACTCACTCCTCAAGACCATGCTCGACAAGGGCGGCTCCGACCTGCACCTGACGGTCGGTCTGCCCCCGAAGTCCCGCATCTCCGGCTCGCTCCAGCCCATCGGCGACCAGCCGCTCACCTCCCAGGCGATGGAGGCCCTGCTCAAGGAAATCTGCCCGGAGAAGCGCTGGAACGAATTCCTCGACAAGAAGGATCTCGATCTCGCCCACGAGGTGCCGGGCCTCGCGCGCTTCCGCGCCAACTACCTCTACAACCACTGGGGCCAGGCCGCCGTCCTCCGTCAGATCCCCGCGAAGATCCTGTCGTTCTCGCAGCTCAACCTCCCCGAGGCGCTCAAGAAGCTCTGCCACCTCGACCAGGGCCTCGTCGTCGTCACCGGCCCGACCGGCTCCGGCAAGTCGACCACGCTCGCGGCGATGATCGACTACATCAACGACAACCTCGCGCGGCACATCATCACGATCGAGGACCCGATCGAGTTCGTGCACCCGTGCAAGAAGTCGACAATCGTCCACCGCGAGGTCGGCGAGCACACCGAGACGTTCGGCGCCGCGCTCAAGGGCGCCATGCGCCACGACCCCGACATCCTCCTCCTCGGCGAGATGCGCGAGATGGAGACCATCAAGCTCGCGCTCTCCTGCGCCTCGATGGGCATGCTCGTCTTCGGCACGCTGCACACGAACAACGCGCCCAAGACCGTCGACCGCATCATCAACACCTTCCCCGCCGAGGAACAGAACCAAGTGCGCGTCATGCTCGCCGGCTGCCTCGCCGGCGTCGTCGCCCAGCTGCTGTGCAAGAAGGTGCCGAAGGGCCGCGTCGCCGTGCACGAGATTTTGCTCCAGCACGAGGCGCTGCCCAACACGATCCGCATGGGCCAGATCTCCAACATCCGCGGCATCATCGAGAGCGGCAAGGAAGAGGGCATGATCACGATGGACAACAGCCTCATGGCCCGCGTGAAGGACGGCACCGTCGAACCGAAGGAAGCCTACATGAAGGGCAGCAACAAGGCCCTCTTCGCCCCGCTCCTCAAGCCCGGCGACCTCGACGGCGGGCACTAGCCCGGCGCCGTGCCGGGTAATCTCAAATTTCAGATTTGAGATTGCAGACTGGTCTCAAGTGATCGGCCGCGTCGCCAGTTCCAGTCCCATCAGATGCGCCAGCGCCGCCTCGCGCGTCGCGCCGCACATTTCCTCCGTCGGCCGCAGGCTCGCACACACCGCCGGACGCTCTGGTTTCCCGAAGAGCGCGCAGCGGTAATCTGGCAACAGCTGCACACAGGGAATTCCCGCCGGCTTGCCGTGCGGCATGCCGGGAATCGGCGACGAGATGCTCGGCGCGATGCAGCAGGCCCCGCAGTTTGACCGGCAATCCATGAGTTTTTTAACCACGGATTTCACGGATAGACACGGATGAAATTTTCGTCCTCGCGCCACCATCCGTGTTCATCCGTGTAATCCGTGGCTAAAAGAATCGGCGGCTACCCTTATCTCCGCTTCACCGGCCGCACCTCGACCGCCAGGCGGTGATTCAACCCGGGGCAGCCTTTCGCGATCGCGACCGCCTTGGCCAGACTCGGCGCGTTGATGAGGATGTAACCGCCGACAATCTCCTTCGCCTCGGCGTAGGGCCCGTCGGTGATCACCGCCCCGCCCGGCTCGCGCAAAACCTTGCCCGTGGGCTCGAGGCCGTTGGTCCCGGCCACAATGCCCTTGGCGTAAAGCCCCTCCATCCACCGGCCGAACTGCACCATGATCTGCTGCAGCTCCGCCGGCGTGGGCCCCCGGCCGGTGTTGGGCTGGTGCAGCAACAGGAGATACTGGGAGGAGCGCTTCGTCATTTTCTCAGGGGTTCACCATTACAACGAACGAAGCGGCCGGTTTCGGACAGGAAACGGGATATTTCCCGGCCGCGCGGATTCTCACTGCAGCGACAGAAACACCCGCGGACCCTTGTTTTCCTTCGGCTCCTTGGCTTGCGTCAGGAAAAGCCGGTCCGCGGCGATCTTGCCCTCGTTGAGGAAATAGTCGCGCACGCGCTGGGCGCGGGCGGCGGCGAGTGCACGGAGATCGTTGTCGTCCACCGGCATCGTCTCCGCCAGCCGGCCGATCATTTCCTCAAGGGACGGACCGGCGGGGACGGCCACGGGCGCGGCGGCCGGCACGACCGGCGCGGACGACGTCGCCGGCTGCGCAGGCGCGCTCTCAAACAGGCCGAAGGTGATCAGGTCCACCACGCGGCGGATGAAACCCTTGGGCGCGCCCACCGGGGCCGCGACCGTCGCCGGCGCCTGGGCCAGCGGGGCGCCGAACTCCGTGCCGGCGGGAAATTTTTCGTCGAACAGCTTCTTCAACATCGCGGCCGACGCCTCGGGGGTGAACTGCAGCTGCGCCGGCGGCGGGATGTTCGGGTTGATCGCGTGCTGCTCTTCCCATATCCGGCCGCGCACGAGCGCCGCGAGTTTCAGCTGCCGCAGCACATGGGTGTCCGCCGGACCGTCGTAGCCGCCCTCGAGGGCAACACTCAGGCCGGGCCGGTTGGTCAGCGCCTTCACCATCGTCTCAAGCTTCTTGATCTCGGCCGCCTGCAGCTCGCTGCCGCCGGGGGCGAATTCCTGGTAGGCCAGCTCGTCGCCGCCACCGCCGAACATCGAGCCCAGCAGCGCGAAGGGCGACACGGCCGCCTTCGTCAGCAGGTTCACGACAACGCGCAGCACGACCTTTCCAATGCGCAGGCTGGGATCGTCGATGCTGCCGGACATCGGCACGTCGATGACGATCTGCCCGTTCAGGTCCTTGAGCAGCGCCACGCCGAGCCGCACGGGCAGCTTCGTGGCGGCGGGGCTCTCCACCGGCGCGCCGAAGGTGAACTGGTTCAGCGTGATCACATTGTTCGCATCGAGCTGCTTGCCGTCGAGTTTTGCCTGCACGTCGACGTTCAGCTGGCCGCGCGCCAGCTCATAGCCGGCGTATTTGCCGCTGTAGGGGCTGAGCGGCAGCAGGTCCACGTTCTTGAAATCAATCTTCAGATCCACGAATTTCTTCGCGCCGAGCGGATCCAGCTGGCCCGTGATGGTCACCGGACCGGCCCCGTCCACTGCGGCCTTGAGGTCGACGTCGGCCTTCGCCAGGTTTTCCGACGACAGGCCGGCGATCGTGCCGCCGAATTGGTTGACGCCCATCCGCACGTTCGGCTCGAGCGAGCGGTCGGTCAGGGTGAAGTCGCCGTCGGCGATCAAGACCTTGCCGATCTCGATCTTGGGCAGGGGTCCGGTATTGGCGGAAGGGGCTTTAGACCCCGACAATCCGGCGTCAGCGGCAGAGCCGGGAGGCAAACTCTCTTCCACCTTCGCCAACCCCGCCAGATTGAGCGTGCCGTCCTTGTTCACCAGCACGCGGGCGTAGGGCGCGGTCAGGCTGATCTCGGCCAGCGAGATTGCCAGCTGCGGGGCCGTGACGGCCTTGAGCCCATTCAACGCGAGCGAACCGAAGCCCGCCAGCTCCTCGTTGTGCACGCCGTCGACCAGGCCCAGATGGTCGACCGAGACGCCGCCGGCGAAGGTCACCGCCGGCGCGGCGCCGGCCATGGTCACCTGCACGGCGCCGGTCGAGGAGACCGCACCCTGCGTGATGCGGGCGTTGATGAATTGTTCGAGGTAGGGGCTGAGCGGCAGGATCGCCAGGGCCGCGGCCTCGGTCTTGAGGTCGGCCTTCAGCTCCGGCTTGAGCGTGACGGTGCCGTCGACCTTCACCGCGCCCTGCGGGGCCCAGTTGAACGCGAGCGCCAGCGGCATGACCGCACCCTCGGCCAGCGTGACCTTTTTCAGGGAAAACTGGATGCCCGCGAGGGAAAGCTGCGCCGGCCGCGGCGCCGCCAAGTCGGTGAACTCCACCGCGCAATCGCGCAGCGCCACCTCCCCGATCATGAAATCCGGCGCCGGGGTCGCGGCAGCCGGCGTGGCGGGCGCGGTTGTCTGGGCCGAGGCACCGGCTGGAGCCGGGGCGACCAGCGCCAGCAGGTTCAACGTGCCGTCCTTCTCCCGCCGGGCCCGCACCGCGCCGCCCGTGATCGTGAACGACTCCATCACCGCCTTGCGCGTGAGGGCGTCGGCGCTGACCCCGGCGATGTCCAGCGCGGCCAGTTCAACCAAGGATTCGCGCGTGGCCCGCTCCGTGACCTTGACGTTCCGCAACTGGAGGGCGCCATCGATGAGTTTCATCACCCGGCCGCTTTCCGCCAGGTTGAGCTCGTAGCGTCCGCGCAGGAAAAGCTTACCCTCGCTCAGGTCCGCCTGCATCAGGTCGGCATAGTAGGGTGCATATTTGGCGAGCAGGATGTTCTCGAGCCGCAGCTCGCCGGCCGAGCTCACCGGGTCGGCGCTCAGCGTGCCGGTCCAGCTCAGCCGCTCGCCGGCCTCGGTCACCGCCTCGAACTGATACGGCGCGCCGCGCGCACCCGCGCCCGCCGTGCGGAAATCCGTCAACCCGAAGGACAGCGGGCCGAGCGTGGTCGTGAAGGGCTGTGACCGGGACTGGTCGGCGAAATCAACGCGGGCCCGGGCCACCTTCAGGCTGCCGATGTGCAGCGGCCGGCCGGGCTTGGCCGGAGCCGCCGGGGCGGCCGCGGGCGCGTTCAGCCGGGCCAAAATGTCCGAAAAATTAAAACGGCCGTCGGCCAGCAGCTGCGCCGTGGCGTGGAAGCCCTCGAGCTCGATCTCTCCGACCGTCCAGGCCCCGAGGATCGAGGCCAGCGGATCGAGGTTCACGTAGAGGCGGTCCCAGCCGAGGAACGAACCGCTCCCGTCCTTGAGGCGCACGTCGAGGTTCTCGAGCGTGACCGACACCGCGTAGGGATTCACGCGGACCTTGCCTACCGTGACCGTGCGGCCGAGCGCCTCGCCGGCGCGTTTCTCCAGCTGCGTCTTCACGATGCCGGGGGCGACGAAAAAGCCACCGACCGTGAACAACGCCAGCGCGATGCCCGCGATCAGCAGGCGGCGCGGCCACTTCTTCTTTTTCCGCTCACGAATTTTCCAGATTGCCACGCGCCCATTCTGACGGCGCGGTCCGTCAATGCAATCCGTGAGACACGCGACGCAGTCGATGCTTGGCGAAACCCCTCATTGGCGCTAGCCAATCGGCCCCATGAGCGAACTGGTTCCGGACAGCATGTCCACGAAGGGCCTCGAGGCCTTCCTCCACGAGAAGATCCCGCTGACCAAGGCCATGGGCCTGCATGTCGCCGAGAGCAGCGCACAGCGCCTCGTGCTTGAGGCGCCGTTGGAAAAAAACGTGAATCATCTCGGCACCGCGTTCGGCGGTTCGCTGCACACGCTCCCCACCCTCGCCTGCTACGCGGGCCTGTGGACGCTGATGCGCGAGGCCGGCATCGACGGCCACGTGGTCGTGAAGCAGAGCCAGGCCTTTTACCGCCAGCCCGTCACCGGCCGGCTGCGCGCCGTCTGCGTGCGCCCGCCGGCGGCGGACGTGAAGGAATTCATCCGCGACCTGCAGCGCCACAAGAAGGCCCGCATGGACCTCACCGCCATTGTCGAGGGCGCCAAGGGCAAACCCGCCGTGGAATTTTCGGGCAGCTTCGTGGCGGTGGCCTAGGCCAAGCGGCCTTGCCTGGCGCCCTCGCGGCCCGGCGTGAGGCAAATAGCCTTTCTTCCGGCCGTGAACCGGACTACACTATGGGTCATGAATTCGATCCGAGCGGTGATCGTTGGCAGCATCATTTTTGCGCTGTCCGGCTTGGCCGCTTGGGCGGTTGATGTGTCCGGCACCTACGAGAACTCCGGCACGGCCCTCAGCACCAGCCTCGAGGAGCCGGCCGGCGCCGTGCCCTTCCGCGGGCTGCTCGGCCTCGAGTTCGACCTGCCGCTGGCCCGCGCGCTGCATTCGGGCACGGACAAGGTCACGAACACCCAGACCGGCTCCAGCTTCACCATCGAATGCAAGGATGCCGACGGCGGGCAGACTTGGAGCGGCCGGTGGAAAATCGGCGAGGGTTACGGCATCGAAGCCAATCAGGTCAAACTGGTCTTCCGCTCAAAACGCTACGAGTTTGACGGCTTCTACTTCCTCCTCAGCACCGTCAGCGAGCAGAAGCTGCTGCTGGTCGAGGTGCAGCGCGTCCAGACAACCTGGCTCGGGCCCGTGATCAAACCGCTGGGCACGTTCCTGTTCGAGCGCACCACGCGCAACTGAGCCGGCCGCCCCCTCCAACTGTAAGATCAGTTAGGCTTCGCGCCGGCGCCGTCATCTGTCGGGTATAAGCCCACTCCCACCTCTCAAGCCTGCCCGCAAGCCAACCGCCATGCCCCTCCGCTTCATCCCCGGTTTCCGTCTTATCGCCGCCACCCTGGCACTCGCCACCCTCCTCCCCGCTGCCGAGCCCGTGACAGAGCGCCACTACCTTTCCGGCCGCGGGCCGGCCGACGCCGTGCCATGGGAGTTCACCGTCACCGGCGGCCGTCGCGCCGGCGAGAAAAACACCATCCCCGTCCCCTCGCACTGGGAGCTGCAGGGTTTCGGCACCTACAACTACGGCCAGGAACCCACCAAGGGCGACGAGCGCGGCCTCTATCGCGTCACCTTCAAGGTGCCCGCCGCCTGGTCGGGCCGCCGCGTCCGCCTCGTCTTCGACGGCGTGATGACCGATGCCGCCGTGAAGGTGAACGACCGGCCCGCCGGCCCGGTCCACCAGGGCGGCTTCACGCAGTTCCGTTACGACATCACCCCGCTCGTGAAATTCGACGCCGACAACGTCCTCGCGGTCGAGGTCAGCAAGGTCTCCGCCAACGCCGAGACCGAGAAGGCCGAGCGCGGCGGCGACTACTGGGTCTTCGGCGGCATCTACCGTTCCGTCTACCTCGAGTCCGTCCCCGCCCACTCCATCGACCACGTCGCCATCGACGCCCGCGCCGACGGCACATTCACGGCCGATGTCACCTTGGGCGCGCTGCGCGATCGCACGCGCCCCGACGGACCGACGCTTCTGCCCGAGACGCTCGAAGGCCAGATCCTCGACGTGGACCAGCAGCCCGTCGGTGAACCCTTCGCCGTGAAAATCCCCGCCGGCGGCACCGGCCGGCTGCGCCTCGCCACCCAGGTCGCCCACCCGCGCCTCTGGACCGCCGAGACGCCGCACCTTTACAACCTCAAGGTCACCCGCAAGCGCGGCGGTGAGGTCATCCACACGACGACGACCCGTTTTGGCTTCCGCACCTTTGAGGTCCGCGAGGGCCAGGGTCTCTACGTGAACGGCCAGCGCGTGCTGCTGAAGGGCGTCAACCGCCACAGCTTCCGCCCCGAGACCGGCCGCGCCCTCGACCGCGAGGATTGCTACGAGGATGCCCGCCTTATCCGCAGCATGAACATGAACGCCGTGCGCATGTCGCACTATCCGCCGGACGAGGCCTTCCTCGAGGCCTGCGACGAGCTCGGCCTCTACGTGCTCGACGAGCTCAGCGGCTGGCAGGCCGCCCACGGCACCGCCGTCGGCCGGCTCCTCGTGCGCGAGCTGGTCGAGCGCGACGTCAACCACCCGAGCATCATCATCTGGGACAATGGCAACGAGGGCGGCTGGAACCGCGACCTCGACGGCGACTTCGCCCTCTACGATCCGCAGAACCGCCCCGTGATCCACCCGTGGGATCCGTTCGGCGGCATCGATACCAAACACTACACCGGTTACGCCGACCACGTTCGCCGGCTCCAGGGGCCGAACCTCGTCATGCCGACCGAGATCCTGCACGCACTCTACGACGGCGGCGCCGGCGCCGGCCTGCACGACTACTGGCAGGCCATCGAGAATTCCCCTTTCGGCGCGGGCGCCTTCATCTGGGATTTCGCCGACGAGGCCATCGTCCGCTCCGACCGCGGCGGCGCGCTCGACCCGTTCAGCACCTTCGCGCCCGACGGCATCGTCGGCCCGCGCTTCGAGAAGGAAGCCAGCTATTACACCGTGCGCCACGTCTGGTCGCCGGTGCAGATCGACCCGCCCGTGCTCGCCGGGGAATTCGACAACACGCTCACGCTGCACAACCGCTACGATTTCACCTCGCTCGCCGCCTGCACCGTGGAATGGACGCTGCAGCGCTTCGACCCCGTCGCCCAGACCGTTGCCTCCGGCGCCGGCGCCGGTCCCGCCATCGCCCCGCACACCAGCGGCAAACTGAAACTCGACCTGCCCGCCTCCTGGCGCGAGGCCGACGCGCTCGCGGTCACCGTCAAGGATCCGCACGGCGCGGCCCTGTGGACCTGGACGTGGGCGACGCCGGCGCTGGCGAAGCGCACGGCGGCGCTGATGCATCCCGGCCAAGGCTCCGCGCCGAAGATCGGGAAAACCACCGACCGGATTTCGCTCACGGCCGGCCGCGTGACCGCCTCCTTCGACGCCCGGACGGGCTTGTTGGTGTCACTGGGCTCCGGCGACAAGACCCTCGCCTTCACCCACGGCCCGCGCCTCGCCTACGCGCGCCCGGCCGCCGCCGCCCCGGTGGCCTGGCTGCCTTGGCGCGACAACACGCCGGCCACGGAAACCACGCGTTTCCTTGCCGTCCCGCAGACCGCCAGCGTGCTCGAGGTCGAGATCGAGACGCCCAAGGGCATGCCCTACACGGCCGGACGGATCGAACTCTCCCCCGACGGCGTGAAGTGGCACACGATTTACGACGCCTCGCGCCGCCCGGGCGATGGCGGCCGCTACGAATTCCCGCCGCAACGCGTGGCCGCCGTGCGCTTGACGAAGCTGACCCATTCCGACGGCTCGCCCGCGCAGCTGAAAGCCGTGAAAATCGGCCACGCCGCCGGCCGCTTCCCCCCCGAGACCACGCACAACATCACCGTGACCACCGGCACCGACGACCACGGCGCGTGGCTCGAAAGCCGCGGCGGCCCGACAAACTTCAGGTGGACGCTCGGCGGCGACGGCAAGCTCCGGCTCGACTACGAGTATGCCCTCGAGGGCAGCTTCAATTACCATGGCATCACCTTTGATCATGACGAGGAGGCGATGCAGTCGCTGCGCTGGCTGGGCGAAGGCCCGTATCGCGTCTGGCAAAACCGGCTGCACGGCACGTGGCTCGGCCTGCACGAAAACGCGCGGCATGTGCTGCAGCCCGGCGAGTCGTTCCGTTATCCCGAGTTCGAGGGCTTCTTCGCCGGCGTCCGCTGGGCGCGGCTCGACACCGCGGCCGGCCCGCTGGGCATCGTGTCCGACAACCCGGCTGTTTACCTGCGCATCGGCACCCCGCGCCTCAGCCACCCGAACACCGCGGTGGATTTCCCCGCCGGCGACCTGTCCTTCCTCCACGCCATCCCCGGCATGGGATCAAAGTTTAAAACCCCCGAGGTTTCCGGCCCAAGCGCCGCGGCGGCACAAGCCCGCGGCACCTATAAAGGGACGCTGGTGTTCACCGCGGACGAGATCCCGGGAAGTTCCAAGTAACAAGAACCCGGGTGCCCGATTCTTTTCTGTTACTTGTCCCTTGAACGCCTCAGATCAGCCACGCCGCTTTCGCGGTGTTGGCTGAGATAGTTGGTTGGGCTTCTTCTTATTCTTCCTTGGGGAAAAAGTATCGCTGGTGAATCCAGCAAGCCGTGCTGCTTCAGCCACGTGGGATGGCGCATGGATAAGAAAGCCTTCCACACCGTCTCGAATCTCTTCGTCCGTAAAGCGTTCCGGAAACAACGACAAGGCCACTAGAAAAGCTGCCTCCGACTGCCAATCGATGAGATGAAACCCGACTTCATCGTGATGTAGAATTTCGGTCTCATCTTCCGTTCGGGCCGCTAATGCCTTCGTGATCCTCGAATTGACATCAGCAAGATAGCGCGAGCCGTCTAGCCGCTTGCTCTTTTCGCCGGCAAGCTCGCGGAAGATGGCTGCTACTTTTTCGTCTACGCTCATTTATTACCCAACTTGTCACTTGAGCGAGGCTCGCCGCGCTCAGATGTGCTTCGAGTCCGCCTCGTCCTTCTTCACGTAGCCGCTTTCCTGCCGCTGGTGGTTCACCGCGTTCTTTTTAAGATAGGCTTGGTAAACGTCGTCCGGCGTCATGCCGAGGGTCTGCGCCAGGGACACCAGGAAGTGGAAAAGGTCCACGACCTCGACCTTCGCGTTCTGCTCGTCGAACTTCTGGTATTTGGCCCACCACTTCCAGGGAACGCTGTCGATCAGCTCGGCCGTCTCCTGTTGCATGGCCCGGGTATAATTAAGGATCCACTTCGCCTTTTCCTCGTCGGTCGGCGGGGGCAGATTCACTCCAATGCGCTTATTCAGCGCATCTTGCATACGAAAGATCTCCTCGAGTTTGTCCATGGCCGGGGAGCGTGGGAGGCCCCCCGGCAGGTGGCAAGCCCGGCCGCCCGGGAAAATTAAGTTGCCCTGCCCCGGTTGATAAACGACTTTGCCGGGCTATTGCCGCTGTTGAGCGAGATTTTCGAGCTCCGGCTGGCATCCACTACCCGCGCCGCCAATTCTTTGGCAGGTGCTATCAACCAACAACATAGATAGACATGTCCTCCACAGAATCGTCCGGTGCTCCTGCCGAAGCCACTGCGACCACCCCGGCGCCTGACGCCGCGTTCCCTACATTCGGCACCACCCGCGGCTCCGGCCTCGCCCGCGGCAAACGTCCCGCCGCCGGTCCCGCCGCCTCCACCGCGGCTTCCCCTGAATACACGCCGACCGCCATCGAAGTCGTCAACGCTCCGCGTGAATACCAGAACCCGTTCGCCCCGGCCGAAACGCCGGTCGCGACCGCCCCCGCCCCGAAGCCCTTCGAACCGGCTCCGGTTGTCATCACCCCCGCCCCGGTCCGCGAGCCGTCCGCGCCTGTCGCGGAGGCCGCCCCCGTCCAGAACGAGGAGCCGGCGGAACTGAACATCCTCGAGCCGGCCCAGCAGAAGACCGCGCCCGCCCAGACCTGGGAGAGCGAGGGTTTCAAGCCCGCCCGCAACGATTCCCACGGCGAGCGCGCGCCCCGCACCGAGCGTCCGCGCCGCGAAGAGCGCAGCGAGCGCCCGGCCGACGAGCCGGTCGACATCGCCTCGATCCCCCCTCAGTTCCTCTACGTGCGCCCGGGCCACACCTATGTGCCGACCCCGCGCAACTACGGCGGCGCCCCGCGCGAGCGGAGCGAGCGCCCGGAGCGTTCCGAGCGTCCTTCCGCCCCGATCCACGGCTCGCCCGAGCGCGCCCTGGAGACCTCCGCGGAAGTCCCGGCCCAGTCCGGCGGCTTCTTCGGCTGGCTGAAGTCCCTCTTCGGTGGTTCCGCCCCGGCGGAGACCGCCGCAGCCCCCGGCGCCCACGGCGAGCATCGCCGTGAAGGCGGCCAGCGTCGTCACCGTGGCGGCCGCAATCGCGGCGGCTCGGGCGGCGGCGAAGGCGGTCGTGGCCGAGGCCGTGGCGGCCGTGGTCGCAGCGGCGGCGGTTACCGCTCCGAGGGCAGCAGCCAGGGCGGCGTCTGAGCCACTTAAACCTTGCCCCGCGCCCCGTGCGCGAATCGATTCAAAGGCGTCCGCTCCCGCGGGCGCCTTTTTCTTTTGGGTGGGCTGACTGCGGCTCTCGGCTCTCAGCTCTCAACTCTCAACTTTTAGATGTCCGATCTCATCATCCACGGCGGCAAACCCCTGAGCGGCACCATCACGCCGTCGGGCAACAAGAACTCCGTCCTGCCCATCCTCTGCGCGACGCTGCTGACCGACGCCAAGGTCGTCCTCCGCAACGTCCCGCACATCACCGACGTCGAGAAGCTGGTCAATTTCTTCTCCGAGCAGGGCTCGGTCGTCGCGTGGGACCGCGCCGCCGGCACCATCACCCTCGACCACTCGGCCTTCGACGCCGGCCGCCTCAACGGCGAGCTCCCCGCGGGCATGCGCTCCTCCGTCCTCCTCTTCGCGCCGCTCCTGCAGCGCATGAAGAAGATCACGCTGCCGACCAACGCCAAGGGCTGCTCCCTCGGCATCCGCGAGCTCGACCCGCACCTCGAGATCCTGGAAAAGCTCGGCGCGAAGATCACCCACAACGGCGACCTGCGGATGTCGCTCAAGGGCCGCTTCCGCGGCGCCCGCCACTGGCCGGACTACATGTCGGTCACCGCCACCGAGAATTTCGTCATGGCCGCCGTGCTCGCCGAGGGCGAGTCCGTCCTCCTCAACGCCGCCAGCGAGCCGCACGTGCAGGACCTCTGCGCCGTCCTCGCCGGCATGGGCGCGAAGATCTCCGGCCTCGGCACCAGCCAGCTCACCGTCACCGGCGTCGCGAAGCTCCGGGGCGGCGTGTTCACCATCAACACCGACCACCACGAGGTCGTCACCTTCCTCGCGCTCGGCGCCATCACCGGCGGCGAGGTGCGCGTGAAACATTCCCTACCCCACCACTTCGACCTCATCAACCGCTCCTTCGCCAAGCTGGGCGTGAAGATCGAATACGACGGCGACACCGCCATCGTCCGCAAGCGGCAGAAACTCGTCGTCACCGAGCCCTTCACCTCGAACCTGCTCCCGAAGATCGAGGCTGCGCCGTGGCCGTATTTTCCCGTGGACCTGCTGCCCGTCATGATCGCGCTGGCCGTGCGCGCCGAGGGCACCGTCATGTTCTGGAACAAGGTCTACGAGGGCGGTTTCACTTGGATGTCCGAGCTGTCGAAGTTCGGCGCCCACGTCGTCGTCAGCGACCCGCACCGTATCACCGTCTTCGGCGCCAAGCCGCTGCGCCCGACCACCGTCGAGGCGCCTTACATCATCCGCGCCGCCGTCGCCCTCTACATGGTCGCCGCCAGCATCCCGGGCAAGTCCGTGGTCAAGAATGCCGACACCATCAAGCGCGCCCACCCGGCCTTCGTGGAAAACCTCCGCAGCCTCGGCGCCGACGTGGAGTGGAGATAATGCAAGCAACCGCTAATTCTCGCTAATCTCCGCTAATGATTAGCGTCAATTAGCGCCGATTAGCGGTTAAAAAATTCCGATGCCTTCCCCTGACAAAGTCCCAAAGGGTTCCGATTTCCTGACGACAGCCCTGACCTCCCCGGTCTCGCCGGCCGAGGCCGCGCTGCGCCCGCTGTCGTTCGCCGACTTCGCCGGCCAGCCTAAGACCGTCGAGCGTCTCAAGGTCATGGTCGGCGCCGCCAAGCGCCGCGGCGAGCCGCTCAACCACATCCTCCTCTCCGGCCCCCCGGGCCTCGGCAAGACCACCCTCGCCTTCATCCTCGGCCACGAGCTCGGCCGCAACGTCCGCGTCACCTCCGGCCCCGTCATCGAGAAGGCCGGCGACCTCGCCGGCCTGCTGACGAACATGGAGGAGGGCGACATCCTCTTCATCGACGAGATCCACCGCATCCCGAAGACGGTCGAGGAATACCTCTACAGCGCGATGGAGGACTTCCGCCTCGACATCATGATCGACCAGGGCCCCAACGCCCGCAGCGTCCGCCTCTCGATCCCCAAGTTCACGCTCATCGGCGCCACCACGCGCTCCGGCCTGCTCACCGCCCCGCTCCGCTCGCGCTTCACGCTCAACACCCGCCTCGACTATTACGAGCGCGCCACGCTCGAGGGCATCGTCACCCGCAGCTGCGGCCTCCTTCAGGTCGACCTCGACGCCGGCGGCGCCCGCGAGATCGCCTCCCGTGCCCGCGGCACGCCGCGCATCGCCAACAACCTCGTCAATTTCTGCCGCGACTACGCCTCCGAGAAGGCCAAGGGCCGCATCACCCAGCCCGTCGCCGCCGCCGCGCTCGAGCTCCTTGAGATCGACGCCGCCGGCCTCGACGAGATGGACAAGCGCGTCCTGCGCCTGATGGCCGAGAATTATGCCGGCGGCCCCGTCGGCCTCGGCACCATCGCCATCGCCGTCGGCGAGGAAGCCGACACCCTCGAGGAAGTCCACGAGCCCTTCCTGATCCAGGAAGGCTACCTCGCCCGCACCGCCCAAGGCCGCATCCTCACCGCCAAAGGCTACGGCGCCATCGGCCTCAAGGCCGCGACCGGCGACGGCAGCCAGGCGACACTGCTTTGAGATGGAGCTGTCCCGCGGCTTCAAGCGCCTCCTGGTCGTCGCGGCGATCGCCTATGCAGTCTGGCTGGGCTGGTATCACAGCCCGTATGCAGGCGGCTCCGATTCCTCCGGTTACCTGAACAGCGCCCGGCTGCTGCTGGAGGGGAAAATCACCACCCAGCCACGGTTGCTCTCCGGCGCCCCCGCGGATCTGCTGGAGCCGCTGCACTACGTGGCGCCCGGTTTCCGGCTCACGCTCAAGCAGCCCGGCGTATCCCCCACCTATCCGATCGGGCTGCCGCTGCACCTCGCCGCCGCCGGTCTTGTGGTGGACCTCGAGCACGCGGCCACGGTAGTCAGCCTCCTGGCCGCGGCCGCCCTCGCCGGCCTGCTCTACCTCTGCGCCCGGGAGTTCGGCGTCCGCCCCAACTGGAGTGCCAGCCTGGCCGCGCTTTTCCTGCTGTCCCCGCTCACGCTGTTCCTCTCCCTCCAGCCCTTGAGCGATCAAGTGGCGACCGTCTGGGCCATCGCGGTGGTTTATTGCGCGCTGCGCGCCGACCGTCACCTCGGCTGGGCCGCCGGCGCCGGCCTGGCGCTCGCGGTCGCCGTGCTGGTGCGGCCGACCAACCTGCTGCTCTTTCTGCCGGCGGCCATCGCGCTGCCAGCGCGCGTCCGTCCCTGGCTCGCCTTCCTGCTGGCGGGCCTGCCCGGCGCCGCGTTCCTCGCGTTCTACAATCACACCCTGCACGGCGCCGCCTGGTCCACTGGTTACGGCTCGCTGGGCTATCTCGTCGACCGGGCATACATCTGGGTCACGCTGCGGCACTACGCGATCTGGGTGCCCGTGGTGGCGACCCCCTTGGCCGTCGCCGCGCTGGCGTTGCCGTGGCTGCGGCTCGAGCGTCGGAAAAAGGCGGTCCTCCTCGCCTGGTCCGGCAGCCTGCTGTTTTTCTATGCCGGCTACTACTGCACGCACGAAGCCTGGTGGTATCTGCGGTTCATCCTTCCGGCCTTGCCGGCCGTCGGCATCGCGGCGGCGCTGGCGCTGCAGGCCGTGCCCTACCCCGGCTGGCTGATCTCCGCGCAGCGCCTGCCGGCCGCCAGTGCCGACCCGGCCGGCGGTCACGGCCTGCGGTTCACGCTGCCGCCGTGGCTGCTGGTTTTCTCCGTGCTCTGGCTGGCCGTGTGGTCGCGACAGCTGCACGTGAGCATCGTCGAGCTGGAGGAACGTCCCTACCGCCAGGTCGGCCGCTGGGCGGCGGAACAGCTGCCGGCCAACGCCGTCCTCTGCGCCGACCAGGTGGCTGGTGCCGTGATCTTCTACTCCGACCGGCCCTTCATCCGGCCCGACCGCTTCACCCCCGCGTCCTACGCGCGTTTCAACGCTTTTCTCGCGACAAGGAACCTTGAGCTCTATGCCGCGCTCTTCTCCTACGAGGAACCCGACTTCTTCCAGCACCATATGCCCGGCCGCTGGGAACCGGTGCAACGCTTTCGCCAGGTCACCATCTGGCGGCGGACCGGACTGAATCCATCCCCATGACCGAATCCGCCGGGAGCCGGGCCCGCCGCTTTTGGAGAGCGTCGGCGCCGACCCCGGGGATTCACACCCTTACCGGCCGGCACCCGCGGTCACGGCATTCATTTCGAGTGAATACCAGTTGATCCGCCGGGTGCAGAACATCACGAGCGCCAGCGCCCCGAACAGCGCGGCCGTGCCGGCCACCAGCGCGTAGTCCTGTGACTTCAGGACAAAATAGAGATAACCATAAGTCGCCCCCAGCCCGCCGCCGATGATCAGCGTGCGCAGCCCGGTCCGTAGGAAGCTCCAGGCATAAAGCGACACCAGCACCGTGCACAGCGCCGCCGCCACCGCGTAGGCGAGGCCGGTCGTCCAGAATTCCGCCAGCGCCAGGAACCCGAGGAAGAACAGGCACAGCGCGGCGCCGACCATGGCGTATTGCAGCGGGTGAATCTTCAGCCCCGGGGAGGTCACCTCGAACAGGAAGAACACGGCGAACACCAGGACGAAGAACAGCACGCCGTATTTTTGCGCGCGCTCGGCCAGCCGGTAGCCGTCCACCGGCTGCGCGAAGGTCACGCCGAAGCCCGCCGCGTCGATCTTCTGCGTTAGCTCCGTCAGGTTCGTGCCGCGTTTCGTCCAGCTCTGTGGAAAGCCGCGGCTGAAATGCGCGATTTCCCACTCCGCCGTGAAGCCCGCCGGGCCGACCTCGCGCCGCACCGGCAGGTAGGCGCCGCCAAACGACGGATCCGCCCACGGCGCGGTGAGCTTCACCGTGGTGGCCTTGCCGGCCGGAACGATTTGCAGTCGTTCGCTGCCCTGCAGGGCCGCCTCGAATTCAAAGTCGATCCGCGCACTGGGCGTGAGCTCCGCGAGCTTCGCCTCCAGCGGCAGGAACGCGCCGCCCGCGGCGTCGGCCGACTCGAATGCCGCCGCCTTGCCGCTCGCCGGCTGAAAAGCCGAGACCGTGCGGATGCCGCGCAGGTCCGTGACGCCGAACAGCACCTTGGCCTGCGCCCAGTCGATGCGTTCCTGCTCGATGCCGGCCGCGGCGAAGTCCGGCACGAACCCGCCAGCGAACTTGAGCCGCGTGGCATACACCACCGCGTCGTAGATGCCGCGCCGCCGCACCTCGGGCTCGACCGTCCCCGTCACCGCCAGCTTGTCCGGCAGGAAATAAGCCGTCGTCCACTGCAAGCCCGGCTCCTCGACCGACACGACCTTTTCCCCGACAACCTTCTGGCGCACGAGCATGGTCTTGTAGGCGTAGGGCACGGCCAGCACCGGCCCGGTGACCTGCTGCGCCCGACCCCACAGCCCGGCGATCTCCGCGGTCGCCTGGTTCTGGTAGCCCTGCCGCTCGCGCAGCACGCCGTTCGTCATGAACAGCGGGATGTGCAGGAACGGGATGAGCAGACAGATGCTCGTGATCTTCAGGAAGACGGCCAGCCGGCGCGAACCCGGCGTGGGAATGACAGGAGGTTGCGCAGAATCCATGCCCCCATCCTGCTCGGCTCATGTGAAGACCGTGTGAAGTCACGATGAAATCGAGTGAAGTTTTCCAGACCATTGGCCACGAAAAGGCACAAAGACCGTCCAACGTGCCGGTTCGTATCACCCGCGTGCCTATAGGCGCCTTGTGACTCTCATACGCCGTCGGATTTTTGTGCCTTTTTGTGGCAAACCCTTCAGGTCACCGGCACCCAAATCACCGCCCGGGCCCCGCCACCGTCACGATTTTCCAGCGTGGCATCACCCCCGTGCAAATGCGCTATCTCTCGCACCAGCGCCAAGCCAAGCCCCGTGCTCTTCCGTTCCGTGCCGGGCCGCGGCAGCGAATAAAACCGCTCGAACACCCGCGGCAGCGCATAGTCCGGCACGCCGGGTCCGCTGTCCTCCACCGTGAAATTGACCCGGCCGGACTCCACCGCGCCGCGCAGCGTCACCGCGGCGCCCGCGGGCGAAAAATCCAGCGCGTTCTGCAACAGGTTGACCAGCGCCTCGCGCAACAACACGCGCTCGCCGCGCAGGGTGGCCGCGGTGGCTTCAACCCTCAGCGTCACCCGCGCCGCCTCATAGGCCGGTCGCAACGCCGCGACCGCCTCCGCCGCCAGGCCGGCGGCGTCGACCGCTTCCGTCTGCCGCAGCGCCTTGCGGGCCTCGAGCGACGACAGCTCCAGCAGCCGCTCGATGATCTGCTGGATGCGCGCCGCCTCGCTCCGGATGTTGCCGAGAAATTTCGCCCGCTGCTCCGGCGGCATGGCCTCGTCCATCAGCTCGGCGGCGCCGCGGATCGCGGCGAGCGGGGCCTTCACCTCGTGCGCCAGCGTCTGCGTGTAGCGTTCGACGTGCTGCCGGCCCTCCAGCGCATCGCGCATCTCCTCGAAGGCCTGGCTGAGTTCCGCGATCTCCCTCGCGCGCGACTTGGGCGGCGGTGGCACCCGGCCGTCGCGAACCTGCCGCGCATAGACCGTCAGGCGCTCGAGCGAGCGCGTGAGCCGCGCGGAGATCCACCACCCGGCCACGACCATCACCAGCGCGATCGCCCCGGTCATCCAGACCAGCCGCCAGCGCGCGGCACTGATACCCTCGGTGACGGTGGCCAGCGGCCGGCCGACCCCCACCCAGCCGATGACGGCCCCGGCGAACCGGACCGGGGCAAAGACCCGCAGCTCGTCGTCCACCAGCGCGACATTCGGCACCGTGTAATTTTCCGAGGCAATCTTGCCGCCGCCATACATCACCCGGGTGTAGGTCTGCCCGACGTCCCGCCCGGCGGCGTCGAAGATCACCCGGTCGGCCGCATCGCAGGCAAATACCCGCAGCACCTCGGTCCCCGGCGGCAGACTGGCGAGCTTCCGAGCCCAGTCCTCCCCCGCGGTGGTGGGCGTGGCATAGGCGGCGAGATAGGCCGCCGTGTCGCCCAGTGTGCGCCGCATCGACTCGACATACCGCAACCGCACATCGCGCAGCACCAGGCCCATCAACACGACGAAGCCCACCGCCGAGGCCGCCACATAAACCACGAAGATGGCCGTGCGGATCCTCACGTCTCGCGCAATGAATAACCCAGCCCCCGGTGCGTCACGATCGGGTCCGCGTCCGGCGCGGCGGTCCGCAGCTTGGCGCGGAGGGTCTTGATGTGTGCGTCCACCGTGCGGTCGAACGCGGCGCCGGGGTCGTCCCACGCGGCCGTCATCAGCTGGTCGCGGCTGAACACCCGGCCGGGCGCCGCCAGCAGCGCGGCCAGCAGGCGGTATTCGTTGCGCGTCAGGTCGAGCGCCTGCCCGCGGAAACTGATGCGGCACTTCGCCTCGTCGTGGGTCCAGCCGGTCGGGGCCGCACCGGCGACCGCCACCCCGTGGCTCCGGCGCAGCACGGCGCGGATGCGGGCCGTGAGCTCGCGCGGGCTGAAGGGCTTGGCGAGGTAATCGTCCGCCCCGAGCTCCAGCCCGACGATCTTGTCCACCTCGCTGCTGCGGGCCGTCAAAAAAATCACCGGCACGGCGTGCCGCTTCCGCAGCTCGCGGCAGACATCCAGTCCGCTCAGGTCCGGCAGGCCGACATCGAGCACCACGAGGGCCACCGGCTGCGCCGCCAGCACCGCGAGCGCCTCCCGCCCGGTGGTTTTCCACAACGGGGCGAAACCCTCGGTCGACAGCGCGTAGGTGATCGTCTCGGCGATGGCGGCCTCGTCTTCCACGACGAGGATGGTTTTGCGCAAGTCGGACATGTGTCGGTTTTGTGCCCGGGCAATCGCACCGGGGCAAGTCTCCGCGCGCGGCTCTGGCGCGCTGGGGGCATGGCGGGCTTTGTGGCCGCGCGGCGCCCCGGTGACAAGCCGCCTCTGCCGGAATCCCGGGCGCCAGCGCGAGCATCCGTTCCTGAACATATTGTCAGGGTGCCGGATTTGCCGCGGCAACCCGGAGGCGGCGAAGCTGTCTGTCCCATGACCATGTCTGATGCCGCCCTCAACCCGACCAGCACCCTGCCGCGCATCGGCATGGTGTCCACCCACGGCTATGTCGCCGCCGAGCCCCCGCTGGGGAAGGCCGACACCGGCGGTCAGGTTGTCTATGTCCTCGAATTGTCCAAGAAACTCGCCCAGCTCGGCTTCGAGGTCGACATCTGGACCCGCCGCTTCGAGGACCAGCCCGAGATGGACGTCGTCAACGACCGCGTCCGCGTCCTCCGTGTCCCGTGCGGGGGCCCCAACTTCCTCGACAAGGAATACCTCGTGCGCCACCTCGGCGAATGGTCCGAGAACGCCCTGCGCCTGATCAAGAAACACCGGCTCCGCTACCAGTTTTTCAACAGCCACTACTGGGACGCCGGCTTCGCCACCACCCGCCTTGCCGAGGCGCTCGACGTGCCGCACGTCCACACGCCGCATTCCCTCGGCCTCTGGAAAAAGCAGCTGATGGAACGGGATTTCCCGGCCGACGCCGCCAATTTCGAGCGGAAATACAACTTCACCCAGCGCATCAACGAGGAGACCCTGCTCTACCGCAACTGCGACGAGGTCATCGCCACCACGCCGCTGCAGGTGGACATGATCGTGTCGGACTACGGCGCCCCCGCCGAGAACGTCCACATGATCCCGCCGGGCTACGACGACAACCGCTTCTTCCCCGTCAGCGCCGCCTCCCGCAACGCCGTGCGCCAGCGCCTCGGCTATAGCGGCAAGGCCGTCCTCGCCATCGGCCGCCTTGCCCGCAACAAGGGTTACGACCTCCTGATCGACGCCTTCTCCATCGTGGCGCCGCGCATCCCCGACGCCGTCCTCCACCTCGCCGTCGGCGGCAGCGGGCTCAACGCCAAGGAGCAGCAGATCCTCGACGAGCTGCAGGCCCAGGCCGCCGCCCTCGGCCTCGCGGAGCGGGTCAGGTTCTCCGGCTTCGTTGCCGACGCCGACCTCGCCGACCACTACCGGGCCGCCGACGTCTTCGTGCTCAGCAGCCGCTACGAACCCTTTGGCATGACCGCCATCGAGGCCATGGCCTGCGGCACGCCGACGGTCATCACGACGCACGGCGGCCTGTTCCGCGCCGTCACCTTCGGCCGGCACGCGCTCTACGCCGACACCTTCGACAAGGAGGACCTCGGCATCTCCATCGTGAAGGTGCTCCGCCACCCGCGCCTCTCCACCCGGCTCTCCCGGATGGGCGCGCACAAGGCCCGCAGCCTCTTCACCTGGACCGGCATCGCCCAGCAGCTCACCAGCCTCATCGAGGAACGCGCCACCGCCCTCGCCTTCACCGACAACGAGTGGGACGAGCCCTGGAACGACGGCGACTGAGCCCGGCCCCGCCCCGCCCTCCCCTCCCGAAACCTATCCCACCGAGACCTGCTTCATGGATTATATCGATCAACCCACCCTTATCCGCCTCATCGAGACCCTCGTCATCCTCACCATCGCGCTGACCCTCTTCTTCGGGCTGCGCGGCCGCATCCTGCAGTTCGCGCAATGGGCCGGCCTGCCGCGGCTGGCCTTCGCCCCGGTGCGCCTCCTGCTCCGCTACGCCATCCTCGCCGTCGCGGCCGCCCTGATCCTCGGCCTGTGGGGCTTCCAGATCGGGACCATCCTCGCCTTCTTCGGCACCGTGCTCGGCCTTGTCGCCATCGGCTTCGTCGCCGTCTGGAGCGTGCTCAGCAACTTCCTCTGCACGCTGGTGCTCGTCATGTTCAAGCCCTTCTCCGTGGGGGACGAACTGGAGCTGCCGGCCGACAACGTGAAGGGCCGGGTCATCGACCTCAGCCTCATCTTCACCACGCTGCAGGTCTCGCCCGACGAGACGGTGATGGTCCCGAACAACACCTACTTCCAGCGGGTCTTCAAGCGTCGCGCGGGCCGGAACACGACCGGCCTCGGCGATCAGCTCCGGCACCGCGAAACCGTTCCCGCCCAATCATGAGCTCCCCCTCCATCCTCGGTCGCATCAAGGTCTCCTACCCGCGCATCCAACACGTGCTGGTGCCGCTCGATTTTTCCGGCAAATCCCGCCAGGCCCTGCGCTACGCGGTGCCGGTCGCCCAGAAATTTGCGGCCAAAATCCACCTCGTCCATGTGCTGCCGCCGCCGGGCAAGGCGGAGCTGCCCGACCGGGCGCGGCTCAAGCTCACCGCGCTCCGGCGTCTGGGCGAGTTGGCGGCGGAGCTTCTTCCGCCACGGCTGCGTGCCGGCAACGCCGTGCTCGTCGGCAAACCGGCCGAACAGATCCTGCAGCTCGCGGTGAAGAACAACATCGACCTGATCGTCCTCACCACCAAGGGCCGCTCCGGCCTCGCCCGCGTGATCGTCGGCAGCACCGCCGAGTCCATCATGCGCCACGCCCCTTGCCCGGTGCTGTCCGTGCGCCGCCGGTAGCCCACCCCTCCGGCGATGCAGGTCCTCGACTACACCATCATCGGCCTCTACCTGGTCGTGCTCGCCGTGATCGGCCTCGCGCTGGCCCGGCGCGCCGGGCAGAGCTCGGAGCATTATTTCCTCGGCGGCCGCGCCCTGCCGTGGTGGGCGCTGGGTTCCTCCGGCATGGCCAGCAACCTCGACGTGGCCGGCACGATGACGATCGTCGCGCTCCTCTATCTCTACGGGCTGCACGGCTTCTTCATCGAGCTGCGCGGCGGAGTGGTGCTCCCGATCGCGGTGTTCCTGGCCTTCATGGGCAAGTGGCACCGGCGCAGCGCGGTGATGACGACCGCTGAGTGGATGCTTCTCCGCTTTGGCGAAGACCGGCAGGGTCGCGCCGCGCGGATGACCGCCGCCCTCACCTACCTGGTGATCACCGTCGCCATGACCGTCTTTTTCTTCACCGCCGGCGGCCGGTTCCTGGCCGAGCTTCTCCCGTTTACGCCGCTGCAGTGCACCCTCGGCATGGCACTGGTCGCCTTCGGCTACACCCTGGTCGGCGGGCTCTACGGCGTCGTGTGGACGGATGTTTTCCAGGCGGGGATCATCGGCGGCGCCGCCATCTACATCGCGGTCGTGGCGGCGGGGCAGGTCACGCCGGAGCTGTTGGCCGCATGGCCGGGCGCGGAGTTCAACCAGTTCATCCCCCGGATGAGTGCCCCCGGCCTGGCTCCCTACTCGGCCTTCGGCTGGTTCCTCTGCGTGTGGGCGGGCAAGGGCCTGCTCGAGGGGCTCGGCGGCAGCGGCGGCTCGGCCTACATGGCGCAGCGTTTCTATGCCGCGCGCACGGATGCGGAGTGCATGAAGATCGGGATGCTCTGGACCGTGCTCTTCGCCTTCCGCTGGCCGATGGTGCTCGGTTTCGCCGTGCTCGCCTTCCGACTCGGCCTCGACGGCTCGGCCCCGGACACCGCGGAGCGGGTGCTCCCGCTGGTGCTGCAGTCCGACTTTGTCCCGCCGGGCGCGCGCGGCCTGATCGTGGCGGCGCTGCTGGCGGCGGCGATGTCCACCTTTGACAGCACCATCAACGCCGGCGCCTCCTACGTGGTGAACGACCTTTACGCCCCGTGGCGCAGCGGGGCCGGGGCGCGCGAACTTGTCTGGGTGGGCTATGCGGCCTCGGCCCTGATCGTCGGCCTGGGTCTCGTCATTGCCCTGCTGGCCGGCGCCTCCGTGCTCGGGGTCTGGGTCGGCATCGTCATGCTGCTCTTCCCCGCCTTCCTCGTGCCCTTCGCCCTGCGCTGGTATTGGGCGCGGTTCAACGGCGCGGGCTTTGCCACCGGCATCGCCGCCGGTTTCCTTGCCGCGGTCGCGTGCTTCCTGCGCCCGCCGGCCGGCTGGAACGAGGCCCAGCAGTTCCTCGCCATCGCCGCCGTCTCGCTGGGCGCCGCCGTGGTCGCCACGCTGCTCACCGCCCCCGTGCCGGCCTCCGTCCTGCGAAAGTTCCACGCCCAGGTCGCCCCCTTTGGCTGGTGGCCGCGGGCCTGGCGCGAGCCTCACCGCCCCGAACACCGGCGCGATCTCGTCCGCCTGGCCCTGGCGCTGGTCTGGCAGGTCCTCACCTTCCTCATCCCGATGGGCCTGGTGCTCGGCCTGTGGTCCGCGGTTCTGCCCGCCACCGTCCTGTGGATCCTGCTGCTCGCCCGCCTGATTCGCGACGTGCAAAAGGCCGGAACGGAAACCAAAATGGCCTGACCAAATTCCCGCATGTCTTCCTCTTCCACCCCACTCGCGCCCCCGGTCCGCCTTTTCAGCACCGACCTCGACGGCACCTTGCTGGGCAACCCCGAGGGCACGGCGCGCTTCAAGGCCGCGTGGAGCGCCCTCTCCCCCGAGGCCCGGCCGCTGCTGGTCTACAACACCGGCCGGCTGGTGGATGATCTCCGCCGCTTCGTCGACCACGGCACCCTGCCGCCCGCCGACTTCTACATCGGCGGCGTCGGCACCCAGGTCTTCGATGTCCGGGCCGGCCGCCTGCTCGACGAGCTGCACGCCCACCTCGCGGACGGCTGGGACCTGGCCCGCGTGCGCGAGATCACCGGCCGCTTCCCTGGCGTGCGCCCGCAGCCGGACGAGTTTCAGCACGAGTTCAAGTCGAGCTGGTTCCTCGACCGCGCCTCCCCCACCGCCATCCGCGACCTGAAAGGCCAGCTCACCGGGGCCGGTCTCAAGGTGAAGCTCGTCTATTCCAGCGGCCGCGACCTCGACGTGCTTCCCCGCAACGCCACCAAGGGCGGCGCCCTCTCCTGGTTGTGCGCCCGCCTCGGCGTGTCGCTCGACACCGTGCTCGTCGCCGGCGACACCGGCAACGACACCAGCATGTTCCGCCTGCCCGGTGTGCGCGGCATCATCGTCGAGAACGCCCTCCCGGAGCTCTTCGAGGCCACCGTCGACATCCCCACCTACAGCTCGCGCCAGATCCTCGCCGACGGCGTCCTCGACGGCCTCTGCCACTACGGCGTCGTCTGCATGGTGCCGACCAAGGAGAAGACCCGCCAGAAACACACCGACATGGAGCCGGGCTTCCGCCTGCTCTTTACCGGCACCAAGCTCGGCTCGCTCACCGAGAAGGAGAAGCAGTTCCTCGGCACCGCCCATGAGCGGGCCCTCGCCGCCCTCCGGAAAAACATCACCCCGCTCGGCTTCTCCGCCTGCTCGCTGGCCGACAACACCGTCACCGGCACCGACGTGAACTATCGCAGCGTCTGGGCCCGGGACGGCGCCATCACCGTCTGGAACACCCTGCACCTCGACGCCGAGGACATCCGCGCCGCCCAGGTCGCCACGCTCGAGACCCTGCTCAACGCCACGACCCCCAACGGCCAGATCCCGGCCAACGTCCGGATCGACACCGGCGAGCCCGACTATTCCGGCGTCGGCAACATCGCCTCCATCGACAGCGGCCTGTGGGTCGTCATCGCGCTCTACAACTTTGCCCACCACACCGGCGACCACTCGCTCCTCTACCGCCACGCCGACCGCCTGCAGACGATCATGAACTGGCTGAGCGCCCAGGACTCGAACAACGACGGCCTGCTCGAGATCCCCGAGGCCGGCGACTGGACCGACCTCTTCGGGCGCAGCTACAACGTGCTCTACGACGAGGTGCTCTGGTTCCGCGCCAATGTCTGCTACGGCCGCATCCTCGAGCTCATGGGCCAGTTTGACCGGGCCGCCGACTACCTGCGCTGGTCGCAGAAGATCCGCAGCCGGCTGCTCGAGATCTTCTGGCCCACCACCGCGCCCGACGCCAACGGCCCGCGCGCCAACCGCTTCGCCGACCGCCAGGCCGGCCTCGGCGACACCCAGTATCTTTTGGCGGAGATCACACCCTTCGCCTACAACTGGCGCTGCGACCCCTACGGCAACATCCTCGCCTTCCTGATGAACGTGCTCGACGTCGACCGCGCGCGCACCGCCTTCCGCTTCATGTGGGGCGTCGGCGTCAACCAGCCCTGGCCCGTCGCCAACCTCTATCCCGTCGTCCAGGCCGGCGACCCCGACTGGCGCGCCTACTACACCGTCAACCTGCTCAACCTGCCGCACCACTACCACAACGGCGGCATCTGGCCCTTCATCGGCGGACTGTGGGTGCGCTTCATCCACCGCCTCGGCTTCCACGAGGTGGCCTGCCGCGAACTCGTCCGCCTCGCCGAGTTGAACAAGCTCGGCCGCGACCACGAGTGGGAGTTCAACGAGTGGGCCCACGGCTCGACCGGCCGCCCCATGGGCAAGGCCTACCAGGCCTGGAGCGCCGCGTCCTTCCTGCGCGCCTGCCACGAGCTCGAGGCCGACCCGCCGAGACCCGGCGAGGCCTGAACCAAAGGTGGAGCGCAGCCTCCGGACGCGCCTCACCCGGCCGGCAGCACCAGGCTGAAACAGCTCCCGCCCTTCGCGCCCGGCGCGACCTCCAGCCGGCCGCCCAGGATCCGCAGGTAGGCCTTGGTGATGGCCAGGCCGAGGCCGAAGCCGCCGCGGCCGCGCACGCGCGAATCATCCACGCGGTAAAACCGGTCCGCCAGCCGCGCCAGGTGTTCGGGCGGGATGCCCGGCCCCTCGTCGGTGACCGCCACGCGGCACTCGCCGCCGCCGGCCGTGACCGCGATGCGGATCGTCGCGCCGACCGGGCTGTATTTCATGGCGTTGTCGATCAGGTTCTGCAGCGCCTGGCGCAGCAGCAACGGGTCGCTTTCCACCCCGCACTCCACCGCGGTGATCTCGATCTGCTGGCTCTTGTATTCGGCCAGGATGCCGATCTCCTGCACGCAGGCGGTGACAAACTGGTCGAGCCGCAGGCGCTCGCGGTGCACGGTCTTCGCGCCCCCCTCGGCGCTGGCCAGCTCGAGCAGGCGCTCGACCAGCTGGTGGAGCCGGTCCGCCTCCTCCAGCATGCTCCCGATGATCTCCCGGTATTCCTCCACCGTGCGACTGCGCCGCAGGCCGACCTCCCCCACGCTGCGCAGCGTCGTCAGCGGCGTGCGCAACTCGTGCGAGGCGTCCGCCACGAACCGGTCGAGCGTCCGGAAGGAATCCTCGAGCCGGCCGAGCGTGCGATTGAACGCCGTGGCCAGCCGGCCCAGCTCGTCGTCGGCCGCGCCCGCCGGCAGGCGCTGCCCGAGGTTGTCGGCCGTGATGCCTTCCGCCTGCCGCGTCATCACCTCCAGCGGCTTCAGCCAGTGCCGCGTGACCAGGTAGCCGCCGGCCACCAGCAGCAGGACCGTGAGCGGCAGGGAAAACGCGATGATCGCCAGCAGCGCCCCGAGCGCGTCGGCCGCCGGCTCATGGATGCGCAGCACGCGGATCATCCAGCTCCCGCCCGGACCCGGGCGCGGATAGGGCGTCGAGAGCACGCGCAGCGGGATGTCCGGCGCGATGCGGAAGATCGACAGGGTCTCGGACCCGGGCGTCGGCGCGGCCGGCACGCGGTCCAGCTGGCCCTCGGTGAACGGCCACAGCCGCCGGACCAGCCGCCCCTCCGCATCCCACAGCTCGAACCAGGGGTCGCCCGCCTCCCACGGCGCCCCCGCCGCCACCTCCGCGCCGTCCCAGCGGATCTTTCCCTCCGGCGTGACGGTGAGCCGCGCCTGGATTTCCGCCAGGTCCTGGCGGAGCGGCGGACTGAGCGCCAGGCGCCGCGCGACGAACCCGTAGAGCGTGGCGCTGAACGCCGTGAGCAGGAGGGTGCCGCCGAGCGCATACCACGCCGCCAGACGGAACCGCAGCGACCGGCGTCTCCACCAAGCCTTCATGCCGGTCCCGGTCCGAGGCGGTAGCCGATGCCCCGCACGGTGTGGATGAGGGGCTCCGCCCCCTCGGTGTCGATCTTCCGCCGCAGGCGCATCATCTGCACGTCGATCACGTTGTCGAGGGACGTGAACCGGCGCGCCTGCTTCCACACCTCACGCTCCAGCATCTCGCGCGTCACGTTCTGGCCTTGGTAGCGCATGAGGTATTCGAGGATGTCCACCTCGCGCGGCGTAAGCGCGATGTCCGCGCCGGCGCGCTGCGCGGTGCGGGTGCGGGTGTCGAGCTGCAGGTCCCCGCACGCCAGGGCCGGCCCGCTACTGAGCACCGGACGGCGGAGCAGGGCGCGGCTGCGCGCCAGCAGCTCGGCGAAGGCGAAGGGCTTGGGCAGGTAGTCGTCCGCCCCGCCCTCGAGCCCGGCCACGCGGTCGTCGAGCGAGCGGCGGGCCGTCAGCAGCAGCACGGGGGTCTGGTTGCCCCGCGACCGTGCGTGCCGCAGCACGGCCAGTCCGTCCGGTCCGGGCAGCATCCAATCGAGGATCAGCAGGTCGAAGGTGTTTTTCTCCAACGCCCCGACGGCCTCGTGGCCGGACACGGCCGTGGTCACCTGCCAGCCTTCCAGCCGCAGGCCCTCCGCGACGGATTCGCGTGTCTTCTGTTCGTCCTCGACGAGCAGGACCTGGGGGCTGGTGGTGGCGGCGGGCATGTCGCGCCCCTGGACGGGGCTGTTGCGGTCAATGGTTTCCATGGGAATGAAACTGACAACCACGAACCCGGGCTCAGGCCCGGCGGCGGCGCCACCACCAGCCCGCCACCAGCGCCCCGCCCACCAACAGGGCGCCGTAGGCCGACGGCTCCGGCACCGGGGTGATCTGGCTGTCGTAGGCCTGCCACTTCGTGTCGGCCGGATCCCAGCCCTGGAAGCGGACCTGGTCGAGCGGCGCACCACCCTGCACGTAGCCGGCCTGGCTGTGGAAAAAATCCGCCGCGTCGGTCCAGTTCTGCACCGCCAGCTCCAGGCTGGTCGAGCCAAAGGCCAGGCTGGCGATCTGCAGGGCCGAGTCGCTGCCGGTGGAGAAATCGATGACCGAGTTGCCGGTCACGCTCAGCGCCCCGATGGTGATGTCCGACCCGTTCAGCCGGAGCGTGCCGCCGTCGAGGCGGATGTTGAGGCCGGCGTTGCTGAAATCCATGCCGAGCGTGAGCGTGGCGCCCGCCCCGATGATGATCTCGCCGGCCCCGGTGAACAGCCCGGCGAAGGTGCTGTCGCCGGCACCGAGGGTGAGCCGGCCCGTGCCGGCGGCGCCCAGGTCGACCGTGCCGCCGCCGGTGAGCCGGCCGATGGTCTCCGTGAAACCATTCAGGTCGAGGCCCGCGCCGTCCGCGATGTCGATGCGTCCCGTGTCGGCAAAGACCCCCGCGGCCTCGGCCACGATGGTCCCGGCGCTGATGACGGTGATGCCCGTATAGGTGTTGGCCCCGGCGAGATGCAGGTTGCCGGCACCCTCCTTGGTCAGCGTGCCGCTGCCGGTGGTGATGGCGCCCGTCACGGTGATGTCGGCCGCGGCGCTGAAGGTCAGGTCGCGATTGGTGCCGGTGAGCTGCGAACCGAGCGTGAGCGCGCCGGTGCCGGTGGTGCGGATCGTGGCGTCGCTCTGGAACTGGAGCGTGGCGAGGCTGATGGCCTGGTCGGTCGCGGACAGGTTCTCGATGAAGCCGGAGGAGTTGTTGCCGATGCGCAGGGTGCGGGCGCCGTTGTCGTCCGCGACGTTGTAACCGCCGGCGCCGGCGCTGAAACGGATGCCACGCACCGTCAGGTTGTTGGCGTTGAGCTCGGGGTTGAGCTGGTCGCCCGTGCCGAACTGCGCGATCTCGTTGTTGGCGTTGGGCTGGTTGTTGTTCGACCAGTTTTTGTTCCGGTTCCAGCGCTGGTCCGAGTCGCTCGTCCACGTGCGCACGGTCTGGCCGGAAACGATCCCGGCCAGACCGGCACAGCTTAGCATTAACCGAACATATGGCACTCTAGACACACGCCATCAGGCTGACGGCACCGGCGGCAAAAACGACGCCATCCGCCTGACGCTTCTGTCAGAAAACGCCCTCAGGCCGCACCGCGCTCGCGCTCGTCGGCCAGGGATTCGATCTCCGCGTATAAATCCATCGCCGGACGCAGGATCTGTGCGGGCTGGATTTCCGGCGGCAGCGCCGGGCGCCAGGCGAGCACCTGCGCGACGGCGGGCAGCACCTGCAGCCGCGCCGCGTAGCCGGCGCCAAGGCCGCCGTTCACCCAACCCATGAACTGCAGCCAGAGCGCGCTGGTGTTCGCGCCGTCGAGGCTGTTGGGCGGAAAGTGAGCCGGCGCCAGCAGGGGCAGCAGGTTCAGCAACCCGCCCAGCGCCAAAAAGGCATAGGCATGGATTGTGGTCATGCCCCTTCGACCGTCCGGGTTCCTGCCGGTGCAGCCCCGCGCGGATTTTACCCGGAAAAAAACCCGGTCCCGGAACCTTTTCGCCGGCCGTTCGTGGAGCGGGACTTACAGGTCGCCGAGCTGCGGCCGGAGCACGATCTCCTCCACCACCGTGCGGCGGCTAAGGCGGTAAACGTCCAGGATCGCCCGCGCAATGTCCTCGGCCGGCATGATGCGCGCCGGCTTCACGCCGGACTTGCTCCACGAGGGCGACCAGGTGGCGCCGGGGTGCACACAGCACACGCGGACGCCGGTGTCCTTGGTCTCGGCACGCAGCACCTTGGCGAGGCCGGTCACGCCGAACTTCGCGGCGCAATAGGCCGCGGCCTGCGGATAGGCGCCCAGCCCGGCGATCGAGCTCATGAAGAACACGTCGCCGCGCTTCCGCTTCACCATCGCCGGCAAAAAGGCGTGCGTCACGAGGAAGGCGCTGCGCAGGTTCGTCGCGATCATGTCGTCAAATGCCGCCACGCTGGTCTTGGCGAACGGCGCCATGGTGAAGGCGCCGGCGTTGTTGATGAGCACGTCCACGGGGCCGAAATGTTTTGCCACGATGCGGGCCATCGCGGTGACGGCCTTCTCCTTGGTCACGTCACAGGGGAAAAGCTCCACCTCGGCGCCAAGCTTCAGGCACTCGCGGGCGGTGGCACGGAGATTATTCTCGTTGCGCGCGACGAGCGCCAGGCGGACGCCGGGCAGCTCGGCCGCGAACACCTGCGCGATGGCGGCGCCGATGCCCTGCGAGGCGCCGGTGATGAGGATGACGGGACTATCGGTCATAGGTGATAGGTGATGGGTTATAGGGGATCGGTCAAAGTTGGAGTCGATGGATTATCGGGACCGGCCCATGACCCATCACCCATGACCAATCAATTTCTGCCTCAGCAGAGCAGCGACCCGAAGTCCATGAAGTCGGCCTTGAAGCCGTCCTTCACGCCCTTGCAAATCACGCTCACGGCGTCGTGCGAATGGAGCGACTCCAGGTGCGAGCAGGCGATGCGGAAGTCGGCGATGCGCTTGTCCCGGTCGAACTCGAGGTAGAGCAGCCGGGCGGCGTCCTCGACGAACTTCAGGTGGGCGCCGTTGAGCTCGGCGAAGGCCTGCTCGTCCTCGCGCTTCACCATCACCTGCGTCTCGGTCTGCAGGGCCTTGAGGCACAGGGCGTGCACGTCCTCGATCCAGATCTTCCGGCCCTCGGCCTCCTCGATGGTGATGCGCGCCTTGCTGCGCTGCGAGTGCGGCACGCCGTAGGCCTGGCGCTTGTCGCGGGCGTGCTCGGTCAGCTCGGCGGAGCACGGGCAGGCCGACGAGTAGACGAAGTCGAAGTGGATGTAGCGGCGGTAGCGGCCGTCGCGCGTCATCACGCCCTCGAAGGCCACGTTGTAGAACTGGTAGCCCTCAAGCCCCGTGCGCAGGCTCGGGCGCAGCATCGGGTAGGAGAAGGCGATCTTCAGGCGCGCGTCCTTCGTGACCACCTTGCGCAGGTAGCCCTTGAGGATCCGGCCCATCCACTCGCCGGTGGTGACGCCGTCCTTGTGCTCGTAGAAGGAGCGCATGATGCGGCTCATGTTGATGCCCTTCAGGTCGGCCTCGAGCGAGACGGTGCCGGTGACGCTGGTCTCGAGCGTGAGGATCTTGCCCGCCTTCGTGCGGTATTTGAGTGGCAGCTTGAAGTTGTGGATGCCGACCTGCTGGATCGGCACGTGCACGCCGCGCACGGTCTCGTTGGCGACCTCCATCATGTCGGGCAGCGTGGCGCGGTAGGCGGCGGTCGGCTTGAACTTCTTGTCGTAGCCGCGCTTGATCGGCGGTTCCTGCCCGCAGCTGGAGCGGTGGAGATACATTTGTTTCATGGCGTGGGCGGGTCGTTTTTGGTTGGGCCGGGCGGGTGACGTAACCGCCGGGAAGGTTCAGGCGCCGAAATATTCGGCGTAGTTGCGCGGGGTCTCGTAAAGCCGGACGCAATGCAGCGCGGCGGGCGCCGGGATGTGCGGGGCGATCTGCTGCCAGAACGCGATGACGAGGTTCTCGGTGGAGGGGATGATGCCGCGGAGGAAGGGGACCTCGTCGTTGAGGTTGCGGTGGTCGCATTGGTCCACGACCGCGCGGTGCAGGATCCGCTTCAGCTCGCCCAGGTCGATGATGTAGCCGGTGACGGGATCGGGCACGCCCTTGAGCGTGACCTCGAGCACGTAGTTGTGGCCGTGCCAGTGCGGGTTGGTGCAGAGGCCGTATTGCTTCTTGTTCCAGGCCTGGCTCTTCGTCGGGTTGTGCAGGCGGTGCGCGGAGTTGAAATGCACCTGCCGGGTGATGAACACGGTGCCGCTCAGGGCGCGCACGGACTTCCCGGGCTTGGTTCGACTGGAGGCCTGCTTCGGCATGGAGGGTCAAGGCAAGCCAGTTTCCGGCGGGCGTCAACCCCGGCGGCGCCCGTCCGCGGCATAGTCCAAAATAACCGTTGCCCGCGCCGCCCCCCCGGGCGTTCAATCGCGGCCATGGCCATGCGGTTCAGCATCCTCGGCAGCGGCAGCGCCGGCAACTCGGCCCTGCTCCGGACGGACAACACCCGCGTCCTCGTCGACGCCGGGTTCTCCGCGAAGCGCCTGGCCGGGATGCTTGCGGACCTCGGCGAAAAGCTCGAACAGGTCGACGCCATCCTCTTGACCCACGAGCACAGCGACCACGCCGCCGGCCTCACCGGCCTCGCGCGCTTCCCGCAGATCAAGGTTTTCGCCAACCGCGCCACCGCCACCGCCCTGCAGGCCGGCCTCAAGCACCGCATCGACTGGCAGCTCTTCGAGACCGGCGGCACCTTCCGCTTCCGCGACCTGGAGGTCAGCAGCTTCGCCGTCCCGCACGACGCGCAGGACCCCGTCGGCTTCCTCATCGCCCACGGCGAGGACGACCTGCTCGCGCCGCGCCGCTCCCTCGCCTGGCTGACCGACCTCGGCCACGCCCCGGGGCATGTGCGCGAGCGCATCCGCGAGGCCGACGTGCTCGTGGTCGAGGCCAACCACTGCCCGCAGATGCTCGAGGCCGACACCCGGCGCCCGTGGTCGACCAAGCAGCGCATCAGCGGCCGCCACGGCCACCTTTCCAACGCCGCGGCCCGCGAACTGCTGGAAAGCGTCGCCAGCCCGCGCTGGCGCCACGTGTTCCTCACCCACCTCTCCCGCGACTGCAACTCCCCCGCCGCCGTCGCCGCCGCCTGCGGCGCCGTGCTCACCGCGCGCGCCTGCGGCTTCTCCGTCGTCGCGCCCGGCGGCGGCACCCCCTTCTTCGACTGCTGACCACCATGCCCGCCAACCTCCGCCGCACCAAGATCATCGCCACCCTCGGGCCCGCCACCGAGAGCGAGGAGATGCTCGTCAAGCTCATCACCGCCGGCGTCGACGTCGTCCGCCTCAACATGGCGCACGCCAAGCACGACTGGACGCGCATGATCATCCGCCGCATCCGCGCCGCCTCCGCCACCGCCGGCCGCGAGGTCGCCATCATGATGGACATCAAGGGCCCGGAGATCCGCACCGGCGACCTCGAGGTGCCCATCGAGCTCAGGCCCGGCGAGATTTTCGACTTCACGGTCAAGCCGGGCGAACACGACGGGGGCGCCGAGGTCCGCTCGGTCGACGTCAACTACCGCGACCTCGTCAACGACATCAAGGTCGGCGACACCGTCCTCGTGGACAGCGGCCTCATCCGCCTCGAGGTGCTGTCGAAGGACCACGCCCACATCCGCTGCCGCGTGCTCACCCCCGGCTCCCTGACCTCGCGCCGGCACATCAACCTGCCCGGCGTGAAGGTCAACCTGCCCTCCTTCACCCAGAAGGACCGCGCCGACACCCTCGTCGGCATCGCCGAGGGCGTCGACTTCATCGCCTTGTCGTTCGTCCGCGAGGCCGACGACATCGAGCTGCTGCGGCTCTTCCTCAAGGAGCACAAGTCCCGCGCCCGCATCGTCGCCAAGATCGAGGACCAGTCCGCCATCGACAACCTCGACGACATCATCCGCGCCACCGACGTGCTCATGGTCGCCCGCGGCGACCTTGGCATCGAGGTGCCGCTGCGCGAGCTGCCCGTCATCCAGCGCCGCGCCGTCCGCACCTGCCTCGCCATCGGCCGGCCCGTCATCATCGCGACGCATATGCTCGAGTCGATGATCAGCCAGCCCATGCCGAGCCGGGCCGAGATCACCGACGTCGCCAACGCGGTCTACGAGCAGGCCGACTGCGTCATGCTCTCCGGGGAGACCACCGTCGGCAAATACCCGCTCGAGTGCGTGCAGGTCCTCGACTCCATCTCGCGCCGCGTCGAGGAGGAGCTGGCGCAGGATTTCCCCGAGCCCGCCGTCTTCATCCAGGAGCGCATGAAGGTCTTCCGCGCCGCCGTCGTGCTGGCCAACGAGTTCCCCCGCTCGCTCATCGTGGTCTTCACCCGCCACGGCACCAACGCCGCCGGCCTCTCCGCCCACCGCCCGCCGCGCGCGCCCATCCTGGCCGTCACCGATTCGATCGAGACCCTGCGTCACCTGAAGATGGTCCGCTCGGTCGAGCCCTACCTGCTGAAGGATTTCACCGATCCCGAGTCCACCATCGAGCGCGCCACCGCCTCGCTGCTCAAGCTCGGCCGCATCACGCCCGGCGACAAGCTCATCATCGTCTCCGACGTGCAGGCCAAGGACCGCCGCATCGACAGCATCCAACTGCGCACGGTGGAGTGAGACCATCAATGTGGGGCCGGCGCGTCTTCCGGTAGGGGCCGTTGCCCTCAACGACCCTTCGAAGGGCGCTTGAGGGCAAGCGCCCCTACCAACATCCTTAGGCAACCCCATGAGACGCCTCCTGCTTCTTTCTTCCCTCCTCCTTCTCGCTTCTGCGTCAGCGGCACCGTTCCTTTCCCCCAACCCCCTCGACCTCCCGGCCCTGCTGCCGCCCCCACCCGCCGCCAGCACCGAACTCGACGCCGTGCTCCAGGCCCAGACTGCACGCACGTCGGAACAGGCCGCGCGCTGCGTCAAGATCGAGAACGAGACCATCTGGCTCTTCGGTGCCGAGGTCGCCGGCCCGTGGTTCACCGCCGCCAACCTGCCGAAGACCGCCGCCTTCTTCGCCGCGGTGCGCGAGGACTTCCTCCCGGTCAACCGCGCCGCCAAGGCTCTTTACCCGCGCAAGCGTCCGCCCTTCGCCGACGTGCGCGTCAAACCCTGCGTGGAATTCGCCGACACCGGCTCCTACCCCAGCGGCCACGGCATCCAGTCGTCGCTCTGGGCCGGCTTACTCGCGGAAATCCTCCCTGACCACGCCGCCGGTTTCGCCCAACGCGCCGGCGAGACGCGCCGTTACAAGCTGCTGTCGGGCGTCCATTATCCGTCCGACCTCACCGCCGGCCAAGCCGTCGGCGAGGCCCTGGCCCGAGAACTCCTGAAAAATCCCGCGGTGCGGAAAATCATCGCGGAACTTCGCGCCGAGGTGCTTCCCTACGCACGCCCGGCCGGCGATTGACCGGTTTTTACGCCCCTTGGCGCGTTTTCGGGCATTTTTTGCGCACGCCTTGGCCTGAAGGTAAAAGCGATTGCACCGCCGCGGTGAATGCCTATCTGTCACCGCCGTGAAACGCCTCGTCTGGCTTCTGCTCTTCGCCTTCGGCACCGCGCTCGCGCAGGTGTCGCCGGTGGATGTGCGCCTGAATCCCGGCGAAACCTGCAGCTGCTGCGACCGCCCGGGTGCCTGCGACATGCCGGATTGCGTGCCGGCCCCGGCCTCCACCCAGCTGCTGCTCCAGACGGCCAGCCCCGTCCAGACCGTCCGCGCCGCCGCCAAGCGCGCCCTCCCCGCCCCGCGCCAGGCACGCGAAGTCTTTTACGTGCAGTTCCTGCCCCGCGTCAGTCCCGCCCCGGCCGTGCCGGCGCGCCTGGCGGTGGCTCCCCCTGCGAGTGTCCCCCTGTTTCAGGAACACTGCAGCTGGTTGATCTGAGTATAGGTTGAGTGTGTCCGCGCGTCGCCGCGGGCCGCCTCGTCGTCCGTCTGACCCGCCGCACCGTCGCGTGCCCGGGTAAGATCAACCGCTCCCGTCCGTCTCCTTACGTTCTCCCATGAAAACTTTCCTCCTCTTCCTTTCCCTCTTCACCGCCCTCTTCCTGACCGCCGCCGGCGCGACCGTCTACCAGTGCCCCATGCACCCGTGGATCAAGTCCGAGAAGGCCGATGCCAAGTGCACCATCTGCGGCATGGCCCTCGTCGCCGCGACCGCCGCGCCGGCCGGCGACCAGCCGGTCGATCCCAACCTCGTCACCCTCACCGCGAGCCAGGCCGCCGTCACCGGCGTCCAGACCGCCGCCGTCACCCGCGGCCCGCTGGTCCGCTCCCTGCGGGTCAACGGCGTGATCGACGACGACGAGACACGCCACCGCATCCTCGCCGCCCGCGTCCCGGGTCGCGTCGAGAAGCTCCACGTCAACTACGTCGGCGCCGAGGTCCGCGAAGGCGAGCCGCTCGCCACCATCTACAGCCCCGAGATGCTCACCGCCCAGCGCCAGTATGTGGAGCGCATCCGCGCCGGCGACAACGCCTTCACCGCCTCGGAACGGGCCGCCGCCCGCGAACGCCTGCTTGAACTCGGCCTGACCGCCGAGGAGGTCGCCATCCTCGAGAACACCCGCGAGCCCGTCGCCATGGTGACCGTCCGCGCCCCGATGTCGGGCACCGTCGTGAAACGCGACGTCTACGAGGGCCAGTATGTGGAGACGAACGACCGGCTGTTCGAGATCGGCGATTTCTCCCGCATGTGGTTTGTCTTTGATGTCTACGAGGCCGACCTGGCCTGGGTCCGCGCCGGCCAGACCGTCGAGATCGCCCTCGCCTCCCTCGCCGGCCAGGTCCTCACGGCGCCGATCACCTTCATCGATCCCAACCTCAACGAGACGACCCGCACGGCCCGCGCCCGCGTCGTCCTCGAAAACACCAACCGCCAGCTCCTGCACCGGCAGACCGCCCTGGCCCGCGTGATCATCGAGTCGCCCGAGACCCTGCTCGTGCCGCGCTCCGCCGTGTTGCAGCATCTCGGACATCCGGTGGTCTTCTTGGACCGCGGCAACCGCGCCTACGCCGCCCGCGAGATCAAGCTCGGTCGCATCGGCGACACCACCGCCGAGGTGCTCGCCGGCCTCGCCGAGGGCGACCAGGTCGTGATCCAGGGTGCGCTCCTCCTCGACGGCCAGGCCCAGCTCGCCCACGCCGCGACTGGCGGCACGCACGACCACAGCACTCCGGCGCCGAGCAAGGTGTCCGCTGCCGAGCCGGCCCACGACGCAGCCGCCTATGCGCTGCTGAAGACCCTCGCCTTCTCCGGCGCCGATGCCGCCGCCGCCCTGGCGGCTGACGATCTGCCGGCCTATCAGAAAAACCTGCCGGCGCTGCGCGCCGCCTTCCACGCCTACCTCACCGGCCACGCCCCCGCCGCCCGCGGCCCGCTGGCGGCGTTCAATGACTCGCTGGTGGACGGACCCGACCTCCGCGCCGCGCGCCGCGCCTTCGAGCCCTTCAGCACCGCCCTGGCGGATCTCGCGCGCACCCAACACGTCAATCACCGCGAAGGCCTGCATGTTTTCCAGTGTCCGATGACTCCCGTGCTCGGCACCGGTCGCTGGCTCAGCCGCGGCGCCGGCCTCAAGAACCCGTTCTTCGGCTCCGCCATGCTCGAGTGCGGCGAGGAACTGAACTGAGGACCCGGCCATGATCAACCGCCTCATCCACTGGTCGCTCCACCACCGGTTCATCGTCCTCGCCGGCTTTCTCGCGCTCTGCGCGTGGGGCGTCGTCGCGCTGACCCGGGTGCCGATCGACGCCATCCCCGATCTCTCCGAGAACCAGGTCATCGTCTACGCCGACTGGCCGGGCCGCTCCCCGCAGGAGGTCGAGGACCAGATCACCTACCCGCTCAGCGTCTCGCTGCAGGGTCTCGCCGGCGTGAAGACCGTGCGCGCCACCTCGATGTTCGGCTTCTCCTTCCTCACCGTCATCTTCGAGGACAAGGTCGACACCTACTTCGCCCGCACCCGGGTGCTTGAACGCCTGAACTCCCTCGGCGACCTCCTGCCGGGCGGCGTGGTGGCCCGGCTCGGGCCCGACGCCACCGGCCTCGGCTGGATCTACCAATATTACCTGAAGGACGAGTCGGGCACGCAGGACCTCGGGTCGCTCCGCGCCTTGCAGGACACCTTCGTGCGCTACCAGCTCGCCTCCGTGCCGGGCGTGGCCGAGGTCGCCAGCCTCGGCGGCTTTGTCCGCCAGTGGCAGGTCGAGGTCTCCGCCCTGAAGCTGAAGCAATACGGCGTGATGCTCGGCGAGGTGATGGACGCCGTCGCCGCCAGCAACCGCAACATCGGCGGCAAGACCATCGAGGAAAACGGCGCCGAATACATCGTGCGCGGCGTCGGCCTCGTGCAGAGCGCCGCCGACCTCGAGTCCATCGCCCTGCAGCCGCGCAACGGCACGCCGCTCCTGCTGCGCGACGTCGCCACCGTGCGCATCGGCGGCGACTTCCGCCGCGGCGCCCTCGACGTCAACGGCCGCCAGGTCGTGGGCGGCATCGTCGTCATGCGCTACGGCGAGAATGCCTGGCGCGTCATCCAGGACGTCAAGGCCCGGCTCGCGACCCTCGCCCCCGGCCTGCCGGCGGGCGTGACCGTGGAGTCGTTCTACGACCGCAGCGACCTCATCGGCCGCGCCATCGACACGCTGAAGCACGCGCTGACCGAGGAGATCATCCTCGTGACGCTCGCCCACATCCTCTTCCTCTTCCACTTCCGCAGCATCCTGATCGTCACGCTGCCCCTGCCGGCCTCGATCCTGATCTCGTTCATCCTGATGGACCGGTTCGGGATCCCGTCGCACATCATGTCGCTCACCGGCATCGCCATCTCCATCGGCGTGCTGGTGGACGCCGGCATCGTCATGACGGAAAACGTCATCCGCCACTGCGAGCGCGCCGAGGAGGAACTGAAGCGGCGGCTCACCCCGCCCGAGGTGTTCACCCACACGCTGGAGGCCGCCACTCAGGTCGGCCGGCCGATGTTTTTCTCGATGATGATCATCATCCTCGCCTTTGTGCCGGTGTTCCTGCTGACCGGTCAGGCCGGCAAGCTCTTCCACCCGCTGGCCTACACCAAGAGCTTCGCGCTCCTCGGTGCCGTGCTGCTGGCCATCACGGCCGTTCCGGTGTTCTGCACCATCCTCGTGCGCGGCCCCTTCAAGCCCGAGAGCGAGAACTGGCTGATGAAGGCCCTGCTGAAAATCTACGATCCCGTGCTCGACTGGGCGCTGACCCACCGTAAGACCGTGCTCGGCCTCGCCATCGCCTTGCTGTCGGTGTGCGTCGTGATTGCCTGGGGCCTGCCAAGATCAATAAATGCTCGTCTGCCTGAACATATTTCAAGGCACACCCAGGGTTTTGGTCGTGAATTTAGACCTACCCTGGAGGAAGGCTCCCTGTTATTCATGCCTGTTCTGCTTCCAGCCACTTCACTCACCGAGGTGCAGCGCGTCATGGCCTGGCAGGACAAGGTCATGAGCGAGCACCCCGCCGTCGCCTCCGTCGCCGGCAAGCTCGGCCGCGCCGAGACCGCCACCGACCCCGCGCCGGTCGAGATGATCGAGACCACCATCATGCTGAAGCCCGAGAGCCAGTGGCCCGCCGGCACGACCAAGGCCTCCATCATCGCCGACCTCAGCGCCAAGCTCATGAACGTGCCCGGCTACGTGCCCGGCTTTCTCCAGCCCATCGAAAACCGGATCCTGATGACAAGCACCGGCATCCGCGCCCAGGTCGGCGTGAAGATCTACGGCGACAACCTCGACGCGCTCCAGCAGAAGGCCTTCGAGATCGAGCGCGTGGTCACCCGAATCCAGGGCGCCACCGGCGTCGCCCCGTCCCGCGTGCAGGGCAAGCCCTACCTTGAGATCGCCGTCCGCCGCGCCGACCTCGCCCGTTACGGGCTGAGCGTCCAGCAGGTCTATGAATACGTCGAGGCCGGCCTCGGCGGCGCCACCGTCGGCACCACGCTCAAGGGCCGCGAACGCTGGCCCCTGTCGGTCCGGCTCGAGCAGGCCGACCGCGAGGACATCGACAAGCTCGGGGAACTCCCCCTGCCCACGCCTTCCGGCGCCAACATCCAGCTACGGCAGGTGGCGGACATCAAGCGCACCGTCGGACCCAACGAGATCCAGAGCGAAAACGGCCGCCTGCGCGTCTTCGTGCAGGCCAACGTCACCGACCGCGACCTCGGGGGCTTTGTGGACGACATCAAGGCCAGCATTACTCGCGACGTAAAACTCGATCCTGGCATGTCCATCGAATACTCGGGCGAATACGAACACCAACTTCGCGCCCGACAGACGCTGTTCTATGTGTTCCCGTCCGTCATCCTCATCATCTTCGTGCTGCTGGTGATCACGTTCCGGTCGATCTCCGAGGCGGCGCACGTGCTCCTCGCCGTGCCGTTCGCCCTCACCGGCGGCGTTTTGCTGCAAGCCCTGCTCGGCTATAACTTCAGCGTGGCCGTCTGGGTCGGCTACATCGCCCTCTTCGGCACCGCCATCCAGACCGGCGTCGTCATGGTCGTCTACCTCGAGGAGGCCGTCGCGAAAAAGCGCGCCGAGCTCGGCGGGACGCTCACCCCTGACGAGCTCATCGCCGCCATCAAGGAGGGCGCCCGCCTCCGCCTGCGCCCGAAGGTCATGACCGTCGCCACCACCGTTGCCTCGCTCCTGCCGATCTTCTGGCTCGACCGCACCGGCGTGGAGATCATGCGCCCGCTTGCAGCCCCCGTGGTCGGGGGTATGCTGTCCAGCCTCGTCCATATCCTGATCGTCACCCCGGTCATCTTCGCATGGCTGCGGGAACGGCACCTCCGCCAAACCTCCTGATTCATTTCCCCATGAAGACCAAACAACTCCTCCCGCTGCTGGCGCTCGTCGCCGGCCTCGCGTTTAATGTCACGGCCGTGGCCGCCAACCACGACCACGCCAAATCCGCCGCCCCGGCGCCCGCGGCGGGCTCGCTCGTCGAACCCACCGACAAGGACGCCGCCTGGCTCGCCCAGGCCCGCAAGGATTACCCGCTCAAGACCTGCGTCATCTCGCAGGAGGACCTCGGCACCATGGGCGAGGCCACCGACCTGATCTACCGCGTGGCCGGCGCGCCCGACCGCCTCGTCCGCTTCTGCTGCGAGTCCTGCATCAAGGATTTCAAGAAGGACCCGGCCGCGGCCTTGAAACGCATCGACGACGCCGGCAAGCCGGCCGCCAAGCCGCAGCACTGAGATGCCCGCCCGCGCCGACACGCTCGCCCGCGAACTCAACGCGCAACGGGACGCCTTCAAGGCGTTCCTCACCGCGCGCGTGGGCAGCGCGGCCGAGGCCGAGGACATCCTGCAGAACGGCCTGCTCAAGGCCGTGCAGCGCGCGGGCGAGATCCAGGACGACAGCAAGCTCACCGCCTGGTTCTACCAGCTGCTCCGCAACGCCATCGTCGACCACTACCGCTCCCGCGGCGCGCGCCGGCGGCGCGACGACGCGCTCGGCACCCACGTCGCCAGCCTCGGCGAGGATGTGGCGCCGGCCCCGAAAGCCTGGGAGGCCCAGCTCTGCGGCTGCCTCGGCAGCGTGGTCGACACCCTGAAGCCGCAATACGCGGAACTCCTGCGCCGGGTCGACCTGAACGGCGAACCCGTGCAGGCCGCCGCACGGGCCCTTAAAATGACGCCGAACAACGCCAGCGTCACCCTCCACCGGGCCCGCAAGGAGCTGCGCACCAAGCTCGTGGCCTTCTGCGGCGCCTGCGCCGAGGGCGCCTGCCTCGACTGCAACTGCGCACCCGTGCCGGAAAAGAAACGAAGCCTGTAAGATTCACCGGCGGAGCCCGTCTCCGGGATGAAACCCATCATCCCATGACCAAAAACAAAGAGACCATCCCCTCCTGCGGTTGCCAAAACTGCTCCTGCCGCCGCGGCCCGCGCTGCCGCTGCCACGACTACAACGCCCTGCTGGCCCTCGCCCTCTGGGATTTCGGCCAGATGATCCGTCGCCGCCAGTCATCCGCCCTCAGCCGTGCGCGCCCTTGAGCTGAAAATTCCGCCCGTTGTCATCGTCCTGCTGCTGGGCGCGGCGATGACCGTGCTCGCGCATTTCACGCCGGCCTTCGATCTCGCCGTGCCGGCGAACCGCGTCCTCGCGACCGGGCTGGCGGGACTCGGCGTCGGGATCGCCCTGCTGGGCGTGCGCTCGTTCCGCCAGGCCGGAACCACCGTCAATCCCCTGCAGCCCGCGGCCGCCTCGCAGCTCGTCGTGGCCGGCATCTACCGCCGGACGCGCAACCCGATGTATCTCGGCATGCTGCTGGTGTTGCTGGGCTGGGCCATGTTTCTCACCAACGCGCTCGCGTTTCCGGCCGCCACCGCGTTTATTCCCCTGATGAACCGCCTCCAGATCGGCCCCGAGGAGAGAATCCTGGCCGCAACCTTCGGGCCGGCTTTCACCGCTTATCAATCCACCGTGCGCCGCTGGCTCTGAGCCGCCCGCCGACCTCAACCCTTTTTAATCCCATGGAATACCTCATCGGCCTGGGTCTGGCGCTGGCCGTCGGCCTGTTCGCCCGTTTCGTCGGGCTGGACCGGGACCGGGGCTTTTATCCGACCGTGATGATCTTCATCGCCGTGCTTTACGGGCTCTTCGCCATCCTGGGAAAATCGATGACGACGCTGGGCCTGGAGTCGGTGATCGGCGCCGGGTTCATCCTGACGGCCGTTCTGGGCTTCAAGCGCAACCTCTGGCTCGTGGTCGCGGCCCTGGCCGGCCATGGCGTGTTTGATTTCGTTCACGAACACCTGTTCGCCAATCCCGGGGTGCCGGTGTGGTATCCGGGTTTCTGCGGGACCTATGATGTCGTGGCGGCCGGCTGGCTGGCCTGGCTGATCCGGAGCGGCCGCACCAAGGCTGCATCGTGACGGCCGGTTCCCGCGGATGCCCGGCGGTCATGATCCTGAGGATGTAAGATATTACCGCCGGCTCCGTCTCCCGAGGAAAGGATACCAAAAATGAAACCTGCCCAATCCGCTCCCTCCAGCCACGCCACCCCGGTTCCGACCGCCGGCCACGGCCATCACCACGGTCACGCCGCCCCGCCCGATGCCGGACAGATGCCCGCGCCGAACGAACCGGTTTACATGGGCCTGCCGCATGAACGCTACCTGCGACCGAAGCTTTATGTCGCCGCAGCGCTGACCGTGCCGGTCCTCTTCCTCGCGATGGGCGAGATGTTCGCCCCCGACCTCGTGCACCGCATCACGCCGCGCATGAGCGGCTGGCTGCAGTTCATCCTGACGACCCCGGTCTTCTTCTGGGCCGGCGCCCCGTTCATCGGCCGCTGGTGGAAATCCATCCGCGAGCGCGACCCCAACATGTTCACGCTCACCGTCACCGGCACGGGCGCGGCCTATTTCTACAGCACGGCGGCCGTCTTCCTCTGGTCCCTCTTCCCGCCGGAATACCAAACGCACCACGGCGTGCCGCTCTACTTCGAGGCCGCCGCCTTCATCACCACCGTCGTCCTGCTCGGCCAGATCATCGAGCAACGCGCCCACGCGCGCACCGACGCCGCCATCCGCGCCCTGATGGACCTCGCGCCCAAGGTCGCCCACCGGCTCCGGGCCGACGACACCGAGGAGAACGTGCCGCTGGAATCCGTGCAACCGGGCGACCGGCTCCGCGTCCGCCCGGGCGAGAACCTGCCGGTGGACGGCACGCTCGAGGCCGGTGCCGCCGAGATCGACGAGTCCATGCTCACCGGCGAGCCGCTGCCCGTCGGCAAGGCCGCCGGCGACAGGCTCAGCGCCGGCACCCTCAACACCACCGGCTCCTTCGTCCTTCGCGCCGAGCGCGTCGGCGCCGACACGATGCTCGCGCAAATCGTGCGGCTGGTGCAGCAGGCCACCGAGAGCGAGGCACCCATCGCCCGCCTCGCCGACCGCGTCTCCGCCTGGTTCGCCCCGGTGGTGCTGACGATCGCCGCGACCTCCTTTCTTGCGTGGGGCCTGTTCGCCCCGGCGCAGGGCTGGCTCTACGGCCTGCTCAACGCCGTGGCCGTGCTCATCATCGCCTGCCCCTGCGCGCTCGGCCTCGCCACGCCCGTTTCGCTCGTCACCGGCATCGGCCGCGGCGCCCAGGCCGGCGTGCTCGTGAAGGACGCCGCCGCCCTGGAGGCACTGGCCGGCGCCGACACCCTGCTGATCGACAAGACCGGCACGCTCACGCTGGGCCGCTCGCAGGTCACCTTCATCCAGCCCACCGCCCCGTTCACGGAAACCGAACTGCTGCGCCTCGCCGCCGCGGCCGAGTCCGGCAGCGAACACCCGCTGGCCCGCGCCATCGTTTACGCCGCCCGCGACCGGTCGCTGAGCGTGCCCGCCGCGACCGGATTTTCCGCCCGCCCGGGCGCCGGGGTCAGCGCGACGGTGGAAGCCCGCCGCATCGAGCTGGACCGGGCCCCGGCCGGCTATGATCTGCCCGGTCATCCCACCGCGACTCTCGTCCGCGTGACGGTCGACGGCCACGAGGCCGGCCTGATCGCCCTGGCGGACGCACTGAAACCCGACACGGCGGCCGCCATCACCGGCCTGCAACGCCTGGGCTTCCGGGTCCACATGGTCTCCGGCGATCGCACGGCCGCGGCGCGCGCCGTGTCCCAACAGCTGGGCCTCGACGGTTTCCACGCCGAGGTCACCCCGGCGCGCAAGCAGGAGCTGGTGCGCGAGCACCAGGCCCGCGGCGAACGCGTCGTCTTCGCCGGCGACGGCCTCAACGACGCCCCTGCGCTCGCCGCGGCCGACGTCGGCATCGCGATGGGCACCGGCACCGATGTGGCCATGCACAGCGCCGGCCTGGTGCTGGTGAAGGGTGACCTCGCCGCGCTCGGCCGCGCCGTGCACCTGAGCCGCGCCGTCATGCGCAACATCCGCCAGAACCTCTTCTGGGCCTTCGCCTACAACATCGCCGGCCTGCCGCTCGCCGCGGGCGCATTCTTCCCGTTCACGGGCTGGCTGCTCAGCCCGATGTTCGCCGGCGCCGCCATGAGCCTGAGCTCGATCAGCGTCGTCACCAACGCCCTGCGCCTGCGCCGGCTGAAGCTGTGAGACTCGGCCGCGAATTCTGGTAACCGGTCGCAAATCCGGCGGTTACCACCGCGACTCGCCGCATTTCTGGATTTCCTTCCCAAGGAATCCACTTTTGCTGCGTGCTCCCCCTATGCACCACCGTCTCTCCCTGGTGGCAGCCTTGGCTTTGCTCCTGGCGCTGCCCCTCGTTCGCGGACAACCGGCCGCCCGGCCGGGCCCGGCGCTGGACGTCCGCGCCACGGCCGCGCCCCCGCGGATCGACGGGGTCCTAAGCCCTGGCGAATGGGAGGGCGCCGCGCACACCGACGCCCTCCGGATGGTCGAGCCCGACGAGGGCGGCGTGCCGACCGAGCGCACCGAGTTCTGGGTCACCTACGACCCCGACAACATCTACGTCGCCGTCCGCTCGCATGATTCCGCCGGCGCCGCCGGCGTCCGCGCCTACTCCATGCAGCGCGACCAGGACAACGGCTCCGACGACCTCGTGCGCATCGTTTTCGACACCTTCCACCGGCAGAACGACGGCTATTATTTCGCCCTGACCCCGGTCGGGGGCAAACACGACGGCCTGATCCAGAACAAGGACCAGGCCAACGAGCAATGGGACACCGTCTGGCTCGGTCGGTCCACGATCGACGCCGGCGGCTGGACCGCCGAGTTCGCCATCCCGGTCAAGAGCCTCGCCTTCGATCCCGCCAACGACACCTGGGGCTTCAACGTCGCGCGCGCCGTCCGCCGCAAGCAGGAGGTCATGCGCTGGACGGGCATCGCCCGCAACCGCCCGACCATCGCCCTGCCCCTGCTGGGCGAACTGCGCGGCATCACCGGCCTGCGCCAGGGCCGCGGCCTCGACTTCAAGCCTTACGCGAGCCTGACCCGCCGCTCCGACCCCGCGCCGGACGAAAGGGAGTTCGATTTCAAGCCGGGCTTCGACGTCATCTGGCAGGTCACGCCCTCCCTCGCCGCCACGCTCACCGTCAACACCGACTTCGCCGACGCCGAGGTCGACGAGCGCCAGGTCAACCTCGGGCGCTTCTCGCTCTTCTTCCCGGAGAAACGCGCGTTCTTCACGCAGGACGCCTCGCTCTTCACCTTCGCCGGCATCAACCAGGACCCGCTGCCCTTTTTCTCCCGCCGCATCGGCCTCGCGGACGACGGCACCAAGGTCGACGTCCTTGGCGGCCTCAAGCTCACCGGCCGCGCCGGCCCGTGGACCGTCGGCCTGCTCGACGTGCAGATCGACGGGCACGCCGGCATCGACTCAAAGAACCTGCTCGCCGGCCGCATCGCCCGGCAGGTGCTCGACGAGTCCAGCGTGGGGCTCGTGTTCACCCACGGCGACCCGCGCATCGACGGCGACAACACGCTCGTCGGCGCCGACTTCAACTACGTCAACAACCACGTCCTCGGCAAAAAATCACTGACCGTCCGCACCGCCGTCCAATACACCGACGGCGACCACACCAGCCGGGACGGCACCGCCACGACGCTCGCGGTCAATTTCCCAAACGAACCCTACGAGGGCTCGTTCTCGTTCAACCGCATCGACGAGCACTACGACCCCGCGCTGGGTTTCGTCTCGCGCACGGGCATCCAGCAGATGCATTCCTGGAATCGCTACCGCTGGTATTTTGACCAAAAGCCCATCCGCCGGCTCGACGTGTTTGCCGAAGGCGACCTGGTGACCGACCTCAACGGCCGGCGCCTCGACCGCAACTTCTGGTTCGGTGGCGAGACCGCCACGCCGGGCGGCGACTACCTCGTGGCTTTCTGGCAGCCGTCGGCCGAGCGGCTCGACGCGCCGTTCGCCATCCGCCCCGGCATCGTCATTCCCGCCGGCGACCACCACTGGGATCGCACCCATGTCGAGCTGGGGACCAACAACTCGCGCCCCGTGAACCTCGAGCTCGAGCTGCACACCGGCGGATTTTTCACCGGCCGCCGCGACGACTATGAGGTCGAGCTCGGCTGGCGCCCCTCCCACCGCCTCGAGCTGGGCGCCGATTTTCGCTTCACCCACATCAGCCTGCCCCAGGGACATTTTGACGTGCGGGTCGCCGCGGCGAAGGCCGTCTACACCTTCAGCCCCGACCTGCAGGTCAGCGTGCTCGGCCAATACGACAACCTCTCCGCCGAACTCGGCGTGAACTTCCGCCTCAAGTGGATCGTCCAGCCCGGCAACGAGGTCTTCTTCATCGTCAACCAGGGTTACGACACGAGCTTCGACCGTTTCCGCCCGACGGAAAACGAGACCTCGATGAAGGCGGCGTGGACTTTTCGGTTCTAAGTCCGTGGGCCAGCTCGCTCGCGCCAGATCATCCGGCTTCTTGACAACGCCGCCCACCTCGACGAAACGTATCGTCCCGTGTCCCGCCTGATGAAACTCGCCGCGCTGCTTCTGGCCACCCTGTGGCTGCCGGCGACGCTGCATTGTCAGCTGGAAAGCCTGGGCCTCGACACCCTTTTCGCCTGCGCCGACCAGCCGACCGAGACCGCGCACACCAACGGTGATACCTGCTCTGATGACGGCTGCCAGTCGATTGAGTCCGGCCAGTTCGCCACCAGCAAGGTCCGCCTCGATGTCGCGGCGTTGCCGGCCTTTGCCATCGCCGCCCAATTCTGTTTGTTTGAGCTTCCCGCGCCAGCACCGGCTGCGGAGATTGTCGCTATCGACCAGGACACGACGCTGCCCTTGCAGCGCACCTGGCAATTCGACCGCCGCGCGGCCCTGCCCGCGCGAGCGCCTGACTTCATAGCCTGACCCGTCCCTGCGCGGATGGGGTCTTGCGGCATTCCACGCCTGGAGGACGCCTGCGCGCGTCCGTTTGGGGCTTTGTCATCCACGTTCGCTCCTTTCCCAACCTCATTATGTCTTCGTCTTATTCCATTCTTCGGCCGCGCCTGCTCGTCGGGACAGCCCTCCTCTTCACCCTTGCGGGCGCGCAAGCCCAGGACTCGGCGCCGTCTCCGCTTTCCCTCGGCGATGCCCTGCAACGGGCCTCCGCCCAAAACCCGGCCCTTGTCGCCCAAGGCTTCGCCGAACGCGCGGCTGACGCTCTCATCGAGCAGGCCGGTCTCCGGCCCAATCCCACGGTGGACCTCTCGCTGGAGAACTTCGCTGGCACCGGTTCCCTGCAAGGCGTGCGCGGTCTCGAAGCCACCGTGCAAGCCAGCCAGACCTTGGAACGCGGCGGCAAGCGCGACAAGCGCGTCGCCCTCGCCGGCCGCGAGCGGGAATCCGCCGCCAAGGAATACGCCGTGCTCCGGGCGGAGATCCTGGCCGCGACCGCGACCGCCTACCTTGAAGTGCTCGCGGCCCAGCAAAAGCTAGCGCTTGCCGGCGAGCCTTTGCGCCTGGCACGCGAAACCGTCGCCGCCGTTGACCACCGTGTGCAGGCTGGTGCCGCCTCGCCCGCGGAATCCGCCCGCGCACGGGCCGCTCTCGCCGCCGCCGAGGCCGAACATGCCCGCGCCGAGGCCGCGTTGGCATCCGCCCGAACCGCACTCTCGGCCTCCTGGGGCGGCGATCCCGCGGAAGTCCCCACCGTAGCCGGCACCCTGCGCCTGCCCGAAAGCCTGCCAACCCAGGAAAACCTGCTCGCCCGTCTGGCCGCCAACCCCCGCCTCGAGCTCCAACAGAGCCTCGTCGCTGGTCGCCGGGCCGCGCTCGACCTTGAACAAGCCCAGGCGGTGCAGGACGTAAGCGTGGGCGGCGGCGTGAGATTCCTGCGCGACGGCTCGGATGCCGCGTTTGTTGCCGGCGTCTCCGTGCCGCTGCCGGTGCGCAATCGCAATCAAGGCAACATCCGCGCGGCCCGTGAGACCCTGTCCGGGGCCGAGCAGGGTATTCGTGCCGTGGAGGTTGAACTGCGCACGGCCTTCACCGCCGCTTGGCAGGACCTGAACGCCGCACACAAGGCCGCGCAAAACCTCCGCCGGCAGGCCCTGCCCGCCACTGAAGAGGCCTACGCCACCGTGCGCCGGGCCTATGAACAAGGCCAGTTGCCGATCATCGACGTGCTCGACGCCCAGCGCGCCCTCAGCGGACTACGGCGCGATCTCCTCGACGCCGAAGCCGCTTACGCCCTCGCCCTCGCCCGCTTGGACACGCTCACCGACGTCAGCTACAGCGCGGTTTCCTCCCTTATCGCTCAACCCTGATCCCTTAAAGACCCATCCAATGAAACTCAAACTTCCCCTCACCATCCTCGCGGTGCTGGCCCTCGGCGGCGGACTCGCCTACTACCTCGTCGAAAGCGGCCACGACCACGCCGCCACCGACGACGCTGGCCATGACGACCACGCCGTCGAGGAAGGCGAAAAAGGTCCCCACGGCGGACGCCTCCTCAAGGACGGCGACTTCGCACTGGAACTCGTGATCTTCGAAACCGGCGTCCCGCCGGAATTCCGCGCCTGGTTTACCCAGGGCGGCAAACCCGTCGCCCCTTCCTCCGTCAAGCTGAGTGTCGAACTCAAGCGCCCGGGTGGCGTGACCGACCAGCATACCTTTACCACCGAGGCCGACTACGCCCGCGGCACGGCCGAGGTGTATGAGCCGCATTCGTTCGACTACACCATCGTGGCCGAGCACGCCGGTCGCGCCCACCGCTGGGAGGTTTCCGCGCCAGAGATGCAGACCACCATCACCGCCGAGGCCGCCCAGCGCGGCGGGGTTGTGATCGAGGCGGCCGGACCGGCGGCGATGAGCGAAACGATCTCCGTTTACGGAGCCGTGAAGCTCAACGCCAACCGCATCGCCCGCGCCGTGCCGCGTTTCGGCGGCATCGTTCGCGAGGCCCGCAAGGCCCTCGGCGACGCCGTGGCGGCCGACGAAACCGTGGCCCTGCTCGAAACCAACCAGTCTCTGACCACCATCGAAGTGAAGGCCCCGATCGCCGGCATCATCGTGGACCGCGACGTGAACGCCGGCGAAACGGTCGGCGACGGCGTGGCGCTCTACACCATCGCCGACCTTTCCGAGGTCTGGGTCGATCTCAACGTGCCGAAGCGCGACCAGGCCCGCGTCAGGGTCGGGCAGGCCGTCGTGATCCACGCCGACGACGGCGGCAGCAAAGCCAAGGGGACCATTTCCTGGATTTCCCCGGTCAGCTCACCCGAGGCCCAGACGCTCATCGCCCGGGTGGTGCTGCCCAATCCGGAGCAGCGCTGGCGCCCGGGCCTCTACGTGAAGGCGGAGATCACCCTCGCGGAGGAGACGGTCCCCGTGGCCGTCAAGGAGTCCGCCCTGCAAACGCTCTTCGATTTCACCGTGGTGTTTTCTCAGCACGGTGACCTCTACCAGGCCCGTCCGTTGGAACTGGGCCGCCGCGGCGGTGGGTATGTCGAGGTGCGCAAGGGTCTCAAGCCCGGCGAACGCTACGTCACCGAGAACAGTTTCTTGATCAAGGCTGACATCGGCAAGTCCGGCGCCGCCCACGACCACTGAGCCAAGGAGGACCCAGCCATGAAAGAAATCACCGCCATCATCCAGCCGCATACGCTTGCCCACGTGATGCACGCGCTCCACGCCCTGCCGCACTTCCCCGGAGCCACCCTCCTCGACGCCCACGGCCAGGGCCGCGGCCGCGGCACCGGCGGGGCCTACCGCCCCACGGAGGACAACTTCACGTTCCACAAGAAGCTCCTGCTGCTTGTCACCTGCGAGGCCGCCCAGGCCGATGCGATTGTGGACGCCATCGTGCGCTCCGCCCGCACCGGCAACAAGGGCGACGGCCTCGTCACCGTCAAGGATGTCGCCCGCGCCATCCGCATCCGCACCGGCGAGACTTCCGCCGCAGCCCTCTGACCCCTTCCCGCCATGTTGGAAAAAATCATCCAATTCGCGATCCGGCAGCGCTGGATCATCCTCGTCATCACGCTCGGCATGGGCGCGATCGGCGCCTACAACTATCAGCATCTGCCCATCGACGCGGTGCCCGACATCACCAACGTCCAGGTGCAGATCAACACCGAGGCCCCCGGCTTCTCCCCGCTGGAGGCCGAGCAGCGCGTCACCTTCCCGGTCGAGACCGCGATGGCCGGCCTGCCCGCCCTTGACTATTTCCGCTCGATCTCGCGCTACGGCCTGTCGCAGGTGACCGTCGTCTTCAAGGACGGCACCGACATCTACTTCGCGCGCCAACTCGTCAACGAGCGCATTCAGGAGGTGAAGTCCCAGCTCCCGCCCGGCCTCGAGCCAAGCATGGGGCCCATCTCCACCGGCCTGGGCGAGATCTTCATGTTCACCGTCGAACCGGAATCCGGGGCGAAGAAGGCCGACGGCAACGCCTATACCCCGACCGATCTGCGCGAGATCCAGGACTGGGTCGTGCGCCCGCAGCTCCGCAACCTGCCGGGCGTCACCGAGGTCAACACCATCGGCGGCTTCGTGAAGCAGTATCACGTCACGCCCCGGCCCGACCAGCTCATGGCCTACGGGCTGACGCTGCGCGACGTGATGGACGCGCTTGCCCGCAACAACGCCAACGTCGGCGCGGGCTACATCGAACGCCACGGCGAACAATACCTCATCCGTGTGCCCGGCCAGGTCAGCGGCATCCCGGAAATCGAGAACATCGTCGTCGCCCGCCGCGGCGGCCAGCCCGTGCGCGTGCATGATGTGGCCGACGTGATCCTTGGCGAGGAGCTGCGCACCGGTGCGGCGACCGAAAACGGCAAGGAGGTCGTCCTCGGCACCGTCTTCATGCTCATCGGCGAGAATTCCCGCGACGTTTCCACGCGCGTGGCGACCAAGCTGCAAGACGTGAACCGCAGCCTGCCCGAGGGCATTGTGGCGAAGACCGTCTACGACCGCACCGCACTCGTGGACCGCACGATCGCCACCGTCCAGAAGAATCTGGTGGAAGGCGCGCTGCTGGTGATTGTCATCCTCTTCCTGCTGCTCGGCAACTTTCGCGCGGCACTCATCACGGCGGCGGTCATCCCGCTCTCCATGCTTTTCACGATCACGGGCATGGTGACCAACAGGGTGTCGGGCAACCTCATGAGCCTCGGCGCCCTCGACTTCGGCCTCATCGTGGACGGCGCCGTCATCATCATCGAGAACTGCCTGCGCCGCTTTGGCCACGAACAACACCGGCTCGGTCGCCTGCTCAGCCGGCCCGAACGCTTCGCGCTCGCCGCCGAGGCCACCGCCGAGGTGATCAAGCCGTCCATTTTCGGCGTCTTCATCATCACGGTGGTCTACATCCCGATCTTCGCCCTCACCGGCGTCGAGGGGAAGATGTTCCACCCGATGGCCTTCACCGTCGTCACCGCTCTGCTTGGTGCGATGGCGCTGTCCGTCACCTTCGTCCCCGCCGCCGTCGCGATCTTCGTGACCGGCAAGGTCTCCGAGAAGGACAACTTCGCCGTGCGTGGCGCCAAATCCCTCTATCGCCCGGTCCTGCGCTTCGCGATGTCGGTCCGCCCCGCCGCCGCGCTGGCCGCCGTGGCGCTCGTGGCCCTCGCCGGCCTCGCGGCCGCGAAGATGGGCACGGAGTTTATCCCCAACCTCGACGAGGGCGACATCGCGCTTCACGCCATGCGCATCCCCGGCACGAGCCTCACCCAGTCCCTCACGATGCAGGAGGCGGTGGAAGCCGCGGTGAAGTCGTTCCCCGAGGTGGACAAGGTCTTCTCCAAGGTCGGCACGCCCGAGGTCGCCACCGACCCCATGCCGCCGAGTGTCGCCGACACCTTCGTGATGCTGAAACCGCGCGACCGGTGGCCCGATCCCCGGCGCAGCAAGGCCGCCCTCGTCGCGGCGATGGAAGCGGCTGTCGCGAAGGTTCCCGGCAACAACTACGAGTTCACGCAGCCCATCCAGATGCGCTTCAACGAGCTCATCTCCGGCGTGCGCTCAGACGTGGCCGTGAAAATCTATGGCGACAATCTCGACGTGATAAACGAAGTCGGCACCGAGATCGAGGGCGTGCTCAAGGGTATCGCCGGCGCCGCCGACGTGAAGGTCGAACAGACCACGGGCCTGCCGCTGCTCACCGTCCAACTGGATCGCGAAGCCATCGCCCGCTACGGCCTCTCCGTGGGCGAGGTGCAGGAAATCGTCTCCACCGCGCTCGGCGGCTCGGCTGTCGGCCAGGTGTTCGAGGGCGACCGGCGCTTCGACCTCGTCGTGCGCCTGCCTGAAAAGCTGCGCACTGATCTCGCCACCCTCGGCAACCTGCCCGTGCCCCTGCCTAGGCTGCACGACGACCAGGCCCAGGTGTTGCCCGCCATGCTTCGCGCCGGTGGCCACGGCACGACCGACGACGAGTTGGCCCTGTCATTCGTCCCGCTGCGCGAGGTCGCCAAGATCGACATTGCCCCCGGCCCGAACCAGATCAGCCGCGAGAACGGCAAGCGCCGCGTCGTCGTCACCGCCAACGTGCGCGGTCGCGACCTCGGCAGCTTCGTGACCGAGGCTCAGTCGCGCGTGCAGACCGCCGTCAAGGTGCCCGCCGGCTACTGGCTCGAATACGGCGGCACGTTCGAGCAGCTCATCTCGGCCAGCAAGCGCCTGCAGGTCGTCGTGCCCGTGGCCCTGCTGCTGATCTTCGGCTTGCTCTTCATGAGCTTCGGCAACGCCAAGGATGCGCTCCTCGTGTTCACTGGCGTGCCGCTCGCCCTCACGGGCGGCATCGCGGCCCTCTGGTTGCGCGACATCCCGCTGTCCATCTCGGCCGGCGTAGGTTTCATCGCCCTCTCCGGTGTCGCCGTGCTCAACGGCCTCGTGATGATCTCCTTCATCCGCAGCCTGCGGGAGGAAGGGAAGCCCATTGACGAGGCCGTGGAGGAAGGCTGCCTCACCCGCCTGCGCCCGGTGCTCATGACCGCGCTCGTGGCCAGCCTCGGCTTCGTGCCGATGGCCCTCGCCACCGGCGCCGGTGCCGAGGTGCAGCGCCCGCTGGCGACCGTCGTCATCGGCGGCATCATCAGTTCCACTCTGCTCACCCTCGTCGTGCTGCCCGCGCTCTACCGCATGGCCCACCACGACAGCGATGTGCGCGAAGTTGAAGTTTAACCCCAACCGATCATGAAATCCCTGCCGTTAATTCTCGGTGCGGCCGGCATCCTCCTTGCCGGCTGCGCCACCCCGTTTCGGGCTCCGCCCGACGTGGCCCATATCAAGCTCGACCGCGGCGACTCGCCGCTCGTCATCATTGAGAAAATCTGGCTTGAACGAAAGCATGGCCCGCTGGCGGTAACCGGTTATGTCATCAAGCGCCTGAACGTTGATGACACCACCAACACCCACCTCGACGTCACGCTCTTCGACTCGGCCGGCCGGGTCATTCGTTCAAGCGTGGAATATTTCGAGCCGCGGCAGATCAATCCCCGTTACCGCCGCCACAACGATGCGCGCTATCGCGTCCTGCTTGATCCCTTCCCGGTCGGCACCACCCGCATCCTCGTCCAAGCCCACGAGGGCGGTCATTCCTGAGTTCTTCCCGTCCACTTTTCCATGAAAACCAAATCCCTCCTCCTCACGATCGCCGTGCTCGCCGGCACCGCCCTGCTTCACGCCGACAAGGTCGCCGGCGGCCCCAAGGGCGGCCGGCTGCTTGAATCCACCCCGCTCAAGGCCGAGTTCTTCGTCACCGCCGACCGCAAGGTCGAGATCACGTTCTACGACGCCGGTCTCAAACCGGCGGCGCCCGGCGCCCAGACGGTCGCCGTCACCGCCGAGCCCGCCGCCGGCCGCACCCCGCTCGAGCTCGCGCCGACCGCCACGGGCTTTGTCTCGCAGGGCACGCTGCCGGCCGGCGAACCCTACCGCGTCGTCGTCCAGGTGCGGACCGCGCCCGCCGCCAAGCCGCAGAACTTCCGCCTCGACCTGAACCTCGCCACCTGCGGCGAGTGCCAGCGCGCCGAATACGCCTGCATCTGCGAAGGGCACTGAGCGCATTCCCCGTGCGTGCCGCGTGGGTGGGAGGGGCTTTATGCCCCGACTCTTTCGAACCGCGGCACCCGCTTCCCACCCACCTCCACCGTCTCCACGAACATCGCCGCCGGACGCACGAAGAGCCCGCCGTCGCCGTAGAGCGCCTCGTAGACCACGAGCCACTCGCGCGTCTCGGAGTGCAGGGCCAGCCCGATCACCCGATAGGGGTTGTCCTTGTAGTGGCGGTAGAGTCCGGGACGGGGTTCGGGGGGCTTGGGCGGGGCGTCGCGCATGGTCCGAGCAGAACAGGCGCACCCCGGGTTGCAAACTCGCGCTTGCGGGATTTGCTGTCTGTCTCTGTCTTTTGTCCTCCTTGTCCTCCGTAGCCTTGGCGAAGGAGGATGATCTCTGTCCTCCGACTTCCGCCATGTCCCTCCCGCCCATTCCCGTCACCGTCCTCACCGGCTTCCTCGGCGCCGGCAAGACCACCCTCCTCAACCGCATCCTGACCGAACAGCACGGCAAGAAGATCGCCGTCATCGAGAACGAGTTCGGCGAGGTCGGCGTGGACAACCAGCTCGTCATCCAGTCCGACGAGGAGATCTTCGAGATGAACAACGGCTGCATCTGCTGCACGGTCCGCGGCGACCTCCTCCGCATCCTCGGCCGCCTCATGAAGCGCAAGGACCGCCTCGACGCCATCCTCATCGAGACCACCGGCCTGGCCAACCCCGCGCCCGTCGCCCAGACCTTCTTCACTGACCCCGAGATGAAGGAGCAATTCAGTCTCGATGCCATCGTCACCCTCGTCGACGCCAAGCACATCCTCCTCCATCTCGACGACTCCCCCGAGGCCAAGAAACAGGTCGGCTTCGCCGACATCATCGTCCTCAACAAGACCGACCTCGTCACCCCGGCCGAGCTCGACGCCCTCGAGAAGCGCCTGCATCTGATCAACGGCGTCGCGAAGATCCACCGCGCGAAGAACGCCGACATCGCCATCGACAAGGTGCTTAACGTCGGCGGCTTCAACCTCGACCGCGCCGTCGAGGTTGATCCGCAGTTCCTCGAGACCGAATATCCCTTCGAGTGGGCCGGCGCCTACGAGCTGACGCCCGGCACCTACGACCTCGGCATCGGCGCGCATCACCACGGCGACCACGATCATGCCCACGACCACGAGTGCGGCGAGGCCTGCGGCCACGATCACAATTCGCTCGATGTCGTCGTCGCCCCGGTCCGCAGCGCGGCGCCAGCCGACATCGACACCGTCATCAAGACCACGGTGATCGCCTACTCCGACTGGGAGAAGATCACGCTGCCCGGCGAAACCGTCGCCGCCGACGGCAAGCTGCACCGCCTGAAGCTCAAGGACGAGAGCGGCCACTTCCCCGTGAGGATCGAACAGGCCGGCCACTATGTCCTCTTCACCGGCCACGACGTGCCGACCCATCTCCATGCCCCCGACGGCAAACTGATCCGCTACGGCTGGGACAAAACCTTCCGCCACGAGCACTCGCACGACGAGGAGGTGTCGTCCGTCGGCCTCAGCGTCGAGGGCGAGCTCGACGGCAAGAAGCTCAACGACTGGATCTCGAAGCTGCTCGAGACGAAGGGCGGCGACATCTTCCGCATGAAGGGCGTGCTCGTCGTCAGGGGCACGAAGAAGCGCCTCGTCTTCCAGGGCGTGCACATGCTCTTCGACGCCAAGTTCGACCGCGAGTGGAAGGACGGCGAGAACCGCACGAACACGCTCGTCTTCATCGGCAAAAATCTGGACCGCGCGGCGCTGACCCAAGGCTTCAAGGCGTGTTTGGCGTGAGCGTGTCGAACGCCTTCGCCTGAGTCGCCAAGGTTGCCCAGGGCGTGCTTCCCCGAGTCCCCACATCGGGGCAGGTGAACGCCCCGGAAACGATCTGGGTGGGTTTCTTCACGCGCGGTATTGGCCACAGATTAGCGTGGATTCGTCCCCCATGTGTCGTCTGTTTGCGGCTAATCACTACCAACTGGCGTTTTCGTATCCCGCCTATGAAACGCCTCGCCTGCCTCGTTTCCGCCCTGCTCTGCGCCGTCGCGCTCCGTGCACAGACGACCGTCAGCTACACGCCGGGGGAAAACAAACTCACCCCGCTCACCACCACCTTCGCCAACCCGCTCACGCTCGAAGTCGGCAGTGGCTCGGCCCAGCAGTCGGGCGCAATTGATGGCGCGGGCTCCGTCACCAAGACCCTCTCCGGCACGCTCACCCTCACGGGCGCCAACACCTACACCGGCGGCACCACCGTCTCCGCCGGGACGCTCGTCCTCGGCAACGCCGGCGCCGCGGGCTCCGGCGGCATCGATCTCTCCACCGGCGGCTCCAGCCTCGGGCTCGCCCTCACCGGCACCGTCGACAATTACATCGGCGGCAGCGGCTACGTCACCCTCACCGCCGGCACCGTCACCCTCACCGGTGCCAATGCCTACACCGGCCCCACCTACCTGAACGGCGGCATTGTCGTGCTCGGCTCCGGCAGCGCCCTCGGCTCCGGCGGCGCGGTTGTTTTCAACGGCGGCATGGTGCGTTTCACCGACAGCGGCACCACCGATCTCTCCGCTCGCATCAACCTGCCCGGCCAACAATACCGGTTCGACACCAACGGCCAGATCGTGACTTTCGCCAACGGCCTCAGCAGCGGCAGCGGCACGCTCTTCAAGACCGGCCTCGGCACCCTCATCCTGGCCGACGGCGTTTACACCAGCCAGACCACGGTCGAGGCCGGCACCCTCCAGATCGGCAACGGCGGGACCACGGGCCTGCTCAGCGGCCCCGCCACCATCGACAACGGCGCCACCCTCGCCTTCAACCGCTCCGACACTTACCAGCAGACCTCCACCCTCACCAATAACGGCACCCTCACCCTCGGCGGCGGCGGCACCCTTCAGCTCTCCACCTCCCTCTCCGGCACGGGCACCACCACCATCCAGTCCGGCAACACCCTCGAAATCGGCCTCGGCGGCTCGGGCTCCTTCACCAACGCCATCACCAACAACGGCGCCCTCGTCGCCACCTTCGGCAACGTCACCCTCTCCGGCGCGATCTCCGGGAGCGGCTCCCTCGCCAAGACCAACCTCGGCCTCCTCACCCTCACCGCCGACAACACCTACCTCGGCGGCACCACCGTCTCCGCCGGCACCCTCCAGATCGGCAACGGCGGCACCACCGGTTCCCTCATCGGCGCGATCAGCGTGGCCTCCGGCGCCACCTTCGCCCTCGACCGCGCCGACGGCTACGCCTTCAGCCCGCTAAGTATCACCGGCGCCGGCGCGTTCACCAAGCTCGGCGGCGGCACCGCCACGTTCACGCGGAAGCAAGGCTACACCGGCACCACCACCGTCTCCGCCGGCACGCTCCAACTCGGCGACGGCGCCACGACCTATGCCGACTACGGCACCGCCGCCGGCAACTACACCATCGCCAACGGCGCCACCCTCGCCCTCAACTTCACGGATGATTACCAGCTCTTCCTCGCCGCCTTCGACGGCGCGGGCGCCCTGACGAAGCAGGGCGCGGGCACGGGCACCGTCATCACCAGCCAGGCCTACACCGGCACCACCACCGTTGCCGCCGGCACGCTCGAACTCGGCGCGGGCCCCACCGGCGGCACCGCCGGGTGGCTCGCCTCCTCCCAGGTCAACATCCTCTCCGGCGCCACCTTCGCGTTCAACCGCAGCGATAGCGTCACCTACACGGGCCTCATTGGCGGCGCCGGCACCCTCGTCAAGGCGGGCAGCGGCACCCTCACCCTAACCGGCAACAGCACCGGCCACAACGGCGGCACCTCCGTCACCATGGGCACCCTCCAACTCGGCGACGGCGGCAGCGCCGGCTGGGCCGGCGGCGGCAACATCGGCATCAGCGCCGGCGGCACCCTCGCCTTCAACCGCTCCAACGAGGTCACCTACGCCGGCGTCCTCAGCGGCGCCGGCGCCCTCGTCAAGGCCGGCGCCGGCACGCTCATTCTTACCGGCGCCAACACCTTCACGGGCGGCACCACCATCCAGAATGGCACGCTCCAGATCGGCGGCTGGGACGATCCCGTTTACCAGAACTACACCACCGGCTCCCTGTCCGGCAATATCACCAACAACGCCACGCTCGTCTTCCAGCGCCAGGAAGACCTCACTCACGCCGGCAACATCAGCGGCACCGGCACGCTGCGAAAGGACGGCTACGGCACGCTCACCCTCACGGGCAACAACACCTACAGCGGCGGCACCACGCTCGCCAGCGGCGTGCTCGAACTCGGCTCCGCCGGCGCCCTCGGCTCCGCCGGCGCCATCACCTTCAACTACGGCACCCTCCGCCACACCGCCGCCAACACCACCGACTACTCCGCCCGTTTTGCCGCCGGCGACCAATCAATCAACATCGACACCAACGGTCAGGACGTGACCTACGCCAGCGGCTTCGGCTCGCCCGATTCCTCCCTGATCAAACTCGGCGCCGGCACGCTGACCCTCAACGGCGGGAACACGCTCAGCTATCTCGAAATCGCCGCCGGCACGCTCGCCGCCGGCTCCAATGCCGCCCTCGGCGGCGCCCAATTCATCAACCTCGCCTCCGGCGCCACCCTTCACGTCTCCGATGGCGGCGCCTTCCTCGGTTCCGGCCAGTATTTCGCTGGCAGCGGCATCGTGTCGGGCGGCATGACGCTGGGCGAGGGCGCCACGCTCAGCCCGGGCTACTCGCTCGGCACCCTGACGTTCACCGACGGGCTCACGCTCAACGCGGGTTCAATCCTCAACTTCGACCTCGGCTCCGTCAGCGACCTCATTGCGGTTTCCGGCGGCATGCTCTCCGGTCCGGAAAGCGGCCTCGTGACTCTGAACATCCTCGATGCCGGCGATTTCGCCGCGAACACCTACGTTTTGTTCGACTTCACCGGCGCATCCGCGGCCGGCTTCGATGTGAGCGACTTCACCTTCGGCAGCACCATCGAAGGCTACAACTTCAGCCTCGATCTGGTCGGCAGCACCCTCGCGCTCACCGCCACCGCGGTGCCGGAGCCCTCGACCTGGGCTGCCCTCGCCGGCCTCGCGGCTCTCGGCGTTGCACTCCTCCGTCGTCGCCTCACCCCGGCCTGAGTCGCGGCTTGCGCGGCGGCGCAGCCGCGCGCAACTTGCCCGCGAATGCAATTCGCCAAGCACTGGGCCGCCACCCTAGACGACTACGCCATCGACCTCGCCTGGTCGCCCGACGGCACGACGCTCGCCGTCGCCTCCGCCGCGGGCGGCATCACGCTCTGCGACGCCGCGACCGGCGCGGTGAAGCACACGCTGGCCGGCCATGAGAATGGCGCGAACGCGCTGGCCTGGATGCCGGCGGGCGCTCAGCCCTCAGATCTCAGCTCTCAGCTTCTGCTGGCCTCCGGCGGCCAGGACGGCTGCGTGCGGTTTTGGGATGCAGTCGCGGGAAACCAGACCGCCGAGGTGAAGCTCGGTAACGCGTGGGTCGAACACCTGGCGTGGTCTCCGACCAGCTCGCAGCTGTTATTTGCCGCGGCCGGCAAAAAACTCGTCGCCCTCCGCCCCGACGGTTCCGTTGCCCACAGCTTTCCCGACGCCCCGAAAACCATCTCCGCCCTGGCCTGCCGGCCCGACGGCTCGGCGTGCGCCGCCGCCTACTTCGGCGGCGTCTGCGTCTGGGATGCCGCGACCTTCGCCGTGCAGAAGGAATTCCCCTACGGCAACGCGATCTACGCGCTGACCTGGTCGCCCGACGGCCGCTGGCTCGTCGCGGGCTGCCACGACAATTCCGTCCACCTCTGGGTGCCGGCCGAGGACCTTGAGCTACACATGAGCGGCTACGAGACGCGACTCAAGGAACTCTCCTTCAGCCACGACTCGAAGTGGCTGGCCACCGGCGGCGGCAAGGACGTCTGCGTGTGGGACTGCGCCGGCGCCGGCCCCGAGGGCCGCGAGCCGCTGCAGCTGCCGCAAACCGGCCGCACCACGGCCGTCGCCTTCCAGAACCGGCACGGCCTGCTCGCCACCGGCGACACCGGCGGTGTGTTCACGCTCTGGGGTCCGACGCGCAAGAACCCGATGGTCGCCGAGGTGAAGATGCCGTCCGCCGCGACGAAGTTCGCCTGGTCCGCCGACGACTCGCTGCTCGCCGTCGGCACCGAGAAGGGCGTCGTCTACGTCTTCAAGACCGCCTGAGGTCGAACCCCCAGGCCTGAGGCGGGGACCGGGTTGCTCTTTCAACTCCGCTCTGGCCCTCACCGGCGGATTTCGCCTTAACAGCGGCGTGCGCTCCGCCCACGCCGCGTTTCGCCTGCTGCTCCTGCTTGGCCTCGCCGGCCTGCTGCGTGCGCAGGAACCCGCGCGCGACCGTGAACTTGGCCAGCCGTTCTTCGAGGTGTTCGACCCGCGCGAATACCGCGGCCACACCCAGGTGTGGAACGCCGCCGAGGATGCCGCCGGGCTGGTCTATTTCGGCAACTATGACGGCGTGCTCATTTACGACGGTGCGCGCTGGGACCGTCTGGCCGTTCCCGGCGCCACCTTCGTCCGCGGCGTCGCGGTCGACGCCGACGACACGCTGTGGATCGGCGGCGTCAACGAACTCGGCTACGCCAAGACCGACGCCACCGGACGGCGCACCTTCGTTTCGCTGCGCGACAAACTGCCCGAGGCCGCGCGCACCTTCGGCGAGCTCTGGCGGCTGGTGCTGACGCCGCGCGGCCCGGTGTTTCAGTCCAACCAGTGGGTGTTGCGGTGGGACGGCGCCGCCTTCGCCACCGTCGCGTTGCCCGAGGGCAGCGGCTGGCAGCTCGCCCGCACGGGCGACACCGTGTGGCTCAGCCACGGCCTGCACGGCTGGTTCACGCTGCGCGACGACGGCGCCGCGCTCGCCCTCGTGCCGCACCCGCGACCGGCGGCCTTCGCCAACGCGGCGCTGATGTTCGCGGTGCCCGCGGGCCGGCCGGGCGAATTTCTTTTCGGCACGGCCCGCCTCGGCCTGCTGCGCTGGGCGGGCGGCGAATTCACCCCGTTCGCCACCGAGGCGGACGAGACGCTGAAGGAAAAGCGCCTCTACCGCGGCCTCCGCCTGGCCGACGGCCGGCTGGTGCTCATGACGATCCAGGCCGGCGCGCTCATCCTTGATGCCGGCGGCCGGCTGCTGGCGCGGTTGGACGAGGCGGGGGGGTTGCCCGCGACCGCGGTGGTCGGCGCCTTCGCCGCCCGCGATGGCGCGGTCTGGCTCTGCCTCTACCGCGGCATGGCACGCGTCGATGCGCGGCGCTGGCTCACGTGGTTCGGCCCCGCCCAGGGCGCCCCGCGCAGCCCGCTGCGGGCCCCGGTGCGATTCAAGGACGGACTCTACACGACCTCCGACGACGGCCTGATCCGGCTCGCCCCGGCGCAGGCCGGCGCGCCGGCCCGGCTGGTGCCCGTGCCGGAATTCGCCGAGCTGCTCGAGGGCCTCGTGCCGGCCGGCGACAAGCTCATCGTCTACGGCACCAGCATCCACGAGTGGGCCGGTCCCGGCACCACCCGCACCGCGCTGCCGGGCAACATCGTCAACGCCTTCGACTTCACGCCCGCCCGCTCGCAGCCCGGCCGTTGGTTCGCCGTGATGAACGGCGGGCTCCACAGCTACCGGCGCGCGGCTGATGGCACGTGGACGGCCGAGGGGCCGCTGCCCGAGCTCGGCATGGTCCGCTCCCTCACCGAAGAGACCGACGGGACCTGGTGGATGGGCACGCCGAGCGACGGCGTGTTGCGCGTGACCTTTCCCGCGGCCTCGGCCTCCGGCCCCGGTGCACCGGTCATCACGCGTTACGACGCAAAAGACGGCGGCCTCCCCGCCGGCCACGGCTGGACGCGCGTCAGCCAGCATGGCGGCCGGCCCCTGCTGCGCTGCGAGCGCGGGCTGTTCCGCCTCAATGCCGATGGCCGGCGCTGGGAACCCACCGCGGAATACGGCGCGCGGTTCGGCGACGGCAGCACCACGGCGCGCTCGCTGACGGAAAGCCCGCGCGACGGCCTGTGGATCGCCGGCCGGCCCGCGGGCGAAGCCGAGCGGGTTTCCACGATCGAGTTCGGCGTATCCGGCGCCGACGGCTGGCGCCCCGTGCACCTGCCCCAGCTCGCCCGGCTCGATGATGTTTCCGGCCTGGACCATGATCCGGTCGACGACGTGCTGTGGATCGCCGGTTACCGCGGCCTGATCCGGCTCGATCTCCCCCTGTGGCGCGCGGCCGCGACCGAGGCGCCACCCACCATTGTCGTGCGCGCCATCGAGACCAACGACGGAAGCCGCCTGCCGCTCGCCGGCGGCTGGTCACTGCCGTATGCGCGACGCGTCCTGCAGGTGCAGTTCGCCGCGCCAGCGCTCGTCCGCGACCCCGCCGCCGTCTACGAAAGCACCCTGCTGGGCAGCGACGATCCCATCGTGCTCACCGACGCCACGGCCCAGCGCGAGTTCTCCGCGCTGGCCGACGGCGATTACACGCTGCGCCTGCGCGCCCGCGGCGGCGACGGCCGCTGGAGCGCGCCGGCCGAACTGGCCTTCACCGTGCTCCCGCCGTGGTGGCGCAGCGGTTGGGCCCGGGCCGGCTACATGGCGCTCGGCCTCGGCCTGGTCGCCGCCTACATCCGCGGGCGCACGCGGGCGCTCCGCCACCGGGCCGCGCAGCTGGAGGCGACCGTCGCCGCCCGCACCGAGGAGCTTCGCCGCAGCAACGCCGAGCTCGTCCGCCTCAACCGGCTGGAGCTTGACGAGAAGATCGCCGCCAAGCTCGCCGAGGAAAAGGCCCGCCTCGAGCTCCTGCGCTACCAGCTCAACCCGCACTTCCTGCTCAACGCCTTCACCACGCTGCGCAGCCTCGTCTTCTCCGCCCCCGAGGCCGCCGGCGACATGGTCGCCCGGCTCGCCGAGTTCTGCCGCTTCGCCCTCACCCGCACCGACGCGGCCGGCGGCACCGTGGCCGACGAGACCCGGCTCATCGAGACCTATCTCGCCACCGAGCAGACCCGCTGGCGCGACAACCTCGCCTGCTCCGTCGCGGCCGACCCGGCCGTCGCCGGCGTGCGGCTGCCGCCGTTCCTGCTCCAGCCCCTCGTGGAGAACGCCGTCAAATACGGCGGCCGCACCTCGCCCGACCGGCTCGAGGTCCGCGTCCGCATCACCGGCGACGGCGCCGCCGGCCTGCGTATCGAGGTCGCCAACACCGGCGCCTGGGTCGGGACGGACAGCCCGCACCGGCAGGATTCCACCGGCCTCGGGCTGGACAACCTCCGCCAGCGCCTCCGCCGTTATTACCCGGAAACCCACACCCTGGATGTGCAATCGTCTGGCGGCTGGGTGCGCGTCCTGCTTCACCTTCACCAGCCCGCCCGTGACCCCTTCGCCCCAACGCACCCTGCTCATTGACGACGAGGCCGCCGCCCGCGACGACCTCCGCCGCCTGCTGGCCGCCCACCCGGCCGTGACCGTCACCGGCGAGGCCGACCGCCTGGTCGAGGCGCAGGCCCTGCTCGCGCGCGACGACTACGACCTCGTGCTGCTCGACATCCAGCTGCGCGGCGGCAGCGGCTTCGACCTCGTGCCGCAGGTCCGGCCCGGCGCGCGCATCATCTTCGTCACCGCGCACGACCAGTATGCGTTGCGCGCCTTCGCGGTGAACGCCCTCGACTACCTGCTCAAGCCCGTCGAGCCCGCGCGGCTCGCCGAGGCCCTGCGCCGCGCCGCCGCCGCGCCGCCCGAACCGAGCACCGCCGCGCTGCGCGCGGACGACGTCGTGCAGGTCAAGACCGGCCCCGGCGCCGCACGCTTCGTGCGCGTGGCGGACATCGTGCTGATCACCTCGCAGGACAACTACTCCGACGTGCGCCTCGCCGGGGGCGAACATTTCCTGGTGCGCCAGACGCTCACCGCGTGGGAGGAACGGCTGCCCGCCTCGCACTTCATGCGCGTGCACCGCCAGGCGCTGGTGAGCCTCGCGCGCATCGAGGGTTACGCCCATGGCGACGAGGAGACAACGCACCTGCGGGTCGCCGGCCTGGCCGAGCCGGTGCGGGCACGGCGCCAGCACCTGCCTGAGCTGCAGGCCCGCCTCGCCCAGCTCGGCCGCAAGCTCTAGTTCCGGCCCGCGCCGGTGGCCTGAATTCTGGGCAGGTTCCCCCTGGCGGCGGGGTTTCCGCCACAATTCGACCGGCCTTCGCCCCTGGCGGCTCGTTCCGGCCGATCACGGGCCATAAAGATGGCACCGGAATTATGGCCCTCCCACGCCCCATGAAATCCCTCGCCCGCTTGCTCTGCCTCGCCGCGCTCGGCACCGCGCTTTCGGCTCACGCCCAGACTTTTTTCACCTTCACCGACCTGGGCACGCTGAGCGCCGGCAACCAGAGCTCTGCCTTTGGCCTCAATGGTTCCGGCACCGTCGTCGGAGGCTCCACCACCACCGCGAGCGCCACGCCCTTTTACGCCTACAGCTACTCCGGCGGCACCATGACCAGCCTCGGCCTGCTGGGCGGCAGTGGCAACAGCGAGGCCCGCGCCATCAACGACGCCGGCACCGTGGTCGGAGTCAGCAGCGTCGCCAGCGGCCAGAATCACGCGTTCAGCTACAACGGCGGCTTCACGGACCTCGGCACCATGGGCGGCGTCGTCAGCAATGCCTACGGCATCAACGACAGCGGCGTGATCGTCGGCTCGAGCGGCATCGGCGGCGGGGTGGTCCAGGCCTTCCGGCTCAGCAGCGGCACCCTCGGCGGCACCACCGCCAGCAGCATTGGGACCCTGGGGGGCACCAACAGCATCGCCTACGACATCAATACCTCCGGCCAGATCGTCGGCCAGAGCCAGATCACCGGCAACACCGCCGTGAACGCCTTCCTGCTCAACAGCGGCTCCCTGAATTCGGGTCACAGCATCGGGACACTCGGCGGCAACAACAGCGAGGCCTTCGCCCTCAACGACGCCGGCGTGGTCGTCGGACACAGCGAGTATTCCACGGAAAGCGGCAACAAGCGCGCCTTCCTCTACAACGGGACCATGCTCGACCTGGGCACCCTCGGCGGCAACAACAGCACGGCCCGCGACATCAACTCCGCCAGCTACATCGTCGGCACCTCCGAGATCACCGGCGGCCAGCCGGAGACCCATGCCTTCCTCTATACCGGGGGCACGATGTATGACCTGAACGATTACGTCAGCGGCGCGTCCGGCTGGACGCTCATCGAGGCCTACGGCATCAACGATGCCAACCAGATCATCGGTGTCGCGATGGACGGCTCCGGCTACAAGCATGGTTTCCTGCTGACCGCCATCCCCGAACCCTCGACCTATGCCGCATTCGCCGGGCTCGCGGCGCTCGGCCTGGCCGCCCTCCGCCGCCGCCAGGCCCGGGCCGGACGAGTCATGGCTTGACCATGGCGGTGCGCAGGGCGAACTTCCGCCCGCATGTCGGGTGAAGTCCAGCCACCGCTTCCGTCGGTTTTCCTCAGCTACGCGTCCGCCGACCGCGCCGCGGCCCGGTTGTTGCGCGACTGCCTGGCGGAGGCCGGGCTCGACGTTTGGCTCGACGAGGAGGAACTCGCCGGCGGCGAGGCGTGGGACGCCAAGATCCGGAACCAGATCCGCACCTGCACCTACTTCATGCCCATCATCTCGGCCACCACCGAGGTCCGGCGCGAGGGTTACTTCCGCCGCGAATGGCGCCTCGCCGTCGAGCGCACCCTTGATCTCGCCGACGACGTGATGTTCCTGGTGCCCGTCGTGATCGACGACACGCGCGACGCCGGCGCCCGGGTGCCGGAGAAATTCTTCACCGTGCAGTGGCTGCGCGTGCCCGGCGGCGAGCCGACCCCGGCCCTGCGGGAACTCGCCCGCCGGCTCGTGCGGGGCGACGCCGTGGCCTTGGACGCCGGTGCATCCGCCTCCGCCCCCGCCGCTCCCGCGGGCCAGGCCGGCAAATCGGGCAAGCACACCGAGCCCCCGCCCTTCCCGAAGTTCCCTGCCTACCCCGAGCACGGCAAAAAGGGCCGCTTCCTCTACGATCTCGTCATCTGGTTCGGTCACCTCGTCCACTCGCTCTGGTGCCACCTGCCGCGCTGGCTCCGCGTCGTCGCCGCGGTCTTCATCATCTTCAATCTGATCTCGTGGGTTTTCCGGGTCAGCCAGCCGGACAGCCCGCCCCGCCGGAGCAAGTCGGAGGTCGCCGACCAGGTGAAAAAAACCCTCGGCGACGCCGCCCGCGCGCCCGAGGGCAAGGACAAGGCCGCCGCGGCGATCGAGTCGCTCGTGGGCGCGGCCGCGGATGCCATTCAGTCCGGCCGTCCGGTCGCCCTGATCCCGTTCAGCGGCGAGGGCAAGGCGGGCGAAGCGCTGGCCGACGGCGTCTTCGATGACCTCGGCGAACTCCTCAAGCAGGAGGACAAGCCCCTGTGGGGGATCAGCCCGCTTCCGCTCAAGCCCGACGCCCCCGAGGCCGAGATCATTGAGCGCGGCCTCCGGATGAAGAGTCGCTTCGTGCTCACCGGCCATGTGGGCACGCCCATTCCCGGCCTGGCCACGGTCTTCACCGCCCGGCTGTTTGACACGGGCAAGGGCGAACTCGTCTGGAAGGAGAACTTTGATACCGGCACGAACGACGAACCGACCATCGCCCATCGTATCGCCGAGGAGGTGAAGCGGCGGCTCAACCCCACCCCGCCGGCTCCGCCACCCGCTCCCGGCGGTTGACCCGGCGGCATGCTCGTCTCGCGTTGCATCTTATCGCTCACCCACACCGGCTGATAACCACCCGGTGACACGAAACGAAGTTGCGCGGCTTGCGACCGCCCGATCATGGTCCCGCCGTGCGCCGTCGCATCTCCATCGTCGCCCTCTGTCTTGCCTGGCTCTGTGCCAACGGCGCGATCTGGAACGCCGTGCAGGTCGTCGCCTGGGCGAAGATGTTTCATGGCTATTCCCGGGTGATGCCCGTGGCGCAGGCCCTGAAGCTCACTTTCAATGGCGAGGCCCCTTGCGACCTCTGCCATATCGCCGAGACGGGCAAGGAAGCCGCCCGCGAGCAGCTGCCCCGCGAGGAGGCGCTCGGCGCCACTGACAAGTTTGTGCTCTCCTTTCAGGCGACCGCACCCGTGGTGCTGAACGCACCCGATTTTGCCTGGCCGGGCCTCGTCCACGAGGCCGGCCGGCTGCGCACCGAGTCGGTGCCGGTGCCCCCGCCGCGCGTCTGACGCGTCTTCGGCTGCCGTTGGGCGCGGGGTTTATCCCGCGACACGTCGGGTCCTAAGGCCCCTCCCACCAAACCCACCACGCCCCCCTTCCGGGCCGCGTCCGCGCGCACGCGTCTTTTCCGCGCACCCTCTCCCGCCTGTTCATGAAATCTTTCCTTTGCCTCCTTGGCACCGCCACGCTCGCCGCCACCACCCTGGCCGCGACCTCCGACTCCGCCGACGGCCCGCCCGTCAAACTCGACAAACTGGCCGTCACCGGCCGGAGTCCCGTCCCGTTCACCGTGCCGGTGATCGACGCCGCCCGCGCCGACCTGGCCCTCACCCCCGGCGGCGCCGAGACCATCGACGCCGAACGCTACCTCCGCGGCCGCGCCTCCACCGTCGATGACACCTTCGGCCTGTCCGCCGGCGTCATCGCCCAGTCGCGCTTTGGTTCCGACGAAGCCCGCCTCGCCATCCGCGGCTCGGGCCTCCAGCGCACCTTTCACGGCCGCGGCCTCCGCGTGCTGCAGGACGGCGTGCCGCTGAACCTTGCCGACGGCGCCTTTGACATGCAGGCCCTTGAGCCGCTCAGCGCCGCCTATGTCAATGTCTGGCGCGGCGGCAACGCGCTCGCCTACGGGGCCTCCACCCTTGGCGGCGCCATCGACTACGTGTCGCGCAACGGTCACGACGCCCCGCTGCTGCTCGCCCGCGTCGAGGCCGGCTCCTGGTCCTACCTGCGCGCCAGTATCGCCGGCGGCGGCGTGCGCGGCGCGTTCGATGCCTATGCGTCGTTCACGCAGCAGTCGCAGGATGGTTTCCGCGCCCACGCGGTGCAGAACAACCAGCGCCTCTTCGCCAACACCGGTTTTCGCCTCTCCGACCGCGCCGAGACCCGCCTCTATGTCACCGGCGTCATCACCGACTCCGAACTGCCCGGCAGCCTGACCAAGGCCCAGCTCCGCACCGACCCCCGCCAGGCCAACACCGGCAACCTCGCCCTCGACCAGCACCGTGATTTCCAGCTGCTGCGCATCGCCAGCAAGACCACCGTGCGCACCGGCACCACCGTGTGGGACTTCACCGCCGCGTGGACCTACAAGGATCTCGACCACCCGATCTTCCAGGTGGTCGACCAGCTCTCCAATGACACCCTGCTCGGCGCCGCCTTCACGCACACGGGGGAGATTGCCGGCCGCGACCACCGCCTCCGGGCCGGTGTTCTCTACACCCGCGGCGTCACCGGCGCCGCCAACTACGTCAACACCGCCGGCCGCCGCGGCGCCCTCGTGTCCGCCGCCACCCAGACCGCCGTCAACCTCGAGGCCTTTGCCGAGGATCAGGTCGCGCTCGACCGCGGCTTCACCCTCGTGCTCGGCGCCAGCGCCGCCCGAAACCGCCGCGAGAACGACCAGACCATCGGCGCCACGCCGGACTACGCCCTCGATTACGACCGCCTCATGCCGAAGCTCGGCCTGCGCTGGGACTCGGCCGACGGCACCGGACAGGTCTACGCCAACGTCTCCGGCAGCTACGAGCCGCCGTCCTTCAGCGAGACGCTCACGCTTAACGCCCCGCGCCACGCCCAGACCGCCACCACGTGGGAGCTCGGCACCCGCGGACGCCGCGGCCCGGTCCGCTGGGACGCCTCAATCTATCACGCGAAACTGCGCAACGAGCTGCTGACCCTCGACCACGACAACAACCCCGCGACCGCCGCCGCCACCATCAACGCCGATCGCACCACGCACGCCGGCATCGAGTTCGCCGCCGAGATCGACCTGCTCGGCACGGCGTGGGATGCGGCACCGGCCCCCACCTGCCGCCTCGTGCTCCGCACCGCGTGGACCCACGGCGACTTCCAGTTCGACGGCGACGCGCGCTACGGTGACAACACCCTCGCCGGCCTGCCGCCGGACCTCGTCCGCGGCGAACTCTCGTGGGAAACCGCCACCGGCTGGTATGCCGGCCCGACCTTCGAGTGGTCGCCGGTGAAGACCTTCATCGATTTCCGCAACACCTATGCCGCCGACGCCTACGTGGTCGCCGGCTTGCGCGTCGGTCGCCGCACACCGCGGGGCGTGTCGTGGTTCGCCGAGGCGCGAAACCTCTTCGACAAAAAACACTCCGCGACGACCGGCGTGATCGAGAATGCCGCCGGCACCGACCAGCCCCAGTTTCTCCCGGGCGACGGCCGCGGCCTCTTCGCCGGCGTCGAATACCGCTGGTGACCAACCGTCCCGGAACCGGCTCAGAAATCCAGCCCCAGCAGCAGGCGCAGGCGCGTGTAGTCCTGCGCCGTGCCGTCGGGGCTGCCCTGGCGGGTCTCGTGCCGGATCGCGGCGCTCAGCGTCTCGGTGAACTTCTTCGTCAGCTCGATGCGGTTTTCCCAGCCGTCGTTCCCCGACACGAAGGAATAATAGTAGACGCCGCGGTCGCTCAACAACAGGCCCCATGGCAGCCGCCATTCCGTCTCGACGAAGGCGGATTCCACGGTGCGCGAGGTGTGCGCGGTGGGCGGCGAAGTGGTCCAGACATCAAACAAGTTTTCCGACACACCCACCCGCAGCTTGCGCTCCGGTTTGATCAACAGGCTGATGCCGTAGCCGATTTCCTGCTGCAGCAGGACATAGTCCGCGGCCAACCCCGCTTTGCGGCTGGCCCGGTTCCACTCCAGCGTGGGCCGGTATTGCATGAAGCTGTTTCTTTTTTTGCTGAAACTGTGCCGCCAGAGGGCGTCCGCCTTCAGCATGTCGGTCGTCGTGAGCGCGTTGGTCTCGCTGTAGTCATAGCGGCCGTTCAGCTGCACCTCGTCGGACGCCCATTTGCGGCTCAACCGGCCCTCGAGCGAGACCGTGCTGCGGTCCGAGGTGTCCGTGACGACCTCGGTGGAGAAGGCGACCCGGCCGCGCCAGGGTCCGAAAAAATTGCGCAGGCGGGACGCCAGGACCGCGGGATAGAACCAGTCATCGTGCGCGGCCCGGTCCGCCTCGGTCTGGGCCGCCTTCGGCTTCTCCGGCTTGCCCGGGAGATCCGCGGTGACGGGCACCAGCGGGGGACTGGCGGCGATCGCCGGCTCCGTCGGCTTCTCCCCCTTGATCACCACGGCCGACTCCACCGGCACCCGCAACAGCCCGAAGCGGTCGGACTGGAAAACGAGGATGTTGTCCGCCTGCTCCACCAACCGACCCTGCACCCGGTCGCCGTCCCGGTAAACCAGCACGTCGCGCGCCGCCGGCTCGGACTCCGCCGCCCGGCCGCCCACCCCAAGGAGCAGCAGGCCAAGGACGAGCGGCCCGATGAAATTTCCAAGTTTCACGCGACTCATGCCCCTTCGACGTAACCACTCGACGGATGTTTCAAAGATTTTTCTTCCGCTTTCCGAAAATAATTTCGCACCGTCGCGGCGCGGGAAAAGATTTGCGCGCGCCGTCGCTTCGCCGCGTCATCGTGGCGTGATGAATAATCAGCGTTTGCTCCGCCTCCTCCTCGTTGCCGGGCTGGGCCTGGCCGCGATCGCGGGCCTGCGCGCCGCCACCGCGGCCACCGCCGTCCCGGCGCCGGCCGCCGCCGGCGCGATGGGCTCGTCCCTCGTGCTCGCCCCCGACGGCACGCCGTGGCTTTCGTGGCTGGAACCCGCCGGGCCCGAGGCTTGGGCGATGAAGGTCAGCCGCTTCGCGCCGGACACCCAAACCTGGTCCGCACCCCGCACCGTCGTGCAGGACGCCGACCTGATGACCAACTGGGCGGATTTCCCGCAGCTCTCGGTCGCCCGTGACGGCCGCCTGACCGCCGTGTGGTTCGTCAACAACCCCGCGCATCACGCCGCCGCCGGCGACGGCCATCACGGCCCGGGTTATCGCGCCATCTACCGCAGTTCGGCCGACGGCGGCACAACCTGGAGCCCCGACCTGCCGGTCAGCGACGAGTCCCTGGCCGTGGAATTTGTCGCCCTCCAGCCGCTGGCCGACGGCCGGATGCTCGCCGCGTGGCTGGACGGCCGGAACCACGGCCGCATGGCGCTTTACGCCCGGGTGCTCGACGGCCGGCCCGGGCCGGGACCCGACACGCTCGTGGACGACTCGGTGTGTGACTGCTGCCAGCTGTCCTTCGTGCCCGCAACCGGCGGCGGCGCCCTGCTCGCCTATCGCGGCCGCACCAAGGACGAGATCCGCGACATCCAGCTCGCGCGGTTTGGCGGACGGGACTGGCGCCGGCTGGGGCCGCTGCATGCCGACGCTTGGAAGATCGCCGGCTGCCCGGTCAACGGGCCGCAGCTGGCCGTGGCCGGCGACCGGGTCGGCGCGGTCTGGTTTACCGCCGCGCACAACCAGTCGCGCGTGCTGGCCCGCGTCTCGGCCGACGGAGGCAAGACCTTCGGCACGGTGGCGCGCGTGGACCTCGGCCGGCCGCAGGGCCGGGTGGACAGCGTGCTGCTCGCCGACGGCACGCTGGTGCTGAGCTGGCTGGAGATGACCGGCCAGGAATCAGGCAAGGCCGGCGGCATCTATTTCCGCACCCTCTCCCCCGCGGGCGAGCTGTCGGCGCCGCAGCTGGTCGCTTCCACCAGCACCTCGCGCATGAGCGGTTTTCCCCGGATGGTCCTGCTCGGCGGCCGGCGGGTGCTGCTCACCTGCACGCAGGAGGGCGAGCCCACCCGGGTCCTCACGCTGCTGGTCGACGTGGACTGAGCCGCCGACCAGTCCCGGTTTGTCACAAAGAAAGGCGTGCGCCGGGTGGGCCCGGCTGCTTGATTCCGCCCGATGCCGCCGCGCCCGTCGCCAGTTGAGATCTTCCTTGTCGCGCTGCGGCTCGGCTGCACGTCCTTCGGCGGCCCCATCGCCCACCTGGCGTTCTTCCGCGAGGAATACGTGGTGAAGCGCCGGTGGCTCGACGAGGCGCACTACGCGGACCTGGTGGCGCTGTGTCAGTTTCTGCCCGGGCCCGCGAGCAGCCAGGCCGGCTTTGGCATCGGCTACCTGCAGCGCGGACTCCTCGGCGGGCTCGCGGCGTGGCTCGGCTTCACGCTGCCCTCCGCGTTGCTCATGATCGGATTCGCTTATGGCGTCGCCTCGCTGGGCGATCTGGACGGTGCCGGCTGGCTGAAGGGCCTGAAGGTCGCGGCGGTCGCGGTCGTGGCCCAGGCCGTGTGGATGATGGGGCGGAGCCTCTGTCCCGACTGGCCGCGGCGCGCGCTCGCGCTGGCGGCCGCCGGGCTGGTGCTGTGGCTGCCTTTCGCCTGGAGCCAGATCGCGGTGATCGCGGCGGGGGCAACCGCCGGGCTCATTTTGCTCAAAGATCCCGGATTCCATCGCGGAAACACGGAAGAGAGAAAACACGGAGAGACCGGTTCCGCGCCTCCCTCCTTCCGCGTTTCTGCGATCTGCCTCGGGTTGTTTTTTGCCCTCTTGCTGGCGCTGCCGGTGGCATCACGCGCCTTGGACTATCCGTGGCTCGATATCCTCGATCGTTTCTACCGGGCCGGCTCGCTCGTGTTCGGCGGCGGGCACGTGGTGCTGCCGTTGCTCGAGCGCGAGGTGGTGGCGCCGGGGTGGCTGACACCCGACCAGTTTCTCGCCGGCTATGGCGCGGCACAGGCCGTGCCCGGCCCGCTGTTCACGCTCAGCGCCTACCTCGGCGCGGTGATGGCCCACGGCCCGGGCGGCGCGGCCGGCGGACTGTGGGCGCTGCTCGCGATTTTCCTGCCGGCGCTGCTGCTGGTCGCGGGCGCGCTGCCATTCTGGTCGGCCCTGCGCCAGCGGCCGGCCGTGCAGGCGGCGCTGCGCGGCGCCAACGCCACCGTCGTCGGCGTGCTGCTGGCCGCCCTCTGGCATCCGGTGGGCACTGCGGCGATTGTTGACGCGGGCACGCTGGTCGTGGCCGTGGGCGGTTTCATCGCATTGTTGTCCGGAAAAGTCCCCACCTGGGCCGTGGTCATCGTGGCCGCGGGCGCAGGCGCAATCTGGTTCTGACACACGCGGCACTTGCCAGACCGGCCCGGGACGCTTTGCTGCCCGCGTCACCTCGCATGCCGCCTCCGGCCCCCATCCTGCCTCCCCCCAGTCTCTTGATCGCCGTCACCGGCGGCCCCGGCACCAGCAAGACCCGGCTGATGGCGGAGCTGGCGGCCGCGCAGCTGGCCCGCGGCCAGCGGGTCGAGGGCGTGCTGTCGATCGCGGGCAACCGCGCCTCACCCCACCAGGGCGCGAGCGAATACTGGCTGCGCCTCATCGGCAGCGACCTCGAGCTGCCCTGGGCGATGCGCGACGAGGCGCTGAACCCGCCTTATTTCTTCGAACCCGGCACGGCGAAAAAAGTGCAGGCCTGGGCCGAGCGCCTGCGCAACCTCCCGCCCCCGCCCCTGCTCCTGCTCGATGAGTTCGGCAAGTTCGAGCTCCGCGGCCTGGGCCTGATGCCGGCCTGGCCCCTGCTGGTCGCAGCCGCGCCGCAGGTTGTCGTCATCACCGTCCGCGACGACCTGGTTGAGACCATCGAGGGATTGCTCGGGCGGAAATTCGACGTGCGCATCGTCGCGCAGGAACCCGGCGCCCTCGCCCGGTTGCAGCGGATCTGCGAGGATTTCGGCGAGTGGACCCGCATCGGCCTGTTTGGCGGCGCCGCCGGCGGCCTGGAGATGACCGTCGGCGCGGCGCTGCACGCGGCCAAGATCCCGCTGCGCGGGCTGGCAATGTCCTCGCTGCAGGCGGCGATGATGGTCTTCGCCGGCACCGGGCTGGGCCAGCCGGGCCGCGTGGTCTGGGTGCCGTTCATCTCCGGCGGCCTGAAGGCGCTCTCGCCCGCGGGCAACCGCCTGCGGCCGATGATCGCCATCATCATGCAGGGCCTGCTGTTCGGCGGGACCGTGCAGGCGCTCGGGTGGAACTTCCTCGCCATCGGCCTGGGCGGCGCGCTGGTGGGCGCCTGGGCCGCCCTGCAGGGTTTTTTCCTGCAATACCTGCTGCTGGGCGACGAGCTCGTCCGCGCCTACGACACCGCGGTGCTCTGGCTGGCCGACCGCTGGCACATCACCGCGCCGGGCCTGCCCTGGCTGGTCGGGGCGTGGGCGGTGCTGCACGCCGCCGTGGCGGGGGGCATCGCCCTGACCGCGTGGTATCTGCGCCGGCCGCCGGCCGCGCTGCAAAAAATCATCGACCGGGAAACCGCCGGGAGCGCCGCGCCCGCCGGCCCCGGCGCGGAACGGCCGGGCTGGATCCGGCGCCTGCGCGAGTTCGGCCGCTGGCAGTTCTGGCTGCCGCTGCTGGTCGTCGCCGGGATCCTGCTGGGCAGCGGCCGGCCGTGGGAGACGGTCGCGTGGCTGGTGCTGCGGTTCTTCGCCGTCGGCTGCGTGCTGATGGCGCTGGTCTCGCTGCTGCGCCCGGCGCGCTGGGCCGAGGCCCTGCGCCGGCGCGGCTGGTGGGGTCCGGCCCTGGCGCTCTCGGGCGCGCTTGAACGCCGCGACCAGGCCAAATAAAAAAGCGGGGCCGGTGAGGACCCCGCTTGGGCCAGGTGGCTGGCCGCGCCCTGGTTCGCCGGGCGGCGGCGGGTTTACTTCCAGTTCAGGATCAGGCTGGTGAAGTAGAGCGTGTCGAGCCGGTCGATGCCGGGCTGCGGCATGCTGGTGTAGTCGTTGGTGATGCCCATCTTCAGCTTCCAGAGCGAGGCCGTGATCGGCATCTCGTAGGTCGTCTCGTGATGCAGGCGGTAGTTGCCGAAATCCTCGAAGGTCGGCGTGTAGCTCAGCATGTTGTTCATCTTGCCGGTCTTGAACTGGTAGGAGTGGATGAAGGCGACATCGAGACCGGGCGAATCGAAGCTCGTGCCGTTGGCGTAGGTCTCGTAGAGGTAGCTCATACCGGCGCGGAGCTCGAGGTCCTGCAGCTCCTTCTTGATGAGCTTGCGGCCGATACCGAAGGCGGTCGACGAGCGGAGGTCGAGGGCCTTGATCGAGTCCTTCTCGATCGAGGTGCGGGCATACCAGACGTTGTTCGGGGTGAAGAACGACGAGTAGTCGACGCCGGCGAACTGGCGGTTGGCGGTCTCGACGCCGTTGTCCTCGGCCTTCTCGGCCTGGAGCGTGAAGACAAGCTTGTCCTGCGCGCTTTCGAGCGTGGCCTTGAGGCCGACGGCGCCGGCGAACTTCTCGCTGCCGCCGGTGCGGCCGTTGATGGCGACGGAGGCCTCGTAGGCCCACTGGCGCTTCTGCTTCTCCGCGGCCGCCTTCAGCTCGCGCGTCTGCGGGCTGTCGGCGCCGGCGCGCCAGACGGCGGACACATTGCCCGTGGTGGCGGCCAGCTGGCCGTCCGCCGCGACCACCGCGATGCCGGACGGCGCGGCCTGGACCTTGCCCAGCACCGTGCTGCCGGCGGTGAGCTGGACGTTCACGGCCTCGTCGGTCGTGAAGGCCTTGATCTTGTCCTGGGCGATCTCGATCGTGCCGGCGAAGGCCGTCTCGACCTTGAACTTGCCCGCCTCGGCGGAAACAAGCTTGCCGATGACGACCGAGCCGTCAGCCAGCTCGATGCGGTCGGCGCGGGCCGCGAGGGCCAGCCCGAGGGCGAAAGCGAGACCTAGGAGATGCTTGAGGGAAGTGTGTTTCATGATGGATCGGAGGTTCAAACAAGCGACGGGGACGCTTACAATCCAAAAGCCGGCCGGCGGCTTCCGGATTGCGCTTTCGCCGGGCAGTCAGTTGTTTACCGGACATGCCAACCCGTGCCTGGTTTCCCACTTTGATTTATCACGAGCCGCTGCTCGGCGCCGGGCTGGAGCGTTTCAACGCCGGGCTCGCCGACGAATGCCGCAACCTGCGCGATTACGACACCGCCGGCCGGCGCTGGTCGGCGAAGAACTACCCGGGCGGCTACACCTCCTACGCCTCGCTCAACCAGCTGCACAAGTTCTCGTCCACCTTCGCGGGGCTGGAGAAGAAGCTCACCGCGCATGTGCGGAAATTCGCCGCGCAGCTCGACCTGGACCTCCGCGGCCGGACGATCGCGATGACGGACTTCTGGGTGAACATCATGCCCGAGCACGCCGCGCACAGCCTGCACCTGCACCCGCTGTCCTTCATCAGCGGCACCTATTACGTGGCCACGCCCGCCGGCGTGCCCGGCCTGAAATTCGAGGACCCGCGCCTGAGCAAGTTCATGGCCGCGCCGCCCAAGACGGCCACCGCCAAGCCGGCCAACCGGCCGCACATCACCTACCCCGCCAGGGCCGGCCACGTCATCCTCTTTGAGAGCTGGCTCCGCCACGAGGTCGCCGCCAACCGGACGACGGCGGAGCGGATCAGCGTGAGCTTTAATTACAACTGGAGCTGAGGCCGGAATCTTTCCGGCAACATTTCCCGCCACCGGGCGTCAGATGTCGTCCATGCCCAGCACACTTAAAGGTGGAACGCGACCGGCCGGCCTGATTTCGGCGGTCCTGCTTTTGGTTTTCTTTGCGACCGGTTGCAGCAGCGGACCGCAATCCGGCCCGTCTGGCGGACAACCGCCCCCGCGCCGGGCGTTCACCCCCATGGCCGGACAGGAAACCTTTTTCGACGGCCGGATTCTCGCCGAGATCCACGTGGGCACCGACGGCATGCCGGAGCCCGCCACCGGCGGCCGCGGCCCCGCGGGGGGGGGCGAAGGCCGCCCGCGACGCGGCGGGGGCGGCGGCCGGATGAGCATCGCGGGCGGCTCGGGCG
>DASWWD010000002.1:0-66698 GCA_036401015.1 Lacunisphaera sp.
TGCCGCGCCGGCCGTGCCCGCCGCACCTGTCATCACGCTGCCCGCCGGCGACAAGCAGGCGCAGTGGAATCACCTGCGCGACCTCGTGCTCAACGATCCGACCTGCCTGGCGCATGTTTACGCCGGCAAGAAGGTGGTCTTCGGCGTCGGCAACCTCGATGCGAGCATCATGTTCGTGGGCGAGGCGCCGGGCGGCGATGAGGAGGACCAGGGCGAGCCTTTTGTCGGCCGCGCGGGACAGCTGCTCAACAAGATGATCAAGGCCATGGGCCTCGAGCGCGGGCAGGTCTACATCGGCAACATTCTCAACTGGCGGCCGGAGATGGGCCCGCGCAATCCCGACGGTTCGCAGACCGGCAACCGTCCGCCCACCGCGCAGGAAATGGCCTACTGCCTGCCCTTTATCAGGGCGCAGATCGCGATCATCCGGCCCAAGGTGCTGGTGGCGCTCGGCAAGACCGCCGTGGACGGCCTGCTCGGGGCCGACCGGTTCAAGTCCATGGGCGCGGCGCGCGGCACCTGGCACAGCTACGCCGACACGCCGCTGCGCGCGAGTTACCATCCGTCCTACCTGCTGCGGCAGGAGGGGCTCACCAGCGCCACCGCCAAAAAGATCAAGCGCGACGCGTGGGAGGACATGCTCGCCGTGATGGAGCGGGCGGGCGTGCCGATCTCGGAGAAGCAGAAGAATTTCTTCCTCTGAGCCATGGCGCCGCGCGCATCAGTCCCGTGCCTGTTGATCCTGGCGCTGGCGGTGTCCGCGGCCCGGGCCGACGAGCTGTTCGACTTCGAGGTGCTGCAGTTCCGCGCCAAGGCGCTGGCGTTCCAGCCCCACGTGGAGGCGAAGATGCGCGTGCCGGAGTGGCTGCAGAAGCTGAACTACGACCAGGTCAACGAGATCAGGTTTGACCCGCGGCTCGCGTGGTGGCGCGCCGAGGAGCTGCCGTTCCAGCTCGCGTTCTTCCACCCCGGCGGGCTCTTCAACCGGCCGGTGCGGATCAACGAGGTGATCAACCGGGTGGCGCGGCCGATCGGCTTTTCCCCGCGCTATTTCGACTACGGCCGGAACAAGCCGGGGCGGGTGCCGGCCGACCTCGGCTTCGCCGGCTTCAAGGTGCTCCACGAGCTCAACCAGGCGGGCAAGTGGGACGAACTCGTGTCGTTTCTCGGCGCCAGCTACTTCCGGGCACTGGGCAAGGCGCAGCACTACGGGCTGTCGGCCCGCGGTCTCGCGGTCAACACGGCCGAGCCGGGCGGCGAGGAATTTCCGGTGTTCGAGGAATTCTGGATCGAGCGCCCGCTGATCGGCGGACGCAGCCTCACGGTTTATGCGCTCCTCAACAGTCCGGGCATGGTGGGGGCCTACCGGTTTGTGCTCCTGCCCGGCGAGGAGACCGTGATGCGCGTGTGCGCGGCGGTGTATTGCCGCAAGAATCCCGCGGTGCTCGGCCTCGCGCCGCTCACCAGCATGTATGCGCATGGCGAGAACAGCGGCTGGTCGCAGGCGGACTTCCGGCCCGAGGTGCACGACTCGGACGGCCTGCTCATCCAGAACGGGGCGGGGGAGTGGATCTGGCGCCCGCTGACCAACCCGAAGGACGTGCGCGTCGTCGCGTTCCAGGACAACTCACCCAAGGGCTTCGGCCTGCTGCAGCGCGACCGGCAGTTCGAGCACTACGGGGACCTCGAGGCTTTTTATCACCAGCGGCCGAGCCTGTGGGTGGAGCCCGTGGGCAACTGGGGCGCCGGCGCCGTGCGGCTGGTGGAGTTGCCCACGAAGGATGAGTTCAGCGACAACATCGTGGCCTTCTGGGTGCCGGAGAAACTCCCCGCTGCCGGCGAGGCGATCGAGTTTGAATACAACCTGCACTGGTTCTCCGAGGCCGACCGACGCCCGCCGGCCGGCCAGACCAGCTCGACCCGGATCGCGGCGGTGCCCGGCCGGCCGGAACTGCGCCGTTTCGTGGTCGAGTTCACCAGCGCCTATCTGACCGCCCAGCCGGATGATCCTGAGATTGAGGCGCTTGTCGCCGTCAGCGGGGGTGCCCGGCAGGAACATCACACCGTGGTGCAGAAAAACCGCTTCACCGGCGCATGGCGCGTCGTCTTTGAAATCAGGCCCGACACCTCCGGCCGCCCCGTGGAACTCCGTTGCTTTCTACGCAAGGGACCGCATGTCCTGACCGAGACATGGAGCTATCTCTGGAATCCCTGAACTCGTTCCGGCCCAAGACCGGCACGCTCGAGCAGTGGAACGCGGCCTACGTCCGCGTGGAGGATTATCTGCGGGCCCATCGCATTCACAACCGCCTGCACCAGAGCCGGCTCATCCAGCGCGTGCTGAGCGCCGCGGCCGGCCGGCACGAACAAAACCCGGCGCTCGACCCGGTGACCCTCGCGATCGAGGAGACCGACCGGCTGATGGACGGCTGGTTCGCCGAGTTGCTCGACGAGAAGGACCTGCCGCACGACCGCATCGCCGCGGAGGGCCGGGTTGCACTGCTGGTGGCGGACGGCACCTCGCGCTGGCCCTATGCCTTTCTCGACGACCGGAACATCCCGGCGGACTTCGCCCAGGCCATGAAGCAGAGCTCCCTCCGCGCCGGGCCCGACCTCGCGGTATCCAGCATGGTGCCGCGCGAGATCGACCTCGGGGTCATCACCGAGGCGGCCGGACAGACCCTTGAGCGCATCGAGGGCCAGCCCGTCCTGCGCGTCGTGCTGCTCTGGGCCGTTTTCATCGCGGTGCTGATGGCGGTGTTTTTTGCGACGCGCTGACCCATGGCCGTCACCTTCACCGTCGAGCAGGTTGACCGCGGCCGCGTGATGCGGCGGCGCATCACCTTCTTCACGCTGGCCTTCGTGCTCACGAGCCTGGCGACGTGGTTCATGGCCGACCTGCTGTGGCGCGACGGCATGGCGGCCGTCGAGTGGGTGGTGCTCGGGCTCTTCGCCATCCTGTTCGCGCACATCGCGGTCGGTTTCAGCACGGCGCTGCTCGGGCTTTATGTCATCAACCGCGACGGCGATCCCTACCGGATCACGCGTTCCATCGACGGCGAACCGCTGGCCGGGCTGCCGCTGGCGTCGACCGCCATCGTCATGCCGGTGTTCAACGAGGACCCCAGCCGCGTGTTCGAGGGGCTGCGCGTCATCTACCGCTCGCTGGAGCTGTCCGGCCGCCTCGAGAACTTCGACTTCTTCATCCTCAGCGACTCGAACAACCCGAACAACTGGATCCAGGAGGAGGTGGCCTGGGTGGAGCTGTGCAAGCAGCTGAACGGCTTCGGGCGCATCTTCTACCGGAAGCGCCGGATCTCCATCAACAAGAAGAGCGGCAACGTCGCCGACTTCCTCCGCCGCTGGGGCCGCAAATACCGCTACATGGCGGTGCTCGACGCCGACAGCATCATGACCGGCGAGTCGCTGATCCGGCTCGTCGCGATGATGGAGCGCAACCCGAAGGTCGGCATCCTGCAGACGGCCCCGCGCATCGTGCACGGGGTCACGCTGTATTCCCGGCTGCAGCAGTTTTCCAACCGCCTCTACAGCCCGCTCTTCCTGGCCGGCTTGAACTACTGGCACCAGGGCGAGAGCAATTTCTGGGGCCACAACGCCGTCATCCGCGTGGTGCCGTTCATGGAGCACGCGGCTCTGCCCGACCTGCCCGGGCGCGAGCCGTTTGGCGGACGCATCCTCAGCCACGATTTCGTCGAGGCCGCCCTCATGCGCCGGGCCGGCTGGCGCGTGTGGCTGGCCTACGACCTCGAGGGCAGCTACGAGGAGGGCCCGCCGACCCTGATCGACAGCGCCAAGCGCGACCGGCGCTGGTGCCAGGGCAATTTGCAGCACAGCTGGCTGCTGTTCGCGCGGGGATTCCACGCGGTCAACCGCGCGCACCTGCTGATGGGCATCATGGGCTACGTGGCCTCGCCGCTGTGGATGCTGTTCCTGCTGATCAGCAGCATCCACACCTTCCGTGACGTGATGGCGGGCCAGCAGCACGATTATCACGCGGAGAGCTACGTCTCCCTCTTCGGCTACACCTTCGAGGTGCCGCAGGCGTTCGCCCTATTCCTGTTCACGCTGCTGCTGCTCTTCCTGCCCAAGGTCATGAGCGTGCTGATCGAGATCAAGAACCGGCGCGCCGAGGCCTACGGCGGCCCGCTCCGCCTGGTCGCCAGCACGGTGCTGGAGGTGGCGGTGTCCACGCTGCTGGCGCCGATCAACATGATGTTCAACACGAAGTTCGTGCTCTACATCCTGCTGGGGCAGGGCGTGGCGTGGGTGACGCAACGCCGCGAGGCGAGCGATGACGTGGACTGGAGCGAGGCGATCATCACGCATTCCGGGCAGATGGCCTTCGGCCTCGTGTGGGGCGTGTCGGCCTTCATCCTCGTGCCGTCGTTCTTCTGGTGGCTGAGCCCGGTGCTGGCCGGGCTGGTGCTGTCCGCGCCTTTGTCCATTTTCCTCGGCAAGACCAGCGTCGGCCGCCGGGCCCGGGACCTGGGGCTCTTCCTCACGCCGGACGAGACCCAGCCGCCGCAGGAACTCGTCCGCCTGCAGCGCCACCTCGAGGAATGTTACCGGCACATGCAGCCGATCCCACAGCTGCGCGACGACTACGGCCTGCTGCAGGCGGTGCTTGATCCCTACGTGAACGCCGCGCACGTCTCGCTCCTGCGGCAGCGCCAGGGCAGCCACGCGGTCCGGTCCTATTTCGTCGGGCTGCGCCGGAAGCTGCTGGCCGAGGGGCCCGCCAACCTCACGCACCGGGAAAAGATGGCGCTGCTGCTCGACGCCGAGTCGATGATCTGGCTGCACGAGCAGCTCTGGAAGCAGCCGGCCGAGCAGCTGTCGGAATGGTGGCGGCTGGCGATGCGCCAATACAACGTGCTGACGGCGACCCCCGTGACGGCCCTCTACCGCTGAGCCTCAGCGGACGTTGCCGTAGGCGCTGACAATGACGTCCTGCCGGGACGCGGGGGCCCGGCCGAAGATGCGCACGGCCGCGTTGGCGGGCTGCGCGGTGGCCGGCGGCCGCAGATACACGCGGTAACGGCGGCCAGCCTCGATGGTTTCCAAACGGGCCGCAAAATCACCGCTGGTCGGCTGCACGCGCGTGAATTCGATCTTCAGCCCGGGCACGACCTCGAGATCGATCGCCTTCTCGGCGGCGGGTTCGTTCAGCTGCCACGCCACGCTGCGGGGGGTGAGGGTGACAAGCTCGGGCACCTCGATCCGCACCAGCAGCCGCACGGGCTCGGGATTTTCGTCGGTCACGACCTTGATCCGCCGTTCGTAGAGCCCGAGCCGGTCACCGACGGTGAAGCTCGACCTGATCAGGCCGCTTTCCCCCGGCGCGTAGACCTGCCGGTCGGCGGCGGCATCCAGACAGTCGCAGTTGCTCTCGACCTCGAGGATCCGGACGGGCCGGGCGCCCGTGTTGACAAACTGGAACACCGCTTCCTGCGTGGTCTGGAACGGCGCGGTGGTGAACGAGAGGGTCTGGGTCTTCCACTCCAACCCAAAGCCAGCCAGCGTGGCGCAGGCGAACAGGCCGCAGAGCAGGGGATGGCGCAGCTTCATGTGGCGGACAGTCATTCGCGCGCGAGCGCTTGCAAGGCCGTGATGACGTCAGCGAAAGCCTGCTTCAGCCCGGGCAGGGCAGCCGCGGCGGATGTCAGGTTGCTGGATTTACCATGGGCCTCCATTTCCTGGGCCACTTGGGCAAGTTTTGTGGCACCGAAATTCCCCGAACTGCCCTTGATGGTGTGTGCGGCATGCACGACCTGACCGGAATCCTGGCGGTTGATGGCCTCCTCCAGTTTGGTCAATTGCTTCGGGGTGTCGGCCAGATAGATCTCGATGAGCTCCCGCAGAAATTCCGAGTCGCCCTCGGGGCTCAGGTCGCGCAAGGCCCGGATGGCGTCTGGGTTAAGGATGGGAGTGGTCGACATGGAATGCCGGAATTAACAAGGGGTAAGTCACTTATGGCAATAGTCGGTGCCTAGGGCAAGTAGCTCATTTTATCCACGCATCATGCAATCCGCATACGTTGATAATCTACTTGCGCACCACCCCGGTGCGCCCTTTCTTAACGGCTTATGGCAAAATCCTTTGTTTTCTCCTCCGAGTCCGTGGGCGAAGGGCATCCCGACAAAGTCGCGGATCTCATCTCCGACAGCGTGCTGGACGCCTGCCTCGCGCAGGACCGCACCAGCCGTGTGGCCTGCGAGACCATGGTCAAATCCAACATGGTCATCCTGGCCGGCGAAATCACCACGAAGGCCAAGCTCAATTACGAGGCCATCGTGCGCGCGGCCATCCGTGAGATCGGCTACGTGAACAAGGACGACGTGTTTCACGCCGACAGCGTCTTCATCAACAATTACCTGACCGCCCAGTCTCCGGACATCGCGCAGGGTGTCGACGCCAAGAAGGCGAAGGGCAAGAAGACCGCCGAGCAGGGTGCCGGCGATCAGGGCCTGATGTTCGGCTACGCTTGCAACGAGACACCCGAGCTCATGCCGACCCCCGTCATGTTTGCCCACCGCCTCGGCCGCAAGCTCACCCAGATCCGCAAGAGCGGCAAGGTCGACTGGCTCCGCCCCGACGCGAAGTCCCAGGTCTCCGTCCGCTATGAGAACGACCGCCCGGTCGCCGTCGAGAATGTCGTCATTTCCACGCAGCACACGGCCGATGTCTCCCACAAGGAGATCGAGAGCTACCTGATCGAGAATGTGATCAAGAAGGTCATCCCGGCCCGCATGCTCACGAAGAAGACCGAGTATCTCATCAACCCGACCGGCCGCTTCGTCATCGGCGGTCCGCAGGGCGACTCCGGCCTCACCGGCCGCAAGATCATTGTCGACACCTACGGCGGCTGGGGCCGCCACGGCGGCGGCGCCTTCTCCGGCAAGGATCCGTCCAAGGTCGACCGTTCCGCGGCCTACATGTGCCGCTGGGTCGCCAAGAACATCGTGGCCTCCGGCCTCGCCGACATCGCCGAGCTGCAGGTTGCCTACGCCATCGGCCATCCCGAGCCGGTCAGCGTCTACGTCGACACCATGGGCACGGGCAAGGTCCGCGACGAGAAGATCGCCAAGGCCGTCACCAAGGTCTTCGGCTTCAAGCCCGCTGACATCACCCGCCAGCTCAACCTCCTCCGCCCGATCTACCGCGCGACCACCAACTACGGTCACTTCGGCAAGGCCGGCCTCCCGTGGGAGCAGACCAACAAGGTCGCCGCCCTCCGCGCCGCCGTCAAATAACCGCCCGCCTCAACCCATCACCATCATGGCCACCACCACCGCCGCCGGCCCCACCGATTATCACGTCAAGGACATCACCTTGGCTGACTGGGGCCGCAAGGAAATCTCCATCGCCGAGCACGAAATGCCCGGCCTTATCTCCGTCCGCAAGAAGTTCGGCCCGGGCAAGCCCCTCAAGGGCGTCCGCATCACCGGCTCCCTGCACATGACGATCCAGACCGCCGTCCTGATCGAGACGCTCAAGGAGCTTGGCGCCGACGTGCGCTGGGCCTCGTGCAACATCTTCTCGACGCAGGACCACGCCGCCGCGGCCATCGCCAAGTCCGGCACGCCGGTCTTCGCCTGGAAGGGCGAGACGCTCGAGGAATACTGGGATCTCACCCTCAAGGCCATCACCTTCCCGGGTGGCAAGGGCCCGCAGCTCGTCGTCGATGACGGCGGCGACGTCACCCTGCTCATCCACAAGGGCTGCGAGCTCGAGGAAGGCAGCGACTGGGTCAACACCCCGTCCACCTCCCACGAGGAGCAGGTCATCAAGAACGTCCTGAAGCGCGTGCACAAGGAGGACCCCCTCAAGTGGACGACGATCGCCAAGGAATGGCGCGGCGTCTCCGAGGAGACCACCACCGGCGTGCACCGCCTCTATCAGATGCTCGAGAAGGGCAAGCTCCGCGTCCCGGCGATCAACGTCAACGACTCGGTCACCAAGTCGAAGTTCGACAATCTCTACGGCTGCCGCGAGTCGCTCGCCGACGGCCTCAAGCGTGCCACCGACGTCATGATCGCCGGCAAGGTCGCCTGCGTGTGCGGCTACGGCGACGTGGGCAAGGGCTCGGCGTTCTCGCTCAAGGGCTTTGGCGCCCGCGTCATCGTCACCGAGATCGACCCCATCAACGCCCTGCAGGCCGCGATGGAGGGCTTCGAGGTCAACACGATCGAGTCCACGCTCGGCACGGCCGACATCTACGTCACCACGACGGGCAACAAGGACATCATCACCCTGGAGCACATGCGCCAGATGAAGGACCAGGCGATCGTCTGCAACATCGGCCACTTCGACAACGAGATCCAGGTCGACAAGCTCAACGCCTCCGACGCGAAGCGCACCAACATCAAGCCCCAATACGACATGTATACGTTCCCGAAGGGGAACAGCATCTACATGCTCGCCGAGGGCCGCCTGGTGAACCTCGGCTGCGCCACCGGCCATCCGTCGTTCGTGATGTCCAACTCCTTCACCAACCAGACGCTCGCGCAGCTGGACCTGTGGAAGAACCGGGACACCTACAAGGTCGCCGTCTACCGCCTGCCGAAGCACCTCGACGAGGAGGTCGCCCGCCTGCACCTCGAGAAGATCGGCGCCAAGCTGACCACGCTCACCAAGGAACAGGCCGAGTATCTCGGCGTGCCGGTCGGCGGCCCCTACAAGCCCGACCATTACCGCTACTGAGCGAAAAGCAGCGAAACGATTCAAGCCCGCGGGAAACCGCGGGCTTTTCTTTGGGCGGGTCGGCCTCCCGGCCGGTCAGGAGACCGGCCTTCCATTTACGCGGACACCACGTCGTAGTCCTTCCCGCGCTTCACCACGCGCAGCCTTGCGCCGAACAGTCGCGAAAGCGCCGCTGACGTCAGCATCTTCGACTTCGGCCCGTCGGCCACGATGGCGCCGTCCTTCATCAGGATGACGCGTTCGATCTCGGGAATGAGGTCCGCGATGTGATGCGTGACGAGGATCAGGCTCTTGCCGGCGCGGGCCAGCTTGCGCAGCACGGTGCGGAATTCCCGCACGGCGCCCGGATCGAGGCTGGTGGACGGTTCGTCGAGAATAAGCGCTTCGGGATCGTGGACGAGCGCCCGGCCGATCATGGCCCGGCGCTGTTCGCCGGAGGACATGGCGGAAAGCGGGCGCGCGGCGAGGTGGCTGATCTCAAGGAAGCGGAGCAGCTCGCGGGCGCGCCGCTCGTGGGCCGGCGTCGGCCGGTGGTGCGGCCACAGGCCGAGACTGTTGAAGAAACCGGAGAGCACCATCTCCCGGGCGGTCACCTGCCGGGCCATCACCTCGTGCGAGAGGTTCTGCAGCAGGTCGAGGGCCACGATGCCGATGCGCCGGCGCACATCCTCCAGCGCCCAGTTGTCCTGGCCGAAGAGCTGGAAGCGCGTCCCGCGAAAGCCGGTCTCGGGGTAGAGTTCGCAGGTGATCAGCTTGACGAGGGTGGACTTGCCCGAGCCGTTCGGTCCGAGGAGGGCGATATGCTCGCCCCGCCGCACCTGCAGGGTGAACCCGCGGAGCACCCGCCGGTCGCCCCGGGCGACGGTCAGGTTCTGGAAATCGATCAGGAGCGGGGCGGGAGAGGGCACGGGCGAAAATGGGTCCGAAGATAAAGGCCAGCCTTGCCCCGGTTCGACAAGCCCGGGGTTAGGAAAATGCCTTGCACTCGTCCGACCCCCGCTTTTGCTTGCCGCCTCACCCCGGAGAGATGGCCGAGTGGCTGAAGGCACAGCTTTGCTAAAGCTGCATAGGGGAAACTCTATCGAGGGTTCGAATCCCTCTCTCTCCGCCACTTTAGCCCCGAAACAGGGGGGCGGCTTAACCCTTGCCGCCGTAGTATTTAGGCTTCAGGACGCCGATGCTGGGCAGGTTGCGGTAGCGCTCGTTGAAATCGAGGCCGTAGCCGACCACAAACTCGTCGGGAATCTCAAAGCCGACGTAGTCCGCTTCAAAAGGCACGGCGCGGCGGGCTTTTTTGTCCAGCAAGACGCAGGTCTTCACGGTCAGGGCCCCCTTGGCCTTGATCAGCCCGGCCACGGCGGCGAGGGTCCGGCCGGTGTCGAGAATATCGTCGACGAGCAGCACGTTGTGGCCGCGGACATCCAGCTTCATCGAGTCGAAGATGCGGGGCTCGTGGACGGCCTTGGTGCCGTCGTGGTAGCTGGAGGCGCGCAGGCAGTCGAGGCGCAGCGGGCTGCGCATCTGGCGCAGGAGGTCGGCGGTGAAGATCAGGGCCCCGTTCACGATGGCCACGACCATCAGGTCCTTCTTGGCGTAATCCTTGTTCAGCTGCTGGCCGAGGGCGGCGATGCGGCGCTTGATCGCGGTGGGGGTGACGAGGATGCGGGCGAGGTGCTTGAGCTCGGGCGGGCCTTTCGGGGTGGGCATGGCGGCGAGGAAAGGCCGCCCGCCCGGCCAAGGCAACCCGTTAGCAAGCCGCCGCCGGGGTTTATTTTTTTGACTTACCCCTGGGCCGCCGGTTGCCTCGCCGGGACGCGCGCGCCTCCCATGATCTCGATCCAGGTTAAGCAACTGACCAAGCAATTCGGGAGCATTGTCGCCCTGCACGGCCTCGACCTGACGATCAACCCGGGCGAGCTGTTCTTCCTGCTCGGACCCAGCGGCTGCGGCAAGACCACGCTGCTCCGCAGCCTCGCCGGCTTCTATATTCCCGAGAAAGGGCAGATCCTGTTCGGCGACGAGGACGTCACCCGCCTCGAGCCGCACAAGCGGAATACCGGCATGATGTTCCAGAGCTACGCGCTGTGGCCGCACATGACCGTGGCGGAGAACGTCGCCTTCGGCCTCGAGGAGCGCAAGGTGCCCGCCGCCGAGATCAAGACGCGCGTCGGCGATGCGCTCGCCTCGGTGCGCATGGAAAAATACGCCGACCGCAAGCCCAACCAGCTTTCCGGCGGTCAGCAGCAGCGCGTCGCCCTGGCCCGCGCGCTGGTCATCCGCCCGCGCTGCCTCCTGCTCGACGAGCCCCTGTCCAACCTCGACGCCAAGCTGCGCCTCGAGATGCGCACGGAGATCCGCCGGGTGTGCAAGGAATTCAAGCTCACTACGGTCTACGTCACGCATGACCAGAAGGAGGCGCTCTCCATCGCCGATCGCATGGCCATCCTCGAGAGCGGGCACATCCTGCAGGTCGGCACGCCGCGCGAGGTTTACAAGCGGCCGACGCGCAAGACGGTGGCCAATTTCATCGGCGAGACCGACTTCCTCCCGGGCAGGGTGCTCGGCATGGTCGGCAGCTATGTCACCGTGGACACCGCGGTCGGCAAGTTCGACGGCGTGTTCGGCGACCTCGGGAACATACCCAAGGTGGGCGACGAAGTCACCGTCTCCATCCGGCCGGAGTGCTGGGAGCTGCACCGCAACGCCGAGTCCCGCAACGTGGTCAAGGGCCGCATCGGCGAGTCCACCTACCTCGGCGAGGTCGCCCAATACGAGTTCATCACCGGCAACGGCACCCACCTGAAGATCTTCGAGCGCAACCCGCGCTTCGTGGACGGGGCGTCGCGCGGCGAGCTTTACGCCACGGTGGAACCGGACGACGTCGTCGTGCTGGTCGGCTGAGGCGGCCCGGAGCCACCATGAAGCGGGCGCTCATCATCATCGCGCTGGTGGCCGTGGTCGGCCTGCCGTTCATCTTTCGCACCAAGCAGGCGACGATCGAGAGCGCCGACGAAACGCTGGTCATCATCACCCCGCACAACGAGGCGCTGCGCCATGAATACACCCGCGGCTTCCGCGAGTGGTATCGCGCCCGCACCGGCAAGACCGTGGCCATCGACTGGCGTGTCATCGGCGGCACCAGCGAGATCACGCGTTTTCTGGAGTCGGAATACGTCTCCTCCTTCCAGAATCACTGGACGAAGACTCTCGGCCGGCCGTGGAGCACCGAGGTGCTGGCGGCCTTCCACAACCCGCGACTCACCCCGGACCAGACGCCGGAGGACGACACGACCGAGATGGCGGCACGTCGGGCCTTCCTCGCGTCGAACATCAGCTGCGGCATCGATATTTTCTTCGGCGGCGGCAGCTTCGACTTCATCCGCCAGGCCAACGCCGGCCGGCTGGTCGACTCGGGCATCATGCAGCTGCATCCCGAATGGTTTAAGGACGACGTGATCCCGCAGTCCTTCACCGGCGAGCCCTACTGGGATCCCAAGGGACGCTGGATCGGCGACGTGCTGAGCAGCTACGGCATGATCTACAACCGGGACTCGTTGCAGCGACTCGGTATCGCGGAGGAGCCGCGCCAGTGGGACGACCTTGCGAACCCCAGGCTGCAAGGCGAGGTCGCGCTGTGCGATCCCACGAAGAGCAGTTCGATCGCCAAGGCCTTTGAGAACGTCATCCAGCAGCACATCTACCGCGAGTGGGCGCGGCTGGAGAAGGAGACGGGCCGCGACCGCAAGAGCCTCGAGGCGCAGGCCGTCGAGGCGGGCTGGGCCAGCGGCCTGCGGCTGCTGCAGCGGGCCGGCGCCAACGCGCGCTATTTCACGGACACGTCGCAGAAGCCGTCCATCGACGTGATCCAGGGCAACTCGGCCGTCGGCATGTGCATCGATTTCTACGGCCGCGGTGCCTTCCAGGGCACCGCGCTGCGGCACGACGGTTCGCCCGGGCGCATCGGGTATCATTCGCCGGCGGACGGCACCGTGCTTTCACCGGACCCCATCGCCGTCATGCGCGGTGCGCCCAACCCTAAGGCTTCGCTGGCCTTCCTGGAATATGCGCTGTCGATGGACGGGCAGAAACTCTGGAACTTCAAGACCGGCGTGCCCGGCGGCACCGACCGCTACGAGCTGCGGCGGTTGCCGATCCGGAAGGATTTCTACACGCAGGATTTCGCCAAATACCGTTCCGATCCCGACGTGAACCCCTATGCCGGCACCAATCCGCTCGTCTACAACGGCGCGTGGACGGGCGGGGACAATTTCCGGGCCATGGCCTTCGTCATCCGGGTGATGTGCCTCGACACCCATCCCGAACTGGTGGCGGCCTGGAAGGAAATCATCCAGGCGGGCCTGCCGGCGGAGGCGCTGGCCGTCATGAGCGACATGTCGCCCGCGGCCTATCCGCAGCTGAAGGCGCGCATCATCCCGGCGCTGACCTCCAAGAACAAGGTCGACGAGATCCGCCTGGCCAACGAACTCGCCGGCCAGTTTCGCGCCCAATACCAGAAGGCCGCCGAGCTGGCCCGGGCGGCCAAACGCTGATCACTCGTCGTCCGCCGGCTGCCGGTAGACGTCGGGAAAGCGCAGCGCCATGTAGCTGTCGGGTTGCTCCGCGGGCTTGAAGCCGAACTGGGCGTAAAGACCGTGGGCATCGCGGGTGCGCAGGTTCCAGCTGCGCAGGCCCTGCAGTCGCGGGTGCCGCATGGTCAGTTCAAGCATCGCCTTGGACAGGCCGTGGCGCCGGTGCTCCTCCAGCACATACACGTCGCAGAGGTAGGCGTAGGTCGCGTGGTCCGAGATGATGCGGACGAGCCCGACCTGCCGGCCGTCCTCGGCATAGGCGCCGATGCACATCGAGTGCTGCATGGCCCGCTGGACCGTCTCCAGGGGGATGTTCTCGCTCCAATAGGAACGGCTCAGGTAGCCGTGGACGGCGACGGGGTCCAGCCGCGCCGGGTCGTCGGAGATCAGGTAGTGACCGTGACGGTGCTCGAGCACGGCCATGAACTCACAGTTTCGCCATGCCGGCGGCAAACGCAGTTTTGTCCGCGGCCTTGAAGAACGAGGTGCCCGCCACGAAGGTGTCGGCTCCGGCCGCGCGGCACTCGGCGGCGGTGGCAAGATCGACGCCGCCGTCAACCTCGAGGCGGAAGTTCAGGCCGCGCGTCTTCCGCCAGCCGTCGATTTCCTTGAGCTTGGGGAGCATGTCGCGCCGGAAGGGCTGGCCGCCGAAGCCGGGCTGCACCGTCATCACGAGCACGAGGTCCACGTCACCGACGAGCGCCTCGATGCTGGAGGCGGGCGTGCCGGGGTTCAGCACAATGCCGCACTGGCAGCCGAGCTGGCGGATCCGGGCGAGGGTGCCGCGGTGGTCGTAGGTGGGCTCGATGTGGATGCTGATGAGGTTGGCGCCCGCCTTGGCGAAGGCCTCGATGTATTTCTGCGGCTCGGCGAGCATCAGGTGGGTGTCGAAGAACAGCTTGCAGCCGGCCCGACGCAGGGCGGCGAGGGTCTCTGGGCCGAAGGTCAGGTTGGGCACGAAATGCCCGTCCATGATGTCGCAGTGCAGCCAGGGGGCACCGCTGTCGGCCACGGTGCGCGCACTGGCCGCGAGGTTGGCATGGTCGCCGGCGAGCAGGGAGGGAGCGATTAGAGAAGCATGGAGCATTGAGCGGGGAGCATGGAGCACGGAGACCAGCCCGGGCTCAATCCTTTGTTTCTTGTAGGGCGAGGTCGCTGACCCCGCCAACGAACGGGGCGGGATCAGCGATCCCGCCCTACATTACCACGTATCCAACACCGCGTGCGCGGCCTCGCCGGCGAGTTGCTCGGCGAGCAGGGACAAGGCCTGGTATTCGGCGGGCACGAGTCCGCTGTCGGTGAAGACACCGCGCTTGGCGGTCAGCGGACGCTGCGCAAAGAGCGCCTGCTGGGTGCGCTGGTCGGTGAGGGTGGCGTGGGCGCGCAGCGAAACATCAAAGCGCCGCGCCAGGCCGGTGTCGTCCTGCCGGGAAACGGCGACGGTCCGGTCGTAACCGATCAGCGAGACCCGCAGCACGGCCTCGGCCTCCGCGGGCGAAGCGACCAGCTTGACGCGGCCATCCTTGAGGAAGGCGTCGCGGAGCTGCGTGGTGACGAGTTCGCGCGCCTGCGGGATCAGCGCCTCGGTCGTGACCGGGGCGATGAAGAGGGTGGAGAACTTGGGTTGGGTCCCGGTGCCCAGCCGGTAGCCGGCGCAGCCGGTCAGCAGCAGAGCCGCGACGAGGACCGTCAGCAACCGCGGCAGGTGGGCGAAGCGGGACATGCGCGGTCCTCGCTTAGAACAGCCAGAGTTTCTTTTTCTTCTTCGGCTCGGGGGCCTTGGGGGCCGGCTGGCCGGCGGCCGCGGCGGCCTGGGCCTCGAGCTTGGCGTCGACATCGACCAGCTTCTCGCGGGCCTGCTTGGCCACGTCGGAGTCGGGGTAGACCGTGATCGCCTCGTTGTAGAAAACCTTGGCCGCCTTGTAGTTCCGGCGATACTTGTAGTAGTAGTCGGCGATGGTCAGCTTGCTCTGGGCCAGCACCGTTTTCATGTTGGCCAGGCCGGTCTCGGCCTGGGCCATGCCGGCGTCGCCGGGGAAGAGGATCATGTAGTCCTCAAAGTAGGTCACGGCCTGCTTGGTGGAGGCCTGGTCGTAGTAAGGGCCGTCGACGAGCGAGGCGTGGGTCTCGGCGATCTTGAGGTAGGCGTCGGGCGTGAGGACGCTGCGCGGGTAGGTGTTGATCATGCGATCAAGGGCGTCGATCGCCGCCTCGGTCTCGCCGATCTGCTTGTAGCCGCGCGAGGCGTTCATGAGGGAGAGCGGGGCGTAGTCGCTGTAGGGGGCGGTGGCCACGATCGTCTCGAAATACTCGAGGGCGCGCTCGCGGTTCTTGAAGCCGGGAAACCAGCCCCAGATGCGGGAGCGCTTGCCGGCAAACAGGTCGGCCGCGATGCGATACTGCTCGCCGATGACCTGGTTGAACTTCTCCGAGCTGGGATACCGCGACACCATCGTCTGGTAGGTGCTGAAGGCCTTGTAGTATTGCTGCGACTGGTGGTAGATCCGGCCGGCGCGGTAGAGCGCCTCGGCGGCGAAGACCGAGTTCGGGTATTTCTTGTAGACGGTGTTGTAGAGCTTGAGGGCGGACCTGCTGTTGCCGGCCTCCTCGGCGCTGCGCGCCTTGTTCATCGAGTCCAGGGCATTGCGCCCTTCCTCGCCGGAGAACCCGGCGAGCACGCCACCCTCGGCCTTCCAGCCATCCTGCGGGGTCCACACGAGGTCGGCGGCGAGCCGGGCAGGGGCAAGGAGCAGCGCGGCGGTGGCTGCCAGGAGGGAAAGAAAGGGGAGACGGCGCATGAAAATGGTGATCACCAGCGAATAAGAGTGGCGCCGTAGGTCAAGCCAGCGCCAAAGGCGACCAGCAGGGTGAGGTTGCCGGGCTTGATGCGGCCGGCGCGGCGGGCCTCGTCCAAGGCGAGCGGGATGGAGGCGGAGGAGGTGTTGCCGTAGCGGTCGAGGTTCACGTAAACACGCTCCATCGGCACCTTCAGGTTGCCGGCCAGCGCCTCGATGATGCGGATGTTGGCCTGGTGGGGGATCACAAGGTCGATTTGGTCAGGCGACAGCTTGTGTTGTTCCATCATTTCCCGGGCCACGGTCTCCATGACGCGGACGGCGCTCTTGAAGACCTCGCGGCCATTCATGCGGATGCAATGGGCGCGCTCCTCGACGGATTTGGCGTCGGCCGGGCGCTTGCTGCCGCCGGCGGAAATGTAAAGATTGTCGGCAAACTCACCGTCGGCGCCGAGGTCGGATCCGAGGATGCCAATGCCCGGCTGGTCGACCTTACTCAGCACGGCGGCGCCGGCGGCGTCGCCGAAGAGCACGCAGGTGGTGCGGTCCTTCCAGTCGGTCACGGTGGAGAGCTTCTCGGCGCCGATGATCAGGGCGCGCTTGTAGCGGTTGGTGAGGAGCTGGCCGTAGGCGATCTCGAGGGCGTAGAGGAAACCGGAGCAGGCCGCCGCGATGTCGAAGCAGGTGGCGTGGCCCGGGACGCCGAGCTTGTGCTGCACGTAGCAGGCGGTGGAGGGCAGGGGGGTGTCGGGCGTGGCGGTGGCGACGATCAGCAGATCGATGTCCGCGGCCGTCACCTTGGCGTCGGCCAGCGCGGCGTTGGCGGCCTTGACGGCGAGGTCGGAGCAGGTCTCGTCGTCGCCGGCGATGCGGCGCTCGCGGATGCCCGAGCGGGTGAAGATCCACTCGTCCGAGGTGTCGACCATCTTGGAGAGGTCGTGGTTGGTGAGCACTTTCGACGGAGCGTAGGAGCCGACTCCCGCGATGATGACTGAGGCCATAGGAAGGTTAGTTGGCGACCGCTTCCGCGGCCGCGGGCGCCGCCACGAGCGTGTTCGCCCGGGCGACATCGGTTTCGATGCGGTGGTAAAGGTCCTGCTGGACGAGCTGGGCCGCGGCGCGGATGGCGCTGGTCCAGGCATGGCGGTTGGAGGAGCCGTGCGCCTTGAGCACGTTGCCCTTCACGCCGAGCAGCGGCGCGCCGCCGTAGCGGTCGGGGTTCATGCGGGACTTCAGGGCGTCAAACGCGCCCTTGGCCAGCACGGCGCCGCCCATGCGCAGCGGGTTGGCCTTCAGCTCCTCCTTGAGCAACGAAGTGATGAACTTGGCCAGCGACTCCCAGGTCTTCAGGAGGGTGTTGCCGACAAAGCCGTCGCACACGACGACGTCCACGGTGTCCTTGAACACCTGGAAGCCCTCGATGGGGCCGACGTAATGGATGACGCCGTTGATCTTCCTGAGCATCGTGTTCGCCTCGGTGGTCAGCGCGGTGCCCTTGCCCTCCTCGGTGCCGATGGTCAGCAGGCCGACGCGGGGGGAGGCGATGCCGAGGATGACGCGGGCGTAGTCGGAGCCGAGGATGGCGTTGTGCACGAGGTGCTCGGCCTTGGCCTCGGGGTTGGCGCCGGCATCGATCAGGACGAAGTGGCCGTTTTCGCGGGGGATGACGGCGGCGAGGACCGGCCGGTCAACGCCGGCGATCGAGCCAACGATGAGCTTGCTGCCGGCCATGAGGGCGCCGGTGTTGCCGGAGCTCACGAAGGCGGCGGCCTTGCCTTCCTTGACGAGGTTGAAGCCGCGCACCATCGAGGAATCCTTCTTCTTCGCGATGGCCCGCAGCGGCTTGTCCTCCATCGTGATCACCTCGCTGGCGTGCACGACGGATATTCTGGCGTGATCCTTCAGGCCGGCCGCGACGAGCAACGGCTCGAGCACGGCCTGGTCGCCGATGAGCGTGATCGGGTCGATGGCCTCGTCGGCCAGCGCGAGTTTGACGGCTTCGACGACCTCGGAGGGACCGAGGTCGCCTCCCATCGCGTCCACCGCAATCCGGGCGTGAGCAGTCGCGGGACTGGCCGTCGCGGAGTTAATGGCGGGAAGACTGAACCCGACGGAATCCTTAGACCTCGACGTTGAGGACCTGACGGCCGCGGTAGATGCCCGTCTTCGGGTTCACGCGGTGGGGGCGGAAGGAGCCGCCGTCGGTGTCCTTGGCAAATTGGGGGGCCTTGAGGGCGTTGGCGGCGCGGCGGTTGGCGCTACGGCGCTTGGATTGCTTGCGTTTCGGATTGGCCATAAAGAAGGAAGGTTGGGAGTGCGGCGGGTCGCGAAACCCGGTGCTTTTTTGTTATATAAAGACGAGGTTGGTAGGGTTCGCGCCGGGGGCCGTCAAGTGTTATGTCGCCCCCGTGGCCGGGAGTCAAAGCAGGGAAAACAGAATCAGCACAAATGCCAGTCCTAGGCGGTAATAGGCGAAAACGGCGAGCCCGTGGCGCGAGATGAAATGCACGAGGAATTTGACCGCGATCAGGGCCGAAATCGCGGCCACGCCGGCACCCAGCAGGACGTCCGTCCAACCGAACACCTCGATCATGGCCGGGCCGGACCGGAAGCCCTTGTAGACGGCTGCACCGGCCAGCGTCGGCAGGCCGACGAGAAAACTGAACTCCGCGGCCTTCGCCGCGCTCAGCCCGGCGAGATAACCGCCGACGATCGTCACCATCGAGCGGCTCGTGCCGGGCCAGAGCGCGAGGCATTGCGCGAGACCGATGCCTAGCGCCTTCTGCGCCGTCAGGTTCGCCGGGTCGCCCTTGGAGAAACCGATGCCGCTGTTCAGGCGGCGCCAGCGTTCCGCCCACAACATGAGCAGCGCGCCGGCGATGAGCGCGGCGATGACGGCCCAGACCGAAAACAGATACCGGTCGATCAGGTCGTGCAGCAGGAGGCCGGCGACGGCGACGGGGAGGAAGGCCAGCAGCACGTTGCGCAGCAGGCGGAAGCCGGCGCTGCTGCGACCGAAGAGGCCGATGAACATCGAGAGCACCTGCCGCCAGTAGAGCAGCACGACTGCACCGATGGCGCCGATCTGGATGACGACGGTGTAGGTGTCGGCTGCCAGCTTGATGGTCAGCGGCACGCCCTCCGGGTATTTAGGCGAGGGTGGCTTGTGCCACAGCGGCTGGCCGGACTTGTCCGTCAGCTGCTTCTCCGACTCCAGCCCGAGCACGCGGTTGGCGATGATCAGGTGGCCGGTGGACGAGACGGGCAGGAATTCTGTCACGCCCTCGACCACGCCGAGCACGACGGCGTCCCCCAAGCTGAGTTCGGCGACAGGCGGGGGCGGGTTTTCCGCGGCGAGCGCGGACAGGTTGAGACTGGCGGCCAGCAGCAGGCCGGTCCAAAGGGTGCGGGACGAAAAAGGCACAGGGAAGCCTCCGGGAAAAGGCCATGAGCTGTCGAGTTTTATGCTTTGCGCCACCGGGGGAAATGATTCTGCTCGGCTTACTGATGGCCGCACTGACCGAGCTTACCACCAAGCTGACCAACCGCCTTGATCTGGAGCCCGCCGAAGTCTCGGCCGCCGCCACCGCCCTGGGTTCTCCCGACGTGCCCGACGAGGCCAAGGCTGGTTTCCTGACCGCCTTAGCGGCCAAGGGTGAGACTCCCGCCGAGATCGCCGGCCTGGCCCGGGCGTTCCGCGCGCTGGCGGTCAATCCCGGTGTCGAGGCCTGGGCGCCGCGCGCCATCGACATCGTCGGCACCGGCGGCGACCACGCCGGTGGTTTCAACATCTCCAGCCTGGTGGTGCTCGTCGTCGCCAGCGCCGGCGTGCCGGTCATGAAACATGGCAATCGCGGCGTTACCTCGAAGTGCGGCAGCGCCGATCTGCTCGCCGCGCTCGGCGTGGACCTTGCGGCGCCGCCGGAGAAGCTGCGGCGGGCGCTCGACCAGCTGGGCTTCGCGTTTTTCTTCGCGCCGAACTATCACCCGGCGTTCAAGCATGTCGGCCCGGTGCGCAAGGCGCTCGCTGCGCAGGGCCGGCGGTCGGTTTTCAACATCCTCGGCCCCTTGATGAATCCCGGCCGCCCGGCGCACATCCTCCTGGGCGTGTATGCGCTACCGCTGGTGGAGAAGCTCGCCCGCACCCTCGACGAACTCGGCCAGGAAGCGGGCCTCGTCGGCCACGGTGTCATCACGGCGGAAACGGGCATCGACGAGCTCACCACGTCCACGCTCAACCATGTGAGTGGCGTCGGCCGGCTGCGCGGGATCAGCGCCCGGTGGCGGGCGGAGGATTTCGGCCTCGTGGCCGCGCCGTTCGCCGAGTTGCAGGGCGGGGATGTCGCGGCCAACCTGGCCACGGTCCAGGCCATCCTCGCCGGCCGCGGGCCGGCCGGATTGGTTGACACCATTGTCCTGAACAGCGCCGTGGCCCTCCATGTGGCCGGCCGGGTGGGCACCGTGCGCGACGGCCTGGCGCCGGCGCGCGAGCTTCTGCTCGGCGGTGCCGTGGCGCAGAAAATCGCCGCGACCAAGGAATTCTACCGCGCATGAAACGTCTTTATTTCGGCACCGACGGGGTGCGCGGCCCCTATGGCAGCGCCACGATGAACGAGGATTTTGCCTGGCGCCTCGGTGCCGCCGCGGCCGCCTGGCTGCGGGCCGGCGGGGCGCCCGCCGGCGGACGCATCCTGATCGGCCGCGACACCCGGGCCTCCGGCGCCTCGCTGGCCCAGGCCCTGGCCGACGGTCTTGCCCACGGCGGCTTCGAGCCCTGGTCGCTTGAGATCCTGCCGACTCCGGCGGTGTCCCGCGCCGTGCGCACCCGCGGCGCCGTGCTCGGCGTGGTGGTGACCGCCTCGCACAATCCGGCCACCGACAACGGCATCAAGTTTTTCGGTCCCGGCGGACTCAAGTTGACCGACGAACAGGAGGCGGCCATCGAGGCCCTGCTGCCCGCCCGGCGCACGGACGACACCGTGCACCACCTCAAGAGCACGGACGGAATCTCGGATTACATCTACGCGATGGAGGGCATCCTGCACGGCCGGATCGATGACTGGAAGATCGTGCTCGATACCGCCAACGGCGCGACCGTCCACACCAGCGGCAAGGTGCTGCGCGACCACCAGGCCCGGCTCATCGCCGTCGGGGCCGATCCCGACGGCCTGAACATCAACGACGGCGTGGGGAGCGAGCACCCTGAGGCGATGTGCGCGGCCGTCCGTCAGCACGGGGCGCGGCTCGGCATCGCCCACGACGGCGACGGTGACCGCTGCGTGCTATGCGATGAGCAGGGCGACGTGCTCGACGGTGACGAGCTCCTCACGATCCTCGCGGTGCATGCCCTGAAACATGGCAAACTGGCGAACAAGACCCTCGTCGTGACCGTGCAGAGCAATCTTGGCGTCGAGGCCGCCGTGACGGCAGCCGGCGGGCGGGTTTGCCGCACGCCGGTCGGCGACCGTTACGTCATCACCCGGATGCTCGCCGAGGGCGCCAATCTCGGCGGCGAATCCTCCGGTCATGTCATCTGCTCCGATGTCTCGCCGACCGGGGACGGGCTCGTCGCCGCCCTCAAGGTGATCGCGGTCATGCTCGCCACGGGGAAGCCCTTGTCCGAGCTGCGCCGGGGGCTGGTTAAATTCCCGCAGTTGTCGGTTGCGGTGAAGGTGCGGCAGAAAAAGCCGCTGGAATCCCTGCCGACCCTGCCGGCGGTCATCAAGACGGTGGAGGCCGAACTCGGGACGCAGGGCCGGGTGCTCGTCCGTTACTCCGGCACGGAGCCCAAGCTACGCCTGCTGGTGGAAGGTCCGACTGACGCCATCGTCAAGGCCGCCCTGGACCGCCTGGCCGCCGCGGCCCGCGCCGACCTCGACGTGATTTGATCCGATGTTCATCCCACAGGCACAGAGGCATGGGGAAATTCAGGCAACAGGTTCTGCTTTTTGCCTTCGTATCTCTGTGGTTTAAGTCTCTCCCATGCCCGAGGTTCTCGTCAGCGCCCTGAGTTTCGCCCTGCAGAAGCAGGCGGAGAGCGCGCGGGCGGCGTTCGACCGCGGCAAGCCCGCGCAGGCGGTGGATCTTTGCGTGGCCATCCTGGATGAGCAGCCGGCTTGCCTGAGCGTGCGGAAGCTCGAACGGGCGGCGCAGCTCAAGCTGGCGGCGATGCGGCAGAACGGTCTTTCCAAGCTGGTGCGCGCCGTGTCGACGGCGCCGTTCCTGCTCGGCGGCAGCCTGAAGCTGAAGGACGAGCCGCGGGCGGCGTTCGCCAGCGCGGAGCGCTTGTTGCGCCGGGATCCGCACAACACGGCGGCGCTCGGCCTGCTCGGCCAGGCGGCGATGGCGCTCAACTGGCCCGAGACGGCGGTGTTTGCCTACGAGGCGGCGAGCGACGACGAGCCCGACCGTCCCGACCTGTGGGTGGCGCTCAGCGGCGCCTACCTGGCCGCCGGCCGCGCCAAGGACGCCGTCCATGCGGCCGACGAAGCCTTGCGCATCCAGCCCGCCAATGCGGACGCCCTCGCACTGCAGCGCACGGCCTCGGTCGCCGTGACAATGGCGGCGGGCAAGTGGGAACAGGGCGGCGACTACCGCGGCAAACTGGCCGAGCCCCCCAAGGCGTGAGCCCGGCCCGAAGGCCTTCAGCAGGCCTCTTCTCTTATCTTTGCCGAACGTTACAGATGAGACACGCGCGGGCGAGCGCGCTGTGGACCTGAAATTAGGAGGGGTGCTGAGCGGAGCTGGGCCATGCGAATGACGGTCACTTCCCGCGCGTTGTCTCTAATGGCTGGTTGGGCTCTTTCTTCAACCTGTAGCCATGCAACTCTAGCGCCCGGACAACTCGGGGCATCGCGAAACTCCAAAATTGGATATGAGGAAAGGCCTCTGGATTATTCCAGATCTTGATGCTCGGCCAAAAGCCCGGAACGACCTCAATCTTCAGGACTTCTTCTTTCTTAATCGTCGCAAGCCGGAAGAACGAGGAAGCCTCCAAGCGATCATTCGAAATCACTAGTTTGCCGACTGGCCAGCTAGCGGTGCCAAGGATCGTCCGTGTTGCGCCTCTAAATTCCATTTATTGTCCGCCCAACGCCAAGCTCTGACAGCCGGAGGACTCACTATGGAAAAGCTCAACACGTTACCGCCCGCGGCAGAATCAGCGCCCGGCTTGTCAGTGGCGCCTGGTTCGGAATTTGAAGCGCACTCCGGCAAAGCCTATGCACGCTGGCGGGTGGACTCCGAGGTTCTGCGCGACGCCACTGGCGTGCCTTTTGTCTGGTGTGTTCCGGTCTACAAAATCTGCGGCGGCTACCTTCGCAAACGCAGTCGGCACGTATGGCCGCTACACATGATTCCGAACGTTAAAGGTGAGACACGCGCGGGCGAGCGTGCAGTGAGCTCTTTTGAACTACGGGAAATGTTGAGCGGAGCTGGGCCATGCGAATTACGGTCACTTCCCGCGCGTTGTCTCTGATGGCTGGATCGGCACTTTCTTTTTGGGCGACGGCTCCCAAAGCGGGCGAATCATAGCCAAGACCCCGAGGCCGACACCAATGGCTCCGACAATTCCCGCATAACTCCAGAACTTCTGGTCACCCGTATGGCCAACAACGAGCTCTCCTCTTCCGACTCGCTCGCCTGGCTCTCGATCAATCGTGCGGTCGGCTAGTCCGAAGGCGGCAAATAGCGCCACGATCGAAAGGAAAATTACGATGCCGCGATAGTCTCTTCGTTCGAGATACATCTTTCCGCCGATCGTTAACGATGTGCCATGGCGGTGCGCAGCACCGACATTGGCACTGGCAGCTGGATCGGCGCTTTCTGCTTAGAAGCCATATTTCGCAGGATCGGCCAAAACGGTGTCGGTGGTCCAGGCGGCCTGTTCTTGTGTGAGCGCTACCTGTCCCAGCACAGAAATCATCTCTTCTCTCTTTCTTTCCCGAACGGCGGCATCCCAACGGTCGATAAGGCCACAGGCAAACAGCCGCTCGTTCACTGTCATGCCAGAAAGCTCTTGGTCTGTGGGGCGTGTCGACATCGCTGGTTCTTCCGCCGATCGACTCAGATCAGCCACGCCCGCCGAGCGGGCAAGCCGTCTCTTTTGAATGACTGGGCCATGTTGAGCGGAGCTATAATCTGCGATTCAGGTGCAATCAAGGGCGTTGCTGCTGTGGCTGCTGGTTAGGCTCTTTCTTCAGTCGCTTCAGAGATAATGTCCGGCGATCGGAATGATCGTAAGAAGGGCGACTCCAACAGTCATCCTGCGCCACCCAACTGTCTTTCCTTTCTTATCCTTCGCTGACAAAGCGCTCGCCAGGCCCGTGACTATAAACAGCAACGACGACATTCCTGCTACGGCCCAGATGGCTAGAAGGACAAAGCCATCCGGACTAATGTCTGCTATGGGCATATGGCTTTCCGCCTAACAGTGTTATTCAGATTCAGGATAAAACCTCACTATTTACAGTTCGGTTGAGGGCAGGGGAGCAGCAAAGTCTTTCTGGCTCAAGGGCGGACTGAGGACTGAGGGTTTTTTGGGATTGTATCGGGATCCGGTAAAAGCCTCACTTTTTACATCGGGCCAACTCTCATGGAGCATGGCCCGATTTCTTTTCCCGACTGGAAGCAGGTGCTCACGCGCGCCGGCTTTGAACCGGACCGGCGGGACGCCTTTGAGCGCGAGATCATTGTTTTTCTGCGGCACTGCAAGGCCGCCCACGCCCCGGTGACGGCGGAACTGGCCCGGCAATATCTCGCCGGACGCGAAAAGCAGACAACGGGGCCGGCGCGCGAGGCCTTGCGGTGGTTTTACCGGGAAGGTTCACGCAAATCGGCTGGGATGGGCGCGACGGGTGGACGTGGTGCTTACCCGCCTCCGGCCTCGCCGGGTGAGGTCAGGATCCAGCGCCCGATGGAGCCGCCGCCCGCGGCCAGCGATCTCGGGCGGGAGCCGTGGGAGCGCGATTTGATCCGGGCGAGCCGGGAACGTAATTTTCTCTGGCGCACGGAGCAGACCTACCGCGAATGGGCCGTGCGGTTCGCCCGCTTCATCGCCCCGCGCTCGCCCTATGCCGCGAGCGGGGACGATGTCGCGGCCTTCCTCAGCGAAATGGCGGTGCAGGGCCGGGCCAGTCCCTCGGCCCAGAAACAGGCGCTCAATGCCCTGGTGTTCCTGATGCAGGAAGCGTTGCACCGCGACCTCGGAGAGATGGACTTTGCCCGGCCGGCGGCCCGGCGCCGCGTCCCGACGGTCCTGAGCCCGGGCGAGTGCAAGGCGCTGTTCGCGCAATTGGAGGGCACCCCGCGACTCATGTTGGAACTGGCTTACGGCGCGGGGTTGCGGTTGATGGAGCTCTTGCGCCTGCGCGTGCATCACCTGGATCTTGAGCGGCTGCGGCTGCAGGTCCTCGGGGGCAAGGGCGACAAGGACCGCGTGACCGTTTTGCCGGAGAAACTGGTGCCGGAGTTGCGGGAGCGGCTGGCCCGCCTGCGGGAGCAATGGACCGCGGATCGGGCCGCGAAAGTCCCGGGCGTCTGGTTGCCCGAGGGTTTGGCGAAGAAATATCCCAAGGCCGGGGAAAGCTGGGAGTGGCAGTGGCTGTTCCCGTCCCGGGATCTCGGCCGGGATCCGGCGACGGGGGTGATGCGTCGGCATCACCTCAGCGACACGTCGTTCCAGCGCACGGTGAAGCTGGCGGCGACCAAGGCGGGGCTGAACAAGCGCGTCACGCCGCACACGTTCCGGCACTCGTTTGCCACCCACCTGCTGGAGGGCGGCACCGATATTCGCACCGTCCAGGAACTGATGGGCCACACGAGCGTCGAGACCACGCAGATTTATCTGCACGTCATGAGAAAACCCGGCCTCGGTGTGCGCAGCCCGCTCGATCAGTGATCGCGATATTTGTAGTCTATTAAGTTACAAGTCCCCCATGACCGAATACGCCAAACCCCCGATCCATCCCCGGATGAGGCCGATGCTGGCGCTCGTCGAGTTACTGGCCGACGCCGCGCAGGAATCCGCGCGGTATGCGGCCGGCAAGCTGAAGCGCCGTGCGCCCAAGCGCGGGCTGACGCTGTTGCCCGGGCCGGACACGCCGCTGTGGAACGAGCTGGTGCGGCAAGTCGCGCCGTTGCTGCGGAAACGCGGCAGCAAGGTCCACCTCGCGCGGATCCTCGGCGTGCCGCGCCAGCGGCTGCAGGTCTGCCTGAAGGCGAGGACGGCGTTCCTCGACGCCGAGCGCACGCTGCTGCTGCTCGGCTGGCTCGCCGCCCGGCGCCAAGGCCGCGAACTGGTGTGAGCGGGCGTTTTTGTAGTCTATTAAACTACAAACGGCCCGGGCGGAACTTGTAGTTTAATAGACTACAAACGGGTTGGGGACGCGGGGGGATTGACGCAGGGGCCCGGGTCGGGCTTATCCGTGGGGCATCCTTGTCTTCCGTGGTCTCAATGAACGAGTCGGCGTCGCGCGTCTATTGGACGGCGTTCATCGGGTTGTTTTTTGATTACTACGACCTCTACCTGTTCATCTACCTGGAGAAGGTGCTGGCGCAGGAGTTCGCGCTCACGGCCGCGCAGAGTGGCTGGCTGCAGTTCACCGGGCTGGCGGGTGTCGGGTTGGGCGCGCTGGCATTCGGCTATCTGGCGGACCGCTTCGGCCGCGGGCGGATGATGCTCGCGGTGTTCGGGGTCTATGTCGCCGGCATCGCGGGGATCAGCCTCGCGTGGAATCAGGAGAGCCTGCTGGTATTCCGGTTGCTGGCGTCGTTGTCGCTCGGGGCGGAATGGGGCATCAGCCACACCTATCTGGCCGAACGGGTCGGCGGTGACCGGCGCTATCGGTTTTCCGCGCTCCTGCAGTTCTCGATCCTAGGCGGGCTGCTAGCGGCGATGGCGTCGCGTTATGCGCTGCCGCTGGTCGGCTGGCGCTGGCTGTTCGCGGCGTCGATCGTGCCGGTGGTGGTGCTCAGTGCCGTGCGCTGGCGCGAATTGCGGAAACCTGAAACCACAAACCTGGAACCTGAGGACGATGCACGGCCCGCAGCAACGCAGGGTTTCCCAGAGTCGGGGCCTAAACTTCCTCCCACCGTGTTTGCCGCCATCACGCAGAACGCGCGGATGTTTTTGCTCTGTTTCGGGCTGGCGAGCCTGACGATCGCCAGCGGCACCATGAATGTTTTTTATGCGAAGGACCTGCCGCAGTCGCCGGTCTACACCGTTTTGTTCTGGGCCAATGTCGCGCCCGGGATGCTGCTGGGCGCAGGGGTGGTGCGACGCTGGGGCGTGGCCCGTGCGCTGGGTCTGTATGCGGGCGGGTTGATGGCTTTGTCGGCCGGAGCGTGGTTGAGCGGCTCGGCGCGGGCGGGGCTGGTGTTCGCCTTGGTTTTACCGCTGCTCAACGGCATTCCGTTCGGGCTGATGGGCGCCTGGTTCAACGAGGTTTTCGGCTCGTATCGCACAATGCTTTCCGGGGCGGCCTACAATCTCGGGCGCATCCTCGCGGGCTTCGCCCCGGTGCTGATCGTGGCGCTCGGGCTGCACGAGCACGGCCGGTATTTCCTGGTCAGCGCGCTGTTGGGGCTGGGGGTGCTGGGATTAGCGGGCTTAATTGCCGCTGGCGCCAAGGGCCGCCCCCATTGAATTCCGGCCGGGCCGGGCGTATACTCCGGGCATAAAGCCATGCATACCCCAACCTTGTTCGTGCGGCTTTGTGCCGCCGTCGTGGTGCTGGTCGCGCCGCTGTCGCTCCTCGGGGCGATGAATGAAGACACCATCCGCGAGCTGAAGCTGGTGAAGTATGTGGAGGCGGAATTCCCCAACGCCGTCCGGCTGGAGGGGCTGGGCGAGGGCCATGTCGCCCTCGCCATCGGCCGCACGGCGGCGGGCGAGCCCACGGATGTGCTCGTGCTGTCCGCCACCGATCCCCGGCTCGCCGACGCGGCGGTCGAGGCCGCGCGTCAATGGCGGTTCAAGCCGAGTGATGATCCGGCCGACCTCGTGACCCGCACCGTCCGGATCGGATTCCGGTTGAACGGAGTGATCGTCTACCCCTTCGGCAAAAAACACATCGAGGAGGCGCTGGATGCGGTCAGCGACGTCAAGCTGCGCGAGCCGATCCGGGTGCCGCGGGTGCAGTCGCTGGCCCGGGCGCCGCAGCCGCTGGCGCAGCCGATGCCGGCCTATCCGGCCAGCCTGCGATCCAAGGCCATCGAGGGCAGCGTGGCCGTGCGCTTCTTCGTCGACCAGGAGGGCCGGGTGCGGCTGCCGGAAGTCATCGAGGCGACCACGCCGGAGTTTGCCGACGCCGCGCTCGCCGCGGTCGCGGCATGGCGTTACGAGCCGCCGCAGCATGGGGGACGCAACATCGTCGCGAGCGACAACTGGGCGTTCCAGTTCAAGGCGAACAACTGAATTGGCAGGGCGGCCCGCCTTCGCCGAGGCTACGGCGAGGCGGGTTTAGCTGCGCTAAACCCGGAATATCGCGCCAAGCTTCTTGCCGAGCAGGATGGTCATGCCGGCGATGGTGATGCCGAGGAACGCCATCGCCCAGACGCCGAGCGCCGAGGCGATGAACTTGCCGTCGCCGAGCAGCTGGAAGAGCTCGTAGATGGCCTTCGTGATCGGGTAATACAGCTGCTTCTGCGCAAGGATGAGCGAGTCGGACACCTCGAGCATGGCGAAGGAGAACGCCAGCAGGCCGCCGGCGATCAGGTTGGCGACGATGAGCGGCAGCGTGATCTTGAAGACGGCCTTGAGCGGCGGGCAGCCGAGGTTCTGCGCGGCTTCCTCGAGTGTCTCGCTCGTCTGCTGGAAACCCGCGGCGGCCGAGCGCACGACGTAGGGGAGGCGGCGCACCGAGTAGGCGATGATCAGGAGAATGGTCGGGTCACGCACCGGGTTGAGGAACGAGAAGAACTTCCCGTCCTGGCTCATGGCGAGGTAACCGAAGGCCAGCACGAGGCCCGGCACGGCCAGCGGCATCATCGCGAGGAAGTCGAGGATCTGCCGGCCCATGATCTTGGAGCGGACGATCACGTAGGCCAGCGCGATGCCCAGCACGAGGTCGATGATCGTCGCGATGCTCGCGTATTTGAGGCTGTTGGCGATGGCCGGCACCGTGAGGTCGTGGCCGAGGGCGATCTCGAAGTTGTGCAGGTTGAAGTTCTTCGGCAGCACGCTCGCATACCAGTCGCTGGAGAAGGCGACGAGCACCACGCCGAGGTGGGGGAGGACGGCGATGAAGGTGATGCCGGCGAACAGCGCCGTGCAGAACCACGCCCGGCCGCGCGACAGCGCCTGCGGTCCGCCGGAGGAGGTGGCCTTGGCCATCATCGCGTAGCTGTCGCGGCCGAACAGGCCCTTGCCGACGGCGTAGAACGCGACGGAACTGAACAGCATCACGGCGACCAGCGCGTAGGGGAACGGGTTGCCGCCGATGTCCTTCAGGCCGTAGAAAATCTGCACCGAGGTCACGCGGGCATAGTCGAAGATCAGCGCCACGCCGAGGTCGGTGAAGGCCCAGATGAACACGATGGTTCCGCCGGCGAAGAGGCCGGACTTGATCAGCGGCAGGGTGATCTTGACGAACTTGCGCACGCCGGTGCAGCCGAGGTTTTCCGCGGCCTCCTCCATGGCCGGGTCGATGTTGGCCAGGGCGGCGACGGCGTTGAGGTAGATGATGGGGTAGAGGCTGAAGGCGTTGACGAGGGCGATGCCGAGAAACTGGTTCGCGCCGAGCCAGTCGAAGGTCCAGCCCTCGGGGCGCAGGCCGAGGTCGATGATCAGGGCGTTGAGCGCGCCGTATTGCCCGAGGATCTGCTTGATGCCGATGGCGCCGACGAAGGGCGGCAGGATCATCGGGACGAGGATGAGCGAGCCGAGGAACCCCTTGCCGGGAAACAGGAACCGGTCCGACACGAAGGCCAGCGGCAGGGCGATCAGCAGGGCGAAGGTGGTCGTCGTCATCGCCAGCAGGAAGGAGTTCGCCAGGCCGCCGAGGTAGATCGGGTCGGTCAGGAGGGAGCCGAGATACGCGAAGGTCAGGCGTCCGTCCGCGTCGATGAACCCGCCCTTCAGGATCTGGATGATCGGCCAGAGGAAGAAGGCGCAGAAAAACAGCAGCGTAAAGGTGAAGACCAGGCGCGCGAAATTCTTCGACATGCACCTGCTGAATGCACGGGCGGCATGGCGGAGACAAGGCGGAAGGTGGAACCCGGCCTCCGGACGGGTTGGGTAGGGCGGTGAGTCCCTTCACCGCCGGGGCTGGCGCGGAAGGGAGCCCGCGCCTTACCCGTTCGTCTGCCGGGCAAACGCCGCCAGCGTCTCCGGGCTGACGTGGTGTTCGATGCCCTCGGCATCGATCTCGGCGGTCTTCTCGGAGATGCCGAGCGAGCACAGGAAGGCGACCACCACACTGTGCCGGTGTTGGCATTCCGAGGCCAGCTTGCGGCCGGCGGGGGTCAGAAAAATGGCCCGGTAGGGCTGCACCGAGACAAAACCCTCGCGCTGGAGCCGGGCAAGGGTGCGGTTGACGGTCACGTGGGTGACGCCAAGCCGCCGGGCCAGGTCCACGACCCGGGCCTCGCCCAGCGAGGCGGAAAGGTCGGCGATGGCCTCCACGTAGTCCTCCGCGGTCTCGCTGGCGTGCTCGCGCCGCGTCTGCCGCAGGCTCTCGGCCTGGAGGGCGGAGGGGCGCACGGGCTTGGGGGAGGGGCGGGCGGCTTTTTTCACTGGCACGGCAGCATGGGTGCGGGGAAGCGCTTGACAAGTCGAGCCCAAAGTGTAGCCAATGCTACATTATGTATAAATTCCTACATGCGGTGGCGCTGCTGGCGCTGGCCGCCGGGGCCCGCGGGCAGGTGACCGAGACGCCGGTGACGGTCCAGCCCGGGCACTTCCTGCTCGAGGTCGACGCGCTGTCGCTGACCATCGACCGGGAGCCGGGGTTGAAATACACCGCATTCGGCGCGGCCTCGACCTTCCTGACCACCGGGCTGACCTCCCGGCTCGACGTGCAGGTCGGCGCGGAATTTTATCTCAGCCAGAAGTTCGACGCGGCGGGCTTCACCGAGCGGCAGAGCGGCGTCGGCGACGTCTACCTCCGGGCCAAATACCGGTTCTACGAGTCGGAGGACACCTACACGGCGGTGGCGGTGCTGCCCTATGTGAAGTTGCCGACCAACTCCGGCGGCGTGGGCAACGATGCGGTCGAGGGCGGCGTCATCATTCCGCTCCAGACCCAGCTGATCGGTGGCTTTGATTTCGCGGCGATGGCCGGGATGGATTTCCTGCGCAACGACAACGACGACGGCTACGACACCTACCTGTTCTCCTCCGCCTCGCTGCACCGCCAGTTCTTCAAGACCATCGGCCTCTACGGTGAGGCGATCGCGGCCAAATCATCGGGCGGCGCGCCCTGGGAGGGCACGATCGGGGCGGGAGCGACCCTGACCGTCTCGAAGTTCGCGTGGTGGGACTTTGCCGTCTACCGCGGCATCTCCGACGGCGCGTCCGACTGGACCCACGTGCTGCGCTTCAACTACGGCTTCTGAAATGAAGGACGAACTCATCATCCTGTTGGGCACCGCGCTCCTGCTGGCTTTCTGCTGGCCGGGGCGGGGACTGGTCGCCCGGTGGCGCACCAACCGCCGCCTGGCAATCCGCACGCGGCAGGAGGATGCGCTGAAGCACATCCTCAAGGCCGAGGTCAACGGCCGGCCATCGTCGGTGGCCAGCGTGGCCGGCGCCCTGCGCCTCGGCGAAAACCGTGCGGCGGCTCTGCTCGCGGAGCTCGAGCGCGGCGGATTGCTGTCCTACGAGGGTGGCGCACCGCGACTCCGCCCGGCCGGCCGTGAGTTGGCCCAGCACGTCATCCGTGCCCACCGCCTGTGGGAGAGTTTCCTGGCCGACCAAACCGGCGTGGCCGAGGCCGAGTGGCACCGGCATGCGGACCGCCAGGAGCATTTGTTGACGCCCGAGGAGACCAACCGTCTGGCCGCGAAGCTGGGCAACCCCCTCCGTGACCCGCACGGTGACTCCATCCCCGCCGGGGGCGAGGAAGTGGCGGCCGATTCCGGTTTGCCCCTCACCGACGTGCCCGCCGGCCAGCGTTTTGAGATCGTGCACATGGAGGACGAACCCGATGCCGTCTATCGGCAGCTGCTGGGTCTGGGTCTGCTGCCGGGCATGCGCGCACAGGTCGCGGCGCGAAGCAGTGATTATCTTGACCTGCTCACGGCCGATCACCACCGCGTGCGGCTGAATACCGTGCAGGCAAACAACGTGGCGGTAATCGTCCTTCCGGCGACGGCCGAGCTGAATGAGGCGGCCTTGAGCGAACTTCCGGAGGGCCATACGGCCACGGTGGTGGGCCTGGCCCCGGCCTGCCGCGGGGCGGCCAGACGCCGCCTGCTCGATCTCGGTTTTGTGCCCGGCACGGTTGTCAGCGTGGAATTGGTGAGTCCCGCGGGCGATCCGACCGCATACCGGGTGCGCGGCTCGGTGGTCGCCCTGCGGCGCAGCCAGGCCGTCCTGATCCGCATCACTCCACGCCAAGAGGTGGCCGCATGAACCACGCCGCCCCAGCTCCGGTTCCGGCCGCTCCCAATGAGACCTGCGCGTCCTGTTCGGTCTATCGCGCCGCCAATCTCAAGAAGCTCGGCGTCTCCATGGATCATTGGGATTACGTCGTGGCCCTGGCGGGCAATCCCAACACCGGCAAAAGCACCGTCTTCAACGCGCTCACCGGCCTGCGGCAGCACACGGGCAACTGGCCGGGCAAGACCGTGACTCGCGCCGAGGGTGGCTTCGATTACACCGGCAAACGCTTCAAGATTGTCGACCTCCCGGGCACCTATTCGCTGCTCTCCACCAGCCCCGACGAGGAGGTGGCACGGAATTTCATCCTGTTCGGTCAACCCGACGTGACCGTCGTGGTCGCTGATGCCACGCGACTCGAACGCAATCTTAACCTGGTGCTGCAGGTGCTCGAGATCACCGACCGGGCCGTGCTTTGCCTCAACCTGATGGACGAGGCCAAGCGCCACGGGGTCACCGTCGACGACCGCCAGCTCGCCCGTGACCTCGGCGTGCGCGTTGTGCCCACCTCGGCCCGCAGCGGGGAAGGTCTGCCGGCGCTGCTGGATGCGATCCACGACGTCGCCGCATCACCCCATGTCGCCCGGCCGCACCGGATGAGTGCGGAGCCGCCGGTCCTCAAGCACGCGCTCAACGAGCTGACCCGTCAAATCACGGCCGCCTATCCCGGTCTGCCCAACCCCCGCTGGGTGGCCATGCGACTGCTCGGCGGCGACGACCAGATTGCCGAGGCCCTGCGCAATGGAGAGATCGCCGGTCTCAGCCAGCCCATGGTCCGCTCCACCTGACGCCATGTCCTCCTCCGCCCATCCGCCCATGAACGGTCCTGCCGAACAGATACTGCGAGATGCCCGCCGTCTGCGCGAGGGCCTGGCCGGCGACGTGCACGAGCACCTGGTGGAGGCGATCTACGCGGACGCCGCCCGCATCGCCGATCGTGCGGTCAGCCGGCCTGACCGCGCGGCCCGGCCGACCTTCGACCGCACGCTCGACCGGCTGGTGACGAGCCGCTGGCTCGGCTTTCCGCTCATGCTCGCCTTGTTTGCGCTGATGTTCTGGATCACGGTCAGCGGTGCCAACGTGCCCTCGGGCTGGATCGCGGACCTGCTGGTCGGGAAGGTTTACCCGTGGCTGCGCGAACTCGCGGCGACGGCCGGCCTGCCCTGGTGGCTGCGCGGCCTGTTGGTGGACGGCATGTATCTGGCCACGGCCTGGGTGATCAGCGTGATGCTGCCGCCCATGGCGATCTTCTTCCCCATGTTCACATTGCTGGAGGACTTCGGGTATCTGCCGCGCGTGGCGTTCAACCTCGACCGCCTTTTCCAGCGCGCGGGGGCGCACGGCAAGCAGGCGATGAGCACCATGATGGGCTTCGGCTGCAACGCGGCGGGCGTCGTCGCCACGCGCATCATCGACAGCCCGCGCGAGCGGCTTATCGCGATCATCACGAACAATTTCGCCCTGTGCAACGGCCGCTGGCCGACGCAGATCCTGATCGCGACGATCTTCATCGGCTCCCTGGTGCCCGCCCGGCTGGCGGGGTTGGTCTCCGCGGGCGCCGTTGTCGCCGTGGCGTTGCTGGGGGTCCTCTTTACCTTCGCCACGGCCTGGGTGCTGTCGCGCACCGTGCTGCGGGGCGAGGTATCGACCTTCAGCCTGGAACTGCCGCCCTACCGGCCGCCGCGATTCTGGCAGACCATCTACACCTCGCTGATCGACCGCACGCTCTTCGTGCTGTGGCGCGCCATCGTGTTCGCGGTGCCGGCCGGTGCCGTCATCTGGCTGAGCGCCAACGTGTCCTACGCCGGACAAAGCGTGGCCGAGCACTTGATCCAGGGACTCGACCCCTTCGGACTCGCCCTGGGGCTCAACGGTGTGATCCTCCTCGCCTACATCGTCGCGATCCCAGCCAACGAGATCATCGTGCCGACCATCCTGATGTTCACCGTGCTGACAGCGCGGCTCGCGGGCGTGGGCGAGGGAGCAGGGGTGATGTTTGAACTGGATTCGCCCAGCGCCGTGAAAGACGTGCTGACCGCGGGAGGCTGGACGGTGCTGACCGGGGTGAACCTGATGCTGTTCAGTCTGCTGCACAATCCGTGCAGCACGACGATCTATACGATCTACAAGGAGACTGGTAGTGTGCGGTGGACCGCCTTGGCCACGCTGCTGCCCGTGGCGCTGGGTTTGCTGGTGACATTTGCCGTCGCCAGCATCTGGCGTCTGCTGGCATGAGGCACAACGGGGCCATGCTCGTCCTATTGGCTCGAGGTCGCCGTGATCGTGATCCACGCTTGGTGGCTGCCGCGGAACGGCATCCACGGTTGGACCGGGGAGCCGCGCGAAAAATCCTACGCGCTGCGCGGGTGGCCGTGGCCGCCGCGGGGCTGATGGCCCCGCCTCCCGCTGCTCACTGCGCGAAGGGGAAGCCCCAGTTGCGTTTGCCGTAGCCGTAGGTGACGGGTTTGACCGCGGCCAGCTGCTGGAGCGAGTCGGCCGGGGCGAATTTCGCCTCGAAGGCGCTGACGGCGGCCTCGTAGTCGGCCAGCAGCTTCGCCTTCACGTCCGGCTGGACGAAGGAGTAGGCGAGGGAGTTGCGGCCGAGCTGCACGATTTCCGCCCACGACAGATTGAACGTGGTGACCGCCGTGTAGTATTCGTCCGTCAGGTTGCTGTCCCACATGCCGGGATCGTCGGTGTTGAGGCAGACGGGCACGCCGGTGCGGAGGTATTCGGGGAAGGGATGCTTCGCGAGATCGGGGATGTATTCGAGCAGGCGGTTGGAGATGAGATTGATCTCGACGAGGGTGTTGCGCGACTGCTGGAGCAGGAGGAGGGTGGCCGGATCCTTGATGAGGTTGACGCCGTGGCCGATGCGGCTGGCGCCGAGCAGGAGGGTGTCGCGGATGTGCGAATCGGGTCCGTCCATCTCGCCGGCGTGGATGGAGAGGGCGAGCGTCGGGTAACGGACGCGGAGCCGGCGGAACGTCTCGAGAAAACGGGCCGGATAGCCGTGGCCGTTCTCCTCGATGCCGACCATGTTGAGGCCGACCCAGAGGTCGCGGTGCGAGTCCACGAAGGCGTAGCTGCGCTCGATCTCCGCCTCGGTGCCGGGCATGAAACGCAGCACGGCGTCCTGAAAGCGCACGGTCACGCCGCTGGCGACGATGTCGGGCTGGGCGAGGCGGCGCTTCACGAAGGCGATGGCCTCCTCGAGTGGGATCGGGTTGCCGGCGTTGTCGGTCACGCGGTCGACGTCGAACTGGGTTTCAAGGTAGCGCAGGCCCTCGGCGCCGCCGGCCTTGATGTGCTCGGCGAGACACTCGGTGACCACGTGGAGATTGCCGCCGATCTGTCCGCGCCGCGGCCAGAGCACGGCGAAGAATTCCTCGCGTCCCTCGCCGGGGGCGTCGAGGCGCAGGCTGTCGCACCAGGCGGCGCGTTCCTCGGCGGTCAGGGCGTCGAGGCGGACATATTCCTGGCGCACCGCGGGCGCGAGCCGGTCATAGCCGGACTGGCGGACGTTGTGGAAACGCTTGGCCGGGGCGATGGCGTCGGGCGCGGCGGCGAAGCGGGCGCGCGTGTAGAAGGTGTCGCCGCCGTTGCGCGCGGGGTCGGTGAGGATGGCGTAGATCCACTCGGGGCGTTCGGAGCCGCTGTGGTTGTGGAGGTCGCCGCCCTTGGGCAGGGCATAGAGGAAGGTGTAGAGTTCCGCGGGTTTCGCGGTGCGCTTGATCTCCTCGAAGCGGGCGGAGAAGGGCGAGGCCGCCGCGGCGGTGGCGGCGCAGAGCAGCAGGGTCAGGAATCGCATGGGTGGAAGTGTGCCGGCGGGGCCATTCAGAACAAGCCGGCAAATAGCGCCCGGACCAGGTGCAGGCCGAAAATGAGTGCGAGCACGTAGGTGAGCGGCGAGGCCTGTTTCGCGCGGCCGGTGCCGAGGTGCAGGATGGCGTAGGCGATCAGGCCCAGACCGATGCCCTCCGCGATGCTGAAGCTGAACGGGATGCCGGCGATGATCAGGAAGGCTGGTGCCGTCTCGGCGAAGTCGTCCAGCTTCAGTTGCGCGACCGACTGGAACATGAAGATGCCGACGATCACGAGCGCCGGGGCCGTGGCGACGGCGGGAATGGCGAGGATCACCGGCGTGAGGAACAGCGCGAGGAGGAAGAGCACCGCGGTCGTCGCGCCGGTCAGGCCGGTGCGGCCGCCGGCCTCGACGCCCGAGGCGGACTCGATGTAGCTGACGACCGTCGAGGTGCCGAAGAGCGAGCTGAGGATCGCGGCGATCGAGTCGGCCACGAGGGCGCGCCCAGCCTTGGGCAGCTTGCCGTCCTGGTCGAGCAGGCCGGCCCGTTGCGTCACGCCGATGAGGGTCCCGATGTTGTCGAACATGTCGACGAGCAGCAGGGTGAGGATGATCGGCAGGGCCTTGGCGAAATCATTCAGCAGCAGGTCGAAGTTGAGCTGGAACATCGTGGGCAGCGGCGAGGCCGGCAGCGAGAAGAGCGAGCCCGGCAGGGAGGTGATGCTGCCGCCCTGGCCGTTGGAGACGAAGAGGCCAACCAGCGTGACCGCCAGGATGGAGAGGATGATGGCCCCCGGAATGCGGCGGGCGACCAGCACGGCGGTGAGGAGGATGCCGGCGAAACAGAGCAGGACCGAGGGCGTGCCGAAGTCGCCGTGCGTGACGAAGGTGGCGGGGCTGGCCACGACGATGCCGCCGTTTCTCAGGCCGATGAAGGCGATGAAGAGGCCGATGCCGCAGGTGATGGCCAGTTTCAGCTGGTGCGGGATGGCGGCGATGATCTTCTCGCGCACGCCGGTCACGGACAGGCCGAGGAAGATGACGCCGTTCACGAACACGAGGCCGAGGGCGGACTGCCAGGAGACGCCGAGCCCGAGGCAGATGGTGAAGGCGAAGTAGGCGTTGATGCCCATGCCCGGGGCGAGGGCCAGCGGGTAGTTGGTCATGAACCCCATGAGCAGGGTGCTGACGGCGGCCGTGAGGGCGGTGACCGTGATCAGCGCGGCCTGCGGCATGCCCGCGGCGGAGAGGATGGCGGGGTTGACCGCGAGGATGTAGGCCATCGCGGCGAACGTCGTCGCCCCGGCGGCGAGTTCGCGGCTGATGGTGGTGCCGTTCTGGTCGAGCTTGTAGAGGCGGTTCAGCATGGAAGGGCGTTATTGGGCCGGAGCGGACGGCGGGGTGGATTCGTAGACCTGCCAGCCCTCGACCAGGGCGTGCACCACCCGGCTGCCGACGGCATGGGCGGCCTCGAGCGAGGGGAGGAAGGCGGAATAGTGGCCGATGTCCTCGCCGCTCAGGCTCTGGGCGGCGGTGAGGCCGGGCGGCTGCAGGTCGAAGTTGGAACCGGTGCGGAGCACCAGCACGCGGTTGACGTCGGCGCGGCCGGCGCGGTTGAGGTTGGTCAGTGCGCGGAGCGTGCCGGTGTCCTCCATCGCGGTGGTCACATAGTTGCCGCGGCCCTCGGTGTAGTAGGCGACCCAGTCGTTGGCCCACTGGTTCAGCAGCTTGCCGTGCCAGTAGGTGCTGGAGGCGAGGTTGGAGCCAATCAGCACGGAAGGCGGCTGCAGGGCCTTGGGGTGTTCGGTGTAGCGGGCGCGGAAGCCGCGGATGGAGTCGGTGTCCGCCAGCGGCGTGTCCTTGGTGAGCTGGTAGGCCCACTGGAGCAGGCCCGGGTTCAGCGGGTAACAATTGTCGCCCCGCTCCGCCGCGGGCTGCATGGGCAGCTGGTAGGGTTTCTTTTTCCGGATCGGGATGTAGCCCGTTTTCCAGTCGGCCGGGATCTCACGCGCGTCGATCTCGTGGCCGAGGTCACCCTCCACGGCATAATCCGTCCACACGGCTGAACCCACCGAGGCGTCGGCCGGGTCGATGCCTGCGATGCCGGCGACGAGCCAGTAGCTTTTGGCCAGGTCGAAGCGCGGGTCCAGCCCGAGGGCCATGATCGTGGCGGCGGCGTTGCTGTTGCCCATGCCCGTGACCACGCCAAGAACGGAGCCGTCGGCGTTGGCGCGCACGGCCCGGTGGCCGGCGGGCAGGGGAAGGACGCGGACCAGCTTTTCCCGCTCCGCCCAGAATTGGAATTCGCCCGGAGCGTCACCGGTGTCCTCGCCGCGCTCGAACATGGCGACGATGACGACCTTCGGGCGGATGACTTCGGCGGCGGCTGGCAGCGCGAGGGAGAGCGCGACGAGCCCGGCGGCGGCGCGCAGGACCAGGGTGGGCGGGAGCATGTGCGCGCGAGTCAGCAGGGTTCATACCGCGACGGCAATTTTTAATCTCACCCAAACCCCGGCGACGGTGGCACATGGCTTGCTTGATGTCGGTGCGGCTCAAACCGCACCTAACACCACCATGAAATCCAACCTGCTCCGCACGTCGCTGGCCGTGCTGCTTGCCACCGCCCCGCTTCTCCGTTTGTCAGCGCAAACGGCGTCCTCCGCCCCGGCCTCCGACGAGGTGCTGGAGCTCGAACGCTTCAAGGTTACCTCCGGCGTGCCAGTCGAGCAGCTCGTGCTGCCCATTTCCCGGCCGTTCAACTCCGTGTTCGGCACGGACGACAACATCATCGACGTGCCGCGCAACGTCACGATCATCTCCCGCCAGCAGCTCAGTGACATCAGCATCACCGACGTGCTCGACTTTTCCAAGCTGACCTCGAGCGCCTTCACCACGACCAACTTCGGCGCGCCCGCCAACGCCAGCATCCGCGGCCAGTCGGCCGACGTGTTCCTCAACGGCGTGCGCTCCCGCATCACCTCGAACGGCAACGGCCTCCCGATCGACTTCAACTCGGTCGAGTCGGTCAACATCGTGAAGGGTCCCGCCACCGCGGTGCAGGGCACCTCGATGTATGTCGGCGGCTTCATCGACCTCATCTCCAAGCGGCCGTATTTCGACGGCACGAAGGGCTCGGTCAGCGTCACCCTCGGCTCCTATGACACCAAGCGCTGGACGCTCGATGTCGGCGGCCCGGTCTCCAAGACCGTGGCCTACCGCGTTAGCTACTCCGGCGAGGACACGAAGGGCTACTTCCACGACGGGTTCAAGAAGACGCACTCGCTCTACGGCGCCCTGGCGTTCCGCCCGAGCACCAGCTACGACATCTTCATCAACGCGCAGGTCTTTGACGCCAACTACACCGAGAACTGGGGCGTCAACCGCGTGACGCAGGACCTGATCGACAACGGGAACTACACCACCGGCATCAACGTCAACAACGGCGTCGGCGCCCCGGTCTCCGATCCGCAGAATTCCGTCTTCGTCCTCGGCGGCGGCAACACCATCGCCTGGGGCCCGACGGTGCAGGCCAACCGCCATGTGCGCCTGCTCATGCCGGGCAACGACTCGAACGGCGTGGAATACAACCTCCAGGCGATCCAGACCCTCAAGGTGTCGCCCACGTTCACGGTCAAGAACACCACGTTCTGGAGCCGCACCAAGCGCGACACCATCAGCACCTACTACTACTCCGAGATCATCGATCCCTCGATCTTCGCGGAGAACCGCACCGAGTTCATCTTCAGTCTCCCCATGGGCACCCTCAACACCGGCCTCGATCTGCGCTACCAGCGCGTGAAGGCGTATGACGACTATTTCTTCGAGCCGGCCAACGTCTGGGACCTGACGAAGGACCACAATTACATCAACGTCTACAACTCGAACGCCTTCCGCAACGGCGGCAGCGGCTTCCCGGTTCCCGGCTGGCCCGGCCGCTTCGCGCAGCCCGGCCTCTTCAACGGCGACACCAATGATTCCAAGGGCACCACGGTCGGACCATTCGCCCAGGGCACGTGGAACGTGAACGAGAAGCTCAGCCTCGTGGGCGGCGTCCGCTACGATTACTTCAAGGCCGAGGTGCGCGAGCCGCTCCTGCCGCCGTTCCCGGAGGCGGAGATCGACGTCTGGCTGCCCAACTACAACGCCTCGCTGGTCTACAAGCCCACCAAGACCTCCAGCGTCTACTTCACCTACAATTACTCGAAGAACACCTCCGGCGCGGTCGGCAACGGCGGCGGCATCACGGGTTGGGACGGGGCGGGCACCGGCCTCGACAAGGAGCTCTTTCAGCAGCCGAGCACGCTCTACGAACTCGGCACCAAGTATGCGCTGGCCGGCAACACCGTCTTCCTGAACTTCGCGGTCTACGACCAGAAGCGCACGGCCAAGAGCACCAGCTCCACGGTTATCCAGGAATACCGCTACAAGGGCTTCGAGGCCGAGCTGAACTACCAGCCGAGCAAGCACCTCTACGCCACGCTGTCCTACTCCTACATCGACGCCGAGGCCTCGGCCGGATTCCAATACGGCCTGTTCGGCGGCGCGAGCGAGATGCCCCCGGGCAATCCCAACCCCACGGTGCCGATCGGCACCGTGACCAAGGTCTCCGGCCTCCCGTCCCACCTCTTCAACGGCCTCATCTCCTACACCTTTGACAACGGCTTCGGCGTCACCGCCAACACCGTCGTCACCGGCGAGATGAACAACAACACCGCCGGCACGCTCGTCATCCCGGTGCAATACACCTTCGATGTCGGCGCCTCCTACAAACACAAGACCTGGGACTTCCGCGCCAATGTCCTGAACGCCACCAACGAGGAGAACTGGTCGCCGCCGAACGCCGTCTACGGCAACGGCTCGATCCTTGCGCTCCCGGGCACCCAGGTGCAGTTCACCGCGAAATACAGCTTCTGAGCGTTTTTGACCTGATCCCGCAAACCCAGCCGCCGGGAGCCTGTCTCTCCCGGCGGTCTTTTTGGGACCCGCTGGTCTGGGGTTGCCTGTGATTCCGGTCATGGCTTTTTTGGAGGCGGGGCCATCAGCCCCGCGAGGCAAAAGCCTCGTTGCCGCCAACCCGCGGGGCTGATGGCCCCGCCTTCATCTCCCCAAATGAAATCCACCCTTTGTTTCGTGGTGCTGCTGGTCGCCGCCGCCCGTGCTTTCGCCGGCAACGCCCTTGTGCTCCAGTCCGACTTCGGCACCAAGGATGGTGCCGTCGCCGCCATGCGCGGCATCGCCTTCGGCGTCTCGCCCGGCCTGGCGATCCTCGACCTCAGCCATGAGAACACGCCCTACGACATCTGGGAGGCGGCCTACCGGCTCAAGCAGGCGGCGGAGTTCTGGCCGGCCGGCACCGTGTTCGTGTCCGTGGTCGACCCGGGCGTCGGCACCGAGCGCGCCTCCATCGTTTTGCAGACGAAAAGCGGCCACTATTTCGTCGGACCGGACAACGGCACCTGGACGCTGGTCGCCGAGGAACTCGGGATCGCCGCCGTGCGGCGCATCGACGAAAAGGTCAACCGCCGGCCCGGCTCGGAGAAAAGCTATACTTTCCACGGGCGTGACATCTACGCCTTCGTCGGCGCACGCCTGGCCTCCGGCACGATCACCTACGAGCAGGTCGGCCCCTTGCTCGAGCCGAAGGTCGTCAGCCTCCCTTACGAGCACGCGTCGGTCGCTGCCGGCGTGCTGAAGGGCACGATCCCGCAGATCGATTTCCATTACGGCAATGTCTGGACGAATATTCCGGACGGGATGTTCGCGGAGTTGAAGCCAGCCTACGGCGACCGGTTCACGGTGGTGATGCTGCATGAAGGCCGGGAGGTCTACCGCGGCGTGCTGCCCTACGTGCGGACCTTCGGCGACGTGAAGCCGGGTGAGCCGTTGCTCTACCTGAACAGCCTGCTCAACGTCAGCTTTGCGCTCAACCGGGGCAGCTTCTCGGCCAAGCACGGCCTGACGTCGGGCGGCGACTGGACGGTGCGTATCGAGCGCGCCCAGTGAGCCGCCGGGATGCCCGGGCGGAAGTGCGGGCTTGCCGGGTGGTGCCGGCCCGGCGAGCGTGACCGCGTGATCGTCGACGCCCATGTGCATCTTTATCCGCCGGAGGTGAACAGCGACCCGGCGGGCTGGGCCGCGGCGCACGGGGAAAGACACTGGGCCGGGCTTTGCACCCGGCGCCGGAAGGACGGCAAGCCCGTGCAGGCCTTCCCGTCGGTCGACCAGTTGCTGCGCGACATGGACGCCGCCGGGATCGGGAAATCCGTGCTGCTCGGTTGGTATTGGGAGAAACACGAAAGCTGCGTGGCGCAGAACCGATTCTATGCCGACTGCATCCGCGCGCACCCGGACCGGCTCGCGGCCTTTGCCACGGTGCATCCGGCGGCCGGGACCGCGGCACTGGATGAACTGCGGCGCGCCCAGGCGGCCGGCCTGATCGGGCTGGGGGAGTTGTCGCCCCACTCCCAGCATGTGTCACTGGCCGACCCGAGGTGGCGGCAACTCATCGCGCTGGCGGGAGAACTGAAACTACCCATCAACCTGCATGTATCAGACCCGAGCGGACGGCCCTATCCCGGACGGGTCGCCACGCCCCTGGCGGACTTCGTTGGTCTGGCCCGGGAATTTCCTTCTACCAAGTTCATCCTGGCGCATTGGGGTGGGGGCCTGGCCTTCGATTCGGAAAACCGGGTGCTGCGCAACGTCTATTACGACACCGCTGCATCGCCGCTGCTTTACGGTCCCGAGGTGTGGCCGAAGGCGCCGACTGATCGCGTGCTCTTCGGCTCGGATTACCCGCTGATCCTTTACCCGCGGACGGAAACAGCGCCGGAATTCGGCGGTTTGATCACGGAGGCGAAAGACTCCGGAGCCACAAATGCGGTGTTCGGCGGCAATGCCGTTAAACTGTTCGGCTGGTAGGGGCGGTTGCCCTCAACCGCCTGAATGCCCGGGCCGTTGAGGGCAGCGGCTCCTACCGGTTCAAAAGCGATGGCACGACGTGGCTGTCGGCCCGTGGTAGGATGATCTGCAGGCCGGTCGTGAGGCCCGAGGGCAGGGGCACGGGAATTGTCAGCACCGGCAGGCCGCCCAGGCTGGCGGGCGTGGTGAGGGTGAGCAGGGCCTTGCGGGCCTCGGGCGTGCAATCGGCCTTGCGCAGCGCGGGGAAAGGCGTGGCGGGCAGCACGAGGAAATCGTGGTCGTTGAAATAGTGCCGGAACGCGTCGCGAACCCGGGCAAAGGTCGCCGCCGCCTCGGCCAGCTGGTCGGCGCTGTAGCGACCGCCATCGCTGAAGCGCTGCCAGATGCCCGGTTCGTAATGCCCGCGATAAGGCTCCAGCCAGTCGCGGTGAACGGCGTGGGCTTCATGCAGCGCGGTGACGGTGTAGGCCTCGATGGCGCCCTGCCAGGAGGCCTGCAGGGCACTGAGCACCTCGCGGTCCGCTGCCGGGGCCAGTTTCGCGGCGGCACGATCGCAGGCGGCCGCGGTGTCCGTATCAAAAGGGATGCCGAATGCGGCCGCGGGGATGAAACAGCCGCGCGTCTTGGTCGAGGCGGGACCATCAGTTCCGCGGGACTTATGGTCCCGCCTCCAGGATGGGCCAGCCAATGCACTCCAGGCGGCCAGCATGTCGCCGGCGTTCGCGGTGAACCAACCCGCCGTGTCGAGCGACGGTGACAACGGCATGGCGTCCCGGATGAAAGCGTCTCCCGGGCCCAGGCGAAAGCCATGCAAGCCGCAGAACGAAGCCGGCACGCGCACCGAGCCGCCGGTGTCGGTGCCGATGGCGAGCGGCACGACGCCCGCCGCGACCAGCGCCGCCGAGCCGCTGCTCGAGCCGCCGGCGAGGCGGTCAGGAAAGCGCGGGTGCGGGCAGTCCCCGTAGTGCGAGTTGTCGCCGAAGAGCCCGGCGGCGAACTCGACGAGGTGGGTCTTGCCGGCGCAGGCCGCGCCGAGTTCGCGCAGCCGAAGGACGAGGGCGCTGTCGCGCGCCGGCGTGCCGCGGGCGGAGTTGAGAAAAGTGGAGCCGGCATTCGTCGGCACGGCGGCCAGGTCAAACAGGTCCTTGAGAAGATAAGGGATTCCGTGAAGGGGTGGAGGGCCGGGCTTCCGCCCGGCCGCGGTCGGGCGGAAGCCCGAGCCGCCATTCAACTCGGCGGCAAGTTCGGCTTCAGGCCGCAGCCAGGCGGGCGCGGCGGCACGCAGTTTTTCCGGCAGTGCGACGACGCGGGAGTGGACGGTGTGCGCCGCGTCGCGTGATGACAGGGATTGCCACGCCGCGAACGGCAATGTGGCTGGCGTTTTGGGCGCGTTTGTGTCCATTCGGGGGCATTCATGGAGCCGACCGCGCCCATCGTCAAATTTACCTCGCTGAAAAAGCGTTATGGGACGGGTCCGCTGATCTTGGACGACATCAACCTGACCGTGGCGCCGGGTGATCTCATCAGCCTGATCGGGCCGAGCGGCTGCGGCAAATCAACGATTCTCAAGCTGGTTTCCGGGCTGAGCCCGGGTTCGGAGGGCGGGCTGGAGGTGCTCGGCACCACGCCCAAGCAGGCCCGCGACCGGCAGGCGTTCATCTTCCAGGATGCCACGCTGCTACCCTGGCTCACGGCGCAGCGCAACGTGGAGCTGCCGCTGCGGCTGCGCGGGCTGCCCGCCGGTGAACGCGCGGCCAAGGCGCAGGAGATGCTTTCCCTGGTCGGCCTCGACGCCGCGCGCGACTATTACCCGCGGCAGCTGTCGGGCGGCATGAAGATGCGCGTGTCGATCGCGCGGGCCCTGACGCTGTCGCCGCAGCTGCTGCTGCTCGACGAGCCCTTCGGCGCGCTGGATGAGATGACCCGCAACCGGCTCAACGAGGAACTGCTCGCCCTGCGCGAGCGGTCGCGCTTCACGGCGCTGTTTGTGACCCACTCGGTGAGCGAGGCGGTCTTTCTCTCGAACCGCGTGCTCGTGATGGCGGCCAATCCGGGGCGTTTCCATGCCGAGGTGAAGGTGGATTTCCCCTATCCGCGCGTCCCGGCGTTGCGCGCGCGGCCGGACTTCCAGGCCAAGGTGAACGAGGTTTCGCAGCTGCTGCACCAGGTGGAGGAGGTCGTCAGCGCATGAAAAAGATCCCGCCGCTCTGGCTGTGGGTGCTGCCCGTCGTGAGCGGGGTGCTCTTCGTCGCGTTGTGGTATGGCGTGCGTGCCGGCAGCGGCCTGCAGAGCTGGATCCTGCCGACGCCCGGGGAAATCCTGGCGGCGGCCTGGCAGGAAAAGGCGCGGCTGCTCACGGCGGCCGGCAACACGGCCGTCGGCGCGCTCGCGGGGTTCCTGCTCGCGGGGACGCTCGGCTTTGCCACGTCGCTCCTGCTCGGTGTGTCGCGGTCGCTGCGGGCCGGGCTCTACCCGTGGCTGCTGGTGCTGCAGATGACGCCGGTCATCGTGCTGACGCCCATCATCATGCTTTGGGCCGGGCCGGGTTTGCCGGGCATCGTCACGGTCACGTGGCTCATCAGCTTTTTCCCCATTGTGGCGAACATGACGCAGGGGCTGCTCTCGACCGACATGAACCACGTGGCGCTGTTCCGGATGGCCAACGCCACCCGGCTGCAGGAGATGCTGCTGCTGCGCGTGCCGTCCGCCATGCCCTATTACCTCGCCGGGCTCCGCATCGCCGCGACGCTGGCGCCCATCGGGGCGATCTTCGGCGAATACATGGTCGGCAACTCCTCCGGCGGCACGGGCGGGCTGGGTTTCCTCGTCTACAGTTACAACACCCAGATCAAGATACCGGCACTGTTTGCGACGGCGTTGACCAGCTGCCTGCTCGGCTTCATCTTCGTGGTCGCCGTCTCCTGGTTGAACCGGGCGGTGCTCCACAAGTGGCACGATTCCTTTGAACGCAACGATCACTGACCTGATGACCCGCTTCCAACGTTTCTCCGTCCATGTAGGTTGCGCGCTCGCGCGCAACGTGGCCCGCCAGCGGGCCACCTGCAGCCTGTTGGCGGTCGTCGTTTTACTGGCAGGTTGCGGCAAAAAGGAAACCGCCACGGCCGCTGTGCCCGGCGCTCCCGCGCTGGTCAAGGTCCGCTTCCAGACCGACTGGTTCCCGCAGCCGGAGCACGGCGGCTATTACCAGGCGCTCGCCAAGGGTTATTATGCCGCGGAGGGGCTCGACGTGGAGATCCTGCCCGGCGGACCGAACGCGCAGGTGATGAGCTCCGTCGCGATCGGGCGGGCCGAGCTGGGCATGACCAACGGCGACGACGTCATCGTGGCGGTCGCGCGGGGCGTGCCGGTCAAGATGGTCGGCGCCGAGATGCAGCGCGACCCGCAGGGCATCCTCTTCCACGCCGATCACCCCCTGCGCGACCTCAAGGATCTCGAGGGCAAGACCCTCATGGCCGGCGCCGGCTCGACCTGGCTCGAGGTGGCGCGCAAGAAGCTGGGCGTGAAGTTCAACCTGCTGCCGCTGGTCGGTGACCTCGCGCGGTTCATGAACGACCACACCTTCGTGCAGCAGTGCTTTGTGACCAACGAGCCGTTTTTCGCCCGGCAGCGCGGTGCGAACGTCGGCGCGCTGCTCATTGCCAGCGACAGCTACGAGCCCTATCGCGTGATGTTCACGAGCCGGCAGTTCCTCGCCGAGCACCCGGACGTCGTCGCGAAGTTCGTCCGCGCCAGCGTGAAGGGCTGGGTGGACTACCTCGGCGGCGACCCGGCGCCGGCGAACCGGCTGCTCGCGACGCTGCGCAGCGACCTGTCGCCCGAATTCATGGCCTACAGCATCAAGGCGATGAACGACTACAAGCTCGTCAGCGGCGACCCGGCGAAGGGCGAGACCGCGGGCCAGCTGACGGCCGTGCGTCTGCAGAAGCAGATCGACCTGCTGCAGGAGGTCGGCGTGCTCGACCAGCCGGTCGCCGTGGGCGATGTGGCCACCTTTGAGTTCATTCCTAAGAACTAATGTGGAATGTGGAACTCAGGAAAACTGGAATTCCAAACCCGCATACTGTTTCCTGATTCCCTGAGTTCCATATTCTAACCGGTCCCCAATCCCAAATCCCATGAGCATCGAAGCCAAACTCGCCGAACTCGGCCTCAAACTTCCCAATCCGCCCGCGGTCGCCGGCAGCTACGTGCCGTTCGTCCGCACCGGCAATCTCCTCTACCTCGCCGGCACCATCAGCTCGTTCAACGGCGAGATGACGCACACCGGCCAGGTCGGCAAGGAGCAGACCGTGCAGGCCGGCTACGAGTCGGCGAAGATCTGCGCGCTCAACACGCTCGCCAACATCAAGGCCGCGGCGGGTAGTCTCGATAACGTGAAGCGCTTCGTGATGGTCAATGGTTTCGTCAATGCGGTCGACGGCTTCACCGACAGCCCGGCCGTCATCAACGGCGCCTCCGAGCTTTTCGGCAAGGTCTTCGGTGACGCCGGCAAACATGCCCGCGCCGCGGTGGCGGTCTGCGGCCTGCCCAAGGGCTCGACGGTCGAGATCCAGGTGGTCGTGGAGCTCGAAGGCCACCGGCTGGAGCGCGGCACGCCGACGGGCTGAAGACGGTAGAGGCGCTTGCCCCAGGCGCCCGGGCCGTTGAGGGCAACGGTTCCGACCACAGCGGCGGAATCAGCGATTCCGCCCTACAGCTTTTTCGTCAGCACCTTCGAGTTCCGGCCGCTGTCCTCATAGGCCTTGAGGCGCGACTCGGGCAACGCCTCCTTGTCGGTTTCCTCGAAGCCGACGACGGAGGTGAAGAAGGTGAAGGCCTGCGTGGAGAGCGCGATGATGTTCGTCGCGCCGCGCTCCTTGGCCATCAGGCAGGCGTAATCGACCATCTTCTTGCCGATGCCCCGGTGGTGGTAGAAGGGCATGACGTAGAGCGAGCCGACCTCGGCGAATTTCGGCTTGTCCGCGTAGAACACGAGGGAGACGCAGGCGATGATGTTCTCGTCGATCTCGAACACGTAGAACTGCTCGACGTTTTTCTCGATGGCCGCCTGCGTGCGGTAGAGCAGCTCCTCGCGCTTCACGGCCTGGCGGGTCAGGTTGTAGATGGCGCGCACGTCGCGCTTCGTCGCCTGGCGGATCTGCTGGTATTCGTTGCCGTGGATGAGCGTGCCGACGCCCTCGTTGGAGAAGATCTCGTTGAGCAGGCCGTCGAGGAGGCGGCCGTCCAGCAGGTGAATCCGCGGGGTGCCGGTCTCGACCGCCTTGACGGCGTGGGCGGCGGGGCTGCGCATCGGCTCGTTGATCGACTCGGGCTTGTCCTCGAGGATGGCCTTCAGGGTGGCGGCGGCGATCTGGTGCTGGACCTTGCCGTTGATCTCGAGGCCCTCGTTCGGGGTCAGATAGATGATCTTCGTGGCGCCGAGCGCCTCGGCCAGCTCGGCGGCGAGCAGGTCGGAGTTGATGCGCAGCGGCCGGCCGTCGCGGTCGAAGCCGATGGGATTCACGACGGGGATGACGTGGGACTCGATGAGCTGCGCGAGGAACTCCTTGTCGATGCGGTCGACGCGGCCGGTGAACTGGTGGTCGACGCCCTTGATGATGCCCAGCGGCGCGGCGCGGACGGCGTTGGTCAGCGCGGCCTTCAGACCGTTCTGGGTGAGGCCCTCGATGATGAGGTGGGTGACGCGGGAGGAGGCGCGGATCGCGAGGTCGAGGGTGGCGGCGTCCGCCACGCCCTTGCCCTGCACGTCGGTGATCGGGATGTTGCGCATCCGGGCCAGCTCCGCGAGCTGGTGGCCGATGCCATGGATGATGATGATCTTGATGCCGAGGCTGCGGAGCACCGCGATGTCGGTCAGGATGTTCGGGAAATTGTCGTCGGCGACGATGATGCCGTCGAGCGCGATGACAAAGGTCTGGCCCTGAAACCGGGGGACGTATTTCAGGATGCCGCGCAGGTCGGTGGGCTTGATGTCGGAGCCGTTGCTCATGGGTGCAGGTGCGTCTTAATCGGGCATCTCGCCCCGCGCGTCAATGGATTGTTGCGCCTCAGCGGACCGTGAAAGACCACGCGGCGGCGGGGCCCTTGCCGACGAGGCGCACCGAGTAGCGGCCGGGCGGCAGCGCCGCGGTCGAGAAATTGACGCAGTAGGTCGAGTCGCTCCAGCGGTTCATCAGCGCCTTGCCCGGCAGGGGCTCCGTGCTCGGGATGAGAACGAGGTCGTTGCCCCGGCGGTAAAGGGCGAGGTCGCCGACCTGGGCCTTCTGGCTGGCCACGCTGGCGGTGAAGTAAGCGCTGTAATCGGCCCCGTGCGGCACGCTCGCGGGCGCCACGACGCGGTCGATCGTGTCGACCAGCTTGGGCGGCTCGGCGAAGTTGGGCGTCAGGTCGGGCCCGAGGCCGACGGCGGCGCGGGTGATGGCGGCGGGGGCGTCGTCGACCGCGGGCTTCTCGACGGGCCGGCGGGTGTCGACGGGCAGCTTGTGCCAGCCGGCGGCGAGCAGGCGGGCGGTGGTGGCCCGGTCCTGCGCGTCCTGGTAGGGGCGGTAGGCCTTGCCGGGCTTGCGGAAGTAGAAGTTAACCGCCGTGTAGCCGGCCGCGAAAACCACGATGGCCACCACGATCCATTTCATGGGCCAGGGTTTGGGGGCGGGACGGGCGGTCATGCCGGGACTTATCACGGGGCGGGGCGGTGGGGCGCAAATACATTTGCGCCGCCCCGGCCGAGTTGTTCTCGTCCGGGTTCACATGAAATATTGGTCGCAGACGTTCATTCCGACACTGAAGGAAAGCCCCGCCGACGCCGAGATCGCGTCGCACAAGCTGCTGCTGCGCGCGGGCCTCGTGCGCAAGCTGGGCGGCGGCCTCTACACCTACATGCCGGCCGGCCTCCGCGTCGTGCAGAAGATCAGCCAGCTCTGCCGCGAGGAGATGGACCGCGAGGGCGCCATCGAGCTGTCCATGCCCTTCATCCATCCGGTCGAGAACTGGGTCGACGGCCCGCGCTGGTCCGCCGCGCGCGAGATCATGTATCGCGTCGACCACGCCGGCGCCGGCAAGGGCCGCGCGAAGGAGCCGGAATACGTCCTCGGGCCGACCCATGAGGAGGTCATCACGCCGCTGGTGAAGACCGAGATCACCAGCTACCGCGACCTGCCCAAGAACTTCTACCAGATCGGCACCAAGTTCCGGAACGAGATCCGCCCGCGCTACGGCCTGATGCGCGCCCGCGAGTTCATCATGAAGGACGCCTACAGCTTCGACGTGAACGACGAGGGCGCGATCGCGAGCTACAACAAGATGAAGCGCGCCTACACGGCGTTCTTCACCCGCTGCGGCCTGAAGACCATCGCGGTCGAGGCCGACACCGGCGTCATGGGCGGCAGCTTCTCGCACGAGTTCATGGTCCCGGCCCCGGTCGGCGACGACGACATCGTGTATAACGACGAGAGCGGCTACTCGGCCAACCGCGAGAAGGCCACCAGCGGCATCGTGCCGAAGGACCTGGCTGATGCGGTCGCGTCCGGCGCGCTCGAGGAGTTTGCCACGCCGGGCATCGTGACCATCGCCGCGCTCGCCGCCGCGCCCTACGGCGTCGCGGCCGACCAACAGTTCAAGACCCTCGTCTACATGGGCGACGGCAAGCCCTTCCTCGTGATCCTGCGCGGCTGCGACGACCTGGAGGAGGCGAAGCTCGGTTCCCTCGGCTTCCAGCTGTGGCGTGCGGCCACGCCGGAGGAGATCGAGCCGGTCCTGGGCGCCAAGCCCGGCAGCCTCGGCGCGGTGCGCGGCACTATCAGGAACCCGGACGCGCTAGCCGGCATCTTTGCCGACCACGCCATCCGCCTCGTCGGCAACGGCACGACCGGCGCCAACAAGGACGGCTTCCATCTGCGCCACGTCAATGTCACCCGCGACCTGGCGATCACGCGGTTCGGCGACTTCCGCCGCGTGCGCGAGGGCGAGCCCGACCCGAAGTCCGGGCGGCCCCTCAAGATCGCTCGCGCGATCGAGGTCGGCCATGTCTTCAAGCTCGGCACGAAATATTCCGAGAAGTTCGGCGCCGTCTACACCGACGACCAGAAGCAGTCGCACCCGATGGTCATGGGCTGCTACGGCATCGGCATCAGCCGCACGCTGCAGGCGGTGGTCGAGCAGAGCAACGACGCCGACGGCATCATCTGGCCCTGGCACGTCGCCCCGTGGCAGGTGCTCGTGGTCAACCTCGACCCCGCGGACGCGGCCTCGACGGAGCTGTGCCGCAAGCTCGCCCAGGCCGCCGAGTCGGCCGGCGCCGACGTGCTGATCGACGACCGGGCCGAGCGGCCCGGCGTGAAGTTCAAGGATGCCGACCTCATCGGCCTCCCGCTGCGCCTGACCGTGGGCGGCCGCGGCCTGAAGGAAGGCATCTTCGAATTCAAGTGGCGCACGTCCAAGGAAGTGCGCAAGGTGGCTATCGCCGACGCCGAGAGCACGGTCGTCCAGGCGGTGCGGGAGGCAGCCGGCAAGTCCTGATCGTGGCCGAGACGAAGACCAAAAAGACCCCACGGGTGGCGAAGGCCCCGGCGCCCCAGCGCGCCGAGGTCTGGCGCGTCGTGGTGCTCAACGACCCGGTGAACCGCATGTCGTATGTGGTCATGGTGCTGCGCCGGGTCTTCGGTTTCGCCGAGGAGCGCGCGCGCAAGCACATGCTCGAGGTCCACGAGCAGGGCCGCTCGGTGCTGTGGTCCGGCACGCGCGAGCAGGCCGAGGCCTACGTCTTCGCGCTGCAGCAGTGGCACCTCACCGCCGTGGTCCAGCCCGAGCCGGCCGCATGAAACGGGTCGAGATCAAGCTGAACATCAGCGCGGTGGCGCCGCTGCTGGATGTCATCAAGCAGGCGGCGGACGACCTGCGCGGCAACCTGGCGATCCGGGCGACCTTCCCGGAGCACGACGAGGAGTTCAACGAGACCTGGACGTCCGAGCTGCTCGCCGGCCAGAACAGCGACGTGCGCGAGCTGCTCGGCCTGTTCGGCTCGGAGTTTTTCGCCGAGGGCAGCATCGCGATCGACTCGCGCAACAGCGACTCCTTGCTGCGCGGCTGCTCGGCGCTGCGCATCCAGATCCTCACCCGCTGGCTGCAGGGCATCCCGCCGGATCTCCTCGAGGAGGAGGACGTGCCGCCCGAGGCGATCGCCGACGAGGTGCGCGTGCCGTTCGCCGCCTACACCTTCCTCGACCAGGTGCAGAAGATCATCCTCGAGCACCTCGATCCGACCGCCGCAGAAGCCTGAAACCTGAGGCCTGAGGTTCGAGCCGCACCAGCCTGCAGGTTGAAGTTTCAGGTTTCCTCTTCCCGGCCTTGACGGACAGGGAGAGTGGGGTAGCTTCCTCGCCGACGCCCTGTAGTGTTCGAGGTGCTCCAATATCGCTCTTTGCCTTTGCTATAATTTGGGAGCCGCTGACAGGCGGGCTGATGCCAGGCCGTAAACCGGAAGGCAGAAGGTCCGTCGGGTGGTGCCCACCTTTAACTTAAAAAGGACATGAGCCCCGGAGCATACGGCACCGATGGGGTGTCACTCTTTTACCCAACATGAATCCGCTCTATTATTCCCTGCTGCACGTTTTCGCGCTGTTTGTGCTTTCCGCCCACACGTTCATGGCGTTTGCCAACCCGGCGCCGGAAAACCGCAAGCGCACGATGATCATCACCGGCAGCGCCAGCCTGCTTGCCCTGATCGCCGCCGGCGGCCTGATGGCCAAGCTCGGCTACTCCTGGGGCAGCGGCTGGGTCATTGTGAAGCTGGTCTGCTGGCTCGGCCTGTCCGGTCTCGCCGGCATCGCCTACCGCCGGCCGCACCTGCGCGGCACGCTGGCCCTGATCGCCCTCGCGCTGACACTGACCGCCCTGGTGATGGTCTATATCGTGCGGACGATGTGAGTGCGGATACGCTGGTCGGGCTGTGGATTGACGACGCCGGCAAGGTGCACGGTGCCTACGCCACGCCGACCGGCGGGCGCGAGGAGCGCACGGAGGATTTCAAGCCCTTCGCCTGGCTGGGCGCCGAGACGCCGCACGAGGGGATCACCTTCGAGCGCCTGCAGGGCGAGGGGATGTTCAACCGGCTGGCCCACGCCGGGTCGCTGGCGGCCTTCGAGGTGTTTTTCAAGGCGGTGCGCGAGGGGGCGGCGATCGACGTGCTCAAGCCCTACGAGAGCCAGTGGCTGCTGCAGAAACGAGCGCGGCTGTATGCGGACATGAAGTTCGCGGACCTGCGGCGCTGCCAGCTGGATATCGAGACGGGGGCGGCCGAGGCGGGCGCCTTCAGCGACGCGAAGCATCCCGGCGACCGGGTGCTGGCCATCGGCTTGCAGTGCGGCGCGCGCCGGGAATTGCTGACCCTCGGCGAGGAGACCGACGCCGGCGAGAAACGGCTGCTGCTGGCCTTCAACGACCTGTTGCGGGAGATGGATCCGGACGTCGTGGAGGGGCACAACATCTTCAAGTTCGACCTCGATTACCTGCGGACCCGCGCGAAGCGCCACAAGGTGCCGTGCGCGTGGGGCCGGTTCGGCCTGCCGGCGGAGTTCCGCAACAGCCGCATGAAGGTGGCCGAGCGCTGGATCGACTTTTCCCGCTGCGACATGCCCGGGCGCGCGGTCATCGACACCTACCTGCTGGTCCAGCTCTACGACATCACGGCCCGCGAGATGACCGCCTATGGCCTGAAGGACGCGGCGGTCTATTTCGGTCTCACGCCGGAGTCGGGCGCCGGCCGCACCTACATTGACGGCGCCCAGATCCAGCACGTCTTCCGGTCGGACCGGGAGCAGTTCCTGGCCTATCTGGCCGACGACCTGCGCGAGACCCGCGGGCTGGCCGACGTGCTGCTGCCGACCTACTTCGAGCAGGCGCGGGCGTTTCCGATCCTGCTGCAGGAGGCCGCGCTGCGCGGCACCGCCGGCAAGGTGGACCTGCTTTTCCTCGAGGAATATTATCATGCCCGGGCGAGCTGCCCGGAGCCGCTGGGCGAGATCGCCACCTTCGAGGGCGGGTTCACGCGCAGTTTCCAGGAGGGCGTGTTCAGGCACGTGCTGCACTTCGACGTGGCGTCGCTCTATCCGAGCCTGCTGCTGCAGATGAACCGCAACCCGCGGAGCGACACGCTCGGGGTCTTCATCCCGATGCTGCGCCGGCTGCGGGAATACCGGCTGAAATACAAACAGCTGGCCCGGACGGCCCCGACGGCGGCCGAGCGCGACGAGGCGCAGGCGCGGCAGGCCACGTTCAAGATCCTCATCAATTCCTTCTACGGCTACCTCGGCTTCTCCGGCGCGCGCTTTGGCGACGGCGAGCTTGCGGCCGAGGTCACCCGGCGCGGCCGCGAGCTGCTGCAGGCGCTGATCGAGGAGTTCCAAAAGCACGGCTGCACCATCCTCGAGGCCGACACGGACGGCATCTATCTCTCGACGGAGAAATATTTCGCCCGGCCCGAGGAGCTGCTCGCGCTGGTCGGGAAGATCATGCCGCCCGGCATCGAGCTGGAATATGACGGCACCTACGACGCGATGTTCTGCTACAAGGCCAAGAACTACGCGCTCGCCGCCGGCGGCGAGATCACGCTGCGCGGCTCGGCGCTGCGCTCGCGCGGCATCGAGCCGTTCCTCAAGCGGCTCGGCGACCAGCTCATCGCCCATCTGCTCGGCGTCTCGCCGGAGTCTCCCGTCGAGGAGATCGCGCGGCTGCGGGCGGCGATCGCCGCGCGCGAGCAGCCGGTGGCGGACCTGGCGAAGGCCGAGTCGCTCAGCCAGAATCCCGAGGCCTACCAGCAGTGGGTGGCCGGCGGCGGCAAGCCGCGGCGGGCGGCCGCCGAGGTCGCGCTCCAGATGAATCCGCGCCCGCGCATGGGCGAGCGGGTCAGCTACTACATCGGCGCCAAGGCCAAGGGCCAGACCTCCGACTGGCAGCGGGCGCGGCCGCTCGCGGCGCACGATCCCGTCACCGCGCCTTACGATCCTGTATATTATCTGGGAAAAATTGACGACTGGCTGGAACGTTATGGACGTTTCCTCGGGATTCAGCCACAAGGGGCCCAGCAAGAAATGTCCCTCTGATGATCCGCACGCGCATCTGCCTCTACATTCTGTTGCTGACCCCCCTGGCGGTTTACTGGCAGACCATTTTTCAGGACTATGGCATGCGCGACGACTACTCGCACCTGCGCGAGGCGCGGGAGGAGCCGGGCAAGCTGGTGAAGTTCACCGCCTCGCACGGCCGCCCGCTTTATGGCGCGCTGCTGGAGACCACTTTTGGCGTGGTGGATGACGTCAGCCAGCTCCCCTGGCTGCGCCTGACGACCGTCGCGCTGCTGACCCTGCTCGGCCTGGCCCTGTGGCGGCAGCTTTACCAGTCCGGTTGGACCGAGATCGAGGCGGCGGCCATCGGGCTGGGCATCGTCCTGCTGCCGGCCGCGCAGATCGCGGCGGGCTGGGCCATTGCCTGGCCCTACGCGCTGGCCCTGCTGCTGGCCGTGGCCGGGTTCTCCGCCATCGAGACGGAACTGGAGCGCGGCGGCCTCAAGCGGTTCGTCGCGCTGCTGGGCGGCTGCATGATCTATACCCTGGCGGCGCTGGTCTACCAGTCGGACGCCCTTTTTGCCATCGTGCCGATCACCGCGGTGCTGCTTGTTCGCACCGGGCGCGAACCGATGTCCGACGTGAAGTGGCTGTCCTACCACCTGGGGGCTCTCTTGGTCGGCCTGGCGGTGGCGTATTTCTTGGTGCAGGGACTTTTCAGCAACGGCGTCTTTCAGGAATCCGCCCGCATGCGGCTAGAGCCCGAACCGTTTTCCAAGCTGGTCTGGTTCTTCGCCCACCCGGTGCCCAACGCCCTCGCGCTTTTCGCCCTGCGGGATGATTTCGGCACCGGCGCGGTGTTCTTCTGGAGCGCGGCGGTCCTGGTGGCCGGCGTCATCATCGCCGGTTTCCGGACGACCGCCAATCAGGTGGAACCTTTCTGGAAGAGAAAGTGGGTCTGGTGCCTCCTGATCATGCCGGTCGTGGCCCACGCGGTCAGCCTGGCGGCGGCGGAGCGGTCCACGGCTTACCGCGTGCTGTTTCCTCTCTCCGGTCTGGTTCTCGTCCTGGCCGTGCACGGCCTGCGCGTCCTGACCACCGCCCGCGGGATCAAGCCGCTGCCGCACTACCTGACGCTCGGCGTGCTGGCGGCGGGGGCGGCGTTCCTGGCCAACCGCCAGAGCTTCCAGCTGATCGCCGAGCCGCAGGGGCATGAGTGGGACCTGGTCAGGAACGCGGTGCTGCGCGGGAATTTCGCCAAGCCCGTGAAAGTTTTCTTTGTCACGCCGACGATCGAGCACCGCAGCACGGAACGGGTCTACGTCGACGAGTTTGGTTCGCTCTCCAGCGATTCGGACTGGGTGCCGCAGGAAATGTTCAAGGCCGCGCTGCACGAGCGGTTCGGCAACAAGCTCCCGAAGGGCGGCAGCTACACCTTTGCCGCCGGACGCGAGCTGCCGGCCGACCAGACCTTCGACCTGGTCATCGACCTGCGGAAGCTGAAGCAGCGGATGGCGCCGTAGGTTGCGGGCTGGCCCTCAGCGTGGCGTGCAAGCGCGCCACCTGCAGGCCGCAAGCAGGAGGGGTTCAGGCCGAGCTCAGGTCGGTCTTGTTGAGCGGCCAGTGGCGGATGCGTTTCCCGGTGGCGGCGAAGATGGCGTTGGTGATCGCCGGCGGCACGACCGGGTAGGGCGGCTCGCCCAGCCCCGTGGGGGGATTGTTGCTCTGGATGAAGTGCACGGCGACCTTCGGCGCGGCGTTGATGCGCAGCATCGGGAAGTCGTGGAAGTTGCTCTGCACGGCGCGGCCCTCGTCGAAGGTCATCTCCTGCAGCCACACGGCGCCGAGGCCGTCCATGACGGAGCCTTCGACCTGGTTTTCCGCGCCGCTGAGGTTGATGATCGGACCGACATCGCTGGCGCAGGTCACTTCCTTCACCACGAGCGTGCCGTCGGGCGAGACCGCGACGTGCGCGACCATGGCGACGTAACCCGAGTGACTGAAGTGAAACGCGACGCCCCGGCCCTCGCCCTTCGGCAGAGGCGAACCCCAGCCGGATTTCTCCGCGGCGAGCCGGATGACGCCCTTCATGCGGCCGGTGTTGTAGGGCACCCCGCGCTGGCCGGCGCTCGGTGCGACCACCCGGTCCTCGCCGAGCAGGTCGAGGCGGAACTGCACCGGGTCGCGTCCGGCGGCGTGCGCGAGTTCGTCGATGAAGCCCTGGAAGACAAAGGCCAGGCCGTTGCTGCCGGGGGCGCGCATCGGGCCGGTCGGCACCATCGTGGACATGATGGTCTGGTCGAGGCGGAAGTTCGGCACGAAGCGCGCGGGCAGTTCGTCGGGGCTCATGCCGGCCGAAGAGGCGACGCGCTCGGTGTTCTTGAAACCGAAGGTCACGAAGTGATTGTGCCAGGCGCTGATCCGGCCCGCGGCGTCCACCGCGCCCTTGAGGAAGTGCCAGCCGCCCGGCCGGTGGTAGCAGTCGTGGCGCATGTCGTCCTCGCGGGTCCAGGTGAGCTTCACCGGGGCGCCGTTGGTGCGGAGGGCGATGGCCGCGGCCTCGACCATGTAGTCGTTGGCCAGCCGGCGGCCGAAGCCGCCGCCGCCGCGCACGAAGTTGAGCTTCAGCTTCTCCTTCGGGATCTTGAGGGTGGCCGCGATAAGGTCCTGCCCGGAGCCGGGCGTCTGCGAGGTCGTCCAGAACTCGATGCCGCCGTCTTTCGCCCAGGCGGTGCAGCCCTGCGGCTCGAGCGTGGCGTGGTTGAGGAACGGGTAGTGGTAGGCGCCTTCGACGGTCTTCGCGGCGGTGGCGAAGGCCGTGGTGACGTCACCGTCGTTGCGCACGTTGGTGCCCGGGCTCTTGGCGAGCTCGGCGGCTTTGGCCGCGTAGGCCTCGCTGGAGTGACCGGTGCCGCCGCTCTCGTCCCACTCGACGTTCAGCAGCTTCTTCGCCGAAAAGGCGGCCCAGGTGGAGTTGGCGATGATGGCGACGCCGGGCTTGAGGCCGTTGATGTTGTCAGTGCCCTCGATGACGAAGCAGTCGAGCACGCCGGGGAGCTTCTTGATGCGCTCGGTGTTGGCGCTGACGACCTTGCCGCCGTAGACGGGGCATTTCTCGTAGGCGGCGTAAACCATGCCGGGCAGCACCTGGTCGATGCCGAAGAGGGATTTGCCGGTGACGATGGCGGGGTTGTCCACGCCGCCGACGCGCGAGCCCATCACGCGGAACTCGCCTTCCTTCTTCAAGCGGACGGTTTTCTCGTCGGGTATGGGCAGGGTGGCGGCCTTGGTGGCTAGTTCGCCGTAGGTGGCGCTGCGGCCGGAGGCGGAGTGGATGACCTTGCCTTTTTCCGTGGTCAGTTGGTCGGCGGGCACGCCCCAGGTCTGGGCGGCGGCCTCGATGAGCATCACCCGCGCGGTCGCGCCGGCGACGCGCAGGCGCATGTAATTGTCGGGCGTGGAGCGGCTGCCGCCCGCGAACTGGGGCCCGACGTCGGCGCGCAGGCCGGCCTGCTCGATGACGATCGTGTTGAAGTCGGCATCGAGCTCCTCGGCGACGATCATGGGCAGCGAGGTCTTCACGCCCTGGCCGGTCTCGGGATTCTTGGCGAGGATGGTGATGATGTTCTCGGGCGTGATCCGGATGAACGGGCTCGGCGTGAACTGTTTCGCGGTATCGTCGAGCAGGTTGGCGGCCTGGGCGAAGGCGGTGCCGGGCAGGGCGTAGCCGATGGCGAAACCGCCGCCGGCGAGGGAGGTGACGCGGAGAAATTCGCGGCGGGAGAGGGACGGGCGTTTCATGACCGGCCTCCTTTCGCGGCGAGGGCCGCGGCGTCCTTGATGGCGGCGCGGATGCGGACGTAGGTGCCGCAGCGGCAGAGGTTGCCGGCCATGGCGGCATCGATGTCGGCGTCGGTCGGCGTGGGCGTCTGCTTGAGCAGGGCGGCGGCGCTCATGATCTGGCCGGCCTGGCAGTAGCCGCATTGCGGCACATCGTGGTCGCACCAGGCCTGCTGCAACGGGTGGGCGCCGGCGGGGTCGAGGCCCTCGATGGTGGTGACGGGGGTGTTACCGACGGCCGAGACGGGCAGCTGGCAGGAGCGGACCGGGACGCCGTTGAGGTGGACGGTGCAGGCGCCGCAGAGGCCAAGACCGCAGCCGTATTTGGTGCCGACGAGATTGAGCGTGTCGCGCAGGACCCAGAGCAGCGGGGTGTCGGCGGCGACGTTCACCGGGCGGGACTGCCCGTTTATTTTCAGGGTGTAGGCAGGCATAGGGGTGGCTCGAGAGTGGAAATTTCCACCGTCGCGTCAAACCCTGGCTCGGCCTGCCCTAAGATTACGGCCTCAACCCTGGCTGCGCTTCACGACCCAGTCGACGATCGCGGCGTCATTGCCCTCGTTCCGCCAGACGAGGGCGAGGAACTCGGCCGGGTGGATGTCATGCCGGGCGAAAAAGGCGCGGTCGCCGCCGCAGCTATACATCAGCGAGGCGGGCAGTTCGCCGCGGAGCTTGGCCTTGGTCTTCGGGATGAGCCGCGGGAGCCACTCGATGCCGCGCACGGCGTCGGTTTTGGCGGGCAGGGAAGCGGCGTCGATGGTGCGGCCAGACGACTGGCCGCCCTGCGCGTTGAGGAAGTAATCGCGACGAACGAGCTCGATGGCGAGGGCGCGGTCGTAGCCCGGTTCGCCATAGCCGTGGTGATCCTCGGCGTAGTCGTAGAGGTTCTGGGCCGTGAGGCCGTTGGCGGCGAGGAAGGCCCTTTCGTCCGCCGTGAAGTAACTGTCGGCCCCGGTCTGGCCGGAGGCGTAGAGCTTGACGGCCTTGTCGTAGAGTGCGCGGAACCGGTCGGCGAAATCGTAGTGCTTCATGGGTGCCGTCAGGAAATCCCGGTGACGCCCGATTGCAACCCGCGGCCTAGGAACTGGCGGGGAAGATGAATTCCTGGCGGACGCGGACCGAGACCGGCTTGCCCGCGCGCGTCGGCGTGGTGAAGCGCCAGCGGTTGAGCGCCCCGACGGCGGCCTGGGCCAGGACCTCGTGGGCGGAGCTGACCACCACCGGCATGCGCGGCTGGCCGGTTTCATCCACATAAAAATCAACCAGCACCGAGCGGGCCGCCGGGGCGGTCCCGGTCGAGCGGGGATAGGACGGCGTGACCGGGTTCACCGGTGCGATCGGCCGGTCGAGCTCCTGCAGGTTGCACACGCGGGTCACGAGGCGCGGCCCGATGCCCATTTGCCGCACCAGCACCTCGGGCGTGTCGATCGCCATGAGGGACACGACGCGGCCCGTCGCCTCAAACTTAAACCGCAGCTCCGTGCGGATCCCGAACGGTTCGCCCCGTTCGGTGGGGGCGCCGTAACGCCATTGCCGGAGCACGCTGACCGCCTCGTCCGCAAAGGCCTGGTGCGTGTAGCCCGTGACCAGCCAGTCCACGAGTTTGCCGTCAGCGTCGATGCTGACGAGCACCCGCGCCTCACCGGAGGTGAGGTGGGTCAGGGAAAGCGCATGGGGAAACCGGGCCTCGACGGTCTGCTCGATGCGCAGCGGGGTGACTTGGGCGGCCAGGGCGGCGGCGAGCGCCGCGAAAAAAACCACGGAAAAACAAGGGCGGGGTTTCATGACAGGGGAGGGGCTGACTCGCGCCAGCATACTCCTCCTCCGGCTACAAATCAAAGGGGGAGTTTCTCCGGCCGGGGTGCGGCCTGGCGCGGCGGACGGTCCCATCGCGGGAGGGCGACCGGCCGCCGGCGAGAAACAGCCCGGCCAGCATCCCCAGGGCCGCGCGGGCAAGCCGGTCTGCCGGCGCGTGGCTCATGGCACCGTGAAATCGATCAGCCGTTTCTGGCGGTCCACCTTGGCGACTACGACCTGCACCTTGTGTCCGAGCTCGAACTTGCGCTTCGACTTGCGGCCGATGAAGGCCGTGCCGGCGCCGTTGAGCACGTAGAAGTCGTCCCGCAGTGACGACACGGGCACCATGCCGAAGGCGCCGGCCTCGGCGATCTCGACAAAAAAGCCGTGGTTGCGGACGTCGGTGATGATGGCGGCGAAGACCTGTTTGTCCTTCTTCTCCGCCTCGCGCTCGAAATACTCCATGAGCTTCAGCTTCTGCGAGTCGCGCTCGGCCTCGGTGCTGTTGATCTCGGTGAGGCTGAGGTGCTCGGCGAGGCTGTCGATCTGCGCGATGCGGTAGCTGGCGACGGGTTTGCCGGCGGCCTTGGCGAGGTGCGTGTCGAACACGCGGTGCACGACGAGGTCGGCGTAGCGGCGGATGGGCGAGGTGAAGTGGGTGTAATCGGTCTTGTTGAGGCCGTAATGGCCGTCATGGGTCGCGCGGTAGCAGGCCTTGCGCATGCTGCGCAGGAGCTGCGTGCGGAGGATGTAGCCCTGCGGGTGGTCCTTGAGGACGGCGAGCAGCTTCACGACCTCGTCGCGGTTGCCGAGGTCGCCGACCTTGATGCCGAAGGTGCCCAGCAGCTGGCGGAACTCCGCGAGCCTCTCCTCGTCGGGGTCGTCGTGCACGCGGTAGAGCGAGGGCAGATGATGGCTGCGGGTGAGGCGGGCGACGGCCTCGTTGGCGAGGAGCATGTATTCCTCGATCAGCTGGTGGCTCTCGTCGTTGTGGATGAGCTCGATGCGGTCGGCGTAGCCGGCGGCGTCGACGAAAATTTTCGTCTCAGGCATGTCGAGGTCGAGGCTGCCGCCGCGCATGCGCTCGAGGCGGAGCTTGTGGCCGATGGCCCAGAGCTGGCGGACCCAGGTCTGCAGCTCGGCGAGTTCATCGGCCGGGAGCTCGCTGAGCGCGCGGCCGGTCGAGCCGGTCTGGTGCGCGGCGGGCAGGGGGAGCCGGCGGATCTTGTCGAGGTCGTCCTCGAACATCAGGGCGAAGGCCTGCTTGTAGGTCAGGCGCTTGCGGCTGCGGATGACGGTGTTGGCGAATTCGGTGCCCTTGAGCCGGCCGTTGGCGGCGAAGGTGAAGAGCGCGGCCTTCGTCACGCGGTCCTGCGCCTCGACCAGCGAGCACAGGCCGTTGGAGAGTTTTTCGGGCAGCATCGGCACGACGGTGCCGACGAGGTAGGTGGAGTTGCCCCGGTGCTGCGCCTCGCGATCGAGGGCGGTGCCGGGCTTCACGTAATGGCTGACGTCGGCGATGTGCACGCCGATGCGGATGTCGCCATGGGCGAGGTATTCGATGGAGAGCGCGTCGTCGAAATCCTTGGCGTCGTCCGGGTCGATCGTGAAGGTCGGGATCGCCCTGCAGTCGCGCCGGCCGGCCAGGTCCCCCGCGCCGACGACGGCGGGCAGGGCGGCGGCCTCGCGGACCACCGCCTCGGGGAAGGCGGTGACGAGGTTGTATTTGTGGTAGATGGCGGCCAGTTCGGCGCGGGGCTCGAGGGCGCGGCCCAGGCGCTCGATGATGACGCCGTCAGGGTTGAGGTGGCGTTCCTTCCACTCGTTGAGCCGGACGACGACCTTGTCGCCGACGGCGGCGGGCGGTTTCAGCGGGGCCTTGGCCGGGTCCTGGACGATGATGTCGTGACCGATGCGTGGGTCGTCGGAGGCGACATAAAAATAAGCGCGCCCGCGCTGGAGCGTGCCGGTGAGCGTGGCGCTGCCGCGTTCGAGGATCTTGATGACCTTGCCGGCCTGCTCGCCGGGCTTGAGGAAATGCGGCCAGTCCCGCTCCTTCGGCGAGCGGAGGCGGACAACGACCTTGTCACCCTGCAGGGCGACGCCCGTGTCCTCGGCGGCGATGAAGATGGCGGGCTTGCGGGGCGCGGTGACCTTGACCTCGGGGAAGACCATGGCCGAGCCCTTCTGGCGGAAATTGATCGTGCCGGTGACGAGGTCGGCCTCGCGGGGCAGGCAGAGGCGGTCGCCCTTGATGTGGACCAGCCGGCCGGAGCGGACGAGCTCGTCGACCTCGGCGAAAAACTTGCGGCGGTCCTTCGGGTTGAGGCGCCACTCCTTGGCGAGGGCGGCGGCCGCGGTCGGGACGTAGTTGCGGCGGTTAAGCTGGGCCAAAAGGCGTTCGGAATAACTCATGACAGGGATGACCCGGGACAGGCCGGAGTAGCTCCGGCGAATAATTTAGATCAGCGGGCCCGGGATTTTCTAGTGGCACCGTGTGTCAGGGTCAGTAGTGTTGCAACATGCGAATTGCCCATGCGGCCAGCGAACTGTTCCCGTATCTGAAGACCGGCGGCCTGGCGGATGCAGTGGCGGCCCTGACCGGAACCCTCGCGGACCGGGGGCACGAGCTGGCCGTTTTCATGCCCGGTTACCGTTCGGTCCTCGACGGCCCGCACGTGGCGGGCCTCAAGCCGAGCCACAAGCTCAAGATCGAGATGGGCGACCTGTTCCTCGCCGGGGACGTCTACACCCTGGCGGTCCGGCAGGGGCTGACGCTCTATCTCGTCTGCCGCGAGGAATATTTCGACCGCAAGCTCCCGTATTGGACCGGCGAGCGCGACTACGATGACAACGACGCCCGCTTCATCTTCTTCCAGAAGGCCGTCGTCGAGCTGCTGCGGCTCACCGACTTCAAGGCCGACATCGTGCACTGCCACGACTGGCAGACCGGTCTGCTGCCGGTCTTCCTGCGCGAGGCCGAGCGCCGCTACAACGTGACGCTGGCGCTCAAGACCGTCTTCACCATCCACAACATCGCCTACCAGGGCGTGTTTCCGCGGAAGTCCTACGCGCTGACCAACCTGCCCGAAGAACTGCTGACGATCGACGGTTTGGAGTATTACGACCAGATGTGCATGCTCAAGGCCGGCATCGTCTACGCCGACAAGGTCACGACCGTCAGCGCGCAATACGCGAAGGAGATCCAGACGCCGGAGTTCGGCAACGGCATGGACGGCGTCATCGGCACGCGGCTCGACGACCTGCACGGCCTGCTCAACGGCATCGACACGGCGGTGTGGAACCCGGCCACGGACCAGAGCCTGCCGGCGCGCTACAGTGCCGACGACCTCGCCGGCAAGGGCAAGTGCCGCGCCCGGCTGCTCAAGGAGTTTGGCTGGAACGCGGGCTTCAAGGGGCCGGTCTTCGGCATGGTTTGTCGTTTCACCCCGGCCAAGGGGCTCGACCTCCTGCTGGGCGCGAAGGAATTTTTCGCCAAGGAAAACTGCCGGCTCGTCGTGCTCGGCAGCGGGGAGAAGAAATACGAGGGGCTCCTGCACGACTTTGGCGCCGCGTATCCGGCCAAGGTCGGCCTGTGTGTCCGCCACGACGAGGCGATGAGCCATCTGGTGGAGGCAGGTTCGGATTTTTTCCTGATGCCCTCGCTGTTCGAGCCCTGCGGCCTGAACCAGATGTATAGCCAAGCCTACGGCACCGTGCCGCTGGTGAGCAACGTCGGCGGGCTGGTCGACACAGTCAGCGACGTCGATGCGCACCCGGAGACGGGCACCGGCATCATGTTCGCGCCCAGGCAGGAGGAATTCGACGCCGGCCTGCGGCGCGCGCTGGCGCTGTTCGCCGACAAGCCGCGGTATGCCGCCGCCCAGCGGCGCGCCATGCTGAAGGATTTCTCCTGGACCCGGGCCGTGTCGGCCTACGAGCAGCTTTATACCGAGGCGCTGTGAGGCCGCAGGGTAGGACGGGATCGCCGTCCCGCCCCTCACGGGAGGACTGTGGGCGCTTCAGGCGCTTAGGCGGTGCCATGCAGGCTGACGTTTACCCCGAACGCATCCGGGTCCGCGCCTCAAACGTTTCCTTCCGATGACATCCCGCTCCTCGGCTCCGACCCTTGTCTGGTTCCGGCAGGACCTGCGTCTGCAGGACAACCCGGCGCTCGCGGCGGCGCTGGCCAACGGCGGCGCCGTCCTGCCGGTCTACATCCTGGATCCGGCGGGGGAGGGCGACTGGCCGGCCGGCGGGGCCTCCCGCTGGTGGCTGCATCACTCCCTGGCGGCGCTCGATGCCTCGCTGCGCGAGCGCGGTTCGCGGCTGCTGCTGGCCAGGGGCGAGAGCGGCCCGGTGCTGCGATCCCTGGTGAAGAAAACCGGGGCGGGCGCGGTCTATTGGAACCGGCGCTACGAGCCGGCCGCCATCGCGCGCGACCGGGCGATCAAGGCGGACCTGCTGGCGGCGCAGGTGGACGCGAAGAGCTTCAACGCCTCGCTGCTGTTCGAGCCGCACACGGTGCAAAACAAGTCGGGCGGACCGTTCCAAGTCTTCACTCCGTTCTGGCGGCATTGCCTGGCCCTGCCGGTCGATGAGCCGGTGAAGCTGCCGCGCGGGAATTTTCCGGCTCCGGCGGCCTGGCCGGCTTCCCTCGGCCTGGACGAGCTGGAATTGCTGCCGTCCATCAGGTGGGATGCCGGCCTGGCTGCAGCCTGGGTCCCGGGGGAGGCGGCGGCGATGAAGCGGCTCAGGCAATTCACGGCGGGACCGATGGTGGACTATGCCGACCGCCGGAACCTGCCGGATGTCGACGGCACGTCGGCGCTCTCGCCCTATCTGCATTTCGGCGAGATCGGCCCGCGGCAGATCTGGGCGGCGGTGCGGGCCTTGTCGAAGGACAGCGGCGTGTTCCCGGCCAGCCGCGGCGGACAGGTGTTTCTCAGCGAGGTGGGGTGGCGGGAATTCGCCTACCACCTGTTGTTTCACTTCCCGCAGACGCCGCGCGCGCCGCTGCGCCAGGAATTCGCCGCCTTTCCCTGGCAGAAGAACCCGAAGCAGCTGCTCGCCTGGCAGAAGGGCCGGACGGGTTACCCGATCGTCGACGCCGGACTGCGGCAGTTGTGGGCGACCGGCTGGATGCACAACCGCGTACGCATGATTGTGGCGTCGTTCCTCGTGAAGCACCTGCGGATTTCCTGGCGGGAAGGTGCGGCGTGGTTTTGGGACACGCTCGTCGATGCCGACCTCGCCAACAACACCCTCGGCTGGCAATGGTCGGCCGGCTGCGGGGCGGATGCGGCACCGTATTTCCGGATCTTCAATCCGTACCTACAGGGCGCGAAGTTCGACCCCGACGGTCATTATGTAAGCCGTTGGGTGCCGGAACTCGCGAAACTGCCCGCGAAATACATCCATCAACCCTCGGAGGCCCTCATGGATGTGCTCGCGGAAGCCGGCGTCACCCTCGGCCGAAACTATCCACAACCCATGGTGGATCATGGAGAAGCGCGGACGTCAGCCCTGGCGGCTTTCAAAGCCATGCGG
>DASWWD010000003.1:0-221531 GCA_036401015.1 Lacunisphaera sp.
GGCGGCGGCGGCTTGGGGGCGACCACGGCGGGCGCGGGCTGGCTGGCGGCGCGCGCGGCGGCGGCGGCCTTGGCGGCCTCTTCCTTCTCGCGGGCGATGTCCGCGGCCGATTTCACGAAGACGCCGGCGGGCAGCTTCACCTGCGGCGGCTCCGCGGCGACCTGCGCCGGGGTCGGCACCACGACCGGGGCGGCGGGGGCCTCCACGGGCTTGGCAAATTTCTTCGCGATCTCGTCGTAGTAGATCTTGCTGACGGTGCTCGACACCGACTTCGTATCCGCCGCGACAAAGCCCTGCTCCTTGAGCCAGGAAAGCATTTCCTTGGGCTCAATGTTGTATTGCTTGGCGATCTCGTGGATGCGGGCGCTCATTCAGTGGTGCGGGCGGATGATGATAGGATGGGTGTGGCGACTCAGGAACCGGAAACCTTGGCGATGAGGCCGGCGGCCTCTTCCTCGGTGAAACCGAAGCCGACGAGGTCGGACGCCTCGACGCCCTCGAAGGCGGCGGGCGAGTTGATGCCGTTGGCGACCAGGCGCTCGGCGACGGCCTGGTCGAAGCCGTAGGTGTTGACGAACAGGCCGATGGCCTGCGCGCGCGGGTCGGCGGTGACGACCTTGAACTCCTCGATGTCGAGGCGCCAGCCCACGAGACGGGAGGTCAGGCGGGCGTTCTGGCCCTTGCGGCCGATGGCGACGGCGAGATCGTCGTTCACCACGCGGACGAGCATGCGCTTGTTCTTCTCGTCGAGGATGATCTCGCGCGGCACGGCCGGCTTGAGCGCCTCGATGAGCATCTCCTTCACGTCGGCGTGGTAGGGAATGATGTCGATCTTCTCGCCGCCGAGCTCGCGGACGATGCTCTTCACGCGCGCGCCGCGGGCGCCGACGCAGGCGCCGACCGGGTCGACCTTCGGGTCGGTGCTGGTGACGGCGATCTTGGTGCGGTAACCCGGCTCGCGGGCGAAGGCCTCGATCTTGACGGTGCCGTCGGCGATCTCGGTGACCTCGAGCTCGAAGAGGCGGCGGACAAACTTGGGGCTGGCGCGGCTGAGGATGATCTCGGGGCCGCGGCTGCTGTTCTCGATCTCCAGCAGGATGCAGCGGATGCGCTCGCCGGGGGCGTAGTCCTCGCCCGGGACCTGCTCCTTGCCCGGCATGACGGCCTCGGCCTTGCCGAGGTCGATGAAGAGGTCGTTGCGCTCGCGGCGGCGGACGGTGCCGCTGACGATGTCGCCCACGGAATCCTTGAAGTCGTCGTAGATGCGCTCCTTCTCGAAGGCGCGCAGGCGCTGCATGATCGCCTGGCGGGCGGTCTGCGCGGCGATGCGACCGAGGTAGGAAGGATCGATCTCCTTCTCGATGACGTCACCGATGACGGCGCCGGACTTGAAGACCTGGGCCTTCTCGACGTGGATCTCGAGCTTCGGGTCGGAAACGGAATCCACGACCTTGAGCATCGACCAGGCCTTCATCTGGCCGTTCTTCGGGTTGATCTCAATCTTGAGCTCCTGACCGGAGTTCACACCTTTCAGGGCCGCGGTCTTGATCGCGTTGACGATGGTGGAGATCATATCGGCACGGGGAATGCCCTTCTCCTTCTCCATGTATTCGAGGACGGACAGGATTTCGCTGCTCATGGTGTGTGTGGATTAATGAGGAAAAAAAAGGCGGACCCGAGGGCCCACCTTTTAGAAAGTGAACTAGTTATAGGGGGTGGAAGGTATGAAAGCGATTTCACCCTTGTCAAGCCCCCGGCCAGATTTCTCTGCTTCAGCAACTTGCACGAGCCTCATGCTCCAAAATCCACCCCAATAATCCCTGTCCCCAACCATGGCAAAGCGGCGGACCTCCCCGGCCGGCCACCCCCAGTTTCGGCAGAGCCGTTCTCACCTGATCGGGGACATCGCCCAGAAACCAGTGAAACCACGCCATTCCGGGGTCTTTTCCGGCCTGAGCGGCCACCAAAGGCAAGAAACCGTCACAAATCAGGTTATCCAATCGCGTGCCGCCGACGGCGCCGCCCGTGATGTCGCGGGCGAGGGTTTCCCGTAGTTTCGCCAAGCCGAGGGATTGCCGCACCAGCTTGGTCGGCGTCGCTTCCAGTCCGCCGGCCGGCAGGTTCTTCGCCAGCCGCACCAACCGCTCCGGCCAGTCCGGGTGCGCCGCCACCCACGCCTGATACTGCCGCAGGCGCGCCTTCGGATGGTTGGCCGGCCGCACGCCCTGGGTCTGCCACAGGGCCCCGCTGTCTGCATACACCTGCGCCAGGTCGATGGTCTCGCGCCATGTCTCCAATGAATACTTCGTCGCCACCGTGAGCATCGCCGCGCGGTTGTGGCGGTAACCGAGGATCTCCAGCGCCGTGCAATGCGCCGCCGCCTCCCACCCCACCCGCTCGATCCGCAGCTTCGCGAAACGCACCTTCTGCCGCCAGCGGCCGGCCGCCTTCGCCCGCAGCAACGCCGGCAATTCCGCCGGCGGCGTGGCCGCCAGCGCGGCGAACTTCTCCCACTCGTCACGCGCGGTGATGACCTCCAACGCGTCGTCCGAGGCATATTCCTCCAGATCGCGATGCAGCAGCGGCAGCAGCACGAGCGTCGGGATTTCCCGGCCGTCGCCACGCCGCGCCGGCGGTTCCCCCGGGGCCGGCGGGAAAAGCACGACATGCAGCGCGACCTGGTCGTAGGCGCGGTCCGTCCCGTGCTGGTGCGTCCGCCAGTCCGCAACGTGGAAATGCACCTCGACGTCACCGGTGACGTTTTCCCCGTCGATCAACAACTGCGCACCGCGAAAATCCGGCCCGGCGAGCAGGTTCCAGGCGCCGAAGGTGCGTATCACCAGCGGACGGCCATCCACCAGCGTCAGGCGCGTTCGGTCAAAGTCGCCGCGCAGCCAGATCTTCTGCACCACACGCTCGGTGAGCGTGAACGGGCCGTAGAGCCCCTGCATTTCCGCGACGTGGTTTTCCGATGTGGCCATGTTTTCGGCAGACCGCCGCATGGCCCGGGCGACGAGGTTGCAGCCCGCACCTTTGGGTATATCCGCCGCGGCCGCGAGCCGAAACCCGCGCAGGATCAGGGCTCGGGATCGGCCGAGGCGCCATTCGCCGGCGCAGCCCCCACCCGGCGGATGCGGATGGCCATGTAGGGCCGACCCGGCAGCGGGACTGTGCGCCCATCCTTGTCGATGAAATCGTAGTCATCCTTGCGCTTCAGTTCGAAGGTTCCGGCCACGGGGGTGATGGTCATGTTCCAGGTGTCGATGACCTCCACGGTGAACTTCATGCCCGCAGCCAGGCCGGTCTTGTGCAGGGCGAACGACCATTCCGCCGGGGTCTTCTCGCCAAGGTAGACGAGGTAGTATTCGCCCGCCTTGCCGCCGGTCCGGCGTTCCTGCCATTTGTCGATCGGCTCGAAGCCGTCGGCAGGACCGGCTTCCATCACCTGCTTGAGAAACGCCAGCCGCGGGACGCTCTGCCCGCGAAACTCGCCGCCGCCGGCAAGCCAGAACTCGCGGCCGCCGTCACTGCCGAGGATCTCGCTGTGCCCGACATAGGTGCCGGCCACGAGGCCGTTCCAAAAGCGCAGCACCATCTCCTCGGCGGAGAGCCGGCCCCAGCGGCGGTTGCTGTCCCCCTCGTATTTCACCTCATCATAGACGATGGGCTTGCGGTAGACATCCCGATAGATCACCGCCCGCTCGGGATCGAGGGCCGCCGCGCCCTGCTGGATACTGGCATGGGTGACCCAGGGCTGCGTGTGGTTGTAGAGCTTGAAACCGTTGTGGATCGACCGCAGCCGGCCGTAGGGATCGGCGGCCTGCACGACCGCGAAGATCCGGTCCCAGTCCGATTCCTGCTTCGCCTTGAGGAAGTCCCACTCGTTGCACAGCGACCACCAGACGTTCCGGTAGGCGGCGAGCCGCGCCACGAGATAGCGCACGTAGCGGTCGTCGCTGGCCGCGTCCATCGTGTTGAAACCCCACAGGCTGTCGTAGGGATGAAAGAGGATGAGGTCGGCCTCGATGCCGAGGTCGCGCAACTCGCCGACGCGCTGCTCCAGATGACGGAAGAAGGCCGGGTTGAAGCGGGTCGTGTCCCAGGCCCGCGGCGGGGTGCCGGCATACGGGAAATATTGCAGGAGTTTCTCGGAGTTGGCCTGCGGAAAGACACACATGCGGATCTTGTTGAACGGCGCGCCGGCCAACGTGCGCAGGGTCTGCGCCTCCGTCTGCTCGCCGCGGTGGATCCACGAGTAGGCGGTCGTGCCGAGCTGAAAATACGGCGTGCCGTCCGCGTGCGCGAAATGGAACGTGTTGCGCACCCGCACCGGGCCGTGGTTTCGCCCCGTCGCCGGCACGGCGGAAAAAACGCCCGACCGTCCCTGCAGTGCGGGCCGGTTGCTCGTGGTCTCGTAGCGCCATTCCCCGGTCGTCTCCGGCGAGAAACGCACCTTGTAGACGCCCTCGCCATCGTAGAAACCACCCACCTTGACCGTGCGCGCCCCCTGGGAGAAATTCGCCGACAGCTCGACCTCGACGAACGGGTTTCCCTCCGCGGGACCGTTCAGGGTCAGCTCGAAAACACCCCATTGCTCGACGGTCCCGTCGGCCGCCACCGCTCGCAGCCATCCGACCAGCCAGAGGCAAACCCAAGCGCAGGTGAAGCGAGCGGACTTGGACATAAGCGGAGGATCAGCTCACGCCACCGGGGCGATGGTCGCGGCCACCGGGACGCGGTAGGCCTTGAGCGCCGGCACCAGGCCGCCGAGCAGGCAGAGGCCGGTGAAGACCGCCGGGCCCCAGGCAAAGACGGTGTTCCACTGCCACGGCTCCAGCACCACGCCGGCCTGCGCCCGGATGATGGCCGCCACGGCCGCCGCGAGGACGCCGAACACCACGAACCCCAGCGCCGAGCCGAGCACGCCGATGACGACCGCCTCCCCCACCACGGCGCCGAACACGGTGCGCCGGCGCGCGCCAAGGGCGCGGAGTATGGCGATGTCACGCGCGCGGGCGCTCATCGAGTTGTAGATGCTCACGAGGACCGAGCCCGCCGCCACCACGGCGACCAGCCAGGCCAGCAGCGTCAGCACCTTGTCGAACCAGCTGATCTTGTTGAAGAGCTCGGCCACGATGCTGCCGATCGGATAAGCGAAGGTCAGCTTGCCGCCCGGGGCGTTGATCTGGTTGTTGAGCATCAGGCCGGCCGTCGGCGCCCGCAGTTGGATCAACACCGCACTGAGCTCGGTCGCCGCCAGCGGATTGTGGCCGCTCATCGTCTGCACGCCCTCGAGCGGGATCCAGATGACGCGATCGACCGGCGTGTTCGTCGGCGCCAGCACGCCGACCACCGTGTAGGTCTCCTCATGCTCGTGGCCGGCCTCCTCGCTGAGGCCGTGGTGCGGGTGAAAGTGGCTGCCCACCTTCCAGCCCAGCCGCTGCGCCGCGTAGCTGCCGACGACGGCCTCCTGGGTGCCGAGCTTGAAATTCCGTCCGCCCGCCGCGAAGGCGTAGCGCTTGCCCGGCATATACTCGATGTCGTTGAACAGCGCCTCGACCGTGCCGGCGATGCGCCAGCCCTCGTGGCTGTCGCCGAGCGCCAGCGGGATGGCGGCCTTCACGGCGGGATGGCGGCGGATCTGCTCGAAGTCGGCGGCCGCGATGTTTCCCGGCGAGGCCTCGAGGTGGAAGATGGCGTTGAGCACGAGCTGCAGCTTGGAGCCGCGGGCGCCGAGCACGGCGTCGAAACCGGAGTTGGTCGAGGCGAACACGGCCTGCGACTGCGTCTTCACCACCCACACGGTCATCAGCAGGCCGCTGGCGAGCGCGATGCTGCCCGCGGTGACGATGGTCGACAACGCGTGCTGGCGCAGGCTGCGGTAGATGAGATTGAGGAGCATCAGACGATGGCCCCGGCGGGTGCGCGGTTGAAGTGGGTGAAATCCTGCATGTGCTCGAACTGCGCGAGCACCCGTTCGTCATGGCTCACGAGCAGGAGCGCGGCGCCGGACTCGCGGCAGGTCTCGCGGATGAGCTGCAGGGCCTCGCGGGCGTTGCGCCGGTCGAGGTTGCCGGTGGGTTCGTCGGCCAGCACGAGCTTGGGCTGGTTGGCGAGCGCGCGGGCCACGGCCACGCGCTGCTGTTGGCCGGTCGAGAGCTGGCGCGGGTAGTGGTCATGTTTGTCCGCCAGGCCCATCCGCTGCAGCAGGGCGGCGGCGCGAGCGCGGTCCGCGCCCGGCCCGAACGCCATGCCAAGCAGCACGTTCTCCAGCACGGTGTGGCCCTGCAGGAGGTTGAAGGTCTGGAAAATGTAGCCGATGGTCCCGGCCCGCAGGCGGTCGCGCCGGGCCTCGCCGAGCGCCGTGAGTTCCTGGTCCGCCAGCTTGATGCTGCCGCTGTCCGCCGCGAGGATGCCCGCGATGAGGTTGAGGAAGGTGGTCTTGCCCGAGCCGCTCTCGCCCCGCAGCGCCAGCTGCTCACCCGCGCCGAGGGCGAAGGCCGGGACGTTCACCACCTGATGGACCCCGCCCCCGGGTGCCGGGTAGCTTTTGACCAGATCAGTGACTTGGAGAAGCGGCATGATGACAGGCGAGAACGTCAGACTAGAATGACGGACCGGCGGTTTTCCAGCGCCATCTGTGCCGTTGACCTGAGGGGGTAAGTTAGCAAGTTGGGTCGCTTGATCGGAAGGGTGGCAGAGTGGTCTATCGCGGCGGTCTTGAAAACCGCTGAACCGCAAGGTTCCGGGGGTTCGAATCCCTCCCCTTCCGCCAATTTGGCATGATACTGCGCCACCATCCCTACACCCTCGAGCTCCGGCACGCGTTCAACATCGCGAACAACTCCCGCACCACCACGCCCGCCGTGCTGGTGGAGGTCGAGCGGGACGGCATCATCGGTTATGGCGAGGCCGCCATGCCGCCCTACCTCGGCGAGGATCAGGCCACGGCCGCCGCTTTTCTTAACAAGGTCGACCTCGCCCGCTTCCCCGACCCCTTCCAGCTGGAGGAAATCCTCCCGGCCATCGACGCCCTCGCCCCGGGCAACACCGCCGCCAAGGCCGCCGTCGACATCGCCCTGCACGACTGGATTGGCCGGAAGCTCAACGCCCCGTGGCACCGCATCTGGGGCCTCGACGCGGCGAAGACCCCCGTCACTTCCTTCACCATCGGCCTCGATACCGCCGAGATCGTGCGCCAGAAGACCCGCGAGGCCGCGCCCTACAAGATCATCAAGGTGAAACTCGGCCGCGACACCGACCGCATGATGATCGAGACCATCCGCTCCGTCACCGCCACGCCCATCACCGTCGATGCCAACCAGGGCTGGACCGACCGGAACGAGGCCCTGAAGAAGATCGAATGGCTCGCCACCCAGGGCGTCCTCTTCATCGAGCAACCCATGCCCAAGGCCCAGCTCGACGACACCGCCTGGCTGCGCGAGCGCAGTCCCCTGCCCCTGATCGCCGATGAAAGCTGCCAGCGCCTCGCCGACGTGGCCCGCCTGCGCGGCGTCTTCGACGGCATCAACATCAAGCTCATGAAATGCACCGGCCTGCGCGAGGCCCACCGCATGATCACCCTCGCCCGCGCCCTCGGCCTGAAGGTCATGCTCGGCTGCATGACCGAGACTTCCGTCGCCATTTCCGCCGCCGCCCAGCTTTCCCCGCTCGTCGACTGGGCCGACCTCGACGGCGCCGTGCTCATCAAGAACGACCCCTTCGACGGCGCCACCATCGTGGACGGCAAGGTGACGCTTTCCAATCTGCCCGGCATCGGCGTGACCAAACGCGCTTCCTGACATGGCTCCCCTTTCCCTGCGCGCGCAGATCGGCCAGTTGCTGCTGGTGGGCTTCCGCGGCGCCACGCCCCCGGAATGCGACCTGATCGTCCGCGACATCCGCGAACACGGCATCGGCGGCGTCATCCTGTTCGACGTGGACATGACGACCACCATCGACTCGGGCAAGCCCGGCCGCCGCAACATCGAGTCGCCCGCCCAGGTCCGCGCGCTGCTCGCGCACCTGCAGGCGCAGTCTTCCATTCCGCTGCTCACCGCCATCGACCAGGAAGGCGGCCGGGTCAACCGCCTGAAACCTGCCTATGGTTTCCCGCCGAGCATCTCCCATGAGGAACTCGGTCACCTGGACCAGCCGGCCGAGACCTACCGTCACGCCGCCACCACCGCCCGGACGCTCGCCGGCGTCGGCCTCAACCTGAACCTGGCGCCGGTCGTCGACCTCGACGCCAACCCGGACAACCCGATCATCAAGGGCAAGGGCCGCAGCTTTTCCGCCGATCCGGAGGCGGTCGCCCGGCACGCCGCGGAATTCGTCCGCGCCCACCGGGATCAGCGCGTGCTCGCCTGCGCCAAGCATTTCCCCGGGCACGGCAGCGCCGCCGGCGACACGCATCTCGGCCTCGTCGACGTCACCGCCACCTGGCACGAGCGGGAGTTGATCCCGTTCCAGCGGCTGGTTGCCGCCGGCCTCTGCGATGCGGTCATGAGCGCGCACGTCTTCAACGCGAAGCTCGACCCCGACCACCCCGCCACACTCTCGCCCGCGGTGCAGACCGGGCTCCTGCGCACGAAACTCGGCTTTCAGGGCGTGATCGTGAGCGACGACATGGAGATGAAGGCCATCTCCAGCCGCTACGGGCTGGAGCAGTCCATCCCCCTCGCCCTCGAGGCGGGCATCGACCTCCTCTGCTTCGGCAACAACCTCGGCTATGATCCCGACATCACCGCCAAGGCGGCCGGCATCATCGAACGGGCCGTGACCTCCGGCCGGCTGCCGGCGGCCCGCATCGCGGAAAGCTGCGAGCGCGTGCTGGCCATCAAGCGCAAGGCGGGCATCATCGCCTAAGACCCCAACGACTCATGCGCCCCACACATCCCCTCACCTTCCTCTTCCTCGTGGGCGCTCTGCTGCTCGCCGGTTGCGTCCAGCCCCGCACCTTTGCCCCGCGCAAGGGCGACGAGATCATCGTCGCCGGCCAGCTGTTCCACACCGGCACCAAGGTCGTGACCTGGATGGACCCGGGCGGCTACGACGCCTACCGGACGGAACGCCGGTTCGCCCCCTACGAGCAAAGCAGCTGGCCCAAGACGCAGGAGACTAAGCCCGAACTCAAGGACCCGTCCCGCTACGGCCTGCGTTTCCAACGTCTGACCCCGGCGGAGATCGAGCGTGTGCGCGGCGGCGGCTGGGACCTGCCGATGCTGCAGCGCGTCGTCGACCAGTTTGTGCTGCACTACGACGTGTGCGGCATCGCCAAGCAGTGTTTCAACGTCCTGCACGACCACCGTGGCCTGAGCGTCCACTTCATGCTCGATCTGGACGGCACCATCTACCAAACGCTCGACCTCAAGGAACGCGCCTACCACGCCACGACGTCGAACCACCGCTCCATCGGCATCGAGATCGCGAACATGGGCGCCTACGGCCCGGGCGACACCAAGGTGCTCGACGAATGGTATCCGCGCGACGCCGCCGGCAAGCCCTTCGTCAAGGTGCCGGAGAAACTCGGCGACCCGCTGATCCGCACAAAGGACTTCACCGCCCGGCCGGCGCGCCCGGACATGGTGCGCGGCGTGGTGCAGGGCCAGGAACTCGTGCAGTATGACCTCACTCCCGAGCAATACGCCGCCCTCATCAAGCTCACCGCCGCCCTCGCCACGGTCTTCCCCCAGATCACGCCCGACTACCCGCGCGACGCCACGGGCAACCTGGTCACGGTCAAGCTGCCCGACGACCAGCTGGCTGCCTATCACGGTGTGCTCGGTCACTTTCACATCCAGACCAACAAGACCGATCCCGGCCCGGCCCTGCAGTGGGACAAGGTGATAGACGGCGCCCGCCGGCTGCTGCGCCTGCCGGCGATCAAGCGGCCGAAGGATAGCGCGGCCAAATAGCGCCCGCGCACGTTCGCAGCACACCCCGCCCTACGCCTTCCGCCCGAACGCCGGGTCGACCTTGAGGAACGCCGTAGCGATGAACGACGGGATCGTGGCAAGGCAGACCCACGCGAAGAATTTCACGTAGCCCAGATGGTCCTGGATCCAGCCCGCGGCCATGCCGGGCAGCATCATGCCGAGCGCCATGAAGCCGGTGCAGATCGCGTAGTGGGCCGTCTTGTTCTCCCCCTCGGCCGCCATCATCATGTAAAGCATGTAGGCAGTGAACCCGAAGCCATAGGCGAATTGCTCCACCACCAGCGCGCCGCCGATGAGATAAAGGCTGCCAGGCTGCGTCACTGCCAGATACACAAACACGAGGTTGGGCGTGTGCATGATCAGGATCATCGGCCAGAGCATGCGCTTCAGCCCGTGGCGCGAGATGACGATGCCACCCAGGATGCCGCCGACCGTGAGCGCAATCACCCCGGCCGCGCCATAGACGATGCCCACCTGTTGGGTCGTGAGCCCCAGGCCGCCGACGTCGCGGCCATCGAGCAGGAAAGGCGTCACCAGTTTGAGCGCCTGCGCCTCCGCCAGCCGGTAGAGCAGCAGGTAGGCGAGCGTCGGTCCGATATGAGCCTTCGTGAAAAATCCTTTGAAGACCGCGATAAAACCGGCGAACCCGCCCTCGCCGTGGCGCACCGTATGGTCGGCCGCGGGCCGCGGCAGCGCGAAGAGATGATAGACCGCCACCACGCCAAACACCGCCGCCAGCAGCAGGAACACGATGGTCCACGCCCGCGTCACGTCGCCGGTCTTTTCCTGCAGGCTGCCCGCCAGGTAGACCAGCCCGCCCTGGCCGGCGATCATCGCCAGCCGGTAAAACGTGCTGCGCACGCCGACAAAGGCCGCCTGCTGGTGCTGGGGCATGGCGAGCAGGTAGAAACCGTCCGCCGCGATGTCGTGCGTCGCCGAGCTGAACGCCATCAGCCAGAAAACCGCGAGCGTCAGCTGGAAGAATTTCTCCGTCGGCACCGTGAACGCGACCAGCGCGAACGCCACGCCGATCACGAACTGCAGCGTGACGATCCAAAAGCGCTTGGTGCGGAACATGTCCACCAGCGGCGACCAAAGCGGCTTGATGACCCACGGCAGGTAGAGCCAGCTGGTGTAGAGCGCGATCTCGGTGTTCGAGACCTTGAGGTTCTTATACATGATCACCGACAGCGTCATCGCGACGACGTAGGGGATCCCCTGGCTGAAATAGAGGGTCGGAATCCAGCGCCAGGGATTCGCTGTGTTCGGAACCGGTGCCGGGGTTTCCATGGCTCAGGACTTCTTCGGCTTGACCAGCGTGAGCGCCACGCGGGGGCTTTCGTTGCCCAGCCGGTCCACGGCGCTCACCACGACGGCCTCGGCGCCCGCCGGGGCGACCGTGAGTTCGGCCGCCAGCTGGATGGAGAACCGCCACTCGGCGCCGTGGCGCCGCCACACGGCGAAACTCGCCGGCGCCTCGCCCTTCGCGGGCTGGATCAGCACCTTGCCGTCACGCTGTTTCTTCAACACCGGCGGCGGCGGCGGGACGGCATCGAGCCAAGGTGTGGCGGGCACGAGTGCCGGCGAGGCGTTCGGTCCGGCCTGCAGCCGGGTGCTGATGCCCTTCCGGTCCTGCTGCAGCGCGATCATGCTGTAATGGATGTGTCCCGTGGCGGCGGGCGCGGCGCGCACGAGGTCGATTTGGGCCAGGATCTCCTCGACGGTCCAGGACTTGGGCGTGTCGTTGATCGAGCTCGTGAAGAAGCCCGGCCAGAGGTGGCGGTGCGCCGTGTTCTGCTTCTGCCAGTAATCGAGCAGCACGGCGAACTCCTGGCCCTTGCGGTCGCGCGGCCAATAGAGCTGGGGCGCGAGGTAATCGAGCCAGCCATTCTCCAGCCAGCGCTCCACGTCGGCGTAGAGCTGGTCGTATTGGCTGAAACCCGTGATGCCGGCCGGCCGGCGGTCGGGCCGGCCCAGTCCGAACGGGCTCACGCCAAACAGCACGTGCGGTTTGACCTGGTGGACCGCCCGGTTGAGCCGCTCCACCAGCTGGTCCACATTCTGGCGGCGCCAGCCGGCGCGGGAAAGTTTGCCGCCGCTCTCCCGGTAAAGCTTCCACGAGGGCTCGTCGGGAAACTCGATATTGGCCGCCGGCTCGCCGGGCGCGGGCTTCGGCGCGTTCGGCACCGGGATCGGATAAGGGTAGAAATAGTCGTCGATGTGGACGCCATCCACGTCGTAGCGCTGCACGACATCCGCCACGACCTCGACCGTGCGCCGGCTGGCGAAGGCATCGCCCGGGTCCATCCACCAGTAGTCACCATATTGCTTCACCGAAGCGGGATGGGTCTTCGCGATGTGCGTCGCCGCGAAGCCGGACTTAGCCTGGAAGTGACGGGCCCGGTAGGGATTGAACCACGCGTGCAGCTGGAGGCCGCGGCGGTGGGCCTCCTCGACCCAGAACTTGAGCGGATCGTAGCCCGGATCCCCACCCTGCTTGCCGCTCAGGTATTCGGACCACGGCTCCAACGAAGAGGGATAAAGCGCATCGGCCGCCGGGCGCACCTGCAGGATGATGGCGTTCAGGTTCAGCGCCTTGGCGCGATCGAGGATGGCGATGGTCTCGGCCTGCAACTGGGCGGCGGAAAGGCCGGTCGCGCTCGGCCAGTCGATATTGGCCACGCTGGCCACCCAGACCCCGCGGAACTCGCGCGGCGCCGGCGGCGGATTCTCCACGATCTTCGGCACGGTGGAGCAGCCGGCGAGGAGGACGATGGCCAGAGCGGCAAAAATGGAGCGTGCCGACCTCACCGTCCGACCTCCCCGATCGCCTTCCGCACACTGCCGCCGACGGCGGCGAGCGCGGCCTCGGCGGAGGCGACGTCGGTCTTCTTCAAAATCGCCACGATCGCCACCTTCACCCGGTGGCCGCAGGCCTCGAGCGTGCGGCGGGCCGTGGCCTCGTCCGCCCGGGTGGCGAGCACGGTGAGGGCGACGGCACGGCGGTGGAGCTTCGCGTTGGTGGGCATGAGGTCCACCATGAGGTTGCCGTGCACCTTGTGCAGACGGACCATGATCGCGCTGGAAAGCGTGTTGAGGGCGATCTTCTGCGCCGTGCCGGCCTTGAGGCGGGTGCTGCCGGAGATGACCTCGCTGCCGGTGTCGAGCGTGAGGCCGATCTCGGCCTGGGCGGCGACCGGCGAGCCGGGATTGTTGGCGATGCCGATGGTCAGGGCGCCGGCGGCGCGGGCCGCGGCGATGACGCCGAGTGCGTAGGGCGTGGAGCCGGACGCGGCCAGCGCGATACACACATCGTTGGCTGTCGGCTGCAGCGCGCGCAGATCGGCTTCGCCCTGCGGCCGGTCATCCTCCGCGCCCTCGACCGCCTGATACATGGCGCCCTGGCCGCCGGCGATCAGGGCCAGCGCGCGGTCCTTCGGCCAGCTGAAGGTGGGAAACAGCTCGACGCTGTCGAGCACGCCCAGGCGTCCGGACGTGCCGGCACCCGCGTAGATCAGCCGCCCGCCGGCCGCGATGCGCGGCGCCGCGGCATCGACCGCGCGGGCAATCTGCTCCGCCGCGGCATGCACGACGCCGGCGGCCAGCACCTGGTCCTCGGTGAAGGCCCGCACCAGGTCGGGGGTGGCATATTGGTCGAGATCCGGATGGCGACCGCTGGGGGTTTCAGTCTTGAGCATCGGCGCTGGAGAATCCTGCGTTGCGGCCCGCGGTTCAACTGTTCATTTACCAAACATCCCCAGCCGCCCGACCCATGCCTGAACTGTTCATCGGCACCCTCTCCGGCACCAGTGTCGACGGCATCGACGCCGCCTTGGTGCGCTTTTCGCCCGCCCCCGCCCTGGTGGCGGCGCACTCCCTGAAATTCCCCGAGGATCTGCGGCAGGACCTGCTGGCGCTGGGCGTGCCTGGCGCCAACGAGATCGACCGGCTCGGACAGGCCGATGTCCGCCTCGGCCGGCTGTTCGCCCAGGCTGTCAACGAGCTCCTCGCGCGAGCCGGAGTCGCCGCCAAGGAGATCGCCGCCATCGGCAGCCACGGACAGACCATCCGCCACCGGCCAGGCCTGGCCGCTCCCTTCACGCTGCAGATCGGCGACCCCAACCTGATTGCCGCGGAGACCGGCATCCCGGTGGTGGCGGACTTCCGGCGCAAGGACATGGCACTCGGCGGCCAGGGCGCACCGCTCGTGCCGGCGTTTCACGACGCGGTGTTCCGGCAGCCCGGCACCGACCGCGTGATCGTGAACATCGGCGGCATCGCCAACGTGACGGTGCTGTCCGGTCACGCCACCCGCCCGGTCCTCGGCTTCGACACCGGCCCCGGCAACACGCTGCTCGACGGCTGGTGCCGCCGCTGCCTGAACGAGCCGATGGACCGCAACGGCGCCTTCGCCGCGAGCGGCCGTCCGCACCCCGGTCTGCTGGCCGCCCTGCTCGGCGATCCCTATTTCAACCAGGCGCCGCCGAAGAGCACCGGGCCCGAGTATTTCTCCGCCGGCTGGCTGCAGGGCCATCTCGCCGCGGCGGGCCACCCCGCCCCGGCCGACGTGCAGGCCACGCTGCTCGGGCTCACGGCCCGGAGCATCGCGGATGCGATCCGGCAGCTGCCGGGGCTCGAGCGGCCGGCGGTTTACGTTTGCGGCGGCGGCGCCTACAATGGCGCCCTGATGCAGGCGCTGCAGGCCGAACTGCCCGGCTCGACCGTCGCGACGACGGACGCCCTGGGCCTGCCCATGGACTGGATCGAGGCCATGGCCTTTGCCTGGCTCGCCCGGCAACGCCTGCACGAAAAACCCGGCAACAGCCCCTTTGTCACCGGCGCATCCCGACCGGCCGTGCTCGGCGGTTTGTGGCTGCCGGGGTAGTCGATCGGGGTTTCTGGTAGGGGCCGTTGCCCTCAACGGCCCTCGAGCATAGGCGGTTGGGGGCAACCGCCCCTACCAAAACTCAACGCGCTGGCAGCTTGATCTCTCCCGCGGCGATCCGGTGCAGGAACAACGCGACATTCTGCGCGCGCGGGACGATAGTCGCCACCCGGCAATATTCGCGGTCGCTGTGCAGATAGTCGCCCTCGGGCCCGATGCCGTCAAAACACGGCAGACCCGCCGCGCCCAGGAAATTGCCGTCGGAGGCGCCGCCGCCGTGGACCCAGCTGAAGGGCTTGAGACCGACATCCGCCGCCGCACGCTGGAACTCAGGGAACAGCGCGGCCTCGGTCGGATGATTCTCCTTCGGCGGACGGTTGAGCCCGCCGGTGAGCTCGATTTTCACGTCATGCACGGCGGCGGTCTCTTTCGCCACGGCCTCCAGCCGGGCAAAAAGCGGGTCGCGATCGGCCAGGCGCGTGACCCGGAGGTCGATCTCGGCGGAGGCAAGGTCCGGCACGACATTGGTCGCGGCGGTGCCGCCGCGGATGTTGCCGACATTCACCAGCACGCCCGGCTGCTCAGCGGGGATCTTTGCGATGGCGAGGAGATAGGCGGCGAGGCCGAGGATGGCGTTGCGGCCGTCGTTCGGGATCTTCGCGGCATGCGCGGCCCGGCCGCGGCAGGTCGCGACGATGCCACCGGTGCCCTTGCGCGAGTGGATGATGTCGCCGCTGGGTCGGGCGGGTTCGAAGACAAAGCCGAACTGATGGCGGCGGGCGGCGTCCTCGAACATCGCGCGCGTGCCGTGCGAGCCGGTTTCCTCGTCGGGCGTGAGCAGCACCTCCCAACCCAGATTGGCGGCGTGCGGCGTCTGCTCGAAGGCCTCCAGCGCGGAGAGCAGCACGATCAGGCCGCCCTTCATGTCGGTCACTCCGGGACCGTTGAGCGTCCCGGCATCGAGCCAGCGGCAGACCTGGAAAGCGTCGTCCGCGGCATAGACGGTGTCGTAGTGCCCGCAGAGAAACACCCGCTTCGCCGCCTGCGGGCGCATCCGGAACCGCAGCGCCTTCGCGCCCGGCGGGTTGAAGCCCGGGGCGTCGGCGGAAAGCTCCTCGCACGTCGCGGCCGGGAAAGCCGCGGCGAAGGCCGTGCGCAGCACCTCCGCCATGCGGGTCAGGCCGGCGCCGTGGCCGGAACCGGAGTTGATGTTGGCCCAGCGCTCGAGCAACGCGCCGAGTTCGGCGGTGCGGGCGGACAGGGCGGCGATGGACGGGGGAACGGACATGGGGAAAGGCTCAGAGCCCGGCGGGCTGGCCGCCCGGTAGCGTCACGCGCGGGGCGTCGGCGCCGTCCAGCTCGCGGAGCCGGGCCAGCGGGTCGTCCTCAAGGCGGAGGAACTTGAAGCCGAGGAGGCGCGCCTTGCCGGCCTGGTCGCGCTCGGCGTTGTGCGCGGTCTCGCGGGCGATGAACTGCGCCATCGTCTCCTCGCGCACGGCGGGGTCGGCCGAGTGGATGATGTGCAGCGTGCCGTCGGGGCCGTGCGCCACGAGGCCGACATGCCCCACCCACGCGCTACCGCCGAAGGTCTCGAAGGACTCGGCGACCTTCGCCCAGGGTTTAACGACCCCGCGGACCACATTGACGAAGTCCCCGTCCTTGAGCTGCGCGGCGGCGCGGGCGATCTCGGCGTAAGGCAGGTAAACGTCGCGGTGCTCCACGACCGGAAAATCCGTCTTCAGCTTGTAACGGTCGAGGAGAAACCTGGCCCGGTCGACCTGCTCGGTCCACTTCACCGCCTTGTCCCCGGCCAGCTCGCCGGTGAGATCGCGCACAAGCCAGCGGTTGGAGTGGTTCCAATCCAGCTCGGTGTAGTGGTTGCGGGTGGCCACGCCGATACGGCCGTCGATGTAGCGGATCCGCTGGAGCATCCGCATGAAGCCGCTCCAGTCGCGGCTGAGCGCCATGGCATAGACATGCTCGGCGAAGACCAGGCAGTCGCTCTTGCCGAGGTTATACAGCGGCTGCGGGTCGTGCGTCTCAAAGGGCGCCTCGCCGAGCAGGTAGAGCTCGTAGGGCTGGCCGATGTTCTGGCGGGCGAGGTGCACGATGCGTTTCCGCAGGTCGGGTTCCTTCGCCTGCAGTGGCCCGAGGTAGGCGCCGACCTCGGCCTCGGTGAACTGGTAGAGCGGCTTGGCGGGCGCCTCCGCGCCAAGGCCCGCGGCCCCGCCAAGCGCCAGGGCGGCGCAGGCCAGGATGCGGCGGAAGGGGCGGTTCATGCGGGGGAGATGAAAAGGGGCGACCCGGTTGGATCGCCCCTGTTGAATCAGGTCAGGCCCGGCGGATTACTTGAACTTGTATTCCACGGACAGCGTGAAGGCGCGGCCGCGCGGGTCGGCGATGCGCGGCTCCCAGCTGCTGCCGGCGCCGGTGTTGGTGTCGTAGGCGATGCTGAACGGGGGATCCTCGTTCAGGATGTTCTTGATGCCGGCGATGACCGTGAGGTCCTTGTTATAGCGGTAGGTCAGGCTGGCGTTGTAGGTGATGTATTCGTCCACCTTGGCCTTGTAGTCCGGGGCGAAGGACAGGAAGGTGCCGTTGGCGATGCCCGGCGGCACGTAGTCCATGTAGCCGGCGCGGTAGAGCTGGCTGAGGCGGCCGGTCCACTTGCCCTTCTTGTAGGACACCGAGCCCGTGTATTTCCACTTCAGGCCGATGTCGCTGGCCCGGGTGAAGCGGCCGACCTCGCTGGCGCCGAAGGGGGCGCTGGCGATGAGGCGGGACTTCTTCTCGAGGAGCTGGCTGACATTGACGTCGGCGATGAGCTTGCCGCCCCAGACGTCGAACTCGCCGCGCGCGGTGTATTCGACACCCTTGGTCTGGGTCTCGCCCGCGTTGATCGGGCGGGCGTCGATGGCGACGATCTGGTTCGACCCGTTGCGGAGGATGGCATCGGGGAAGAGCTGGTAGTTGGCCAGGATCACCGAGGTGCCAAGGACCTGGATCGTGCCGGTGCGCTCAATGGACCACCAGTCGACGCCGAGGGTGATGTTCTTGACGGGGGAGATCACGATGCCGACGGACTTCATGTCGGCCTCCTCGGGCTGCAGCGTGGACTTGCCGCCGCTGACGATGTTCATGGAGTTCGGCGGGATGAGCTGGCCGGTGACCGGGTCGGTCAGGTCGGCGCCGGCGTAGATGGAGGCGAAGCTCGGGTCGAACACCTGCTTGAAGGTCGGCACGCGGAAGCCGGTGCTGTAGGAACCGCGGATGAGGACCTGGTCGATGGGCGTGAAACGCACGGTCACCTTCGGGTTGGTCGTGCTGCCGAAGCCGGTGTAGTCGTCGCGGCGGCCGGCCAGGTTGAGCTCGAGGTTCTTCAGCACCGGGACCTGGAGCTCGGCATAGACCGCGTAAATGTCACGGGTCAGCGTGCCGGCGGTGGCGAGGGCGTTGTCGAACGGCACGTTGAAGATCAGCGAGTCGGCCGTGCTGACGTTCGAGCGCGGGTCGCCGGCGAAGAAGTATTCCTCCTTGCGGTAATCGACCCCGACCGCGGCCTGGATCTCGCCGGCCGGGAGCTTGAAGAGCGGGCCGGAGGTCGTGAAGTCGGCGCCGGTGGTGGTGAAGGTGCCGCCGTAGAGCTCGACGCCGGTTGCGGAAGCGGCCTTGAGGCCGTCCATCGCCGCCGGCGACTGCTCATAGGAGAACGGGCTCAGCACGCCGGTCTTGATGAGGTTCGCGAAGGGGACCGTGTAATAATAGCCGTTCAGCAGCCGGGACTTCGACTTGCTCTCGGACTGCATGACGCCGGCGCGGTATTCCCACTCGGAGAAGAACGAGCCCGGCAGCGGCAGCGGCCCCTCGAGGCCGATGAGGAAGCGGCGGGTGTCGCTGATGGTGTTGATCTCGCGGTTGCCGCCGGGCAGGGAGCGCCAGCGGAAGGCGAGCGGCAGGCCGCGGTTGGCCTCGAGCGCCGGGAAGAAGGCGACGAGGGCGTTGAACACGCGGTTGTAGTCGGCGCCGGTGCTGGGATAGACCATGCCGGAGAGCGGGTTCGGCACGACGGTGCCGTTCGCGGTGGTGGTGGTGGTCTGGGCGCCGGCGGTCGACAGGCCGGCGGTGCTCCATTGGTTCGGGGAAAAGCTCTTGGTGGAGTCGGAACGGCCGATCACCGCCTCGATGGTGAGGAGGTGCTCGCCCAGCTTGTAGGAGCCGCGGCCCACAAAGTTGGTGTTCTTGACCGGCTGCTGGAGGACGGCGGCGCGGCCGGTGTCCCAGGCGGAGCCGTATTTGCCGCTGCCGGCGGCGGAGGTCGCGCCCCAGAGGATCTCCTCATAGGGCCCCATGCCGTCGAGGCCGGCGTAGCCGGCGGTGTTCGTGGGCAGGTCGATGATGTTGATGCCGTTGACGCGGATGGCCGGATTGGCCGGGTCGATCGGGCCGGTGCTGCTCGGCCCAAGCGCCGTCGGCAGGTTGGCGACCGCGAAGAGCGTGGCGATCGGGGTGCCGCGCGTGTCGGGCGAGATGCCGCGGTTGGGCTGGAAGGTGTTGACGAAGTCCCGGTCCTCGCCGCGCAGCATCTTGTGGTCGGCAAAGGCGAGTGACGCCATGAAGTTCCAGCCATCCTTGTTCAGGTCGCCCCAGCCGCCGACGACGGAGTAGCGGAACACGTTGCCGCCGCCGTCCTGGGTGACGTCGGAGGCCGCGTTGGCCACGACGCCCTGGAAATCGCGCTTGGTGATGAAGTTGATGACACCGCCGACGGCATCGGTGCCGTAGATGGCGGAGGCGCCGTCCTTGAGGACCTCGACGCGCTCGATGGCGGCGAAGGGGATGGAGTTCAGGTCGACCACGCCGCCGTTGAGGCCGTGCGAGGCGACGCGGCGGCCGTTGAGGAGGACGAGGGTAGCGTTGGCACCCTGGCCGCGGAGGTTGGCGGCGGTCGCGCCGTTGTTGCCGCGCTGCGCGCCGGCGACGACGTCGGCGTTCGACGCGAGGTTGTCGAGGCCGTTGCCGTTGATGTTGAGGTTCATGATCAGCTGCTCGGCGCTCGCGATGCCCTCCTGCTCCAGGTCGAGCTTGGTGAACACGGAGAGCGGCAGCGCGCCCTCGTCGGCGATGCGCTTGATCATCGAGCCGGTGACGACGAACTTCTCGAGCTTGACGGGCGCCTGCTCGGTCGGAGCGGTGGCGGTCGGAGCGGTGGCGGTTTGGGCCATCGCGGTGAGGCTGAGGCTCGCGGCGGCGATGACCCCAAAGCAAGTGGATCGGGTCCACTGATAGCGTGCGTTCATAGGCATTCGAGTTCCTGACCTTGGTGTATGTGTGTTCTGGCGCGGGAGCTTGCGCCCCACACCAGTTAATCTGCTGTCCTCTATAAGACGCGCTGGGCGCCGTCCAAGCAGAATCCTGATACTTGCCGGCCGGCGCCGGGGCATCCCGACAGCGGGCCGCGGCAATTTGGCACTTTCGTCAAATAGTTCGTCACTTCTGACAATGCACCGGAGGCCTCAGCGCGGGCCGGGCGCGGCCTTGCCGTTGTGGCGGAAGGCCAGCGGGGGGATGCCGTAGGCCTGCCGGAAAGCGCGGCTGAAACTGTAGATGGAGGTGAAGCCGCACTGTTCCGCGACCTCCGAGACGCGCTGCGGGCCGAGCCGCAGCAGGCCGCAGGCCTGTTCCAACCGGAGCCGCCGGAGGTGCCGGCCGATGCTCACGCCGCACGAGGCCCGGAAACGCGCACGCAGGTGGCTCGGGCTGATGCCGAGCGCCCGGGCGATCTCCTTGAGACTGGGATGCTCGCCGCTGCGCTGGGCCAGCTGGTTGACCCGCGTCAGCAGGCCGGGCACCGGCGACTTGCCCTCGACCCGGACCGGGCCCGCCGGCCGGAGGCGCCGCAACCGGGCCAGCAGCAGCGCCAGCAACAGCACCGACAGGTCCGCCGTCCGCTCCGTCTCATAGGCCTCCACCAGCTCCGCCGCCAGGGCCTGCAGCGCGGGGGTCAGCTCGAACGGCTGGTGGCGCAGCGCGGCCAGCGGCGCGCCGTCGGCCAGCTCGAAGGTCACGAACAGCCAGGCCAGGTTCTCGTGCTGCGCGTCGGTGTAGTGGTGGAACTGAAAGGGAAACACCAGCAGGCCGTGCCCGGGCCGCAGGCGGATGTTCTGGTCGTCGACGCACACCGTGACGGCCGTGCGCAGGGCGCAGATCAGCACGAAACGGTGGTGCAGCGCGCGCCCCCGGCGCGGGCGGTTGAGGTCGGCCGCGGCGGTGCGCTGGAAACACACGATGTTGTCCGGCAGCATCAGGTTGCTGGCCGGCCGCCCGATCAGCTGGTGCATGGGCTGCGGCAGCCGGTCGACCAGCCGGGCGAGTTTGGGGGCGGAACGGGTTGGCATTTTCGTCAAAAACATCGTCATTTCTGCTACTTGTCAGGCGCAGCGCCAGCCTTAATCTACCGCCTCGCCTCCCCCCCCTTCCGCCATGCCCATCTCCATCCTCGAGCGTTGTCACCAGGAACAGGTCGCCCTCGCCGTCTACGGCCACAGCCGGGACGCCGCCCGGGCCGTGGCCGGGGAGATCGCCGCGCTCATCCGCCAGCGGCAGGCCGAGAAGAAGGGCGTCGTGCTGGGGCTCGCCACCGGCTCCACCCCGATCAGCCTCTACGCCGAGCTGGTCCGGCTGCACCGCGAGGAGAAGCTCAGCTTCGCCAACGTCACGACCTTCAACCTCGACGAATACTACCCGCTCGCGCCGGAACACGCGCAAAGCTACCGGCGCTTCATGCGCACGCACCTGTTCGACCACGTGGACCTCGACCCGGCGCGCACCCACCTGCCCTCGGGCACGGTGCCGAAGGCCGAGGTCGACGCCCATTGCGCCGCCTACGAGGCCATGATCGCGGCCGCGGGCGGCATCGACTTCCAGATCCTCGGCATCGGCCGCACCGGCCACATCGGCTTCAACGAGCCGGGCAGCGCCCGCCACTCGCTCACGCGCCTGGTCACGCTGGACCCGCTCACCCGCCGCGACGCCGCCGGCGACTTCGGCGGCGACGCCGGCACGCCCCGGCACGCGCTGACCATGGGCGTCCGCTCGATCATGAACGCCCGCCGCGTGGTCCTGATGGCCTGGGGCCAGCACAAGGCCGACATCGTGCGCGCCGCCGTCGAGGGCGAGGTCAACAACCACGTCACCGCGTCCTTCCTGCAGGAACACCCCGCGGCCCTCTTCGTGCTCGATGCCGCCGCCGCCGGCTCGCTCACGCGTTACCGCACGCCGTGGCTCGTCGGCCCGCTCTCCGACCAGGGCCTCGCCTGGGACGAGCGCATGACGCGCCGCGCCATCCTCTGGCTCTCCCAGCTGCGCCAGAAGCCCATCCTCAAGCTCACCGACGACGACTACAACGAGGCCGGCCTGCAGGACCTGCTCCGCGCCCACGGCTCGGCCTACGACGCGAACCTGATCGGGTTCTACCAGATGCAGCACACCATCACCGGCTGGCCCGGCGGTCGCGACCCGAAGAAGACCAGGCCCGGCGACGCCCCCGTGCGCCCGCTGCGCGCGCCCTCGGCGACGGTTTTCCCGAAGCGCGTGCTCGTGCTTTCCCCCCACCCCGACGACGACGTCATCTCCATGGGCGGCACACTCTGCCGCCTGGTCGACCAGGGCCACGAGGTGCACATCGCCTATGAGGTCTCGGGCGCCGGTGCCGTCTCGGACGAGTCGCTGTGGCACCTGCTGGCCTTCGTGCGCGACAGCGGGCTGGTAGATGCCGGCCAGCGCGCCCCGCTCGACCAGGTCTGTGCCGGCCTGGGCAACGGCACCACCCCGCCGGCCACGCCCGAGCTCATGAAATGGAAGGGCCTGATCCGCCGCCACGAGGCCATCGCCGCCGCCCGGGTTTGCGGCGTGCCGGAAGCGCGCCTGCACTTCCTGGACCTGCCGCTCTACAACGCCGCGCCCCGCGCCCGCTCCTACGGCCAGGACGACGTCGCCCGCATGAGCGCCCTGCTCGAGCAGTTCAAGCCGCACCTCATCTACGCCGCCGGTGATCTCGACGACCCGCACGGCACCCACCGGCTTTGTCTCCAGGTGCTGCGCGACGCCCTCGCCGCGGCGGCCGCGGCGAAGGCCGCCTGGCTGGCCGACACCGAGCTCTGGCTCTACCGCGGCGCCTGGGCCGAGTGGCCGCTCGATGAGATCGACCTCGCCGTGCCGCTCAGCCCGCAGGAGGTGCTCCGCCGCCGCCGCGCCATCTTCCGGCACGAGACTCAGAAGGACCAGGCGCTCTTCCTCGGCGAGGACCGCCGCGAGTTCTGGCAGCGCACCGAGGACCGCAGCCGCCGCCTGGCCCAGGCCTACAACGCCCTCGGCCTCGCCGAATACGAAGCCATCGAGGCCTTCAAGGGTTACTCCCCGGCGGAGTTCCTCAAGTCCGCGGCATTCTGAGGCCCGAGCAGAATACGGAGGAAGTTTTAGCCACGGATTGCACGGATTGGCACGGATGGAAAATTCCCGTGCCTTTATCCGTGTTAATCCGTGCAATCCGTGGCCAACCGGTTTGCTTCTGCGATCGTCGGCTCGTTCAGATTTTCAAAAACCACTTCTTCCGCCACAACACCCAGGCGATGCCGAGGAAGACGAGCACGAAGGCCAGCGCGAAAAGCAGCGACGCGTTCACCGGGCTGGCCAGCGGGACAAACCAAGCCTGGTAAATCCACCCCTTGAGCGTGATCGCCTTCCCGTCGGCGCCCGTCCACTTGATGAGGTAAAGCAGTTTTCCAACCAGACCCGCCAGAACGAACAGAGCGAGGGCATTGGAGCCATAGATAACCAGCGGCGTCGCCCAGCGTTTCCAGCCACGGACGTCGATCAGCCAGTGAAAAAGCGCGAGCCCCAGCATCGCCCATCCGGCCATGAATACGGCGTAGGAGCTCGTCCACAGGTTCTTGTTGATCGGGAACACCAGACCCCAGGCTGCGCCGACCGCGAGCAGGATCACGCCGTCGCGCGCCAAGCGCAGCGAAAGCACCGAACCGCTGCCGGTCCTCAGCAGGTGGCCGGCCAGCGCGCCGAGCAGCGTCGTGGCGATGGCCGGGATCGTGGACAAAATCCCCTCGGGATCGAAGCCGGGCGCGGGCGCACCGCTCCACGTGTGGCCCGCGAGCAGATGCGAGTCGACCCACCACGCCAGGTTACCGGTGGGGGCGAGGACGCCGGCGCCATGGCCCGGCACCGGCACGAGCACCAACAGCGCCCAATAGCCGAGCAACAGGCCCGCGACCCAGCCCAGCTGTCCCTTCCACGTGGTGCGGAGAAAGATCGCCCCCGCGAAAAGATAGCAGACCCCGATGCGCTGCAGCACGCCGGGCAGGCGCAGCTTTTCCAGCGAGAAATTGTGCGCGGGCAGTAATCCGAAGGGAAAGGCCGCGAGGAACAGGCCGAGCCCGACGATGGCGGCCGCGCGGACCAGCACATGCCGGAAGAGCGCCGCGCGGTCCGCCCCCTGCTCCACCCGGCGCGCGAACGACAGCGTCATCGCCACCCCGACGATCCACAGGAAGAACGGGAAGATCATGTCCGTCGGCGTCCAGCCGTGCCACGGCGCATGCTCGAGCGGCGGGTAAAGGTCGCTCCACGAGCCCGGGTTGTTCACCAGCAGCATGCCAGCGATCGTCGCCCCGCGCAAGGCGTCCAGGGAGAGGAGGCGGGGCGGCAGGTTCATGCCTTACTTCCCGCCCGGGTAACCCGCGATGATCACCGCGAGCTCGTCGAGCGGGTCGCCAGCCCTGGCGGAGGAGGGAACGGGATAACGGTTCAGCATCAGGCTGAACACGAGTTTCTCGCCGGCGGCCGTGGTCACGTAGCCGGAGAGCGAGCTCGCGTAGCGCAGGGTGCCGGTCTTGGCGAGGACCTTGCCGTCGGCGGCCGTGCCCTTCATGCGCCGGCGCAACGAGCCGTCCACGCCGGCAACGGGCAGCGAAGCCATGAACGCCTCGCGCTCCTTGTGCGCAGCCATGAACTGCAGCAGGCGCGCGGTGTCCGCGGCCGTGGTGAGGTTGTTGCGGGACAGGCCCGAGCCTTCCTCGAAGACCGTGCCGCCGGGCGCGAGACCCGCCGACCGGAGAAACCGGTTCAACGCCGCCACGGCCAGCTCCTCGGACTGCCGCCAGGCCGGCGTTTTTGCCTGCCGGTCGAGCTCGCCGATGTGCCCGAAGATCAGGTCGGTCTTCAGGTTCTGCGAGGGCTTGTTGATGGTCGCGACGATGTCGCGCAGCGGGGCGGACTTGATCTCGCCGAGCTTCACCGCGCCGGTGCGCGGCGCCTCGGGCCAGCGGAGACCGACCGCCTTCCCCTCGACGGTGATGCCGGCGCGCTTGAGCGCCGCCGACAAGGCCCGGGCGAACCAGTCGGCCGGCCGTTCCATGGTGGCCTCGGTCTCCTCCACCTTGCCGTCGACGGGCAGCTCGCCCTGCAGGAGCACGCGGTTCTCGCCGGGGAGGCGCAACACCTGGATCCGGCGCGGGCTGCCGGCGGCGGTTGTGACAGTGCGGTTGTCGATCACCAAGCCGCTCAGCGGCTGCTTGATTTCCGCGACGCAGGGCTGCCCCACGGTTTTCGCAGGCGCGATGTGCAGGTCGACATAGTTTTCCTCGAGCGAGATGGCGGAGATCTCCGCCCCGTAATAATCCTGCAGGTCGCCGACCGCCCAGCCCGCGCCCTGCGGCGGCTGGCGCAGCCAGGTGGCGTCGGCCACGAGGTCGCCGGTAATACGCTTCACGCCGGCCTGCTGCAGGACCGCGATGAACGGTTCGAAGGCCGTCCAGAAATCCTTCCTTTCCATGCGCGGGTTCCAGCCCGGGTCGCCGCGGCCGCTGATGATCAGGTCGCCCTTGATCGTGCCGGACGCGTCCACCGGCGCCGTGGCGAGGAGCGGGGTCACGATCCGGTAGTCGCCGCCGAGCCGGTCCAGGGCCAGCGCCGTGGCGTAGAGCTTGGCGTTCGAGGCCGGGCTGAGGCGCAGGTCGGGCTGGTGCTCGAACAGGGTGCGGCCCGTGTCCAGCGAGACGACCTTCGCGCCCCACATCGCTCCGGCGAAGCGCGGCTGGTTGATCACGGCCTCCAGTTGCGCCGCGAGCGCCACCTGCGCGCCGGCGAAGCGGCACGCGGCGCCCGGCTTGTCGGCCGTGCGCTCGCCGTTGGCGATGACGGGCACGCCGTTGACCAGCACCCAGGGGAAACCGACGGCATAGTGGTGCGGGTCGCGGAAGGTTGAGGGATCGCCGACCCGCGCCGGATCAAAGAGCGTGATATCGGCCCAATAGCCCTCGCGCAGCTCGCCGCGGCGGTCGAAACGGAAGGTCCGGGCCGGCAGGCTGGTCATCTTGCGGACGGCATCCTCCAGCGTCAGCACCTTCAACTCGCGCACATAGCGGCCCAGCACGCGGGCGTTGTTGCCGTAGCCGCGCGGGTGCGGCACGTCCTTGCCGAAGTCGCGCAGGCCGCTGTCGGACGCGACCATGGTGTTCGGGTGGCGCAGGAACTTCTGCAGGTCCGTCTCGTTCATGCCGTGGAACACGCCCTGGGCACCGCCGTTCTTCTCCAGGTCAAGGATCACCTCGATCTGGGCGTCGAGCGAATCCGAGCCCTTCAGCTTCTGCGCGGCCTCGAGGATGTTCATGCCGTTGATCGAGGTGTCGTGCCGGAAGGAGGCCACGACGGCGTAGGCGTAGTCCTGCCGGCCGCGGGTCATGATGTTCTGCTTCATGCGCGCGACGAGGTCCGCCTTCTTCACCGGGTCGGCCAGCATCGCGAGGAACTTCTCGTGGCCGCCGTCAAAGGCGTCGTCCGGGATCAGCTGGCGCATGCGCGTGCTGGAGGCGGTGTAGGCATACTGGTCCTGCGTGATGTCGAGGCCGGCCGCCCGGGCCGCCTCGATGTAGGCGAGGATCTCGTCGGCCCGGCCCCAGGCGTTCTCGCCCGAGAGCTTGATGTGCGAGACCTCGGCGCGCAGCCGGGCCTCGCGCGCGATCCGGAAAACCTCGTCGAGGGCGTCCTTGATCCGGGCGTTCTCATAACGCATGTGGCTGGCGTAGATGCCGCCGTAGGGCGTGACCGCCTTGGCCAGCTCCACGATCTCGTCGGTCTTCGCAAACACGCCCGGCAGGTAGATCAGCCCGGTGGACAGGCCCACGGCGCCGGCCTGCATGGCGCGGTCGACCAGGCCCTTCATCTTCGCCATCTCCTCGGCGGTCGGCGCGCGGTCGAAGCTGCCGCCCATGGCGGCGGCGCGCACGGTGTTGTGGCCGATGAGCGTGGTGACGTTGACCGACACGCCGTTCTGCTCGGCCTCGCGGTAAAACTTGCCGACGTCCAGCTCCGAGCCGCCGCAGTTGCCGACCACGATGCTGGTGACGCCCATGCGGATGAAATTCTCCGGCTGCGGCTGGCCGGGGATCTCGTCGGCGTGGGTGTGCACATCGACAAAGCCCGGCGCCACAATGAGCCCGGTGGCGTCGATCTCCCGCTTCGCCGTGCCCTCGACCCGGCCGACGCGGGCGATGCGGCCGTCCTTCACCGCCACGTCGGCGTAAAAGGCCGGGTTGCCGGTGCCGTCGACCACCCGCCCGTGGCGGATGACAACGTCGTAGTCCTGGGCGAATGAGAACGTGGACAGGACCAGCAGTCCCGCCAGGCAGGGGAATAATCTCATGCCGGGATTCTTCACCGGATGGAGCGACGGTGTCGAGCCGGGACGATCTTACATGAAGCCGCCAAACAGCAGAGAAATACCCTTGGCGGCCTTCCTCCTTGGTGTTCGTCTTTGGCACCCCTGATGAACGGCTACCTCAACACCGGCGACTGGCTCGTGATCGTCGCCTACCTCGGCGGCATCATCGGGCTCGGCGTCTGGTTTGGGCGCGACCAGCGCAACACGCGCGACTACTTCCTCGGCAGCCGCAACATCCCGTGGTGGGGCATCGGCCTCTCGATCGTCGCGGCGGAGACGAGCGCGCTGACCGTCATCGGCGTGCCGGCCATCGCCTACGGTTCGAACCTGATGTTCATCCAGATGATCGTGGGCTACGTCATCGCCCGCGTCCTCCTCGCGATCTTCATGGTGCCGCACTACCTGAAGGGCGAGATCTACTCGCCCTACCAGCTGCTGGAACAACACCTCGGCCAGGGGCCGCGCCGCCTCGCGGGGGCGTTCTTCCTGTTCCTCGAGACCCTCGCCGCCGGCGTCCGCGTCTACGTCGCCTGCATCCCCATCCGCCTGATGCTGGGCGAGCGCGTCTGCAGCCTCGGCGGGATCACCGACCCCATCCTCGGCGCCATCCTGATCTTCGTCTGCCTGTCCCTGCTCTACACCTACATCGGCGGCGTGAAGGCCGTCATCTGGACCGACGCCGTGCAGTTCGGCCTGTTCCTCGGCGGCGGGTTGTTCGCCCTGTTTTTCATCCCCACCCTCGTCGACGGCGGCTGGAGCGCGGCGCTGACCCAGGCGGGCGAGGCCGGGAAACTGGCGTGGCTCAACACCAGCTTCACCTTTTCCGCGCCCTTCAATATCTGGATGGGCATCCTCGGCGGCACGGTGCTGGTGCTGTCCACGCACGGCGCCGAGCAGCTGATCGTCCAGCGCGTCCTCGCCTGCGGCACCGTGGCCGACGGCCGGAAGGCGCTCATCCTGAGCGGTGTCCTCATCTTCCCGCTCTTCCTGATCTTCCTCCTCGTCGGCGCGATGCTGTGGGTCTTCTACCAGGGCCACCCGTTCCAGATCCCGCTGCCCGAGGCGCGGCCGGGCATCAAGTCCAACGACTTCATCTTCCCGATCTTCATGCTCACAGAGGTGCCGCACCTCCTGAAGGGTTTCCTCATCGTCGCGATCCTGGCCGCGGCGATGTCGTCCATCAGCTCCGCCATCACGTCGCTGGCCTCGGTCTCGACGATGGACTTCATCAAGCCGCTGGTGAAGGACCGCAGCGAGGAATACTACCTGCGCTTCAGCAAATACTCGACCGTCGCCTGGGCCGGCGCGCTCGTGTTCACCGCCTGGCTGACGCGCGAGGTCACCTTCGTGCTGAACGCCGCGTTCTCTCTGCGCGGGCTCACTGCCGGCGCGCTGCTCGGCTCCCTGCTCATCGCGCTCTTCTGGCGCCGCCTCGGGGCGCGCGCGGCCATGGCCGGGATGATCGCCTCGCTCGTCGTGATGAATCTCATCTACTGGCCGCCCAACATCTCGGCGCTGCGCGAGCCGTGGCTGAAGGTCTTCGGCGCGGAGGTCTTCTGGCCGTGGTTCACGCTGATCGGGACGCTGGTCACTCTCGGCGTGGCCTGGCTGGTGAAGGCAATCTGGCCGGAAAACAAACCCTAAGGTTCACGCGAAGGCGCGAAGCCGCGAAGTCTGGGCGAACAAGGCTTTTTCTTTCGCGGCTTCGCGTCTTCGCGTGAGACAATTGGATTATCGGGGCACCGTGCCGTGCCCGACCTTGATATGGGCGACCGAGATCGTCCCGCCATCCAGCGTGAAGCCGCCGTCGAACGGATTCGTGGCCATGAAGAGGGGCGTGTCCAGGTCGGCGTAGGTGAACCCGCCCTGCCCCGCCGCGAAACACGCCGACGTGGTCATCGCGAGGATGGACTCGACGTTACCCCCGATCATGAGGCCGAGGCCGGTGCGCTTGGCGACGGCCGCGATGTCCAGCGCAACGGAAAGACCGGCCTTCATCAGCTTGATGTTCAGGAATCGGGCCGCCTTGGCGTCGGCGATCTTCTGGGCATCCGCGCCCGAGCAGACGCTTTCGTCCGCCGCCACGGGCCAGCCGCTCTCCTCGCCCAGGGCTTTCATGCCGGCCAGGTCGTCCTTGGGCAGCCACTGCTCGAGCAACGCCGGCGTGATGCCGAGCTTGCGCAAACCCTGCACCAGCGCGGTCGCGTCGGTCCGGGAGACGCCCGCGTTGCCGTCCAAAATCAGCGGCGAATCCGGCGCCACCCCGTGGATGGCCGCCAGCCGCGCGAGGTCGTAGGCCGGGCCCTTGGGACCGCCGACCTTGACCTTGATCAGGCGGATGCGCCGGTCGCGGATCGCGCGCGCATCGATCGCGGCCTGCTCCGGGGAGCCGGTGGTCACGGTCATGTCGGTCTCGAGCGTCGTGCCGGCCCCGCCGAAATATTGCCACATCGGGATGCCGTCGCGCCGGTTCAGGGCGTCGAGCAACGCCATCTCAAAGGCGCACTGGGCCGAGCCGCACTGCGCCCCGCCCCGACTCCGGAATTCCGTGGCCAGCGCGCGCCAGTCGTCCGCCGGCCGGCCGACGAGCCAGCCCTGCGCCGCTTGCAGCGTCGCCAGCGCCTGCGCCTGCGTCTCGCCGTTATAAGGTGGCAGGGGCGCCGCCTCGCCGTGGCCGACGAAGCCGCCGTCCAACTCGACGGTGACGAGCACGTTGTTCGCCATGGCCTGCGCCCCGCCCGAGATCCCGAACGGCGTGTGCAGGGCGATGTCGAGCGGCTTGAAATCGAACCGGCGGATGGAGGAGCGGGCAGTCACGGGATGAAGAAGTTGAGAGATGAGAGTTGAGGGCTGAGCGCGCGGTGGAAAGGCGAATCCCCGTCGAAAACCTAGCCTTTCGGCCATCGTGCGATGACCGAACCATGCAGTTTCACGGGAGGCAACGGGGAGGACAGAGAAAGTTCTGCTCTGCGCCGTTGACCCCCGTTCATCGACCGGGCAGGTTGCCGCGATGAAAATCCTGCGGTCCGTCCTTGGTCTGATCATCATCACCCTGGCGCCGGCCGCCGTCCGGGCCGCCACCCCCGCCGAGCTGAAGGCGCAGGCCGTGCAGGACATCGACGGCATGAAGAAGCAGATCCAGGTGATGAACGACATGGTCTTCAGCTTCTCCGAGCTGGGCTTCCAGGAATACGAGACCTCGAAATACCTCACCGGCATCCTCGAGCGGGAGGGTTTCAAGGTCGAGCGCGGCGTCGCCGGCATGCCGACCGCCTGGGTCGCCTCGTGGGGTTCCGGCCGGCCGGTGATCTCGCTGGGCTCCGACATCGACGGCATCCCGCAGGCCTCGCAGAAACCCGGCGTGGCCTACCGCGACCCGCTGGTCGAGGGCGCGCCCGGCCACGGCGAGGGCCACAACTCCGGCGTCCCGCTCAACATCGCCGCCGCCCTTGCGGTGAAACGCCTCATGGAGCGCGAGAAACTCCCCGGCACGATCCGCCTCTGGCCGGGCGTCGCCGAGGAACTGGTCGCCGGCAAGGCGTTCCTGATCCGCGCCGGCTTCTTCAAGGACGTGGACGTCGCGCTCTTCACCCACGTCGACAGCAACCTGCGCACGGCCTGGGGCACGGGCGCGGGCACGGGCCTGGTGTCCGTCGAGTATCTGTTCAAGGGCGAGAGCGCGCACTCCGCCGGCGCCCCGTGGAAGGGCCGCAGCGCCCTCGACGCGGTCGAGCTCATGAATGTCGGTTGGAACTACCGCCGCGAGCACCTGCGGCTCGCCCACCGCTCCCATTACGTCATCACCAACGGCGGCGACCAGCCCAACGTCGTCCCCTCGAACGCCAGCGTCTGGTATTACTTCCGCGAGCTCGACTACGAGCACATCAAGGAGCTCCGCGAGATCGGCGACACCATGGCGCAGGGCGCCACCCTGATGACCAACACCACCGTGACCGCCCGCGTGCTCGGGTCGGCGTGGCCGCAGCATTTCAGCAAGCCCGTCGCCACGGCCATGGACGCCAACATCCAGGCCGTCGGCCTGCCCGAGTGGAGCGAGGCCGACCAGAAGCTCGCCAAGTCGCTGCAGGGCGAACTCCGCGCGCCGATCACCGGGTTGGACATCGTCATCAAGCCCCTGCAGGGCCCCACCCCCGACGAGGCGCGCATCGGCGGCTCCGACGACATCGGTGACGTCTCCTGGAACGTGCCGACCGTCACGCTGCGCTACCCCTCGAACATTCCCAACCTGCCCGGCCACAACTGGGCCAACGCGATCGCCATGGCCACGCCGATCGCCCACAAGGGCGTCACCGCCGGCGCCAAGGTCATGGCGATGACGATGATCGACCTCCTCACGACGCCCGCGCTGGTGGACGAGGCCTGGAAATATTTCCGCGAGGAACAGACGAAGACCGTGAAATACGAGCCGCTCATCGCCCCGACCGACCAGCCCCAGACCAGCCTGAACGCCCGGCGCCAGGGCGAGTTTCGCGAGCAGCTGAAGAAATTCTATTACGATCCGGCGAAATACGACACCTACCTGGAGCAGCTCGGCATCACCTATCCGACCGTGCGGCCACCGGCTGAACCGAAGAAGCCATAGTTTTCATCCAGGACTCCCTTGATCCAAGGGGTCCTTGGCTTCTTGGTTTCCTTGTGTTTAATCCGCCCATCCTCCTCCCCGCATGAAACCCAAGCCCACGGTCCTGTTCATCGACGACGACGCCACGACCCGGAAGGTTCACACCGCCGGCATGGCCATGGCCGGCCTGCCCACCCATATCGTCGGCTCGGCGGAAGAGGCGGGGAAAATCCTGGAGGAGAAGAAAATCGACGTGATCGTCACGGACCTGATGATGCCCAATTTTAACGGCGTGGACCTGATCCAGGCGGTGCGCGCGGCCGACTACACGAAGCACATCCCGATCATCGTCTTCACCTCCGGCGGCAACCAGGACCTGGTCGAGAAGGCCGCCCTGGCCGGAGCCAACGAGATTTTGCAGAAGCACATCACCCCGCCCGCGAAACTGGTCGAGATGATCCTCCGGCTGCACGAGAGCGCCACCGGCGGGAAGTAGGTTGCCCGCTGGCGGGCAACGTGGCGCGCCAGCGCGCCAACTGCAGTTGTGCTGAAATAGCCTGGAGGCGCTTACTTGGTGAAGCCGTCCACGGCCTCGAGGAGCTGCTGGCGGGCGGCGCGATAGACGGTGGTGTCCTTGCGGTAGTCGTCGAAGCCTTGCAGGACCAGCGCGATGACGGCCTGCGCGCGGGCGGGATCGTGTTGCTTGAGCTGCGCCAAGAGCTCGGCGTCCTCCAGGCCGATGCGGTGGGCCTCGAAGCGGTGGCTGGAGAGCGGACCGGCGGGCAGCGGATACCAGACATGGGAGTCGCCGGCGGGAAGATATTGCCCGACCATGTGAAACCGGACCAGCTCCTCGAAGGGCTTGGGCGTATGGTGATTCCCGCCCCAGTGCAGGAAACCCTGGATGTTGAATTTCTCGAGCGCCCAACCCAGGTAAACCTGCCGCAGCCGCTCCTGGTCGAGCAACCGGTTCAACCACGGACCGCCCGGCGAAAGGCACGTGTAGACCCACACCTGGTCGCCGGCGGCCTGGCGCTGGGCGTAGAAGTCCTGGTGGGCCTGGAACTCGTGCACCTGCGGGCACCAGATGTTCACGAGGCCGGTGGCGTTGAGCGTCAGGGTGGCTTCCAGGATCCGGATGTCGGGTTTGATCCCGCGCATGACCGCAATGAGCGTGCGGTAGCGGTCGATAAAGGGGTCCTCGGGCTCGTCAAACACGCCCTGCACCCACGCCCCGTCCCAATTGTTCTCCTTCATCATGGCGGCCACCCGCTCCGTCATCTGCGCCAGCATGCGCTTGCTCTTGTCGGAGACGGCATCGATCTCCTTGCCGTCGGCGCTGGGGACATAAAGCAACATGTCGGTGTGCTCCCAGTCGCGCCGCCCATACATCGGCGCGCCGTGGATGATCGTCAGGCCGGCGTCGAGGAAAACGCGGATGTAGCGCTCGAGCCGCTCGCGCTTGAAGTCCGTGACATTCCCCGCGGCATCGATGGTGAAATAGTCGCCCCAGCTGAACCAGAAGGCGTTCTGCCGGCCGCGGGCCATGAGCCGCGCGTATTGCGCCACCATCGCCCAGAAGGGCTCGCTCCACTTCTCCACCCCGTGGGCGCTGCAGATATTGTCGATGCTGTGCCAGTTGATGTAGGCGACGGTGGCCTGGTTGACCGGCGGCACCAGCGCCCGGTGCACCGTCACGACAAATTCCAGTGTTTCCTCGTGGTCGTCGAAACCGACGGTGAGGCGGTGGACGCGCGTCCCCGCGTCCGCCGTCGCCTCGACGGGGATTTCCAGACGCAGGGCCTGGGACGGCGTATCGGCCGGGAGCGGCGAATCAACGGGCTGCAGCGGATCATAGACCCGGAACGGCGCCCGCCGGATGACGAACGGGTTGATCTTCCCGCTGTATTTCTCCGTGTTGCGGTCGAGGCCGGTGTTCTCGAGGACCGGGACGTCGATCAGGCGCAGCCAGCGCGCCCCCGGGGTCGGTTTGCCCTCCGGACCCGACTCCGCGAACCGGACCACCGGCCGGCCCGACAAGCCGGTGATCATGACATGCACGCCGACGATGGTGTTGCGGGCGGTGTGGACCGAAAGCCGTTTCACCGGCTGCTCCAGGCGGGTGTCGGGAAAAAGCTCCTGCACCTCGTCCACGAGGCCGACCGCCGGTCGCTCCGTCGCGCGGGACGCGATCGCAGCAAACAAGGTCAGCCCGATCAGGATGCAGGGAGTGAGATAGCGGTTCATAAACTGTTTAATTTTTTCAGGTCTCAGGTTTCAGGTTTCCGCTGCTCATTCGATGAGCAGCTTCCCCGGGCCGCGGAACTGCACCCGTTCCTGCCATTGCATTGATCCGGGCACGAGGCGGGCGTTGGGCAGATGTTTGATTAATGTCTCCAACACGACCCGCGCCTCCATCCGGGCCAGGGGCGCGCCGAGGCAGAAATGTATGCCATACCCGAATGACAGGTGGTCGATCTTGGAGCGGTGGATGTTGAAGGTCTCAGGATCCTCCACGTTGGCCGGGTCGCGGTTGGCGGCGCCGATGACCTGGAAGACCATCTCGTTCTCGGCGAACTCCACGCCGGCGAAGGTGTGCGCCTGCTTGATGCGCCGGAAATTCCGCTGCTTCGGCGCCTCGTAGCGCAGGGCCTCCTCGATGGCGGGATTGATCAGCGCGGGATTGCTCCGCAGCGCCGCCCACTGGTCGGGGTTGAGCAGGAGCTGGTGGACGAGGTTGCCCATCAGGTTGGTCGTCGTCTCGTGACCGGCCGTGAGGATCGTGTTGCAGGTGGCGAGCAGCTCGTCGCGGCTGAACCCCTGCCCACCCTCCTCGGCCAGCGCCAGCGCCGTGATGAGGTCCTCGCGGGGCGATTTCCGGCGGTCGTCGATCAGCGCGTTCATATACGCGAACATCTCCATCAGGCTCTTCTGCGAGGTCATCGCCGGGCCGAACGTCGTCTGGCCCGTGCCCTGGAACGCGAGGATGTCCGACGACCACTTCTTGAACAAATGCCGGTCCGCCACCGGGGCGCCGAGCATCTCGGCGATCAACATCACGGGCAGCGGGTGCGCCACCTCGTGGACGAAATCAAAGCGGCCGGACTTCACCGCGCCGCCGATCATGGCCTCCGCCATCGCGCGGATCTTCGGTTCCAGCGCGTTGACGGTTTTCGGCGTGAACGCCTTCTGCACCAGCGCGCGCATGCGGGTGTGGTCCGGCGGGTCGGAGCCGATGACGTCCTTCTGCGCGAAATAATGCCGCAGCGGGCACAGGCTCTGGCGCTCGTCGTCCGTCAGCCCGGAAAACAGCAGGGCCTGCCGGTTCTCGTTGGACAGGTTCTCCTTGTCCTTGAGCGACGCGGCGACGTCGCCAAAGCGGCTGATGACCCACGCGTTCCAGGTGTCGCTCCAGAAGACGGGCTGCTCCTCGCGGAGGCGGCGATAGATCGGGTAAGGATCGACCATCATTTGCGGAGACACCAAGAGGGCGTCTAGATCTTTATCGGGGCAGGTATGCTTGGGTCTGAGGAAGAACATAGGGGAAATGTTCAATTTTCATCGTTCACTGTTCATTGTTCATCGTCGATCAATTCAGCCAAATGAACGCTGAACATTTTTGGGAACGTGCTTGGGGCGGCGGAAGAGCATGCGAAGGCCGAAATTGTCCATTTTTCATCGTTCAATGTCCATTGTTCATCGTCTCGAACAAATCCGCACCGGATGAATTTTCATCGTCGTCATTCGGTCCGGCCAAATGAACAATGAACATTGAAAAATGAACGATGAACAATCCACTCCCCGTCGGGAGATCGTCTGCGCCGATGCCATCGCCTGGATGCGGGCCCGCGGGCGGATCGAGGGGGCCTGCGCGGTGACTTCCCTGCCCGATGTGTCCGAGATCGGCCAATCGCTGCCGGTGTGGCGGGAGTGGTTCCAGCAGGCCGCGCGCCTCGTGGTGGATGCGGTGCCGGACGACAGCGCGGCTCTCTTCTTCCAGTCCGACATCAAGCGCGACGGCGTCTGGATCGACAAAGGCGCGCTGGTCATCCGCGCCGCGGAGGACGCGGGCGCGCGGGTGCTGTTTCACAAGATCGTCTGCCGGCGTCCGCCCGGCATGCTCACACAAGGCCGGCCCGGCTTCACCCACCTGATCGCGGTATCGCGCGCCATGAAGTGTCCGGACACCCTGCCGATCCCCGATGTCATCGCGGACGCCGGCCGCAGCCTCTGGGTGCGCGCCATGGGGGTCCGCGCGGCGGCCCACGCCGTGCGCTTCGCCCGGGACCAGGTCGGCGCGAAACTGGTCTTCGACCCCTTCTGCGGGGTCGGCACGATCCCCGCCGTGGCCAACGCGCTCGGCCTGGATGCCCTCGGCGTGGAACTGGCGAAGAAACGCTGCGAGCAATCCCGCGAACAACGGGTGACTACGGCAGATCTATGAACCCCGATTTTCAACGCCAAGGCCCGGCCGCTCGAACCAAGGCGGTATTTGGCTGTCTGTAGCGTCAGGATGATCCCGCGTTACCCAGTTTCCTGGCCGATTGCGGCAGGTATCGCCGCGACGTTCCTGCTGGCTGCCGGGTGCAAATCCCCCACCCCGCCCTCGGCGCAGGTCTCGCCCAAGCCCAATTTCGGCCCGCCCATGCAGGATGTGCGCACCGAGATCGCCATCCAGCAGGCGGAGATGGAATATAACGCGGCCAAAAACTCCCGGCCCACGCACCAATACGAGGCGGAGCGTGCGGCGGCCAAAAAGGCTGAGGAAAAAAAGAAGCAAGAAGCCGAGGCCGCGAAGAAAGCGGCGGCCCCCAAGTCCTGAACGCGCGGCTCAGCTGGAGCTGAGCCCTCCACCAACCGACAACCGCCCCTGCCACAATCCCTGCGTCTCTGCGCCTTTGCGTTAAGGATCGTCTGCCCGATCCCTCAGGTCTCAGGTTTCCCTGCCTCGGTTTCGCGAAGCGAGAACCGGGGACAGGCACCGGGAGGCCAGCAGGCCTCAACGGCGAGGTCTCAGGTCTCCCGCTAGGCGGCTGCCGCCTAGCGATGCTCCTCGTAGCTGATGTCGATCTTCGCGGCGAAGGCCTGCTTCTTGGCGGCGCCCTGGAAGCGGATGCTGTGGGTGAGCTCGTCGTAGATCCAGCCGTTGACCGGGTCGGGCTTCACTTCCTGGCCGTCGACCAGGACGCGCAGGCTCTTCCGGTAGAGGGCGGCGCCGGGGCCGACCGGGTCGAGCGCCACGGCGACGGTGTCGGCGATGCGGGCGCCGAGCGCGGCGAGCGGGCCGGAAAAATCGCCGTCGATGTTCAGCACCGTGCCGCCGGTGAGCTCGGCCGCGCGACGGTGCGAGACGTTGGTCGGTGAGACCACTGCGTGCATCTCGATCTTTCCGCGCTGGTTGCCCTTCACGATGATGAAGGGGCGCAACACCCAGTATTGGATGTAACTCTCGAGGGTCTGCCGCTGGGCCGGGTTCTTCGCGTTAAACTGGTTTAGCAGCTCGGGGAGCTTCCCGTTTTCGACCCATTCCGCCGTCTTAACTCCTCCCTTTTCCTTCCAAGTGGCCATGCGGGTCTCCTCCTCGTCCATGAAGAAGACCACGATCGTCGTGGCGGCGGGGCGCAGCAGCGTGTGCTGGCCGGCCTGGTAGTTGGCGACGAAGTTATACACCGCGGTGAAGGCCGTGCGGTTGCTGTCGCCGTTCGTGCCCACCTTCACCAGCTCGGCAAAGACGGGGTCGGGCGTCTGCGGCGTCACCCACGGCTGGGGCATGACCGGGAGGGTCACGAGCGTGCCGTTGCTTGCCACGCGCTTGGTGGCCGGCTTCGGCCGCTGGCGGCGGTCGAGCACGGGCTGGCCGGCCACATCGAGCTCCACGGAGCGGACCTCCTTGTAGTAACGCTGGCCCGCGTCCACGAAATCGGTCGTCAGCACCCCGATACGGTAGTCGAGCTGCTTCTCGTCGAAGAGCTGGCGGAAACGCCGGAGGTTGTCGGCGATGCGGCCCTGGTGCGCCGCCATGGACGGCGAGTTGTTGATGACAAACACGAGGTCGACCTCGCGGCTCTTGGTGCGGTCCGCGGTGAGGTGCTTGAGGTCGCGGATCGGCTCCACGTTGACCACGATGACGTTCTCCACGCCGAGCGCCGGGTTGTTCTCGTCCGAGGTGTAGTAGCCGAACCGGTCCTCGCCGATGAAGCCCGGATTGGGCGCATAGGTCAGCCGCCCGGTGCTCCGTTCGAGCCGGGCGGTGCCGTGCTGCGGCCGGGCCTTGTCGTCCAGGGCGTAGATCACCTTCGCGTCGGTGATTTCGGCGCGGTCCGCCTCGGTCATGAAGTCCTGGTGATTCGGGACCTGATGGACGACATTGGTGTTCGGCCGGGTCGTCAGCGTGACCGGCAGCACGTTCAGGGGGCGCTCGCGGTCCTTCTCGACGACGAATTTTTCGAGCTGCAGCGGCGCCAGGGGCGTCACGGTGATGACCACGCGGTTCCGGAAGACCAGGCCCGAGTTCTCGTTGCGCACGGTGTAGGTGAACGAGTCCTCGCCGACGTAGTTCTCCCTCGGCTGATAGGCGAAATAGCCCAGGCGCGAGGTCTTGTTGTTGTAGAAATTGTCCTCATCCGCCCCACCCGCCAGTCCCACGCGGCCGGACTGCGGCTCGGCGATAATCGTGTAGACCAGGTCGCTGGACGACCCGGTGCCGGCGACCTCGGGGCCGACCACGAGCTGCCCGGACACGCCGGTGCCCGGGGCCTCGAGCTTCATGGGTGTCGCGGAGACGATCTCGGTGTCCTCGGCGAAGGCCGGCGCCGCGGCCAGCAGGGAGACGAGGCAAAACGCGCGCAGCCACGCAGAGAAATGGGTTTTGAGATTCATGGTGTTGAAGCTAACGGCTTTAGTGTCTGCCAACATTCACAAGTTCCGCCAAGCTTAGTGTCTCACGCAGAGGCGCGGAGACGCGGAGAAATATTTTTTTAACCGCAAAGAACGCAGGGAGCTCAAAAAGGATAACCAAGGCAGTTTAACGCAAAGGCGCAAAGACGCCAAGAAGACGGGCTCTTGCCCCAATCCCTTTGCGCCTTCGCGTCTTTGCGTTGAATTCAGACAGGCCTGCGGCAGGCCAACCCTGACTCAATCCTGTTCCTTGGTCCGTGATGTCTTCGACTTTTTCCACGGTCCGGGCGCGCCGGTCGAGGTATGCGGCGCGCGCGTCACGGTCCGGTGCGGCTTGGCCGCGGCTCCCGGGTCCTTGCTCCCGGCTCCCTGCTCTTGCAGCGCTTTGAGGAGCTCCGCCGGGAAATCAGCCATCTCGGCCACCTGGCGGATCTCGATCACGTCGCCGTCCTCCGCCGGGCAGCGCTTCCACCAGTCAACGACCTGCTGCTTGGTCTTGGCCTCGACCAGCCAGTAGCCGCCAACCACTTCCTTGGAGTCCACCGCCGGGCCGTCCGTCACGGTCGGCTTGCCTCCGGCAAAGGCCAGACGCGCGCCCTTCGCCAGCGGCGCGAGGCCGTCCACGTCGCGCAACGCGCCGGCCTGCTTGAGCTCGTCGTTAAACCGGCCCATGGCGGCCATCAGCCGGGCCGTCTTCTTCGGATCGGCGGAAAAGTCCGGGTTCTGCTGCTTGCCGTCTTTGGGCTGATAACCCGCGGGGATCATGAATACGAGGAAGCGCATATAATTTCAGGGGGTTGGAGGAGACCTTCACCTATTCAACGATGGAAGACCACCAAACGGACATCCCGTAACGTTGAAACTAACGTAAAGCCGCGGAGCCACAGGGCTCTTCGGCCCCACTCACCCGAGGAATTGACCACGGATGGAAGGCATCCCGGGAATTAACGCGCCCGGCCATATTGTTCATTTTTCAATGTTCATCGTTCGTTGTTCATTAGGTTCCGAGCCAATGAACATTGAACATTGAAAAATGAACGATGAACAATTCAGGCGGGCCTCGCCGCCGCGGCCCGCTCGCGCCACAGCAGCATCAGCAGGAAACCGATGGCCGCGCCGCCCAGGTGGGCGAAGTGGGCCACGCCGGCGCCGAAGAGGGAAAACCCCGTGACGCCGGACAGCAGGTCGAGGCCGAGGAGGACCGGGATGAAGTATTTCGCCGCCACCGGCACCGGCACGAACATCAGGGCGAGCTTGGCGTTGGGATGGAGCACGCCGAACGCGACCAGCACGCCGTAGATCGCGCCCGAGGCGCCGACCATGGGGCGCGAGAAAATCCCGTAGAGCTCGACGAGAACGGCCCGCACCGCCGGGTCGGTCGGCAGCCGGCCCTTTCCGGCCAGGAGCAGCGCCTTGATTTCGGGGGCGGTCATGCCCGCCGCGACGAGGCGTTCGTGGAGCCCGGCAAACTCATACGCATAGACGCCCAGCTGGACGAGGCCGGCGCCCACGCCGCAGAGGAAATAGAAGAGCAGGAAGCGCGGCGCCCCCCACTCCCGTTCCAGGATCGCCCCGAAGGAGACGAGGGCGAACATGTTGAAGAAGATGTGGCCGATATCCGCGTGCAGGAACATGTAGGACACCACCTGCCACGGCTGAAAAAGGGGGTTCTGCAGGAACCAGACCGCGCCCTGCTCGAGGACCATATTGTGCCAAGCCGGCACGAAGGGACCCGGGGCAAACACCAGGATATTGATGATGAGCAGGCCTAGGGTCGCCCGGGGGATTCCGTTCATGTCCCCAACGTGGCACCCACCCCGCCCGGCGACGAACACAAATCGGGAGATTGTTCAGCGTTCATTTTTCAATGTTCAGTGTTCATCGGCCTGAACCCTTGGACCCGAGCGTGGGAGGGGTTTTATACCCCGCCGTCCATATGCTCGAACCGCTGAGCATTGGATATTGAACGATGAACAATGGCCCTTCGGTAGGGGCCGTTGCCCTCAACGGCCCAGGCGGTTGGGGGCATCCGCGCCCCCTCGGGATCAAGCTGGTGCTCAAAGAGGATGAGCAGGTCGTCGGAGCGAACCTCGCGGAGAGAAACCCTAGACGTGATGACAGGTGTCGTGTCCACAGTTTGAGCCGGCAGGCGGCCCTGAAGGTAAATCCCAGAAAATCAGTTGCCCAAGCACCAAAACCTGACCCTTAGGCCTCTCTTTCTTATGCAAGCCACAATAGGGACATGACTACACCGTAGTTGTGAAACCTTATCGACTGTTCATACAAATCTCCTGAGCGCCTGGGCAGGTGGGGAAACCATGCGCCCCAATCAACTGGACGCATGTCGCCGCTAGAAATCCCGGTAACTGCAACGTCTGCCGCACAAGATCCCTTCTGTAGCTTCTGTGCCTTCTCTAGGTAAACATACTCCATGGTCTCTTCATTCCGTCGCCACCAATCAACTGTGCCAGCGCTCGAGAAGACGACAATGACCGGATGTCCAAATTTCGAAACATAGCGAAGCGCTGCCGCGGTCATGGAAACATTAAAGCGCTCCGCAAGGCTTTCTATTAAAGCCAAGCTGGGTTCGGCTGTTCTGTGCTGCGGCAACATCATTTTCATTGGGAGTAGTAAGGAAGAAGCGAAAGCATTGGCTTCGATTTCCTCTACACTTGAGTCATAGTCATGCATGTTCTCCGCGGTGCACATGAACACTTGAGTCCTTCCCTTGTGCAGCACCCAATGACCAAGCTCGTGCGCCAGAGCAAAGCGGCGCCTCCCAACGTCATCCAATGCGGCATTAATTGTGATCCCACCCTTATCACCGACTCGGACAAGGTGTGCATCTGCGCCCGAAAGAGGCCTATAGGTGACTTCAATCCCTAACGCATATGCGAGATCCTCTAAGATGATTTCAGATGGCCTGTGAATGGAATACTCATCTAAAAGGCTCTGTGCCTTGGTCTCGGCAAGGAACAGTCTCGGTTGCGCAGCGCTCACTTGTTATCGTTTCGCTTAGCCTGTCGTTTCAACTGCTCGTAAATCGCAATCAGATCTTCAGGAGGACTATTCTCCCAATTCCGTCCGAACACTGCAGCTGCATCCGAAGGTTCAAGTGACTCCAGAAATTTTTTAATCTCTGCAACAATGGTTTGCGCCGAGCGCGCGGTAAATGCCTTTTGCTCAGGTTGTGCGGCCGCAAGTCTTTCTTTTCGCACAAACTCCAGAGGTTTTTCTGCTGGTTTGGGATAAAGATGTGACTGAAACGCCTTCCATGTCGCCTCAGGATCAATACCTGCCTCAACCAATGCTTGAGCCACCTCGGCTGATGAAAGCTTTTCTGTTCCGTCCTGCGTTCCATAAGCGAGATCGAATACCGATTTCGCGAAATTACTGGGATTAGTAACCGGACGTTGATGCGGATTATTCATTGCTGTGCCCTCTCAAATTTTCGCAGAGCCGTAGCCAAGCGACGACGAGTGTTATAGACCTCTCCTTCAGAAATGCCGATCCGTTTTGCGATCGTTTTTGCGGGACGATCGATGCCTTCGTCACGAATCAGCATGAGCATGGCGACCAGATTTTTGTCCTTTTTACAGAATTCAATAAAGCGAGTCGCCCGCGCACTAGATTGTGCCAGCTGCTCGGGAGTGAATTTTTCAGTGCGCGGATCCCAATAGGGAGTTGATGTATCGAGCAGGTCTACTTCGCGACCAAACTTGTCTTCACTGACGTGATCGGAGCGATGAGTATTTTCATAACCAGTCGCAAGATGGTTTGCTAGGCTGCGCGCAATGCATCGAAAAGCGACGTCTACGGAAACGTCAGCGGCGAAAGTGCGGACACCAGACATGACCGACATATAAATACGGCCAAAAAGATCCACGGCCGCCTGCCCTCCAGGTGCGCAGCGATCAGCAGTAGAGACACACCAGTGCTTGGTGTGAATCATTCGTTCAATTTCCAGCAGCAGGTCAAAATATCTCTGTTTGCCTTCAGGAGCCTTGAAAAAGGCTTCGACACGTTGGGGGCACGTTAAATGGATTTCTTCCATAGGTTGGCCCGAATGCATAAGATGGCATCGGGGAATGCGTTGGCAATGGGATTCTGGAGCACATGAGGGATGTGAGGCATATTCAGTAATACCGGCGAAATACGCGAATTTACCGTCTTAGCTGAAATTTTCCGCGAATTCTGCAAAAACAGGAAGTTCGCCGGTAGAATACATCAGGCCGAAGCCGGATTCACTGGCTTCAAGCGAAGTCGAATCACCAACAACCAAACTACAAATCCATGAGTAATCCCAATCCCCAGGAACCCCCTGGTCATAACAAGCCTGTCACCATCACCGTCAACGGCCGGTCGGTAACAGTCACCAAAGACCGTTACACCTACGAGGAGATCGTCGCCATCGCGTTTCCTTCGCCGGACTTCGGGAACAACACCTACAAGGTGACCTATTTTAAGGAGGCCGACAAGAAGGGCGAGCCGCCGCATGAGCGCACCCTGACGCCGGGTGAATCCGTAAACGTCAAGGACGGCATGGTTTTTACCGTTGTCCGTTCCATCAAGTCCTAAACTTGGCTACCTCCGCCGAAATTATCACGGCCAGCCCTGATCTCAAGGCCCTCTTCGATGATGGCTTTGAGGTCGGGGTAAAGGCTTCATATCTGCTGGTGAGAAATGTCCCTTACCTGGACGACCGGCGGGCCGTCTGTCGTGGCACCCTGATTATGGTATTGCCCATGGCCACCGACATCATCGTTGGCAAACCACCGGACCATGTGACCTTCTTTGCCGGTAAGATGCCGCACTTCTCGAATGGCGACCCTATTAATGCCATTCTTCATGAGAAAAACAGCTTTAATCTTGCCGACGGCGTCGCAGCTTCCTTCCGCTTTTCAAGTCGGCCGGAGCCCGCTGATCCTGACTTCAATGCGAAAGTCCGTCGCTATGTGGATCTCCTTTCCGGCCCCGCTCGGGTGATTGACCCTCACGCCACTGCTCAGACCCGCCAAATCCTAGAGGTAACAGATGAAGACTCACCTTTCGTTTACGCCGACTCCCACTCTGCCAGAGCGCAGATTGTGCCCATTACAGCCAAACTCAAGGGCGGCATCATCGGCATCGTGGGATTGGGTGGCACTGGTTCTTATGTCTTGGACGCTGTCGCCAAGTGCCCCGTGCAAGAGATTCACGTATTCGACGACGATGAATTTTCCCTGAATAACGCCTATCGATCCCCGGGGGCCCCAACCCTTACCGAGCTGCGCGCTCGGATGACAAAGGTCGCCTACCATACGGCGATTTACCTTCGCATGCATCGTCGCGTTCATCCTCATGAGACGCGTATCACCGCGGCCAATGTAGAGGAGCTCGCCAAGTTGAGCTTTGCATTCCTTTGCATGGATCCCGGGCCGGATAAAGCGGCCGTCGTCGCTTTTTTGGTCGATAGGAAAATTCCTTTCATCGACACGGGCCTGGGCGTAGAGGCCGGGAATGATCAGCTGCACGGCATCGTCAACACCATCACGGTAACCCCGGCACACCACACGCACATCGGCAACGTGCCGGTGAAATCCGGCGGCGCCGACGAGCTCTATGCCAGCAACATCCAGATCGCCGAGCTCAACATGCTCAACGCGGTCATGGCCGTAATACGGTGGAAGAAGCACATGGGCTTCTATGCCAATGATCGCCATGAGCATGAGAGCAGCTACAGCATCGGCCCCAACATGCTCACCAATGAAGAAATTCACCGTTGAATTCGTTGAGCACATGCCGCAGCCGCTTGAGACAGGCGTGCTGTATGTTTCGATCCGCTTTCGTCTGGTAGCCCACAACTGCCCGTGTGGTTGCGGCAATGAAGTGGTGACGAATCTCTCGCCCACCGGATGGCGGCTGACTTTTAACGGCCACACAATTTCTCTGCACCCTTCGATCGGCAACTGGGATTTCCCCTGCCGCTCTCACTACTGGATTCGGCAAAATACTGTGCAATGGGCCGAATCATGGACCGACCGGAAAATCGCACAGGCAAAGCGCGAGCAGGACCACGCCAATTCGGACCTCGGTCTTAAGGAGCCAGTCCGCCGTCGCCCATTTTGGCAGCGTTTGTTGGGTAGCGAATAACCTCGCCTCTCGTGATACCCAATCCCACAGAGGTCGAAGAAACCGAAGTCACAGGCCAATTAATCGATCGGATTGGTCAGGGATACCGCTATGTGCTGACTATGGACCGCCGCGCGCGCTACTGGCACGTATTCGCCGGCTCTGCACGGATTGCTGAGGCGCTGTGCACCCTGCTTGATGACGATGTCTTTAATATCGGCGACCTACATGTCCGTCACAACATCGCTGTCCCACAGACCTTCCTCCAGAGCTTTTTTTGCCAACCCGTCCGGCAAATCGATTATCGGCGCCGCGGACTAGGTGCTGCGTTGCTCGATCAGGTCCTAGTTCACGCACGGGAGTGTGGCTGCCGCAAGGTGACAGGCATAATCTCCATCTTCGACCTAGAAGAATTTTCGGAACTCATCGCCTGGTATGAACGCTTTGGATTCCAATATATTCCTGAAACGCCAGGCACTCGGGTCGCTGGTAATCTCACATTAGATATAAACTCGTTGCCAGACGTTTCCAAAATCGTCGCATGAAGACATATCACTGCTATCGCTGCAGCCTACCGATTGTGATGCGCGCTTCGTATCGGCAGAAGGCAACCAAGCGCGTGGTCCATCGCATGGGTAAAAAGGCGTTCCCAATCCACGTTGGAGGCCATTGCGGCCAGACTTATTGGCCTTCGATCCTCAAAAACTGAAGAAAGCCGGAACGGGTCAGATTTTAATTCTTTCGATTGCCCCGATTGGCCTCGGTGCGGGCGACACGCACTTCCCAGGCGGCATGCTCCGGCCAATAGGCGATGGCTACGCGGTGAAGAACCGGATTCCTGATCAAGGCAGTGGACCTATTGTTCGTTGGTTCGGATAAGTGGACGATGACCATTGAAAAATCAGTGATGAACAATCGCGGCGCTGACCAATGTCCGCGCCCTACCCTCGCGTCTTCGCTTGAACCTGAATGCGATCCAGTGCCGTCTTGATCGCTTGCAGATAATTCGGGTGCCAGAGTTCGTGTTCGGCGTCTGGGACTACGGTGTAGGTGTGCTGGCGGTAGAAATCGCGTAGGGCCGTGGCGCGGCGGTGCATCTGGGCGTCTTCCTCGCCGCCGACCAGGATGTCGGCGGGGGTGGCGGCGTTGCCAGCGCGGTAGGAGATCATCCAGCGCTCGGGCTCGTCGTCATCCTCAAGGAAGAACGGCGAGACCGAGCCGAGGATCAGGTGCCGGGCCCGCAACGCACCGAGGTGCGAGTAAAGCGCACCGAGCGAGAACCCCATCACGACCTTGCCCTCTGTCTGGGCGTCGACCTGGGGAAAAATCTCGGTCGATCCGAATGGCGGCACCCGGCCGCCGAAGTCCAGGCGGACGAACTCCGTCTCCCACCCCGCGGTATGCACGAAATCGACAAACGGCTTGAAGCGACGCTCAGCGCCAGGCATCGGCGGGACAATCGTCAGGAGAGGCATGGGCATGGAGAAGCTGTAAGCGATCAGCGGTCAGCTGTCAGCTCTCCAGACACACAGTTAAGCTGAGAGCGACTTATTGCTCCTCTTGCTGACAGCTGAACGCTGAATGCTGACGGCTTTAAACCAGCTTGAGCTGTTTTCGGGCGGCGAGGGCCAGGTCGTTGAATTTCACGGCCAGCTCGGGCTTCCGGTAATCGGTGCCATACGTGGGCACGATCTCGGCCATGCGGGGGCTGGTCATCAAATGCGGGAAGCTCTTGTTGATCACTTCGAGCACGATGTTGACGCAGACCGAGGCCCCGGGGCTCGCACCGAGGAGGGCGGACATGCTCTTGTCGGCGCTGGTGAGGACCTCCGTGCCGAAATGCACGATGCCGGCCTCGCCGTCGGTCTTCTTGATCGCCTGCACCCGGATGCCGCCGTCGACCAGCTTCCAGTCCTCGGCCTTCGCGTTGGGATAGAAAATGTGCATCACCCGCATGCGGTCGGCCATGCTTTGCGTGCCCTGCTGCAGCAGATACCTCACCAGCGGGAAGTTGGTGGCGGCGATCTTGAGCAGCGTCATCACGTTGTGCGGCTTCACCGTCGCGGGGAGATCGGTCCAGCTGCCGGTGCGGTGCAGGAAACGGGTCGTCCACGCGGCAAAGGGCCCGAAGAGGAGTGTCTTCTTGCCGTCGAGGATGCGGGTGTCGAGGTGCGGCACGGCCATGGTGGGCGCCTCGGGCAGGTTCTGCCCGTAGACCTTGGCTTGGTGGCGGGCGACGATCTCGGGCTTGTCGCACACGAGCCAGTGGCCGCCGATGGGGAAACCGCCGAGGCCCTTCGCCTCGGGCAGGCCGGCCATCTGCAGGAGCGGCAGGCTGCCGCCGCCGGCGCCGACGAAGACGAACTTCGCGTTCACCGTGCGCTCCACGCCGGTCTTGAGTTCGCGGGCGGTGACGGACCAGCCCGCCCCGCTCTTCTGCAAGCCGACGACCTTGTTGCCGGCGGCCACGGCGCAGCCTTCCTGGTTGGCGAGCCAGGTGAGGAGCTTGCGACAGAGGGCGCCGAAATTGATGTCGGTGCCGCCGTCCATCTTGGTCGCGGCGATGAGCTGCTTGGGGTCGCGGCCCTCGGTGAGCAGCGGGGCCCAGGCGCCGACCTTGGCGTGGTCGGTGGTGAACTCCATCGAGCTGAAGAAGTGGTGCGCCTTCATGCCGTCGTAGCGCGACTTGAGGAACTTCACCTGGTCCTCGCCGTCGACGAAGCTGATGTGCTGGACCGGATTGATGAACTCCTTCGGGTTGTCGATCATGCCGGTCGCGACGGCGTGGGCCCAGAACTGGAGCGTCTGCTCGAACTCCTGGAAGATATCGATGACCTTCTGGACCTTCACCGGGCTGCCGTCGGCGGGCTTCGGCGTGTAGCTGACCTCGCAGATGCCCGCGTGGCCGGTGCCGGCGTTGTTCCAGCCGTTGGAGCTCTCAAAGGCCAGCTCCTCGGCCGCCTCATACACCTGGATGCGCAGCTTCGGGTCGAGGCGCTTCAGGATGGCACCCAGGTTGGCGGACATGACGCCGCTGCCGATGAGGACAACGTCGGGATTTTCGATGTGGGTGGTCATGGGAGGAGGAGCAGGGAGCTGTAAGCTGTAAGCTTTAGGCTTTAAGCCCTGGACTAAGGCAGTGGGTGGCTGGAATTGGTTGGGTGGTTCGGAGCTTAAAGCCTATCGCTTATAGCTTAGTGCTCTGGCTGACGAATGGTAGCGAATGGCGGCGGGGGCGGCTGCGCATTATGTGGTTTTTAGTGGCTGTAATTTCCCGGGCAGGAGCAGCGGTAAGCAGTAAGCCATAAGGTGGTGGGCGACTGGAATTGGTTCGGTGGTTCGAAGCTTACTGCCTATCGCTTATAGCCTAAAGCTGCCGTCAGGTGCGTTTCGACTGCACCTGACGCTCGTAGCGGGCGACGTCCTTGAGCCACTGGGCGCCCGGGGGGACGCCGTCGCGTTCGCAGAGTTCGTCCCACACGGCGCCCCAGGGCAGCGCGCGGGCGTTTTCCATCAGCGCGAGGCGCTCGTGACCCTTGCCGGCATTCTCGGCGGCCTTCATCCCGGCAGACGGGTCGAGCAGGCCGCAGAGGATGGCCTGGCGGGTGGCGCGGGCGCCGATGACGTAGGCGGCGACGCGGTTGATCGAGGCGTCGAAGAAATCCAGGGCCACGAACATGCGGTCCCACGCGTCGCCGCGGGCGATCTCGAGGAAGAGGTTGCGCACGGCGTCGTCGAAGATGACGACGTGGTCGCTGTCCCAGCGGATCGGGCGGCTGGTGTGGAGCAGCAGCTTCTTGTGGAACGCGAGGTGGGCGGAGACCTTGTCGGCGACCGATTCCGTCGGGTGGTAGTGGCCGAGGTCGAGGCAGAGCACGAGGTCGCGGCTGAGGGCGTAGTTGGAATAGAACTCCTGCGAGCCGACGACGTATTCCTCGGAGCCGATGCCGAAGAGCTTTCCCTCGACGGCGTCGACGCAGAGCTTCCGGTTCACGGACTTGTCGGCGAAGATGGCGTCGTAGGACGCGGCGAGGCGTTCGCGCGGGGCCCAGCGGTCGGCCGGGGCGTCCTTGGCGCCGTCCGGCACCCAGTGGTTGTTCACGCAGGGCGTGCCGAGGGTCTTGGCGAAGCTCTCCGCGATGTGGCGGCTGGCCTTGGCGTGGCGGATCCAGAACTTGCGGACGGCCGGGTCGGCGTCGGAGAGGGTGAAGCCCGAGTTGGCCATCTCGTGGGCGAAATAGGTCGGGTTGAAATCGAGGCCGACGCGGCGGGACTTGGCCCAGCCCAGCCAGCGCGCGAAGTGCTCGGGCTGCAGCTCGTCGCGGTCGACGACCTTGCTGCCGGTCTCGGCGTAGAAGGCGTGGAGGTTGAGGCGCTGCTTGCCGGGGAGGAGCTTCAGCGCGAGATCGAGGTCGGCGCGCATCTCGTCGCCGTTGCGGGCGCGGCCCGGGTAACCGCCGGTGGCGAGGGTGCCGCTGCCGGTGAGGCCGGCCTTCGGCGTCTCGAGGCCGCGGACGTCGTCGGCCTGCCAGCAGTGGAGGGAGATCGGAATGCGCAGCGCGGCGCGGATGGCGGCTTCGGTATCAACGCCATGGGCGGCGTAGGCGGCACGGGCGAGTTTGTAGGCGGGGGAGCTCATGGAATCAGGAGGGGTGAATTAAGAATTAAGAACTAACCAAGAATTTTCACCACAGAGGCACCAAGTCACAAAGGAGAGAAACATTCATGAACCATGAGTTGTCTTTCTCTGTGTCTCTGTGCCTTCGTGGTTAACGATTCGGTCGATAGATTGTCGGTTTGAGTTGTTTGGAAAAATACTCGCGGAAGGTCTTCAGGTTCTTCACGGCGCGGAGGCCGATGAGCTGGCTGGCGATGTTGCCGACCGCGGTGCCCTCGAGGGTGAAGGCGTGGACGGGCAGACCGCTGGCGTCGGCCGTGGCCTGGCAGAGGAGGCGGTTCTTGGAGCCGCCGCCAACAATGAGGATGCGCGAGAACTTGCGGCCGGCGAGCTTCTCGAAGTTGCGGATGGCGTCGGCGTGCCCCTGCCCCAGCGAGTCGCAGATCAGGCGGACATAGCCCGCGAGGTTCTTCGGCAGCGGGAGCTTCCGCTTCTTCAGCTGCGCGTCGATGGCGGCCTTCATGGACGCGGGGTTCACGAAGGCGGGGTCGGTGCAATCCAGCTTAAAGCTTAAAGCTGTAAGCTTAGAGCTGGCAGCGATGAGCTGCCCCCACTCCTTGTCGTTCTTGGGGCGGGCGGCGAATTCCTTCAGCGTGCCCTCGAGCAGCCAGAGGCCGATGACGTTGGTCAGCGGGCGGTAGCGGCCGTCGCCGATGCGCTCGTTGGAGATGCGGGCGGCCAGGGCGCCAGCGCCGAGGACCGGCGTGTCGCTCTCGAAGCCGACCAGCGACCAGGTGCCGGAGCTGATGTAGAGGTCGCCGCCGGCCGGGTTGGCGGGCATGGCGTCGTAGGCCGCGGCGGTGTCGTGACCGGGGACGGCGACAACCTTCACGCCCTTCAACTCGGGCAGGCCGGTGACGGGGCCGAGCACGGTGTTGGCGAGGATCGGCGTCGAGAACCAGTTGGCCGGGATGTGGAAATGGTCGAGCGTGGCGCGCGACCAGTCCTTGCCGTGGACGTCCAGCAGCTGCGTCGTGCTGGCGAAGGAGATCTCGTTCTCCATGCGGCCCGAGAGCAGGTAGTTGAAGTAATCCGGCAGGAAGAGGCAGCGCGTGGCGATGTCGGTCACGGCCGGGCAGCTCGCGACCGTCTCGGCGAGTTGGAGGCTGGAGTTGTAGAAGACGTTCGGGATGCCGGTGGCCGCGTAGATGCGCTCGAGCGCGGCGCGGGTGTTGGCCAGCTTCCGGAGGCCGGGCTGTGTGCGGGCGTCGCGGTAGGCGTGGGTCGGGAAGACCATGCGGCCCGCGTCATTGACCAGCACGTGGTCCACGCCCCAGGTGTCCACGCCCACGGAGACGAGCGCCGGGAAGCGGCGTTTCGCCTCGCGCAGGCCGGTGGTGATCTCGGACCAGAGGCCCGGAATGTCCCAGTAGTCGTGGCCGCCGGCGGACTTGAAGGCGTTGGGGAAGCGGTGGACCTCCGTCAGCGTGAGCTTGTTCTTCGCCCACGTGCCGACGATGACGCGGCCGCTGGTCGCGCCGAGGTCGACGGCCGCACAATGGATGGTTTTCAGGGAAGACATTTGAAGAAGCGGTCAGCTCTCAGCGATCAGCTATCAGCAAGGGAGACTTTTCGGAATCTTGAATTGCTCTGGCTGAACGCTGACGGCTGATGGCTGACAGCTGGTTTACCGCAGGAAGGCCTCGTGGAGGCCGCCGTCGACGGTGACGATCTGGCCGGTGGTCTTGCTGAGGCGCGAGCTCACGAGCAGGAAGTAGGCCTCGGCCTGGTCGGCCGGGGTGATCGGGGCCTTGGTCAGCGTGCGGTCGGCGTAGAACTGCGCCAGCTTGTTGACCAGCGACTCCGTCGCCTCGTCGTCCTTGTAGGGGATGTTGTATTTGGCGAGCGAGCCGATGACGCGGTCGCGCGGGAACATCGCGCTCCCCTGCACCACCGTGGCCGGGGCCACGCCGTTGACGCGGACCAGCGGGGACAGCTCGATGGCCAGCTCGCGCACGAGGTGGTTGGCGGCGGCCTTGGAGGTGTCGTAGGCGACGGAGCCCTTCTTCGCGACGGCGGCGTTGGCCGAAGTCGTGAGGACGAGGTTGCCGCGCAGGCCCTGTTCCTTCCAGGTCTTGAACGCCTCGTCGCCGACGATGTAGCTGCCGGTGACGTTGACGCCGAAGGTGAAGGCCCACTTGTCGTCGGGGATGTGGCCGGTGGTGTCGCTCGGCCAGAAGACGCCGGCGGTGACGCAGATGGAGTCGAAGCCGCCGTAGGCCAGCGCGACCTGGTCGAGCATGGCGCGGACGCTGGCGCGGTCGGTGATGTTGCAGGCGAGGCCGACGGCCGGGCCGCAGCTGGAGATGCCGGTGCCGGCGACGCCGATGCCCTGGCCGAGCTTGGCGGTGATCTCGTTGGCGGTGGCCTGGGCGGTCTCGAGCTTCATGTCGACCGAGACGATGTGCGCACCGTCCTTGACGAGGCGGTGGGCGGTCTCCTTGCCGATGCCGGAGCCGGCGCCGACGACGATGATGACCTGGCGGGCGAGTTCCTTCTCGGCCGGCATGCGCTTGAGCTTGGCCTCCTCGAGGAGCCAATACTCGATGTCAAAGGCCTCCTGCTGCGGCAGGGCGATGTATTTGTCGATCGCCTCGGCGCCGCGCATGACCTCGACGGCGCAGTTGTAGAACTCGGCGGTGACGCGGGACTCGGACTTGTCCTTGCCCCAGGCGACCATGCCGACGCCCGGGATGAGGACGACGGTCGGGTTCGGGTCGCGCATGGCCGGCGAGTTGGCGTGTTTGCACTTCGCGTAGTAGGCCGCGTAGTCCTTGCGGTAGGCCTCGAGGCCGGCGGCGAGCTTCTTCTTCAGCGCGGCGGTGTCCTCGGCCTGCGGGTTCCAGTCGACGTAGAGCGGCTTGATCTTGGTGCGGAGGAAGTGGTCGGGGCAGCTCGTGCCGAGCTCGGCGAGGCGGGCGGCGTCCTTCGAGTTGACGAAGCGCAGGATCTTCTCGTCGTCCTGCACGGTGCCGATGAAACGCTTCTGCTGGGAGACCTGGCCGCGGAGCCAGGGCAAAATGGCGGCGAAGACCTCGTGGCGCTTCGCAGCGTCGAGGGTCTGGTATTTCGCGCCGCCGAAGGCCGTGGCGTCGCCGCCCTTGGCCTGGTATTTCGCCTCGATGTAGGCCGCGGCCTTCTCGATGCAGTCGAGCGTCCACGTGTAGCACTTCTTCTCGTCGTCGTCCCACGAGATGAAGCCGTGCTGGCCCATCATGATGGCCTTCATCTTCGGGTTCTTCCTCGCAATTTCCTGCATGGCGAGGCCGAGCTCGAAGCCCGGGCGCATCCACGGCACGTAGGCCATCGCGCCGCCGAAGATCTCCTGGGTCAGCTTCTCGCAGTTCTGCGAGGCCGCGATGGCGATGATCGCGTTCGGGTGCATGTGGTCGACGTGCTTGCCCGGCAGGAAGGAGTGCAGCGGGGTGTCGATCGAGGACGGGCGCGGGTTCAGGTTGAAGGTGGTGTGGTTATACATGCCCACCATGTCGTCCTCGGCCGGGGCCTTGAGGCCCTTGTCGGTGCGGGCGGCGTAGAGCTTCTGGAGGTCGAGCAGCTTCTGCTGGTAGAGGGACGAGAAATTCTCGCGGGTGCTGGTGCGGAGGTCGCCGCCGGAGCCCTTGACCCAGAGCACCTCGGTCGGCTGGCCGGTGAGCGGATCCTTCTCGGTGATCTTCGACGACGTGTTGCCGCCGCCGGTGTTGGTGATGCGCTGGTCGCTGCCGAGCAGGTTCGAGCGGTAGATGAGACGACCGACGGGGTCGAGGGACGCGGCCTTGGCATCGTCCCAGGCGAAGTTGACGTATTTGTAGCTCATAGTGGTAAGGTTTAAGTTTTAAGGTTTAAGGGAGGTGGAGTGAAAGCGGAGAGATGGTTTGGAGGCTTAAACCTTACAGCTTAAACCTTACAACGGCGCTAGAGCCCCAGCGCCTTTTGGCGGTAGTGTTCGTCGGGGCGGCCGGCGATGCGGGCGGCGACGGCGGGGGACAGGAAGCGCGGGGAACCGAGCGCCACGGCGCCCACGAAGATCTCGGCGGCCTTGTTGGCCATGAGGGTCGCGGCGAGGACGGCCTCGGGCGTGGCGCCGAGGGCGATGAGACCGTGGTTCTCGAGGAGAATGACGCGCGGCGGACGGGCCAGGCGCTTGATGTAGGCCTTCACGGCGGCGCGGATGCCCTGGGCGAGCTTCAGGCCCGGGTCGATGTAGGGCACGAGGACGAACTCGGCGCCGCAACACACGATCTCGTCGGGACAGAGGCGCCGCGTGGCGAAGGTTTTCGCGTGTTTCGTGGCGAGGATCTTGTTCACCTCGACCGCGTGCGTGTGGCCGACGAAGTTCACGCCCGGCAGCGTGAGCAGCCACGCATGGAACATCGCCTCGACGGAAGGCTTGCGGGACGACGGATCGACGCGCGCCGCAAAGAGCGCCTCGTCGATGGCGGCGTCGGTCATGACCTTGCGGTCGAGCAGCGGCAGCAGGGCGTCGAAGCGGCAGGTGGCGGTGCCCTTCTCGCTCAGCGAACCGAGGTTCGAGCCGCTGGCCTTGACGACAAAGGTGTCCGCGGTGAGGCGGGCGGAGGTGTTCCCCTCCCCCAAAATGGCGAGCTTGCGGTCCTCGCGCCCCAGCTGGTGAGAGAGGTCGAGCATCCGCTCAAGGACATTGGACTGGGCGGTGGCGGGGTTCATCAGGCGCGGAGGAGTTTGGCGGCGGGCAGGACGATGCTGTTTTCGGCGAGGGCCTTGGCGGAGGCGTCGGTGATGAGCGCGGAAACCTGGGACCAGGCAGCGGCGCGGTGCGGCGTGGCGCGGCCGAGCTTGGTGGCGTCGAGGCAGAAATAGGCGCGCGTCGCGTGCGGTAGCAGGGCCTGCTGGAAGGCCGCGATGTGGTCGTGGGAATTCGTGATGCCGGCGGCGTCCATCCCCTCCCCCGCCAGGAAAGCCGCGTCAAACTTCCAGTCGCCGAGCGCGGACACGGCGCGGGCGCCCATGAGCGCGGCCTGGCGGTTCAGGAACTGGCCGCCGAGGACGTGCAGCTCGAGACCCGCCACGCCGCCCAGCACGGTGGCGGCGGAGAGGCTGTTGGTGACAACCGCGAGGCCGGCGAAGTCCCGGCGGCGCGTCAGGGCGCGGGCCACAGCCTGGATGGTCGTGCCGGCGTCGAGGAAGATGGTGCCCGTGCGCGGGATCTGCGCCACGGCCTTGCGGGCGATGCGGGCCTTGGCCGAGCGGGCGCGGCCGGAACGCTCGTCGACCGAGTCGAAGGAGCTGTTGTAATCCGCCAGCGCGCCGCCGTAGGTGCGGGTGATGTGGCCGTCGGCCTCGACCGCCGCCAGGTCGCGGCGGGCGGTGGCCTCGGAGACACCCAGGCGCCGGCAGATCTCGACCACCGGCAGGAAACCGTCGCGCCGGATCAGGCTGCGAAGCTCCTCGCGGCGAAGGTCGACGATGTGCTGGGGCACGCGCATGGAAGAACAGTGACGGAATTTATATGATTGGGGTCAATCATATAAAAAGGAAACCTGAAACTTGAGACCTGAGACCTGAAATTAACGCAAAGGCGCTAAGGCGCAGAGAGATGCGAGATGATCCTTATCAAAATGGCTGTGCTTTCGGATATTGGCGTTAATGAGCGAACCTCAGAAATCCACTTTTTCCGCCAGCTCGTGCCTGGCATCGGCCACACGGGACGGCGGACGAGAGGCCGTCCTGCGCGCTGCGGAACACAAAGACCTGAACGGAGGCGGGACGGATCATGGCAGCCTGAGTCCGGTGATCCTGAGGACGCTGGCGAAATCGCTGGGGCGCCAGGGTGGCAGGGTGACATGCAGCCCGGTGGCGTCGCGGGTGAATTTGACGGCCTGCGTGCTGCCGAGCAGGGACACGGCGGTGATGTCGCCCGCGAGGCCCGGCGCACCCGTGGCGAGCGAGGTGATCGTGACCTTGTTGTCCTGCGGCCAGGCGAAGAGGGTGGCGTAGAGCGTGTAGGTGCCGTCGGCCTGCTTCTGGACGGTAAAGCGCATGTCCTGCGGCGTGTAGGAGACGAGGGCGGCATTGGTGATGCCGCGCTGCGGGCTGCGTTCGTTGATCCGCTCCTCCGTCGGCCCCTCGCCAAAGCGGTGCCAGGGACGGGAGCCGTAGATGGCCTCGCCATTCACGCCGAGCCACTCGCCCATCTGGAGGAGGCGCAGCTGCTGGTCCTCCGGAATGGTGCCGTCGGCGCGCGGCGCGAGGTTGAGCAGGTAGGCGCCGTTCTTCGAGACGCAGTCCACCAGCTCGCGGATCAGCTCGCCGGCATTGCGCAGCACGAGGCCGTCGATGTAACCCCAGCTGTTGTGGGCGATGGAGGTGTCGCACTGCCAGAACTGCTCGCTGATGCCCGCCGGCCGGCCGCGCTCGTAATCCTTGATGGTGCCGGCGAGGTAGGCGTCACTCTTGGTGGTGACGCTGGCGGCGAGGCCCCACTCGGCGGCGCGGTTGTAATAATAGGCGGCGAAGCGGAGCTTCACCTCGTCGAGGGCGCGGGCATTGACGCCGTTGTCGAAAAAGACCATCTGCGGCCGGTATTTGTCCACCAATTCCTGGTTGCGACGCAGCCACTCCTCGAGGAACTCCCGGCTTTGCGGCGCGGCGCGGCCCTCGAAGACCTCCTGGCCGCCCTGCGTGCGCTCGACCGGCGGCTGCGGCGGCCCGTAGAAGTCGGCGTAGGCGGGATCGAAGATATCCGAGGCCAGGCCCGCCATCGGATACATGAAGTTCCAGTGCTCCATGCGGTGGTTGGAGAGACAGAAGACGAGGCCCTCATGCCGGACGGCCGCGGCCAGCTCGCCGATCAGGTCGCGCCTCGGCCCCATATCCTTGGCGTCCCAGCGCGTGAGCGCCGAATCATACATCGCGAAGCCGTCGTGGTGCTCGGCGACGGGCATGACGTATTTGGCGCCGGCCCTGCGGAAGAGCCCGGCCCACGCGGCCGGGTCGTATTTCTCGGCCCGGAAGAGCGGGATGAAATCCTTGTAGCCAAACTTGTCCTGCGGCCCGAATTTCTGGCGGTGCCAGTCGGCGACCGCCCGGGTGGCATACATGTGGCGCGGATACCACTCGCTGTTGCGGGCCGGCACGGCGTAGAGGCCCCAGTGCAGGAAGATGCCGAACTTGCCGTCCAGCAGCCAGGCCGGCGGCTGGTAATTGGCCCGGATCGATTCCCAGGTCGGGACGAAGGGTCCCGGTGGGATGGGCAGGGCCGGGCCCGGCAGGGTGACGCGGGGCACGGCCGGGTGCGGCGCCGGGGAGGAGGGCTGGGCGCTGGCGACACCGGCAGCCAGCAGGGAAAGCAGGATATGGCGTTTCATGATCAAAAGGAAAGTTGGTCGGTGGAATCGTGGCGGGCATCGGCCACGCCGGGGCTGCGGGAGATGCTGAAATTCTTCACCGCGCGCAGAACAAAGGCCTTTCCCTCCCCCGGATGGGCCACGTCGAGTTCGTCGAAACGGGCGTCCGTCACTTGATCAAGGACCACGCGCGGGCGGGTGTCGGGTTTCTCGTAGGCGTAGGTCACATCGCGCACGACCAGACCGGTGACGTGGCGGGCATAAATCGCCGAGGCGGGCAGCAGGCCGAACATGCTCGGCTCGGGATAGGACGGCTCGCGCGCCGGCACGGCAAAGGGGTCGCGGGGACCGGTCACGCCCGGCTCGTTGCCGCGCAGGAAGAAGGCGTTCACCAGATCGGCCGGCTGCGCGGCGACCTGCTCCAGCGAGATGCCGCCGCGGGAAAGCACGTGGACGCCCTCGATCGTGACGTCCTCGATCGGGTGGCCGGGCAGGCCGGCCAGCAGGATCGGGAAGCGGCCGTCGGCACCGTTGACGGTGATGCCGCTGAGGCGCACGCGGCGCACGGCGCCGACAGGCGTGCCGGCCGGGCCGCGTGCGCGGTTGCCGAGGCGGATGAAGATCGGGGAGTTCGAGACATCGCGCATCGTAATGTTCGAGATGACGACATCCTCGATCACGCCACCGTCGACCGTCTCGAGCGCGAGGCCGCGCGAGCGGTCGAAGACGATGTTCGAGATCGTGATGTTCTTGAAGCCGCCGTTGGACTCGGTGCCGAACTTGATGCGGCCGGTCGGGCCGTCGCGGTCGGGGGCGCGCTCCTGCGTGCGCTTGAAGGTGGCGTCGAGCAGCGAGCCGACGTCGAAGCCGCTGACGAGGCAGTTGGTGATGGTGACGTTCTCGGTGGCCCGGGCCTCCCCCAGCCCGAAGCTGCTCTTGAGGACGATGGCGTCGTCGTTCGGGGCGTTGACGCTGCAGTTGGACACGCGGACGTTGCGGCAGGCGTCGATGTCGAAGCCGTCGCGATTGGTGTCGACCTTGAGATTGTCGATCGTCAGGTGATCGACCCCGGTCGCGAGCAGGGCGAAGTGGCCGCCGTTGAGGACGGAGAAGTCGCGGAGGGTGACGTTGCGGCAGTTCTTGAGGCCAATGGCCTTGTTGCCCTGGCCAACGGGGCTGCGCGGACCGGGACCGCCGGCGGCCGGCGCACCCGGAGGCGGCGGGCCGGGCGGAGTGACTGACACCGGGGCCGGGGTCGAGCCGGGCGGCAATGTTCCGTCGGGACCGATGGCGCCGCGGCGGCCGCCGCCGTAACCGGCGTTGCGCACGAGGCCCTTGGTGCCGTCGATCAGCCCGGGACCGGTGATGGCGATGTTCTGCAGGCCATCGCCCCAGATGAGGCTGTTCTGCCAGTGGCTGTGGCCGAAGTCCTGGTATTGAAGCTTGTCGCCCCAGTCGTTCGGCTCAGGCGGATCGTAGGCACCCAAGCCCTCGGCCGGCACGGCCGCGAGCAGCACGGCGCCGGCGTCGAGGTGCAGCGTGATGTTGCTCTTGAGGCGGATCGAGAAACTCAGGTAGGTGCCGGCCGGGAGCACGACCGTGCCCCCACCCTGTTTCGCAGCCGCTTCAATCGCGGCGTTGATCGCCGGCGAATCGAGGGCGACACCGTCGCCCTTGGCGCCGTGGTCGCGGACGTTGAAGACCGCGGCAAATGAAGAAACGGTCATCGAGCAGCCAAGTCCCAGAATAATTAACCGCAAAGAAACGCAAAGAGCGCAGAAAGCCGATGCGCGCCTGGTCTTTGAGTTCTTTGCGTTCTTTTGCGGTAGAAACTGCATGGGAGCGAAGCGATCAGGGTTTCGGCTGCGCGGCCGCGGCTTTTTCCCAGTCGGCGAGCCAGGGTCTGGCCAGCTCGAGGGTCTCGATGGCGTTGAGCGCCCACTGGACGCTGGCGACGCCGTGCAGCTGCCAGCCGACCGGCGCGCCGAGGAAGGCGGGGTCGGTCACGGGTTTCACGAGGCCGGCATCACGGACCGGTTTCGGCACCGGCAGCGGCGAGAGCGACTTGCCGATGAGCTTGTCCCAGGCCAGGCGACCGAGTTCGGCGTTATTCTTCTTGTGCGCGGCGTAGGCGAGCAGGCGCGGGCCGGTCATCTGGCCGCCCTCCACCTGGCGTCCGACGTGCTCGAAGGTGTTGGCCAGCGCGTTCCAGAACTCGGGAATGTCATACTGCGGCTCCATCTCCCAGAGGTTCTCGGGGCCGCCGAAGATCATGTCGAAGTAGCGGCCGCCGAAGCGCCCGTCCTGGTCCACGTTCGCGGCCATCGTGCGCATATCGGCCTCGATGCGCGGGCGCCACGACGGGTCAAGGCCGCGCTCCCACTCGGTGGTCCAGTTGAGCGCGTAACACATCCATTCGAGGCCGAAGCGTGTGAAGGGCTTGCGGTCGGCCGCCAGCGGGCGCGGGCCGAAGTCCTTCGGCTCGGGCGCGGGACCGCTGGCGCGCGGCGCGAGCGTGTAACCGCCGGCGTCGTCGGTGGGCATGTAATGCGAGCCGTTGAACTGCACGAGATACTCGTAGGCCAGGTCGGCGTCGACCTGGGCGCGCAACAGGTCGCCGGTGCGCTCGTCGCCGCCGGAGAGGAAGTAGAACTGCCGCTTGAGACCCGCGTGGCTGATGCGCGGCTGCTTGGCGCCGTCGCCCCAGTGGTTGACGTTGTGGCGCGAGCCAAGCGGGGCGAAGGGGCCGACATGGTGCACGTCCACCTCGCTGGTGTGACGCGTCATCGCCTCGGCAAAGCGGTAGAGGTCGGCGCGGCCGGTGCGGAGGAAGGAATACCACAGCAGCATGTCCGGCATGAGCTCGGTGTTCACCCAGGCCCAGCCGCCGATGTCGTAACGCCACTCGTGGCGGCCGAAATCGTAGTTGTGCATGATGTCGCCGAAATCCCAGAAACCATACCACGAGCGCTCGTCCACCTGCTGACGGTAAAAATCCACGAGGCCCTGCACCTGGGTCTCGATCCAGTCGAGCGTCGGGGTCGAGCGGTCCGGCAGGCTCCAGCGGCCGAAGACCTGCAGGCGGTGGTAGTATTGCGGGGTGGCGACGAGGATCGGCGGCGCGCTGGCGGCGCGCGCGAGGGCGCCGAGCTCCGCGTTGGGCGGGATGGCGGCGAAGGCGCGCAGGGTCAGCTCATGGGTGTTGGCGATGCCGAGAGCGGTCCCCCAACCCGGCTTCCAGTCCTCGTAGCTGACGGGCAGGCCGTGCGGCGTGTCGTCGTAGCGGCGCAGGTCCATCGCCGGCGCGTCGGGCGACCAGAGCCAGACGCGGATCTCGCCGGTGGCGGCGTCGCCGTTGAGCACCTCGAGCGCAGCCGGGTGTTTCTGCCAGAAATCCTTCACGCCCACGGCGAGGCCGCCGCTGACGTCGCCCAGCACGGCGAGCCCGACGGCGCGTTTGCCGTCGGTGAAATGCAGCCACGAGGCGTGGTCGCCGGTGCGCTTGTGGATGGACCAGGAATTCGGTCCGGTCTGGGCGAGCTTGGCGTCCGGCCAGAGCGCAACGCCCACCGTGGCGTTGCGCGCCGGCGGGCTGAGATCGGCGAGGTTGGGCACCCGTTGCCCGGCGAGATGCGCGGCGTAGAGTTCGCCCACCTGGGCGCCGGCCTGCGGGCGGTAACCCGGCATCATCTGCACGGGCTGCGTCCAGATGCCGCCGTCGTCGCCGGCGAGGCGGATGTGGCGGTTGTGCATCTCCTCCCGGAACGGCACGCTGAAGACGAGGCCGAGGCCCTTGATGAAATCCTGCTCCGGGTTGCCGTCGTAGACAAAGGTATGGACCAGACGGACGTCCGCCGAGCCCGCGTGGAAATACAACCGGACCGTGAACGGCAGCCAGGTCCGGCCGCCAGCGGCGGCATGCACGCCCTCCACCTTGACCACGGCGCGGCCGGGACCGGATTGCTCCAGCGTCACCTGCGTGACGCGGCTGGTGAACGATTCCTCGCGGAGCACACCCTTCGCCTGCTCGGTGCGGTCCTCGCGGAGGGCGATGAGCCGGCCGTGGGTGCCGACGGTGCGGTCGCCGATGGTGAGCGACTCGAAGAAAGTGTCACCCGACTTCGCGATGCGCGCCTTGAGCGCGCCGGTGTCGAGGGTGAGGCCCGTCGCATCGTCGGCGTATTTGATTTCGGTGCGCGGCCCGCGCTCCTCGTTGAGCCCCGGCTGCGGGGTGAGCGTGAACGGTCCGGCGAGGCCGGCCGGGGCGGTGATGGCGTGGCCGGTCCACTTGAGGGAACCGTCCGGCCAGTAGGCCAGCGGCCAGGTTTGCACCTCGACCCGCTGCCCGCCGGCGGCGGACAGGCGCATCGGGGTGTTGGCCGGCACGGCTCCCTTCGGCCAGGGCACGCCCCAGGTGACATTGGCGCCCGTGGCGGGCGGCGTGCCGCCGAGCCAGTTGAGGGTGACGGCATCGGCCGCAAAAGCCGGAACTGAAACCAGACAAAAAAGCCAAAGGCCCAGATTTTTTAGCCATAAAAAGTCACAAAAGGCTTTCGTCCGGCAGGAGGACCATTGCCGCGCGCCTATAGGCGCCTTGAGAGTCTCATTCGCCGCCGGGGTTTTGCGCCTTTTTGTGGCCATAAATTCCGTGAGTTCGGATCAGTTCTTAAATTGCACGTCCCAGATCTTCGAGCGGCGCGACGTGCCGTCGGGGCCGGTGACTTCCAGGAGGACCACGTAGTTGCCGGCCTTGGCGTAGGTGTGCTGCGGGTGTTGCTCGGTGGAGGTCGTGCCGTCGCCGAAATCCCATTTCCAAGCCGTGACCGTGCCGACCGACAGGTCCTTGAACGCCACGAGCCGGCGGTCCATGTCGACCACGGTCCAGGTCCACTGGGCGCCGATCTTCGGCCGGAGCGAGGGCTCGAGCGGCATGAGGCGGAAGGCGCACAGCCCGGAGGCGTTGCCGAGCGCCATGCGCTTGGGCGAAAGCATCCAGAAGCCGCGCGGGGTCTTGCCATCGTAATCCAGCACGATCCACGAGAGGCCGATGAGCTTGTTCTCCGTCAGGGCCGACTCGACCGCGCGCGCCGGGCCCTCGGGGCCGGCGTAGTCGAAGGGCGTGATCCAGAACTCGAGCGTGTATTTGCCACCCTCCCCGTGCTTGAAGTTGAACGCCTGGGCCGCGTTGGCCCACGGCAGCTCCTTGGTCCAGGTGGCGGCGCCCCAGGCCATGGTCCAGTCCTTGTCCACGGCGGGCGTCATGATGTGGTAGTTCTGCGCGTGGACGCCGTGGACCGCCCACTTGAGCTCGCTGTCGCTGAGGCGGGCCTCGGGGGCCGCCAGCGCGCCGATGTTCTCCGCGGTCCAGTAGCGGTTGTTGTCCCGCCCGACAAAAGTCCCGCCCGAGGCGTCGCCGTCCACCATGAGCTCGAAGGTATCGTTGCGCAGGCCCGGCTCGGCAAAGTCCCAGAAATCGTCCTCGGCCTCGTAGAGAAAATAGAGGCGGTTGAGCCCCTTGACCCAGCCGACCTTGACCCGCACGGCGAGCGACTTGTCGCCGGCCGCGGGCGGGGTCTTCACATCATTGGTGAGCTGGTCCTTGCCGATGACGTAGCTCTCCGGGACCATGGCCCAGTCGGCGGTGTCGCCGTCGATGCGCGGGATCTTGTCCGCCGGGAACTGGAACACCTGGTAGGTGACGTCGGGTTTTTCGAGGGCCTGGGCGGCCGGCGCGAGGAGGAGCGCCAGCGCCACGGGGAGCAACGGGACAAAGCGGGACATAAGATGCGGGGGTTACTTGCGGACCGAAGAATGCGGAATGTCATCGGCCACGATCTTGAGCGGGCCGAGGGTGACCGTGCCGCGCCGGGCGCGGCGGTGCAACGCCACCGGCTCGGCGGTCTCGCGGCCGAAATAGGGCCCGGCGGTCAGGACGAGCGGCGGCAGGCTGTCCTTCATCGACACGCCGTTCGTCGCGACGGTCATCATTGTGCGCCAGAGCAGCCGGCGTTCGCCCGCGGCGAGGGCCGCGTAGTCGTAGGCCGAGACGATGACGAAATAGATGTCGTCGCTGACCTGGTTGATCAGGAAATTCTTGCGCGGCGTGCGGTCGGCGAAGGTGTAGCCGTAGTTGAACTGGTTCATGATCTCGTGCCGGAAGGCGCGGCCGCCCACGAGATAGGCCCGTTCCATGAAATACTGCCGGTTGCGCTCGGGAAACAGGGCCCCGAGGTCCGGATCCATGCTCTGGTGCGAGCCCCAGTAATAAATCAGCGCCAGCCCGGCCGGCCGGCCTTCCGGCGCCGGCTGGTAGCCGCCCTCCGCGAGCGCCTGGAACAGCGTGTCCTGCAGCACCGCCGGCGTGGGTGAGATCACCCCGCTGATCGGCTCGCCCTGCGACTGCAGGCCCCGGTCCACGGCCACGAAATAAACGGGCGCCGCCGCCGAGGCTGGCGGCACCTTCCGGCCAAGCTCGGTCAGCTCGGTGTAGACGGTCATGGACAGGCTCGGATTCCGGGAAAAGGCGTTCGGGATGAGGCTGAAGCCGAAATCCTCCGGCACCGGCTCGGCCGCGCCGGCCAGGGTCAGCAGGCTGCCCAGGGCGGCGGTCGGCAGCAGGCAGGCGGAGGCTTTCATGGCGGCGCGACGTGGCTCAGAAATGAGACGGGGACGGGGCGAACTGGACGGAGCTGTCGTTGATGTTGGCGGTGGCGCCCTTGCCCTGGCGCAGCGTAAGCACCTCGGCACCGGCGAGCAGCACCGGGCCGTAGCCGTGCGCGGCAAACGGGCTGACGGGCCGGTAATAATAAAACATCGGGTCGAAGCCCATGCCGGTGCCGACGCAGGTGTTCTCGACCTGGCCCTGCGCGTTGACCTGTTTCGCGACCGCGTTCCAGCCGAGCGAGACCATCGGGCCGTAGGCGAGCGGGTCGAGCCAGCCGCGGTTGATGCCGCGCGCGATGGAATAGACGAACATGGCGGAGGCGGAGGTCTCGAGGTAGGAATCGTTGCGGTCGAGCAGCTGGTGCCAGAGGCCGGTGCGGCCCTGGGTGGCGGCGAGGCCCGCGACGTGCGCCCGGTATTGGGCGAGCACGGCGGCGCGGCCCGGGTGGTTTTCCGGCAGGACGGAGAGCAGCTCGGTCATGGCGACGACCGCCCAACCGTTGGCGCGGCCCCAGTGGAACGCGGGATGCGGATCCATCGCCTCGACCCAGCCGTGGCGGTAGAGATTGTTTTCCGGCAAAAACATCCGGGAAGAGAACTGCAGGATCTGCTTCACGGCGTCGTCGAAGTATTTCACCTCGCCGGTCAGCGCGCCCATCTGGGCCAGCGCGGGGACGCTCATGTAGAGGTCGTCGAGCCAGAGCGTGTTGTGCAGCGGGCGGCTGCGCGACAACGTGCCGTCGGCGAGGCGTTCCTGGCCGGTGTGGATCCACTTCAGGTAGTTGTCGATCCACGGGCGGAGCGTGGCGGGCTCGATGCCGGCGCGGGCGGCCTTGATGAAGGCGGCCGCCATCGAGCCGGAGTCGTCGAGGCTGCGCGGCGCGATGACCGCACGGAGCGCCATCGCGCGCTGCGGGCCGGTCGCGTCGGCGGGCGGCGGCGGCAGGGTCTTGATGTGCGCCGCGACGGTGGCGATGGCGTGCAGGCGGGTGGCGGCGTAGTCCTTGTAACGCGCGTCGCCCGTGGCCTCGGCCGCGAGCAGCATGCCGGCGTAGGTGACGCCCCACTCGTAGCTGGTGATGAGGAAGTCGGTGCGGTCAAAGGCGACGGGGCCAGAGAGCTTGGTCAGGTCGGTGACGGGTTCGCGCGTGTTGCGGTCGATGATCCTGACCACCTTGACCGGGCTGGCCGTCTCCAGGTAGCCGACGATGCGGGTGAGCACGGCCTTGATCTCGTCGGGCGTGGCCGGGGTGTAGGGCGTCGGGTAGGCGGGCGCGACGCGGCCGGCGAAGGCCTGGGCCGCCTGGGCCGGAGGCAGGGAACTGGGTGCGGCATGGGCCGGGGGCAAAGCGGTGGCCGCCGGCGGGGGCGTGGTTTGGGCGAGGAGCGGCGCGGCAAGCAGCAGGCCGAGGGTGAGCAGGAAGGGGTGTTTCATGGATGCGAAGCGGGTTGAGTCGGAAATCAGAGAGCGCCGTCGATCCTCAGGGAGACGGCGTGTTCACTGGGCAGGTTGCCGGGCAGGCGAACCGAGAGGCCTTTATCGTCCTGGGACCATTCCAGCGGGCCGGACCCGCCGAGGAGCGTCACGCCGGTGACCCGGCCCCGGGCGTGGGGCGAGTTTGTGGCGAGGGAGGTGATAACGACGGGCTGGCCGGCGGCGGGCAGCTCCATGACGACGGCGTAGAGCGCCCCACCCTTCGTGGTGAAGCGGAGGTCGGCGGCGGTGTAGGGCTTGCTGCGGACATCGCGGGCGCCGCCGAACTGGCCGGACTCGTGTTTCTCCACGGTGGAGGGTCCCTCGCCGTATATCACCCAGGGCCGCGTCGCGTAGATGGCCTCGCTGTTCACGTCCATCCACCTCGCCAGGCCGCCGAGGAAGGCGATCTCATCCTCGTCGAGCGAACCGTCGCCGCGCACGGGCACGTTAAGCAGGAGGTTGCCGTTCTTGCTGACGATGTCGGCCAGCATGCGCACGACCTGGGCGACGGTCTTGTATTTGTGCTGCTCGAAGATCCGCCGGTCGTAATGCCAGGCGCCGATGCAGGTGTCGGTCTGCCAGGGCAGCGGCCGGATCCCGGTGGCGACGCCGCGCTCGATGTCCTGGACGCCCGCGGCCTCCTGGGCGGGCTCGAGGTGCTTGGTGTTCATCACGGCCTGGACCTTGCCGCCGTGGCGCGCGGCGTTGGCGTTGTAGAAGTGCGCGACGAACTCGAGGCCGGTCTGGCCGAACGGGATGCCGGTGTCGTCAAAGTAGAAGAGATCCGGCTGATATTTGTCCACGAGGTCCTGGGCGCGGAAGAACCAGTTGTCCGAGTATCCCCGGTCGAGCGGCGGGATGATCTCCCACCAGTGGCCGTCGACCTTGCGGTGCCAGTCGTTGGCGTCCTTGACGGTCTGCACGCTGGCCGGCACCGGCAGGCGCAGGCCGGCATAGAGATCCTGCGGGTCGAGGCCCTCCCACCACTTCCCCGCCCCGTCGGCCTTGGTGAGCGTCGCGGCGTCATAGGGCACGCCGGCGAGCGGCCCCTCGCGATCGTGATCATAGGCCGGCTGGAACCAGTGCCAGGTGTGCGAAGCGTGGTTGGTCACGCCGAACTTCAGGCCGCGCGCGCGGGCGAGCTTCGCCCAGGTGCCGACGATGTCGCGCTTCGGGCCGACGTTGACGGAGTTCCACGCGTGATACTTCGAGTCGTAGGCGTCGAAGTTGTCGTGGTGGTTGGCGAGCGCCACGAAGTATTTCGCGCCGGCCTTCACATAGAGGTCCATCATCTTCTCCGGCTCCCATTTCTCGGCCCGCCAGAGGTGGTCGAGTTCCATGAAGCCGAACTTCGAGGGGTGCCCGTAGTGCTCGACATGATATTTATACTGCGGCGAGCCCTCCAGATACATGTTGCGCGCATACCAGTCGCCCTGCTCGGGCACGCATTGGGCCGACCAGTGGGCCCAGATGCCGAACTTCGCGTCGCGAAACCAGTCCGGCGCCTGGTAGTTCTGCGTGAGGGAATCCCAGGACGGCTGGAACGGCCCGGGGGCGACCGTGCGGGTCGCGGGCAGCGGGGCCGGGGGCGCGATGACGGCCCGCACGACGACGGTCAGGGCGAGCGGAAGAAGCAGCCGGAGGAGGTTCATGCAGTTCAGGGGTTGGAGGGGGAAAGCGAAGGCAGCTCGGGCACATCCGCGAGGTCGCGGTCGAGGGCCGCGCCGTCGAAGGGGATCACGATGACCTTGTTGCCGTGGCGGTCGTTACCTTTCTCCTCGTTCTTCGGCACATCCAGCACGGCGAGCGTGACGGCGACCACGTGGCCGTCCTCGATGACGACACCGGGGCGCTCGAGCTTGTCCCAGCGGTTCAAGGTGCCGTCGGTGTAACGGACAAAATCCCGGGTCGGGTCGTAGGCGAGGCCGCGCAGCGTCCAGCCGGTGATGCCGTCCCGCGAGGTGAGGTGGAAGGCCTTCCGCTGGCTCCAGCTGTTGACGACGATGTGGTAGCGTCCGCCGCTGAACCAGATGACGGGATCCTCGAGGGCGCGCTGCTCGAGGCCGGCGATGCCCGGATAGATGCTCGGGCCCTGGGCCTTGTATGGCCCGAGAATGCCGGACTTGCTGATCAGGATCTGCCCGGAGCGCGGCACGATCTGAAAATCGCCGTCGGGCCGGACCATGACGCTGTAGTTGGAGGCACGCTTCCGCACATCGCCCTCCGTGACGATGGTGCCGAGTTCCTCCCACAGGCCGTCGAGCGACCTGGACACAAAGACCGTGCCGGGGCGCGTCTCGCTGATCACGATGGCGTAACGGCCGTCGGGCAGCCGGAGCGCCGTGACGTTGTGCCCCTTGCCGCCCTGATTGTCGGGCCAGCAGAGGCCCTGATCCACATAAGGACCGTAAAGATTCTCGCTGACGCCATGGACGGCGACGGAATCAAACCAGCCGTTGTGGCCCTTGGGCTCGTCCCACCGGCTGGCGAAGATATGATAGCGGCCGTCGGGGCCCTTGATGACTTGGCCGTCCCAGTAGCAATACCGGTTGGCGACGTCCTCGAGGCCGTTGCGCGGGTCGCGCGGCAGGACGCCGGGGGCGCCCCACACCTCGGCCGACAACGGGCCCTGCGGCGGGATCGGCCGGAAGTAATCGATAAAGGTCTTGCCGGCGGGTGCGGCCGGCGTATGGGCCAGCAACGGCCCGGCCAGCACCAGTCCGAGGATGGCGGAAGTGAAACGGGGTGACATGGGGTATTTAGGGACGGACCGAGGGGTAACGGATCTGCGGTCGGGGTGGAAGCGGCGCGGATTCGTCCAGATAGAAACTCGGGTGCGGCGGCTGGTTGTAGGCGGTGTTCTGCCAGGCCACGGCGACACGATATTGCGCATCGTGCATGAAGGTCACAAGCCGGTGCTTGGTCGGGATCGTGCTCGTGTAGATGCGCAGCTCCTTCTTGTCACGGGAGGCCCAGATGACCTCCTCGCGCCAGTCGCCCCACAGGTCGGCGCTGACGGCGGGCGTGGCCTTCGTGCCGTTGCCCGAGGTCGAGGCGTGGGCCACGAGCAGTGGGTCGATGGAGGAGGTTTCCCAGTTCCACTTCACGATGCGGTTGCCATCGAGGAGTTCGGAGAGGAGGTCGCCGTCCCAGTAGATGCCGAAATTGACGGGCATGCCGCGCGGGCGTTTCTCGATGAATTTCCGGCCGGTGGCGTCGTGGATGCCGTCCATCTCGGCGCCGGCGGCCCAGGACTCGGCGCCCGGGAAACGCGGGTCGATGTTGAAGGTGTTGCCGCGGCCCGGGCCCTCGCCGGCGTCGCCGCCCTCGGTGGCGGCCTTGACGGACGGGATCGTGAAGATCGGCTTCCCGGTGCGGGCGTCGCGCAGGCTCAGGCCCTGCTTATCAAAGCGCTCCTGGATGTCGCCGACCTCGAGACCCGGGTTGTCGGGCACAAAATCGCCGACATGCAACGCGTCACCGTGGCCCCAGCCCGTCGAGTAGAGGCCGGTGCCGTTGTCATCGACGACCATGGCGCCGTAGATGATCTCGTCCCGGCCGTCGCCATCGACGTCGGCAACGGAGAGGTTGTGGTTCCCCTGCCCGCGCCACGGGTTGGTCTTGTCGGGTGGTCCGAGCTTGTCGCTGTCGAAGACCCAGCGCGAGGTGAGCTTGCCGTCGCGCCAGTCCCACGCAGCGATGACCGAGCGCGTGTAATAGCCGCGGCACATGAGCAGGCTGGGCAGCTCGCCGTCGAGGTAGGCCACGCCCGCGAGAAAACGGTCGGAACGGTTGGCGTAGGCGTCACCCCAGATTTCCTTAAACTGGTCGCCGGTCGGGTTGTCCGTGTCCGGATGCCGGCCGGGCAGATACTTGGTCGTGGCCAGCGCGGCACCCGTGAGGCCATCGAAGATCGTGAGGTATTCGGGCCCGCGCATGATGCGGCCCTCGAGCGGGGCGACGCGGCGGCCATCGGACGTGGTGGCACTGCCCGAACGGTCGCCTGTGGGCGCCGGCGTCGCCGTGGCCGGTTCGCGCCAGTCAGCGTTCGCGTCGCCGATGATCTTGCCGGTGCCATCGATCGTGCCGTCGGCCGTCTTGCAGGCGACCTCGGCGCGGCCGTCGCCGTCAAAATCCATCACCATGAACATGGTGTAGTGCGCGCCCTCGCGGATGTTTTTGCCGAGGTTGATCGTCCAGAGCTGTTTTCCCTCGAGTGTGTAGGCCTGCAACAGCGTCTCGCCGGTCAGGCCGGCCTGGGAGTTGTCCCGCGGGCGCTGCTCCTGCTTGAGGATGATCTCGTAGCGGCCGTCGCCATCGAGGTCGCCGAGCGAAGCGTCGTTGGGCGTGTAGCCGTCCGGCGTGACAATCGGCACGGCATGATAAGGCAGGGGCGGCGCGCCGGCCGGCAGCGCGAAGGCCGGGCTTGGCGCGCCCTCGGTGCCGTCCACCACGGGGCGGACAAAATATTTCGTTGCCCGCTCGAGGCGGGCGCCGGGGTCGAGGAACCAGGTGGGGCCGGTCAGCGGCGCGGCATTGAGCCGGACGACCGGCTCCTCGCGGTTGCGCGGAGCGTTGCCGAAGGCACCGCCGGCCACGGGCGCGGTCTCGCGGTAGAGATTGAAGGCCGTGCCCTCGGGGTCCGAGGCCAGCAGCCGCCAGCTGACGAAGACCTTGCCGTCCGGTTGGTGGACGGCCACGACGCCGCGGTCGAGCCGTTCCATGATGCGGGTGGCGGCCGGGGCGAATACGGACAGGACAAACGCAAACAGGACGACGCTGGATGGACGAAGCATGGGGTGGGGTTTTGGCAAAAGGCCGAAGGATGAAGGGAAAATCAAGAAACGCCGGAAGTCTGGATTCCTAATTCTTACTTCATTCTTCCACCTTTGAATTGAAGCTCACTGCTTGACGGCAGTGAGCAACCCACGGTTACGGAGCCACTCGGCGGCACGCGCCGGCCATTCGGATGAAGTGCCGAGGCCGTCCTTCATGCCCATGCCGTGGCCGCCGTGCTCGAACAAATACATCTCGGCGGGCACCTTGGCCCGGGTGAGCGCCTGGTAGAAGAGTATGCTGTTTTCGACCGGCACCGACTGGTCCGCCTGGGTGTGGATGAGCAGGGTCGGCGGCGTGGCGGCGGTCACCTGTTTTTCCATGGAAGCCAGGTTCAGCAGTTCGGGCGACGGGTTGTCGCCGAGCAGGTTCTTGCGCGAGCCGGCGTGGGCGTGCGGGTCGTCCATGGTGATGACCGGATACATGAGGATGAGGAAGTCGGGCCGCGCGCTGGTGGCATCGAGCGCCGCGCCGGTCTTGCCTTCCGGGTGATCAAACAACGTGCCGGCGCTGGCGGCGAGGTGGCCGCCGGCCGAGCTGCCCATGACGCCGATACGGGCGGGGTTGACCTTGAAGTCGGCGGCCCGCGAGCGGACCATGCGCACGGCACGCAAGACGTCCTGCAGCGGCGCCGGGTGGCCGAATTCCTTCATGCGGTATTTCAAGACGAAGGAGGTGACGCCCAGCGAGCTCAGCCAGTTGGCATATTGCACACCCTCGCGCTCGGTGGAGAGCATGCCGTAGCCGCCGCCCGGGGCGATGATGACCGCGGTGCCGTTGGGCCGGTCGATTGCCGGAGCATAGATGGTCAGGGTGGGCTCGGAGACGTTGGCGATGCGACCGCCGGACTCGCTGCGCTCGTCGCCGATGGCCTTGGCGCCGGGCACGCCTTCCGGCCAGAGGGGAATGACGACAGGCAGGGCGGCTTCACTGAGGGTGACGATGGCAGTCATGAGGAGGGGCAGGATGATCTTTTTCATCGCGAGGGTGATTTTAGCGACCGGCTCAGACAAGTTCGCTGAGATGTTTCGCCTCGGGCCGGAGCGGGACCAGGTCCGTGAGATTCACCGGCAGGTTGCGCTTGATCGACTCGACGCCGGCGATGCCGACGAGGATGGAGGCGGCGCCCTGCTCATGGCCGGCGAAGCGGCCCCACTGGTCGGTGGACGGGGCGTCCGGCGCGTAGAACGACCGGTTGAGGATCTCGTCCGCGCCACCGTGCGCACCGGTGGCGGGCGGCATGGGCACGACGTAACCGGTCTGGAAGTGCGGATAGACCTTGATCCACTCGCCCTCGGCCTCGGAACCGGGCTTGATCTCAAGCTGGAAATCCTTCGGGCGGACGGCACGGTTCATATGCGAGCCGATGAACTCGTGATACTCGATGCGGCCGCGGTCGCCGTTGAAGGTGACACGCATGCCCTCGCGCGGCGAGTAGCAGACGAGCGAATAGGTCAGCACCTCGCCGGTGCGGTAGCGGACGTTGAGCGACATCTGGTCGTAGATGTCGATGCCCTCACGGAACACATTCCGGTCCCGGATGTAGCCGGAATCGGCCTCGCCGGCCCGGTAGATCTTGCGGAAGGACTCGCTCTCATCGAGGTCGAGGCGGAAGGGGTCGTCCTTGGCGGCGGGCTCGCCGGTGTAGCGCGGGTATTTGGTCAGCGCGCCGTCGCCGCGGGCCTCGGCGTTCTTCTTGCCGTAGAAGACGAGGTCACCGTAGGCGAAGACCTGGGCCGGGATCGCGTCGAGCCACCAGTTGACGAGGTCGAAATGGTGCGTGCTCTTGTGGACGAGCAGCGTGCCGGACTCGGCGGCGGACGCGTGCCAGCGGCGGAAGTAGTCGGCGCCGTGGTTGGTATCGAGGAGGTATTCGAGGTTGACCGAGCGGACCTTGCCGATGGTGCCGTTGGCGATGAGCTCCTTGACCTTGGTGCGAAAGGGGGCCCAGCGGTAGTTGAAGGCCACCCGCACGCGGCGGCCGGTGGCGCGCTGGGCGTCGAGGATCGCGCGACACTTGGCCGCGTCGGTCGTCATCGGCTTCTCCGTGATGACGTCGCAGCCGGCGTGCAGGGCGCGGACGATGTAGTCGTGGTGCGTGCTGTCCTTGGTGCAGACAAAGACGGTGTCGGGCTTCTCGGTGCGCAGCATCTCGTCGAAGCGGTCGGCGGGGTAGGCCGGCACGGCGTGATACCCCAGGTCGCCCGCGAGCAGGCCGTTGTAGTAGGCCATGCGGGCCGGGCTGAGGTCGCAGAGGGCGACGATTTCGTTGGTCGTCCGGTAGGTGGTGGCCACGGGCTCGATAAAGCTCAGGGCGCGGCCGCCGGTGCCGACGAAAGCAATGCGTTTCTTCATGGGGCGGAGGCCAAGCTGCGGCGTTTCCCGGTCTGGAGCAAGGCCCGGGCCGCGAAATGATTTCTTACCGTCAACATGCCGCAGAACAAAGCTGCTTTTTGCCGCCGGGTCCGCTAGTTCCCCTGCCCTACCTCCCATGATCCGTAAAGCCTTCATCATGTCGGTCAACGCCGGCGCCGAGGCGGAATACGCCCGCCGCCACCAGCCCATCTGGGACGAGCTCGCCGCCGTCCTCAAGAGCCACGGGGCACACAACTACACCATCTTCCTCGACCCGGCCACGCGCCAACTTTTCGGCTACGTTGAGATCGAGGACGAGGCCCGCTGGAATGCGATCGCGCGCACCGAGGTCTGCCAGCGCTGGTGGAAGCACATGGGTGACATCATGCCTTCCAACCCCGACCACAGCCCGGTCTCCCGCGGCCTGAACGAGGTTTTCCACCTGGCTTGAATCCGTCCGCTTCAGCCCCCCTGCTGACACTGCGGCGCATCGCCAAGAACTTTGGCGGCGTGCGTGCGCTGCGCGGGGTGGACTTCGACCTCGCGGCCGGCGAGGTGCATGCGCTGCTCGGCGAGAACGGCGCCGGCAAGAGCACGCTCATCAAGGTCGTGACCGGCGCCCACCTGCCCGATGACGGCGAGATCACCGTCGCCGGCCGGACGGTGCGCAGGCTCACCCCCACCCTCGCCCAGCAGCTTGGCATCGCCTGCATCTACCAACAACCCGCGCTCTTTCCCGATCTCACCGTCGCCGAGAACATCGGCCTACGCCTCGAGCACGGCGGCGCCAGGCGGCGGATCGACTGGCCCGCGCGCCGCGCGCGGGCGAAGGACCTGCTGGTGCGCGTCGGGGCCGCCATCGACCCCGAGGCCGAGGTCAACGAGCTCTCGATGCCCGAGCAGCAGCTGGTCGAGATCGCCTGCGCCGTCGGCGCCGGCGCGCGGATCGTCATCATGGACGAACCCACCGCCTCGCTCACCCAGCGCGAGCAGGCGCGGCTCTTCACCGTCGTGCGCGAGCTGCGCACGGCCGGCGTCGGCGTCGTCTACATCTCGCACCGGCTGGAGGAGATCTTCGCCCTCGCCGACCGCGTGACCGTGCTGCGCGACGGCGCCAGCGTGGGCACGCACGACGTCAAGACCATGGACGAGGCCGGCCTGATCAAGCTCATGGTCGGCCGCGAGGTCGCCCAGCTTTACCCGCCCGCCGAGTCGCCGCCGGGGGACGTCGTGCTGTCGCTGCAGAATGTCGGCTGTGCCGCGTCCGGCGTGCGGAACGTCAGCCTCGAACTGCGGGCCGGCGAGGTTTTCGGCCTGGCGGGCCTCGTCGGGGCCGGCCGCACGGAGCTGGCGCGCGTGCTGTTCGGTCTGACCCCCGCCGACAGCGGGGAGATCCGGCTCAACGGCCGCGCCATCACCCTCCTTTCACCGCAACAAGCGATCGAACTCGGCCTCGCCTACGTCCCGGAGGACCGGCGCCGGCACGGCGTGATCCTAGAGATGCCCATCGCGCAGAACATGACGATGGCGGTGCACCGCCGGATTTTTCCCGGCACCTGGCTGCGGGACGGCGCGGAGCTGGCGCTGGCGCTGGATTATGTCCGCGATCTCGCCGTGAAATGCGCCGGCCCGGACGCGCCCGGCGGCAGCCTTTCCGGCGGCAACCAGCAGAAGGTCTCGCTCGCCCGCTGGCTGGCGACCAAGCCGCGCGTGCTCATTCTCGACGAGCCGACGCAGGGCGTGGACGTCGGCGCCAAGAGTGAGATCCACCGGATCATCCGCCGGCTGGCGAAGGACGGCCTCGCCGTGCTCATGATCTCCAGCGACCTGCCCGAGGTGCTCGGCATGAGCGACCGCATCGGCGTGATGCGCGGCGGCGCGCTGGCCGCGGTGCTGCCGGGCGGCAGCGACGCCCACACGGTGATGGCGGCCGCCCTGGGCCAGGAAACCGGCAAGGGGGCCGCATGAAGCGCTATTTCCGCGAACTCTCCGTGTCGGCGGCGCTCGGGATCGTGCTGCTCGGACTGGCGGTGTTCGCCCCGGCTTTTTTCCAGCCGCAACCCCTGCTCTCGCTCGTCACCCGCGAGGCGCCGACCCTGCTCGTGGCCTGCGGCATGGCGCTCGTGATCATCTGCCGGCAGATTGACATCTCTGTCGGCTCCCAGTTCTCGGTCTGCAGTGTGTGCGCCGGCTTGCTCGCCGCCCGCGGCTGGCCGCTGGCACTCGTGGTGCCTGCTTCAGTCGGACTTGGTGCACTGATGGGCGCAATCAACGGCGGACTGGTCGCCGGCCTGCGCCTGCCCTCGATCGTCGTGACCCTCGCGACCATGGTCACCCTGCGGCAGGGACTGAATCTCGTGCGCCAGGGCGAATTCGTGAACCTGCCCGACAATGTGCAATGGTTCGGCCTCTCCCAGAGCGCCGGCCAGTGGACGCTGGTGCTCTCCGCGCTCGCCGTGCTGGTCGTCATCGGTCTGGCCATGCGACACTGGTCGGCCGGTCGCCAGGTTTATGCCGTGGGCACCAACGCCGAGGCCGCGCGCCTGGCGGGTATCCCGCCGCAACGCGTCACTTTCCTCGTGTTCGTCTTCCTCGGCGCCCTGACCGGACTCGCGGCCATCATGAACATCGTGCAGTCGCCGCAGGTGCAGCCGCTGTCAGGGGCGGGCCTGGAGCTGAAGGTCATTGCGGCGGTCGTGGTGGGCGGCGTCGCCATCGCGGGTGGCCGCGGCAACCTCTGGGGCGCCTTCGCCGGGTTGCTGCTGCTGGCTTGCGTGTCCCCGGCACTGACACACCTGCACATCGAGGCCTATTGGGAAAAGGCCATCCAGGGCGCCATCATCCTGCTCGCGGTCGTCGCCGACGGCGTGCGGCAGAGGAGGGCCGGCCCATGAGCGCGCCCGCGAATCAACCCGGCTGGAAGGCCGTCTTCCTGCGCTACGAGATGCTGCTGTTCGCCGTGCTCGTGGCGGAGTGGCTGCTGTTCTATTATTTCGGCACGACGACCAACCGCCGCGGCGTGGTCGTGGGTTTCGGCACCATGGACCGCCAGTTCGACATCCTGCGCCACTCCTGCGAGATCGGCCTGCTGGCGCTCGCGCTGACGCCGGTCATCATCACGGCCGGCATCGACCTGTCGGTCGGCTCACTGCTGGGGCTCTGCGCCATCTTGTTCGGCAAGCTGTGGTTCGACGGCGGGCTGCCGATCCCGGTCGCGGCGGGCCTGACGCTCGTGATCGGCGCCCTGGCCGGCGGGCTGAACGCCGGGCTCATCACGGGGCTGCGGCTGCCGCCGTTGATCGTGACCCTCGGCACCTATTCGCTCTTCCGCGGCCTGGCCGAGGCGATCACGCACGGCGCGATCACCTACACGGATTTCCCGGCGAGCTTCCTCTTCGTCGGCCAGGAACGCTGGCTCGGCCTGCCGGTGCAGGCCTGGCTGTTCGCTCTCGTGGCCGTGGCCGTCTGGCTGCTGGTGCACCGCACGGTGTTCGGCCGCTCGTTCCGCGCGATCGGCTTCTCACCCGAGGGTGCGCGCTATGCGGGCCTGCCGGTGGAACGGCGCGTGGCGCTGGTCTATGTGCTGGCGGGACTCATCTCGGCGCTGGCCGCCATCATCTACACGGCCCGGCTCGGCCAGGCCAAGGCCGACGCCGGCACCGGCTACGAGCTGTTCGCCATCACCGCTGTCGTGCTCGGCGGCACCAGCATCTTCGGCGGCAAGGGCAGCGTGACCGGCACCCTGCTGGGCGTGGCGCTCATCGCCGTGCTCAAGAGCGGCCTCGCCACCCTGCCCGTCGTCATCCGCCTGAACGCCGCCGAGGAAATCTCCGGTCTCCTGACGGGCGCCCTGCTGCTGGTCGCGCTCACCGGGAGCGTTTTGCCAAAAATCTTGTCTGGTCTCCGCGGCCGCCGTCAGGCTGGCTGAATCTTTCAACCCCTACCCCGCATGAAATCCCTCCGTCTCGGCGTCCTCGCCGCCCTGTTCTCCGCCGTCGCCACGGTCCTGACCGCTGCCGACGCCAAGCTCATGATCGCGCTGATGCCCAAGGCCAAGGGCAACGCCTACTTCCTTTCCGTGAAGGCCGGCGCCGAGAAGGCCGCCAAGGAGCTGAACGTCGAGCTGCTGTTCGACGGCCCGACCGACACCAACGCCGCCAAGCAGAACGAGATCGTCGAGAACTGGATCACCCTCGGCGTGGACGTCATCGCCGTGGCCGCCGAGAACAAGGAGGGCATTTCCACGGCGCTCCGCAAGGCGCAGAAGTCCGGCACCAAGGTCATCACCTATGACGCGGACGCCCTGCCCGACGCCCGCTCCTTCTTCGTCAACCAGGCCACGCCCGAGGGCATCGGCCAGGGGCTGATGGACGAAGCCGCCCGCCTGATGAACAACGAGGGCGAGCTGGCCATCATCACCGCCACCCTCACCGCCGCCAACCAGCGCGAGTGGATGAAACACATCGAGGCGCGCCTGAAGTCCGCCTACCCGAACATCAAGCTCGTCGCCGTCCGCCCCTGCGACGACCTGAAGGACCGCGCCCAGTCCGAGGCCACCGCGCTCATGAGCGCCAACCCGAACCTGAAGCTCATCATGGCCATCTGCACCCCCGGCGTCCCGGGCGCGGCCGAGGCCGTCAAACAGGCCGGCAAGACGGGCCGGGTGAAGGTCATCGGCCTCGGCCTGCCCAACGAGAACAAGCGCTACGTCCACGAGGGCGTGACCGAGAGCGTGATCCTCTGGAACACGATGGATCTCGGTTACCTGACGATCTACGCCGGCACGGCGCTGGCCAAGGAACAGCTCAAGCCTGGCGCCACCAGCTTCAAGGCCGGCGCGATGGGCACCTTCGAGATCAAGGGCGACAACATCCTCCTCGGTAAACCCTTCATCTTCAACAAGGGTAACATCGACCAGTTCGACTTCTGAGCCGGACCATCTCCTGCAAATAAAAAAGCCGGCCCAATCGGGCCGGCTTTTTTATTGAATCAAGTCTGGCTTATTCGTCGCGACGACCACCCATGATGATCATCAGGATGTGCAGCAGGCTGCCGAGGGAGGCGACGAACGCGGCCACGTAGGTCAGGGCGGCGGCATCGAGCGTCTGGTTGACGCCGGGCATCTCGTCGCGGTCGACGATGCCGAGGTTGACGAGCTGGGCCTTGGCCCGGGCCGTCGCGTCGAACTCCACCGGCAGCGTGACCAGTTGGAACACGCAGATGGTCGCCAGCGCCACGGCGCCAAGCATCAGGAAGATGCCGCCGGCGGCCTGGGCGCCCAGCACGATGCCGATGATGATGAGGAACTGCGAGGCGCCCGAGGCGATCTGCGTGGCCGGCACCAGGGTCTGGCGCAGCGACATCATGGAGTAGCCGACCTTGTGCTGGATGGCGTGCCCGGCCTCGTGGGCCGCGACCCCGAGGGCGGCGAGGCTGGTGCCGTCGTAGTTGAACTCCGAGAGCGCGAGGCGCTTCTTGCTCGGGTCGTAATGGTCGGTCAGCTGACCCGGCACACGGATGATCTCAACGTCGTGGATGCCGGCGCTCTCCATGACGGCGGCGGCCGCCTCGCGGCCGGTGATGTGGCCGCGGGAGGGGATGCGCACGTTCTTGTTGTAGGCGCTGGTGACGCGCATCTGCGCGTAGAAGCCGAACAGGAGCGGAACGATGATGAGTAGAGCCCAGATAAGCATGGTTGGATCGGGTTAAAATTGGATGGCAGGAAGGTCGCCAGCGGCGGGCATTTTTCCAGCGGAAAATGCCCGGCTGGAAACGGACGGAAACGTTGTAAACCCCTCAGGCCAAGCCGGCCCGGAGCAGCAGGGCCGACAGGTCGGGCGGGCGCCCCATGAAGTCGGTAAAAAGCTGCATGGGATCGGCGGCATTGCCCCGGCTGAGGACCTTGGCCACGAAGTCGCGGCCGACCTGCTCGTTGAAGATGCCCTCGCGCTTGAAGCGCGTGAACGCATCGGCATCGAGCACCTCCGCCCACTTGTAGGAATAGTAGCCGGCGGCGTAGCCCGTCGGGTCCGAGAAGATGTGAGTGAAACGGTTCTCGATGGTCGGGGCCGGCGGCTCGGTTGGCACGAGGTAGTCGCGCAACAAGGCCTGCAGCCGGGGCGACACCTCACCGGCCGCGTAATCGGCGGCATGCAGGTGTAGGTCGAGGTCCATGCGGGCAAAGGCCAGCTGGCGCATCGTGGCGGAGGCACTGCGGAAATTCCGCGCGGCGATCATCCGCTGGAAAAGCGCGTCGGGGATGGCGGCGCCGGTCTCGTGGTGCCGGGCGAAGAGGTCGAGGCTGGCGCGCTCCCAGCACCAGTTCTCCATGATCTGCGAGGGCAGCTCGACGAAGTCCCAGGCGACGTTCACACCGTTGAGCGACTTGATCTGCACCTCGCCCAGCAGGTGGTGCAGCAGGTGGCCGAACTCGTGGAAGACCGTCTCGACCTCGTGGTGCGTGAGCAGCGCGGGCTTGCCGCCCTGGGCGGGCGTCATGTTGCCGCACATCAGGCCGAGATGCGGCGCGCGCGGGCCGCCGGCGACGGGACCGCCGGTGATGAGGTAGTTCATCCAGGCCCCGCCGCGCTTGGACTCGCGCGGGTGCCAGTCGGCATAAAACGAGCCGAGGTGGCGGCCGGCGCGGTCATGGACGTCGTAATATTTCACCTCGGGATGCCAGACCTCGACCGTCCCGGCCGGACGCTCCGTCACCCGGATGCCGAACACGCGGCCCGTGATCTCAAACAGGCCCGCCAGCACGCCCGGCAGCGGGAAATACGGCCGGAGCTGCTCCTCGTCGAAATCGTAGCGCGCCCGGCGCAGCCGCTCGGCCCAGAAGGCCGTTTCCCACGGCGCCAGGGGCGCCGGGGCGGTCCCGGTCTGTTCCGCCTTGAAGGCTGCGAGTTCACGACTTTCGCGGGCGAAGGCCGTCTTCACCCTGTCATGGAGATCCTCGATGAAGGCCAGCGCGGCGGCTCCGCTCTTGGCCATACGGCGCTGCAACACGAGGTCGGCGAAATGCGGCTGCCCGAGCAACGCCGCCTTCTCGTGGCGCAGGGCGAGGATGCGTTTGACGAGATCGCGGTTGTCCTGGGCCCCCTCCCGGCCGACCGCGATGGCGGCAGACCACACCTGCCGGCGCAGTTCCGCATCCTCGGCGTAAAGCATGACCGGCTCCTGCGAGGGCCCGTGCAGCGTGAACCGCCAGACCGGGGCGGCCTCCGTCCCCTGCCCCTTCTTGAGCGCGCTCTGCCGGGCGGACTCCCGGGCATGCGCCGGCAGGCCGGCCAGGCGGGTCGGGTCGGTGACCAGCAATTCCCAGGCATTGGTCGCATCGAGGACATTCTCGGAATATTTCTGCGTGAGCTGGGCGAGCTCGCTCTGCACGGCCTCCAGCCGCGCCTTTTTTTCCGCCGGCAGATCGGCGCCCTGCTGGCGGAAGTCGGCCATGGTTTCATCCACGAAGCGCCGGTGCTCACCCGCCAGGGCCGCCGCGGCCGGAAGGTTCGCCGCGGCCTTGAGCCGCAGCCAGACCTCCGCGTTGAGGGGGATCTTCGCGAAGAAGGCCGAGACCTTCGGCAATATGGCGTTATGGGCGTCACGCAGCGGCGCCGCGTCGGCCACGCTGGTGAGGTGGGTGACCTTGGCCCAGGACTCGTTCAGCAGTTCCGTGGCCTGCTCGAGGGCGAGAAAGGTGTTCTGATAATTGACCGATGCGACCGGCAGGGCGGCGATGCGCGCCAACGCGGCCTCGGCGTCGGCCAGGGCGGCCTCGACCGCCGGTCCCACGCGATCCGCGGTGAGCTGCGACCAGGCAATCTGAAAGGAACGGTCGAGAAAGGGATTGTCCATCAGGCGCGTAATGACCGCGCCCGGCACAGGTCTGTCAAACGAATTGACCGCGCTTACCAGCGGTAGGCCGCACCGAGGGAGAACTGCCGCCGGGCCGCCGGCACCTGCGGCACTTCCTGGAAATCATCGCCCCACAGGTTCTCGACCAGCGCGGAGAACTCGAGCCCCCGCAACCCGGGCGGCAGATAATACAGGCCCGCGGACGCCAGCACCGCCGTGTCCCCGCCCGCGACCCGCAGAAGATTCTTCTCTTGCAGTCGGAATTCATTGTCCACCCGCACCTCGAAACCCCGCCCCAGGCGCGCGGTCACGGCGGCGGTCAGCCGGTGCCGCGCGAAGTTGAGCGCGTAGAAACTGGCGTCGATCGTCGCGGCGCCGTAATCGGCGTCCTTGTCGAGAAAGGTGTAGCCGAGGACGAAGTCATAGCGCGGGGTCCGGCGCGTCGCGACGATCTCCACACCCAAGGTGCCGATGTCGACGGCATTGGCCGTGCGGGCGGTGACGCCGCGCGTGAACGTCCAGTCGGTCAGCTCGTCATCCCAGCGGTGAAACACGGCGGCCTCGACCTTCCACCCGGCCGGCTGGAACGAAAACCCCGCCTCGAGGTTGCGGCTGGTCGCGCGCCCGAGGTTGGGATTGCCGCGAAACAAGCCGGCGGCGGGATTGGAGTTCAGCGCCGTGTAAGTCGCCACCTGCGTCGTCTCGGAATATTGCGCGTAAAGGCGCGAGCCGTCGGGCCGGGTCAACGCCGCCTCAAGGATCGGCGACAGCGCAGAGTCATCGCGATTGGTGTCATCGTAGGCGGCGCCGGCGCGCAGCTTGAGCCGGCCCGTCGCCGTGGCGAATTCACGCTCGGGCACAACGGACGCCTTGTAATATTCCCTCGTCCGGAAGCGACCGAAGGTCAGCGCCGTGGACTGGAGGCTGTCGCGCATCGCCTGGACGCCGTAAGTGACGGCGTAATCGCCGAACCCCTGGTGCCCGTCGAGCGCCAGCGCGCGGACATGCGTGGTGTGGATGAAGGGATTCGAGGCTCCCGGCACGGCGCGGTTGAACTCGTAGTCGTCGTCATTGCGCCGGTAGTAGGCGCCGACCTGCCAGTAATTTTCCGGCGACGTCCAGGCCCGGTGATTGAAGGCATAGAGGGTCGTGCGCAGGTCCTCGGTCTCGTTGAAACCGAACGGCGTGTAGAGATTGGGCCAGCCGAAGAACTTCTGCTGCACGCCGGCGAAGAGGTCGGTCTGACTTTGTCCGCCCTGCAACTGCAGGCGCCCGGAGGCGCGCCGGAAGTCGTGGTCGCCGAACGGCACCGAGCCGTCGGACTCCGACCGCGACAACTCGACATCGGCCGCGAAGGTCTGCCCGCCATGTTCGCCGGGCAGCACCAGCCCCTGGTAGAGGCTCTGGCGGTTGGTGGCGTAGTCGCCGAACGCGACGGCCGCCTCGCCGCGCTGCTCGATCGGCCGCCAGCCGTAGGCCACCGTGCCCACGCCGGCGTTGAAGCCCGCCGCGGCATTGTCCGCCCCCGTGAGCACCCGGGGCGAAAGCAGCATGGCCGGCGCGATGGGGAGCTCCGCGAAGTAATGCCCCGTCTGCGGATCATAGAGCGACACCGCACCAACCTTGAAGCCGGTGTTCTCAAACACCCCGCCGCGGATCGCGACGTCCGCCTGTCCCTCGGCCAGGTTGCGTGCCTGCACGTCGACCCGCGGCTCAAAGCGCAGGCCCGAAACCGGCATGGCAAAGGTCGCCACCGGCGTCTGGTTGGCCACCTGCGCGGAGTAGGTCGCCATTTTCGGCAGCGCATAGGCCGGCTCGTCGGCCCGGGCCGCTGCGAAGGCGAACAGCCAGCCGGCTGAACAAACCACCGCACGACCGGCGCGAAGGGAAAAATGCGAGGGGGACGGCATTGGGTTAAATCAATATTTAGGTAAACTTAACCAAGGTAAGCCAAATAAAGCCGCTCCGGGAGCGGCTTGGGAATTGGGGGGGGGAGGCGGGGCTTACTCCTCGCCGTCGTTGCCGATGGCCTCGACCGGGCAGCCTTCCAGGGCCTCCATGCAAAGCTGAACGTCTTCCTCGGTCGTGGGCTGGGTGTGGACGAAGGAATAACCGCCTTCCTCATGGCGCTTGAAAAAAGCCGGTGCCGTCTCGCGACAAAGATCGCAGTCGATGCACTGCTGGTCCACGTAGAATTTACCGCCGGCGTTGTCTTTCCACTTTTCTGCTTTGTTGGCCATTTCGTAGTCAATCAATGGGAATTCACCCTGCTGTCAAGAAGTCGCACGGGCTTATGCCTGCCTGAAATATCACCCGGGGATGCCGGGGCTTGTCTTCGCGGGCTGGCGACATAAGTTCCGCGCGAGATGCTCTCCGACCGTCCTTATATGCGTGGCGACTATCCCCGCGGCAACACTTCCGCGGTCATCTGGCTGATCTCCGCCCTGATCGCGGCGTTCGTGCTGGAACTGGTGCTGCTGTCCCCATGGCTCGGCGCATCCGGTCCGGACCTGGTCGGCAAATTCCCCCTGACGATCGACAACCTGCAGCACTGGCGGCTGTGGACGCTGCTGACGCACAGCTTCCTGCACAGCACGGCCAACCCCTTCCATATTCTCTTCACGATTCTCGGCCTCGTGTTCCTCGGCCGGGAACTGGAGGCCCAGCTCGGCGCGCGGCGCCTGCTGGGCGTCTATGCCGGCGCCATCCTGCTCAGCGGACTGGGCTGGACCGCCGTCAACTGGGTGCATGGCGGGGCCCATATCGGCGCCGGCTCGGCGCTGTTGGCTTTCCTCGTCGTGCTGGCCGGCGTGAACCCTGGGCTGGAACTGACACTCTTTTTCCTTCCGGTCAGCTTCCGCATTCGGCACGTGGTTTATGCCGTCCTCGCCGTGGACCTGCTGTGCCTGGTTCTCTACGAACTCGGGGGGGCACCGGTGCCGCTCGGGCTCACCCCCTCCGCCCACTTGGGCGGCATGCTGGCCGGCTGGATCTATTTCCGTTACCTGCATGCCAACAACGGCTGGGACCGTGCGCCCACGCTAGCCTGGCCCAAATGGCTGCGCCGCGAGCCTAAGCAACCCTCCCCCCGGTCACCGTCCGCTCCCGCCCGCAAGTCCTCGCCCCAGCTCCGCGCCGAGGTGGACCGCATCCTCGACAAGATCAACAGCCATGGTTTCGGGGCCCTGACCGACGAGGAAAAGCGCCTGCTCGACGAGGCGAAAGACCTGTTGAGCCGGCACTAAGGAATCGGCGCGGAATCGCGCCTGCAGGCCGGCGCGTTTTTCGGCCGCCTGGGATGAACGCAAAAGCGGTTTGCCGTTTTGTGGAAACAAATCTCGTTTATAGCCCACTAATTGCTACCCATTTCGTCATTCCCCTTGCTGTGAACCTCCCCTTCCGGTCGCCCGCCAAGTTCCTTTCCCTTTCGCTGCTCCTCGTCACCGCCGTCCTGGCGGCGCCCGACCGCGAGTTCAAGACCACCCCGGTCATGAAGCTCGAGACCCGCACCTTGGTCCAGCTCCTCGAGGTCTACCACTACAACAAGGATGGCGTCACCCCGGCGGATTTTCCGCAGCTGATCGAGGACTACATGAAGGAGGGGCTGGATCCGCAGCGCCTGTTCTTCACCGCCGAGGACCTGACGGCCTTCCGCAACCAATACGGGCCGCGCATCGAGACCGACCTCGCCTACCTCGGCAACATCGACACCGCCTTCGTCATCTTCCGGGCCTACGAGGACCGGGTGAAGGCGCGCGCCGCCTGGATCCTCGAGGAGCTCAAGAAGGACTACGACTTCACCACCCAGGAGACCTACACCCCCGACCGCAGCAAGAGCGAGTTCCCGGCCAACGCGGCCGAGGCCGACGACCTGTGGCGCCGCCGGATCAAATACGAGATTCTGGCGGATGTCCTGGCCAAGAAGACCCCCGAGGAAGCCAAGGCCACCATCCGCAAGCGCTACGAGCGCATGGTGAAGAACGTCGGCGACATCGAGGCCCTCGATGTCCAGGAGATGTTCCTCTCCAGCTTCACGCGGATGTATGACCCGCACTCCGCCTACCTTTCCTCGGACACGCTGCAGGATTTCAGCATCCAGATGAAGCTCTCCCTCATCGGCATCGGCGCCGTGCTGGGCATCGAGGACGACGGCAACTGCGTGGTGCGCGAGGTCAAGCCCGGCAGCCCCGCCGACCTCAGCGGCCAGATCCGCATGAACGACAAGATCGTCGCCGTCCAGCAGCAGGGCGGCGAGAACATCGAGGTCATCGGCATGAAACTGCGCCGCATCGTCGACATGATCCGCGGCGCCAAGGGCACCAAGGTCACCCTGACCATCCTGCCCCACGACGCCCCCGATGCGACGAAGACCCGCCAGGTCCACATCGTCCGCGATGTCATCAAGCTCGACGAGGCCCGCGCCTCCGCCTCCATCTACGACCTGCCCGGCGATGACCACCAGACCATCCCGGTCGGCGTCATCACGCTCAATTCCTTCTACGGTCCCTCCGAGGATGCCGACACCGCGGCCAACAAGAACGCCGCGACCCAGGACGTGGCCGAGCTGATCGGCAAGCTCAAGCACGAGGGCATCAAGGCCCTCGTCATCGACCTGCGCCGCAACGGCGGCGGCCTGCTCTCCGAGGCCGTCGACCTCACCGGCCTCTTCATCGACCAGGGCCCCGTCGTGCAGGTGCGCGACTCGATGGGCCGCCTGCAGGTCGACAGCGACACCGACGCCTCCGTCAGCTACGACGGCCCGCTTGCCGTGCTGACCTCCCGCTTCAGCGCCTCCGCCTCCGAGATCTTCGCCGGCGCCCTGCAGAACTACGGCCGCGCCGTCATCATCGGGGACAGCACCACCCACGGCAAGGGCACCGTCCAGGCCGTGCTTGAGATGAAGAATTTCCTGCCCCGCCTCAGCCAGAACATCGCCAACACCGGCGCGGCCAAGCTCACCTACCAGAAGTTCTACCTGCCCAACGGCTCCTCCACCCAGAAGCACGGCGTCACGCCCGACATCGCCCTGCCCTCCATCAACAACTTCCTGCCGATCGGCGAGTCCGACCTGCCCCATGCCCTCATGTGGGACGAGATCAAGTCCGCCCCCTTCGAGGGCAAGGCCCTCGCCAAGGCCTTTGTCGAGCCCCTGCTTGAGTCCAGCCACGCGCGCCAGCAATCCCTCGAGGAATTTGCCTACCTCAAGAAGAGCATCGACTGGTTCAAGGAGCGCCAGGAACACAAGACCATCTCGCTCAACCTCGCCGAGCGCCAGGCGCAGAAGCAGGCCGACGACGACTTCAAGAAGGCCATGGACGCGGAGCGCGACCGCCTCGCGAAGAACAATTTTGCCAGCCGCGAGATCAAGCTCGACTCGGTGCTCAAGACCGCGGCCGCCACGCCGGCCAAGGAACCCGCGCCCGCCGCGACCGACGAGGAGGGTGACACCGACGCGCTCGACGAGGACACCCAGGCCAAGCTCGACGTCCACCTGCGCGAGTCGCTGCGGGTCGTCACCGACGCCCTGCGGATCAACAAGGATCCGCAGTTCTGGGCCGGCCGCGCTCCGCTCTCGCCGTTACCCAAAGGCTAGCAGATAGCGTTCGCGGCCCGTCAGGTCGCGCAGCGACTCGATCCGCTTGTAACCCTCCGCCGTCGCCAGCGCGGCCAGGGCCTGATGCTGGGCGATGCCCGTCTCGCACGCCAGCAGTCCGCCCGGAGCCAGATAGGACCGCGCCGCGCGGATGATGCGCTCGAGGTCCGCGGCGCTGTTTGTTCCGGCCGAGAGCGCCATGCGCGGCTCGAAATCCTTCACCTCCGGCTGCGTGGCCGCCGTTTCCTCGTCGGAGAGATACGGCGGGTTCGCCACGATCAGGGCGAACTGCCCGCCGGCGGGCACGCTGGAAAACCAGTCTGAACACACGAATTGCACCCGCTCCGCCAGGCCGCAGGCCGCCGCGTTCTCGCGCGCGAGGGCGAGGGCGTCCTCGCTTTTGTCCACGGCGGTCACCCGGGCCTCCGGCCAAGCCTTGGCCAGCGCCAGCGCGATCGCCCCGCTGCCCGTGCCCAGGTCGAGCACCGTGGCCGGTGGCGCGGCGAACTGCTGCAGCACCAGTTCGATCAACCGCTCCGTCTCGGGCCGCGGGATGAGCGCCCGGCGGTCCACCTTCAGCTTCAGCCCGGAAAACTCCGTCTCGCCCATGACATATTGCAACGGCTCGCGCCCGGCGCGGCGCTTCACCAGCGGGCGGATCTTCTCAAGCTCCGCCTCGGTCAGCGGCCGCTCGAACTGCAGGTAAAGCTGCATGCGCTTCAGGCCGAGCGCGTGGCCGATGAGCAGCTCCGCGTTCAGGCGCGGCGACTCCACCCCGCGCTGTTCAAAGAAGCCGGTCGTCCGCTTGATGATTTCGAGCACGCTGAGCATCTTAATCGTCCTCCGAAGCCCGGGCCCGCACCGGCAACGGCCCACCGGTCAGAGCCGCCAGCTTCTCCTCGAAATCCGCCCGCTGCAGGGCCTCGATGATCGGGTCAAACTGCCCTTCCATGATGGCGGGTAGGCTGTAGAGCGTCAGGCCGATGCGGTGGTCGGTCATGCGGTTCTGCGGGAAATTGTAGGTGCGGATGCGCTCGCTGCGCCCGCCGGTGCCGATCTGGCCGCGCCGCTGGGCGGCGTATTTGGCCTGTTCCTCCTCCTCCTTGAGCTTGAGCAGGCGGGAGCGCAGCACCGCCATGGCGCGGGCCTTGTTCTTGATCTGCGAGCGGTCGTCGGCGCAGTAGACCATCAGGCCGCTCGGCTTGTGGACGATGCGCACGGCGGAGTCGGTCGTGTTGACGCCCTGCCCGCCGGGGCCGCTGGCGCGCATGACGCTGATGTCGAGGTCCTGCGGGTCGATCTGCACATCCACCTCCTCGGCCTCGGGCAGCACCGCAACCGTGACGGTCGAGGTGTGAATGCGGCCGTTGGCCTCGGTCACGGGGATGCGCTGCACGCGATGCACGCCGCTCTCGTATTTCAACTGCTTGTAGACGTCCGAACCGGTGATGAGGAAGATGACCTCCTTCAGGCCGCCGCGGTCCGACGCGCTCGAGCTCATCGGCTGGATCTTCCAGCCGCGACCCTCGGCGTAGCGCATGTAGGCGCGGTAGAGCTCGGCGGCGAACAGGCTGGCCTCGTCGCCGCCGGTGCCGGCGCGGATCTCGAACACGGTGTTGCGCGAATCCGCCGCCTCGGGCGGGATCATCGCAAGCAGCACCGCCTGCTTGAGCTGCTCTTGTCTGGCCTGCAACTCGGGCATTTCATGCTGCGCCAGCTCGCGCAGCTCGGCGTCGGCCGTCGGGTCCTTCAGCAGGGCCTCGTGCTCGGCGACTTCCCGCCCTACCCGCTCATAGTCGGCGTGCGTCTCGACCAGCTTGCGCAGCGACTGCTGCTCGCGGGAAACCTCGGTCGCCTTGCGGGGGTTTGCATAGAACGACGGCGCCGCCATCTGCGCATCGAGTTCGTCGAGGCGGCGTTGAAAAAGGGTGATGTCAGGCAGGAGATCCATGCGGGAGGAGCGGGCGGGAAATTGTGAATTGCTTCAGCCGCGGCGCGCGGCTTTATCAAAGGCCAAACCAACGGCAGCACCTGCCGTCTAGTAGAATTTCTCCGCGATGGCTTCCACACTCTTCACTCAGAACATCATCGCCTGCGTCTGGGACTTTGACAAGACATTGATTCCGGCCTACATGCAGGCGCCGCTCTTCCGGCGCTACGGCATCGACGAGGCCACGTTCTGGGCCGAGACCAACGCCCTGGCGGAGAACTACCGCAAGCGCGGCTACAACATCGCGCCGGAGATCAGCTACCTGAACCACCTGCTGACCTACGTCCTCGCCGGCAAGATGCCCGGCCTGAGCAACAAGGTGCTCCGCGAATGCGGCCAGGAAATAGGCTTCTACCCCGGCCTGCCGAAATTCTTCGAATCCTCGCGCGCCTGGGCCCGCGCCAAGCCGGAATACGTGAAGCACGAGATCGAGCTCGAGCACTACGTCGTGAGCACCGGCCTGGCCGAGATGATCCGCGGCAGCGCCCTCGCCCCCTACATCGACGCGACCTGGGCCTGCGAGTTCATCGAGAACCCGCTGCAGCCGGGCTTCCTGAAGCAGAAGGAATTCCCCCTCGAGGCCGCCAATGAGATCGCACAGATCGGCGTCATGATCGACAACACGACCAAGACGCGCGCCATCTTCGAGATCAACAAGGGCACGAACAAGAACGCCGCCATCGACGTGAACGCCAAGGTCACGCCCGAGGACCGCCGCATCCCGCTGCAGAACATGATCTACATCGCCGACGGCCCGAGCGACGTCCCCAGCTTTTCCGTCGTCAAGCAGGGCGGCGGCAAGACCTACGCCGTCTACAATCCCGCCGTGCGCGCCGAGTTCGAGCAAAACGACCGCCTGCGCCAAGCCGGGCGCATCGACCACTACGGGCCGGCCGATTACAGCGAAAACAGCGCCACGACCCACTGGCTGCACCTGCAGATCGAGAAGATGTGCGACCGCATCGTCGCGGACCGCGAGGCGGCCGTTGCCGCGCGCGTCGCCCGCCCGCCCCGGCACCTGAACGCCTCGCCGGAGGAAGAGGCGGCCCGCAAGGCCGCCAAGCTGCCCAAGCAGTCGTCGTTCCTGGAGTAGCCGGCGCTTCCGCCGGCCGGCTGGCCTAGTCGGCCGCCAGGACGAAACGCGGGGTGTCCTGCAGGATGCGGAAGCGAACCTGCTCCTCGCCGGTATAGTCATCGCGACGGGCGGCCGGCTGCGATTCCTCGGCCAGATCGGGCCGGTTGCGGTCCTTCAGGGTCTCGACCAGGTTGCTCACCCGCTCGGCGTAGTGGTAGCTGACGCTGGGCGCGCGGCCGGAAAGCACGGCTTCCACACCGCAATTCCAGGCCATGGCGATATTGAAGACATTGGGCTCCACGCCGGCCTTCTGGAAGGTGCGCTTGATCCATTCGTAATGCTTCACCGCGACCTCATCGGCGGCCTCGCGCTGGATGGCCTGCCGGAAAGGCTTGTCCGTATGCATGCGCCAGGTGGCCGGGCGGAACTGATACGGCCCCAGTTCACCAAACCGACCCACTTGGGTCTGGTTGGTCGGGTTCTCCACCCAGTTGATGGCGCGCAAGGTTTCCCAACGGTCGGACGCCCCGGCGACGGTTGTAAAACCGATTACGGAGAGCAGGAGCAGGAACTTGAGGAGGTGTTGTTTCATACCTAAGTGGCCGGGAAAAAGGCCATCTTCGGGACACCGACAAGCTCGTTTTTCTCCCTACTATTTTACTTGGGACGCGCTGTCTCTAGTTTTACCAAACGATTTTATAAACCATTGGAGCGGTAGTTTTTTACGTGCCGTTCTTGCCCAAAAAAAGTTGAGCAAAATTACCGGTTTTTCTCGAAATTGCCCTCAATCAAGCGGGCAACCAAAGCCGTCCATCCGGTTTGGTGGCTGGCCCCCAACCCCTGACCGGTTTCACCGTGAAAATATTCATGGAAAAGCACCATCCCCTTGAGGCGGTCGGCATCGGCTTTGGGGCACTCCGGACCATGGCAAATGCGCGCTCCGCTGGCAGCGGGCAGGAAGATTTTTACCATTCGTTTGGCCAGTTCCTGGGCGGCCACCTGGAGAGTCACCCGGTTGCCGCTGCCGGTCGGAAATTCCACGGTAAAGCTGTCGCCGTAGAAATGGTGGTAGCGCTCCAGGGCCTCGATCAGCAGGAAATTGGTCGGAAACCACACCGGCCCGCGCCAGTTCGAGTTGCCGCCGAACAAGCCTGAGTCCGACTCGCCGGGCACATAGTCCACCCGGTATTCCTGGCCGCCGGCCTGCAGGACAAACGGCTGTTCCTGATAGATCCGCGACAACGACCGCACGCCATGGGGCGACAGAAACTCGCGTTCATCGAACACATAGCGCAGCATGCGCTGCAGCCGCTCCCGCGAGGGGATCGCGAGCAGGCGCAGCCCGTTGCCGGATTTGCCCTGGGTCAGGTAGGAGATGTGCGCCGAGAGGTCCTTGCGGTTCTTCAGGAACCACCGGGTGCGCTTCGCGAAGCCCGGGAGGCGGTCCAGCCGCGACTCGTCGATGAACTCCACCGCGAAGAGCGGGATGATGCCCACCATCGAGCGGAGCCGCAACGGGAACGATTTACCCTCCAGCAGCAGCTGGTCGTAATAAAAACCGTCCTCCTCGTGCCACAGGCCGGTGCCGCCGAGATTGTTCATCGCATCGGCGATCGCCACAAAGTGCTCGAAGAACTTCGAGGCGATGTCCTCGTAGGTCGGGTCGCCCTCGGCCAGCTCGAGCGCCATCGCGAGCATGGTGCTGCAATAAAACGCCATCCAGGCCGTGCCGTCCGCCTGCTCCAGCTGGCCGCCGGTCGGCAAAGGTTTCGAGCGGTCGAACACGCCGATGTTATCGAGTCCGAGGAAACCGCCGGAGAACAGATGCCGCCCGCCCGGATCCTTGCGGTTCACCCACCAGGTGAAGTTGACCAGCAGCTTCTGGAACACCCGCGCCAGGAACAGCCGGTCGCGCGCGCCGCGCGGCCCGGTCATCTTGTAGACGCGCCAGCAGGCCCACGCGTGCACCGGCGGGTTCACGTCGGAGAAATTCCACTCGTAGGCCGGGATCTGGCCGTTCGGGTGCATATACCACTCGCGCAGGAACAGGTTCAGCTGCTCCTTGGCGAAATGCGGGTCGATCCGCGCAAACGGGATCATGTGGAACGCGAGGTCCCACGCCGCGAACCACGGATACTCCCACTTGTCCGGCATCGAGATGATGTCGCGATTGAACAGGTGCGGCCAGTCGCTGTTGCGCCCCCGGCGCCGCGCCGCCGGCGGGGGCGGCTGCTTGCTGTCGCCCTCGAGCCAGTCGGCCACCACAAAGTGATAAAACTGCTTCGACCAGAGCAGACCGGCAAAGGCCTGGCGCGCCACGTTGCGCTCCTCCTCGTTCACCCCCGCCGGCAGCACCGCGGCATAAAACTCCTCCGCCTCGGCCCGCCGCGCGGCGAAGGTCCGGGCAAACTCCTCGCCAAACGGCCGGCCAGGCGCCTCGGTCTCGGCGCTGAGCCGCAGGCGCATCACCGCGGTCCCGCCGGGCGCGAGGTCGAGCACGCGATGGGCCGCGACCTTCGTGCCGGTGCGCTTGGCGTTCACGGCGCCCGCCTGCCCGCGCACCACATGGTCGTGGAAGGCGTCCTTCACGAACGGCCCGGCATTCTCCGCGTCGAAGAGCCGGGCGGCGTTGGTCTCGTTGTCCGTGAAAAGCAGCGGATCAGCCCGGCCGGGCGCCGCCGGCTCGATCTCCCAGAAGAACCGGCCGAGCGACTCGTGGTGGGTCTGCACATGCCCGGGCGCCAGCTGCTGCATGCGGGGCTTGAGGTCACTGCCCTCGTTCCGGCTGCCCCAAGACCAGTTGTTGCGGAACCAGAGCGTCGGCAGCAGGTGCAGCGGGGCGCGCTCAGGGCCGCAGTTCCTCGCGGTGATCTCGATCAGGATGTCGTTCGGCCCGCCCTTGGCGTATTCGACCGCCACCTCGAAGTAGCGGTTTTCGGCGAAGACGCCCGTGTCCTCCAGCTCGAACTCCAGCTGGTGGCGGCCGCGCCGGCCGTTCTCCTCGCGCAGCCGCGCGTAGGGAAACTCGGCCTGCGGGTAGTGATAAACCGCCCGCATGTGGCTGTGGGTCGGCGTGCTGGCCGTGTAGAAATACGCCTCCTTCACGTCCTCGCCGTGGTTGCCCTCGGGCCCGGTCAGGCCGAACAGGCGCTCCTTGAGCCGCGGATCCCGGCCGTTCCACAACGCGAGCGCAAAACACAGGCGGCATTCGCGATCCGTGATGCCGAGCAGGCCGTCCTCGCCCCACCGGTAGGCGCGGCTCTCCGCCTGCTCGAACGGAAAATACTTCCACGCCTCGCCGTCCACCGAGTAATCCTCGCGCACGGTGCCCCACTGCCGCTCGGCCAGATACGGACCCCAGCGTTTCCAGTTCTTACCGCGGTCGGCGTCCTCGGACAGGCGCAAGTGTTCCGCGGTGGACGGGACCGGCTTCATTGGCGGGCGATGCTACAGTCCGGCGGCCGCTTGGCACGGCAAAACCGCGCCGCCTTACAGCAGCTGCTGCAGCGCCGCCCGGCCCGCCTTGCTGGCCACGAGATAGACGTGCGTCTCGTCCGCCCAGGACGCGACACTAACACCTTCCTTGTCCAGGAAAACCGGGACCGAAGCCAGCGCCGGGAAATCCGCACGGCGGCCGATGTAGGCGTGAAACCAGACCCCGCCGCGGTTGAAGCACACCTCCAGCACCTCCCGGCCCTCGTAGGTGACCGTGCGGCAGCCGTCCTTGCGCAGGGCGGTAAAACTGATCGGCAGTCCGCGGCTGAGCCGGTTGGCCGGGTCGCCGAGCATGGCCTGCAGCGAACCCGTGCCATGGCCGCCATGGTTCTTATCCGCCACCGCATCCCGCAGCACGAAATCGGCAAGGGCCGTGCCAGCCGCCGCCTGCTTGGGCCAGAGAGCGAACATCGTGGCGAAAATGACGGCGACACTGGCCGCCGCCGCCAACCAGACCGGTGCACGCCACCAAGCAGTCTGCGTCTGGACGGGCGCCGTCACCCGTCCGCCGGCGAGGATGGCCTCGCGCAGGCCGGCGGGGGCCGGCACGGCATCGAGCTTCGCGCTGACCGCGGCGTCAAAGGCCTGCTGGCGGGCGAACCACTCACGCAGCGCCGGGTCGCGCTGAACCTGCTCCAACGCGGCACGAAAGGCCGCATCGCCGGCATCCGCGCCGTTTGGCCGGTAGCCTTGCAGGATGAATTTTGCCTCTTCGTTGTTCATGAAAGTTTCCTCGCGGACGGGTGGTTGAAGGCCACGACCTTGCTGCGTCCCGCGGATTCCTTGCGGGCCAGGGCCGCGCGCAGCTGCGCCTTCCCGCGCGACAGACGGGACATCACGGTGCCGATCGGCACCTCGAGCATCTCGGCGATCTCCTTGTAGGAGAAATCCTGCATATAAAACAGCGTCAGCGGCGCGCGGTAGGTCTCGTCCACTTCCTGCAACGCCTCGACCACCAGGCCCGCGTCCATGCCGGTCACGACGTCCACCTCGGGTGCCGGCGGATCGGCCTCGACCGGCCCCAGGTCCTCGAGGGCCGTGACGCGCTCGGCCCGGCGGCGGCCACGGAGAAACTCGCGATAGAGCGTGGTAAAGAGCCAGGACTTGGCCTTGCCGGCCTCGCGCAGCGCGTGCCCCTGCTTGGCCCAGATGAAGAAGGTCTGCTGCGTGAGATCACCCGCGTCCGACGAGTTTCTCGTCAGGCTGAGGGCGAAGCGGAAGAGCGGCGTGTAATGCGCGTCCACCAGCTGGTTGAATAGCTCACCGGGCATGCGGGGATAAGAGTCGGCCGGCCCGGGGCTTATTCCAAGAAAAAGAGCCCGGCCCCGGTAGGCGAATCACTTCTCCGGCACCCACTTGGGCCGCCGTTTCTCGCGGAAGGCGGCAATCCCCTCCTGGATCTCGGCCGACTGCCGGGTCTCCAGGTGCGTGCCCATCGCCCGGTCGAGGTCCGCCGCCAGCGGGGCAGGCCAGAGTTGGGCGAGCAGCTGCTTGGTGCGCGCCACGGCCTCGGGACCGCCCTGCAGCACCTCGGCGGCGGTGTGCAGCGCCGTGGGCATGAGCTGGTCCGCCGCCAGGGCCTCGTTGACCAGGCCGATCACCTCCGCATGACGGCCGGAAAACAGCTCGCCGGTCAGCAAAATCCGGCGGGCGTCGCGCTCGCGCAGCTGCCGGCGCAAAAAGGTCATCACGAGCGCGGCCACCAACCCGCGCCGCGTCTCCGGATAACCGATCTGGGCCGACTCCTCGACAAAGGCGAAATCACAAGCCGACATCAGCCCCGCCCCGCCCGCGATGGCGGCGCCGCGCACAACCGCGATGGTCACCAGGCGGCTCTCGCTCAGCCGGCGCAATGCCTGCGCGATCAACTCCGCCGACTGGTGCGCCCGGGCGGGATCCGCCGCCTCGGCCAGGTCGAGGCCGGCACAAAACACCGGGCCGGCGCCAGTCAGGATCAGCACGCGCTGCGCGGGGTCGTTTTCCACGGCGACCAGCGCGGCCAGCAGCGCCTGCACCAGCTCCACCGAAAGCGCGTTGCGCTTCTCGGCGCGGTTGAGGGTGAGCTGCGTGATGCCGGGGCCGGCACTTTCGGAAAGCACGAGGGAGGCGGCCATGGGGTCAGTCGGTTGAATGGGAATGTTCCGGCAGCAGGTCCAGGGGCATGGCCAGCAGGGCCTGCCCGAGCGTCTTGCCCTGGGCGTCGATGCGCAACGAGCAACTGCCGCCGCCGGCGAGCACGCCGGGCAGCACGAAGTTCAAGGCCTCAAGGTTGGGCACATCGTAACGAACGACCGGGCCGGGGCCGAGCGGCTTGAACCAGGCCTCCACCTGCGCCGCGGTCAGGTGCTCGCGCAACCAGGCATAATCCGCCGGCGTGCGGCCAAAGACCGCGATGTTGGCCGAGGAGCCCTTGTCGCCGCTCCGGGCGTAGGCGATGCTGCGCAGCGTCTTCATAACATTTGCCAGACCGGCTTGACCGCGGAGCGCGGGATCAGGCACGGCCAGTAACCGAACACCGGCATCACCTTGGGGCGGCCGGAGGCGTAGCCGGTGACCCCCTGCGGTCCGCAGGTGACCAGCGGGGCGATCTCGCGGGTGAAGCGCTTGACCGGCTCCGCCGTGTCAGCCGCCACGCTGACGCGCAGCACGGTTTCGATCAGGTCGTTTTCGGGAACGCGCCGGATGATCCCGCCAACACTCGCTCCCGTGCCGAGGCATTCGACCAGGGTTTCACGATAGACACAGCCGGCTTCCCGCAGCCGGCGCAGCACGCCCTCGCCTGCCCGCCGGGCCTTGGTGACGGCTTGCTCGCCGAAAATCGTGAGCATGCCGTGGGCCTTGTAACCGTGGCGGTAGGTCGCGCTGACCTTGTAGGTGTCCGGCGGCGGCCGGCCGGTGGCGCCGGCAATGCGCACGCGATCCGGCCCGTCTTGTTCGACGCGCAGGGTCAGGAACGAGACGGTCACGTCCGGGGAAAGATAGTTGCCCGGATCGCCGATCTCATAGAGCAGCTGCTCCTTGACGGTCTGGACCGTCACCGCGCCGCCCGTGCCCGCCGGTTTGGTCAACACGCAGGTGCCGTCGCCGGAAATCTCGGCCACGGGGAAGCCGATGTCGTGGGAACCGGGCAACTCCAGCCAGTCGGTGGAAAAGCCGCCGCAAGCCTGGGCGCCACACTCCAGCAGATGACCGGCCACGGTGGCGCCGGCGAGGCGATCATGATCGGCCGCCGTCCAGGCGAAATGCGCGCAGCACGGACCGACCGTCAGCGACGGATCAGCCACGCGGCCGGTGATGACGATATGGGCACCGGCCTGCAGCGCGGCGGCGATGCCCTCGGCCCCGAGGTAGGCATTGGCCGTGACGAGACGGCCCGCGACCGTCGCCACGTCCGCACCCGTCTCCAGATTTTTAAAATCCGGGCCGCCGGCCTGCACGCGGGCAAGCACGTCGTCACCCGCCACCACCGCCACCTTGAGCCGGGTGAGCCCGGCCCTGGCCAGTTCGGCGCACACCGCGGCGCCGCAGGCGTGCGGGTCAAGGCCGCCGGCATTGGTCACGATTTTTGTGCGGCCGCCGTCCTGCCAGAATTTCACGAGCGACTGGACGACCTCGACAAAGTCGCGCGCATAGCTGGCGGCGGGATCCTTGGCCCGGGTGATCGCCATGATGGAAAGCGAAACCTCCGCGAGGTAATCGAGCGTCAGATAATCCAGGTCCGGCTGCCGCGCCACCAGGCGCGCCGCGGCGTCGGGCTGATCACCCCAGAAACCCGATGCATTCGCGATCTTCAGCGGCCGGCTCATGGCTCAGACCTGGATCACACCGGTATGGAACGACGCCTTGGCGGACGGACGGGTGGCCAGGGCGAAGGCCCGCAGCAGCGTGGCGCGTGTTTCGTGGGGCTGGATGACGGCATCAACCCAGCCGCGGGCCGCGGCATAGCGGATGTCGGCCTGTTCGACGTAATTCTCCTTCACCTGCTGGCGCAGGCGGTCGAGTTCCTCCTTGGGCCGGTCCTTGGCCGCCCGGGCGAGGATGTTGTAGACCACGTCGCTCGCCTGCGCCGCGCCCATCACGGCATACCGGGCATTCGGCCAGGCGAGGATGAAACGCGGGTCAAAGGCCTTGCCGCACATCGCATAGTTGCCGGCGCCATAAGAGCCGCCGGTGATGACGGTGATCTTGGGCACCGTCGAGTTGCTGAGTGCGTTGACCATCTTGGCGCCGGAACGGATGATGCCGCTCTGCTCGGCGTCCTTGCCGACCATGAAACCGGAGACGTCCTGCAGGAACAGCAGCGGCAGGCGCGTCTGATTGCAGTCCATGATGAAGCGCGCGGCCTTGTCGGCGGAGTCGGCGTAGATGACGCCCGGCATCTGCAGGCCCGTCGCCTTCGACTGCACGCGCATGCGCTGGTTGGCCACGATGCCGACGGGGCGGCCGCCCAGCCGGGCGAAGGTGGTGACGAGCGACTTGCCGTAGTCGGCCTTGTATTCGTCGAGCGAACCCGCGTCGACGAGGCAACGCAGCAGGTCGCGCACGTCGTATTCCCGGCGGCCGTCGAGCGAGACGATATCGAGGATCTTGGTCGCGGAAAACTCGGGCTCGATCGCCGGCGGCAGCGCGACCGGCGCCTCCGCCGGCAGCAAGCCGACCAGGCTGCGCAGGCGCTTCAGGCAGGCCTCGTCGTTCTTTTCCTTGAAGTCGACCGTGCCGGAAAGCTCGGCGTGCATGGCCGCACCGCCCAGCGTCTCCTGGTCGGTCTCCTGGCCGATGGCCGCCTTCACCAACTGGGGCCCGGCGAGGTAGAGGCCGCTGCCCTCGGTCATGAGGATCTTGTCGCACAGCACCGGCAGGTAGGCGCCGCCGGCGACGCAGTTGCCCATGATGGCGGCGTATTGCGGGACGCCGGCCGCGGAGAGCACGGCGTTGTTGCGGAAGATCCGGCCGAAATCGTCCTCGTCGGGGAAGATCTCGTCCTGCATGGGCAGGAACACGCCGGCCGAGTCCACGAGATAGACGAGCGGCAGGTTGCACTCGAAGGCGATGCGCTGTGCGCGCAGCACCTTCTTGCACGTCATCGGGACGAAGGCGCCCGCCTTCACGGTGGCGTCGTTCGCGACGATCATGCACGGATGGCCACCGATGTCGGCGATGCCGGTCACCACGCCGGCGCCGGGAAAAGTGCCCCAGTCCTGATACATGCCGTGGGCGGCCCAGAGCCCGAGCTCGAGAAAGGCCGCGCCCTGGTCATCCGCCAACGCCGCGATCCGCTCGCGCACGAAGAGGCGGCCGAGTTTGTGCTGGCGGGCCTGGCCGTCCGCTCCGCCGCCTTCGCGGAGCCCGGCCTCCTGCCGGGCAAATTCGTGATAATAATCGAGCAGGGTTTTCGGGGAAGACACGGGGCGCGAGGGGTTAACTTTCCGCGCGACACTCTCACCACAAATCGCACGCCGGGCAAACTGCAATCCGGCCGCCGGGGCTACGCCATAAGGATGATTATGGGTTTCCGGGGTTGGGAAACCTAGGCGCTCGGGCGGGAAAAGAGTATGTTCCGGAAAAACCCCGCCGCGCATTTCCGCCGGCCCGATCCCCCTCCCCATGAGTTCCGATGCCTTCACCGCGCCCTGGCGCGAGCAGTTGTCCGCGACCGAGATCGCCTTCCTCCAGAAGGTCGCGCATTTCGCCAAGACCGAAATCGCCCCGCACGCCGCCGCGTGGGAAAACGCGGAGGAGCTGCCGCGCGCCGCCTTCATGAAGGCCGGGAAGCTCGGCCTGCTGGGCATCACCGCCCCGCGCGCGCTCGGCGGCCAGGGCCTCGGCTACGCGGCCTACGCGCTCGCGATCCGCGAACTCGCCAAATACCAGGCGGCCTTCGCCATCGACCTCGCCGCGCACAACGCCCTCGGCTCCGGCCATCTCCTCGCCGCCGGCAGCCCCGCGCAGCACCAGCGCGTCCTGACCAAGCTGCTCAAGGGCACCTGGCTGGCCGCGTGGGCGCTCACCGAACCCGAGGCCGGCAGCGACAGCGGCGGCGTGCTGACCACGGCCACCGAGGTCAAGCCCGGCAAGTGGGTCCTCAACGGCTTCAAGCGCTACATCACGCTCGGGCGCACCGCGGATGTCATCATTGTCATGGCCGTCACGGGCAAAACCCCCGAGGGCCGCAAGGAGATCAGCGCCTTTCTCGTGAACCGTTCCGAGATCATCCCGGTGCGCAAGGTGCCGACCTGCGGGCTCCGCGCCAGCGACACCGCCGAGTTCAAGCTGGTGGACGCCAAGGCCGAGCTGATCGGCCAGCGCGGCACCGGCCAGGTCACCGCCCTCGCCTGCCTCGACAAAGGCCGCATCGGCGTCGCCGCCGTCTCACTGGGCCTCGCCCGGGCCGCGCTCGACGCCGCGCTGCACCACGCCGTCAACCGCCGCCAGTTCGGCAAGCGCCTCGCCGATTTCCAGGCGTTGCAGTTCATGCTCGCCGACTGCGAGGTGGAGCTGCGCGCCGCCGAGGCCCTCGTGCTGCAGGCCACCGCCCTCGCCTCCCGCGGCGAGCGCCACACCATCGAGTCCTCCGTCGCCAAGCTTTATGCCTCCGAGGCCGCCTCGCGCATCTGCAACCGCGCCCTGCAAATCCACGGCGGCTACGGCTACACCCGCGATATTCCCATCGAGCGTTACTGGCGTGACGCCCGCCTGAGCGAGATCGGCGAAGGCTCTTCCGAGGTGCAGCGCATCGTCATCAGCCGGACCCTTTTGAAGAACCAGGAAGCGGCGCTGGCTGGCATTCGCTGAGCCAAACAAAAACCGCTGATGCTTTGAGCATCAGCGGTTTAAAGTGGTGGCGAGTCTCGGAATCGAACCGAGGACACAAGGATTTTCAGTCCTCTGCTCTACCAACTGAGCTAACTCGCCATTACCGAAAGGGGCCGAGTTAAAAGGGCGCCGAAAGAGCGCGTCAACGGGGAATTTGCACTTTCGGCGGCGGCACCGGTGTGAGGTTTCCCCGCCACAATTCCCGGTAGATCGCGCTGGGGGGCGGATCGAGGCGGTCCACGTCGAAATCCCGCGCTTCCACGGCATCCATCCCGTAGTGAAACGCCGCCAGCAGCAGCGGATAGGAGAATTTCTGCTTCTGGTGCAGGTAACTCCGGCACCAGGCGAGATAATCCACGCCGGCCGCCAGATTCCGCCGCCAGGACCAGACATTGGGTTCGTAAGGATCACGGCTCACGACGCGCCAGGCGCCGGGCTTGAGCTGCAGCAGTCCCCGCGCCTCGCCGTTGCGCGCACGGGGATCAAAATTCGATTCCGCAGTGACCAGCGCGTAGATGAACGCCGGATCCATGCGATAGCGTTCCGCCAGCGGCTGGATGGCCACCCACACGGTCTCGCGGGTCGCGGGGTCCGGCGCGGCGGCCTCCCGGCGACCGCAGCCGGTGGCCAGCAAAAGGCACAGGGCGGAAACAGGAAAACAGCCGAAGCGTGTCATTCTGAGCGCAGCGAAGAATGACAAAGCGGGAAGCGGCACGATGGGCCGTCTGCGGTTCAGTGCCGGCGGAAGACGAGCGCGGCGTTGTGGCCGCCGAAGCCGAGGTTGTCGGTCAGCACGGTGTCGATCTTCGCCTCGCGCTTGACGTTCGGCGTGTAGTCGAGGTCGCAGTCCGGGTCCGGGGTCTCGTAATTGATGGTCGGGGGCACGATGCCGGTCTCGATGGCCTTGACGCTGATGACCGCCTCGATGCTGCCGGCGGCACCGAGCAGGTGGCCGGTCATCGACTTGGTGGAGCTGATGTTCACCTTGCGGGCGTGGTCGCCGAAGATCTTCTTGATGGCGAGCGTCTCAAACTTGTCGTTGTAGGGCGTCGAGGTGCCGTGCGCGTTGATGTAGTCGACCTGGTGCGGCTCGACGTTGGCGTCGCGCATGGCCTTGATCATGGACTGCGCCAGGCCCTTGCCCTCCGGATCGGGCGAGGTGATGTGGTAGGCGTCGCAGGTGGCGGCATAACCGGCCAGTTCGCAATAGATGTGGGCTCCGCGGGCCAGGGCATGCTCGAGGCTCTCGATCACGAGGATAGCCCCGCCCTCGCCCATGATGAAGCCGTCGCGGTTCAGGTCGAAGGGGCGGCTGGCCTTCGCGGGATTCTCGTTGTTCGTGCTCATCGCCTTCATCGAGCAGAAACCGGCGTAGGCCAGCGGCGTGATGGCGGCCTCGGCGCCGCCGCAGACCATGACGTCAGCCTCACCGCGACGGATCATGCGAAGCGACTCGCCGATGGCGTGGGTGGCGGTCGAGCAGGCGCTGACAACGCCGAAGTTCGGCCCGCGCGCCCCGAGTTCGATGGCCACGAGACCGCCGCACATGTTGCTGATGAGGGCGGGAATCATGAAGGGCGACACCTTGCGAGGGCCGCGCTCCAGGAGCACCTTGTGCTGGTTCTCGATGGTCCACATGCCGCCGATACCGGAGCCGATGATGACGCCCACGCGGTCGGCATCCTCCTTGGTCATGTCGAGCTTGGCGTCCGCGATGGCCTGCTTGGCCGCGCAGAAACCGAAATGCGTGTAGCGGTCGTTGCGGCGGACCTCCTTGGGGTCCATGTGCTGCGCCGGATCCCAGCCCCGCACCTCGGCGCCGATCTGGCAGCTGTAGTCCTTGGCGTCAAAGAGCGTCACCTTGTCGATGCCGCACTTGCCGGCCACGATGGCGGCCCAGAAATCGTTCACGTTGTGTCCCAGCGAGGCGACCACGCCCATGCCGGTGACGACGACGCGTTTTTGTGAGGGAGGATTTTCCATCGGTATAGTCGTGGGTGGAAATGAAAAAAGCGCCCTACCAGACCAGCGCCAGGGCCAGACGGTAGAACGCTTCGGTCAAATGGCCAAAATTTATTTCTTACCGGCCTTGTTTTGGATGTAGGCGGTTACATCACCGACCGTCTGGAGCTTCTCGGCGTCGGACTCGGGGATCTCTCCCTTGATCTCATCCTTGAACTCTTCCTCGAAAGCCATGATCAACTCGACGGTATCGAGTGAGTCGGCGCCAAGGTCGTCGAGGAATGACGCCTGCGGAGTGATTTGCTCCTCGTTAACATTCAGTTGGTTAACGATGATTTCTTTGACGCGCTGGTCGATGGTTTTCTGGTCAGCCATGAGATTGGAAAGTGGGTCTAAAACGTTGGTGAAAGAGGTCACATGACCATGCCGCCGTCAACGGTAAAAACTTGCCCGGTGATGTAACCCGCTTCCTCAGAACAGAGAAACGCAGTCATGTGGGCGATATCCGCCGCCTCGCCGAGGCGTTTGAGCGGGATAACGGAGGTGATCTTTTCCGCGGCCTCGGCCGGGAGCGCGGCGGTCATGTCGGTCTTGATGAAGCCCGGGGCGACGGCGTTCGAGGTCACGCCGCGCGCGGCGAATTCCTTGGCGATGGCCTTGGTGAAGCCGATGAGGCCCGCCTTGGCCGAGCAATAGTTGGCCTGGCCGGCGTTGCCCATGATGCCCACCACGGAGGTGATGTTCACGATGCGCCCCCAGCGCTTCTGCGTCATCGAGCGGCCGATGTGCTTCGTCCAATGATAGCAGCTGGTGAGGTTGGTCGTGATGACGGAGTTCCAGTCCTCCTCGGACATGCGGAACAGGAGGCCGTCCTTCGTGATGCCGGCGTTGTTGACGAGGATGTCGATCTGGCCGAACTCGGCGAGCAGGTCGGCGCTGGCCTTGGCGACCGCGGCGCCGTCGGCCACATCCACGGCGAGGGCCTTGGCCTTGCCCCCCGCGGCGGTGATGGCCGCCGCCGTCGCCCCGCAGCTGTCGGCGGACTTGCTCACGCAGATCACGGTGACGCCGCCCTTGGCCAGCAGTTCCGCGATGGCTTTGCCGATGCCCCGGCCGGCGCCGGTGACGAGGGCCACACGATTGTTGTAGGTCAGACTCATAGGGTGAGGGCGCCATAGCTCGCCGCCCACCGGACGTTTGTCAATACACGTCGCGCTGGTAGCGCTTGTCCTTTTTCATCTGCTTCACGTAGTCCGCGGCGGCGGCGGGCTCCAGGCCGCCGTGTTGCGCGATGATCTCGTGCAGCGCGAGGTCGACGTCCTTCGCCATGCGGTGGGCGTCGCCGCACACGTAGAAATGCGCCCCGCCCTTGATCCAGGCCCAGAGCTCGGCGGCGGCCTCGCGCATGCGGTCCTGCACGTAGATCTTCTTCGCCTGGTCGCGGGAGAAAGCCAGGTCAATGCGGGCCATCCGGCCCTCGGCGAGCAGGCGCTTCCACTCGTCGGCATAAAGGTAATCCGTCTTTTCGTGCTGGTCGCCGAAGAAGAGCCAGTTGCGGCCCGACGCGTTGGTGGCGCAGCGCTCCTGCACGAAGGCCCGGAAGGGGGCGACGCCCGTGCCCGGCCCGATCATGATGACGTCCTTGGTCAGGTCGGCCGGCAGGCCGAAGTGCGACTCGGCCACGAAGACCGGGACGGGCGTCTTCCGCCGCGTGACCCGGTCGGCGAGGAAGGTGGAGCACACGCCGTAGCGCCGGCGCCCGTTGGACTCGTAGCGCACCGGCGCGACCGTGAGGTGCACCTGGCCGGGAAACAGCTTCGGGGAAGACGCGATCGAGTAGAGCCGCGGCATGAGCCGGCGCAGGTGGTCGACGAACTCCTGCGGCGTCAGCTTCGCGCCGGGAAACTCCTCCAGCAGGTCGATGTATTCGCGCTGGCCCAGGAAGAGCTCCAGCGCCTCTTTGGCCTCGGGGGCCAGCAGCGCCGCGAGCTGCTCCTTCTCCCGCGGGTCGGTGGTCTTGGCGGCCAGGGTCTCGAGGATCTTCTTGGTCGGGCCGGTCAGGGAGACCTTCGTGGTCAGCGCCTCGCGCAGGCTGATGGCGGCGGGCAGCCGGGCCGGCAGCACCGGCTCGTTGCCGGTGGCGCCCAGCAGCTCGATGACCTCCTCGACCAGCTGCGGCCGGTTCGAGGGAAAGATGCCGAGCGAATCGCCCACCTTGTAGGTCAGGCCGCTGCCCGCGATGTCGATCACCAGGTGCCGCGTGTCCTTGCTCGAGCCGTCCTTGTTGAGCACGCGGTTCTCCAGCAGCTTGGCGGCCAGCGGGTTTTCCTTCGTGTAGGGGCTGAAAGGCGGCGTCGAGACGTGCATGCGAGGCGGAATTTTACTCCCGCGGCGGGACGGCATGGCAAGCTTCGTCTGCGTCACGGGGAATCTCGTTGCGCCGCCCTCCGGCGCCTGCCATTCAGCGGCTTCACATCCATGGAACCCGTCCGCATCCAGAAACTCATCGCCGAAGCCGGCGTCTGCTCCCGCCGGGCCGCCGAGGCGCTGATTGTCGCGGGCGAGGTCTATGTGAACGGCGAAAAAGCCAGCCTGGGCCAGAAGGTCGAGCCTGGCGTCGACAAGGTCACGGTGCGCGGCAAGCCCCTCAAGCCCCACGCACAGCCGAAGTTGGCGCTGGTCATGCACAAGCCCCGCGGCGTCGTCTGCAGCAACAGCGACCCCCACGCCGACCACACGATCTTTGACCTGCTGCCCCGCGAATGGGCCAAGCTCCGGCTCTTCTGCGCCGGCCGCCTCGACAAGGACAGCGAGGGCCTCGTCATCCTCACCTCCGACGGCGACCTGGCCCACAAGCTCATGCACCCGTCTAATCTGGTCGTGAAGCGCTACTACGTTTCGCTGGAGGAGCCCTTCCCCGCCGGCCGCCTCCGCCAGCTGCTGCGCGGCGTCGTGATCGAGGGTGAGCACCTCAAGGTCGAGAAGGCCAGCCTGGTCAACCCCAAGGCCGACCGCAGCTCCACCGAGCTCGACGTCCACATGCACCACGGCAAGAAGCGCGAGATCCGCCAGCTCTTCACTGCCCTCGGCTTCGAGGTCCGCCGCCTCCGCCGCTACCAGATCGGCGCCCTCCGCCTGAAAGGAATTCCTTTGCGCGGCGTGAAACAACTTTCTACCAAGGAAATCCAATCCCTCTTCGTCGTCCCGGTCGCGCACTACCGCGAGATGACTCCCTCCACCTCCGATGAAAACTAAACTCATCCTCCTGGCCCTCGCTTTCGCGGCGTCGCTCACCGCCGACACGCTCAAGACCGACACCGCCGTCTTCGTCCAGACCGACCCGAAGTCCCCCGTCCTGACCCGCCTCAAGGCCGGCAGCACGATCACGGTCGTCGGCGAGGCCCCGGCCGGCTGGCGCCGCGTCGAGGTCGGCGGCCCCTTCGAGGCCTACGCCCAGAGCCGCGACATCACCAAGGGCCTCGAGGTCCGCGAGGGCGGCAACATCTACGCCGCCCCGCGCAAGGATGCTCAGCTCCTCGCCGTGGCCGCCGCGGGCGACAAGTCCGAGGTCGTCGGCCTGGCCGGCGGCGACTGGGTGCAGGTCCGCCTGGAGAAGAAGCTCCAGGGCTTCATCGCCGTCGGCGAAGCCGCCAACATTTCCGCAGAGGCCGCCAAGCCCATGGTCGCCGTCACCGCGCCGCCGGCCCCGGCCCAGTCCGGCTCGACGACCGCTCTCGGCCGCCCCGTGGCCCCTTCCGCCAGCTCCGCGGAGACCCCCCGCCTCTTCGCCGGCACGCTCGTGCTGGCCCGCCGCCCCATCCTCAATCCGAACCCGCCCTACGACTACCAGGTGACCGATGCCAGCGGCCGCCGCTTCGCCTACGTCGACACCCGGCGCCTGTTGCTCACGGACAAGATCGAGAACTTCCTCGACCGCGACATCACCATCACCGGCACCGTGCGGAACACGGTTGACGGCAAGGACCTCGTCATCGCCGCCGAGTCCCTGGCGCTGAAGAAATAACCCTCCTCCCCGCCGGCCGGCCGCACGGGCCGGCCTTTTTTATCCATGGAACTGATCGACGGCAACAAAATCGCGGCGGACATCATCGCCGAACTCAAAACCCAGGTCGCCGCCCTCCCCGGCCGCCCGCCCTGCCTCGCCCTCGTGCGCGTCGGCGAGGATCCGGCCTCTGTCTCCTACGTGAAGAAGAAGGAGACGGCTTCCGCCACCATCGGCATCACCAGCCGCCTCATCTTCCCGCCCGTCACCATCTCGCAGGACGAGCTCTTCGCCCTCATCGACGGGCTCAACGCCGACCCCGGCGTCGACGGCATCCTCGTCCAGTCGCCGCTGCCGAAACACATCAACGAGGTCGCCGTCTTCCGGCGCATCGCCGCGCACAAGGACGTCGACGGCTTCCACACGATGAACCTCGGCAAGCTCGCGCAGGAGGACGACACCGGCTTTGTCGCCTGCACGCCCGCCGGCATCATGGAGCTGCTGCAGCGCTCCGGCGTTTCGCTCTCCGGCAAGCACGTGGTCGTCCTCGGCCGCAGCCTCATCGTCGGCAAGCCCGCGGCCCTGCTCGCCATGCAGCGCAAGTCCTGGGCCAACGCCACCGTAACCGTCTGCCACTCGCAGACCGCCAACCTCCCGGCGCTCACCCGCCAGGCCGACGTGCTCATCGCCGCCATCGGCAAGCCCGAGTTCGTGACCGCCGACATGGTCAAGCCCGGCGCCGTGGTCATCGACGTGGGCGTCAATCGCGTGGCTGATGCGACGAAGAAGAGCGGCTACCGCCTCACGGGCGACGTCCACTTCCCCACTGTTTCGCCCCTCTGCAGCAAGATCACCCCCGTCCCCGGTGGCGTGGGCCCCATGACGGTCGCCATGCTCATGCAGAATACGGTCAAGGCCCGGCGGCAAAACGCCTGACACGCCGCCCTAAAATAGGGGTTTTCCCCTTAACTGAACCTTGCCAGCCGGTGGCAAACCCCTTTGCCTCAGCCTTCAACCAGCATGGCCACACCCAAGATTCTTGTCGTCGATGATCAGCCGATCAACGTCCAGCTGCTGAAACGCAAGCTGGAGCGCGAGGGCATGATCGTGGCCACCTCCTACTCGGGCCGTGAGGCGCTGGATATGGTCAAGGCCGACAAGCCCGACCTGATCCTGCTCGACGTGATGATGCCCGAGATGGACGGCATCGAGGTCTGCCAGCGGCTCCAGGCCGACAAGGAGACCAAGGCCATCCCCGTCATCTTCATCACCGCCCGCACCTCCAAGGAGGGCAAGATCGAGGGACTCGGCGTTGGTGCCGTCGACTACATCACCAAGCCCATCGATCTCGACGAGACCCTCGCCCGCGTGCAGACGCAGCTCCGCTTCGTCTCCATCAACCGCGAGCTGATCGAGCTGCAGACCCGCCTCGGCGAGTCCCGCCGCTCCGCCACTATCGGCGCCGTCACCCAGGGCATCGCGCACAACCTGAACAATCTCCTCGGCGTCGTCATCGGCTACGTCGACCTGATCAAGGCCTACCACGAGAAGCCCGAGCTGGTGAAGAAGAACGCCCAGCACCTCGAGGACGCCGTCAACCGCATCGTCGGCATCATCAAGCAGCTGACCGGCCTCGTGGTGAAGAACCGCCCGCCGCTCATCCGCGCCAGCCTCGCCCGCATGATCGACAGCGGCATCCGCCGCTACCAGATCGAATACAAGATCGACCAGCCGATCACCATCGAGCACGCCACCCCCGAGGTGCTGATCGACACCAACGTCGAGGTGTTCGAGGACACGCTCTCCAAGCTCCTGATCAACGCGTGGGAAAGCTACCACGACGAGCCGGACGACAAGCGCCCGATCAACATCCGCACAGAGGTCGTCGAGCGCCCCGAGGAGGGCCGCTTCGCGCTCGTGCACATCGAGGACCGCGGCCGCGGCATCGACCCCGAGATCCGCGACCACGCCTTCGAGCCCTTCACCAGCACCAAGCACACGGTCGGCGTCGGCATGGGCCTCACGGTCGCCCGCCACGCCATGCGCAACCTCGGCGGCGAGGTCACCCTGGCCGACCGTCCCGGCGGCGGTGCCATCTGCACGATCCGCCACCCGCTCGAGCGGAAGAACAAGGACAAGGCCTGAGCCTGGTTCTTCTTTCGCGGCAGGGCGGGATCGCTGATCCCGCCTTTTTGTTTGGCACCCGGCGGAAGCCGCGGTCCCGCCCTACATTCTCGTTGCGGGCCGCCGGCCGGCGCGACTAATCCTCTCCCCGTCGTGATCCCGCTTCCCAAGATCGCCTTCCTCGGCGCCGGCAACCTCGCCTCCGCCATCGTGCGCGGGCTGCTCGCCCACCGCGCCTGCTCTCCCGGCGACATCGCGTGCCTCAGCAAGACGGGCGAATCCGCGCGCCGGCTCGCCGCGGATACCGGCGTCACCTTCGAACCCGACCTGGCAAAGCTGCTGGCCGGTGCCGACACCGTGGTCGTGGCCTTCAAGCCCCAGTCGCTTGCCGCCGCCGACCCGCGACTGGGCGAACTGACCGCCGGCAAGCTCGTCATCTCGCTGCTCGCGGGCAAGACCATTGCCACCCTCGCCCGGACCTTCCCCCGGGCCCGCAACATCGTCCGCACCATGCCCAACACCCCGGCGGCAATCGGCGCAGGCATGACGACCTACGCCACCCTCGCCCCGCTCGGCGCGACCGACCAGCAGACGCTCGTGACCATGCTCGGCGCGCTCGGCCAGCACCTGCCCGTCGCGGAGAACCACCTCGACGCCCTCACCGCGCTCGGCGGCAGCGGCCCGGCCTTTCTCTTTGAATTCGTCGCCGGCCTGCGCGACGCCGGCATCGCCGCCGGCCTGCCCGCCGACGTCGCCTCCAAGGTCGCGCTCGAGACCACCCTCGGCGCCGCCCGCCTGCTCGCCCGCAGCCCCGAGACCCCCGAGGCGCTGCGCGACAAGGTCACCTCGCCCAACGGCACCACCTACGCCGGCCTGCAGGTCATGGCGGCGCGCCAGTTCCGCGAGACGCTGAAGGAAACCGTCCTCGCCGGCACGCGCCGCGCGGGCGAACTCTCGCGGGATTAATTCCCCGGCCGCGCGAACATCCCCGGCGCCACGGCCGGATTCGCCTCCATCCGGTCGATCACCGTCACGTGGAGCAGCCGGCCGTTGGCGAACGTCTCGATGTGGTGCGGCTGCATCACCCCGCCCACCGGCCGGAAATCCTTGAAGAGCGTGTCCACGGCGACGCGCTGGCCGTTGTTCACGCGGAAAACCGTGCGCTTCACGATCTCGGCGGTCTGCGCGTCCACCCAGAGGAAGAACAGGTGGTCGTTCCGGTCCATCACGAGCAGCTTGTAGGCGGGCCGACCCTCGACCGGCTCCTCGCCGGCGTAATCCACCGAGAAGTTCTTGGCGGCAAAGTTCACCAGCGGGCCGTCGAAGTCGGCGTTGATGATGAATTCCCGCGCGTCGGCCTCCGCCATGGGCTGCGGCGCGCCACCCTTGGTCTCGCTGTGGCTGGTCCAAGGCGGCGTGGCCCCGTCATAGACCTGCACCGCCCGGCGCACCGGGGTGAAGCTCTCCACCCGCAGCCGGTTGGGCCTCTGGGCCACGAGCAGGAACGGCACGACCTCGGTGTTGATGAAGGTCCGGCCCTCGGCCCGCACCGCCACCAGCGCCGCGAGCCGGTCGCCGGCCCGTTCCGCATGCCGCCGCGCGATCTCGTGCCCCAGCTGGGCGTGTCCGCTGGTGGTCAGACCCACCAAGATGATCAGGGAGAGGAATCGGCGCATACCCGGCCAACTTGCTTGCATCACCGGGCAAAGGCAAGTGGCCCGTGCCTGGGCGGCCGGACCGGCCACTTGCCCCTTGCCACTTGTCCCTTGTCACTTTCCCCTCCGGTCATGGGCATGGAATTCGGCTGGTGGGACAAGGACGACGAGGGCGTCAAATGGCAGATCAACGCGCGTTTTCACGGCGGCCACGTCGTGTTCAGCCGCAAGACCGGCCATAATTCCTCGTGGGAGGACTTCGCGCCCACCGACGAGCAGTGGGACCGGCTCATCAGCGAGGCCGAACGCCGCCTCCCCCGCCGCCTCATGAGCCAGAAGGAATTCGAAAAGCTCAAGGGCCAGCGGCCGGTGTGATTTGTCTCGGTTTCGCCGACTCGGGGCGCTGCCGGAGGACAGCGTGGAGGCGAGAACCGCGGACAAACACCGGGCGGCTAGCAGGCCGCAACGGTGAACCAATCCTTTGCCCGCGGCCAGATGAACAAGAAAGCCGGCGCCAGCTCCTGGGGCCGCTCCGCGATCCAACGGTCGATCTCCGCCACCGTGAACCAGCCGCCGCGCTCGACCTCGTCCGCCTGCAGCACGAACGGCCCCTCGGCCTCGACGCGGTAGACCCACACGAATTCCTGCCCCGTCTCCTCGCGGGCCTCGATCTTGAACAGCCGTTGCGGCGGCTGCGCCGGCCGGCAGCCGATCTCTTCCTCCAATTCGCGCACCGCCGTGCCGTCATAGTCCTCTCCCGCCCCGACGTGCCCGGCGGCGGACGAATCCCAGACCCCGGGAAACAGGTCCTTCTGCATCGAGCGCTGGTGCAGGAACACCTGCCCGGCGCGGTTGGCGACCAGGAGGTGCACCGCCCGGTGCCGGAGTTTGCGCCGGTGCACCTCGCGCCGCGTCAGCTGGCCGGTCACCCGGTCCGCCTCGTCCACCACGTCGAAAAGCTCATCCAGATTCTGTCCCACGAATAAGCTTTGTCATTGGCCCGCATTCGTGTCCATTCGTGGTTTTTCCAATTTTCCCATGGCCAAAATCGAAGTCAGTCAGGTCGCCGAGATCCTCAAGAAGCACAAGCTCGACCCCTCCATCCTGCGCGAGATCGTCGAGGAAATGAACGAGGTCACCGCCCCCGCCGCGGACGAGGACATCAAGCCGCCGGCGCCGAAGAAGCAGTTCGTCATCGTGCTCTCCGACATGGAGGGCAAGCTGCCCAAGAAAGACCTCACCGGCTGGGTCGTGCAGATCGCCGAGAACGCCAGCCCCTACTCCACCACCGACCGCATCTTCAAGGGCGCCTATGACTTCAACGCCTCGAAGAAGGGCCGCATGCTGCCGGTCAAGTCCGTCGGCGAGGCCCTCGAGAGCGCCAGCGCCAAGTATTTCAAGGAGTCCGAGCTCTGGGTGAAGACCAAACTCCCGGTCGCCGTCGTCGTCACCGACAACGTGCTGCCGAAGGACGAGTTCAAGACCGAGAAGGTCGACCGGCGCCGGAAGGATATTTAACGCAGCCCCGCCTGCTCGGGCTTGAGGCCGCGGGCCTTCAGCGCCTCGGCCACGGCCTTCAGGTCGAGCTTGGCGCCGGGCTTCACGTTGTTCCGCTTGAACCAGCCCTGGTTCATCTCGAGGCAGAACTGGATGTTCCGGCTGCGCGAGTTCACCGAGCGCTCGTCGAGCGGATACATCGGGTAGATTTCCTTCAGCTCGCCCGCGGGGTCAAAATAGCCGATGTCGAGCGGCAGGGTCGTGTTGCGCATCCAGAAACCCTGCTGCTGCGGGGTCGTGAAGACGAAGAGCATGCCCTCGTCCTCCCCCATGGTCTGCCGGAACATCAGCCCCTTCTGCAGCTCGGGCAGCTTGGCCGCGACCTGCATTTGCACGGTGCGATCACCCACCTTGATGGCGAAACGGTCGTCCACCGTCTTCGGCTCCGCGTTCCGGGCGGCGTCGGAGCCGCCGCAGGCGGTCAGGAGGGCAAACAGGGCGAGGAGCGGCAGCGAACGGCGGGAAAACATTTTTGCGTTTTGGTGTGATTCCCTAGCTAATGGCGGCCAGCCACAATTCAACCCATCTCTCACGTGCCCCGCCCTACTCCGCCCCCGCTCCTCTACGCCGACACCCACACCAGCGCCGACATGCTCTACTTCGGCCGCGTCGAGGTGCATGACCCGTTCATCGCCTTCGGCGCCGGCGGCAAAAAAATCACCCTCCACGGCTCCCTGGAGTTCGGCCGCGTCAAGCGGACCTCCGCTTTCGACGTGGTGCTGCCCTACGAGGACTGGCTGGCCCGCGCCCGCCAGCGCTATGGCGCCAAGGCCGGTGTCCCCGAGATCATCGCCTGCGCCGCCCGGCATTATGGCATCCGCACCTTTCGCGTGCCGCCCACCTTTCCGGCTCAGCTGCACCAGCAGCTGACCCGGCTGGGCCTGAAGCTGGTCTTCCCGGACGGCCTCTTCTTCCCGGAGCGGGAGATCAAGACCCCCTGGGAGGCGGACTGCATCCGCGAAGGCAACCGGCTGTGCTCCGTCGGCTACACCGTGGCGGAGAAAATCCTGCGCGCCGCGAAGATCAAGGGCCGCACGCTCATTCATCGCGGCAAGGTCCTCACCTCCGAGACGCTGCGCTTCGAGCTGGAAACCGCCATCCGCGAGCAGGGCGGCGACCCGCGCGACACCATCGTCGCCGGCGGCGACCAGGCCTGCGACCCGCACGAGCGCGGCTCGGGCCCGCTCCGCCCGCACGAGCTCATCATCATCGACATCTTCCCGCGCGTCCTGAAGACCGGCTACCATGGCGACATGACCCGCACCTACCTGAAGGGCCGCCCCCGCGAGGTGCAGCGCCGGCTCGTGGCCACCGTCCGGGAGGCCCAGCAGCGCGCGACCAGGGCCATCAAGGCCGGCGTCGACGGCCGCATCGTGCACGCCGCCTGCGTCGACTGTTTCACCGAGGCCGGTTACGAGACCAAGCGCACCCAGAACGGTGCCGTCGGCTTCATCCACGGCACCGGACACGGCCTTGGCCTCGCGGTGCATGATCCGGGCCGCATGTCGCCCAGCGTGCCCTACCCGCTGAAGAAGGGCTCGGTCATGACGGTCGAACCCGGCCTCTATTATCCCGGCCTCGGCGGCTGCCGCTGGGAGGATGTAGTCTGGGTCACCGCCACCGGCTCGAAACCGCTCTCCAAGCATCCCTACCAATGGGAAATCCGCTGAGCCGTGCCTGAGCTGGCCGAGGTCGAGTTTTTCCGCAAACGCTGGGCCGCCGGACACGGCGCCAAGGTGCTCGCCGTGCGTTTGCACGAGGGCAAGAAGGTCTTCCGTGGCACCAGCACCACGGTGCTGCAGAAAAAGCTCACCGGCACCACTCTGCTCGGCTCGGAGACGGCGGCCAAGCAGATGCTCTTCCGCTTCTCCGGCGGCGGCTGGGTGGGCATCCACCTCGGCATGAGCGGTGAGCTGCGCGTCGAGGCGCCGGATTATCCGCCAGCCAGGCACGATCATTTCATCCTCGTCCAGCAGGGCCGCCAGCTGGTGTTCAGCGATCCGCGCATGTTTGGCCGCGTGCTTTTTGCCACCGGAGCCAAACCGCCGGTCTGGTGGACGCGCATCGCGCCCGCGATCCTGTCCAAGGAATTCACCCTCGAGGCCGCCGCCCTTTTCCTCAAGCGACGCGCCCGCGCGCCGATCAAGGCCGTGCTGCTGATGCAGGAGCGTTTCCCCGGCATCGGCAACTGGATGGCGGACGAGGTGCTCTGGCGGGCCGCGATCCACCCCAAGCGGCCCGCGGGCTCGCTCACGCCGGCCGAAGTGAAGACCCTGCACCGCGAATGCCGCAATGTCTGCCGGCTGGCCCTGCGCACCATTGCGGGCCGGGGCCGCTACCTGCCGCCCCACCTCAACGCCCACATCCCGAAAACCTGGCTGTTCTGGCACCGCTGGGAGGACGGCGGCCGCTGCCCGCGCACGGGAAAACCGCTGGTGCGCGAGGAGGTCGGCGGCCGCACAACGTGCTGGTCGCCGGCGCGGCAGAAGCTACGCTGACGCCATGGCCGCCAAGATCCGACTCGACGAACTGCTGGTCGCCCGCGGCCTCGCGCCTTCCCGCGCCCAGGCCAAGGCGCTCATCATGACGGGCCGCGTCCGCCACGGCACCGAGCGGCTCGACAAGCCGGGCAAGGAATATCCCGCCGACTTCGAGCTCAGCGTCGACCAGCCGCCGCGCTTCGTCAGCCGCGGCGGCGAGAAGCTCGCCGCCTTCCTGGAAAAATTCCCCGTCGACCTGACCGGCGCACACGTGCTCGACGTGGGTGCCTCGACCGGCGGCTTCACCGACTGCGCCCTGCAGGCCGGCGCCGCCTCCGCCACCTGTGTGGACGTCGGCCACAGCCAGCTGCACGACAAGATCCGCCGCGATCCGCGCGTCACCAACCTCGAGAAAACCAACGCCCGCCATCTCGCGGCCGGCATGCTGCCGCGGCCGAACTATGATGCGCTCGTCATGGATCTCTCCTTCATCTCGCTGAAGAGCGTTCTGCCCGCCGTGTGGTCGTTCCTGCGTCCCGGCGGCACGCTCATCGCCCTGGTGAAACCCCAGTTCGAGGCCGGCAAGGCCGAAGTGGACAAGGGCCAGGGCATCATCCGCGACGACGCCGTGCGCGCGCGGGTCATGGCCGAGGTCCGCGACTTCGCCCTGCGCGAGCTGCCCGGCGCGCAACTCCGCGGCGAGATGGAGAGCCCGGTCCACGGCGCCGACGGCAACCGCGAGTTCCTGCTCGGGCTGGCCAAGGCGGACCGCGGCTAAATTGGTGTTCCAATATCCGCGTTTATCCGCGTAATCAGCGGTCACCCACCATGTCGCCCTTCCGCAAGCTGGCCTTCGTCTACAATTCGGAGAAACCGGGCGCCGCCGAGCTGGCGCAGGAGCTGATGGAGATCGCCCGGCAGGGCGGCGCGAAGAAGCTGAAGCTCACCGGCGACCGCAAGCTGCCCCGCAACTACTTCAAGGACTGCGACGCCTGCTGCGTCATCGGCGGCGACGGCACGCTGCTCGGCGCCGTGCGCGGGGCGGCCGCCGCGGACATCCCGATCATCGGCGTCAACCAGGGCAGCCTCGGCTTCCTCACCACCTTCTCGGCCGACGAGGCCCGCGCGCAGTTCGCCGCGCTGCTGGAGGGCGACTACCGGATCGCCCAGCGCGCGCTGCTGGACTGCAAGACCGGCCCCCGGCGCAGCGACGTCGCGCTCAACGACGTGCTCGTGAAGGACGCCAAGCCCTCGCGCATCGTCCGCCTCGAGGTCTTCGCCAACGACCGGCTGGTCACCGAATACACCTGCGACGGCCTCATCTTCTCCACCCCGACCGGCTCCACCGCCTACAACCTGGCGGCCGGCGGCCCGATCATCCACCCGCAGGCCGAGGTGATCGCGATGACCCCGATCTGTCCGCACACCCTGAGCAACCGCACGATCATCTTCCGCAACGATGTGAAGCTGCGCGTGGTCAACTGCACCGCCGGCTCGCGGCTGCTCGTCGCCATGGACGGCCAGCGCAACATGGTCGTGACGGAAGGAGCCCCCGTGGAAATCTCGATGGACAGCCGCACCCTCTCGCTCGCCCAGCGGCGCGACTACTCCCACTACGAGGTCATGCGCACCAAGCTCAAGTGGAGCGGCGGGCTGCTGGAGAAGAAATAACGTCCGCGGGCCGGGCGCCCCTCCTCCAACTGACGCCGACGCAGGCTGCCGGCGTTGGCCCCGCCTAAAACAAAAACCCCGGCTTTGCAGCCGGGGTCGTGGGGCGCGCGGCAGGGCGCCGGCTTATTTCTTCTCTTCCTTGGCGGCCTTCTTGGCCTCCTTGGCCGCGGCTTTCTCCGCCTTGGCGGCCGCTTTCATCGAATCCTCGTCGGCCTTCCGGGCGGCTTTCTCGGTCTCGTCGAGCTTGCCGTCCTTGTTGGCGTCGTATTTGGCGAGGTTCTCCTCCCTCGTCGCCTTGGTCTTGGCGGCGATGTCGGCTTTCCAGGCGGCCATCTCGGTGTCGTCGAGCGAGCCATCCTTGTTGGCATCGTATTTGGCCAGGGTTTCCTTAGAGGGCTTCCGCTCCTTCGCCGCACCTTCCTCCGCCGTGGCCATCGTCACCGTGAACAAAAGCGCCAGTGTGCCCAGCGCGATCCTTAGGATGAAACCAAGTGTTTTCATGGGAGCGCCAGGCTACCGGCCCGCCCGCTCCGCGACAAACCGCGCCCAGCGCCTGAATTCAGGCGCCTGAATTCATCATGGCTTCACCACCAGCTGCACCCGGCTCGCCGGCTGGAAATACCGCCGGGCAAAGGCCTGGGCATCGGCCAGCGTGACGGCGTCGATGCGCGCGTCGTAGGTGTGCCAGTCGTTGACGGGCAGGCCGTAGACGGCGTTGAGCGCCGACTGCATGGCGCGGGCCGAGTTGGTCTGCATGCCCATCCGCTTGCCCGCCTTGAGCCGGGTCTGGCAGCGCGCCAGTTCCTCCGCCGTCACGCCCCCGCCCTGCACGCGGGCGATCTCGAGGTTCAGCTCCTCGATGACCTCGCCATGGCGTTGCGGGCTCGTGCCGGCGAAAAAATAGAACAGGCCGGTGTCGAGGCCGACGATGCGGCTGGAGCGGACGAAATACGCCAGGCTCTTCTGCTCGCGCACGCGCTCGAACAGGTTCGACGACATGCCGCTGAACAACTCGTCCATCACCTCGCTGACGTGATAATCCGGCGCGTGCAGGCCCGGGCCGGGAAACGCCTGGAAGACGATCGCCTGCTGGCGTGGCTGCGCCACGGTGAAGTCGCCCGCCGTGACCTGCACCGGCGCCGTCGCCTTGGCGGCCGGGCCCTTCGGCAGCTTGGCGAGAAAGGCCTTCAGCTTGGGCCCGAGTTTCTTCGGATCAAAGTCACCCGCCACGGCCAGCACGGCGTTGCCGCTGACCAACAGCCGCCGGTGCAGGGCCCGCAGGTCGGCCACCGAGATGGCCTTCAACCCGGCCTCGTCGCCGCCGCTCTCGATGGCAAAGGGATGAGCGCCGAAGAATTTCGCCCGCATCGCCTTCCGGCCGACGGTCACAACGTCATCCAGGCCCTCCTTGAGCGCTGCCAGCGCCGACTCGCGCTCGACCTCGAGCCGCGCGGGCTTGAAGGCCGGGCGCAGCACGGCGTCGCTCATCAATTCCAGCGCCAGGTCGGCGTCACCCGGCAATACCTCGGCCATGAGCCCGAAGCTGTTGTTGCCGGAAAAATCCTCGAACATGCCGCCCACTTCCTCGATGGCGCGGGCCACTTCCTCGGCGGTGCGCTTCGTGGTGTCCATGGACAGCAGCGTGGCCATGAGGTTGGTCAGGCCGCGGCGCTCCGCCGGCTCGAACATCGGTCCGCCGGCCAGCGCGAGGCGCAGGTGCAGGTTGGGCAGCTGCTTGTTCGGCTGCAGCAGGAGCTTGGCACCGTTGGGGAGCGTGAGCTCCGAAAAGTCCAGCGAGGCGGCCGGCCGGGAGGCCGGCCCGCCACCCGGCGCCGCCGCGCCGACCGGGTTGCTCGACACCACGGTGAGTTTTTCCGGCACGAGGTAGGTGCGCATCACCCGTTGCAGGCTGGCCGGTGTCAGGGCGAACAGGCGCTCGAAATACGTCCGTGAATAATTGATGTCGCCGACGACGACCTCGCCGGCGCCGAGGCGCGAGGCCTGGCCCGACATGGTCTTGCGCGAGTTGATCTCGGACGTGACCGCCTGCCGCACGGCCTTGGCGAGGGCCTTGGGACTGATCCCTTTCTTCTCGATGCGGGCCAGCTCGGTCAGGATGGCCGCCTCGGCGGCGACGCGCTTGTCGGGGTCGGCCAGGTAGGAAACGTAGAACAGGCCGCTCGTGCCGGGGCTCCACGCCATCGCGTCGATCGTGTGCACCAGGCGGGCCTTCTCGCGGATGGCCTGCCAGAGCAGCGAGCTGTCGCCGTTGCCCAGCACCATCGAGAGCATGTCGAGCGCCGGCGCATCGGGATGCGTCAGGCCCGGGATCTGCCAGCCGAGACCGGCGCGCGACACCTGGACATCCTCGTGCAGGTGCTGGTCGCGGCGGGAAAGCTGGAGCGGCTCGTCGGGCACGAGCACGGGCGCGAGGCGCACGCGCGGCGCCTTGCCGAAGTGCTCGGCGATGGCCGCGCGCGTGGCCGCCGGGTCGAAGGCCCCGGCGATGACCACGACCAGGTTGTTCGGCACGTAGCGGGCGCGGTAATAGGCCAGCAGGTCCTCGCGGGTGTTGGCGGCGAAGACGTCGCGGTGGCCGATGATGGGCTGGCGGTAGGGATGCGCGCGAAACGCCGTCTCGAACAGCGCCTGCGAGAGCCGCTGGTCGGGATCGTCTAGGCACATGTCGATCTCGCGGAGGATGACGTCCTTTTCCTTGGTCACCTCCTCCGCCGGCAGGGTCGAGCGGAGCGTGGCGTCGGCGAGCAGATCGATGGCCACGGCGGTGTGGTTGGACGGCACGTCGATGTAATAGACGGTGCGGTCGAAGGTCGTGTAGGCGTTGATGTAGCCGCCGTGCGCCTGGACGGTCGCGGAGATCTCCCGGCCGGCGCGGCGCTCCGTGCCCTTGAAGAGCATGTGCTCAAGATAGTGCGAGAGCCCGGCGCCGAGGTGCGCGCCCTCGTGGATGCTGCCGGTCTTCACCCACACCTGCACCGAGGCCACCGGCGCGGCGGTGTCGTGGCGGAGCAGGACGGTGAGACCGTTGGGCAGCGTGTAGCGCTCGACCGGCTCGCGCCAGAGGCTTTCCAGCAGGGCAAGGTCACGCGAACGGGCGGGCAGGGATTTGGCCATGTAATTAAAGCGGGCCGCTCAGGCGGCGCCGGAATTGCCGCGCGCCCGCCGCGCACCGGCAGGCTGGAAGGGCTTCACGAACGCCTCGTCGAAATCGTAGATGTCCGCGAAATCCTCGCGCCGGTCGTTCTCGGTTTTGCTGAAGACATTATACTCGATGAGATTGAAGACGATGTCGCCGAAGTCGGTGCAGCGGCGGATGCCCCAGTTGGTGAGCACGGTCTTGGTCATCGGCCCGTATTGGTCGAGCGCGTAGGCACGGATGCCCTCGAGCAGCTCGGCGCCGGTGACATGCTGGGACTTGCCGGTGCGCTCCGGGTTCTTGCGCTTCGTCTCCTTGACGGTGTGGTCGAGGGCCTGCCGGACAAAGTTGTAGGCTTTGCGGTCAAAGCGGGCGTCCTCTTTACAAATCAACCCGACGATTTCGGAGAATTCCAAGTCTTGCATGAATTTCAGTGACAATGGCTAGCACAGCAATCGACCGGCCGCAACCCTGCAGCGGAATGGGCCCGAGGCGTCCCGCAGGAGGCGAACACCCGGCATTTCGTCGCAGGAATGTAGCCGTTGGGTGAACTTCCACTCGCGTTCCCACCCTCATAATGCATAAAAATAACCCTATACCCCATGATTTCCGCGACCCAGTCGAACCACCCCCTGGCCGCTGTCGCCAGTTCAGTCCCCCCGGAATCCGCCTTGGAAGAAGCCCGCACCCGCATCCGCCAGGCCCAGATGCGCATCACCAAGCCGCGCCTCGCCATCATCGAGTCGCTCCAGCGCCATGCCGGCCCGGTGAGCATTGAGCGCATCCATCAGGATCTGGGCGCCAAGGTCTGCGATCTGGTGACCGTCTACCGCTGCCTGGCGGCCTTCGAGCAGCTGGGCATGGTCCGCCGCAGCTACCTCCACAACGGCACCTGCCTCTACGAGCTCACGCTGGGCACCCCGCGCCACTATCACATCATCTGCAAGGCCTGCGGCACCACCGACCGCGTGGATTATTTTCCGGTCGAGGGCGTCGAGCGCTTGCTGCAGGAGCGCGGCTACACGCAGGTCAGCCATGTCGTCGAATTCTTCGGCGTGTGCCCGCAATGCCAGCAGACCGCCTCCGTTCGCAACGCCATCCCGGCGATCCCGGGCGACCGAGTCTGAGGCCCCGACCATTCCCCTTCTCCCGGCGCGGCCCATGCCGCGCCTTTTTTATCGGTTGAGCGGATTGACAGCCCGCACCCACTCCGCCACCGGCACGCCGCCCTCGAGGTGCTCGCGCCGGATGCGGTCGAAGCGCTCGGGCGTCACCTGGGCATACCACACGCCCTCGGGATAGACCACGAGCCAGGGCCCGTCGTGACACATCCGCAGGCACGCGGCCTTGGTGCGCAGCATCGGCTCCGGGCATTCCTTGAGCGAGGCCTTGAGGTGCTCCCAGGTCTTCAGCCCGTCCGCGGTCGAACAGCAATCCGGCCCGGTGCACAGGAAAAGGTGTCGGCGGGCCGCCGGACCACCGATCTGCGCAAAGGTCTTCGCGCCCATGGGGTCGCTCAACCTTTCAGCGCCGCACCGTAGTTCGCCTCGGCCTGGGTCCAGTTGAGCACGTTCCAGAACGCGTTCACGTAGTCGGCCCGGCGGTTCTGGTAGTGCAGGTAATACGCGTGCTCCCAGACATCGAGGCCGATGATCGGCTTCGCGCCGTCGCTCAGCGGGGAATCCTGGTTGGCCGTGGAGTGCACCACGAGCTTGCCGCCCTTCAGGCTCAGCCAGGCCCAGCCGCTGCCAAAGCGCTTCATCGCCGCGTCGGCGAACAGCTTCTTGAAATCATCCATCGAGCCAAACGTCTCCGCGATCGCCACCGGCAGCTGCTGGACGGACATGCCGCTCGCCGGCGAGATGACCTGCCAGAAGAAGGCGTGATTGACGTGACCGCCGGCGTTGTTGCGGATGCCGGTGCGGATCGCCTCCGGCACGCTGCCGAGATCGCGCACCAGCGCCTCCGGTCCGCGGGCCAGCAGGTCGGGGTGGTCCTTGAGCAGGTTCTTCGCGTTGGTGATGTAGGCCTGGTGATGCTTCGTGTGATGGATCTCCATCGTCCGCGCATCGAAATGCGGCTCGAGCGCACCATAGGCGTAGCCCAGCGGCGGCAGGTCCCAGCCGAGGGCCGGGGCCGCGGCGGCGTCGGCCGCACCGGCCTTGGTCAGCCCGAGGCCGGCGACGGCCACACCGGTGCCGATGATCTTGAGGGCTTCGCGACGGGTGAACTGCGGGGTATCGGGAGCATTCATGGCCCTAACCATGACCGCAAATGCCCGCGATGCAAGACGCGGCACCGCGCGACCCTGGTCCGCCACTCAGGCCAGCTGCTTCCGGACGATGGTATCCACCAGCTGCGGGTTGGCCTTGCCCTTCGAGGCCTTCATCACGGCGCCCTTGATGGCGTTGAGCGCCTTTTCGTTGCCGTTCTTGAACCCTGCGGCCGCCGCCGGATTCGCCGCGATGGCGTCGGCGACCCATTGCTCCAGCTCGCCGGTGTCGGTGGATTGCTTCAACCCCTTCCGCTCGACAATGGCCTCGGGCATCTCGCCCGTCGCAAACATGTCGATGAAGACCTCCTTCGCGATGTTGCTGGAAATGACCCCGGAATCAACCAGCGCGACCAGCCCGGCGATGTGCTGCGGTCGGATCCTGCTCCCGGCCAGTCCGACTCCCGCCGCGGAAAGTTCGCGCTGCAGGTCGTTGGCGATCCAGTTGGCCGCGGCCTGCGGCTTGCCGCCGAGCTGCGCGGTCTCCTCGAAGAAGGCGCACAGCTCCGGCTGCGGCACCAGCACCGAGGTGAGCGTGTAGGGCAGCTGGAATTTGTCCTGATAGCGGCGCTGCCGGTCGAAAGGCCGCTCGGGCACCGTGGCGCGGATCGCGGCCAGCCAGGCCTCGTCCACCTTCACCGGCATGAGGTCGGGATCAGGGAAATAGCGGTAATCGTGCGCCATCTCCTTCGAGCGCATGGCGGCGGAGGCGCCGGTCTCGCCGTCGTATTGGCGGGTCTCCTGCACGATCGTGCCGCCGCTGCCGAGGACGGCGATCTGCCGGCGGATCTCGTGGGCGATGCCGTCGCGGACGAAGGAAATGGAGTTGAGGTTCTTCAGCTCGACCTTCGTGCCGAGCTTGGTCTCGCCCACGGGGCGGATGGAGATGTTGGCGTCACAGCGCAGCTGGCCCTTCTCCATGTCGCAGTCGGAGATGCCGCCCTGCACCATCGCGAGGCGCAGCGCGGTCAGGAAGGCAAACGCCTCCTCGGCGCTGTGCATCGCCGGCTCGGAGACGATCTCCATCAGCGGCGTGCCGGCACGGTTGTAGTCCACCAGCGAGTCGTTGGCGCCGTGCGTCAGCTTGCCGACATCCTCCTCGAGGTGGATGCGCGTGAGCGGGATCTGCTTGTGCTCGCCCATGACGTTGCGCGACGGGCCCGGCAGCTCGATCTCCACCGACCCGCCGATGCAGATCGGCTGGTCGTATTGCGAGATCTGGTAGTTCTTCGTCGAGTCGGGGTAGAAGTAATTCTTGCGGTCCCATTTGCAGACCGGCGCGATGGCACAATCCAGGATCAGCCCCGCCTTGATGATCTTGTCGAGCGCCTCCTTGTTCATCACCGGCAGCGCGCCGGGCAGCGCCAGCACGACGGGATCGGTCAGCGTGTTCTCCGGCTCGCCGTAGCCGGCGGCGACGCGCGTGAACATCTTCGACGCCGTCTTCAGCTGCACGTGGACCTCGAGTCCGATGACTGCCTCGTAGTTCATGACAATACCGGGTGCTTGGTGGGCCAGTCGTGGGCCGCCTCGTAGGCGTGCGCCACCGCGAGCAGATCGGCTTCCTGGAACGGCCGGCCGATGAGCTGCAGGCCGATGGGCAGGCCGCCGCCGGTGAAGCCGCAGGGAATCGAGATGCCGGGCAGACCGGCGAGGTTCACGCTGATCGTGTAGATGTCGGTCAGATACATCGCCAGCGGGTCGGCGGACTTCTCGCCCAGCTTGAACGCCGGGACCGGCGAGGTCGGCGACAGCAGCGCGTCGCAGTCGCGCAGGACGGCGGAAAACTCGTTGCGGATGAGCGTGCGGACCTTCTGGGCGCGCAGGTAATAGGCGTCGTAATAGCCGCTGCTGAGCACGTGCGTGCCGAGGATGATGCGGCGTTTCACCTCCGGGCCGAAACCCTCGGCGCGCGACCTGGCGTAGATGTCGATGGCATCCTTGGCCGCCGCGGACCGGTGGCCGTAGCGGATGCCGTCGTAGCGCGCCAGGTTCGACGAGGCCTCGGCCGTCGCAATGAGGTAATACACCGCGATGGCGTGCTCCGCCGCGAGCGGCAGGGAGACCTCTTTGATCTCACAGCCCTGCTGGCGATAAAATTCAATCGCCTGCTTCACCGCCGCGCCGATCTCCGGATCAAGCCCGGCGCCGAAAAACTCCTTCGGCACCCCCAGCCGCCACGGACCCTTCTTCGCCGCCAGCGCCGCGCGATAATCCGGCACCTCCGCCTTGAACGAGGTCGAGTCGCGCGAGTCGTGCCCGGCGATGACACCAAGCAGCAGCGCCGCGTCTTCCACGGTGTGAGCCATGGTGCCGATCTGGTCGAGCGACGACGCATAGGCCGCCAGCCCGTAGCGCGACACCAGCCCGTAGGTGGGCTTGAGGCCGACGATGCCGCACAGCGCCGCCGGCTGGCGGATGGAACCGCCGGTGTCGGAACCCAGCGTCAGGGGCAGCTCGCCCGCGGCCACGGCGGCGGCCGAGCCGCCCGAGCTGCCGCCGGGCACGCGCGTCAGGTCCCACGGGTTCGCCGTCGGGCCGAACGCGGAATTCTCCGTCGAGGAGCCCATGGCGAACTCGTCCATGTTCAGCCGGCCGAACGGGATCGCCCCCGCCGCCTTGAGCTTCTGCGTCACGGTGGCGTCGTAGGGGGAAATAAAATTCGCGAGCATCCGGCTCGAGCACGTGAGCGGCTGGCCCTCGACGGCGATCACGTCCTTCAGGCCGACCGGGATGCCGTCGAGCGGCCCCCTCGCCTGCCCCGCGGCCCGGCGGGCATCGGCCGCCCCCGCCAGGGCGAGCGCCCCGGCCTCGTCGTAGGAATTGAACGCCTTCACGCGGCCATCCACGGCCTTGGTGCGCGCGAGGCAGGCCTGCAGCAGCTCGACCGAGGAAAGCTTTCCCGCGGCCAGCAGCGCCGCCAGCCGGGCGGCGGGTTGAAAGATGAGGTCGTCCGCCATCGCCTACTCCACGACTTTCGGGACCACGATCATGTTCTGCCGCTGGGCCGGCGCGTTGCGCAGCGCGGCCTCCACCGGCAGGCCGGGGCGGGCGACATCGGCTTCCCAGACATTGAAGACGGGCGAGGCGTGGGCCATCGGCTCGACGCCGGACACGTCCACCTGCTTCAGCTTCTCGACATAATGCAGGATGTCCCCGAGCTGGTGGGCGAACTGGGCCTTTTCCGCGTCGCTGAGGTCGAGGCGGGCGAGGTTCGCCACATAGTCAAGGTTGAGGTCGGGATTCGTGCTCATTGGTCAGCTGGTTCACCCAGCAAGCAGGCGGCGGAAGCCGGGCTTTGCAACCGGCAAAAGCACCCGTGACACACGGCCGCAAGGGAGCTTGAACCAAGGGGGCAAGTAGCCTATCCGTCGCCCGTGCTACTTTTCAAAAAGATCCTTAATTTCAAGGGACCGGGCGGCATGGGGGACAAGCGCGGGGCCACGCGTTACCCCGTCGGCCTCAAGTTTCCCCTGAAGGCGAAGGTCACGCTGGTCGGCCGCGACGGCGAGGGCAACATTCTCAAGGCCGATGACAACCGCGCCATGGACTGGGGCGGCCAGCTCGTGAACATGTCCTCCGGCGGCGTCAGCCTGCGCCTGCACCCCGCCGCCATGGCCGACCGCGGGGAAAACTGCCGGCTCAAGCTGGAGCTGGACCACCGTCTCTTCGAGATCGACGGCACCATCGCCCATGTGCGGGCCACCGCCCAGTGCGTCACCCTTGGTGTCGCCCTGGTCTTTCCCGACAGCCATACGCAGAAGGCCTTCCGGCAGCTGGTCGAACCGGTCGCCGTCGGCGCCGGGCTGGAGCCGGTCGAAAAGGTGAAGCAGGACGTCGAGGGCCTGCAGAAGGAGCAATATGCCAGCGACGAGGAAACCGTGCTGAGCATCTGGCGCAACGCCAGCGGCGAGACCATCGAGCACTTTGAGCTGCTCACGCATGGCTTTTATATCCGGGGCAGCGCCCAGTCCCCGGCCCTCCAGATCGGCGCCGTCGCCGGCACCAAGGCCGGCCTGACGCCCGCCCAGACGAACGAGGTGCGCGAGCTCTTCAAGCTGATCGTGCCGAACGTCTCGAAGAGCGTGCCCGCGGAGGCGCGCTCGTTCCTCGAGCGGTTCGCGACCTAGCCGGTCACGCCCGCACGGTCATCGATCCGTCGGCCGCGACGGCCTGCTGGATCTTCGCGAAGACGGCGTTGACCTCGTCGTCCGTGAGCGTGCGTTCCGCCGAGCGGAACGAGAGCGCGAAGGCCAGGCTCTTCTTCCCCTCCGGCAGCCCCTTGCCCGCATAGACGTCGAACACGGTGACCGACTCGACCGCGAAGGCCGCGCCCGTCGTGGCCGCGCGGGCCGCCTTGAGCAACCAGGCCTGCACCTCGCCGGCGGGGCGCGCGGCGTCGACCACGAGCGCCAGGTCGCGCAGCGCCGCCGGGAACAGGCTGAACGGCTGGTAGCGGCGATGGCCGCCGGTCGCGGTGAGCCGGCTCGGCAGGAACGCCAGCGTGCCCGCCCACACCTTCCCTTCAATACCGGCGGCGCGGACCATGGCGAGATTCAGCAGGCCGAAGCGCGCGGTCCAGCCGTCCTTCATCTCGCCGGCGGCGGCCGAGTGGCCTTCCTGCCAGCCCCAGAACGAGCCCTGCACGGGCACGAGCCCGGCGGCGCCGAGGTCGAGACCCGCGGCCCGGGCGAGCACCTCCATGTGCCGCTTCACCGTGTAGAAATCGGGTTCAGGCCGGCCCAGCCAGGCGCGGTCCTTCGGATTGTGGCAGAGCACGAAACCCACCGACACGCACTCCTGCACCGTGCCGTTGTGTTCAAGGAACACCCGACCGGTCTCGAACAACCGCGCCGCCGGCACGCCGCGCGACTGGTTGAGCTTGAGCGACTCGAGGATGCCAAGGACGAGCGTCGGCCGCAGGTGCGACTGGTCGTCCACGAACGGATTCGCCAGGCCGAGCTCCGCGGCCGCGGCCGCGGAAACCCAGGTGGCGAGTTCTTTCTGCGCGCGCAGCGTGTAGTTGACCACCTCGTGAAAATGCTGGCCGACCAGGTAGCCGGTCACCTGGCGGTTGAAGACGGCGATCGGATCGTCGTCGCCGTCGACGAGCGCCGGACCCGCGCAAACCTGGGGCGGGATGCGGTCGGTGCCGTAGATGCGGAGCACTTCCTCGACCAGGTCGATCGGCCGGTCGAGGTCGCCGCGGTAACTCGGGATGGACACCGTCCAGCTGATGCCTCCGGCGGCGTCATGTTCCTCGTTGATGCGCAGGTGCAGCCCGTGGAAGGCGTCGCGCATCTCGTCGTCGCTGATGTCGAAGCCCACCTTGGCGCGGATGTAGTCGGGCGTGACCTTGATCTCGCGCGACCACGGGCGGTCGCTGCCGACCTGGAAGGACGGGCCGACCACGGTGCCGCCGGCGGTCTCCAGGATCAGGTCGATGGCGCGGCGCGCGGCCTCGGCGGTGCCGTGCGGGTCGACCCCGCGCTCAAAGCGGTAGGAGGAATCGGAGGCGAGGCCCAGGCGCTTGGAGGTCCAGCGGATGGACTGCGGACGGAAATAGGCGGCCTCGAGCACGATGTCCGTGGTCGTCGCATCGACGCCGGCGTCGTGCCCGCCCATGATGCCGGCGACGACGAGCGGCTTGGCCTCGTCGGCGATGACGAGCATGCGGCTGTTCAGCGTGCGCTCCTTCTCGTCGAGGGTGACGAGCTTCTCGCCGTCGGTGGCGCGGCGGACGATGATCTGCCGGCCGGCGATCTTCTTCGCGTCAAACACATGGAGCGGCTGGCCGAGCTCGAGCATCACGTAGTTGCCCACGTCGACGAGGTTGTTGATCGGGCGCAGGCCGACGGCGGCCAGGCGCTCCTGCATCCAGAGGGGACTCGGGCCGACCTTCACGCCGGTGACGGCGATGCCCACGTAGAGCGGGCAGTCCTCGGTGGCGTCGACGCGGATGCCCTTGAGGATGTCGGGGCGCGGCGCACCCGCCGGCTGGCCGCTGAACTTGATGGCCGGGTATTGCAGCTCCGCGCGCAGCCAGGCCGCGAGCTCGCGCGCCATGCCAATGTGGCAGAGCGCGTCGGGACGGTTCGGCGTGACCTCGATGTCGAACACCGTGTCGCCGTCCGGCAGCGCCTCATTGATCTTCTGGCCGATGGGCGCGGTCGCCGGGAGGATGAGCAGGCCGGCATGGTCGCCGGAAAGGCCGAGCTCGTCGGCGGCGCACATCATGCCGTCGGACTGCTGGCCGCGGATCTTGGACTGCTTGATCTTGAAGTCGCCGGGAAGCACGGCGCCGGGGAGCGCCACGGGCACGCGGTTGCCGGCGTCGCAGTTGGGCGCGCCGCAGACGATGGTGCGGATGCCGCCGTGGGCGGGGCCGACATCGACGGTGCAGACCGAGAGCTTGTCCGCGTTCGGATGCTTGGCGCGGGTCTGGATCTCCCCGACCACGACGTGCTCCAGCGGCGGGAGGCCGGTGTTCTGCACCCCCTCGACCTCGAAGCCGAGGAAGGTGATGGCGCGCTTCAGTTCTTCGGTGGTGGCGTAGAGGCGGACGTATTGCCGGAGCCAGTTGCGGGAAAGTTTCATCGGGGCGGTCTCAGGCGAACTGCTTCAGGAAGCGCAGGTCGTTTTGGTAGAAGTAACGGATGTCATCGATGCCATACATGAGCATCGCGAGGCGCTCGAGGCCCATGCCGAAGGCGTAGCCGCTCCAGACGTTGGGATCATAGCCCACGCCCTCGAAGACGGCGGGGTCGACCATGCCGCAGCCGCCGATCTCGATCCACTCCTTGTTCACCTTGGGCAGGTGCTGGGCGGAGAGGTCCACCTCGAAGCTGGGCTCGGTGTAGCCGAAGTAGTGCGGGCGGAAGCGGGTCTTCGTGTCCGGGCCGAGCAGGGAGGCGAAGATGTAGTCGAGCAGCGCCTTCAGGTCGCGGACGGTGACGTTCTTGTCCACGTAGAGGCACTCGATCTGGTGGAAGTTGGCGCTGTGCGTGGCGTCGGAGGTGTCGCGGCGGTAGACGCGGCCCGGCGAGACGACGCGGATGGGCGGCTCGCCCTTGAGCATGGTGCGGATCTGCACGGACGAGGTGTGCGTGCGCAGGAGGTATTTCTCCTCGGGGGTCTTCTTGGTGACGTTCGCGAAGCGCGCCTTCTCGGGGAAATAGAACGTGTCCTGGGCGTCGCGCGCAGGGTGGTCGGCGGGCGTGCAGAGGGCGTCGAAGCAGTAATACTCGGTCTCGACCTCGGGGCCCTCGACGACGGTGAAGCCGGCCTTGCGGAGGATGCGGCACATCTCCTCGCGCACGAGCGTGAGCGGGTGCGACGTGCCGGGGCCGGCGTCGGGCGACGGCAGCGTGGGGTCGATCGCGGGCCCGAGCTGGGCGTTGATCTCGGCGTCGGCGAGGCGCTGGAGCGTGGCGTCGAGCTGGACCTGCAGCCGGGCCTTGGCCTCGTTGATCAGCTTGCCCATCGCGGGGCGCTCTTCCTTGGGCACGGCGCCCATCTGCTTCATCAGCGCGGTGAACTCGCCGTTGGGGCCGACGTAGCGGGCCTTGGCGGCCTCGAAGTCGGCGCGCGTCTTGAGCGACGGCAGCTCGGCCGTGGCCTTGGCGAGGAGGGCGGTGAGGATGGCTTGCATGAAAAAATAAAAAAGGACGGGCCCGCGGGGAGCCCGTCCTTCACTGAAATGGTCTTTTTGACCGGAAGGCGAGCCTCCAGAGGCCCGCCGGGGGATCAGGCCTTGGCAGCCTTGGACTTCAGCGCGGCCTGGGCCTGCTTGACGAGGGCGGCAAACGCGGTGGCGTCGGCGATCGCGATCTCGGAGAGCTGGCGGCGGTCGAGCTGGATGCTGGCGGCCTTGAGGCCCTCCATGAAGCGGCTGTAGGTGATGCCGGCCTCGCGGCAGGCCGCGTTCAGACGCACGATCCAGAGGGCGCGCATGTTCGCCTTCTTCTTCTTGCGGTCGATGTAGGCGTATTGCCAGGCATGCTGCACCGCTTCCTTGGCGTAGCGGTAGAGCTTGGATTTGTTGCCGAAATAGCCCTTGGCGTATTTCAGCACTTTCTTGCGGCGCTTGCGCGACGCGGGGGAGTTTGTGACACGAGCCATGTTATAGTGGTGGTTTTAGTGCCGGCGGGTCGTCTCGTTAGGATTCACCCGCCTGGCAAGTTATGGGTTTTGCGCTTCGGCTTGCTTACCGGAGACCGGTGGGCAGGCAGCGGAGCAGCGGCTTCGCATGGCCTTCATCGACCAGCTTGTCGCGGGAGGCACGTCGCTTGGACTTCGTGCTCTTCGCGGCCAGCAGGTGACGGAAGCCGGGCGTGCGGCGGATCAGCTTTCCCTTGGCGGAAATCTTGAAGCGCTTGGCAACGGACTTTTTGGTCTTTTGCATGGGAGGAGCGGGCGAAAACAGAGCACGCACGGGGCCTTGGCAAGTGTTTTGTCCAATAAAGTGCGGCGCCGCACCTCCTCCTGCCTAACCCCTCGGCGGCCAGCACCCTACAGGCGGGCCCAGGGACTTGGATCCTCTCGTAAAAGCCCGACGGTGCCGACGCCGGCCCGGACCCGCCGGCGTGGTTCCAAACGGGCGCCCGGGCCCGCTCGATGCGCGTCCGACGGCGCCGGATGCGCGGCGGCGCGGGCTTTTTTTGTCCGCGAAAATTTCCGACCGGGCAAAACACGCAAATGTCGTTGACATGGCCTCCGCGATAATAACTTTTGCCCCTTCGTTTTTTGGCTTCCTAGCTCAATGGTAGAGCAGTTGACTCTTAATCAATTGGTTCGGGGTTCGAGTCCCCGGGGAGCCACCACTTTCTGTTTTTTGCAGTCCATTTCGACTTGTGCGCAGCAACGCCTCGCCGGCGTAGCTCAACGGTAGAGCACCTGTTTTGTAAACAGGCGGTTGCGGGTTCGAATCCCATCGCCGGCTCCATTTCCCGTCGGTGATGCGCGAACAAGTCCGGCCGAAGCGCACAATTTTTCACTGCCCGATGGTGTAATGGTAGCACGAACGACTCTGACTCGTTCTGTCTAGGTTCGAGTCCTAGTCGGGCAGCCAATTTAATCAGTTGATTTTCTTAAGCTGCGTCCGCGTGTATTAATTTGTCGCAGGGCACAAGAAAGCGCATTGACAGTCTAAAGTTAATCTCGGCAACATCCAGTTTCCCGACAGTTTTTTGGTCACATTGTCATCGCTTTCCCACTCCCCTTTCCCCTCGCCGCACCGCTGGTGTCGCCGATAATGTGCCCGTGTCTGGCGCATCCCCTGCTTACCTCCGCTTTCCGCATTTCCACTTAAGGAATATTACCCACGGTTAACTCAATCACACCACACGCACTATGATCACCGCATCCCTGCCCTTGGCGATTCTGCTCACTAACCCGGACGGCAGCCCCATGACCTCCATGGAGCTCTTCAAGCATGGCGGCCCCATCATGTGGCCCATCCTGGTTGTCTCCTTCCTCCTCATCACCGTCGCCATCGAGCGCGTGCTGTTCATCGTCCGCGAGAACCGCCGCCGCGAACCCGAGCTCGTCGACAAGATGCTCGAGAAGGTCGAGGCCAATGACATCGAGGGCGCCGTCGAGCTCGGCAAGAAGAGCCAGGACTACGTGGCCCGCATCCTCGTCTACGCCATCACCCACAAGGAGCACTCCCTGGCCAACGCCTTCACCCGCGCCGCCAGCCAGGAGATGCAGCGCTTCAGCCAGGGCCTGCCCACGCTCGACACCTGCATCACCGCCGCCCCGCTCCTGGGCCTCCTCGGCACCGTGACCGGCATGATGGGCACCTTCGCCGCGCTCAACAGCGGCAGCGGTGACATCGGCTCGGCCGCCACCAAGATCACCGGCGGCGTCGCCGAGGCGCTCATCGCCACGATGTGCGGTCTCGCCATCGCCATCATGGGCCTCCTGCCCTTCAACTATCTCAACGCCCGTTCCGAAGAGGCCCGCCACGACATCGAGGACGCCTCGAACTCGCTCGAGATCATCATCAACAAGGCCGAGAGCGCCAAGAGCCGCTGAGCGGCCCCGGCCCTCACGTCTTTTAACCTCTAACACCTACTGTCATGCACGGTGGCGGCGGCACAGGCCCAGGCGGCACAAAGAAGGCGCGCATTGAGATCATCCCTCTCATTGACGTCATCTTCTTCCTGCTCGCGACCTTCGTTCTCTTCACCCTGTCGCTCAACAAGTCGAACGGCATCAGCGTCAAGCTGCCCGTCGCGGAGAGCAGCATTCCCCGCGATCCCAACGACACGGTGACGATCAGCGTCACCGACGAGGGCACGATCGCCTGGAACAAGGACCTCATCACCCTCGACGAGTTCACCCAGCGCCTCCTCAAGGAGCGCCGGGAGAACCCCGACGGCCGCATCCTCATCAACGGGGACGAGCGGGCCTTCTTCGCCCAGGCCATCTACGTGTTCGACGAGGCCCGCAAGGCCGGCTTCACCAAGGTGTTCATCGAAACCCGGGCCAAGTAACGCCCCGGACGTCTAAGAAACCGGCGCTCCGCGCGTCATACTCTACGCCCCGAGCCCCTCTCCCACATGGAAGGCACCAAAATTAAAATCCCCGCCCGCAAGAAGGCGCGCATTGAGATCATCCCCCTCATTGACGTTATTTTCTTCCTGCTGGCGACCTTCGTCCTCTTCACCCTGTCGCTCAACCGCATCCAGTCGGTGCCCGTGGATCTGCCGGTGGCCAAGCCGCCCAACCCGAACGATCCCCCGCCGACCGACATCGTGACCATCCAGGTCTCGGCCGACGACTCGCTCTTCTGGAACCGTGAACCGATGGAAATGAGCGACCTCGAGAGCCGTATCACCGCCTACAAGTCCCAGACCGAGGATCCCCGCCTGCTCATCGCCGGCGACGAGAAGGCCCGGTTTGGCGCCACCGTCCAGGTGCTCGACGTCATCCGCAAGGCCGGCATCGAGAAGTTCTCGGTCGAAACCCGCACCCGCCCGACGGGCAAATAAGCCGCCATGAACAAAGATCTTATCATTGGCCTGGTGATCTCGGTCGCCGTCCATGTCGCCGCCCTCAACCCCTTTGCCGGCAAGCAACCCGCGCCGAAGCGCGAAGCCAAGGTGGAGGAAGCCGTCATGCAGATGGAAATGCCGCCCCTGCCCGAGGAGGAGGAGGAAAAGGTCGAGGAACTCGATGAGGAGCCCGTCGAGAATGTCATGGCCCCCCCGAGCCTCGTCGACCTGCCGACCGTCGTGCCGGTCAACGCCTTCACCCAGCCCCTCCAGCCGCCTCCGCCCCCGGGCCTGGTCGCCTCCAAGGGCGCCATCAACATCCCGGTCAATCCCCCGGGCGCCAACTTCGGCCGCGGCATCAAGGACCTCTTCGACATCAACAACCTGGACCAGAAGCCCGTCGGCCGCGTCCAGAACCCCCCGCAGTATCCCTACGAGATGAGCCGCGCCGGCATCAGCGGCGAGGTCGTGGTCGAGTTCATCATCAACTCCGCCGGCGACGTCGTCGATACCCGCGTGGTCCGCTCCTCGCACCGTGAGTTCGAGGTTCCGGCCATGCAGGCCGTGCAGAAGTGGAAGTTCAAGCCGGGCCGCAAGGGCGGCAAGGCCGTCGCCACCCGCGTCTCCCAGCTCATCGAGTTCAACCTCGAGGACGCCAAATAATCCGGTCCGCCATGTCGCACCTCTCCCCCTCCCTCCTCCGCTCCGCCCTCGCCCTGCTCGGCGCCACCGCGCTGGCCGCCACCCTGGCTGCGCAGCAGCCGGTTCGCGATTACGCCTTCACCGACGCCACCAGCGAGGTGCTGCCGAAATACAAGCAGGTCGTTGACGCCAAGAACTACGACGCTGCCATCGCCATCCTCGACGCCCAGATCGCGAAGGTGCCCGCCGACAGCTACGACGCGGCGATGCTCTACCAGATCAAGACGCAGACCCTGCTGCAGAAGGGCGACTTCCCCAAGGCCATCGAGCCGACGGAAAAGGCCCTGGCCATCTCCGAGGCCAAGAACCCGACCTACTTCGAGGAGCGCATCACGCGCGACCTGCTCTTCTTCCTGACCCAGCTCTATGTGCAGGAGGCCGTGCAGTCCAAGGTCCCCGCCGTCGCCACCAACCTCTTTGTGAAGGCCGACGCCAGCATGCAGAAGTGGCTGAAGCTCACGCCGAAGTCCTCGGCGGACGCCCAGCTCCTCTACGCCCAGCTCCTCTACACCTGGGCCGTGCAGAATCCCGAGAAACCCGACGTCAAGCTCATCCAGCGCGCCCTGGACGAGACGGAAAAGGGCCTGAAGCTCTCCATCCACCCGAAGGACACCTTCTACGTCCTCAAGCTGGCCGCCCTGCAGCAGCTGGGCCGCACGGCCGAGACCGCCGACATGTTCGAGCTGCTCATCAAGCAGAAGCCCGAGAGCTCCACCTATTACCAGCAGCTGGCCGCCACCTACCTGAGCTCCGGTCAGGAGCTCCGCGCCGCCCTCACCATCGAGCGCGCCCAGGCCCAGGGCCACATGAACACGGCCCAGTATCACTTCAACCTGGTCGGCATCTACTTCAACCTCGGCCAGTATGAAAAGGCCGCCGATCTCCTGGAGAGCGGCCTGAAGTCCGGCACGATCGAGAGCGAGCTCAAGAACTGGGAGCTTTACGCCCTCTGCTACCAGCAGCTCGAGCGCCCCCTGAAGAGCATCGATGTGCTCAAGCAGGCCGCCGCCGCCTTCCCCAAGGCCGGCCAGCTCGAGTTCATGATCGGCCAGGCCTACCATGGCCTCGAGAAGACCGAGGACGCCCTGGTCCACCTGCAGGCGGCCGTCGCCAAGGGCAACCTGACCAAGCCCCACCAGGTCTACATGTATCTCGCCTACATCGCCTTTGAGCTGAAGAAATTCGATGTCGCGCTCGACGCGGCCAAGAAGGCCGCCGCCCTGCCGGAAGGCGCCAAGGACAACCAGACCCAGGCCATGATCCGGGCCATCGAGGAGACTATCGCGGCCCGCGAGGCCAAGAAAGCCAAGATGTAACCACCCCCCTTAACGCATTCGCACATGAACAAAGTCTACATCATCGTCCCGCTGATCTGCACCCTGATCTTTGGCGGGTTCTACTACAGCTTCGACAAGAACTACGCCGCGAAGCAGGCCGCGATCGCCGCCAAGGCCGAGGCCGAGCTCAAGGCGAAGGCCGCCAAGGAGGTCGCCGACCGGGCCGCCGCCATCGAGGCCGCCGTCGAGGCCGCGAAGAAGCGCGAGGCCGAGCGGAAGGAGCGCGAGCGCATCGCCGAGCTGAAGGCCACCGCCCGCCAGGAGGCCGAGGACCGCCGCCAGAAGACCTACGACGAGCGCAACCGCGCCCGTGACCAGGTTGTCCGCCTCAAGAAGGACCTCGAGGAGGTCAAGAGCACCTTCGGCAAGCTTGAGGAGGAGAAAAAGAAGCACACCGACGAACAGGCCTTCCTCAAGACCTACGTCAAGCAGGCCGAGGCCAACGTGAAGTATTACTACGATCTGCTCGAGAAGATCGACGCCTCCGAGAAGGCCAAGGCCGCCGCCGCTGCCGCTGCTGCCGCCGCCGCCAAGAAAGGCTAACCTCCCCCACCACCGAATCTCATGAACAAGTCATACGTCATCGTCCCCATCGTCTTGCTGGCCGTGTTCGGCTTTTTCTACAACGGCGCCCTGAAGGAGATGGCCGACAAGGAAGCCGCGCGCATCGCCAAGATCGAGGCGACCGCCAAGGAAGAGGCCGACCGCAAGCGCGTCATCGAGGAAAAGGCCCAGGCCGAGGCCCTCAAGCGCCAGGAAGAACGCATCGCCAACGACAAGGCCAAGGAAGACAAGAAGGAGAAGGACTATCAGGACGCCATGACCGCCCTGAAGAAGGAGGCCGATGAATACACCTCCCAGATCGCCAAGCTGACCAAGGAGGCCGCCGACCTCGAGGCCGAGATCCTCAAGACCCGCAACGACAAGGAGCGCCTCACCCGCGAGGCCCTCGAACTCGCCAAGCAGGTGGAGCTCGCCAAGATCAACCGCCGCACCTCCGAGCTGGAGATCCAGCGCATGATCGAGATGGTCTCCAAGAAGCTGGCCGACAGCTCCCTCACGGCCCTCCCGCCCCCGCCCCCGCCGCTCAAGTAAGCCGGCCCTCCCTTTCAAGCCGCACCCTCACCGGTGCGGCTTTTTTGTCGGCCTTTGCTACCGGTGCGGCAGCCGCGTTGGCTGCCCCATGGCGCCAAGCGGGGACCTGCCCCCCTGCCACCCTGCGCCGCGCAAACCCTAACCCGTTCCCGGCCAATGCCGCGCCGGGCGGTGTGTCATACATTCTGCGGCCGTTTTTGAAACCATCCGGGTTGGCCCGCTGGCTGCTTTTGTCCAGGGGCTGACACTCAGTCCAACCTACTACCAAACCTACACCATGAAGAAAGTCTCCCTCCTCCTCGCGACGCTCGTCACGGGCGCTACGCTCTCGGCCCAGGATCCGGCACCCGCTCCCGCCGCCGCGGCTCCGTCCTACTCGGTCACCGTGGACTTCCCTTACGCCAGCAAATACGTCTTCCGCGGCGTCCAGTATGCCGAGGACTCCTTCCAGCCCTCGGTCAAGCTGACCTCCGGCAGCTTCTACCTCGGCCTGTGGACGAACCAGCCGATCACGAGCAACATCGACAACGAAATCGACGTCTACGGCGGCTACGGCTTCAAGCTGAGCGAGACCTGGAGCCTCGATGTCGGCGCGACCCTCTACTACTATCCGGAGCTCGATGACAGCACCGGCGCGGATAACACCACCTTCGAGGGCTACGTCGGCGTGACCGGAACCTTCGGCAGCTTCACCACCGGCCTGTATGCTTTCCAGGACTTCACCCTCGAGAACTTCACGATCCAGGCCACCCTCGGCTACAGCGTGCCGATCAGTGACAAGGCGAGCTTCAGCCTCCTCGGCACCATCGGCAACGTCTCGCCCGACGCCGGCGACGATTACACCTACTACGGCCTCGGCGCCACCGTGCCCTACAAGCTGTCCGACACCGCCACCCTCACCGTCGGCCTGCAGTATGCCACCCACGACATCGACCTGGTCGATGACAGCCACTTCTGGGGCACCGTCGGCGTGACCGTGGTGTTCTAGGGCATCTTTCCATCAGCCATATTCAGCCCGTCCCGCTCACACGGGACGGGCTTTTCTTTGGACGGGCTGGAGTCGGGGCTGATAGCCCCGACTCCCTTGGCGCAAACGGCCGTTCAAGCGCCGACCGGCGTCTTGAGTGAATTAAGCAGCCGCTCGATCTTGTCGCAGGCCAGGGAGAGTTTCTCCTCGTTGGCGGTGAAACAGGCGCGCACATGGCCCTTGCCGGCGTCGCCAAAGGCCGTGCCGGGCACGACCGCCACCTTGTGCTCGGTGAGCAGCCGGCGGGCGAAGGTGCCCTCGTCCAGGCCGGTGGAAGCCACCGAGGGGAAGGCATAGAACGAGCCGCGCGGCGAGTGGCATTGGAGACCGGCCGCGTTGATGCGCCGCACGAACAGGTCCCGACGCTCGCGGTAGCGGTCGCGCATGAACCGGGTGGCATCGTCGCCCAGGCGCAGCGCCGCCAGGGCACCCTCCTGGCTGATGCTCGGGGCGCACAGCATCGAATACTGGTGCACCTTCATCATGGCCTCGATGAGCGGCGCCGGTCCGCAGGCATACCCAAGGCGGAAACCGGTCATGGCGAAGGCCTTGGAGAAACCGTGCAGGAGCAGCGTGCGTTCGCGCATGCCGGGCAGGCTGGCGATGCTGGTGTGCGTGCCCTCGAAGATCAGCTCCGAGTAGATCTCGTCGCTGATGACGATCAGGTCCTTCTCGATCGCGAACTTCGCGATGCGCTCGAGCTGCGCGCGGGAACAGACGCCGCCCGTCGGGTTGCAGGGCAGGTTCAGGAGCAGGAGCTTGCAGCCGGGCTGCCAGGAAGCACGCAGGGCGGGCTCATCGAGCGAGAACTGCTCGGCCGCGCTGGTCGCCACCGGCACGCCGACGCCGTGCACGAGCTCGACCGTCGGGGCGTAGGAAACATAGCAGGGCTGGTGATAAAGCACCTTGTCGCCGGGGTTGAGCAGGGCGCGCATGGCGAGGTCGAGCGCCTCGGAGACGCCGACGGTCACGAGCACCTCGTCCTCCCAGCTGTAGCCGACGTGGAAATAGCCTTCCACGTAGCGGCTGATCTCCTTGCGGAGGTCGGGCTGGCCCAGGTTGGAGGTGTAATGGGTCTTGCCCGTGTCCATCGCCGTCTTCACGGCGTCGCGGATGGGCTGCGGGGTGTCGAAATCGGGTTCGCCGATGCCGAGGGAGATGACGCCGTCGGTCTTCGCGACGAGTTCAAAGAAGTCGCGGATGCCGGACCGGCGCAGGCCCGCCACGTGACGCGCGATGAAGCGCGTCGTGTCGAGTGGCGGTTGGGAAGTGGGATTCATTAACGAAAGGAAATTGGAGGGTTGGAGGGACGGTTGACTGGCTTACGCGAGGCGCTCGCGGATCGCGGCGCCCATCTGGGCGGTCGTCAGCGGCTGCTTGGCGCCGAGATCGGCGGTGTGGCAGCCGGCTTCGAGGGCGGCGCTGACGGCCGCCTCGATAGCTCGGGCCTCGGCCTCCAAACCGAGGGAGTGCCGCAGCAGCAGGGCCGCGGAAAGAATGGTGCCGGTCGGGTTCGCGATGCCCTTGCCCGCGATGTCCGGGGCCGAGCCGTGGATCGGCTCGTAAAGGCCGAGCTTCCCCTCGCCCAGCGAGGCGCTGGGCAGCACGCCGAGCGAGCCGGCCAGGACGGCCGCCTCGTCCGTCAGGATGTCGCCGAACATGTTCTCGGTGACAATGACGTCGAACGACGCCGCATGCGTGACCAGGCGCATGGCGCAGGAATCGACCAGCTGGTGCTCCAGCTTCACGTCCGGGAACTGTTTGCCGACCTCGATGGCGACCTTGCGCCAGAGGCGGGACGACTCGAGCACGTTGGCCTTGTCGACCGAGGTGACCAGCTTGCGGCGCTGCTGCGCCATCTGGAAGGCCAGCGTGACGATGCGGCGGATCTCCTTCTCGGTGTAAATGAGCGTATCGACCGCGACCTCACCCTCGGGGGTCTGCGTGCGACCCTTCGGCGTGCCGAAATACAGGCCGCCGGTCAGCTCGCGAATGACCACGAAGTCCACGCCGGCCACGCGCTCGGGCTTGAGCGGGGAAAGCCGGGCCAGGGACGGATACGGGCACACCGGGCGCACGTTGGCGTAGAGACCAAGGGCCTTGCGGATGGCCAGGAGGCCCTGCTCCGGGCGGACCTTGGCCTGGGGGTCATCCCACTTCGGACCGCCCACGGCGCCCAAAAGAACGGCATCGGCGGTGCGGGCAGCGGCGAGCGTGGCGTCCGGCATGGCCGTGCCCTGGGCGTCGATGGCGCAGCCACCGAGCAGGTGCTCGGAAAACTTGAATTCGTGCCCGTGGCGCTTGGCCACCGCTTCGAGGACAATCCGGGCTTCATTGACCACCTCGGGGCCAATGCCGTCACCGGGAGTAAGGACGATGCTTGCTTTCATGGAAATGGGTCAGGCTTTGGCCGCCGCCGGCTGCGTCACCGGCGTCAGGGCGTATTCGTAGCCGTCGGCCAGCGCCAGCCAGGTGGCGTCCAGGATGTTGCCGCCGGCGCCGACGGTGCTCCAGCGGCGGACGCCGTCGTGCCAGTCGATGAGCACGCGGGTGATGGCGGCGGTGCCGAGGCCGGAATTGAGGATGCGGACCTTGTAGTCGGCCAGGGAGATGTCCTTCACCTGCGGGAACAGGGGCTGCAGCGCCTTGCGCAGGGCCTGGTCGAAGGCGTTGACCGGACCGTTGCCCGAGGCCGCCGTGTGGACCTCGTGGCCGCCGATGGTGAGCTTGATCGTCGCCTCCGCCATGCTGCGCTCGCCGTGGCGGCTGACCATGCCGCGGTAGTCCTGCAGCGTGAACAGCGGCTCGTAGCCCGGCGACAGCCGGCGCACGAGCAGCGCGACGCTGGCCTCGGCCGCCTCGAACGAGAATCCCTCGTGCTCCTTGGCCTTGATGACCTCGACGACCTTCGCACCGGTGGCGGCGTCGACGTGCTGCAGGCCGAGCTCGCTCGCCTTGGAAACGACGTTGGCCCGGCCGGAAAGCTCGCTGACGACCACGCGCATCTCGTTGCCGACGACGGTCGGGTCGATGTGCTGGTAGGCGTCGGGATGGCGCTGCATGGCGGCCACGTGGACGCCGGCCTTGTGGGCGAAGGCGCTGTTGCCGACGTAAGGCATCTGGTCATTCGGGGCGAAATTGGTCACCTCGGCCACGAACCGGGCCGTCTCATGCAACCGGGCCAGCGCGCCCGGCGGCAGCGCCCGCCGCTTGAGCTTGAGCTCGATGTTCGGGATGACGATGCAGAGGTTGGCGTTGCCGCAGCGCTCGCCGTAGCCGTTCATCGTGCCCTGCACATGGGTCGCCCCGACGCGGATCGCCGCGAGGCTGTTGGCCACGGCGCAACCGGTGTCGTCGTGCAGGTGGACGCCGACGCGGACCGAGCCGCCCAGCTTGGCGATGACGTCGCCCACAATCGTCTCCATCTGCCAGGGCAGCGAACCGCCGTTGGTGTCGCAGAGGGCGATGGTCTCCGCCCCGCCCTTCACCGCCGCCTGCAGCGTCTGCAGGGCGTAGGCTGCATCAAGGCGGTAGCCGTCGAAGAAGTGCTCGGCGTCGTAGATCACGCGCTTCCCCTGCGACCGCAGGTAGGCGACGGTCTCCTCGATCATCTTGAGGTTCTCCTCCAGCGTCGTGCGCAGGACTTCCTTCACCTGCATGACGGAGGACTTGCCGAAGATCGCGCACACCTCGGTGCCCGCCTCGACCAGGCCGCGCACGCTCGGGTCGTCGGCTGGCTTCAGGCCCGCGCGGCGCGTGGCGCCGAAGGCCACGATCTTGGCGTGCCGCCAGGTCATCGTCCGGGCCTGCTCGAAGAAAGCGGCGTCCTTCGGGTTGGAGCCCGGCCAGCCGCCCTCGATGAACGCCACGCCCAGCTCGTCGAGCTTGCGCGCGATGCGCAGCTTGTCGTCGACCGAATACGAAATGCCCTCGGTCTGCCCGCCATCCCGGAGGGTCGTGTCGAAGATCTCGATGCAGTCGGACTGGGCGGAGGCAGCCATGGTGGGATCAGCGGGCGGTTTCGGTGGGCGCGCTCTGCGGATGCTGCACGCGGCCGCTGGAGTGGCGCGACAGCACGTGGTTGAGCGACGCGATGTAGGCTTTCGCGGCGGCGACGACGATGTCGCTGTCCGCGCCATGGCCGTGCGAGGAGCGCTGCTCCTCGTGGCGGACGCGGACAGTGGCCTCGGCGAGGGCGTCAACGCCCTCGGTGACGGCGCTGATGCCGAACTCGAGGAGCTCGACCGGCAGTTGCACGATGCTGTTGATGGCCTTGTAGGCGGCGTCGACCGGGCCGGTGCCGAGGGCGGCGGCGCTGCGGACCTTGCCGTCCGGGTCGCGGAGGCGGACGCTCGCGGTGGGCAGGCCGGTGGTGCCGCACATGACCTGGAGCGAATCCAGCGCCCAGAGCTCGGGCACCGTGGTGCGCTCGTCGGAAGCGATCGCGATGAGGTCGGCGTCGAGGACGCTCTTCTTGCGGTCGGCGAGCTTCTTGAACTCGTTGAAGGCCTTGAGCAGCGCGTCGCCCTCGAGCGGGTAGCCCAGCTCGGTGAGGCGCTTGGAGAAGGCCGCGCGGCCGGAGTGCTTGCCGAGCACGAGCATGGTGTGCGTCGCCCCGACGTCCTGCGGGCGCATGATTTCGTAGGTCTCGGCGTTCTTGATCATGCCGTCCTGGTGGATGCCCGACTCGTGGGCGAAGGCGTTGGCGCCGACGATGGCCTTGTTCGGCGGCACCGGGTAGCTGGTGCTGCGGGAAACGAGCTTGCTGATGCGGCAGAGCTGGGTGGCGTCGATGCCGGTCTGGAGGCCGATCTTCGCGCCGCGGGTGCGGATGGCCATGACGACCTCCTCGAGCGACGCGTTGCCCGCGCGCTCGCCGATGCCGTTGACCGTGACCTCCGCCTGCCGGGCGCCGGCGCGGAGGCCGGCGAGCGAGTTGGCGACGGCCAGGCCGAGGTCGTCGTGACAATGCACGGAGATGACCACGTCCTTGGCGCCGGGCGTGTGCTTGATGATGCCCTCGATCAACGCGCCGAACTCGTCGGGCATGGTGTAGCCGACCGTGTCCGGGATGTTGAGCGTGGTGGCGCCGGCCTTGATGACGGCGGCGAGGACCTTGTAGAGGAACTGCGGGTCGCTGCGGCCGGCGTCCTCGGGCGAGAACTCGACGTCCTTGCACAGGGTGCGGGCGTAGGCGACCATCTCGACGGCCTTGGCGGTCATCTCCTCGCGCGACATGCGGAGCTTGTGCTTGAGATGGAGGTCGCTGGTCGCGAGGAACGTGTGGATGCGCGGGTGCTTGGCGCCCTTGACGCCCTCCCAGGCGGCGTCGATGTCGTTCTTGGTGCAGCGCGCGAGGCCGCAGATGATGGGCGGCTGGGACTGCGGGCGGCCCTCGATGGGCGTCTGGCCGATCTCGGCGGCGATGGCCTGCACGGCCGCGAGGTCGTCGGGCGAGGCGGCCGGGAAGCCGGCCTCGATGACGTCGACGCCGAGGCGGGCGAGCGCGCGGGCGACCTCGAGCTTTTCAGCCGAGGTCATGGAGGCACCGGGGGCCTGCTCGCCGTCGCGGAGGCTGGTGTCGAAGATTCTGACGTAGTTGGCAGCGGAAGTTTTCATGGAAAGTAAGAGTGGTGGCGGACTGGAGATGGGAACGATCAGGACGACAGGGACAGGAGCCGGTCGGTGCTTCCCTTGCGCAGGGCAGGAAAAGCAGCCGATAGCTCCCGACTAAGTCGCAGTCGCAGGCCCGTCGCGCCCAGGCCGCGGCCCCGCACCCCGGAAAGGAGGCGGGCGGAGCGGGACTGGGCGCAGGTGGACATGGGCACTCTTACTTCAGGATTACTTCGAGATGACGACCGGGTTGAGGAACGGCATCATCGCGCGCAGCTTGGCGCCAACGACCTCGATCTGCTGGCCGCGCTCGCGGTTGCGGAACTTGGTCATGGTCTTGCGCCCATACTTGTTGTTCTCGTCGATGAAGCGCTTCGCGAACTTGCCGGTCGTGATGTCCTTGAGGATGCGCTTCATCTCGGCCTGCGTCTTCTTCGTGACGACGCGCGGACCGGAGACGTAGTCGCCCCACTCCGCGGTGTCGGAGACGGAATAGCGCATGTAGTTGAGGCCGCCGCGATACATCAGGTCCACGATGAGCTTCAGCTCGTGCATGCACTCGAAGTAGGCGATCTCGGGCTGGTAGCCCGCGTCGACGAGGGTCTTGAAGCCGGCCTTGACCAGCTCGGCGCAGCCGCCGCAGAGGACGGCCTGCTCGCCGAAGAGATCGGTCTCGGTCTCCTCGCTGAAGGTCGTCTCGAGGACGCCCGCGCGGGTGCAGCCGATGCCGCGGCCGTAGGACAGCGCGAGCTTCTTGGCGTTGCCGGTGGCGTTCTGGTGGACGGCGATGAGGCCGGGGACGCCGCCGCCCTCCTGGAAGACCTCGCGCACGCGGTGGCCGGGGGACTTCGGGGCGATCATCGCCACGTCGACATTCTTCGGCGGGACGATGCCCTTGAAGCGGATGTTGAAGCCGTGGGCGAACATCAGCATCTTGCCGGCGGTGAGGTGCGGGGCGATCTCGGTCTTGTAGAGGCGGGCCTGGACGTGGTCCGGCACGAGCACCATGATGACGTCGGCCCAATGGGAGACGTCGGCGACGGAGCCGACGGTGAGGCCGGCTTTCTTGGCCTTGGCGGCCGACTTGCTGGTCGGCGCGAGGCCGACGCGGACCTTGACGCCGCTCTCCTTCAGGTTGAGCGCGTGGGCGTGGCCCTGGGAGCCGTAGCCGATGATCGCGACTTTTTTGCCGCGGATGAGCGAGAGATTCGCGTCCTTGTCGTAGTAGATTTTAGCCATGGTAGTAAGTGAGTTGGGGTTGAGGAATGAGAGTTGAGAGAGGGATCAGACGGACATAGAGATGCCGGAATTGTCGTGGTGGTGGTCTTCCTTGCCGCCGGTCGCGTGCACCAGCGGCGGGTTGGAGGAAAGGGCCTCGTGGCCGCGGGCCATCGCCACCGAGCCGGTGCGGGTGATCTCGATGATGCCGTAGGGCTTCAGGACGAGCTCGAACTTGCCGATCTTCTCGGGCGTGCCGGTGACCTCGATGACGATCGAGGCCTCGTCCACGTCGACGACGCGGGCGCGGAAGACGTCGGTCAGCTGCAGAACCTCGCTGCGGGTCTGCGGGGTGACGCGCACCTTCACGAGACCGAGCTCGCGGGAGAGCGAGGGCTTGTGGGTCAGGTCGTCGACGCGGAGGACGTTGACGAGCTTGTAGAGGTTAGCCTCGACGATGCGGGCGCCGGCCTCGGTGGCCTCGACGACGACGGTCAGGCGCGACACGCCCGGCTGCTCGGTGCGACCGACGGTGAGGGAGTCGATGTTGAAGTTGCGGCGGCGGAAGAGCGACGCGATGCGGTTCAGGACGCCGGGGACGTCCTCCACGTAGGCGATGAGCGTATGTTTGGCCATGGGAGTGAGGGGTTAGCGGCGGGAGGTTTTGGCGGGCTTGCGGGCCGGCGCCTTCGCCGGCTTCTTGGCGGCCTTGGCGCGGCCGTTCAGGGCCTTGGCCTCGGCCTTCGCCTCGACGAAGACGTTCGGCAGCGTGGACGACGGCATCTCCCAGTCCTTGTCGGAACCGGACTCGAGCATGACGTCCTGCTTCGGGCGGCGGATCATCTTGTCGAGGTCCGCGCCGGCGGGGACCATCGGGAACACCGTGTCCTCCTTCTCGACGACGAAATCGATGACGACCGTGCCCTTGGTCGCGAGGGTCTTCTCGACCGTCGCCTTCACGTCGGAGCGCTTGTCGCAGAGGAGGCCGGTGAGGCGGTAGGCCTCGGCGAGCTTCACGAAGTTCGGGCCGGTCATCGGCGTGGCGGCGTAGCGCTTGTCGTAGAAGAACTCCTGCCACTGGCGCACCATGCCGAGGAAGGCGTTATTGATGATGGCGACGTTGACCTTGATGCCTTCCTGCTCGGCCGTGGCCAGCTCGCAGGAGGTCATCTGGAAGCCGCCGTCACCGACGACCACCCAGACATCCTTCTCCGGGCAGGCGAACTTGGCGCCGATGGCCGCGGGCAGCGCGAAACCCATCGTGCCGAGGCCGCCGGAGGTGATGAGCGAGCGGGGCTTGTCGTGGTGGAAATACTGGGCCTCCCACATCTGGTGCTGGCCGACGTCGGTCACGACGATGGTGTCGCGCTTCTGCGTCAGGCGCCAGATGTCGTTGATGACATGGGCCGCGTAGAGGTGGCCGCTGTCGGGCAGGTTCTTGATGTCGCGCACGGCGGAGTCGCCGCGGTTGACGGCGATGGCCGCCCACCACTCGGCGTGGTCCGCCTTCTTGATCTGCGGCTTGAGCTCGCCGAGGACCTCCTTGAGGTCGCCGATGAGGGCGACGTCCACCGCGACGTTCTTGTTCACCTCGGAGGGGTCGATCTCGACGTGGATCTTCTTCGCGTTGGTGGCGTAGGTCTTGAGGTTGCCCGTCACGCGGTCGTCGAAGCGCATGCCGAGGGCGATGAGCAGGTCGGCCTGCTGGATGGCCTGGTTGACCCAGGCCTCGCCGTGCATGCCCATCATGCCGAGGTTGAACTCGGACGAGGCCGGGATGGCGCCGATGCCAAGCAGCGTCGTGGTGATCGGGATGTTGGCGGCCTTGGCGAGTGCGAGCACGTCGGCGGTGGCGCCGGACTTGATGATGCCCTGGCCGGCGAGGATGAGCGGGCGCTTGGCGGAATTGATCAGCTCGGCCGCCTTGGCGAACTCCGAGGCGGGCGCCTGGTAGTTCGGGCGGTAGCCGGGCAGCTTGGGCTCGGCGGCGGCCCAGTCGAACTCGGCCGTCATCTGCTGCGCGTCCTTCGTGATGTCGACCAGCACCGGGCCCGGGCGGCCGCTCTTGGCGATGTAGAACGCCTCGCGGATCGCGCGGGCGATGTCGCCGGGGCGGGTGACCAGGTAGTTGTGCTTGGTGACCGGCAGCGTGACGCCGGTGACGTCCGTCTCCTGGAAGGCGTCGGTGCCGATCGCCTTGGAGCCGACCTGGCCCGTGATGCACACGATGGGCGAGGAGTCCATCATGGCGGTGGCGATGCCGGTGACCATGTTGGTCGCGCCGGGGCCGGAGGTGGCGATGGCGACGCCGACCTTGCCGCTGGCGCGGGCGTAGCCGTCGGCCATGTGGGTCGCGCCCTGTTCGTGGCGGACGAGCACATGGTGGATCTTCGGATACTTGGTCATCGCGTCGTAGGTCGGGAGGATCGCGCCGCCCGGGTAACCGAAGACGACGTCAACGCCTTCCTTCTGTAAGCATTCCCAGATGATTTCTGCGCCGGTGAGTTTCATGGAGTTCCTTGTTTAGCGTGGATTTTTGAAAGGGATCAGGTGGTGACGGCGCCGGCCGCGGCCGACGAGACGGTGTTGGCATACTTGGCCATGACGCCGCGCGCGTAACGCGGGGCCGGCGCCTGCCAGCCGGCCTTGCGGCGCGCGAGCTCATCGGGCGCGATCGCGACGTGCAGCTTGCGCGCCGGGACGTCGATCTCGATGGTGTCGCCCTCGCGGACCAGGGCGATCGTGCCGCCCACGAACGCCTCGGGCGCCACGTGGCCGATGGAGAAGCCGCGCGTCGCGCCGGAGAAGCGGCCGTCGGTGAGCAGGGCGACCGAGTCGGCCAGCCCCTGCCCCGCCAGCGCGCCGGTCACGCCGAGCATCTCGCGCATGCCGGGGCCGCCCTTGGGCCCCTCGTAGCGGATGACGACGACGTCGCCCGCCTTGATCTGCTGCGCGTTGGCCGCGGCCATGGCCGTCTCCTCGTTCTCGAAGACGCGGGCGGGCCCGATGATTTTTTCGCGCGAGCTGCCGGCGACCTTCAACACGCAGCCTTCCTCGGCGAGGTTGCCGCGCAGGATGACGAGACCGCCGGTGGGCTTGAAGGGCTTGTCGGTCGGACGGATGACCTGCTGGCCCGGGGCCTCGTAGGCGCCCGCCACCTCCTCGGCGAGCGTGCGGCCGGTGACGGTCACGCACTCCTTGTTGAGGTAACCGCCCTCGAGCAGGCGGCGGAGCAGCAGCGAGATGCCGCCGGCCTTGTGCATCTCGACGGCGGTGTAGAGGCCGCCGGGCTTGAGCGTGGCAATGGTCGGCGTCTTGGCGCTGATGCTGTCGAACTCGTCGATCTTGAGCGAAACATTGGACTCCTTCGCCAGCGCGAGCAGGTGCAGCACGGCGTTGGTCGAGCCGCCGGACGCGGCGACGGACGCGATGGCGTTCTCGAACGCCTTTCGCGTCATGATCTGCGAGGGCTTCAGGTCCTTCCGGACGAGGTCCATCACGATCTCGCCGCAGCGAAACGCCGCCTTGTTTTTCTCCTCGGCCGTGGCCGGGATGCCGTTCAGGCCGGCGGGCGAGATGCCGATGGCCTCCATGATCGTCGCCATGGTGTTGGCGGTGAACTGGCCGCCGCAGGCGCCGGCGGTCGGACATGCGGCGTTCTCGACGCAGTGGAATTCCTTGGCATCGATCTTGCCGGCGGTGAACGCGCCGACCGCCTCGAACACATCCTGCACGGTGAGCGCCTTGCCGTTGTGGTGGCCGTGGTCGATCGAGCCGCCGTAGAGCGCGAGGCCGGGGATGTCCAGGCGGGCCAGCGCCATCATGACGCCGGGGTTGGTCTTGTCGCAGGCGGAAAGGCAGACGAGGCCGTCGAGGCTGTTGCCGCGGGCGACGAGCTCGATGGAGTCGGCGATGAGCTCGCGGCTGATGAGCGAGGTCTTCATGCCCTCGGTGCCCATTGTGATGCCGTCGGAGATGGAGACGGTGTTGAACTCCAGCGGCGTGCCGCCGGCGGCGCGGACGCCCGCCTTGACGTGCTCGGCGAGCTCGCGGAGGTGGAAATTGCAGGGCCCGATCTCGGTCCAGGTGTTCGCGATGCCGATCAGCGGCTTGGCGAGATCTTCGTCGGTAAACCCGATGGCTTTCATCATGGCGCGAGCGGGGGCGCGGCTCGGGCCGTCGGTGACAAGGTGGCTGTGGCGTTTACCGGAATTCATGAGGGTAAAGATCAGCTCACCTTGCCGAAACATTTGCGGCAGGGCGAGTAATGGGTGGTTTGGGTCTGCGTCATAACGGGAATTGGCGGGCAATAAAAAAGCCGCCCCTTGGTGGGCGGCTTCCTCTTTGAGTTTTTGTTCTCTTAGGAGCTTTTGGCTTTGGCGAGCCGCCCATGTGGATTGAGGTCCGTGGCCACCAGGGCCAGGACGACAGTAATAAGCACAATAAGGGCGACGTTGGTCATCGAGAACGGCGTGAAGCTGCTAACCGGCCCAATCCCTGTCAACCCCTAGTTTCACTATTTTCGGTTTTGCCCGGGACAATCCGGCGCAACGCCGGAAAGTGTATCATCTTTGATACAAACGGAGGCGACGCGGCCCCACCCTGCAAGGTATCCGTTCGCCGCAAACCCGCGGGACTGATGGTCCCGCCTCCACTGACCGGCGCCTCAGCGCCGGCCGCGCATGTTCTGCGCGAGGCGCAGGATGTCGGCCAGCACGCCGGCCGCGGTGACTTCCCTTTGCCTCGGTTTCAGGACGCGGTAGCGCCTGAGAACCGGGGACAAACACCGGGCTGGCAGCAGCCAGCAACGGTGCTCACCTGCGGCCGCGCATGTTCTGCGCCAACCTCAGGATGTCCGCCAGCACGCCGGCGGCGGTGACTTCCCCACCCGCGCCCGCGCCGCGGACGACCATCGGGTATTGTTTGTAGCGCTCGGTGTGAAAAGCGACGAACGCCTCGGAGCCGCGCAGTGAGGCCGCCGGATGGGTGGCATCGACATCAATCGGGCCGACGGTGACCTTCGGGCCGGTCGCGCCGGGCGTGATGCGCGCGAGGTAGCGTGGCAGCTTGCCCTGCTGCTTGCTCGCGGCCACGCGCGCGCCGACCGCGGCGTCGAGCTTGGCCAGCGACTGCATGAATTTCTCCGGATCGTCCTCGCGAAGGTTCTCCGCCGGCACGAACGGCTCCAGCGCCACGTCGCCCAGCTCGACGTGCAGGCCGAGCTCGCGGGCGAGGATGACGGCCTTGCGCGCCACATCGAGGCCCGACAGGTCGTCGCGGGGGTGCGGCTCGGTGTAGCCGAGGTCCTTGGCCTGGCGCACCGCGACGGACAGGGCGTCGCCCTGCACGAGGCGCTCGCAGAGGAACCCGAGCGTGCCCGAGAACGCGCCCTCGATCGTGATGACGTGGTCGCCGGTGCGCACCAGGTTCTTCAGGGTCTCGATGACCGGCAGCGCGGCGCCGACGGTCGTCTCGTAATGGTAGGCGCGGAAATTCTTGCGGGCCGCGGCCAGCAGGGCCACGCGCTCGGGCTGCGGCAGCGCGAGCGGCTGCTTGTTGGCCGACACGACGTTGATGCCGTGCTCGAAGGCGGCGCGATAGAGCTTCTCCATGCCGGCCGCGGCGGAGCAGTCGACGAGCACGGGATTCGGCAGCTGCGAGAGCTTCTTCAGGAGCGAGCTGGCGTCCTTGGCGGCCTTGCCGGCGGCGAGCGCCTTCTCGAGTTGCGCAATGGCCTCGGGCGGGGGCAGACCCTCGGCGTCGAAGAGCGCGCCCTTGCTCGAGCCGATGCCCACGAGGCGCACCTGCACGTCGTGCTCGCGGCCGAGCGCCTGGTTCTGGCGGTCGATCTGCTTGAGCAGGCTGCCGCCGACCACGCCCTTGCCGAGCAGGAGCACGCTGAGCTGGGTGTGCGCGAGGTTGAAGGCACCGTGCACCGTCCGCACCGCGGTGGCGGTCTGGTCGGCGTCCACCACGCAGGAGATGCTGCGGGCCGACGCGCCCTGGGCCACGGCGCGCACCGAGATGCCGGCCGCGCCGATGGAATTGAGGAACTTGCCCGCCACGTTCGGCTGGGCGCCCATGTTCTCGCCGACAAGCGTCACGAGCGTGACCGGCGAGATCACCGGCTCGATGCGCAGGTCGCCCGACTGGATCTCGGGCGCGAGCGCCTCGGCGATGCTCGACTTGGCGCGGGCCTCGTCGACCTCGGGGATCACGACGGAGAAGGACTGGCCGAGCGTGGACTCGGTGGTCATCCACACGCGCACGCCGGCCTCGCCGAGGGCGGCGAGGATGCGGCCGCCGAGCGGCTTGCCCAGGCCGGTGCGGCGCGACTGCACGCCGATGAGCGCGAGGCGCTCGAGGCTGGTGACGCAGGTCGGGCGGTTCGGGTCGGGATTGCCCTTGGCGTCGATGCGCGTGCCGGGGGCGTCGGGCTGCGTGGTGCTGCGGATAACCAGCGCCGCGCCGCACTCGCGGAGCGGGATGATGGTGCGGGGGTGGAACATCCGCGTGCCGAAATAAGCCAGCTCCAGCGCCTCGTCGTAGGACAGCCGGTCGACCGGCGAGGCCTCGCGCACCAGCGCCGGGTCGGCGGTCATCACGCCGAGCACGTCGGTCCAGACGGTGACGGCGCTGGCCTTGAGCAGGCCGGCGACAAGCGTGGCGGTGTAGTCGGAACCGTTGCGGCCGAGCGTGGTGGTCTGGCCGTCCTTGGTCTTGCCGATGAAACCCGTGACGATCGGCACCTGGCCGGCCCAGGCCTTGGACACCTCGGCGAACTTCACCGCGGTCTCCTTCTTGTCCACCGTGGCGGCACCGAAGGTGGAGTCGGTCACGACAAAATCGCGCGCGTCGACCGGGATCGCGGGCACGTCGCGCTCGGTCAGGGCGCGGGCCAGCAGGGCCACGGAGATGCGCTCGCCCGTGCTGATGATGGAATCGAGGGTGCGGTTCGAGCACTCGCGGGTCAGCTCGACGCCGGAGAGCAGGCGCTCCACCGGGGTGAGGATGTCGTCGAGGTCGTGCTTGAGGCCCTTCTGGCTCTGGCTGTTGAGGACGGTGCGGCCGGTGGCGGTGGCGAGCTCGCGCACCTGGGCCAGCTCGCGGCGGGCCTGGCTGATGTTGCCGTCGGCCGCGGACTTGGCGGCGAGGATGAGCCAGTCGGTGCTGTCGCCGAGCGCGGACACGACCAGCGCGAGCGGACGCGGCGCCGCGACGACCAGCTCCAGCACCTTGGGCAACCGCCCCGAGGTGCCGAGGGAGGAGCCGCCGAATTTATAGACCTGCCAGCGTTCGCTCATTTTGTGGGAGCCTGCAGATGCAAGGCCTTTGTCAAGAGAGGTCCGAGCGTCTTCCACTCGATGAGGAAGGCGTCATGGCCGTGGATGCTGGCGACCGTCTCGCGCTCGACGCGGGCGCCGGCGGCCCGCAGGTGCGCGGTCAGGGCGGCGGCCTGGGCCGGGGTGAAAAGCTGGTCGGTGTCCACGTCGACCACCAGCGTCGCCGCGCGCACGCGGCTGATGGCGGGCTGCGTGTCGCCGGGCAGCGGCTGCGTGAGGTCGTGGTGGTCCATCGCCGCGAGCTGCAGCTCGTAGGCCTGCGCCGCGAAGCGGTTGCGCAGCTTCTTGCCCTGGTGCTCGAGGTAGCTCTGCACCGGATAACCGGCGTCCGTGCCCGGCGCCGGACGCGGCTGGCGGGCGTCGAGGCCCGGCTCGGCGCGATAGGTGAGGATGGCGAGCTGGCGCGCGATCTCGAGGCCGCGGCCGACGTTGTCCGGATAACCCGGGTCGAGCCGCAGGATCTGGCGGGCCACGTGGTTCCAGCCGACGACCCACGCGCTGGCCGACACGCTGGTGGCGAAGGGCAGGATGCGCTCGAAACGTTCCGGTGCGAGCGCGGCGAGCGTGAGCGTCACCATGCCGCCGAGCGAGCCGCCGGTCGTCAGGTGGACGCGGCCGATGCCGAGTTTGTCAAGGCCGAGCAAAATGGCGCGGGCAATATCGAGGCCCGTGAGATCCACGGTCTGCATCGCCGGGAAACCCTCCACGCCGGGGCCGCTGCTGCCGTAGCAGGAGCCGAGGTTGTTGAAGCACACCAGCCGGTAGTGCGCGGGATCGAGCGCCTTGCCGGCGCCGATGAGCGGCTCCCACCAGCCGTCCTTGCCGCCGGCCACGGCGCTGCCGGTCAGCGCGTGCACCAGCAGCACGGTCGGGACGTCCGGGGCGGGATGCTCCGGGGTGTCGCCCTCGCGGCTCCACCACCAGCCCTTGGTCTTGTGGGACCTGACTACGCCGCCACGCGCCAGCGCGAGGTCGGGCAGGCCCAGTTCAAAGATACGCGGAGTCGCGGCAACAGTCGGCATGACGATGGGGGGCATGATGCTTCCATCTCACAGAACCGGCGTCAACGCGCCGGGAGCCGATTGTTGCTGAGCCGCCATGCCTTCCGTCACGTAGTCACCACCGTTGGTGGCGCAGCGTTTGGGATCGGCGGGGTTGGCGGATTTCGGGTTCATGGGGGGATTGTGTTGATTTTGTGTTGGTTCCAAGGGACGGCACGGCGCCGGTTGAGACAAGGGAGTGACGTGTCATACCCCTTGGCCGTTCGACCCATACGTGTCATAGCCAAGCAGATCCCGGGCCGGTTCGAGGATTCCGGCTTGTTGCGCGGACCGTGCTGACTACGCTGCAAATTTCATGGCTAAACGTTCCCAGCGCATCGTGCTCAAGTTCGGTTCCGGCATCCTCTCGACCGAAAAGGGGCTCGGCTTGAGCCGCCCGCAGATCGCCCGCCTCGCCCGCGAGGTCGGCGCGCTCGTCCGGGCCGGCCACCAGTGTGTCATCGTGTCCAGCGGCGCCGTCGCCGCCGGCCTGGCGACCCTCGACCTCACGGCCCGCCCCAAGGAACTCGCCGCCAAGCAGGCCTGCGCCGCCGTCGGCCAGTCCCAGCTGATGCACGCCTACGCGAGCGAGTTCGCCAAGCAGGACATCGCCGTCGCCCAGCTGCTGCTGACCCACAACGACCTCGACAGCCGCGTCCGCCACCACAACGCCCGCAACACCCTCGCCCACCTCCTGTCGCGCGGCCATGTCGTCCCCATCATCAACGAAAACGACTCCGTCGCCGTCGAGGAGCTCAACTTCGGCGACAACGACCGCCTCTCCGCCGAGGTCGCCATCCTGATCGACGCCGACCTGCTCATCATCCTCACCAGCGTCGACGGCCTGCAGGACGCCGAGGGCAACACCGTGCCGCTCGTCCGCGACTTCAGCGAGGTCTCCGGCCTCGTCCGCTCGGACAAGGGCCACGTCTCCACCGGCGGCATGGTCACGAAGCTCCAGGCCGCGCAGCTCGCCGTGAAGGCCGGCATCCCGGTCAACATCGCCAGCGGCCGCAAGGCCGGGCTCGTCTATCAGATCGTCGCCGGCCAGCGCGTGGGGACGTTTTTCCCGACGAAGTGAGCGCAATCCACCGGACTCCCCGCTCCGTGCTCCCTGCTCCCCGTTTCTGCCATGGCTGATCTCGCCCAACTCATCGCCCGGCTCGGGCAACAGGCCCGCGCCGCCGCGCGCCAGCTCGCGCTCGCCCCGGCCGCGAAGATCGACGCGGCGCTCAACGCCATGGCGGACGAACTCCTCTCCGCGCCGACGCAGATGGACCTGCTCAACGCCAACGCCGCCGATGTCGCGGCCGCGCGTGCCAACAACCAGACCCCCGCCCTCCTCGACCGGCTCACGCTCACGCCCGAGCGCATCGCGAAGTGCGCCGCCGGCCTCCGCGAGGTCGCGAAGCTCCCCCACCCGCTCGGCACGGTCCTCCGCGAGTGGACGCAGCCCAACGGCCTCCGGTTCGCCAAGGTCCGCGTGCCGCTCGGCGTCATCGGCTTCATCTACGAGTCGCGCCCGAACGTCACGGTCGACGCCGCCGGCCTCTGCCTGAAGAGCGGCAACGCCGTCATCCTCCGCGGCGGCTCCGAGGCGCTGCGCTCCAACACCATCATCGCCGCCGCCCTCTCCCGCGGCCTGGCCAAGGCCGGCCTGCCGGCCCACGCCGTGCAGCTGGTGCCGGTCACGGATCGCGACACCGTCCGCCTGCTCGGCGAGTCGGTCGGCCTCATCGACCTCCTCATCCCGCGCGGCGGCAAGGGCCTCATCGAGACCGTCGTGAAGTCCGCGCGCATCCCGGTCATCAAGCATTACGACGGCATCTGCGCCGTCTATGTCGACCAGGCCGCCGACCTCGCCATGGCGGAGCAGCTCATCGTCAACGCCAAGGTCTCCCGCCCCGGCGTGTGCAACGCCGCCGAAACGCTCCTCGTCCACCGGGACATCGCCGCTGCCTTCCTGCCGAAAGCCGCCGCCGCCCTCCTTGCCGCCGGCGTGAAGCTCCGCGTCGACGAGGCCGCGCGCACCGCGCTCGGCGCTCTCAGCCCGCAACACTCAGCCCTCATCTCGTCCGCGAGCCGCGACGACTACCGCACCGAGTTTCTCGACCTCGTCCTCGCGGTGAAGGTCGTCGAAGACTGCGCCGCCGCCATCGCGCACATCGAGGCGAATGGCTCGCACCACACCGACACGATCGTAACGGCCGACGCCGCCACGGCGGAGCAGTTCCTCGCCGGCGTGGACAGCGCCGTCGTGCTCTGGAACGCCTCGACCCGCTTCAACGACGGCCACGAGTTCGGTTTCGGCGCCGAGATCGGCATCAGCACCGACAAGCTCCACGCCCGCGGCCCGATGGGCCTCGAGGAGCTGACGTCGTATAAATATGTAGTGCGCGGCGACGGTCAGGTGCGCGGGTAATTGATTGTTTCACGCCGAGGCGCAGAGAGGCGGAGAGCGAGCAAGGTCCATGGTCTTTCTCCGCGCCTCTGCGCCTCTGCGTGAGAAATTCCGCCGCCCGCCCCCAGTTTAGTGCCTTTGGCGGAGCATTTTCGGCAACTGTATTCTCGCTAAAGAGAGGGAACTGTGACGTTCTAGTGCGAGTTTAGTCACCCCTCGCACACACCCATGGCTCTGCAACAACTGACCGACGAACAGACAGCAACTTGGACCCGGGAACAGAAGGACCAGTGGTGGTTCTCCAACATCTACCGCGGCGACATGCCGCAGTTGACCATCCGGTCGGCCGTCACCGGCTTCATGCTGGGCGGCGTGCTGGCGGCGACGTCGCTCTACATCGGCGGCAAGACCGGCATCGGCATCGGCGTCGGGCTGACCTCGGTGATCCTCGCCTTCGCCATGTTCCGGATCATGGCCAACCTGGGGGCGACCCGCGACTTCACCATCCTGGAGAACAACTGCACCCAGTCCATTGCCACGGCGGCCGGCTACATGACCCAGCCGCTGATCTCGAGCCTGGCGGCCTACATGCTGGTAACCGGGCGCGTCATCCCCTGGTGGCAACTGATCCTCTGGATGGTCGTGGTGGCCTGCATCGGCGTGCTGGTCGCCTTCCCGCTGAAACGGCGCTTCATCAACGAGGAGCAGCTCCCCTTCCCCGAGGGCCGCGCGTGCGGCGTGGTGCTTGACGCGCTTTACACCGGCCAGGCGGCGGCCGGCATGTTCAAGGCCAAGCTCCTCGCCGTGACCAGCCTGGTCACCGGCCTCTACCAGATGCTCGTCAGCGACGGCTGGATGAACCTCATCCAGTTCAAGCTCCTGCGCATGGACAAATGGGCCGGGCTGACGGAGCCGTGGACCTTCCATGAGCGCCTCGACACCTATTACTACACGCTCGCGGCCAAGCTCAAGTGGGGCGCGCCGACCATCCTCGGCACGGACATCCGCCAGCTCGGGCTCCGCGCGACCCTCGACGCCGCCATGCTCGGCATCGGCGGCCTGATGGGCATCCGCGTGGCGACGAGCTGCGTGCTCGGCGCCTTCATCAACTTTGCCGTCCTGGCCCCGATCATGATCCAGCGGGGCGACATCAAGACCTACACCGCGCCCAGCGGCGCGCTCGTGCAGATCTCCCGCGGTGAGATCGTCAACCAATGGTCCCTGTGGTGGGGCGTGACGATCATGGTCGTCGGCTCGCTGGTCAGCCTGCTGGCCAAGCCCGAGATGATCATCGGCGCCTTCCGGAAGCTCACCAAGCGCCAGGCCCCCGCGGCAGCCCCCGCGGCGACGGCCGGCAAGGATGTGCTCAAGGACATCGAGCTGCCGCTCTGGATGTCCTACGTCGGCGTGCCGATCCTCAGCGTGGCCGGCGCCAGCGTGACCCATTATTTCTTCGGCGTGCCGTGGCTGCTGTCCTTCATCTCCCTGCCGCTGATCTTCCTCCTCACGGTCATCTGCACGAACTCGATGGCGCTGACCTCGTGGACGCCCACGGGTTCGCTGAGCAAGATCACGCAGTTCACCATGGGCGCCATCGACCGGGCCAACCCGGCGAGCAACCTGATCCCGGCCGGCATGACGGCGGAGATCTCGGCCAACGCGGCCAACCTGCTCTCCGACATCAAGCCCGGCTACATGCTCGGCGCCAAGCCCCGCCAACAGGCCATCGGGCACGTGATCGGCATCTTCGCCGGCGCGATCTGCGTGGTGCCGCTGTTCTACCTCCTCTTCCTGAAGCCCGACGCCCAGGGGCTGCGCTCGACGGCCACGCTGGTGTCCGACGAGTTCCCGATGCCCGCCGCGCTCCAGTGGAAGGGCGTCGCCGATCTCATCACCAACGGCCTGAGCAGCCTGCCGACCTCCGCGTTGATCTCGATGGCCTTCGCGGCCCTCGCCGCGCTGATCTTCGAGCTCCTGCGGATAAAGACCAAGGGCCGGTTCCCGCTCAACTCGGTCTCGATCGGCCTCGGCGTGCTCCTGCCGCCGGAGTATTGCTTCACCATGTGGATCGGCGCACTGATCTTCTGGTGGAAGGGCCGCCAGCACGCCACCCCCGGCACCAAGCAACACACCTTCTGGGTGGAGGGCTGCGAGCCCATCTGCGCCGGCCTGATCTCCGGCGCCGCCCTCGTCGGCATCGCCAACGCCATCATCAACGTGCTCCTGAACTGAGCCCGGCGCCCCCGACCGGCGACTCTCCGCGGAGAATCCCCTGCTGGGCGACTTTGCGTCAGCCCTCTTGCAGCTCCGCCAAGGTCGCCTTCAGCCGGTCTTGTTCCGGCTGGAGGCGGTAACGGTAATGGCGCCAGGCCAGCAGGGCGATCAAGCCGAAGACCGCCACGATGGACGCCGCCCGCCACGCGAAGGCATCCCACCCCACCCGGCTGACCGGATTGTTGAGATAGGCGGAGAGCAGCGCGGAGCCCATCAGGGCGGGGATGATCCAGCGCCCGAAGCGATATTCCCAGATCTGGTCCGCTACGTTGCGCAGCGAGAGTTCCAGCACGGCCCGGATCGAGTCGGCGCGGCCCCCCGCCAGCCGGCGATGCCGGCGGATGGTGCGGACCAGCTCGAACAGCAGGGCGAAATTCAGGCCCTGGTTGAGCAACAGGTGGACCGCGAAGGTCCACGGCGGGCTCTGCCGCACGGCGTAAAGGTTGGCGATGAAGACCGCCTGCATGGCTACCAGGCCGATGACGCACGCCACGATGCCGATGACCAGGAGGCGGCGGCGCTGGCCGAGTTTCGCCGTGAGCTGCCGGCGCAGGGCGTTCAGGTCGGCGGGCGCGGGCACGACGGGCTGCTGGAGCCCCCAGGTGGATTCGATGTCTTCAAATTTCATGGGATGATTCCTCCGAGAGTTTCGTGAGCTGTTGCTTGATGCGGTGCAGGCGGACGCCGATGTTGGATTCGGTGAGGCCGGTGACCTCGGCCATGTCGGCGTAGGAGAGCTTGTCGAGATGGAGCAGGATCAGCGTGCGGTCGACGGGCGGGAGCTGGTGGATCCGGGCGTAGAGCCAGGCGACGCGTTCGCGCTGTTCCGGCGAGGCGGTGAGCTCGGGGGTTTCGAGCGCGAAGCGGTCGAGCTTGTGCCGGTAGCGCTGGCGGGAGCGTTTCCAATTGAGGGCGCAGCTGTGGGCCACGCGGTAAACGTAGGTGGAGAGCTTGGCCTGCCCCTTGAACTGCGGCAGCGCCTGCCAGACGGAGACCAGGATTTCCTGATAGAGGTCGTCGCGGTCGGCCGCGCTGTGGGTGAAGGCGTGCGCCGTCTTCACCATCAGGCCGGTGTGGTCGCGGCAGACCTCGGCGAAAAGGTCTTCGGGGCGGCTGGGCACGTCACTCATTGATCACCTGCATTCATTTGAACCACAGAGACGCAAAGGCACAGAGAAAACGAAACTAGCGTCCGGCCCGGTGCCTTGGTGGTTCATGCCTTGAGGCTCTGCATCCCGCGCGAGCGCGTCGACAGCCAGATCATGAGCGCCAGGCCGGGGCACAGGAAAATGGACCAGTAAAACAGGCGGCGGGTGACCGCGTGGCCGAACAGGTTGTAGTCGGTGGGTGGATTCATGGTGGATTGGATTCACCAGATCAGGCACCGCCCGGCGGGGTTTCTTACAGGGAAGGACGAAAATCCGGGCCCCCTTTGAGGCCAACGCGCGCGAAGCGCCCGCTCCGGCTCAGGCCGGCTCCAGCAGGACCACACCGCCGGACCATTCCGGCGGGTTGCGCCAGCGGAGGCTGGTTCCGTTATCCACCGCCGGACCCGGCTCCTGGCCAAACTCACGGACCACGCGCCAAGGATGCGTCCCGGGCAGGATGCATGTCATTTCCGAACCCGGGGCGGCGAAGGCGTGCCAGACGACCAACAGCCGGCGCTTCGCCGCATCGTGGATCGTGACGACCTGATGGCCGGCCGGATGCTGGTAGGAGCCGACCCCCGACCGGACGCAGCGGAATTCTCCGTCACGGATGACGGGCGCGGCCTCGCGATAAAACGCCACCGCCTCGCGCACGAAATTCCACGCACCGTCGTCGAGCCGGGCGATGTCGCCGGACAGGCACATCCGGCCCAAGAATGTCGCAGCGAGCGAATAGGCCAGCCGTGGCCGCGAGTCGCCGGCCCGCAGGACCGCCCAGATCTGTTTTTGCGCGGACCACACCAGCCGGTTCAGGTCGGCGGCGATCAGCGGGATGTCGGGCGTCTCGTGGGCATCGGAAAAGGAACTCATCGCCGTCAGCGCCATCATCGACGCCTCCAGCCGGTGGCCGCCGGAGGAACAGTTCTCGATCACCAGGTCGGGCAGCTCCGCCCGCAGGCGCGCAAAGAAGCGCTGCACGCCGGCCAGGTGCTGGCGCAGGTTTTCGCCCGGCGCGGCGGGACCGTCCACGCCCGGGCCGATGGAGTCGTTGCAGTCCACCTTGAGGTAGCCAAAGCCGTCGTCCCGCAGCCGCGCCACCACGCGCTCCCCGAGATAGTCATGCACCCAGGGGTCGCGGAAATCCCAGAAGCGCCGGTTGCCCACCTCCAGCGGCACGCCGTCGCGGTGCAGGTGGTGCGCCGTCTCGTGCCACGCGGCCGAGCCGGGGTTCACGGCCTCGAACTCGAACCAAAGCCCGGGCACGAGGCCCTGCGCGCGGATCGCGTCGGTCGTGGCCCGCAGCCCGCCCGGAAACGCGCGGCGGTTGACCCGCCAGTCGCCGTTTTGCTGGAACCTGTCGCCGGGCCGTTCCGCCCAACCATCGTCGATCACGAGATATTTCACACCGGCACCGGCCAGCCGGCCGGCCAGCGCGGCCAGCGATTCATGCGTCGGATGCCCCCAGGAGGTGCACCATTCGTTGAACACCACCGGCAAGGTCTCCTCCCCGGCCGGCCGCGCCGTCGCGCGCGCGCCCTGCGCCGCCACCAGCCGGTCGCAGGCGTCGTCGATGCCGCCCGCCACGACGGTCAGGAAAGCCGCCGGCGCCTGGAAACTCTCGCCGGGCTGCAGGGTCCGGCGCCATTCGCCGGCGAACCGGTCGGGACCGCCGCCGCCCAGCGCCAGCTGGTCGGCCCGCCGGTAAACCTCGAGGTGCCAGCTGCCGGGCGTGGCGAGCTGCGCCAACCAGGTGACACCGGCGGCGCGATCCTCCAGCCCGACGAGGGGAAACCAGCCGTTGACCGGCAGGGAGCCGGTCTGGCCGAAACGCTCGCTGCGCACGCCATGGCCGGTCCAGGAACGCTCGAGCTGCAGCTCCTCCACGCCGCGCTCCTCGTGGCGGCCCTCGGCGCTCCAGGCGCTGCGGAAGCGGTGCACCTTCAGGCGGCCCGGCGCATCGTCCGCGGCGAAGGGCGTGATGCCACCCAGCGAGAAGGCGCTGAGAAAATCCAGCGTGAGCGGCCGGTCGGTCGGGTTTTGCGCCGTGGTCCGGATCTCAAGGACGCCGTCGGTCTCGCCGGCGATCACCTCGTGCGTGCAAACCAGGCCGCCGGCGGCCGCCAGCGTCGTGCGCAGCACCGTGCGGCCGTCGCGCGTCGCGCGGACATGCTCCCGCACGGCCAGGCTCCCGGTCGTCGCCGAGTTCCGCAGCGTGCGGCCCTGGGCGAACCCGCCGGGATAAGCGTCACCCGCGAGGTGGACATGCACCAGCGGATCCACCTCCCAGGCCGCGATGCGATTCCAGGCCGCCGGCAGGTCGCGCACCGCGGGCGCATCGAGCCACTCGCGCGGGACCACGGCTTGATCCGCCCGCGCCGTCGGCAAAATCGACAGCCCCCACGCCGCCGGGCGGTCCGCCGGCGCCTGGTAGCGCACGCGGAGGTCGCCGATGACGTATTCGGCCTGGGTGAGGATGGGCATGGGGGCGGAAAGACGGGAGGTGGAGCGCAGGCTCCACCTTGGGTATCAAAGAAAAACCTTCCTCCCCGCAAAAAGCGAAGAGGAAGGCGTTAAAACCCGACAGTTTTTTGTGGCTGTCAGAAGCGGGTGGTCGCCGAGAACGTGAACGTGCGCGGGTTGGACCAGGTGCGGCCGCCGGCGGAGTAGAGCTTGTCGGTCAGGTTCTCGACGTTCAGCTGGAGGTCGACCGGGCGGCTGGCGACCGCCAGGCGGTAGCCGAACGCCGCGTCGAACACCGTCCAGCCCGGCAGCACGGTGCCCCAGGAGGAATTGCTGGCGAGCGGCATCAGGTCGCTCTGGTAGCGAATGCCCAGTCCGATCCAGCCGTCCTTGAGGCGACCCTCGGTGAAGCTGTATTTCTGCCAGACCCGGAGCGTGTCGTCCGGCGTGTTGTCGAGCGGGCGGCCGTTGAGGATCGCGTAGTCGATCATCGCACCGGCCGTCGGGGCCGTGCCGGCGAGGGGCTTGGAGAGCGTGAGCTCGTTGGTCCAGAGGTGGCTGGCCTCGAAGGTCACGGTGTAGTTGCGGTTCGGCATCCAGGTGAAGCCGATCTCGACGCCGGCGGACTTGTTGCCGTCGATCGTGCGGTTCCACTGGACCTTGGCGGTCTGGGCGAGGTTCTGCGTGGCCGGGTTCGGGTCGACCGCCGTGCCGACGTTGCGCGAGTCGTTCGCGGTGCGCTCGTTGTCGATGATGACGGTGTTGCGGCGCGAGAGCTCGAAGACGCCGACGCGGCCGATCAACCGGCGATCGAGGAGCTCGACCTTGAGGCCGGCCTCGCGGCCCGTGCCCTCGAGGTCGGGCACCGGGTTGGCGGCGCGCTCCTCGGCGGTGACGAGCGCGGTGAAGCCGGCGGCGGCGTTGATCAGGGAGCCGGCGGGCACGGCCTCCGTGCCGATGTTCTGGCTGACGTAGAAGTTCAGGCCGGCGACGGGCTCGAAGACGAGGCCGAGCGTGTTGGACTGGGTGGAGGTCTTGGCCGTGTTGAGGAAGCGGTTGAGGCGGGTGCGGTCGCGGTCGAGGTTCCACGAGGCCTGCTGGATCTCGCTGTTGCGGTAGCCGGCGAAGACGGTGAAGCGGTCCTTCCAGAAGCTGCCGCTGTAGGCGGCGTAACCGGCCTCGGGGAAGCTGCGCGAGTAGCTCTGGGCGGTGACGCCCGGGGCGAGGGTCTCGTCGGCCCAGGTGAGGATCGACTCATAGTCCGGCACGGCGTGGACGCGCGGGTCGAAGTAGTTGAGGATGTTCGCGGCGGTCAGGCTCGCGGGCGAGCCGGCGACGTTCGGCGAGGCCGTCACGGCCGCCAGATTGGCGAAGTTGAAGGTCGGGTTCACCGACCAGGCCTGGTTGTAGGCCACCTCGTAGCCGGCGAGGAGCTTGTGGTTGACCTTGAGGAACTCCTTGGTGAACACGGCCTCGACCTTGGCGTTGCGCGGGATCTCCTGGCGCTTGGTCGCCGTGGTCGTCGCCGAGAGCAGCGGCGTGCTGCCGTCGGGATAGCGGCGGAGCGCGTTGCTGAAGAAGGTGGTGTAGCTGCGCTGGTCGGCCCAGCGCCCGAGCAGGCGGAGCTCGAGCCACTCGGCGACCATCAGGTTGGTCTCGCTCTCGATGAGGTCATACTTCGTGGAGAAGGAATCGTGCTCGCCGAAGTGGTTGGCGTCGTAGCCGGAGGCCCAGTCGCCGGCGGTGAAGCTCTCGCCCTCGCCGAGCGAGCGCCAGCGGCCGTCGACCGTGAACTTGTCGAGGCGCCAGTTGGCGAAGGTGCGGGCGATGCGGGTGCGGTATTCGGCCACCGTGTAGGGGATGCCGGCCAGCGCGCCGGCGCGGCTCTTGCCGAGGTCGAGCAGCGCCTGCGAGGGATTGTCGTAGTCGTCCTGGTAGGCCTGCGTCGACTGCATCGAGTTGCTCACCATGTTGCCCTCGAGGTTGCGGTGCGCATACTCGAGGCGCGTGGTCAGCTTGCGGAAGGGCCGCCAGGTGACCTGCGGGTTGATGAAGGCCGTGGTCGAGTTGCTGAAGTCGCGCCAGGTGTTGTCGTCGCTGAACTGCGCGATGAGGCGGTAGGCCAGCTTCTGCTTGAGGATCGGGCCGGTCAGGTCGGCGCGGAACTGGTAGCTCTCGTTCGAGTCGACCCGGACGCCGAACTTGTAGGCGGCGTCGAACATGGGCTTGGCGGTGACGAGGTTCATGACGCCGCCGAGGGTCGAGCCGCCGATGAAGACCGACATCGGGCCGCGGGCGACCTCGACGCGGTCGACGTTCTCGGTGCCGAAGCCGAACTTCATGGGCAGGCCGTTGCGCTGGCTGATGTTGATGGGCTGGCCGCGGATGCGGGTGCGGAGCGGCTCGCCGCCCGTCACCGCGCCGACCGTGGGATCGATGCCGGCCGAGTTGCGCGTGCCGCTGTCCATGCCGCCCTGGTCCGTGGTGAAGGCGGCCTGGTAGTTCGCCACGCCGTTGAAGCCGACGCCGCCGGTGTCCTCGAGGAACTGCGCGGTCACGACGCCGATCGCCAGCGGGATCTTGGACAGCTCGGCGGCGAAGCCGGTGGTCGCGACGGACTTGTCGGCCACGTAGGCCGAGTCCTTCCGGCTCCGCACCTCGAAGGTCGAGAGCTGGAGGACTTCTTCGTTGCCGCCCGGGGCGACCTGGGCGGAGGCCCGGGGAAGACACGCGAGCAACAGGGCCGCGGTGAGGATGGATCCGGCAGAGGCGCGGAGATGGGTCATTTTGGGGTCCAGTTTCATTGTAGTTACGGTAGGCCCCCGCAAGCGATTACCGGGCGGCGGTCCTCCCCGGTCGGTCCGCCGGGCGGAAACCTTCGGGGAAAGCCACAGGGGTATGCGGGGCTGGGTTTCCTATGAAGCCCGTGACCCGCCGCGGAAATGGCCCTGTTACTGAAATCGCTCAGCGTTTCCGGGCGTTTGCGCCAGCGCTTCAAGGTGAAACCCTGGATGCGCCCTGAACGCTTTCAACAGGCGTTGCTTGCCGAAGGATTGCCCTTCTGTAGACCAAACCCATGCCCCTGCCCCGCTTCCTCTGCCTGCTGCCGTTGCTCGTTGGCCTCGCGTCCGCTGCCGGCCAGCCCGTGCGGATCATGGCCGTGGGCGACTCGATCACCGCCGGCGCGGATTTCTTCTCGAACTACCGCCCTCCGCTCCGGGAAAAACTTTCCGCGGCGGGTTATGTCGTGGAGTTCACGGGCACGCAGGCCGGCGCCACGCCCGCGGGCCCGCTGGCGCACGAAGGTTACGGCGGTAAAAACACCGAATACCTCGCCGCCACCGTCCCGGACCATTTCCGCGCCCATCCCGCGGACATCGTCCTCCTGCACAGCGGCCACAACCACACGGTCGAGGAACAGCCGGTGCCCGGCATCGTGACCGCGACGGAAAAACTCATCGCGGCTTTCCGGGCGGTGAACCCGCACGTCACCGTCCTGCTCGCCCAGGTCATCCCCGCGGGCAAGCTGCCCAAGTATGCCTACATTCCGGAGCTGAACATCGCGCTGGCCGCGCTCGCCGCCCGCCTCGACCGGCCGGGACAGCGCGTCGTGGCCGTCGACCAGGCCGCCGGCTTCGATTGGACCACCGACACCGTCGCCGACAAGGTCCACCCCAACGCCCGGGGCGCCGAAAAGATGGCGCAGGTCTGGTTCGACGCCCTGCAAAAGATCCTGCCGCCGCCCGCGCAGCAACGTTGAGCGGAAGTCAAACCCGGTGGGGTTCCGCCGGTAGGGGCTGTTGCCCCCAACAGCCCATGGGCGCTTGAGGGCAAGCGCCCCCACCTCGACCCATTTCCCCCGTTCACTGAGCGATTTCAGTGCAGGGCGGGTCGCACCCCCCGGAAAGGCGGGCGGATAGTCGTCGCATGCTACCCCGCACGCGGTTCCTGCACCGCTCCCTGCTCGCCTTGTCCTTTGTCGGCGCCCTGCTGTCCGCCGGCGCGAACGGCCGCGAGCGGCTGTTGCTCGATTCCGGGTGGCGCTTCCACCTCGGCGACCCCGCGGGCCTCGACCCGGCGGTCTTCGCCTACCCCGAGGTCGACGCGCTCGAGCGCACGGCCCGCGCGCATCTCGAGGAGGAACCGAAGCTGGTCCCCCTGCGCCGCACCCCCGCCGACATCAACGCCGCCCCGCCCGTTTCGTTCGCGCAGCCGGACTTTGATGACAGCGCCTGGCGCGCGCTCGATCTCCCGCACGACTGGGCCGTCGAGCTGCCCTTCAACCCGAAGGCGCTGCGCAACCATGGCTACAAGGACATGGGCGCCGGCGTCGGCGCGCAGAATTCCTGGGAGGCGCTCGAAATGGGCCAGAGCGCGCAGGCCCTCGGCGGCGTCACCGGCAACACCATCGGCTGGTATCGCCGCACGTTCGATCTGCCCAGGAGCGACCGCGGCGGCGCGCTGTGGGTGGAGTTTGACGGCATCTACCGCAACGCGCTCGTCTGGTTCAACGGCCGCTGCCTCACGCGCCACGTCAGCGGCTTCAGCAGCTTCAAGGTCGATCTCGCCGCCCACGCCAACTACGGCGGCCGGAACACGCTCGTCGTCCGCGTCGACGCCACCCGCACCGAGGGCTGGTATTATGAGGGCGCCGGCATCTACCGCCACACCTGGCTGGTGAAAACGCCGCCGGTCTACGTCGCCCACTGGGGCACGTTTGTCACCTCCGAGCTGGCGGCCGACGGCTCGGCCACCGTCACCGCGCGCACCACCGTGCGCAACGACAAGCCCGCCCACGCGGAAGTCATCCTCCTTTCGCGCATCCTCGATGCCGCCGGCCAGGTCGTCGCCGAGCACACCTCCGCCCCGTTCGCCATGGCGCCCGGCGGCGAAGTCACGGTCCCGGCCACGCTGGCCGTAACTGCGCCGGCCCTCTGGTCGCCCGAGACCCCGCACCTTTACCGCCTCGTTTCCGAGGTCCGCGGCTGGAACCTCGACGCCGGCGCGACGCCGGACCGTTACGAAACGACCTTCGGCATCCGCACGATCCGCTTCGATGCGCAGCAGGGCTTTTTGCTCAACGGGAAAAAATACGTCATCCGCGGCATGGGCGTCCATCAGGACCACGCCGGCGTCGGCTCGGCGGTGCCCGATGCCGTGCAGGAATTCCGCATCCGCCGCCTGAAGGAAATGGGCGCCAACACCTACCGCACCGCCCACCACCCGCACTCGCCGGCCATCATGGAGGCCTGCGACCGCCTCGGCCTGCTCGTGGTCGACGAGAACCGCCGCTTCGACGACACGCCCGAGACCCTCGGCCAGATCGAGCGCCTCATCCGCCGCGACCGCAACCACCCGAGCGTCGTCCTCTGGTCGCTCGGCAACGAGGAGTTCAAGGACCGGATGCAGGGCGAGCCGTGGGGCGAGCCGATCGCCCGCAAGATCCAGGCCCTCGTGAAGGAGCTCGATCCCACGCGTCCGACCATGATGCCGATGAATGGCGACTGGGGGAAGGGCTTCTCCCACATCGTCGACGTCATGGGCTTCAACTACCTCAAGCTCGGCGACGTCGACCGGTTCCACGCCGACCATCCGCACATCCCCGCGATCAGCAGCGAGGAATCCTCCGCCGTCTCCACGCGCGGGGTCTACGTCGAGGACCGCGTGCGGGCCTACGTGACCGGCTACGCGGACAAGGTCCCGCCCTGGGGCTCCCCGAACGACCAGTGGCTGCCCTACTTCGCGGCGCGCCCGTGGGTCGCCGGTGTGCTGGTGTGGGCCGCCTTCGACTGGCGCGGCGAGCAATGGCCCTACGACTGGCCGGCGATCAACTCCCAGTTCTCCGTCATGGACACCTGCGGCTTCGCCAAGGACAGCTTCTATTTCCTCCAGGCGTGGTGGTCGGACAAGGACGTGCTGCACCTCCTGCCCCACTGGAACTGGGCCGTGCGCGACAAGGAGCCGATCAAGGTCCGCGCCTACACGAACTTCGACGAGGTCGAGCTCTGGGTCAACGACCAGAGCCAGGGCCGCCAGGCCGTGCCTCGCGGCGGCCACGTCGAGTGGCCGGTCGTCTACTCCGCCGGCGTCCTCCGCGCCGACGGTTACCGCGGCGGCAAGCTGGTGCAGACCACCCGCGTCGAGACCACCGGCCCCGCCGCCACGCTCGTCCTGACCCCCGACCGCGCCACCGTGCGCGCCGACGGGGAGGATTGTGCCATCATCACCGTCTCCGCCCTCGACCGCGAAGGCCGCGCCGTGCCGACGGCGATGAACCACGTGGAGTTCGAGGTCAGCGGCCCCGGCAAGATCATCGGCGTCGGCAACGGCGATCCCTCCAGCCACGAACCCGACCAGGGCACCCGGCGCAGCCTCTTCAACGGCCTCGCCCAGGTGATCGTGCAGGCCGGGAAGTCCGCCGGCCCCGTCACCCTCACCGCCCGCACGCCGGGTTTGCCGCCCGTGACGCTCACCCTCACCGCCGCGCCGGTCACCCCGCGGCCCGCCGTCGAATGAGCTCTCCCTTCATGCTTTCCCCGACCGCCACCTTTTGAAGTCCACCTGACTCTCCCTCCCGATGACCCATCACGAACTTAACTTTGATTTTGCCGTGGTCGGCGGCGGCCTGGCCGGCGTCTGCGCCGCGCTCGCCGCGGCCCGCAACGGCGCCAAGGTCGTCCTGCTCCAGGACCGCTCGGTCCTCGGTGGCAACGCCTCCAGCGAGGTCCGCATGCACGCCGTCGGCGCCGACATCCACGGCCGCCGCCCCGGCGCCCGCGAGTCCGGCCTGATCGAGGAGCTGCGCCTCGAGGACGCCGTCCGCAACCCGCACCGCTCCTACTCGCAGTGGGACCTGCTGCTCTACGAGAAGGTCACGGCCGAGCCGAACCTCACCCTGCTGCTCGACACCGACTGCACCGGCTGCTCGGTGGAGGCCGGGCCCGGCGGCTCGCGGCGCATCGTGTCGCTCGAGGCCGTGCGTCACTCCACCGAGGACAGCTTCACGATCCGCGCCGGGATCTTCGCCGACTGCTCGGGCGACGGCCGGCTGGGCTTCGAGGCGGGCGCGGACTTCACCCTCGGCCGCGAGGCCAAGGCGGACCACGGCGAATCGCTCGCGCTCGACCGGGCCGACCGGCAGACGCTCGGCAGCTCGATCATGTTCACGGCGCGGAAACACGACACGCCGCAGCCGTTCCGCGCCCCGCCGTGGGTGCGCCGGTTCCAGAAACACGAGTTCAAGTTCCGCCCGATCGAGGGCTTCGAATACGGCTACTGGTGGGCGGAATGGGGCGGCCAGCTCGACACGCTCAAGGACAACCCGGCCATCCGCCACGAGCTGCTCCGCATCGCGCTCGGCCTCTGGGACTACGTGAAAAATTCCGGCGACCATCCGGGCTCCGCCCACTGGGCGCTCGACTGGGTCGGCGCCATCCCCGGCAAGCGCGAGTCCCGCCGCTTCCTCGGGCCGCATGTCCTCACCCAGCAGGACCTCGAGTCCGGCCGGCTCTTTCCCGACACCGTCGCCTACGGCGGCTGGCCGCTCGACCTGCATCCGCCGAGCGGCATCGACGCGATCGAGGAGGCGCCCTGCCGGCACATCCACCTGCCGAGCCTCTACGCCATCCCGCTGCGCGCCCTGTGCTCGCGCAATGTCACCAACCTCCTCTTCGCCGGCCGCAACATCAGCGCGACCCACGTCGCCTTCGCCAGCACGCGCGTCATGGCCACCTGCGCCGTCATGGGCCAGGCCATCGGCACCGCCGCCGCGCTCGCCGGACCGCTCGGCCCGCGCCCCGTCGCCGACCATTTCACCGGCGCCGAGCTCGCCCGGCTCCAGCAGCGGCTGCTTCGCGACGACGCCTTCCTGCCGGGCCTCCGCCACGAGGATCCGGCCGACCTCGCGCGCCGTGCGACCGTCACCGCTTCGGGCGAAACGCCGCGCGGCGCCGCCGCCCAGGTCACTGACGGCGTCACCCGCGAACTGTTCTCCCCGCTCGGCCCCTGGGCCGACGGCGCAACCCATCGCTGGGAGTCCGCCACCCTGCCCGCCTGGATCGAGCTGACCTGGCCCGCGGCCCAGACGGTGGGCGAGATCCACGTGACCTTCGACTCGGGCTTCGAGCGCGAGCTGACCCTCAGTGCCAGCGACTCGACCACCCGCAAGCTCATCCGCGGCCCTCAGCCCGAGCTGGTCCGCGACTACGAGATCCTGCTCGATGACCGGCCGGTCGTGACCGTGACGGACAACCTGCTGCGCAAGCGCGTCCACCGTCTGGCCGCGCCAGTCGCCGCCCGCCGCCTCCGCCTCGCCGTGAAGTCCACGCACGGCGCGTCGCACGCTCGCATCTTCGAGATCCGCGCCTACGGTGCCTGATCCCGTCATGACCGCCCTCCGTCTCATCGCCCGACTGTTCACCGGCCTGTTGCTGGCGGCCACCGTGCGGGCGGCCGAACCGGAGCTTCACGTCCGCACCGGGCTGCCCAACGTCGCGGCGCGCGCCGCGGCCGGCGGCGAGCTGCGCGTGGCCTACCTCGGCGGCAGCATCACCGCGGCCGAGGGCTGGCGGTCGCTCGCCACCGCGCACCTGCGCGAACTAGTTCCGTCACTCACCATCCGGGAAACCAACGCCGGCCTGCCGGGCACGGGCTCCGACCTGGGCGTCTGCCGGCTGGGCTATGATGTGCTCCGCCACGGGCCGGACCTGATCTTCGTCGAGTTCGCCGTCAATGACACCGCCGCGTCCGCCGAGCAGATCGAAAGGACGATGGAGGGCATCGTGCGCCAGGTCTGGCGCGCCAACCCGCGCACCGACCTTTGCTTCGTTTACACCGTCTCGACCCCCGGACTGCCCGATCTTCAGGCCGGACGCTTCCCCGCCGCCGCCCAGGCCATGGAAACCATCGCGGACCGCTACGGCATCCCGTCGGTGCATCTCGGCGTCGAAGTCGCGCACCGGATCGCCGCGGGTGAACTTGTTTTCAAAGACCCCGCCGCCCCGGACAACCCCCGCACCTTCTCGCTCGACGGCGTTCATCCCACCGCCGCCGGCCACCGCGTTTATTTCGATGTCCTGAAGCGCACGCTGCCGGCACTGTTTGCGACCGTCGCGCCACGCCCGGCCGCCCTGCCGGCGCCGCTGCGCGCGGACAACTGGGAAGGGGCCGGCCTCCGCCTGATCGACGAGGGCATGCGCCGCGGCGCCTGGACACCGGTCGCGCTGGACGACCCCAACCTGCGCGGCGCGACCAAGGCGCTGCTGCCGCCCCTCTGGCGCGCGGCGGATGCCGGGAGCGCGGTGGAATTCACGTTCACCGGCACCAAGCTCGGCCTCCTCGGCATCGCGGCGCCCGACAGCGGGGAATTCCGCGTCACCGTGGACGACCTGCCGCCGGTCACCGGCACGTTCTTCGATTCCTACGTCAGCCCGACCTTCTGCCGGCAGCGCGCCTGGTTTTATCCGCAGGAACTTCCCGCCGGCCCTCACCGCGTGCGCGTGGAGCTTCTCGGCACCACGCTCGACAAGACCGGCATCAAGGCCGCCGGCGGCCGGCCCGCCACCGACCCGGCGCCCTACGCGCCGCACCGCCTCACGCTCGCCGGCCTCCTGACCGTCGGTCCCGCCGCCCCATGAGCGCCGCCCGCACTGGAACATTGCGCCGCCGCCGGGGGTCGACTGAAATCGTTCAGCCCATGAGCCCGCCCCGTCGTTGCACCATCAAGGATATCGCCGCCCACGCCGGCGTCGCCGTGTCCACGGTCTCCTACGCCCTGCGCAACCACCCAAGCATCCCGGCCGACACCTGCCGCCGCATTCAGGCCGTCGGGGAAAAGCTCGGCTACCGGCCGGACCCGCAGATCTCCGCCCTCATGGCCCACATCGGCCGCGGCCGCGCCGTGCCGTCGTCCGCGCGCATCGCGCTGGTCTGGATGCAGGGGAAACGCGCGCTGACGCGTTCGGACGACTTTTTTGTGCAGATGCGCGAGGGCGCCGCCGCCCGCGCCCAGCTGCGCGGCTACCACCTCGAGGAGTTCTGGCCCGACGAGGACCGCCTCAGCGGCGCGCGCCTGACCGGCATCCTGCGCGCCCGCGGCATCCAGAGCGTGATCTTCTCCCCGAGCATCGAGGGCGTCTCGGCCGACTACGGCCTGGGCTGGGAACACTTCGCCTGCGTCGTGCTCGGGCACGCCCGCTGGCCGGTCGAGCTCCACCGCGTGGCGCACGACCATTACCACGCCGTCTGCGAGTGCCTCCAGCGCATGACCGCCGCCGGCGTCACCCGCCCGGCCATCGTCCTCACCGAGGAGATCAACCAGCGCACGGACAGCGCCGTGAAGGCGGCGTTCATGACGCACCACCCCACGGAGGCCCGCGCCCGCAGCCTGATCTACGCCCTCGACCAGAAGGGCCCGGGGGGTTTCCCCGCCTGGCTGCGCACGCACGACCCGGACGGCGTGCTCCTGCTGCGCCGCGAGATGTGGTCCGAGATCGCGCACCCGCGGCTGAAGGCCCTGCACGCGGACGGCCGCGTCTGGTGCGCCAACTGGCAGGCCGGCGACCCGCTCGAGCTGCCGGGCATCCAGCAGCGCTACGACCTCGCCGCCCGCGCGGCGGTCGACCTCGTCACCGGCCTCGAGCAAAGCCGCACGCTCGGCCTGCCCGACCACCCGCAGTGCGTCCAGATCCGCGGCGACTGGCACGAACACGTCGCGACCGCCGCCCGCTGAACGGTTTCAACGAAGCAAAGCTCACGCGCAGGCGCGAAGCCGCGAAGACTCCTTTCCTCCCCTCCTCTCCCAACCAGCCCTCGCCCCGACGGCTGGAACCCGTCCCACCCATTTCGCTTCGCGTCCTTCGCGCCTTCGCGTGAGTCAAATCCCCTCCCCTTCCTTTTCCCTTCCCCGCCGCAGCTGGCTGCTGCTCGCCCTGCTTTTCGGCATCGGCCTGCTCAACTACCTCGACCGCCAGACGCTCTCGATCCTCAAGGCGACGCTCAAGGGCGAGCTCAACCTGACGGACACGCATTACTCCTGGCTCCTGACGGCGTTCATGGTGCCGTATGTCATCTTCTACATCCTCAGCGGCCGGCTGGTGGACCGTTTCGGCACGCGCATCAGCCTGGCCCTTTTCACGGCGGTCTGGTCGGTCGCCAACATCTTCAGCGGCCTCGCCCAGAACTTCGGGCAGCTGGCCGCCTCCCGCGCGCTGCTCGGGGCCGCGGAGCCCGGCGCCTTCCCGGCCATCACCCGCGTCATGATGACGTGGTTTCCCAAGGAGCGCCGTGCCTTCGCCTGGAGCCTGCTGAGCCCGTGCATGACCGCCGGCGCCATCCTTGCGCCGCCGCTGGTCGCGCTGGTCTCGCTCCACTGGAACTGGCACATGGCCTTCATCATCCCCGGCATCGCCGGCGTCGTGTTGGCGGGCGCGTGGTGGGCTTCCGACCGCAACCCGCCGAGCTTCCCGAGTGAGGCCGAGCCCGTGGCCGCGCCGCCGCCGATGAAGGTGATCCTGCAGGACCGGCGCGTCTGGCTGCTGCTGGCGGCGCGCGCGATGACCGACCCCGTCTGGTATTTCCATCTCTCGTGGCTGCCGGGCTATCTCCAGGAACGGCTCGGCCTCACCCTGGCCCAGCTCGGCTGGCTCGGGCCGATCCCGTCACTCCTCGGCTCCCTGGCGGTGGTCGGCGCGGGCTGGACCGCCGACCGCTATGTCCGCCGGGGCGTCTCGCCGGTGCGGGTGCGGGTGACGATGTTCGCCGTGATGGCGGCGATCGCGCCCATCGGGGCGTTCACGACCTTCGCGCCCAACATCGCGGTGGCGCTCGTGATGATCTCGCTCGTGGCGATGGTCTGCCAGATCTGGTTCTTCGGCCAGAGCATGCTCGTCGCCGACATCTTCCCGAAAAACTCCGCCGCCACGATCGCCGGCCTGCTCGGCGCCACCGGCGCCACCGGCGGCCTCCTCATCAACGCCCTCGCCGGCCCGCTCATCGACCGCGCCGGCTACATCCCGGTCTTCGTCGGCCTCGCCTGCCTGCACCCCATCGCCGCGCTCATGCTCTGGAAAGCCCGGCCGAAACTCACCGCCGCCGCCTGACCATGGAAAACCCGTTCCACCTCAGGTCCCTGCTGCTGGCGTCACTCCTGATTGTCGCCACCTCCGTCGCCCACGCAGCCGAGCCCGAGCACATTTTCCGCATCCAGCCGTCGCCCCAAGCACTCGATCAGGCCCGCCTCGCGGCCCGCGCCTATCTCGCGGCCCATGACCTGCGCGGCGACCTCGTGGTCGAACTGCAGGCCGGCACCTACGAGCTGGCCGCACCCGTCCGCTTTGACGCCGCGGATTCCGGCGAGAACGGTTTTGCCGTCGTCTATCGCTCCGCCCCCGGCGCCGAGGTCATCCTCAGCGGCGGCCGGCGCATCACCGGCTGGGAACGCGAGACCGACGACCAATACCGCGCGACCGTCGGCCGCGACGTAGATTTCCGCCAGCTCTGGATCGACGGCCGCCGCGCCACCCGCGCCCGCACCCCGAACGCCGGGGCGATGTTCACCCTCGCCGCCGAGAAACAGGCCGACGGCTTCGACCTGCCGGGCGAACAGCTGGCGGGCGTCGCGCTGCGGCCCGGCGAGGTGGAGGTGTCGGTGCTCATCGCCTGGATGCACAAGCGCCTGCGCATCGCGCGCACGGCCGCCACGGACAGCCCCGGCGTCGTGCGCGCCGTGATCGAGCCGGGTGAATGGGACGGCGTCACGAAACAGCCCCAGGGCGACCGCGTTTATCTCAAGCGCCACTACTGGCTCGAAAACGCCCGCGAGTTCCTCGACGCGCCGGGCGAGTTCTTCCTCGACCGCGCCGACGGTGTCCTGCGCTACCGGCCCCGGGCCGGCGAGGACCTGGCCGGCGCCACGGTGATCCGGCCAGAACTGGAGAGTCTCATCATCCTCGACGGCCGGCCCGACGCCCCCGTGCACCACCTCCGCTTCGAGGGCCTGACCTTCGCCCACACCGGCTGGACGCGACCGAACCGCCACGGCTTCGTCGACGTGCAGGCCAACTCGCTCGTGCCCGCGGACCTCGCCGCGGCGGTCGACCCGCAATACCGGCACAACCAGCGCAAGGACCGCATCCCGGCGGCGTTCCAGGCCGCGACGGCGGACAACATCGTCGTGCGCGACTGCCGCTTCGCCCGGCTCGGCGGGACCGGCGTGATGTTCACGCACGGCGGCAACGACAATATAATCGAGGGCAACTCGTTCGCCGACCTCGCCGCCGGCGGCATGGAGTTCGGCGAGGACGCGGCGCGGCCGGCCGACCCGCGTTTTTTCCCGCGACGCAACCGCATCGCCAACAACTACCTCACCCGCATCGGGCAGGATTATTTCGGGTCCGTCGCCATCCTCGGGTATTACACCGACGCGTCGGTGATCACGCACAACGAGATCCACGCCGTGCCCTACACCGGCATCAGCCAGGGCTGGGGCTGGGGCAACCCGCCCGCCCCGCCCGACTCCCGCGCGAACCGCATCACGCACAACCGGATCACCGACTACATGCTCGGGCTGGACGACGGCGGCGGCATCTACACGACCGACCGCCTGCCCGGCTCCGAGATCGCCCACAACGTCGTGCAACGCATGCTGCCGCCCGACAAAAACACCAAGGCCGGCGGCGCGATCTATCCCGACCAGTTCAGCGAGGGGCTGCACATCCACCACAACGTCGTGACCGAGGCAATCCGCTGGCTCTTCATTTGGAACCCGAACATCCGCGGCAACCGCGTGGACACGAACTACGCCGACACCGCGGCCCTGCGCAACGACGGCTCCGACAATCAGGTCGAGGCCGTGAACCTGATCACCGGCGACCACTGGCCTGAATCCGCCCGTGCGATCCTGCAAGACGCCGGCCTGGAGCCGGCCTATCGTCACCTCCGCGAGACCGCGGAAAAGTGACGGAGAGTTAACGCCAAGGCGCAGAGGCGCAGAGAATGTTCATTTTTCATCGTTCATTGTTCGTTGTTCATCGGGTCCGGCCAAATGAACACTGAACATTGAAAAATGAACGATGAACAATTTTGCAGGTCGATCGCCACGGATTGGCGTTAGGCAGATTCTCAGGCTTCAGATCTCAGGTTTCCGGAATGCGGGATTGCCAGCCGGGCAATCCCTCGCATTGCTAACGGCCTCGTCGGGCCAGACGGGAAAGATGATGTATCCCCTGAATTTCTGGCGATCAGCTCCCCGCCCGGTGGGCCCGGGACTTGCAGCCACCGCCTGTATTCTCTCCTCTTTTTTGCGGTCGCCATCAGCCGCCTTCGGATAATCTTACACCATGCTCTATCGCCAGCGAACCCTGCTCTATCTCGTCAAGCTTGCTGGTGGCCACGCCACCAAAATGCAGGTCACGAAGTGGGCGTTCCTGCTGGCCAATGAGAGCCCGGCCAAGGGTGGTGACTCATTCTACGAGTTTCTGCCTTACAAGTTTGGCCCCTACTCTTTCTGCCTCTATCAGGAGGCAAATGCCATGCTGACCCAGGGCCTGCTTTCCGCCCGCGACGATAAAACGTGGGCCCTGACCGAAGCCGGACGCGATGTGGCGAACCGCACGCCGGACGAATTCAAGGCTGACGCCGTGCAAATCTACCTGCGCTACGGTCAGGTTGGTAACACCCGCCTGCTGGACGATGTCTACACCCGCTACCCTTGGTTTTCGATCAACAGCGAGGTGAAGCGTCTGGCCACCCGGCCGAAGGCCGAACCCGCCATCTATACCGCCGGCTATGAGGGGCTGACCATCGACGGTTTTCTGAACCGCCTGATGGAGGCCGGCATCGAGCGCCTGATCGACGTCCGTAGCAATCCCGTCTCGCGGCGATACGGCTATCACAAGTCCACGCTCGCCCGCCTCTGCGGCGATGTCGGCATCGCCTATGTCCATTTCCCTCAGCTGGGCATCGCCTCCGAGGAGCGCCAGGAACTGCTGGCGCTGGATGACCGGGACACCCTTTTTGCCAATTACGAAGCCAATGTTCTGCCCAACCAGAAATCGTCTATTCATGAGGTGGCCAGGCTCATGAAGGAACGTGCCAGCGTATTGGTGTGCATGGAGGCCGATCCGGCCGACTGCCACCGCTCGCGTCTGGCACAGGCGGTTTCGCAACTGCTCGATCTGCCTTTGCACGATCTGGGCGCCTGCGCCTGCCATGGGGGAGTTCCAGCCCACTGACGTCCTCATCACGGTGATGACCTACCCGCACCCGTCGGTAAAATCCGACGAGGTGGTCTGCACGGGAGGCATCACTGCCAGCGGCGAATGGGTGCGGCTATATCCCATCGACTACCGCTACCGGCCTCGGGAGCAGCAATTCCACAAATATCAGTGGATCAATGTCGGCCTCGGGGCGCGCGGCGCCGGTAACGACAATCGCAGGGAGAGCCGCAAACCCGACCTGGAGTCGATCCGGCTTCTCGGGGCGCCCCTCCCGACTGACGACGGCTGGCTCGCCCGCCGGACCATTATAGACCGGATGCCGCACCACACGGCGCTACAGCTCCAAGATCTGTTCGAGCTGGATAAGACGTCACTCGGTATCGTGCGGCCGCAGCGGGTGCTGGACGTCAAGGTCGAGCCGGCCGAGCGCGAGTGGAAGCCGGAATGGACCGAGCTCTACGACCAGCTGCTGCTGTTCGGGGAGCAACCCAAGAAACTGACCAAGCTACCTTTCAAGTGGAGCTACGTCTTCGAGTGCGCCGACAGCACCAAGCCACACAACGCCATGATCGAGGATTGGGAGTTGGGCGTCCTCTTTCTCAAGCTGCGGGAGAAGCACGACGAGGCCACCGCCGCCCAAAAGGTCCGGGAGAAGTATCTCGATCTATGCGCACCCGACCGCGACACCCGGTTTTTCATGGGGACCGTGTTCCCCTACAATACCTGGGTGATTGTCGGCGTCTTCTGGCCGCCGCGGGCCTATCAAGGCGGCCTTGGCTTGTGAGATTGAGGCCTCCCACCAAATGAGCGGTGACCGATGCAGCAATGTGGGATTGAGTGCCACGGATTGGCAATAGCGTCGTTTGGTCGTCCTCTGTCCTCTGTTCTCCGTCCTCTGTCATCTGCAATGCGTGATTGCCAGCCGGGCAAACCTCGCATTGTCTGCCGGCCTCGTCGGGCCAGACGGGGAGGCATGCGTGCATTCCATAATTCCTGGCTCCAGGCGCCCAGCTCCGTGATCCACGCTGGTCGCGTCCACGCTCCCCGCGTTTCCAATCAGGCTGAGCCTTGCCTCGTGGAGGCCGGCCGCCCTCCGCTTTATGCGTTCCTATACTGACGAGATTATTCCGCCACCGATGGTGCTGACGCCCGTTCCGGAGGGGGCGGGTTATGGGATCCGGTTGGTGGCGCGGTTGATCGACTTCGTGTTGAGCGTAATCCTGGGCCTCATCGGCGGCCTGATCGGTGGGATAGTCCTGGCAATATTGGAGCATGCGGGACGGGCCCCGGAGAACTGGGTGGAACTCGTCGAACAGCAATCTTTCTGGAGTTATGTCTTCGGGATTACCGGGATGGTGCTCTACCACTGGCTGGCCGAGGGCCTCGGCGGGACAACCGTCGGCAAGCTCTGCTGCGGGCTGAGCGTCGTGCAACTCGACGGCACGCCCTGCGGTTTCTGGGCGGCCGGCAAGCGGAGTCTGGCTTACCTGATGGACTCGTTGTTTTTCGGCCTGATCGGCTACGAATCGATGAAGAAGAGCCGCCTGCAACAACGTCACGGCGATCACTGGGGCAAGACAGTGGTCGTGAAGAAAAGCCTCTTCACCCCCACCCCGAAGCCCGCCGCGTTAAAGATCGTCCTCGGTAACATCCTCGGCGCCGGACTGTGGATGGCCGCCCAAATCGCCCAAGTCTTCGCCGCCGTCTACGCCTTTTAACTTCTGCGTTAACCGATGAAACTGATCCTCCTCCTCCTCGTTGTTCATGCGGCGGCGACCCCTGCATTTTCGACGCTAGATTACTTAGCAGTGCTATCGAGGGATGCAGAAACCTCGAAAAATCTTGGCCTATCAAAGCTATCTGAATCTGAACGCGCAGAGTGGAATAAGGTATTGGCTGCAGTCTATCAGCTTGGAATAGAATCAGCAAAGACCACGGTGACAAATCAAGGTCCACTAAACCAATCCAGAGACACTGCCGGGCCCCTTAGTGCAGACCGTAACGCTGCAATTTGGATGACGAAGGCCGACTTGGAAGGCGAAGAAATCATCAAGCTTAGAAACGGTGCTGTTTTTGAAGTAGAAATCGGGATTGTCGGATTCGGATATGGCCGAGAGGTCGCGTTGATAAAAGAGGGAATGCGATGGTCATTGTGGATTGAGGGTAAAAGAGAATTTCGCGGCAGATTGCTAAAAATGCCAGAAATCGGAAAACCAAGTAGCTTTAAACGCTCCAGCATCGAGTCCGTAAGTTCAGACGGTAGTATCGTTAAGTTAATTGACGGATCTATCTATGAAATCGATCCACTCGGACGCATCGACACCTCTTTATGGCTAACCGGAAGCGAGGTGTTTGTTGTGAACGGTTCAACGTTACTCAATGCAAGCGGTGACGGAGGGAGCTCAATACAAGCTAGATTGCTCCGTTAGTAACATAATAAAACATGGCCGAATTCGATCCAGTTACAGGACGCATCACTCTCACAAAGGCGCACATAGCTTCGGAACAAGGCCAGCGATTGATCCAGTTAATCCTGGAGATTGGGTTGGATGGCCAGCTAACCGACATAGAGCTCACACAACTTTCGGAGTGGCTTAAAGCAGCCCCTCAGGAAATTCCGGCTATACGACACCTGCGTGAGTTGGTATCCGCCGCGTTGACTGATGGCGTTATCAGCGACGAAGAGCGTAAAATTCTGCACAAGCAGATCGAACGGGTGCTGCCATCGACCGAGCGCGAACGACTGGCGATGGCGAGGAAGACTTTGCAGGACAAGAAACGTGCCGAAGAACGCGAGCGCGCCGAGCAGGCGAAAGCAGAGCGGGAAAAACTTCGCGAAGTAGAACGAGCCGAACGTGACCGGGAATATGAGCGCCAGCAGAAAGAATATAACAAGGCGACGGAGCCTCAGCGGCGTTACATAAAAGGACTCGGCGGCTACCTTCCTCCGGACGCCACAAAGCAGGATGCCTCGGAGATAATTGAACGCCTGCTGCACTCCAACGGTTCCATCACACCGCGCCAGCGGATGGTCTTACGTTTCTGGAATGTCACCCCGGAACCCGGTTGGGGGAAGGCACAAATCAGCGTCTGGATGGATCAATTATATGAGAAAGACCCCGATCACCAATTGGCGTGGGAACTATTCAAAGAAGAGTCAGGTGATGCCGGCACATCCAGAGATCCAGAACGCGTTCCCGTCGGTATTGGCCACACCTACCTACGCAAGGTGAAATCTGACAGTGGAGGTAGTGCTTCTACCAACACCCGACGTATATCAGGCTGTATTCAGAGCTTCATCTTCCTGGGTCTCGCGGTCGTAGTAGTTCTCGTGCTCATTGCGTCCTGCTTGCCCAAGCGCTGAGTTATCAAATCGTCCGCTAAACCATGAAAACGGAAACATTGACCAGCCTCGCTATGCTGCGGGTGCAAATTGACCGAGGCGCTGACTATTTTGACTATCTCGTTCCTTTTGTGTCCCACGTAATTCGCAGCAGCAGTCAGAAAACGTTTACGCCGCATATAATACAAAAAGCACTCTTAAAGGAATTCGGCATAAAAATGCCGCAACACACGATAACAAAAGTTGCGAGACGCATTGCCAAGCGAACGCAAGCAATCGCCCTTCAAGACGGGGTATTTAAGGTCTTAAAAGAGATTCGCGTTACGGGATTCGAAACGGATCGAGCTAAGGCAAGGCAAAGGCAGGCAATCGTCGTGACCAGCTTGATGAACTTCGCGAAAGTCCGGTTCGATTTAAAGTGGGACGAAAATTCCTGTCAGTCTGCCATACTCAAATTCCTACATTCCTTCTCCATTGACTGCCTAAAAGCTTACTCAGCTGGCACAGCACTCCCATCTATAAAATCCGATGACAAATCTACAGACTACGTTGTCTCGGTTTTTCTGCAGGATTCGTATCGAACAAGCGCCGAGGTATTCGACTCTTTTCTCGTAATTCTAAGAGGAAACATGCTTGCCAACGCGTTGCTGTGTGAAGACCTCCAGTCTTTGGAGAAAAAATACGACTCCGTTACGTTTTATCTGGATACTCCATTCATGATGCACGTTTTGGGTTTCTGGGGTGATGCAGCAAAAAAAGCAGCCGACGAGCTACTAAATCTGCTTCTACAATTGCGCGCAAAACTTTGTGTTTTTAATCATACAGTCATCGAGATTCGAAATGTTATTAAACATGCTGCTGCAGAGTTAGAAAAGCAAAGTCACTCGCCACATGGGATGGTCCGATCATTACGAAGAGACGGATTTCGCCCCGTAGATCTATGGACTACCGAACAGGAGCTTCCTGATATACTAAAACGACATGGCGTCACAAGTGAGCCTGCACCGCCATATCTTGATAAATACAATATCGGTGAAACCGATTTACGGGGTGTAATTGACAAGGAAATGAACTACGGAAACGAACGCGCTGAAGCGAATGATGTGAACTCAATTCGCAGTATTTATGCGCTTCGAAAGTCTAACACACCCGTCCGAATAGAGGATGCGGCCGCAGTGTTGGTTACAACCAACAGTGCCCTAGTTAGGGCGGCCTATAAGTATTCGCAAAAGCATGAAAACGGACTCGAAGTGCCAGCGGTCATGCAGGACTACACTCTCGCAAACACCGCTTGGTTAAAAGCACCTTTAGTCGCACCTGACCTTCCGAAGTTTGAACTCATGGCGCACTGTTATGCCGCCATGTCACCGCCCTCTGAAACTTGGGAGCGCTTTTCTGCTGAAATAGATCTCCTTCTGATGAGCGGAAAAATTACGGCCGAACAGCACGCCCTTCTTAGACATAAAGCGAACGTCAGCGACGATCTAATGGAGGTCACGCTCGGCATCGAAGAGCGAGTGACCAGCGACAATATCCACGATATTCTTAGTCGTGCCGAGAAGCGTTTAAAGGCAGGATATGCAGAGGAAGTAGAAGTTGAGAAACAAATAACGGCAAAAGCTATCGCGGATAAGCTTCGATCCGAAGCTGTGCTTTCTAATCAACGAAGCCGAATCCTCCTATTAGCCGGCCGAATTGGTCTGATCGTTCGCTATTCGGTTTTTTCCATAACAACCGCGTTGATTGCAGCATCTCTCTTTTTTGGTTCCGCGTTTGGTGCTTATTGGCTGGATAAGCCTTCCCCGCTTTTTTTCACAGTTACTCTCGTGACATTAGTCACCGTTGGAATGATTTTTTCTTTCTACACCGGAATGTTTGGAGAAACACCAATAAGTCTTTCCCGTAATTGCGAAAGGATTGCTGGACGTCTTGTAGCCGAAAAAGCTGCAAGGATTTTTGGCGTTCCGCTGGATGAAAATTGAAAATAAAGAAACCGGAAGGTGTCAGATTTTAATGTTTTCAGTCCACTGTCCGTCAAATCAGATGAACCCTATCTGAGCCCCTTGCAGTCGGCGATTAGCCGACCCCCGAAACCCACCGCGGAGCCGATTAGGCGGAGGGCTCATCCAAAGCGAAGCCGTTAGGCGGAGCATTAGTGGTTAAATTCTCGTGGGTTTGCGGGGTTGAAGATACTCCCTGGCAGTTAAAGGGATCGCGGCTGGCCGGGGCGCGGGCGTCGGCAAGCGACGCCCCTACAGGGATAGAAAAAGGCGCTCCGGTTGGGGAGCGCCTGAAGAGTCGGGATATAAAATCCCTCCCACATTAAGTGAGGATCAGGGCAGGTCCGTAGATCCCATGAGATACCTGTCGCACTCTCTGGCGGCGCCTCTCCCCTCATTGATCGCCCAGACGACCAAGGACTGACCGCGGCGGCAGTCGCCGGCGGCGAAGACGCCCTTGATGCTGGTCGTATACTTCTCGTGCTCGGCCTTGATGTTGCTGCGGGGGTCGGTCTCGAGGTTGAGCTCCTTGAGCAACGCCTGTTCCGGCCCGAGGAAACCCATGGCGAGGAGGACCAGCTGCGCGGGGCGCGTCTTCTCCGTGCCGGGCACTTCCTGCGGCACGAACTGGCCCTTGTCGTTCTTGCCCCACTTGATCTCGACCGTGACGAGCTCCTTCACGCGGCCCTCGGCGTCGCCGATGAACTTCTTGACCGTCGTGACGTAGATGCGGGGGTCGGCGCCGAACTTCGCGGCGGCCTCCTCCTGGCCGTAGTCCATCTTGTAGGTCTTCGGCCACTCGGGCCAGGGATTGTCGGCCTGCCGCTCCAGCGGAGGCTTGGGGAGAATCTCGATCTGCAGGAGGCTCTTGCAGCCGTGGCGCATCGACGTGCCGACGCAGTCCGTGCCGGTGTCACCGCCGCCAATGACGACGACATCCTTCCCGCCGGCGTAGATGGCGGTCTTGCTGGCGTCGCCGTTGAGCACGGCCTTCGTGTTGGCCGTGAGGAACTCCATGGCAAAGTGCACGCCCTTGAGGTTCCGCCCCTCGATGGGCAGGTCGCGGGGCTGCGTGGCGCCGGTGCAGATGACGGTGGCGTCGTATTCCTTGAGGAAGATCTGGGGCTCGACGTTGTCGCCGACGTTGGCGTTGCAGATGAACTTGATGCCCTCCTGCTCCATGAGCTTGATGCGGCGCAGGACGACCTCCTGCTTGTCGAGCTTCATGTTCGGGATGCCATACATGAGCAGGCCGCCCGGACGGTCGGCGCGCTCGAAGACGGTGACGGTGTGGCCGGCACGGTTGAGCTGCGCGGCGGCGGAGAGGCCGGCGGGGCCGGAGCCGATGACGGCGACCTTCTTGCCGGTGCGGACCTTGGGCGCCTCGGGGATGACCCAGCCCTCGTCCCAGCCGCGGTCGATGATCGAGGCCTCGATGTTCTTGATCGTGACCGGCGGGTTGTTGATGCCGAGCACGCACGAGCCCTCGCAGGGCGCCGGGCAGACGCGGCCGGTGAACTCGGGGAAATTGTTCGTCTTGTGCAGGCGGTCGAGCGCCTCCTTCCACAGGCCGCGGTAGACCAGGTCGTTCCACTCCGGGATCAGGTTGTTGACCGGGCAGCCGGACGCCATGCCGCTGATGAGCTTGCCGGTGTGGCAGAAGGGAATGCCGCAATCCATGCAGCGCGCGCCCTGCGTGCGCAGCTTCTTCTCGTCCATGTGCTCGTGGAATTCCTTCCAGTCGTTGACGCGCGCCGTCGGCGAGCGGTCGACGGGCAGTTCGCGGAGATACTCGATGAAGCCGGTTGGTTTTCCCATTTTTTGAAGCGGTAAGCTGTAAGCGATAAGCTTTAAGCTATGGTGCGGTGATTGGGTTTTGGAATTTTGGTTCGGAGCTTAGCGCTTAAAGCCTAATGCTTATCGCTGGCGCGGGTTAGTTGCCTCCCACCCGCGACAAGTCCCGGGCGTTTTCCTCGAAGGCGGCGAGGATCGCCTCGTCGCCGGTGAGGCCGCTGGCCTGGGCGCGCTCGATGCAGGCGAGCATGCGCTTGTAGTCCTTCGGCATGACCTTGACGAACTTCGGGACGAACTTGTCCCAGTCGGCGAGGACGGCCTTCGCCTTCTCGCTCTTCGTGTAGTCGAGGTGCTTCTGGATCATCGCCTTCACGGCGGCGATCTCCTTGGCGTCGGTCAGCTTCTCGATGCCGACCATCTGCTGGTTGACGCGGCCGGTGAAGTCGCCGGCCTCGTCGAGGACGTAGCCCACGCCGCCGGACATGCCGGCGCCGAAGTTGCGGCCGGCGCGGCCAAGCACGACGACGTTGCCGCCGGTCATGTATTCGCAGCCGTTGTCGCCGATGCCCTCGACCACGACGGTGACGCCGGAGTTGCGGACGCCGAAGCGCTCGCCGGCCATGCCGCGGATGTAGGCCTCGCCGGCGCTGGCGCCGTAGAAGGCCACGTTGCCGATGATCATGTTCTCCTCGGCCTTGAAGGTCGCCTTCGCGTCCGGGAAGATGATGAGCTTGCCGCCCGACAGGCCCTTGCCGAAGTAGTCGTTGGCGTCGCCCTCGATGGAGAGCGTCATGCCGCGCGTGACGAAGGCGCCGAAGCTCTGGCCGGCGGAGCCCTTGAACTTGAAGCGGATGGTGTCCTCGGGGAGGCCCTTGGCGCCGTGCTTCTTGGTGATCTCGCCGGAGGTGATGGTGCCGGTGACGCGGTTGACGTTGCGGATCGGGAGCTCGGCGACGACCTTCTCGCCCTTCTCGATCGCGGGCTTCGCGAGCGCGAGGAGGGTGGTCATGTCGTAGGAGCGGTCGATGCCGTGGTCCTGCTTCTGCGAGCAGAAGCGGCCGACCTCGGGGCCGACGTCCGGCGAGTAGAGGATGTTGGAGAAGTCGAGGCCCTTGGCCTTCCAATGGTCGACGGCCTTCTTCGCCTCGAGGCGGTCGGTGCGGCCGATCATCTCCTCGATGGTGCGGAAGCCCAGCGCGGCCATGAGCTCGCGCATGTCCTCGGCGATGAAGCGCATGAAGTTGACGACATGCTCGGGCTTGCCGGCGTATTTCGCGCGGAGCTGCGGGTCCTGCGTGGCGACACCCGCGGGGCAGGTGTTGAGGTGGCACACGCGCATCATGATGCAGCCCGTGGCGACGAGCGGCGCGGTGGCGAAGCCGAACTCCTCGGCGCCGAGCAGCGCGGCGATGAGGACGTCGCGGCCGGTCTTGAGCTGGCCGTCGGTCTCGACCGCGATGCGCGAGCGGAGGTTGTTGAGGACGAGGGTCTGGTGGGTCTCGGCGAGGCCGAGCTCCCACGGGAGGCCCGCGTGCTGGAGGGAGGTCTGCGGCGAGGCGCCGGTGCCGCCGTCATAGCCGGAGATGAGGACGACGTCCGCGTGGGCCTTGGCGACGCCGGCGGCGATGGTGCCGACGCCGACCTCGGAGACGAGCTTCACGGAGATGCGCGCGTCCTTGTTGCCGTTCTTGAGGTCGTGGATGAGCTCCGCGAGGTCCTCGATGGAGTAGATGTCGTGGTGCGGCGGCGGGGAGATGAGGCCGACGCCGGCGGTGGTGCCGCGGGTCTTGGCGACCCAGGGGTAGACCTTGGTGCCGGGCAGCTGGCCGCCCTCGCCGGGCTTGGCGCCCTGGGCCATCTTGATCTGGAGCTCGCGGGCGTTGACGAGGTATTCGCTCGTGACGCCGAAGCGGCCGGAGGCGACCTGCTTGATGGCGGAGTTCTTGGAGTCGCCCTGCGCGTTCGTCCAGGTGAAGCGCTCGGCGTCCTCGCCGCCCTCGCCCGTGTTGGACTTGCCGCCGATGCGGTTCATGGCGATGGCGAGGGTCTCGTGCGCCTCCTTCGAGATGGAGCCGTAGGACATGGCGCCGGTCTTGAAGCGCTTCATGATCGCCTCGACCGGCTCGACCTCCTCGAGGGGGATCGCAGGGCCGGCCTTGAAGTCGAGCAGCGAGCGCAGCGTGCACAGGCGGCCGCTCTGCTCGTTGACGAGCTTTGCGTAGGCCTGGTAGGCGGGCTTGGAGTTGGTGCGGACGGCCTTCTGGAGGGCGTGCACGGACTCCGGCGTGAAGAGGTGGGCCTCGCCGCTGGAGCGCCACTGGTAGAGGCCGCCGACGGGCAGCACGTGGCCGTTGACCTGGCGGTCCGGGTAGGCCGCGCGGTGGCGGAGGAGGACCTCCTGGGCGATGACATCGAGGCCGATGCCGCCGACGCGCGAGGGCGTCCAGGTGAAGTAATGGTCGATGACGTCCTGGCGGAGGCCGAGCGCCTCGAAGATCTGGGCGCCGCGGTAGGACTGCACCGAGGAGATGCCCATCTTGGACATGACCTTGATGACGCCCTTGGAGGCGGCCTTCACGAAGTTGGCGCAGGCCTTCTTGTGGTCGATGCCGGAGAGCATGCCCTCGCGGATCATGTCGTCGATCGTCTCGAACGCGACGTAGGGGTTGATGGCCGAGGCGCCGTAGCCGATGAGCAGCGCCATGTGGTGCACCTCGCGGGCGTCACCGGTCTCGATCACGAGCGACACGCGCGTGCGCAGGCCCTCGCGGATGAGGTAGTGGTGCAGGCCGGCGATGGCCAGCAGCGACGGGATCGGGGCGTATTCCTTGGTGACGCCGCGGTCGGAGAGGATGATGACGTTGACCTCCTCCTCCTCGATCATGCGGCGGGCCATCATGGAGAGTTCCTCCATGGACTTGGCCAGGCCCTTCTCGCCGCGGGCGACGCGGAAGAGGATGGGCAGCACGCCCATCCGGAGGCCGGGGAGGTTGGTGCGGCGGATCTTGGCGAACTCCTCGTTCGTCAGGACCGGCCACTTCAGCTCGACGCGGCGGCAGGCCGTCGGCTGCGGGTTGAGCAGGTTGCCCTCGGAGCCGAGGCGTGTCTCGTGCGAGATGACGATCTCCTCGCGGATCGAGTCGATCGGCGGGTTGGTGACCTGGGCGAAGAGCTGCTTGAAATAATCGTAGAGCAGGCGCGGCTTGTTGGAGAGCACCGCGAGCGCGGCGTCGTTGCCCATGGAGCCGATGGCCTCGACGCCATCCTTGGCCATCGGGGCGATGATGACGCGCTCGTCCTCGAAGGTGTAACCGAACGCGATCTGGCGCTGGAGCAGCGTGGCGTGGTCGGGCGGCTCGACCGGCGGCGCCTCGGGGAGATCGCTGAGGTGGACGAGGTGCTGCTTGATCCACTCCTGGTAGGGCTGGGCGCCCGCGATGGTGCGCTTGATCTCCTCGTCCTCGATGATGCGGCCCTGGACCGTGTCCACGAGGAACATGCGGCCCGGCTGCAGGCGGCCCTTCTGGACGATGTCCTCGGGCGGGAACTCGAGCACGCCGGCCTCGGAGGCCATGACGACGATGCCGTCCTTCGTGACGTAGTAGCGGGACGGGCGCAGGCCGTTGCGGTCGAGGATGGCGCCGATCTGGGTGCCGTCGGTGAAGCCCATGGCGGCGGGGCCGTCCCACGGCTCCATGAGGCAGGAGTGATACTGGTAGAACGCGCGGCGCTGCGGGTCCATCGACTCGTGGTTGGACCACGGCTCGGGGATGAGCATCATCATCGCGTGGGCCAGCGGGCGGCCGGCGAGCACGAGCAGCTCGAGGGTGTTGTCGAACATCGACGAGTCGGAACCGTTGGGGTTCACGATCGGGAGGATCTTCTTGATGTCGTCGCCGAACACCGGGCTCTCGAAGAGCGCCTGGCGGGCGTGCATCCAGTTGATGTTGCCGCGGAGGGTGTTGATCTCGCCGTTGTGCGCGAGGTAGCGGTAGGGGTGCGCGCGCTCCCAGCTCGGGAACGTGTTCGTCGAGAAGCGCGAGTGGACCAGCGCGAGGGCCGACTCCATCAGCGGGTGCTTCAGGTCGGGGAAGTAGTTGTCGACCTGGTCGGTCGTGAGCATGCCCTTGTAGACGAGCGTGCGGGCCGAGAGGCTGGCGACATACCAGGCCTCGGCGCCGGCGAGGGTCGACGTGCGGATGACGGTGTAGGCGCGCTTGCGGATGACGTAGAGCTTGCGCTCGAAGCCCAGCTCATCGAGCCCCTCGGGGCGCGCGATGAAGCACTGGCGCATGAACGGCTCGGCGGACTTCGCGGTGTCGCCGAGCGAGGCGTTCTTCACCGGCACGGTGCGCCAGCCGAGGAAGGAACAGCCCTCGGCCTGGACGACCTGCTCGAACTTCTCCTCGACCTTGCGGCGGACGGTGGCGTTGCGCGGGAGGAAGATGAGGCCGACCCCGTAGGCGCCCGCCTCGGGCAGGGTGAAGCGCAGCGTGGCCTTGCAGCCCTCGGCAAAGAACTTGTGCGGGATCTGGATCAGGATGCCGGCGCCGTCGCCGGTGTTGATCTCGGCGCCGCTCGCGCCGCGGTGGTCGAGGTTGCGGAGGATCTGGAGGCCGTCCGCGACCATCTTGTGCGATTTCCGTCCCTTCATGTCCGCGATGAAGCCGACGCCACAGGCGTCGTGCTCGAACCAGGGATCGTAGAGGCCTTGCTTGCCGGGGCGGCCGGCGGGAGCGGAGTCGTTGGGTTGGGACATGGAAAGAAGGACGGCGGCGGAGGCGGCGGGCGGATTTACAGAGGGGCGGGTTAAAGAATGGTGGAGCTACTCCTGTGCCACACGCGGGGCGAAGCCGGAGCGAAACGCCCGTGCATGGAAGCACAATCAACGTGGCGTGCGCCCGGTCGTGGCAACCCTGTTTTTTGACTGAACCGGCACAGTGACACGGTGCATCCGGGCGCTGCGAGCGGAACTGTGCATCCGGCGCGCGGCGCGGGAAGCCTGTCATAAGCCCGCGGCGCATTCCCCGAGCGGCGGCGACGCACGCGACCGCACCGCCGCCCCGCAAAAAAACGCCGCGCAACCGGATCATTCTGGCCGGGCCCGGCGCACCAGACGACGCAAAAACACACCGGCCGCGGGTTCCGCGGAATTCCTTCTTACTGTAAGAAGTCACTCCCGTTGAAGTCGTTCAAACTAATATCACAAATTAGTGCACACCCCGCGCGGAGCCCCCTTCTCCTGCGCTTTCCCCCACCCCACCGTCACCCCTGCTGCTGCTGCATCCCCGTGTCTTGCCGCGCCTGATTTCGTCTGAACTCAAAACCCAGATCCGAATGCTCATGAACCCAACACCCCAAGCTACCCAAACGCGCCGGCTCCTGCTGGCGCTGACCTGCACGATGGCGCTGGCGCCGTCGGCCTGGTCCCAAACCACCGCCGAGGCCGACGCCGCGAAGGCCGCGGCGGACGCCAACGCCGCCAACGTCCCGGTCACGAACGCCCCGGCCAAGGCGGACGACAAGCTGGTGTTGTCGCCCTTCGTCGTGACGACCGAGAAGGACTCCGGCTACTACGCCGAGAACACCCTCATGGGCAGCCGCCTCAACTCCAAGATCTCCGACCTCGCCGCCTCGATCACCGTCGTGACGAAGCAGCAGCTCGAGGACACCGGCGCGCTCGATATCAACGACGTGTTCCGCTACGAGTCCAACACCGAGGGTGCCTCCACCTACACCCCGGTCGCGCTCAACCGCTCCAACCTCACCGACAACATCGGCGGTTACTCCGGTGACGACGGCTCCTCCTTCGGCATCGCGACCGCCAACCGCGTCCGCGGCCTCGGCCGCGTGGACACGGCGCAGAACAACTACCCGACGATCGCCCGCCTGGCCTTCGACTCCTACAACACGAACTCGGTCGAGATCAGCCGCGGCCCGAACTCGATGCTCTTCGGCACGGGCGCGCCCGCCGGCATCATCAACCAGTCGTCCGCCTCGGCCGTCCTCGGCCAGCAGAAGACGCAGGTCCAGCTCCGCGGCGGCAGCTTCGACGCCTGGCGCGTCAGCATGAGCTCGAACATCCCGATCGGCGACAAACTCGCCATCTTCGTGGCCGGCCTCTACGACTCGCGCGGCTTTCAGCGCAAGCCCTCCTCCGACATCTACCGCCGCCAATACGGCGCGATCACCTACCAGCCCTTCCGCAAGACGCTCATCACGGGCAGCTTTGAGCACTACGACAACTACAACAACCGCCCGAACTTCCTGCCCCCGCAGGATCGCGTGACCCCCTGGCGCAACGCCGGCCGCCCGGGCTTCAACCCGACGACCCAGGTGTTCACCTTCCAGGACACGGGCCGCGTGACCGCCCCCTACCTGAACTCCACGCTGGATGCCCGCTACGTCGCCGGCGTCACGCCGAGCAGTGACGGCAACCTGACCACGGTCCCGACCGCCACCACGGTCAACCCGTTCTACATCCCCGGCCTGGCGTTCCTCGCCGGCCGCCAGACCATCTTCTACGCCGACGGCAAGGAAGTCGGCTTCTGGGTGCCCAACGCCAGCACCGGCGGCGGCACCTTCGGCACCACGGTCAACGGCGTCACCGGCGCCCTGCCCGCGGCCGCCAACCAGACCCAGGCCCAGCGCGTCCTCGTCGCCACCCGCCTCGTCCAGACGGCGGCGGACCCGGTCCCGGTTCCCCCCGCCAGCACCGGTGCGACCGGCTACGGCACCTGGATCCTCCCGCACATCACCGACAAGTCCATCTACGACTGGGAGAGCTACAACATCTCGGGCAACAACTACGGCAACCAGAACGCCACCACCGCCAACATCGAGATCCAGCAGCAGATCCTCCCGAACCTGAACTTCAGCGCCGGCTGGTTCCGCCAGGAGTTTGAGGAATACACCCACTACGGCCTCGGCCAGGCCAACCAGGCCCCCCGCCTCTACGTGGACGTGAACACCCACAACCTCGACGGCACGGTCAACCCCTACTACGGCTCGCCCTACGTCTTCGACTCCCAGGCTGACACCTTCTACCTGCCCGAGAGCAACGACAACTTGCGCGCCATGCTCTCCTACGAGCTGGACCTGACCAACCGCAACGGCTGGACCCGCTGGCTCGGTCGCCACCGCTTCCTCGGTCTCGTCTCCCAGCAGAAGCAGTGGAAGAACAACCTGCGCTACCGTCTCTCCTACACCGGCGGCAACGGCCGCTTCCTCCCCAACCTGACCACCACCCCGGCGAACAACTACAGCTTCGCGGGCAACGCGGCCAACATCCAGCGCATCTTCTACGTCGGCCAGAACCAGACCGGCACGGTGGACCGCGGCCTCACGGTGGTCGGCGAGCCCGGTTACGGCGGCCCGACGCACTCGTCGCTCCGCTTCTACAACTGGAACACCGGCGCCTGGGATAACACGGACATGACCTACGACATGAACCTGTTCTATGCCGGCGCCAACTACGGCATCGCCACGCGCAACACGAAGAGCAAGAGCTTCGCCTGGCAGGGTTACGTCTGGGAAGAGCGCATCATCCCGACCATGGGCTGGCGCAACGACAGCCTTGAGCTCGCCGCCTATGACGGCCGCGACGCCAACAACGCCCTGCTCACCACCCCGACGACCTACATCGCCGGCCGTGGCATCCCCGGCCTCGAGAGCCACCTCGGGCCCGCCCGCGAGTTCTCCGGCACCACCAAGACCCGCGGCGTCGTCGCCCGCCTCTTCAAGGGCTGGCCCGGCATCGAGCGCCGCGCCAACGATGGCAGCATCGTCGCCGACCTGGTGCGCAACCTCGGCCTCCACTACAACGAGTCCGACAACTTCAACCCGCCCGCCGGCCTGCAGGTTGACTTCTTCAACAACCCCCTGCCCGCCCCGTCCGGCAAGGGCAAGGACTACGGCTTCCAGGTCGCGATGTTCGACAACAAGCTCGTCGCCCGCCTGAACTGGTATGAGGCCAGCAACGAGAACGCCCTCTCCAACGGCGCCAACACCGTCGTGGGCCGCCTCCAGCGCATCGACACCTCCGCCGGCAAGCGCTGGGCCGAATACGTCGTCCGCATCCGCAGCGGCCAGAACCCGGCCACCGAGCTCGAGTTCCACAACAACACGCTGAACCCGCTGAGCCAGGCCCAGCAGGACCAGATCCGCGACCTCCAGTGGGGCAACTTCGAGTTCAAGGACTACAACTGGCCGAACTACGGCGCCGCCAGCGTCAACTCGACCGAGAGCAACATCTCGAAGGGCAAGGAGCTGCAGCTGACCTACAACCCGACCAAGACCTGGACCATCAAGTGGACCGTCGGCCAGCAGGAGTCCCAGTATTCCAACGTCGGCCCCGAGGTCTCCGCCTGGATCGCCTACCGCAAGCCCCAGTGGCAGGCCCTCACCGCGCCGGACATCCCGAACGAGATCATCAAGGCCAACGGCAACCGCCTGTTCCTGGCAAACTTCTGGAACGGCTACGGCTTCACCGAGGGCGCGCCGTTCAACGACGCTCCCTCCAACACCGCGGGCGGCACCGGCACGCCGGCCTCCGCCTACACCAGCATCGTGGAGTCCGTGCTCTTCCCCGTCATCGCCCAGCAGAACACCAAGGCGTCCAACATGCGCGAGTGGTCCACCACCATCCTCTCCAGCTACGGCATCACGAAGGGCCGCCTCAAGGGCCTCACCTTCGGCGGCCAATACAACTGGCAGGACAAGGCGGTCGCCGGCTACCAGAGCCTGTTCGATCCGGCCACCTACGCCCGCCCGAACGCCACCACGGCCAACGTCGTGTTCCCCGACCTGACGAAGCCGATCTACACCCCGGCCATCGACTCGCTCGACCTGTTCGCTTCCTACACCCGGAAGATCTTCCAGGACAAGGTCCGCATGCGCATCCAGGTCAACGTTCGTGACGTCATGGAAGACGGCGGCCTCCAGGCCGTGGTCTACAACCAGGACGGCTCGCCGGCGCAATACCGCATCAAGGATCCGCGCACCTGGTTCGTGACGACGACGTTCGACTTCTAAGCGAACGCGCCTCGTTCCCCTTCCGCGCCCCGGCCGAAAAGCCGGGGCGCTTTTTTTGTGCCGGCTGGGACGACCACATCGCGCGCCACGTTCCTCCACCCGGTTGTTGCCACCCGGCTCGCGGCTGCTTTTCTCGTTCCTGCCTTGCCCGCCGCCCCGTCATCCGCCGCTTTTTCGCGTCCGCTCGCGGCCGGCCTGCTCCTCGCGCTGGCCGTCATCGCGGCCCACCTCACCGGCTTCCGCGGCGTGTTCGTCTTCGACGACCTCCATGCCATCGTCGACAACCCGACCATCCGCGACCTCGGGCGGCTGGACCGGATCCTCCTCGCCCCCGCGGAGGGCGGCACCATCGGCGGACGCCCTGTCGTCAATCTCACGTTCGCCCTGAACCACGCCGCCGGCGGACTTGATCCCCGGGGTTATCACGCGGTCAACGTGCTGATCCATGTGGCGGCCGCCCTGGTCCTTTTCGGCCTCGTGCGGCGGACCCTGCTGCGCCTGCCGCGATTTGCCGCGGACGCCCTGCCGCTCGCGCTCGCGGTCGCCGCGCTCTGGGCGCTGCACCCGCTGCAGACCGCGGCCGTGACGTATGTCGTCCAACGCGCGGAATCGCTGATGGGGCTGTTCTACCTGCTGACGCTGTATTGTTTTGTCCGGGGCACGGAGTCCCGCCGCAAGGCCTGGTTCCTCGGCTCCTTCATCGCCTGCCTCCTCGGCATGGGCACCAAGGAGGTCATGGCCTCCGCCCCGCTGCTCGTGCTGCTGTATGACCGCACGTTCGTCGCCGGCTCCTGGCGCGAGGCGTGGCGTCAACACGGCCGGTTCCACGGCGCGCTGATGTCCACCTGGCTGCTGCTCGCGCTGCTGATCCTCAACACGGAAGGCCGCGGCGGCAGCGCCGGCTTCGGCACCGCGGTCGGCTGGTGGGAATACGCCCTCACGCAATGCGTCGCGATCACGCACTACCTGCGGCTGGCACTGTGGCCGCACCCGCTGGTCTTCGATTATGGCACCCCGCTTTGCCGCTCGCTCGCGGTGGCCGCGCCGCAGGCGGGCCTGCTGCTGCTCCTGCTCGGCGCCACCGGCTGGGCGCTGGCGCGGAAACCGGCCCTCGGGTTTCTCGGCGCGTGGTTTTTCCTCATCCTCGCGCCGAGCTCAAGCGTCGTGCCCGTGGCCACGCAGACCATGGCCGAGCACCGCCTGTATCTCCCGCTCGCCGCCGGGATCGCGCTGCTCGCGCTCGCCCTCCACACGCTCGGCGGCCGGCGCGGCGTGATTGCCCTGCTGGTGCTGGCGGCGGCGGCCGGCGGCCTGACCGCCCGGCGCAACCTGGTTTACCACAGCGAACTCGCGCTGTGGACCGACACCGTCGCGCACCGCCCGGAAAATTCCCGCGCCCACTCCAACCTCGGCATCGCCCTGGTCGAGGCGGGTCGCCTGCCCGAGGCGGTGACCCGGTTTGAAGCAGCGCTGGCCCTGGACCCGGACAGCGCCCCGACCCACCTGAACCTCGCTCACACCCTCGTCGCCCTGGGCCGGCGGGAGGAAGCCCTCACCCATTATGCGGCCGTGCTGCAGCTGGCACCCGGCGACGCCGGGGACGCCCCCGAGCGACTGGCCGCCGTCGCCTACGACCTCGGCAACCAGGCCGCCTCGCGCGGGGATTTTGACGGCGCCATGACCCGCTACCGTCAGGCGCTGGCCGCGGTGCCCGGGCATGTGGCCGCGCGCAACAACCTCGCCAACGCGCTGCTCGTCAGCGGCCGCGTGGAGGAAGCCATCGCCGAATACCGGGAGATCCTGCGCGCAAAACCCGACTCGATCCAGGTCCGCGAGAACCTCGCGCGGGCGCTGGAGATGCAAACCGCCCCCCGCCGATGAACCCCGGTCCCGACAGTTCGCGTTCATCAACCTGGCTGGCCGTCACGATTCTGGCCGGAGCCACGCTGCTGGCCTACGCCAACTCCTTCGGCGGACCCTTCGTCTTCGACGATGTGCCCTCCATCGTGGAAAACACGTCCATCAGGAATTTCCGCGCGGCGCTCTCTCCGCCGTCCGAGGGCGGTGTGACCGTCAGCGGTCGTCCCGTGCTGAATGTGACGCTGGCCCTCAACCACGCCATCAGCGGACTCGACGTCTGGAGCTACCACGCGCTCAACCTGCTCATCCACTTGCTGGCCGGTCTCGTGCTTTACGGCCTGGTGCGGCGCACGCTGGAAACGCCCTGGCGGGACCAGCTCCCGCGCTGCCGGCCCTATTCGTCGGAGCTCGCCCTCGTGATCGCCGGCCTGTGGCTCCTGCATCCGCTGCAGACCGAGTCGGTCACCTACATCGTGCAGCGCGCGGAGTCGCTGATGGGGCTGTTTTTTCTGCTGACGCTCTACTGCTTTGCGCGCGCCACGGCTCCGGCGGTGGGAGGGGCTTTACGCCCCGACGGTTTGATGGACGCAAAGCCGGCCTCCCGACGGTGGATGGTGCTGTCCGTTCTCTCCTGCCTGCTCGGCGTGGGCACCAAGGAAGTGACCGCGCTGGCCCCGGTCCTCGTGTTCCTGTATGATCGCACCTTTGTCAGCGGCAGCTTACGCGCCGCCTGGCAGCGGCACCGCGGCTGGCATCTGCTTCTGGCCGCGACCTGGCTGCCGCTCATCTGGCTGGTGCTCGGCACGGGTGGCAACCGCGGCGGCACGATGGGATTCGACGTGGCGACCTCGCTGGTCGGCTCGTGGCTGACACAGTTCGAGGCGGTCACGCGCTACCTCGGGCTGGCGTTCTGGCCGCATCCGCTGGTGTTCGATTACGGCACGATCCCGCACGCCCGCCTCGGGTCGGCGCTGCCGTGGATGGGCCCGGTGCTAGTGCTGGTGTCCGCGACGCTGTGGGCGCTGGGGCGGCGTCCCGTGGCGGGATTCCTTGGCGCGTGGTTTTTCGGCATCCTGGCGCCGACGAGCCTCGTGCCCGGCGCGCTCCAGATGATCGTGGAGCACCGCATGTATCTGCCGCTCGCCGCGGTCATCGCGTTGGTGGCCGGAGCCGCCGCCCCCCGGCTGGGCCGGTGCGGCCTGCTCGCGGCCGGCGCCGGGCTGGCGCTTGCGGCCGGCACGGTCACCTGGCAGCGGAACGCCGTTTACCAGGACGAGGTCGCGCTCTGGCGGGACACCATCGCCAAGCGGCCGGACAACGCGCGGACCTACAACAATCTCGGCCGTCATCACTACCTCGGCGGTCGGTGGGACGAGGCCGTCACTTGCTTCGAGCAGTCGCTGCGGCTCGACCCCGGCATGCCCAAGACGCACTTCAACCTCGGCCTGGCGCACCTGCGCGCCGGCCGGCCGGCGCAGGCGGTGGCGCCTTTGCAGGAGGCGGTGCGCCTCCTGCCGCGGTATTTCGCCGCCCACCTGAACCTCGGCATCGCCCTGACCCGGCTCGGGCGCGCCGAGGAGGCGCTGCCGCATTTCGCCACGGCCTACCGCGACGACCCCTGGCCCGAGGAGGTTCATTTCCAATGGGGCGTCGCGCTGGCCCGGCTCGGGCGCTGGCCGGACGCCATCGCCCGCTACACCGAGTGCCTCCGCATGAACCCGCGCCACGTTGAGGCGGCGACCAACCGCGGGACCGCCCTGATGGAAATGCAGGATTTCCCCGCGGCCATCGCGCAGTTTGAAACCGCCCTGCGGCTGCGGCCCGAGCTGCCGGAGGTGCACTACAACCTCGGCCTGGCGCACAACGCGCTGGGGCATCGCGACGAGACTATCCGGCATTACACCGAGGCCATCCGCCTCGATCCCGGGCACGCCCCCGCGCGGCTCAACCTCGGCATCGCCCTCGCCCAGGCCGGCCGGCTGCCCGAGGCCATCGCGCAGCTGGCGGAAGCCGCACGTCTCCGGCCCGACGCGCCCGAGATGCACGCCAACCTCGGTGTCGCCCTCGCGCTGGCCGGACGGACGGACGAGGCGCTCGCGGCCTATCAGGCCGCGCTGCGCCTCCAGCCCGATGACGCACAGGCGCACTACAACGTCGGCTTCGCCCTGCTCGAGGCCAACCGCCTGGTGGAAGCGCGGCCATATTTCGAGGCCGCGGTGCGGCTCCGGCCCAATTTTCCCGCGGCCCAGGACATTCTGTGCCGGCTGCGGGAGATGGGCCCGCCCTGAGACGCTTACTTTTCCTGCTTCGGCGGCAGCAGGCTTTCCGCCAGCCGTTGCAGTTCGGGCGTGGGCAGCGGCACTTGCAGGCCGTCGGCCAGTGTGAGCAGGTCGGTGAGCGTGCCGAGGCTCAGCTGCCGCAGGCTGCCTTCATCCAGCTTGGCCAGGGCCGCGCGCAACTGCGCCTGCGCGAGGTCGGGCCGCCGGCCCACGGTCAGCACCACGACGAGGTGAATGTGCTCGTCCAGCGCCAGCGCCGGCGCCTGCGACAGGTTGGCCAGCACCCGCCCGAACACGGCGGCAAATCCCTCGCGATCGTTGTCCCGGGAGGCGATCGCGGCCAGCATCACCATCGGCGACAGCTGGTCCTCCAGCTGCGCCAGCGGCGCGGCCAGTTCCTCGGCCTGGTCCAAGAGGCCCAGCTCGAGGTAATAATTCGCGGCGCGCGCCACGGCCGTGCCGGGGGCCTGCTCGGGCGTGACCGCCCAGACGCGCACCTGCTCGCCCGCCAACGCCGGATGTTTCGGCAGCTTGAAGGGCACGGCCCGCAACCACGGCGGCGGCACGGGCGCGCCGAGCAACCGGGCCACAAAGGTGTCGGACGGCAGGGGCGCGTCCTCCGGCAGGCCGCGCTGCAGCCGCACCAGCGTGGACTCGAAGGCGCCCCAGGACAGGAAGACGACGTGCGTGATGCCGAGCCGCCCGGCGATTTCCCGGGCCGCCTCGGGCGTGGGCGCCGCAAAGAACTCCGCCGTCCGCTTGAGGCCCGCGAGGTTCTCCCAATACAGGGTGCCCACGCCGGTGACGCCCCCGTGATAGACCAGCTTGTTGGTCACCGACGGGGTGGCCGCCACCACCACCCGCCCGGCGCCCCCGTGCAACCGCAGCCAGTGCGCGACGTCGCGCTCCGCCAGGCTGCGGATGTCCTCCGTGGTGAATTCCGGCGCGGCCAGGGTGCGCTGCACGCCTTTCACCAGGCCCGGCCCGAACAGCAGCAGGCCCGCGGCCAGCCAGCCGAGGAAAACGTTCCGGGTCCGCCCCGCCTCGTCGGCGCGGAAAAACACCGCCACCACGGGCACCGTCAGCGCAAAGGCCAGGCTCAGCCAGCGCACCTGGTTCCAGCCCATGAGCCAGGCCAGCAGGGCCGGCGCCAGCACGAGCGCCAGCGCGGCGCGTTCCGCGGGCGAGGTGTTGCGGCGCAGCGCCCGCGCCAGCGCGGGGCCCAGCAGCAGCATCGGCAGCCACAGGGCGGCCAGCACCCAGTTGAAACCCCGCGCGAGGATCCGGACCAGCCCCTGGAACTCCGCGATATACTGCGTGTGCAGGCGCCACAGGAAGGAGTCGGCCACCAGGAAGGTCTGCGCCGCGCTCAGGGCGATGACCACCGGCAGCAGCGCCACCAGCGCCGCGCCGACGCCGCCGGCGACGCGGTCGCTGCCGGACAAGGCGCGCGGCCCGTCGCGCAGGGCCAGCAGGACAACACGCAGGACCTCGCCGCCGCCGATCCACGCCGCGGCATACAGCGGATGATTGACCTCCAGGCGCAGGCCGAGGTGGTGCGGGAAATACTCGACCAGCCACGCCACCAGGCTCATCCCGCCGCCGGCGAGGCCCCAGGTGCGGAACAGACCCGGTGAGTCCAGCCAGGCCGGCCGCCCCGCCGCGCCACGCGCAATCCAGCCGGCCGCCAGCACGCCGGCGCCGACGCCCAGCAGCACCGGCGCCTGGGTGGCGGCACTGATCCACAGGCCGGCTCCGCCCGCGAGCCCCGAGAGCACGAACCACCGGCGCGCCCCGGCCGCGGTTTCCTCCGCGATACCCACGGCCAGCCACAGCACGGTCAGCAACCCGCAGATGTTCACGAGGCCGTGGTGATCGGCATAACCCGCCGCAAAATCCAGGTAGAACGGATAGACCGCCACGAGACCGAGCGCGCCCAACACCGCCGCCAGCACCGAAAATCTCCGCCACAAGAACGGCAGCAACCCGGCCAGCAACAGGCCGAGCATCAGCGGTCCCGACCAAATGACGGCCCGCTCGACCGATTGCCCCAGCGGCCGCCCGGACAAGCCGTGGTCGATCCACGCCAGCCCGGCCAGCCACCAGTGGAAGGGCGCGGCCCAGTGCACCTCGCGCCCGTCCGGGGCGTTGTCGTAGTCCACCCGCCGGACACGCCACTCGCCCGTGGCGATCATGGCCTGCGTCTGCATGATCCAGTGCGCCGTATCGGCGGCCCCGAGCGGCATCACCAGCGACCGCCGCCCGTCCGCGTAACCGGTCGGACTCGCCGCCGACGACGCGGGATTGTCCACCGTGACCCCGTAGCTGGCCGTGACCTCCAGCACATGGCGAGCGCGCACCATGGCGTCCCACAACACAAAGCCCGTCACCGCGGCCAGGACCGCCGCCGCCACCCAAAACTGAAACCCGGATGATGACGTGGGGAGGCGGCGGGGCATCGGCAGCATTTGCTAGCCGGCCGCCGGATGGGTCAACCAAAACCCCTTGGTGTTCTTACTGTAAGACTTGCACCGCGTCGCCCCGCCCCGGGCGCCACCATCATAAGAGTGAGCTTAGCCCGCCTGCCTGCGATCTGGCTACCCCCCTTCGGTCCGGTCGCACCTGCTTCCACCCCTGATGCCCCTTTCCTCCCGTTCCCCGGACGGATCCCAGCACGCATGACGTCCACCCCTTCATCCCGTCCGCGGGTCGCCTTGATCGGTGTCTCCGGTTACGCGCGGATCTATCTGGCCCTGGCCCGGGCCGCGCACGCCCGCGGCGAGATCGACCTCTGCGCGGCCGTCATCATCAACCCGGCCGAGGAAGCCGTGATCGAGGCCGAGCTGCGCGCGCGCGGCACCGTCATCTACCGCGACTACGAGGCGATGCTCCGGGCCGAGACCGGCCGGCTCGACCTCTGCCTGATCCCGACCGGCATCCCGTGGCACGCGCGCATGACGCTCGCCGCCCTCCGCGCCGGCGCGCACGTGCTCGTCGAGAAACCGCTCGCCGGCTCGCTCGCGGAAGTCGCCGCCATCCGCGCCGCCGAGAAAAGCACCGGCCGGTTTGTCGCCGTGGGTTTCCAGGATCTCTACAGCCCGGTCAACCGGTGGCTGAAGGAGCAGCTTTGTGCCGGCGTGATCGGACCGATCCAAGCCGTGCGCTTCATCGGCCTCTGGCCGCGGCCGGCGGCGTATTTCACGCGCAATCCCTGGGCCGGCCGCCTGCATGCCGACGGCACCCAGGTGCTCGACTCGCCGCTGAACAACGCCTTCGCCCACTTCGTCAACCTCTGCCTCTATTTCGCCGGCCCGACGGTGGCCGAGTCCGCGCAGGTCCGCATCGAGTCCGCCGAGCTGCTGCGCGCGCACGCCATCGAGAGCTTCGACACCAGCGTCGTGCGCGCCCGCTCGCCCGAGGGCATCGCGTTCTGGTTCGGCGCCACCCACACCTGCCGCGAGGTCGTCGAACCCGAGATCTACCTCGAGGGACGCACCGGCCGCGTCGAGTGGAAGCACGAGCGCAGCTGCATCATCCACCACGCCGACGGCCGCCGCGAGGAGCGCGTCCTGCCGGACAGCAGTGCCAACCGCCAGTCGATGTTCGACGCCGTGCTGGCCAAGCTGCGCGCCCCGGACACCTTTGTCTGCACGACCGCGCTGGCCGACCGCCACACCGCCTTCGTGGAGGCGGTCCACGCCGCCACGCCGGTGCAGGCGGTGCCGCCGGAACTCATTTCCTGGCAGGCCCCCGCCGGTGGCGCCGCGCCGGTGCCCGTCGTCAACGGGCTGGAGGCCGCGCTCCGCCGCGCCCTCGCCGCCCAGAGCCTGCTGCGCGACGCGGGCTTCGTGTTGCAACCCGGCCGCTCGGCCTGAGCGCCCGTCCGATGTCCGCGCGGCGCCTGCTGCTTTGCCTCGGCCTGGCCGGCCTGCCGGCGGCGGCCGACGTGCGTTTTGACTTCGGCCCCGGCCCCGTGGCGCCGGGCTGCACCGCTGTCGGCGCCGACACCGTCTACTCCACGGCGCAGGGCTTTGGCTTCGAGCCGGGCGCCGCCATCGAGGCAATCGACCGCGGGGGCGATCCGCTGGCGGGTGACTTCTGCACGGGCGCCCGGCCGTTTTTCTTCTCGGTCGACCTGCCCGAGGGCGACTATCGCGTGCGGCTGGTGCTGGGCGACCCCGCCGGCGAATCGCACACCGTCGTGAAGGCCGAGTCGCGTCGCCTGGTGCTCGAACCCGTCACGACCAAGCCGGGCGAGTCCGCCACCGTCACGTTCCTGGTGCATCTCCGCACCCCGCAAATCCCGGGCGGCGAGACCGTGCGGCTCAAGCCGCGCGAGATCGGCGCCCTGCACTGGGACCGGCGCCTGACCCTGGAATTCAACGGCCCCCGTCCGTGCGTCGCGGCGCTGGAAATCACGAAGGCGGACGAGGCGATCACCGTGTTCCTCGCGGGCGACTCCACCGTGACCGACCAGCAGCTCGAGCCCTATGCGGCCTGGGGCCAGATGCTGCCGGCCTTCTTCGGGCCGACCGTCGCCATCGCCAACCACGCGGAATCCGGCGAGAGCGCACGTTCCTTCGTCAGCGAGCGCCGCCACGCCAAGGTCATGGCGATGATCAAGCCCGGCGATTATCTCTTCATGCAGTTCGGCCACAACGACCAGAAGGCTGGCCCGGGCCACCTCGCCGAGGCCGGCGGCTACCGGGACATCCTCCGCCGCTTCGTGACCGACGCGCGCGCCAAGGGCGCCCACCCGGTGCTGGTCACCTCGATGGAACGCCGCAACTTTGACGCCGCGGGCCGGCACATCGTCCCCTCGCTCGACGGCTACCCGCAGGCCGTGCGCGACCTCGGCGCGGAACTGGACGTGCCCGTGCTTGATCTCAACGCGCGCAGCATCCCGTTCTACGAGGCGCTTGGCCCGGAGGAGGCGAAGGCCGCCTTCGTGCATTTCCCCGCCGGCAGTTTCCCCGGCCAGACCGCGGCTCTGGCCGACGACACGCATTTCAGCGCCTACGGGGCCTACGAGCTGGCGAAATGCGTCGTCGAGGAGATCAAAGCCCGCGTGCCGGCCCTCGCCGCCCACCTGCGTCCGGGGCTTCCCGCCTACGACCCGGCGCACCCCGCCCGTTTTTCCGACTGGCGCCTGCCCGCCAGTCCGCCCAAACCCGTGGTCAAACCCGAAGGCAACTGACCCATGCGCTCCCCTCTCCTTGCCCTCGCCCTGCTGCTCGCGGCAGCCGCTCCGGTGTTCGCCGCCGGTCCCGCGCCCAAGCCGCTTTATCGCGACCGGAAATACGACGGCGCCGCCGACCCGGTCGTCGTTTGGAACCGCGCCGAAAAAAGCTGGCTGATATTCTACACCAACCGGCGCGCCAACGTCCCGGGCCTGTCCGGCGTCGCGTGGGTGCACGGCACGCCGATCGGCCTCGCGGAGTCGCGCGACGGGGGCGTCACCTGGCAATACGCCGGCGACGCCAACATCGTGCTGCCCCCGGACGTCGGCGGCTCCGAGCCGACGCTGTGGGCGCCGGATGTCATCACCGCACCCGACGGCACCTACCACATGTATCTGACCGTGGTGCCCGGCATCTTCGAAAACTGGCAGCACCCGCGGCGCATCGTCCACCTCACGAGCGCCAACCTGCGCGACTGGCAATACCGGTCCGCGCTCACGCTCGCCTCGGACCGCGTGATCGACGCCTGCGTTTATCCCCTGCCCGGCGGCGGCTGGCGCATGTGGTATAACAACGAGCGCGACCGCAAATCCATCTACTACGCCGACAGTCCCGACCTGTTCACGTGGACCGACCGGGGCAAGGCCGCCGGCGTCGGCGAACGCCCCGGCGAAGGGCCGTATGTTTTCCAGTGGCAGGGTCACAACTGGATGCTGGTCGACCTGTGGAAGGGGCTCGGCGTCTACCGCTCCGATGATTTCCTCAACTGGACGGCGCAAACCGGCGACCTGCTCAACGTCCCCGGCCAGGGCGCCGACGACGGCGTCAACGGCGGGCATCCCGGCGTGGTTGTCAGCGGCGACCGGGCCTTCCTCTTTTATTTCACCCATCCCGGCCGCGCCGGCACGATCAAGCCGGAGGATAAACCCGCGACCGAGACGCGCCGCAGTTCCATCCAGGTCGTCGAGCTGCACTACGCCGACGGCAAGCTGTCGTGTGACCGCGACGCCCCGACCCTGATTGATCTGGGTCAGGGCAAGTGAGGCGTGCGCTCAGGCTTCGCTTCCTGACCGCTTTGTGTTTTCCTGCTGCATCGCATGAACCCGAAACTGCCGACCAAGCTGCTTTACGGCGGCGACTACAACCCCGAACAATGGCCCGAGTCCGTCTGGCGGGAGGACGTCCGCCTGATGCGCGCCGCCGGCGTGAACATGGTCAGCGTCGGCATCTTCAGCTGGGCCCGGCTCCAGCCCGCGGAAAAACGCTGGGACTTCGGCTGGCTTGACCGTGTGCTGGACCTGCTGGCGCAGCACGGCATCTCGGTCTGCCTCGCCACGGCCACCGCCTCGCCGCCGCCCTGGCTGTCGACGAAGTATCCCGAGGTGCTGCCGGTGAACGCCGACGGCGTCACCCTGCAGATCGGCTCGCGCCAGCAGTATTCGCCCAGCAGCCGCGTCTATAAAAAGTTTGCCGCCGCCCTCGTGCGCCGGCTCGCCCAACGCTACGGGAAGCACCCCGCCCTGGCCGCGTGGCACATCAACAACGAATACGCCTGCCACCTGCCCGAGTGCCACGGGGCGGACAGCACCCGCGCGTTCCGCGACTGGCTGCGCGCCAAATACCGGACGCTGGGCGCGCTGAACGCGGCCTGGGGCACGGCGTTCTGGAGCCAGGGTTACGGCGCCTGGGACGAGATCCTCACGCCGCGGCGCGCGCCTTATCACTGCAACCCCACGCAGTGCCTCGACTTCAAGCGGTTCACCAGCGACGCCTTCCTCGCGCTGCACCGGATGGAGGCCGCGATCCTGCGGGCCGCCACGCCGCACCTTCCCGTCACGTCGAACTTCATGGGTTTCTTCAAACCCCTCGATTACCGCGCGTGGGCCCCGGAACTCGATTTCGTCTCCTGGGACAGCTACCCGGACCCGCTGGACGAGGTGAATTCCCGGCACGAGGCCTCGGCCGGGCACGACCTGATGCGCTCCCTGAAGCCCGACCGGCCCTTCGTGCTGATGGAGCAGGCCACGTCGGCGGTGAACTGGCGGCCGGTCAACTTCCCGAAGCGCCCCGGCCTCATGCGGCTCCAGAGCCTGCAGACCCTGGCCCGCGGCGGCGACGGCGTGATGTTCTTCCAATGGCGCGCCTCCAAGGCCGGCGCCGAGAAATTCCACAGCGGCCTCCTCCAGCACGTGCCCGCCGCGCAGAGCCGGGTGTTCGCCGAGGTGAGCGCGCTCGGCGCCGAGCTGAAACGCCTCACGCCCGTCGCCGGCTCGCTGGTGCACAACCGCGTGGCCATCGCGTTCGACTGGCACGCGTGGTGGGCGGTGGAGCTTGAGTCGAAACCCGGGAAGATCGAATACCCGGCCTGGGTGCGCGTCTTCCACCGCTGGTTCTACGAGCACAACATCGGCGTCGATTTCGTCCACCCGGGGGCCAGCCTCGCGGCCTACGACCTGGTCGTGGCGCCGTCGCTCTACCTGCTGACCGAGAAAAACGCGGCCAACCTGACCGCCTTCACCGCCCGCGGCGGCACGCTGCTCGCCACATATTTCTCCGGCATCGTGGACGAGAACGAGCATGTCGTTCTCGGCGGCTACCCCGCCCGGCTCCGCCAGGCGCTCGGCCTCTGGGTCGAGGAATGGGCGCCCTACCCCGAAGGCCGCCGGAACGGCGTGCGCTTCGGCGGGCGCCGCGTCGGCTGCGACCACTGGTGCGACCTGCTCCACCTCGACGGGGCCACGGCCCTCGCCACCTACACGGGTGACTTCTTCGCCGGCCGGCCGGCGGTCACGCGCCATGCCCACGGCCGCGGCGCCGCCTACTATCTCGGCACGCGCCTCGATGAAACCGGACTCGATCTGCTGCTAAAACGCGTCGTCCAGGACGCGCAGGTGAAGCCGGTGCTGAAGACCCCGGCGGGGGTCGAGGCCACGCTGCGCGAGTCACGTCGTGAGAAATTCCTCTTCCTGCTCAATTACAACGACCGGCCGGTCAAGGTCGCGCTCGGTGCGCTCCGCGGACGCGACCTCGTCTCCGGCAAGACCGCGGCCCGCCAGATCACGCTGCCCGCCCTCGGCGCAGCGGTGATTCAACGCTAGGTGGCGCGCCAGCGCGCCACCTACGGCCGCGTGACCTTGAAATCCCGGATCCGCAGGTGGCTGTGCACCGTGCGGAAGCCGAACCAGCCCGCCGTGAGCGGCGCCGGATCCTTGTAGTCGAAGATCAGCACATCATCGCGGTAATAACGCACCGTTCCGTCGGCCAGCGCCATGAGGGTGATGCGGTAGGGCTGGTTGCCCTTGAGCAGCACGGCCGGCTCCTGCCGGTCATGCCCGGGCAGCAGCGGCTTCAGGCCGCCGCCGGCATAGCGCCGGAACCGGGTCGTCGTGTTGGTGTTGCCGCCCTGCCCCACATAATAGGTCTGCAGGGCGTCATAGTTCTCGAATTTCCCGGTGCGGCCGTGGCCCGGCGCAAAGAGGTCGGGCTGACGCGGATCGCTGGCCATCCAGAAGCAGTTCAGGTCCGACACGCGATCATGCGGTCCGCCGGCCTCGATCACCGTGGCCTCGTAGCTGATCACCACCGGTGCCGTGAGCTTTTCCCGCCACCAGACCGTGCAGCCCGCGGCATCCTCGATGGTCAGGGCGCCGCCGCCGACCGTCACCTTGCCGCCCGGCATCTGCTCGACCACCCAGCGTCCTTGGTCGGCTGAAAAATCATCCCGGGCGACCGGAGCGCCCGCCGCCACCGGCAAGACCGCCAACAGCAGGGAAAGTGAACCGAGGAACAACATAGGTATGACACAGGAGGCAACCCGCAGGAATCAGCGGGGCAAGTAACTTCCCGCTGGTCAGCGCGTCACGGAGCAGTCTAATCTTACAGTAAGACCCCACCAATGAGCGCCCCCTCAATTCGTGAGATCGCCCGGAGCCTTGGCTTGTCGCACACGACAGTCTCGGAAGCCCTGCGTGATTCCCCCCGCGTCAACCCCGCGACCCGCCGCCGCGTGCAGAAGGCCGCGAAGGCCGTCGGCTACCGTCCGAACCCGCTCGCCGGCGCCCTGATGTCCGAGATGCGCCGCGCGCGCTCCGGCACCTTCCGCGGCGTGCTGGCCATCCTCGACCTCGACGGCCCCGAGAACCGTCCCGCCAGTTCCAACCGGTATCACCGCGAGCTGGCCCGCGGCGCCAGCGCCCGTGCCGCCGAGCTGGGGTTCAAGGCCGAGACCATCGTCACCGGCACCCAGGGCATCTCCGACAGCCGGCTCGACACCATCCTGCAGGCGCGCGGCATCCGCGGCCTGCTGCTGCTCCCCATCGCCGGCGAGGCCGACGTCATGGGCCTCGACTGGTCGCACTTCTCCGGCATCTACACCGACTACCTTATCGAGCGGCCGGCGCTGCACTCGGTCTGCCCGGACCATTACCGCTCCATGGTGTATGCCGTCCAGCGGCTGCACGCGCTGGGTTATCACCGGCTCGGGCTGGTCATGCACCGCAGCAACGACGCCCGCCTGCTCTATCGTTGGGAGGCGGCCTTCCGCACCTACCACGAGCACCACGCGAAGAAGGAGGCCCTCGCGCCGCTCATCCTGCCCGAGCTCGACCGCAAGAGCTTCGTCTCCTGGTTCAAGGCCAAGCAACCCGACGCCGTGCTCTGCCAGCGCGCCGAGGTCATGGAGTGGATGATCGAATGCGGCGCCCGCATCCCCGAGACCCACGGATTCTGCTGCCTCAACGTGACCAGCAACACGATCCCCTGCGCCGGCCTGGACCTGCAGCCCGCCCTGCTCGGGGCCCGCGGCGTCGAGCTGCTGATCGCCGCCCTGCACCGCAACGACTGCGGCGTGCCCGAGCACCCCTCCACCACCACGATCTCCGCCCTCTGGGTGGAGGGCCCGACTCTGCCGCGAGGCCCTGTCAAAGCGTGACTTGGGTGGTTTTTGGCCGGGCTTTTCCCACGGGAAAAAGGAAATCGCGGCGGCGGAATATTTTGTTTGCTACGCCCCGGCCTTTGGGGTCTCTTGACCGCTCTTTTCCGGTCAGACCGGTATAGAAAACGGGACGTAGCTTAGCCTGGTAGAGCGCTTGCTTCGGGAGCAAGAGGTCGAGAGTTCGAATCTCTCCGTCCCGACCATTTTAAGATGGTCGGTCAGACCGCGAGGAAGGGATTGTAGCGGCGTTCATTGGCCGCAGTCGTCAAGGGGCCGTGACCCGGCGCGATGATCGTCTCATCCGCCAGCAGGCCCATGATGCGCCGGGAATGCGTGAGCTGCCGCTGGCAGCAGAAATAACCGCCGCCCAGCGAACCGGCAAAGATCAGGTCGCCCGAGATCAGCACGGCCGGGCCCGGCGGCCGGGCCGCGGATTCCACGAGATAACAATTGTGGGCGTCGGCATGGCCCGGGGTGCTGAAGGCGGTGATCTTCAGGTCCCCCACCCGCACCGACTGGCCCTCGCCCATCGCCTGGCATTGCGGCCAGCGGCCGCTGGCCGGCCCGTGGAAGCGACCGAGCTCGCTCTCGCGCAACACGACCTCCAGGCCCCCGATGTGCTCGGCCTCGTAATGTGTGACAAAAACGGCGTCGAGCCGCTGGATCGAGGCCGGCCAGGCGCGGTGCAGCTCCGCGTGGCTGGCCCCGGTGTCGAACAACACCGCGCTATCGCTGCCGCACTGGCTGATCAGATAGGCGTTGGCCACACCGACGCCGTAAGGCATGCGCAACGGGTGCAGGCAGAAGGTCAGTCCCTCGGCATCAGGCAGGGGATACCGGCCCTGTGCGAGCGCGTTGAGCCCCACCTCGTTGAGATTGAGCGCCGTGGCGAGGCGCGCCAGCTCCGGCTGGGTCAGGTCGGGGCGGTAATCGATCGCGTCCTTGAGCCGACTCGGCTCGATCCCGGTCGCGGCGGCGAGGTTCTCGACCGTCAGCGGCACATTGCGCGCGGCCTTCTCGAGCACGTCACCCAGTTCGTCCTCCAGGGCGGGCTTGTCGTTGGGCGGCAACATGAGGACAGGTTTAGCCACGGATTGACGGATTGCACGGATGAAACCCTCGCAAAAGTCACCGGCAGAAAGAATTTCCCTTCACCGGCAGAATCTTTCACGTTCTGGCCCATGGATGCCGTTCAACAGGAGGTCACCGACATTTTCATCCGCACCAAGGCCCTGCTGCAGGGTCACTTCGTGCTCCGCTCCGGCCTGCACAGCGGGCATTTCTTCCAATGCGCGCAGGTCTGTCAGGACATGCCCGCCGTGGAGCGCCTCGGCACCCTCCTGAAACAGAAGCTCGGCACCCTCGCCTACGACACCGTCCTGGCCCCCGCGATGGGCGGGCTCGTCATCGGCCAGGAAGTGGCCCGCCAGTCGAAATGCCGGTTCATCTTCGCCGAGAAGGAGAACAACGTCCTCGTCCTGCGCCGCGGCTTCACCTTCAAACCGGGCGAGAAGGTCCTCGTGGTCGAGGATGTCATCACCCGTGGCGGCCGCGTGCAGGAGTGCCTCGACATCGTGAAGAAGCACGGCGGCACGACCGTCGCCGTGGCGGTGCTGGTGGACCGCAGCGCCGGCCAGGCGAAGTTCGACGTGCCGTGCACCTCGCTGCTCACGATGAGCTACCCCACCTACGCAGCCGACAAATTACCCGGGGATCTCGCACGGCTCCCGGCGACCAAGCCGGGGAGCTGAACGGGCTCCACCAAAACAAAAGGCACACCAGTCCGGTGCGCCTTTGCTTTGAGCAGGTCCCGCGGATCAGCGGACCGTGAACATGATGTAGCGGTAGACGCCGCGGTAGTAGACCAGCGCGCGGTTGCGGCCGTCGCGCAGGGCGCGCTTGGCCGTGGCCAGGTCGGTGACGAGCTCGCTGTTGATCTGCTCGATGACCACGCCCTGGGGGAAGATCTCCCGATAGGGCGAATTCTCGGCAACCTCGGTGATGAGCACGCCGTCGACGCGGTCATCCACGCGGTATTCGCGGCGCAGCTCGCGGGTCAGGGGCGCGACGGAGACGCCGGCGATCAGTTCGCCCTCGGGGGCGTTGTCGTCCGCCAGCTTGCCGAGCGTGACCTCCTTGGTGAGGGTCTTGCCGTCGCGGATGAACTTCACGGTGACCTTCGTGTCGGGCGGGGTCTGCGCGATGATGAGGCGCAGGTCGTCGCGCGAGGTGACGGCCTTGTCGTTGATGCCGATGATGACGTCCTCGCGCTTGAGGCCGGCCTTGGCGGCGGGGCCGTCGGCAGGGTTCAGGTCGGTGATGATGACGCCCTTCTGGTCGCGCTTGAGGCCGAAGGACTCGGCCATGTCGGCGGTGATGACATCGGTCGCGACCCCGAGGTAGCCGCGGGCCACCGTGCCGGTGTCGATCAGGCTGTGCATGATGCTGCTGGCGAGGTTGACCGGGATGGCAAAGCCGATGCCGATGTTGCCCTGCGAGGTGGAGATGATGGCGGAATTGATGCCCACGAGGCGGCCGCGCGCGTCGATGAGGGCGCCGCCGGAGTTGCCCTGGTTGATGGCGGCGTCGGTCTGGATGAAGTCCTCGTAGCCGCCGACCTCGTCAAGGATGCCGACGCGGCGGCCGGTGGCCGAGACGATGCCCATGGTGACGGTCTGGCCGACGCCCAGCGGGTTGCCGATGGCGAAGACCACGTCGCCGACGCGCAGCTTGGTGCTGTCGGCCAGGGTGGCGGCGGGCAGGTTTTCCGCCTCGATCTTGATGACGGCCACGTCGGTCTTCGGGTCGGTCCCGATGACCTTGGCGGTGAACTCGCGCTCGTCGTTGAGGAGGACCTTCACCTCGTCGGCCTCGTCGATCACGTGGTTGTTGGTGATGATGAAGCCGTCGGTGGAGATGATGACGCCGGAACCGAGGCCACGCTGCTTCTGCTCACGCCCCTGGGCGCCGAACTGGCGGAGGAATTCCGGCACCTGCTGGCGGACAATCTTGCTCGAGTAGACCGAGACCACGGCGGGGCGGATGGCCTCCAGGGCGTCGGCGTAGCTCAGCACGACGGCGGACTTGGCGTCGCTGATCGCCGAGGCGTCGATCTTCAGGGTGGGTTTCTTGACCGCGGGCTTGGCAGCGGCCTTGTCCGCCACCTTGTCGGCGGCAAAGAGGCCGGCGGTCAGGCCGAGGATCGTGGTGAACAGCGCAAAGAGCAGGGCAACCGACTTGTTTTTCATAGGGAAAGGGAAGCGGACAAAGACACTGGCCAAGACGGCCTGTTCCGCAAGCCGGCGCCGGGTCCAATGAGCATTTTTCGCCGGACCGGGGCCCTCCGAACGTCCCCCGGAAGCCGACCCTGCGACCGGACTTTGCTAAATGGAGGCGGGGCCATCAGCCCCGCGGCTTGCCGGCAACGCACCCTCACAGCCCGCCGGCCCGAGGGCCTCCCTCCCACCAGGCCGAAACCGCCTTAGAAGCCCTTGATCTTGAAAAGGCTGGTGACGCTCTCGTTGGTATTGATGCGCAGGATGGCCTCGCCCAGCAGCGGGGCGATGCTCAGGACGGTGATGGGCAGGCCGCGGGTCTCGATCGGCACGGAATTCGTCGTGATCAGCTCGTCGATCAGGCCGCCCTTGAGGCGCTCGTAGGCGATCTCGTTGAGGACGCAGTGGCTGACGGCCGCGCGGATGCTGCGGGCGCCGTGGTCCTTGAGGATCTTGGCGGCGGCGGTGAGGGTGCCGGCGGTCTCGGTGATGTCATCCACCAGCAGGACGTCGCAGCCGTTCACCTCGCCGACCACGTTGATGGCCTCGACGGTGGTGGCGCCGGTGCGCTTCTTGGCCACGAGGCCCAGCGAGGCGCCGAGGACGTCGGCGTAGGCGGAGGCCATCTTCATGCCGCCCACGTCGGGGGAGAAGACCACGAGATTGTTGCTGCGCTTGGTCGCCAGGTATTCGAAGAAGACCGGGGAGGCGAACAGGTGGTCCACCGGGATGTCGAAGAAGCCCTGGATCTGCTGGCTGTGGAGGTCCATCGCCAGCACGCGGTTGGCGCCGGCGGACATGAGCAGGTTGGCCACGAGCTTGGCCGTGATGGGCACGCGGGGCTGGTCCTTGCGATCCTGGCGGGCGTAGCCGTAGAACGGGATGACCGCGGTGATGCGCTTGGTCGACGCGCGCTTGGCGGCGTCGATCATGATCAGCAGCTCCATCAGGTGATGGTTGGTCGGCGGGCAGGTGGACTGGACGAAATACGCATCCGCGCCGCGGATGTTCTCGTTGATCTTCACAAACGACTCGCCGTCGGGGAAGCAGGTGACAGTCGCGTCGCCCAGGGGGACGCCGATGGACTGGCAGATCTGCTCTGCGAGCGCGCGGTTGGATGAGCCGGAAAAGATCTTGAGCTTGGTGTCCCTCATTGCGGTGGCTTGGTAGCGGAGATGGTGAAACGCGGAAAGCCTATTCGGGCTTTTTCTCGAGCGCCTCGACGCGCTTGAAGAGGTCGGGCAGGCGCTGGTGCAGGATCTGCAGGCGGCGCTCCAGCATGTAGGGGATCGCCGGGGTGCCGTTGAGGTAGCTGCCCGGCGGGGTGTCGAAGGCGATGCCGGTCTGGCCGCCGGCCTTCGTGCCCTTGCCGAGCGTGATGTGCCCGCCGATGCCCGCCTGACCGCCGAGGATGACGTAGTCCTCGAGCGTCGTGCTGCCGGAAATGCCGACCTGGGAGCACAGGATGCAGTGCTTCCCGATGATCACGTTGTGGGCGACCTGGACCAGGTTGTCGATCTTGGTGCCCTCCCCCACGACCGTCCGGCTGAACCGGGCGCGGTCCAGGGTGGAGTTGGCGCCGATCTCCACGTCGTCCTCGATGACCACCACGCCGATCTGCGGGATCTTCTCGTGGCGGCCCTTGATGAATTCGTAGCCGAAGCCGTCGGAGCCGACGACCACGCCCGGCTGGAGCCGCACGCGGTTGCCCAGCGAACAGCCGGCGCCCAGCACGACGCCAGGCATGAGGTAGCAACCCTCGCCGATGCGGGCGTCACGACCGGCAAAGACGGAGGCCTGCAGCACGCTGCCAGCACCGATGGTCACGCCGTCCTCAACCACACACAGCTGGCCGACATGAGCCTTGGCATCGACCTGGGCCGTGGGCGCCACGACCGCGCTCGGGTGGATGCCCGGGGCGGGCTTGGGCCAGAGCGCCGCCTCGATGCGGGCGCAGACCTGGGCGAGCGCCACGGAGGGCTTCTCGACGAAAATGAAGACCTGGCCGGGCTTGGGCTCGCCGGCGTAGTCGGGGGGCAGCAGGAGCGCGGTGGCGGCGCTTTCCGCCACCTGGGCGCGGTATTTGGCGTTGCCGAGGAAGGACAGGTCGCCGGCGCGGGCGGAGGTCAGCGAGGCGATGTCGCGGATCGGCTGCGTGGTGGAGCCGGCGGTGCGTTGGGCGCCGACGATGGCGGCGATCTCGGCGGGGGTGTAGGCGACCTGCATGGGCACAAAAAAGCCCTGTTCGCTGGAACAGGGCTTGGCAAGAGTTCTTACGGCTTCTTGGCCGGGTCGGCGGGCTTGCTGACATTCGGCACCGTGAAGCCGGGGGCCGGGGTCGTCGGCGCGGCCGCAGCGGGCGTGGTGGCCGCGGGCTTGGCCGCCGCAGGCGCGGTCGCCGGGCGATCCTTGTTGATCTCGGTGACGACCTCCTCGGTGATGTCATAACCCGGGTCGGCGAAGAGCACGACCGGGATGCGGAAGGAGGACGGGCCGGACTTGTCGATGACGAGGGTGGCGCCCTTGCGCTTGGCGAGCTCGTTCACGGTCTTGGTGATCTCCTCGAGGAGGAGTTCGCGGCGGGTGAACATCTGCTGCTGGAGCGAGCGCTCGGTGCTCTGGATGAAGTTCTGGAGATCGGCCTGCTTGCGCTGGATGTCCTCCAGCTTCTTCTGCGCGGCCTGCTCGGCCTTGGTGCGGGCCTCGGCGTTGAGGAGGGTGTTCTTGGCCTGCTCGCTGAGCTCCTTGTATTCGTCGACCATGGTCTGGCCCTGCTTGCGGAGCTCCTCGGCCTGTTCCTGCGCCTTCTGCTGGGCGTCGCGGAACTTGGCCATGCCTTCCTCGGCCTTGTAGTAGCTGTCGTAGGCCTTGGCCACGTCGACCGTGATCAGTTTCAGGGCGGGCTGCGCGAGCAGGGCCGTGGAACCGGCGGCGAAGGCGCCGAGGGTGAGGAGGGTGCGGATCATCTTGTTCATAATGGGGGTGAGGTTGCGGATTAGAAGCGGGTGCCGAAGGAGAAGTTGAACTGCGTGCCCTTCTTGTTGAACTTGTCGCCGGTCAGCGGGATGCCGAAGTCGAGGCTGAGCGGGGCGCCGGCCACGAAGAGCCGGAGGCCGAAGCCGAAGTTGTCGTTGTATTCCGCCGGGCTGAAGTCGTAGGAGTCCACGTTCACGAAGCCGGCGTCATAAAAGACCGCGAAACGCACGGGCTTCACGATGTCCATGGAGTATTCGAGGCTGAGGAAGCCGTAGGTGTTGCCGCCGGTGGGCTCGCCGGTCAGGTCCTTGGGGCCGACGGTGCGGAACTCGAAGCCGCGCAGGGTCTGCGGCCCGCCAAGGAAGAAGCGGTCGTAGAACGGCACGCCCGGCACGAAGGGCGCGGAGGTGATCGGGTCGCCGGTGTTCGGGTCAATGATGGTGCGCGTGGTCGGCTCGTCGCTCTTGCCGAAGCTGTCCACCACGCCGACGCGGCCGAGGACGGCCAGCACCTGCTCCTGGAACTCGGCGATCGGGAAGAACTTCGAGCCGCGGAATTCCAGGTTGTAGTAGTGGTTGTCGCCGCCGAGCGGCCCGCCGGCCACGCCCATGTCGAGCGTCGCGTAGTTGCCGCGGGTGGTGTTGATGATCTTGTCGCGCGAGTCCTGGGTCAGGGTCAGGTTGATCTTCGACGTGGTCGAGTTGCCCTCGGCGAAGCGGATCGAGTTCGGCGCCGAGGCGGACACGTTGGCGATGTCGACGATCTGGTAGGTGTAGGACAGACGGCCCTCGAGCCAGTTGAAGAGGCGCTTGCGCAGGTAGACCTCGCCGCCGGTGCGGATCTCCTCGTAGTAGGCGCTGTTGTAGTCGGAGGTCTGGCGGTAGAGCTGGAAACCGAGGGCGAGCTCGCGCTCGAGGAGGTAGGGCTCCTCGAAGGCCAGGATGACCTCGCTGGACTGCGAGCCGATCTGGAAGCGGAGGCGGAACTTCTGCCCGTCGCCCTGGAAGAAGGAGCGGCGGTTGAAGAGGTCGAAGTTGGACTGGGTGACCTCGGCGAAGACCACCGCGCGCTCCAGCGAGCTGAAGCCGGCGCCGAAGGTCAGGTTGCCGGTGCGCGCCTCGCGGATCGAGATCTTCAGGTTGCGGCGGCCCGGGATGTTGGTCGACTCGTCGGTGACGTTGACCGGCTCCTCGAAGAAGCGGGTGTTCTCCAGGCGCAGCTTGCTGATCTTCATGCGCAGCGAGTCGAAGACGTCGCCGGGGCCGAGGACGAGCTCGCGCAGGATGACGATGCTCTTGGTCTTGGTGTTGCCCTCGATGATGATGGACTCGACCTGGAACTTCTCGCTCTCGTTGACCTGATACTCGACGTCGATGTCGCCGGTCGTGAGGTTGGGCTTGCGGACCAGGCGGACGCGGGTCTGGAGGTAGCCGACCTGGCCGTAGAACTCCTCGAGCGTCTCGACGTCCTTGTCGAGCTTCGAGGGCACGAAGACCATGCCCTTCTTCTGGCGCGGGACGAAGCGGAGGATGCGCTCGGAGTAGATCTTGTTCCCGGTGAAGCTGATGTCGCCGATCTTGTATTGGCGGCCCTCGACCACGCGGATGGTGATGACGAGTTTCTCGGGTTTGGGGTAGTCGAAGGTGATCTTGTCCTCGGCGATCTCGACGTCGAGGTAGCCCTGCTCCTTGTAGTAGTCGCGCAGCTTGTCGAGGTCGTCGTCGAACTCGTCGTCCTTGAGGCGGCCGCCGCCGGTGAGCCAGGAGAAGAGGTGCCATTTCTTGGTCTCCATCTCCTTGCGGAGCTTCTTGGCCTTCACGTGGTCGTTGCCGACGAAATTGATGGCGGAGATCTTCACCCGGGCGCCCTCGCGCACCTTGAAGGTCACGGTGCCGAAGCCGGTGCTGCGGTTGCGGTCGATGCTGTAGGTGACCTGGGCCTGGTTGTAGCCGGCCTTCTGGTAGAGCTCGTAGATCTTCTGCGCGTCGTCCTTGATCTGGCGCTCGTCGAGGGCGCCGTTGGCTTGGGACTTGGTCTCCTTGAGCAGGCGGCGGTCCTTGTAGGCCTTGGTGCCCTCGAACTTGATGGCGAGCACGCGGAACTTGGGCGTCACCTCGAAGACGAGGTTGACCACGTTGCCCGGGACCTGCTCGCGCTTGGCCTCGATGAACTCGAACAGGCCGGTGCGGTAGAGCGAGCGGATGTCGCGGTCGATCAGCGCCTCGTCCAGTTCCGTGTCCTCGCGCAGGGCCATGTTGGCCCGCACGATCTGCTCGCTGACATTGGCCATGCCGACGAACTTGATCGTGATGGTGCCGATGCGGTAGGTCGGGCCGGCCGGAGCCTGCGCCTGACCGGGCGAAAGATCGGCCTGGGCAAGCAGCCCGGTGGCGCCGGAAAACAGGAAAAGGGTGGCGAGCAGAACCCGCGCAAACGGGTTACGGAGTGAAGTTTTCAAAGCGCGTAATTTCTTGAAGGAAAGTTAGTTTCAAATCACCTACCGGTCCGTTGCGCTGCTTGGCAACGATTAAATCCGCGGCGCCGGCCGCGGTCTGGAATTTTTCATCGGCCTCCTTGGGGCGGGACAGCATGAGCACAACGTCGGCATCTTGCTCGATGGAGCCGGATTCGCGCAAGTCCGAGAGGCGGGGCGTGCGGTTCTCCTTCTCCGATGAGCGGTTAAGCTGGCTTAGGACTAGGACCGGCAGGTCTAGTTCCTTTGCCATCGCCTTTAATCCGCGGGAGACTTCCGCGACCTGTTGCTCACGGGGGGCGCGCGGGTCGGTGCCGTTGATCAACTGCAAATAATCGACAATAATCATGCCGAGCTTGCGGCGGGCGTAGATGCGGCGCGCCTTGGCCCGCATTTCCATGATCGTCAGGGCGCTCGAGTCGTCGACCAGGATGGGGGCCTTCTTGAACTCCTCGGCGGCCTGGCCGAGGGCGTTGACCTCGTGGCCGTCGCGGCTGACGAGACCGTCGCGCAGGAGCTTCATGTTCACCCGCGAGCGGGCGCAGAGCATGCGCAGGGCGAGCTGGGAGGCGCTCATTTCGAGCGAGAAGATCAGGGTGGCCACCGGCTCGCCCTTGCCGTTCTTGGGCAGCGCGGCGGACTCGGCGATGTTCAGCGCGAAGCTGGTCTTGCCCATCGAGGGACGGGCCGCGATCACGATCATTTCCTGGCGCTGGAAGCCGAAGGTCATCGCGTCGAGGTCCTTGAAGCCCGAGGTCACGCCGGTCAGCTCGCCCTTCTTCATGAGCAGCTTGGCAATGACGGTGTTGGCCTCCTTGACGGACTCCTTGATCTCCTGGGCGCTGTCGCTGACGCGGTCCTGGGTGACCTTGAAGAGGTCCTGCTCGATCTTGTCGACGAACTCCTCGAGCCCGCCGGTGAAGGTGTAGGCCTGCTCGACCGCGCCGGTGGCGGCCTTGATCAACTCGCGCAGCAGGTGCTTCTCGCGGACCTTCTCGATGAAATAGCCCGCGTGCGCGGTCGTCGGGATCTTGCCCGTGACCTGCATGAGGTAGGCGAAGCCGCCGACGGCCTCGAGCTGGCGGCGGGTCTTCAGCTCCTCGGCGAGGACTTCCAGCATGACCGCCGAGCCCTTCTGGTAGAGCTCGACGATGATCTCGAAGAGCAGGCGGTTGGCCGGGAAATAAAACGACTCCGGGCTCACACGGGCCTCGAGGCAGCGCGCGATGGTGTCGTTGCCGTCGAGCAGGCAGCAGGCGATGACGTGTTCCTCCGCCTCCGCGCTGTGCGGGGGCGAGCGGTCGGGCGCCGCGGACGGGAGGGTCTGCTCCCCGCGGGCGCCGCCCCGGTTGCCCTCGCCGCGTCGATATGGTGTCGCCGTTTCTGCCATCGGAAGACTAGATGTCGCGCCGGGAAAGCCCCGGGGGCAAGACTATGTTATTGGCAGCTTCCTCGGAAGCGCCGGTGAGCAACCGCGGAGGGAGGAAGGATGGCATCGGGGCAAAAAAAAGCTGCGATGAAGTCACCGCAGCTTGGCTTGGGCGTCGCCCGCTCAGGAGGCCGCGGCGGGCTCGATCGGGTTCTCGGAGACGACGTCGAAGGTGAGCTCGACGCTGACCTCGGGGTGCAGCTTGATCTTCACCTCGTGCTTGCCGAGGGTCTTGATGGGCTGGCCGAGGTGGATGCGGCGCTTCTCGACGTTGATGCCGGCGGCGGTGAGCTTGGCATGGATGTCGTTCGCCGTGACGGCGCCGAACAGCTTGCCACCCTCGCCCGTCTTCACGGCGATGGCGATGCCGGCCTTCTCGATCTGCTTGGCGAGGGCCTGGGCGCCGTCGAGTTCCTTGGCCTCGCGGAGACCGCGGGCCTTCTTGAGGGCCTCGACGTGCTTGCGGTTGGCCTGCGTGAGCGGCACCGCCATGCCCTGGGGCAGGAGATAATTGCGCGCGTAACCGGCGCGGACTTTGACCTGGTCACCCTCGGCGCCAAGGCCGTCGACCGGTTTGAGGAGGAGAACTTCGTTGTTAGCCATGATCGGAATCTAGTTTGAGTTTGGTTTAAAGGGAGGCGGCGGGACGGCTCAGAACGGCACGTCTTCGTCCAGGTTTTCCTGCGCCGCGGGGGCGGCGGGTTTCGGGGTGGTGGCGCGGGGGGCGTAGGAGCGGGCTTCCCCGCCCTCGCCACCGCCGGCGGCGCCGTCCGCGCGGCCGCTGCCGAGGAACTGGAAGTTCTCGAGCACGACCTTCATGCGGCTGCGCTTTTCCTTGGTGGTCTTGTCCTCCCACTGGTCGAGGCGCAGGCGGCCCTCGACGAAGAGCGGGCGGCCCTTGGTGCAATACTTGGCGATCGTCTCGCCCTGCTTGCTCCAGGCCTCGATGTCGACGTAGGTCACCTCCTCGCGCTCGCCGCCGCTCTCGTCCTTGAACTTGCGGTTCACGGCCAGGCTGAACTGGCAGATGGCGGTGCCCTTCGGCGTGACCCGGAGCTCCGGGTCGCGCGTCAGGTTGCCGATGAGCATGACTTTGTTGAGATTGGCCATGGGAGGTGGGGTGCGCGGGGCCGCGCTTTAGGCGTTCTGGACCAGCGCGCGGTAGACGCTGTCGTTGAGCCGCAGGCGCTCATGCAGCAGGGCGGGCGCGGCGGCCGGGGCCGTGAAGTCGATGTTGACGTAAACGCCGCCCGGGAACTGGTCGTCGGTCTTGCGGGCAAACTCGCGGCGGCCGATGTTCTCGACGGCGGTGACCTCGCCCTGCACGGCGGCGATCTCTTTCTTCACGCCCTCGATGAGGGTTTCGACGGAGTCTTCCTTGCCGCGGTTGTCGAGGATGAAGGAGGCTTTGTAGTTACGCTTGTTCTGGCTCATGGTGGTCTCGGCGATTGAGGGTGTTCATGGCTTCGGCGGGCCCGCGGTTGATGAGCAGGCGGAGGCCGTCCACGAAGGAGTTTAGTTTTTGATCAATTAGTTTGTTTTGTTCTTTGGAAAATTTCCCGAGCACGAAGTCCTTGATGTCCATCCCCGCGGGGCGGGGTTCGTTGATGCCGAGCCGGTAGCGGACGAATCCGCTGCCGAGGTGCTCGAGCAGGCTGGCGACCCCGTTGTGGCCGCCGGCGCTGCCGGTGACCGATACCTTCACCGCGCCCGTGTCGATCGTGAGATCGTCGTAGGCCACGATGAGGTCGCTGACGGCGGCCTTGTGGAAGTCGAGCAGGCCGCGCAGGGCGCGGCCGCTGTCATTCATGTAGGTCGTCGGCTTGACGAGGAGTCGCGTGACGCCAGGGCGGACATCCCAGCGGGCGGTCTCGGCCTCGAAGCGGGGTTCTGATTTCCACTTGAGACCTTCGGCCGCCGCCAGCGCATCAACCACGGTGAAACCGAGGTTGTGGCGGGTGGCGGCGTATTCGCGCCCGGGGTTGCCCAGTCCAGCGATCAGCGTGACGGACATGACTCAAAGAACAGCGTGCAAAACGGGCCGCGCGCGGACGCGCGACCCGGGGACGTAAATCACTTCTTGGCGGGCGCGGCGGGCTTGGCACCCGCGGCGGCCGGAGCGGCAGCCTTGGCATCGCCCTTGGCGGGCGCGGCGGCCTTGGCGTCGCCCGCGGCAGCCGGAGCGGCGGCAGCGGCACCAGCGGCCGGAGCGGCGGCGGCACCCTCGGCGGGCGCGGCGGCGGCATCGGCGGCGGGGGTCGCGACGACTTCCTCGGCCGGCGGCTCGACGCAAGAAACGACGGGCTGGTTGGCCTGGTCGAGGAACTCGACGCCCGGCAGCGGCTTCATGTCGCTCACGTGGACCGTCTGGCCCAGCTCGACCGTGGAGACGTCCACCTCGATGAGGCTGGGCAGGTCCTTCGGCAGACAGCGGACACGCAGCTGGAAAGAGGAGGTTTCAAGGATACCGCCGCCCACCTTGACGCCGACGGCTTCGCCGACGATGCGCACGGGAACGCGGATCTCGAACTTCTCGTCGACCTTCACCTCATGCAGGTCGAGGTGCAGATACTTGTCGGTGATCGCGTCGCGCTGGATCTCCTGGAGGAAGGAGAGCGCCGTGGGACCGGACTCGCGCTTGAGCTCGATGAGGGCGGCCTGGCCGGCGATTTCCTTGCGGAGCTTGACGAACTCCGGGGCGTTGACCGCCAGACTCTCGGGTTTCGTGTGCTTGCCGTAGAGAATCGCGGGGATTTTCTCGGCCTTGCGGAGGCGGCGGGAAGCGCTGCGGCCGGTGCCTTCGCGCGACGTGACAGTAAGCTGGTATTTTTTCATGGTTTCGTTCCCCCTGTGACTCCGGAATTGGAGGCAGGCGTAATGGAAAAGGGTGCCGAGTCCACCGACCGCGACTCGCCGATGCAACCAAAACTTTGTCTTACTCCCGAAATTCCCCGTTTTTACACGACAGAGTGATTGACAAGCCCCGCGGCGAGGCTCTTTTTGGCCACTCTTTTGCCACTGCCCGGTAGCTCAGTGGTAGAGCAGGTGACTGTTAATCACTTGGTCGTAGGTTCGATCCCTACCCGGGCAGCCATTTTCCAGCAAGGAGATACGGATCTCCTTCCCTTTCCGTGGATTAACCGCGCCCGGTTTTGGCACACATACAAAAACCGCTGCGACTACTGTTCAGGAGGAATCTGCGCCGGTCTAATTGTTCGAACCTTCCACGCAAACAGCCAAGAAGCGCGGGGTCTATCAACATCACGCACTTGGGGTCATTCGAATACCCCGGAGAAAGAAACCGGCCTGCGGGCGGAAGCGTTCCGCGGGCGGCGATCTAGTCGCAAACCCTCCCCTCGCCCGCTCGTCAGACACGCCGCACCGGCTGCGAACACTCCTCTGCGCCGTGCCGGTCGCGTTGCATGTGATGCACCAGTTCAGAAGTGAGCGTTTCGGTCAGAGCGGCAACCTGCGCGGGGGAATAGTTGCTCCAACCCCCGCCGGCTTTGACGCCCAGGGCGCCCTGTTGCACCAGCCGGCTCAACAAGGACGGCGGAACCAAATCATTGCAAAGGTCGGGGAAGATGGACCGGCAGACCTCAAGATAAACATCCAGCCCGCCCAAATCGGCCGTGCCGAATATCCCCGTGACCGGGATGCGCCGGCCGAAACTCGAGCGCGCGACGGTATCAATGTCCTCCGGCGAAGCGACGCCCTTGGCCACAAGATCCATCGCTTCACGCTGGAGCGCGAAGGCCAGGCGGTTGCCGATAAATCCGGCAATTTCCCGCCGGACCACGACCGAGGTTTTGCCGCAGCTCGCCAGGAGCGATCGCACGGATTCCACGATGGACGGAAGGGTCTCGGGATGCGGCACAAGCTCGACCAAGGGTATGAGGTGAGCGGGATTCCAGTAATGCATCACCAAAAACCGCGTCTTGCGTGCCGCGTTCACGAATCCGACGGACATGCTGGACGGCACAAACGTCGAGGAGTTACTCGCCAGGATCGTCGCCGGACCGCACAGGCGGTCCAGCTGCGTAAAGATCGCCCGCTTGAGCTGGAGCTTCTCCGGCACGGCCTCGATGACGAGATCGGCTCCGCACACCGCCTCTTCCAGCCTAGGCTTGGCCATGATCCGCGCGAGCAGCAGGTCAACCGGCTCGGCCAGCAGATCGTGCTTTTGCAGCAAAGCCGCGTTGCCCCGGGCAATCCGACCGGCCTTATCGAGTTGCGCCGGATCGGAGTCATGGAGCACCACCTCCCGCCCGCTGGTGGCAAAATTCAGTGCGATATTGGCACCCATCGTGCCGGCGCCGATAATTGCTATTCGGGAAATGGACATGCTGTCTGGAAATCCTGTTTGGAACCAGCCCGGCGCTGCCGCTTGGGTAACCGGGCCAGGCATCAGGCTGGCAGGGCTTGATAACCAAGCCGCTGCGCAAGGGCCAGGCACTCCGCCACCGGTCTCAGGCCCTCGGAACAGCTGGGATGATAAAGCGAGGCCGCCGCCGCCGCGACGCCGAGACGGAGGCTCTCGGCCATGGGCCAGTCTTCGTGCATCCCGAGCAACACCCCCGCGGCCAGTGCATCGCCCGCTCCGGCCGCCCCAGCAATGTCCGCCTGGGGAACCCGCAGGCTCGGCTGCCAGACCTGCTCACCCGCCGCGCTGCAGGCGTAAACCGCCTCGGGAAAATGAATGACCACCCAGGATTGCACGCCGCGGCGCAGCAGGTTGCGCGCGGCCGAACCGACCGCCATCGCGACGATCCGGCCGTTCTCCCGCAACGGTGTTCCCGTGATCTTCTCCGTTTCAAAATCATTGGCAAAGAGCACGTCCACATACGGCAGCACCGGCGCGACAATCGTCTGAAACCGCTGGCTGTCCTCGCTCACGCAATCGAGCGAGGTGATCAGCCCGGCGTTTCTTGCCCGCTCCAGCACCTCGCACGCCCGGGGGCGACCGCCGGCTATTTCGTCCAACCGGTCGAGCAGCAGCATGTAACCCAGATGGAAGATTTTCGCCGGCGTCGCGGTGAAATCGAAATGCTCCTGACCGAGCTGCGCGTTGGCCCCACGCTGGTGAAAGAATGTCCGCCGGCCGCTCCCCTCGACGGTCATGACATCCGTGTAGCTGGTCGCCCCGGCGGGGCAGACCCGCAACTGCGTTGTATCAATGCCATGGGCCTGGCAGTCCTTGATGATCCCGCGCCCGTCTTCATCGTCGCCGACTAAGCCCACGGCGGCGAGCGGAATGGCCGAACCAAGCCGCGCCAGATCCTTGAGGATGTTGTAGGGCGAGCCGCCGCTCCCCTTGGCCTCCCGGATGATGGAGGCCAGGGCGTCCTGCGTCGGCCAGCGATCCACCACCTTGATGTGATCCACGATCCAATTTCCGCCGGCGATGATTCCGTTTCTCATGGGACTGAGGGGCAAAAGATTTCCCCAACGGCCGCGACGTCCGGCCGGAGGGCCGGAGCCGGAATGGACCAGCGCTCGCAGGGGCGAATCCGGGCGAGCCGCCCGACGGGATGATGGGTAAGGGTCATGCTCATCTTTTCTTGCGGCCAATTTAACCCCAACCGCCGTTTAGCCGCTACCCCTTAGGGCCCAATCATTGGCACTTTTTGCTCTCCAGCGCCTGCGCCATCAGTGCCAGCGAATGAGCGGCGAAGCGTAGCTTCGCCGGCCTGGCTCATGCGATGATTAACCGTCAGACAAACCCATCCCAGATCCCCATGACCCTTCCTCTCATCATCTCCGCCACCCGCACGCCGATCGGCGCCTTCCAGGGCGCGTTTGCCGGGGTGCCCGCGCCGAAGCTCGGGGCCGCCGCCATCAAGGGCGCCCTCGCGAAAGCCGGCGTGAACCCCGCCGACGTCACCGACTGCCTCATGGGCAACGTGCTCCAGGCAGGGATCGGCCAGGCGCCCGCCCGCCAGGCCGCGCTCGGCGCGGGCCTGCCGCAGTCCGTGCGCTGCGTGACCGTGCACAAGGTCTGCGGCTCGGGCCTGCAGACCGTCATGGGCGCCGCCCACTTCCTCGCCGGCGGCATGGGCACGATCGCCGTTGCCGGCGGCATGGAGAACATGACGCTCGCGCCCTACCTGCTGCCGAAGGCGCGCGACGGCTTCCGGATCGGCCACCAGCAGGTGATCGACTCGATGATCACCGACGGCCTGTGGGACCCGTATAACAACCTCCACATGGGCAACTGCGCCGAGCAGTGCGCGGCCAAATACAAGTTCACCCGCGAGCAGCAGGACGCCTACGCCATCGAATCCTTCAAGCGCGCCAACGCCGCCCAAAAGGACGGTAAGTTTGCCACTGAGATCACGCCTTACGAGTCCACCGACGCCAAGGGCAACGTCACGAAGGTCGAACACGACGAGGGCCCGGCGAAGGTTAAATACGACAAGATCCCGGCCCTGAAGCCCGCCTTCCAGAAGGACGGCACGATCACGCCGGCCAACGCCTCCTCCATCAACGACGGCGCCGCCGCCCTGGTGCTCGCGACCGCCGACACCGCGAAAGCCAGGGGCCTGAAGCCCATCGCGCGCCTCGCCGGCTTCGGCGGCCATGCCCAGGACCCGGTCTGGTTCACCACCGCGCCGGTGCAGGCCACGCAGGCCGCGCTCAAGCAGGCGGGCTGGTCCGTGAAGGACGTCGATCTCTGGGAAGTGAACGAGGCCTTTGCCGTCGTGCCGATGGCGTTCATGGCGGAACTCGGCGTTTCGCCCGACAAGGTCAACGTTCGCGGCGGAGCGATCGCGCTCGGCCATCCCATCGGCGCCAGCGGCGCGCGCATCCTCGTGACCCTCATCGCCGCCCTGCAGGAACGCGGCCTCAAGCGCGGCGTCGCCGCCATCTGCATCGGCGGCGGCGAGGGCCTGGCCGCCTGCGTG
>DASWWD010000004.1:0-31944 GCA_036401015.1 Lacunisphaera sp.
ATCGCTGCCGCCTTGATCCTGTTCTCCGTCCTCTGTCATCCGTCCTCCGGGTCGGCGGCGGAGCCGCCGACCCCCGAGGACCCCATCGCCAAACCCCTGAGCACCACGGTGGCCCGCCTCGCCGCCAAGGACACCGTCACCGCCAAGGAATACGCGGAGATGGCCTCGACCACCGTCACCTACGGCCAGCGCGTGAAGTCCGCCCAGCAACAGCCGCTGGAGAGCGTTGTCCGCGACGCGTTGCAGGCCGTCACCACCGGCGAGAAGCTCGACGCCAAGGCCGCCGACTGGCCGAAGCTCCGCGCCGAACTCGAGGACCTGATCAAGAAGGAAGAGCCGCCGCCGCAGGACAAAAAGGACCAGGACAAGAAGGATCAGGAAAAGCAGGACCAGCAACAGGATCAAAACCAGTCGCAGGACCAGCAGCAGGACAAGGACCAGCAACAGCAGCAGTCCGACCAGCAGAAGCAGGACCAGGAGCAGAAGGAGCAGCAGTCGCAGCAGCAGAAGCAGGACGCGTTCGGCGACATGAAGGACAAACAGGACCCGAAGCCCGAGCCCAAGCCGCAGCCCCAACCGGGCACGCAGAAGGTCGGCGGCCAGCAGGAAAAACAGCCCGCCGAGCCGGTCGACGCCGAGCTCGCCATGCCGCTCCAGAAACTCGAGCAGGTCCGCAACCAGGATTCCCCGGCCAAGCTCCAGCAACTCATGCAGGGCCAGCCGCCCAAGCAGAAACCCACGGGCAAGAATTGGTAATGATCATGCTTTTCCGCCTCATGTCCCTGACTACACACCCCGCCCTGACGGGCACCCCTCTCCAGAGGGGATCAAAGACCAACGCACCGGCGATTGGGTCCCTTCTAGAGAGGGGTGGCGCGCAGCGCCGGGGTGTGTTGGGTGCCTTCCTCGGCATCCTCGCCCTGCTGACGCTGACCCTCCCCACCCTCACCCGCGCGCAGTCCGTGCGCTGGGAGCCGCCGGGCGGCCAGCTGGGTTTCAACCAGGTCAGCGACCTCGCGCTCGTGTTCGAGAACTGCGAGCCCGACGGCGACCCGCGCCTGCCCGCCATCGACGGCCTGCAGTTCGGCCGGCCGTCGCAGAGCAGCGAGATGAACATGGTCAACCTGACCGTGACGCGCCGCTTCTCCCTCGTCTACCCCGTCCGCCCCGCCAAGCGCAGCACCATCAGCATCCCGGCCTTCGAGGTCAAAACCGACAAGGGCGCCCTGACGGTGAAGGCCGCCACCTTCACCGTGGGCGACGCCACCGTCGGCTCCTCCGGCCTCTCGGTCAACGACGTCGCCTCCGCCAAGCTCGGCGTCGCGAAGGAGTCGTTCTGGGCCGGCGAGGTCTTCCCCGTCACCTACAACCTCAACATCGTCCGGCGCTACTACCACTCCATCGCGACCAACGCCGACTGGCCCTCCGCGCCGCTCGTCACCGAGGACTGGAGCAAGCCCGAGCTCAACGAGGTCCTCCTCCGCGGCGAGCGCTACGTTGCCCTCCAGCAGTCCACCCGCGCCTACGCCAAGCAGCCGGGCCGCTACACCCTCAAGCCCTCCAGCCAGATGGTGAACCTGATGGTCGGCACCTCGGGCTTCGGCCTCTTCGCCCAGCCCACCGTCGAGCAGCGCGCGATCGAGTCGAACCAGCTCGACCTGACCGTGAAGCCGCTGCCGCCCGCCCCGGCCGGCTTCACCGGCGCCGTCGGCGAGTTCAGCTTCGTCTCCAAGGTTGTGCCCCTCACCGCCGCCGTCGGCGAACCCGTCACGTGGACCCTCGAGCTCGCCGGCACCGGCAACTGGCCGGACATCACCGGCCTGCCCGAACGCGAGGCCTCGAACGACTTCCAGGTCGTGCAACCCAAGTCCAAGCGCACCATGAAGGACGGCACGCTCTTCGAGGGCAATCTGACCGAGGACGTCGTGCTCGTCCCCACCCGCGCCGGCACCTACCGCCTCGCGCCCGTGCGTTTCACCTACTTCGACACCAAGTCCGGCACCTACAAGACTCTCGCGAGCGAGCCCGTCACCGTGACGATCACCGGCGCCTCCGCGCCCGTGCCAGCGCCCGCCGGCTCCGGCGCGCCGGTGCAGTTCTCCATCAATCCCCCCGCCACCACGCCGGCCGCGCCCGTCCTGCCCGAGGCCGTGGCGCCCGTCCCGCCCGAGAATCTCCCGCGCGACCCCATCACCGAGTCCGCGCGCGGCTTCATTCCCCTGCCCGGCGGCAACCTCGCGGCTCTCTGTCTCCTGTCCTCCGTCCTCTGCGTCCTCGCCGTCTGGCTGGTCCTCGCCGCCCTCCGCTCCCGCGAACGCGACCCGCAGCGCCTCCGCCGCGAAGCCCGAAAAGCCCTCGCCGCCGCGCTCGCTGAACTCCGGTCCTCCGGCTCCAAACTCCAAGCTCCCGGCTCCCCGCTCAAAGCCTGGCAGACGGAGTCCGCCAAGCTTTGGGAAGTCCCCCACGCCGCGCCCGGCACGCCGCTGGTCCACGCCTGCGTGGGCAAACATTCCAAGGACGCCGCCTCCGCCTGGGCCAAGCTCTGGTCCGAGGCTGACCGCGCGCTGCACAGCCGCGAACAGCAGCTGCCCGCCGACTGGCTGACCCGTGCCGAGGCCGCGCTGTCGACCGCAAAGGTCCCGGGTTGGTCGCCGTTCTCACTCTTCGCCGGCCGGAATCTGTTCCCGTTCCTGTTCACGCTCGCCCTGCTGCTCGCGCCGGTCGCGGCCCAGGCCGACCTCGCCACCGATCGCTACAAGGCCGCCGACTTCCCCGCGGCCGAGGCCGGCTGGCGCACGGCGGTGATCGCCGCCCCCGCCGACTGGACCGCCCGCCACAACCTCGGTCTCGCGCTCGCCCAGCAGGACCGCTGGGCCGAGGCCACCGGTCACTGGACCAGCGCCTTCCTGCTCAACGCCCGCTCCGACACCACCCGCTGGGACCTCGCGCTCGGCCTGCAGCGCTCCGGCATGGCGCCGCCCGAGCTGGTCGAGTTCTCCCGCGGCGAAGGCCGCCACGAACTCGCGCGCTGGGCCTCGCCGGGTGAATGGCAGCTCGTGCTCGTCGGCGCCGCCCTCCTGCTCGCCGCCGCGCTCATCGTCCTGCTCCTCCAGGGCTACCGCCGGATCGGGACCTGGGCCAAGCCCGTCGCGCTGACCACCAGCCTCGTCGCCGTCCTGCTCGCCGCCGCCGCCACGCTCAGCCTGCACACCTACGGCCCCCTCGCGGATCCCGAGGCCGTGCTGGTCTGGCAGGCCACGACGCTGCGCAGCATCCCGACCGACGCCGACACGACGCAGAAAACCACGCCGCTTTCCGCCGGTTCCATCGCCCTCGCCGAGAAAACCTTCCTCGGCTGGACGAAGGTCGGTTTCGCCGGCGGCCAGTCCGGCTGGGTCCGCTCGGAGAATTTGATCCGGCTCTACCGCTGATCCGGGCAACACACCCCGGCGCCTTTGATCCCCTCTCGAGAGGGGTGCCCGTCAGGGCGGGGTGTGTTGAGTTTTAGCTCTTACCGCGTCTCAAACCACTTCGACTCGACCGGGGCTTTGTCCGCCGCCTCGATCTGCGTGAAGATATCCGGCACCGACGTCGCCACGCGGAACAGGTCCATGTTTGACGGCTTGAAGAATTTCTCCGCCAGCATCTTTTCGAACAGCCGGATCAGGTCGTCGTAAAATCCGTCCTGGTTGAAGAACACGCAGGGCTTCCGCACGACATCGAGCTGCCGCAGGGTGAGGATTTCCATGATCTCCTCGAGCGTGCCAAAGCCGCCGGGCAGCGTGACGAAGGCGTCGGCCCGCGTCTCCATCAGGAGCTTCCGCTCGCGCATGGTGATGACGGTCACCAGCTCGTCGGCCTCGTCGAAGGCCAGCTCCCGCGCCTTCATGAACTCCGGAATGACGCCGACCACGCGGCCGCCCGCCGCCTTGGTGCCGCGGGCCACCGCGCCCATCAGGCCGGTCTTGCCGCCGCCGTAAACGAGCCCCCAGCCGCGCGCGACGATCTCGCGCCCTAGCTGCTCCGCCGCGGCGGCGTATTTCGGATCAATCCGGTCGCTGGAGGAGCAATAGACGCAGAGCAGTTTGGACATGAATGATTCTTAGGCCACGGATGGCACGGATGGCCACGGATAAATTTCTGCGTTCGCCTTCCCGCTTATCCGTGGCCATCCGTGTAATCTGTGGCTGATGCCTCACTTCCAGTTTACCGCGGCCGCCTCGCCCCCTCGCCCACCGGCCTGCTCCACCTCGGGCACGCCCGGACCTTCTGGGCGGCGCAGGAACGCGCCCGCGCCGCCGGCGGCACGCTGCTCCTGCGCAACGACGACCTCGACGCCGCCCGCTGCCGCCCGGAGTTCGTGACCGCCATGATCGAGGACCTGCGCTGGTTCGGCCTCGAGTGGCAGGAGCCGATGATCACCCAAAGCGCCCGCCTCCCGCTTTACCGCGCAGCCCTTGCCCGGCTGCACGCCGCCGGGCTCATCTACCCCTGCACCTGCAGCCGTCGCGACGTCCAACAAGCCGCGACCGCACCCCACGAGGCCGGCCCGGCCCTCGACGACGAGCCCCTCTACCCCGGCACGTGTCGCCCGGAGAACCTTCTTCCCGGCTCCCCGCTCCGTGCTCCGCGCTCGCCGTCCCCCGGGGACGGCCTGAACTGGCGCTTCCGCGTGCCGGACGGAGAAACCGTGGCCTTTGCCGACGGTCACTTCGGCGACCAACACGCGACCGCCGGCCGCGGCTTCGGCGACTTCCTGGTCTGGCGCAAGGACGACGCCCCGAGCTACCAGCTCGCCTGCGTGGTGGACGACGCGGCGATGGGCATCACCGAGGTCGTCCGCGGCGCCGACCTGATCAGGTCCACCTTCCGGCAGCTCCTGTTGTTCCGCGCGCTCGGTCACCCCGCGCCGGCCTTTTATCACTGCCCGCTCGTCACCGACGAAAAGGGCGTGCGCCTGGCCAAACGCCACGACGCCCTCGCGCTCCGCACGCTGCAGGAGCAGGGACGGACCCCGGAACAAATACGCGCTTAGTCAGAATAGGTTTGCCCCGAAACGGTCCACCCGGACAGTCGACGGCGAACGGGCCCTTCTCCTATTTCGCATGTCTGACCAACCTGGCCCGGCGGAGCTGCCGCCTGAGGAAACGCCTCCCGTTACCCCGGAATTATCGCTCCAGGACCGGCAACTCGCGGACGCGATTTCCCTCCCACTCCCAAAGCTGACGGACACACCCGCGGATTTGTTGGAGGCGATGCAAACCCGGCTGGACGCACCCGCCCCCGAATTGCAGCCACTTACACACCCTGGACCCACAGGCACACCCGCAGATTTTCTGCGCACTATACGGCAGAACCTGCAGGCCGGCACCCCGCCGGTCATCGGCATGGAGCGCACCCGGGAATCGCATCCGTTCATCTTCCACGGCGACACGCGTGAGTATTTCCGCATCTGGATCGTAAACACGCTGCTCACGCTGCTCACCCTCGGCCTCTATGCCGCCTGGGCGAAGGTCCGCAAACGGCGCTACCTGCGGGGCAACACCGAGCTGATGGGCCACCGCTTCGACTACGTCGCCGACCCGCGCCGGATCTTGGCCGGCAATGTCCTCGTCGCACTGATGTTCCTCGCCTACATGATCGTGGGCGAGGTTTACCCCATGGTCCGGGTCGGCGCCCTCGTCGTGAGCCTCGCCCTGCTGCCGTGGGTGGTGGTCCGCTCGCTGGCCTTCAATGCCCACAACACCGTCTACCGGGGGATGCGTTTTTATTCCCGTCAGACCTACGGCATGGCCGCGCTGACTTACATCGGTCAGTGGTTCGTCATCATCATCACGGCCGGGCTGTATTATCCAGCCTGGGTGCGCAACCGAAAGGAGTTCACCATCACGAGCCACCGGTTGGGCGACGCCTTCTTTCGCTTCGAGTCCAAGAGCGGCCCCTTCTACTCGGCCTATTTTTTCTCAGGTCTGGTGGTCTTCGGCGTGGTGATGGCCGGCGCAATGGTCACCGGGCTGATCGTCGCGAGCAACAGCGGCCGGCCACCCACGCCGTTGCAGATGGCACCGTTCTTCATCCTCTACGGCACGGCCCTTTATTTTTCCAAGCACTACATCTACGCCCGGCTGTTCAACCACATCTGGTCCCACACCCGGCTAGATGACCATAGCTTCAGCGCCAGCCTGTCCATCGGCGGGTGGCTGAAGCTCCAGCTGGTCAATCTCGGAGCCATCGTCGGTTCCTGCGGCCTGCTCTATCCCTGGGCGGTAGTGCGCTCGACCCGCTACGCCCTGGAGAGCCTCCGGTTCAACCCAGACCGCCCCATCGAGAAGATCGCCCGGCTCAGCCGCCGGGAAGGCAGCGCACTCGGCGAAACCGCGGCGGAGTTCGTCGGCCTGGACTTCGGCCTATGAGCACGACCTTTACCGGCGCCCTATTCGATGGCGAGACCCTCGCGGTTCGCACCGTTATCCTTGAGGCCAGTGATGGCCGTCTCCGCAGCCAAACCGAGGACGTCGCGCTCGAGGTGGCGTTGTCCGGGGTGCGCACCAGCGACCGGCTGGCCACCCTGCCTCGCTTCCTCTATCTGCCGGATGGTCGCACCATCGAGACCGCGGACAATGACGCCATCGACGCGCTGTTGGCCGGCCAGCAGCGCGGCCGCGTGGTCGCGGCCGTGCACTGGCTTGAGGTCCGTTCACGGATCGCGGCCGTCGCCACCGTGCTGCTCGTCGCAAGCGTGGCCGCCTCCGCTTGGTGGGCTCTGCCGGTGCTTGCGCATCAGGCGGCCATGGCCGTTCCGCCGTCAATTGAGCGGCAGGCCGGGCAAACGGCCATGGCGACTCTCAACCGCCTGCTGGCCCCGAGCCAACTCAAGCGGACCGACCAAGCCCGGGTGAATACGCAGCTCGAACGGCTGCTCAAGGCGCGGCCGCTGCCGGCCAGGCCCGAACTGGTCTTTCGTTCGATGGGCGGCAAGTTTCCCAATGCTTTCGCCCTGCCTGGCGGGTTCATCGTAGTTTCCGATGAACTGGTCACACTCGCCAACAACGAGGAACTCGCCGCGGTGCTGGCTCACGAGATCGGTCACTGGCAGCTACGACACGGACTGCAGGGGGTGCTGCGCAGCTCGGCAGCCCTGCTGCTGGTGAGCACCGTCTCCGGCGACCTCTCGGCGCTCACCACCTTCGCCGGCACAATCCCCTTTGTCCTGCTGCAACGTGGCTACTCCCGTGAATTCGAGGAGGCCGCCGATGCCTATGCGGTGGATCTGCTGCGCCAGGCAAACATCAGCGTCGCCCACTTCGCGACCATTTTAAAGAAGCTGGAGGATGCCCGGCCCGGCAGCGGACAGGACCTGACCTACCTCAGCACCCATCCCGCCACCAGCGACCGGATAAAGCGGATCAATCCCGACGGATATCTCCCGCCGCCCATTTCCGAACCAGGTCAGTGGAGCGCCGTAACCAATGATTCAACCCGGTATGATGCGAAGGATCTGCCGGCTGATCCCAGCCGGCGCTCGGTGCAGGACCTGACCCAGAAGATAACCGATCCCAAACCGCTGGAGCAGCTGCCACCACCCTACCCCCGACAAAAATCCCGGAGGTCCGGCGAGGGCACGGCGGTCATTGAGTTTATCGTCGACGAACAAGGTGCTGTGCAGCAGCCCATAGTGACGAAATCAAGCCATCCTGATTTCGAAGCGCCGGCCTTGGAAGCCGCCAGGCATTGGAAGTTTTCTCCGGGACGATATGGCGACCGGAACGTCCGTGCCCACATCACGAGCACGATCAGATTTGGCAGCGGGGAAACTTCGTCCGCGGAATCCCCAGACATGTATCTCGGCCCGCAATCCAATTCAGCCAGCACCAGTGATAACGCAGCCGGGGCGCCACCGGTCCGTCTGGGTTCGGGCGACATTCGACCGAAGGCTCTCTGGCAGCCGCGGCCCCAGTATCCTAAGATCATGTCGGATCATTCGCTGGAGGGTGAAGTTGTGGTCGAGTTCATCATCGATACCAAGGGTAGTGTCCGCGAACCCCGGATTGTGCGCTCCACCCACAAGGAATTCGAGGCTCCGGCCATCGAAGCCGTCATGCAGTGGAGATTCACCCCAGGTCAACGAAACGGCCGGGAAGTGGCCACCAGGGTCTCGCAAATAGTGGTGTTCAATCTGGAGGATCCACCCGCCGCGAAAGAAGCCGCCAACGAGAACTCACTCTGGTTGTCGCGACCCTCAGAATCACGGCCGCCCACAACCGGAAAGCCATAATCCCTGAATCACGCTAGTGGATGAGCGGGTTCCGCCAGGCCGCCGGCAGGATGTGCTCGGTGCCCATGAGGTAGTTCCGGTAGTAGAGCCAGAAAATCAGCGCGCCGAGGCCGAGCAGGAAGAAACTCTCGCCGACCTGGCCGGCGTTGGAACGGCTGGTGCGGCGCAGCGACTGCACCGTCCAGATCAGGCCGGGCGCGATGGCAAAGGCGACGAGCGAGGCGCCGAAGAGCACGAAGCCCATGATGAAGAGCGTGCGCAGCAGGCCGTCGTCGATCAGCCGCGCCTTGTAGGCGATGATCTCGTTGCAGAGGTTGAGCAGCAGCAGGCAGCACGGGAGCACGTAATAGCGTTCAAGCGGCCGGGAGGATTTCATCGAGGGACGAAGATGGGGGTCCCCACCAATGAAAACTCCCCGGGTGACTTGCGAAACGAAAAACTTGCCACTTGTTAGCTGGCACCTGTCACTTCCGCCCCATGGCCACCTACATCTACGAAACCATCCCCCGGCAGCCCGGCGAGGCGCCGCGGCGCTTCGAGGTGGTGCAGAGCATGAAGGACGCCCCGCTCGCGCAACACCCGGACACCGGCGAACCGGTGCGGCGCGTCATCTCCGGCGGCTACGGGCTGATGGGGGTCGGCGACAAGACCCCGGCGGCCGCCCCCGCCGCGCCCTGCGCCCCCGGCTGCGCCTGCCACAGCGGGCCCCGCATCCCCTCCGCCTGATTTTATGTCCAACCTGAAAGCCAACTACCTGAAGCCGTCCGCCTCCCAGGGCGGTGCGGTCAACTACAGCGCGCCCGACCTCACCCGGCACCCGCCCCGCAGCCCCCGCACGCGGCTGGGCGGTTTCGTGCATCTCCCGCGCCTGATCGACAAGGCGCGCGCCGTCGTCGCCGGCACCAACGGCGACTTCCACTACAACTGCCCGATGGACCAGCGCTTCTGGGCCTTCACCGGCATCAAGCCCGCCGCGTTCATGAAGCAGGTCAAGGCCGGCAAGACCGACGCCGAGCTGCTCGCCTATGTGATGGCGAACGCGAAACCCAAGCGCGGCCCCAGCGAGATCAAGGCCTGGTCCGCCTGGTATGAACAGCAGACGCCGGACAACCCCGACTCCCGCGGCTTCTTCAACGACGTCCACCGCAAGAACGCCGCCCACCGGCATGACATCGAGACCTGGTTCGACTGGCTCGAGCTCGACGACTACGTGACCTACGGCGGGAAGCCGTGAGGCTTGGTGGAGGGCCGACCTCCCGGCCGACCGCGGCCCAGCTGGAGCTGGGCCCTCCAAAAGCGGAGCCACCCGGCTCCGCTTTTTTATAGCTCCGTATATTTGTCCGAGCGTCCCTTGGACTTTTCCACCGGATACTTCTTCGCGTTGGCGGCCATCTTCGCCTCGATTGCGGCGGCGAGGTCGATGCCGCAGATGTTGGCGAACTCGAGCGCGTAGATGACGACGTCGGCTATCTCCGCCTCGATCGCCGGGCGCTTCTTCGGGTCGCGGGCGACGTCGAGCGAGGCCTTGGACTCGGCCCAGAGGAAATGCTCCATCAGCTCGCCCGACTCGGCGGCCAGAGCCATGCTGAGGTTCTTCGGAGAATGGAACTGTTCCCAGTCGCGCTCGTGCACGAAGGCCAGCACCCGCTCCCGCAGCTCCGCCACCGTCGTTTTCGCATCCGTCATCGGTTTCATGATGAGTGGGTTACCGGCACAGTGCCCCCCGCGCAAGCGCGGGCGCTGTCTTGTCATACGGGAAAATTAAATTTGGCGGCTGGCATGAGCTGTGCATTTTGGAAGGTGAACTCAGTCCCATGACGTCCTCCCAACAGCACCAGCGCCGCCTGCAGGCCCGCACTTCGATTACGAAGGCCGGCCTGCCTTTTGGCTGCGCGCAGATGTGCCAGGGCGTCGCCAATTGGCTGAAACAGAAGACCGCTCCGGGCTGCCTGGCCTGACGGACCCCGTAAAACACGGATCAGTCCCAATCAACAGGAGTCCCGGAGGTCTTAGCCGACCACCGAGAATCGAACCATTTTTCATTCATTTCATCATGCATACCATCATCCATCGCCAGAACCACAGTCGCTTCCCGAATCCGGCGTCCAACCAGGACTTCCGCTCGCCGCACTTTGACTGCATGGACCTGCCCTCGGCCCTCAAGCTGACGCTTTATGTCCCCGGCGTGGACGCGAGCGGCGTGGACATCACCACGTCGGGCCCCGACCTCCTTGTGACCGCCCGCAAGACCCACCACCTCCGCGCCAACTGGCAGGCGTTGCACCTGGAAAGCGTGCAGCGCGACTACCAGCTCAAGCTGCGGCTGGGGACCGGCTTCGACTTCGAGGCCCTGCAGGCATCCGTCACCCGGGGAGTGCTCACCATCGTGCTGCCGAAAAGCCGGCCGGCTCACGCCGGTCTGGCCGCCCGTCAGCGCCAGGTGGCATGACCCGGAGAAAGCCTGCGCTTGTCCGCCGAAGCCTTGGCGAAGGCGGATGCGCGGCCCGTTGCCTGGCCGCGCGCGCGGGTTTTTCCCTTTATCCGCGTAATTTTCTGGAACAATCCGCCGTCCCGGGGGTTCTAAGACTGACGGCCCTGACCCGCCGAACACAAAACACCATGACCTACTTCCCGCACCATCTTCCCGAGCGCCCCGCGATGCACGCGGCCGCGCAGCCCGGCGACGTGCGGCAGACGCTCCCCCGCGACGTCCTGTGGAACCAGCCCGTCTTCAAGGCGCCGGCCCTCCCCATCCCGAACATCGCGCTTGAACCCCTGCCGCTCCGCGCCACGCGCATCACGCGCCGGCCGTCGGCGTCGAGCTGAATTCGTTTCCTGGTGGGCGGGGCTTTATGCCCCGACTCTGCTCGATTCCCACATGTCGGGGCATAAAGCCCCTCCCACCCGGGCTCTCGCTCACTTCTCCGGCACGATCCAGCCGCATTCCGCACTGGCCCCGGCCTCGACCCGCAGGCGCTCCCGGAACACCGGCAGCAACGCCCGGATCTCCCGGTCGATCTGCCACGGCGGATTGAGGATCAGCAGCCCGCAGCCCTTCATCTTCAGGAGCGACTCCGCCCCGGCGATGTTCACCTCGGCAAACAGTGTCGGCGTCGCCAGCTCCAGCAGCGCGTGGTGGAATTCCTCCGTCCGCGCGCGTTCCGTGATCGGATACCACACGGCGATCACCGCCCCGGGCAGGCGCTTCAGGGCGTCCTTCAACCCCCGGGCGATGTCGGCGAACTCCTTCTTCGTCTCGAACGGCGGATCGATGAGCACCAGCGCCCGCTTCTCGGGCGGCGGCAGCATCGCTTTCAGCCCGGTGTAGCCGTCGATGACCTCCACCTTGACCCGCGACTCGCGGGCAAACTCGAAGTCCAGCGCCTCGGCGTCGTCCGGCCGCAGTTCGCACAACACCATCCGGTCCTGCGGCCGCAGCAGCAGCTTGGCGATCCACGGCGAACCGGGGTAAAACTTGAGCTCGTCGCCGGTCGCGCCATTGCGGTCGTTGAACCGCCGGACCAGGTCCAGGTAGTCGTTGAGCGCGGGCGGCAGGTCCTGCGCGCCCCACAGCCGGCCGATGCCGGCGGGATACTCCGGCTCGCGCGTGCGGCCGTCGGGCAGCACGGACGGCATCGACAGGTCGTAACCGCCCCGGCCGGCGTGCGTGTCGAGGTAGAGAAACCCCTTCTCCTTGCGCTGCATCGCGCGGATCAGCAGCAGCAGCAGCGCGTGCTTGAAGACGTCGGCGTAGTTGCCGGCGTGGTAGTGGTGGCGGTAGTTCATCCTACCGGCACCTTGACCACGGTCTTGCGCACCAGCACCGCGGGGCCCGCGGCGCGGGAGATGTGCCCGTCCGCCGGGAAATAGATCCCCACCAGCCCGTCGCGGGCGCTGAGCAGCGAGGTGTCCTGGTAGTCGAGGTATTTGATCAGGTCGCGCTCGGGTTCGTAGGGCGCCTCCGCGGTCAGCTTTGCGATGTCGACCACCTCCTGGATCTCCTCGCCGGCCACCACGACCTGCACGTCGATATACTTGCGGTGCGACTCGAGGAACGCCTCGGCGCGGGGCCGCGAGTGATACACCTGCTCCAGGGCGAACGATCCGCCGGCCAGCTCGTGCCGCTCGGTCGCGCCCACGGCCACGGCGCCGATGCGCGCGTGGACGGCGGAGGCCGGGTTAAGTGCCTCGGCGACGTAGTCAAACGCCGCCTTGAAACGGGGATCGTGGGCCAGTTGGGCGCGCACGGTGGAAAGGGAGCCAAAAACAGCCATGCCCGAAGCTTCCCCCAGCCCGGCGCCCCGGCAAGGCCTGAGTTTGGCCCGGCGGAGGAAAATATGCCCCGATGATTTTGCCCGGGCACCAGATGGTGGGAGGGGCTTTATGCCCCGACTCTGTCGCTGCGGCTGCAATCCTGTCGGGGCGTGAAGCCCCTCCCACCGATCTCGCACCCGCCTACCCCTACCGCAGCAATCCCCCGGCGACATTCACCAGCGTGAGAAACTCCGCCCGGTAGCCGCCGGTATCCTGCCCCAGCCCGGCCCGGCCCCACTCCGCCACCTGCGCCAGCGTCAGCCGGCCCTGGTGCGGGGAATCGCGCAGCGCCATCCCGAAGCCGGCGACCGCCGTGGCGAACTTGAAGTCGGGACTCGCGTCCGCAAACCGCGCGCCCGCATCCACCAGCGGGAACTCCAGCTTGCTGCTGACGTCGCCGGCCGGCTCCTTGTAGCGGATCTTCACGGTGAGCAGCTCGGAGGACTTGGGATCGCGGACCTTGGAAGGAAATTCCGGTGCCCGGACCGCCTGGTTCTGGACCGCCTGATACTTGAGGCCGTCCACGGCGGGGGATGCCGCCGGCAGTTCCACCCCCACCGGCACGACCTCGTAGAGCGCGGTGACGGTGTGGCCCGCGCCGATCTCGCCGGCGTCGACCTTGTCGTTGTTGAAATCCTCCTTGGCCAGCAGGCGGTTCTCGTAGCCGATGAGGCGGTAGGCCGCCACCTGCTGCGGGTTGAACTCGACCTGGATCTTCACGTCCTTGGCGATGGTCACCAGCGTGCCGCCCGCCTGCTCGACGAGCGCCTTCCGCGCCTCGGCGAGCGAGTCGATGTAGGCGTAGTTGCCATTGCCCTTGTCGGCGAGCGACTCGAGCGTGCCGTCCTTCAGGTTGCCCATGCCGAAGCCGAGCACGCTGAGGAACACGCCGCTCTGCGCCTTCTCCCCGATCAGGCGCACGAGATCGCCCTTGCTGGTCGTGCCGACGTTGAAGTCGCCGTCGGTGGCGAGGATCACGCGGTTCACGCCGCCGGGGATGAAGTTGGCCTTGGCGATGTCGTAGGCCAGGTGGATGCCCAGGGCGCCGTTGGTTGAGCCGCCGGCGCGCAGGTTCTCGAGCGCGTCGATGATCCGGGTCTGCTCCGCCGCGCTGGTCGAGGGCAGCACCAGGCCGGACGAGCCGGCATAAACCGCGATGGCCACCCGGTCATCGGGGCGGAGCCGGTTCACCAGGAGCCGCAACGACTGCTTGAGCAGCGGCAGCTTGTTCGGCTGGTTCATCGAGCCGGACACATCGAGCAGGAAGACGAGGTTCGCGGCCGGGCGCTGGGTCTCGCTGACCTCGCGGCCCTTCAGCCCGATCCGCACCAGGCGGTGGCCGGGCGCCCACGGCGCATCGGCGACCTCGAGGCTCGCGGCGAACGGCGTGTCACCGGCCGGCGGCGCGTAGTCGTAGGGGAAATAGTTCACGAGTTCCTCGATGCGCACGGCGTCGGCGGGCGGACGCTGCCCCTGGGTGAGGAAGCGCCGCACATTGGCGTAGGCAGCCGTGTCGACGTCGATGGCGAAGGTGGACAGCGGGTGGTCGGCCACGCGCTGGTAGGCGTTGTCCTGCCGGTAGGCGTAGGCCTCGGTGTTGGCGTCCGGCTCCGGGGCGAAACTCAGGGCGGCCGGCGGCGGGGCCGACAGCTTGACTTTCTGCATCGTCGCGGCCGCCTGCCGCTCCAGCTCGTTCTTGCGGGCGGAGTAATCCGCCTCGCGGGACCGCTCCGCGTTGGCGGCGGCCGCCATCTGCCCGGCCGCAACCTCGGCCCGGGCCACCTTGGACGCGCTGCGGTAGGAATCCTCCAGCGGCAGGGCCGGCGGCATCGGGCTGGCCTCGGCCAGGGCCATGGTCACGGCGGGCGCGGACGCCGCCGGGAGGGCGACTGCGACCGAACCGGTCGCGGCCGCCTTGTCATCCTTGCCTCCGTTGCCGGCGGTCAGCGGGATCTCAATGAGGTGCGTCTGCTGCTTGAGCTGCTGCTCGTTCTGCCAGAGCACGAAAAACACCGCGAAGCAGGCCGCGGCCAGGCCGCTGATCGCAAAATACGCCTGCGGGAAACGCAGCACCTTGCCGGCCGGCTTGGGCGCCGCCTCCACGGGCTCCTGCTCCAGCGCGGCGGTGACGACGCCGGCCATGGCGCGGATCTCCGCCACCACCTCGCGGGCGGCGGGATCCTGCTCCAGCAATTTTTCAAAACCGGCCAGCTCGGACGCCTCCATTTCGCCGAGGGCGTAAAGGGTCAGGCGGGGATCGTCGGGGGAAATCTGGTTATGATTCATGTTCAGTCCTCTGTTTTCTGTCTGCTGTCCTCCGTCATTCGGGTTGCGCGGCCATCTCGTTCCGCAGCGCCTTCAGCGCGGTGTGCAGGATGAAGCCGACGTTGCCGACCGACAGCGACGTGATGCGGCTGATCTCCTGGTAGCTGAATCCGTTCTGGAATTTCAGCCGGACGACCTCCTGCTGGTTGTGGGGCAGCCGGCCGATGAGCTTCAGCACGGCGGCGTATTGTTCGGCCCGCTCCAGGGTGCGGCCGGGCCGGGGATCCGGGGCGGTCAGGCGCTCGGCCTGGCCTTCCTCGAAGCGTTTCATGCGACCCTCCTTGCGCAGCACGTCGAGCGTGCGGTTGCGGCAGACGGTGAAGAGCCATTCCGCGACATGCCCGTCCACCTCGGCCGGCGGCTGGGCCATGAGCTTGACGAAGGTGTCCTGCACGACGTCGCGCGCGCGGTCGCCGTCCCCGCCGAGGAGGCGGGTGGCGTAGCGCAGCAGCGGCGCCTGATGGCGTTCCACCGCCGCCCGCACGAAGGAGCTGGCATCGGGGCTGGCATGGGTTGTTTCCGGTTCGATATTCACGAGACCTTGCTCCTTCGACGGATCATGGGCGGGTTTATTAGGCCTTGGACACAGAAATATGCCGCCCCCTCCTTGCCCACCGTAAAATAGCCGCTTTAATCCCGCCATGCCTTCCCGCCCAAGGTCTCGGGTCTCTGCCCGGTTCGCCTGTCTTCTGTCCTCGGTCTTCCGTAAGTCCGCCCTAGCCTTGTGCGTAGGCGGATGTTTTCTGACCACCGCCTGCAGCCGCCGCGAGACCCCGGTCGACGCCGGCCTGCGCACCGGCACGCTCCACGTCGGCAACGGCGCGGAGCCCGGCACCCTCGACCCGCACCTGATTGACGCCTACAATGACGCGCGGCTGGTCGCCGCCCTGTTCGAGGGGCTGACCGTGATCGACGAGCCCACCTCCCGGGCCGTGCCCGCCGCCGCCGAGAGCTGGGAAACCTCGGCCGACGGCCTCGTCTGGACCTTCCACCTCCGTCCCGGCCTGCAGTGGTCGAACGGTGAACCGCTCACCGCCGACGATTTCGTGCAATCCTGGCGCCGCTGCCTCTCGCCGGAACTGGCCTCGCCCTACGCGTATTTCTTTTTCGCTGTGAAGAACGCGGAGAAGTTCAACAGCGGCCAGCTCACCGATCCGGCCGCCCTCGGCCTGGCGGCGCCCGACGCGCGCACGCTGGTCATCACCCTGGCCCAGCCGACCCCCCACCTGCCGCTGCTCATCGCCAACAGCGCCTGGTATCCGGTCAACCCCCGGGTGCTGGCCAAACTGGGCGGGCTCAACCGCCGCGACACTCCCTGGCTGACCCCGGCCAACTTCGTCGGCAACGGCCCCTTCGTGCTGACCGAGTGGTCCGCCAACGCGCGGATCGTGGCCGCCAAAAACCCGCGCTATTGGGACGCCGCGACGGTCCGCCTGAACAGCATCGTCTTCTACCCGATCGAGAACCCCGACGTCGAGGAGCGCAACTTCCGCGCCGGCCAGCTGCACCTCATCCACAACCTGCCCCTGTCGAAGATCCCCGCCTACCGCGCCAGCGATCCGGACAAGCTCCGCATCGATCCCTTCGCGCAGAGCATCTTCATCCGGTTCAACACGACCAAACCGCCCTTCGACAACCCGAAGCTGCGCCGTGCCCTCTCGCTGGCCATCGACCGCGACTCCATTGCCCGCAACCTCCTGCACGGCTCACGCCTGCCCGCCCGGCACCTGGTCCCGCCCGGGATCGCCGGCTACGTTTCCCTGCCCGCGGCGCCGGACGATTTTGCCGCCGCCCGCCAGCTGCTCGCCGACGCGGGCTTCCCCGGGGGCCGGGGCCTGCCGCCCTTCGAGATCCAGGTCCGCAACGACGAGCTGCAACCGAGGATCATCGAGGCCGTCCAGGCCATGTGGGAGAAGGAGCTCGGCGTCCACGCCACCATCGCCCTCCTGGAGTTGAAGACCTCCATCCAGAACCAACGCGTCATGGATTACACTGTCGGCGCCAACGGCTGGGTCGCCGACTACCCCGATCCGGCGACGTTCCTCGAGCTGTTCGTGACCAACGGCGGTGCCAACTGGACCGGCTGGGGCGACGCCACCTACGACCGCCTGATCGCCGAGGCCGCCCAAACCCCCGATCCGCAGGCGCGCTTCGCGTGCTTCCAGCAGGCGGAGGCCCGCCTGCTCCAGGAGGCGCCCATCATCCCCCTGGTCTTCGGCGCGCGGAACTATCTCATCCATCCCGCAGTCAAGGGTTGGGAGCCCGCCCTGATCGGCCTCTACCAATACAAAAAGGTTTACCTACAGGCCCCCTGACCGCACTTTTCCCCCGTGTTTCCCCGCCTCCTCCTGCTTCTCGCCCTGTCCGCCGTCACAGTCCTCGGCGCGGAACTGACCATCGTCCGCACCTTCACCGGCTGGCGCGACGCCGCGTCCTTCAAGCGCATCTCCGAGTATTTCGACGGCAAGGAAAACACCGGCAAGGAAACCGTCCTGCGCACCCACCCGGAGCAGCGCACCGGCTATTACTTTCTCGTGCGCCTGGCCAATCCCGGCGCCGCGCAGCAGGTGCGGTTCCAGCTACAATTCTTCGCGCAGGGCGCCTCCGCCCTGCACACGGTCACTTTCCCGGCCGAAGTGAAGTCCGGGTCCGAGGTGTTCCAGCTCGGCCTGACCGGCGCCGAGTGGCAGGACGCCAAGTCCCAGCCCGTGGCCTGGCACCTGCAGGTCCTGGCCGAGGACGGCCGCGTGCTCGCCTCCGAGAAGAGCTACCTCTGGGAAAAACCGGCGGGCAAGTGAGCCATGAGCAAGCCGGCGTGGTCTGACTGGCAGCCGCTTGCGCTCCGGCTGACCCCCGACGTGCTCGCCGAGACGCTCGACGGCGGACAGAGTTTTCGGTGGCAACAGAGCGACGGGCTCTGGACCGGCACCTGGTCCGGCTGCCTCGCCCAACTCCGCCTGCAAAACGGTGCGGTTGAATGGCGGGCCCCCGCGCCGCTGCGCGCCACCGTCGCCACCGCCCTGCCCCGTTATCTCGGGCTCGACCGCGACTGGGCCGCGCTCACCGACTCGCTCCCGTGGCGCAGCGACGCGCATCTCGCCCAGTGCCTCGCCGCCTTCCCGGGCCTGCGCATCCTGCGCCAGCCCTTCGGCGAAACCTTGCTCGGCTTTCTCTGCAGCGCGACGAAGCAGATCGTGCAGATCAAACAGATGTGCACGTTGCTGGCCGAGCGACATGGTTTGCCGGGCGACTGGCCCGGACAAACACCGGCCGGTCAGCAGACCGGATCGGTGCACCACCAGCTTCCGACTTGGAAGCAACTCGCCACCATCCCGGAAAAAGACCTGCGCCAGTGCCTCCTCGGTTTCCGCGCCAAATACATCCACGACACCGCCCGGTTCATCGCCGCCCGCCCCGGCTGGCTTGAGGAAACCGAACACCTGCCTTACGCCGCCGCCAAGGCCCGCCTGCTCGAGTTGCCCGGTGTCGGCGAGAAGGTCGCCGACTGCGTCCTGCTCTTCGGCGCCGGCCAACTGGAGGCCTTCCCCGTGGACACGTGGGTGCTCAAGTCGCTCGCCCGCCGCTACGGGCTGACCGGCTGGAAGCCCGCGCCGGTCGCGCATTTCGGCCGCACGCATTTCGGTCCGCTCGCCGGCCTGGCCCAGCAATATCTTTTCGCGTGGGAGCGAAAATTCGGAAACCGGTAGGGGCGCCTGAGGGCAACGGCCCCTGCCACCAACGCCCTACACCTTCTCCGACTTGATGAGCCGCCACGGGAAGAAATACACCGCATACACGACCGCGTAGACGAGAAAGCTGTCGAGCTTCAGGAAATGCGCGCCGGCGAAGAAGAAGATCAGCAGGTGCAGGCGGACCACGTTCTTGTAGGGCGCCATCAAACCGCCGCCCAGACCTGACTTGGCATTGCGAAACTTCCGCGCCGCGATCGCCTCGACCGTGACCGCGGTGCCCGGCGGTCCGTCCGGCTCCGCCGGGGGGAGGCGGAACGCCGCCCGCTCCGCGATCGCCGCCGCCGGCAGGAACCACCAGTAGCGCGAGAACACCTCCCAGTAGAGGGCCGGACCGGGAAAGGCTTTCGCCAGGCCCGGCTCGACCGGGAAAAACGAGTTCAGGAAGACCGAGTGCACGAAATGAAACCCGCCGAAATGCACCGTGAAGAACGCCAGCAGGAAGAATCCGCCGAACGCCAGGACCCCCGCGCCCAGGCCCATCCCCCAGCTGGGCCGGGTGCCGCGCAGGTTCTCGCGTTCGCGCCAGGCCTTGGCCGCGACGGAGACGGCCGGGCCGAAGATGCCCCAGACGATCATCGCATAGCCGATCACCGCGCTCGACAGCCACAGGCTCCACACGAGGTCGCCGGTTTCCCATTGAAACTGCCACGCCAGCCCCAGGCCGAGGGCAAACGCCAGCGCGTCGGGCCAGGCGTTGCTCCAACGATCCGGCGTGTGGTCTGGTTCGGTCATGTTGCAGGTGGAGGGCTGGTCTCCCGACCAGCCGCGGCCGGTCAGGAGACCGGCCCTCCAATGGCCTGAAGCCTATTTCGCCCGCTGGATCAGCTCGATCTCATAGCCCTCGGGGGCGTCAATGAAGGCGATCACCGAGCCGCTGCCGGTCTTGGTCGGGCCGTCGCTCAGGGCAAAACCCTTCTTCGTCAGCTCGGCGGCGAACTGCTCGAGGTTTTCCACCTCGAAGGCGAGGTGCATCAGGTCGGGCTGCACCTTCACCGGCTCGGCGCCGGGGGGCATCTGACAGAGCTCGATCTCCTCCTCGCTGTTCGGCGTGGCGATGAAGGCCAGCTGCGCGCCGCGGGGCGAGGTGTGCCGGCGCGTGACCTTCAGCCCGAGGGCCTGCTCGTAGAATTTCACGGAACGCTCGAGGTCGTTCAACCGCATGCGGGTGTGGAGAAGCTTGGTGACGGTCATGGTGCGGCCAGCCTACGAAGACCTGCCCCAAACCCAAGGCAGTTTTTCGCCACGGATAACACGGATGATCACGGATGGATCGATCACGGACTTTTAACACGGAGGTCGCAGAGCGCGCAGAGACATTCCCCTCACATGCTTTCTCTCGGTGAGCCCTGTGTCCTCTGCGTTTAAATGCCTTGGGCAGAAACCTGCCTCTTTTTTGTGTCTTTTCGTGCCTCTTTGTGGCCACACTCCTTCCGGAATGTCCCTCGACCTTGCCGCCATCCGCGCCGCGCACGAACGCATCCGCCCCCACATCAAGCGGACGCCCGTGCTCACCAACGACGCGCTGGACACCGCCCGGGGCGCGCACCTGCACTTCAAGTGCGAGAACCTCCAGGCCGCCGGCGCCTTCAAGTCGCGCGGCGCCTGCAACGCGGTCTTCTCCCTCACCGACGCCGAGGCCGCCCGGGGCGTCGTCACGCATTCCTCCGGCAACCATGCCGCCGCCCTCGCCCGCGCCGCCCGGCTGCGCGGCAGCGCGGCCCACATCGTCATGCCGCAGGGCTCGCCCCGGTCCAAGGTGCGCAATGTCGAGAGCTTCGGCGGCCGGATCACCTTCTGCGAACCGGGCCTCAGCGCCCGCGAGGCCGCGTGCGCCAGGATCGCCGCGGAGACCGGTGCCACGCTCATCCATCCCTTCGACGACCTGCGGGTCATCGCCGGCCAGGGCACGGCCACCGTCGAGCTGCTGGAGGAGGTCCCCGGCCTGGATATCATCCTCTGTCCCGTCGGCGGCGGCGGACTGCTCTGCGGCACCGCGGTCGCGGCCAAGGGCCTCAGGCCCGGAATAAAGGTCATCGGCGTCGAGCCGGCGCTGGCCGACGACGTCGCCCAGTCCTTCCGCGCGGGCAAACGCATCGCCATCCCCACGCCGGCCACCATCGCCGACGGCCTGCGCACCAACATCACCGGCGAGCTGAACTTCCCGCTCATCCGGCAGCACGTGGACGATGTCGTCACCGTGACCGAGGCGGGCATCATCGCGGCCATGCGCGAGCTTTGGGAAAGGCTCCACCTCGTCATCGAGCCTTCCGCAGCCGTGCCCTACGCGGCGCTGCTGGAGAACAAGTTCGCCTTCGCCGGCAAAAACGTCGGCGTCATCCTGTCCGGCGGCAACGTCGACCTCGAGTCGCTGCCGTGGCTGAAGAAATAGGGCGGCTCAGCCGGCCGTCTCGTCACCGATCGAGCCGGTGGCGCAGTTGGCGGCGGCCGACTCGACCGCGGCGATCTCCTCGGGCGTGACCGGCTGCTTCATCACATAGGAGGTCCCGTTGTCCCCGTCGCGGGCGAAGAACTCGGGCGCCTCGACGCGACACTGGTCGCAATCGATGCAGCTGGAATCGACGAAGAAACGTCCGGCGACGTTGAGGGGGAGGCGGTCAGAGAGGGTGGCCATGGTGGGTGGGAGTTGTGGGTTGGAGCCCGAGGGTAGCAGGCGGCCGGACGGGTCGCTCGCCATCGGTTGACCGTCGCTGCTCGTTTTTTGGCGTGGAGCGGCCGGCGGGGAAATCCGCATCCGCATCCCCACCGCAAGAGATGCCCAGTTTCCGCCAAAGAACACGGCACCTTCACCGTTGAATCCGGCGCACAATCCTTTGAAGCTGTTGGTCTCAGTAGGAAACATGAGCGACCATCCCCACGCATTCCTGGCCCTTTTTCTCGGCGTCGCCCTTGCGTTTCCCCTTTTGATGCTCGCCGTCGCCTGGCTCTGGGTGCGGTTTTTCCAGCCCGCCAAGCCGGGTCCGCGCAAGAACGCCACCTATGAGTGCGGCCTCGAGCCCAGCGGCGACTCCTGGATCCAGTTCAAGGCCCACTATTACCTGTATGCGATCCTCTTCCTGATCTTCGACGTCGAGGTGCTGTTCCTCCTGCCCTTTGCCGTCGCCTTCACCGGCCTGTCCACCGGCGCCCTGCTCGCCATGCTGGTCTTCATCCTCCTGCTGGCCGAGGGCCTCGTCTGGGCCTGGCACCGCGGCCACCTTGAATGGAAGTAACATGAGCGACACCCCCACCACGCCCGGTTACACCCCCTTTCCCGCCGCCGGGAACATCTCCGACGCGGAGCGCGAGGACCTGCGCCGCCACGGCATCCTCCTCACCAGCCTCGAGGAGCTCTACGGCTGGGGCCGCAGCAACTCCATCTGGCCCCTCCAGTTCGGCCTGGCCTGCTGCGCCATCGAGATGATCGCCGCCGCCACCGCGCGCTTCGACATCGCCCGCTTCGGCGCCGAGATCTTCCGCCCCTCCCCCCGCCAGGCCGACCTCATGATCGTCTCCGGCACCGTCACCAAGAAGATGGCCCCGCAGGTCGTCCGCCTCTGGAACCAGATGCCCGAGCCGAAATACTGCATCGCCATGGGCGCCTGCGCCATCTCCGGCGGCCCCTTCAAGCAGGGTTACAACGTCCTCAAGGGCATCGACCGTTTCATCCCCGTCGACATCTACATCCCCGGCTGCCCGCCGCGGCCCGAGGCCCTCCTCCACGGCCTGACCCAGCTGCAGGAGAAAATCCGCGCCGAGCGCGTCTCCGGCCCCCAGGCCGCCCGCCACCTTCAGCCGGACGCGGCCAGCGAGTTCCCCGTGCCCGACTACGGCCCGCACGACCTGACGCCGCCGAGCAACCCCGCCATCTTCACCGCCCCCGTGCTGCCGCGCAAAGCCTGACCCATGGAAACCCTCGAGCAGATCCGCGACCGCCTCCTCGCCCGCTTCCCCGCGGCGAAGGTCGAGCTCGTGCCAAACCCCGGCACCGCGGCCGAACACTCGCTCCTGCTCGACGCCGTCTACGCGCCCGAGGTCGCCCGCTTCCTGCGCGACGATCCCGCCCTCCGCCTCGACTACTGCTCCAACGTCACCGGCGTCGACTGGCCGGAGAAGGAGATCACCGACACCGTGAAGAAAACCGTGCCCGACCCCGCCGGCGGCCCGGCCAAGGTCGTCGAGGAAAAGACCAAGCGCATCCAGCCGGGTTACCTGGAGGCCGTCTATCACCTCTACTCGATGGCCCTGAAGCATGGTCCGGTCATCCTCCGCCTCCGCACCGGCAACCGCACCGACCAGGTCACCCTGCCCTCGCTCACTCCCGTCTGGCGCGCCGCCGACTTCCAGGAACGCGAGGTCTTTGACCTCTACGGCATCATCTTCTCGGGCCACCCCGACCTCCGCCGCATCCTGATGTGGGACGGGTTCAAGGACCACCCGATGCGCAAGGACTACGTCTCCCCGGACGACTTCGAGTGGGAGCCGACCCCCCACGGCGACGTCCATGAGCGCGCCAAGGCGCACTACCCGGCCGCGCCCGCGGCCACCCCGACCCCGGAGGCTCCGAAGCCATGAGCTGCTCCGACCAGTCCGGCCTCGACGCCGAGTTCTCGACCTTCGGCCGCCCCGGCGGCCCGACGGTGCGCCCCGTGCACGACGAGTTCCACGGCGACCTCCTCGAGGTCTCGATGGGGCCGCAGCACCCGTCCACCCACGGCGTGTTCCGCATGGTCGTCACCCTTGACGGCGAGCAGATCGTGAAGCTGAAGCCCGTCTTCGGCTACCTGCACCGCAACCACGAGAAGATCGCCGAGGGCACGAGCTACCTCGCGTCGATGCCCTATACCGACCGCCTCGACTACCTTTGCTCGATGTCCACCAACTGGGCCTACGCCCTCGCGGTGGAGAAACTTTCCGGTCAGGCCGTGCCCGACCGCGCCCAGTATCTGCGCATCATCATGGCGGAGCTCACGCGGCTGGTGAACCATTCCTGCCTGGTCGGATTCCTTTTCAACGACCTCGGCACCTCGTTCACGCCGCTGCTCTACGCCTTCCGCGAGCGCGAGAAGATCCTCGACCTCTTCGAGGCCCTCTCCGGCTCCCGCATGATGTGCAACTACCAGCGCTTCGGCGGCTGCCGCGTCGACCCCACCCCGGAGTGGCTCGCCGCCGCGTCCGCGCTGGTGGACAACTTCCCGCGCTTCCTCGACGAATACGAGACGATGCTCACGGGCAACGAGATCATGCTCGCCCGCACCCAGGGTGTCGGCCGCCTCGACCCGCAGCACGCCATCAACGCCGGCCTCACCGGCCCCGTCCTCCGCGCCAGCGGCGTGGACTACGACATCCGCAAGGTCGACGGCACCGGCTTCTACCCGCGCTTCGACTTCCGCGTGCCGCTCGGCGCGCACGGCGACACCTACGACCGCTACATGATGCGCATCCTCGAAATGCGCGAGTCGGTGAAGATCCTGCAGCAGGCCTTCAAGGCCCTCCCGGCCGGCCCGATCATGGACCCCAAGGCCAAGCTCCGCGGCTTCCGCCCGAAGGCCGGCGAGGCCTACGGCCGCCTCGAGAGCCCCAAGGGCGAGCTCGGCTTCTACCTCATCAGCGACGGTTCGCCCAACCCGTGGCGTTACCGCGTCCGTCCCCCCTCCCTCATCAACCTCACCCTCCTCGAGGAAATGTGCCTGGGCCACACGATCGCCGACTCCGTCGTCATCCTGGGCTCCATCGACATCGTCCTCGGCGAGGTCGACCGCTAAACACCATGCTCGGCTCCGGCATCCTCAAAGGCCTCGGCGTCACCGCGAAGAACTTCGTGGGGAGCTACCATGACCCGAAGCGGATGGTCACCGAGGAATATCCCGACACCCCGGCCAAGCTGCCCGAGGCCTACCGCAACTTCCCCTTCCTCGTCACGGAGAACGCCACCGACCCGATGGGCACGCTGCGCTGCGTGGCCTGCCAGATCTGCGAGAAGGAATGCCCGCCGCAGTGCATCTACATCGAGAAGAGCAAGGACAAGAAGCCCGACGCCACCGGCAAGCCCCAGCTCTACCCCGCCGTCTTCGCCATCGACACCGCCGTCTGCATGAGCTGCCAGCTCTGCGTCGAGGTCTGCCCGTTCGACGCGATCAAGATGGACCAGGTCTTCGCGGTCGCCGCGACCAACCGCTTCGAGGGCCTCCTGCTCAACCGCGAGCAGCTCGCCAAGCCCAACGAGTATTTTCACCAGATCCGCCCGACCGAGGCCGCCGAGGTGGACGGACGCCTCACCGCCGAGCGCAAGGCCGCCGAGGAAAAGGCCAAGGCCGCCGCCGCCGCGAAGGCCGCGGCCCCCGCCAAACCCGCTGCTCCCGCCGCAACTCCCGCGCCCAAGCCGGCCGAAGGAGGGACCGCGTCATGAACCTGGAGACCCTGCCCCTTCAGTTCCGCGACTGGATCGTCAGCCTGTTCCCGGGCGCGCTGCAGTGGTTCGTCCACCACCTGCTGTCGATCACGGCGATCCTCACCTTCTTCGGCCTCTTCTTCGCCTTCACCACCATCGCCGAACGCAAGCTCCTCGCGCGCCTCCAGAACCGCCTCGGCCCGAACCGCAGCGGCCTGCCCTGGTTCCGCCGCCTCAAGCTCTGGGGCCTCACCCAGCCCTTCGCCGACGCCATCAAGGCGATCACCAAGGAGGACGTCGTCCCCGCCGTCGCCGACAAGGTCCTGCACTTCCTCGCCCCGGTCGTCATCGTGGCGTTCTCGCTGCTCGGCTTCGCCGTCCTGCCCTTCGGCCGTCACCTGATCCCGGTCGAGCTCGACGCAGCCATCCTCTACTTCTTCGCCGCCGGCACCGCCACCGAACTCGCCATCTTCATGGCCGGCTGGGGCAGCCGGAACAAATACTCGCTCCTCGCCGCCATGCGCGCGCTGGCCCAGCTCATCAGCTACGAGCTGCCGCTCATCCTCTCCGTCGTCCCGGTCATCCTCGTCGTCGGCACGCTCTCGACGTCGGAAATCGCCCTCGCCCAGGGCGGCTGGACCTGGGGCATCATCCCGCACTGGCACGTGTTCACGCCGTGGGGCTTCGCGGGCTTTGTCATCTTCCTCGTCGCCGCGCTGGCCGAGTCCAACCGCTCGCCCTTCGACCTGCCCGAGGCCGAGAGCGAGCTCATCGCCGGCCACCTCACCGAATACTCGGGCTTCAAATACGCCCTCTTCTTCATGGCCGAGTATTTCGGCCTCACCGCCCTGAGCGGCCTGGGCGTCACCCTCTTCCTCGGCGGCTGGCAGGCGCCGTTCGCGTTCCTGGAGTTCATCCCGTCCTGGCTGTGGTTCATGACCAAGCTGGCGGGCATGATCGTGTTCTTCATCTGGATCCGCGGCACGCTGCTCCGCCTGCGCATCGACCAGCTCACGCGCCTGGCCTGGAAGTTCCTCGTGCCGCTGGCCCTGCTCAACCTCGGCAACGCCGCCTTCTGGACCCTGACGGCCGGCTGGACCGGCCCGCTCGTCCTCGTCCGCTGGGGCGTCTCCGCCGCCATCGTCATCGTGCCCTTCCTGCTCCTCGGCCGCCGCCTCAGCGCCGGCTATGCCCCGCGCACCTACCGCTACGCCGCATGACCCCCGCGCTTTTCCTCATCGCCCTCGTGCTCCTCGGCTCCGCCGCCGCGGCGATGCTGTCGCGCAACCTGATCCACAGCGCCCTGCTGCTGGTCGGCGCCTGGGCCGGCCTCGCCGCCTTCTACCTCTGGGCCGGCGCCGAGTTCGTCGCCTTCGCCCAGGTCCTCGTCTACGTGGGCGCCGTCTCGATGGTCGTGCTTTTCGCCGTGCTGCTGACGCGCCAGGGCGCGACCGCCGCGCCGGTCGAGTTTGATTCCTTCAAGCGCATGATCGTCGGCCTCATCGCCGCCGGCGGCGTCGCGGGCGTCCTGCTCGGCGCCATCGCCGGCACCCCGCTCGCGATCTCCGCCCACCCCGCCCCGGCCGCCATCAGCGTCAAGGCGCTCGGCGCCCAGCTGATGGGCCCGCACGCCGCCGCCCTGCTCGTCGTCGGTGTCCTCCTCACCGTCGCCCTGCTCGGGGCGGTCATCATCGCCGCGATCGACCAGCCGGAGGATCCCGCGCCATGAACCCGCTGCAGCTCTGCCTCATCCTTTCGAGCCTGCTCTTCTGCATCGGGCTGGCCGGCGCGCTGGCGCGCAGCAACACCATCCTCGTCCTGCTGGGCATCGAGCTGATGCTGAACGCCGCCAACCTGAACTTCATCGCGTTCTGGCGCTACGGCCCGCACGCCGCCACCGGCACCGGGGTGGTGTTCGTGATCTTCGCCATCGCCGTCGCCGCGGCCGAGGCCGCCGTCGGCCTGGCCCTCGTCATCGCCGTCCACCGCCACCGCAAGTCCGTCCGGCTGCAGGACGCGAACACCCTCAAAGGCTGACCATGACCCTGGCCGTCCAACATCTCTGGCTCATCCCCGCGCTGCCCCTGGCGGCCGCGGTGATCGGGGCGCTGGTGCCGCGGAGCGGCCGGACGCTCGCCGCCGGCGCCGCGATCGGCGCCATGGCCGGCGCCTTCCTTCTCGCCTGCCTCGCCCTCGCCGGCGCGCTGGCCGACCCCTCCGCCCACCAGGTCTTCAATTTCAGCTGGTTCGACCTCGGCGCCGGCGCCCTCCGCCTCGGCTTCCTGCTCGACCCGCTCACGGCGTTCATGGCCGTGATGGTCACCTTCGTCAGCCTGCTGATCTTCATCTTCAGCACCGGCTACATGAAGGAGGATGCCAACGCCAAGCAGTTCTTCTGCTTCCTGAGCCTCTTCGCCGCCGCGATGCTCGGCCTCATCGTCGCCAACAGCCTCCTCCTGCTCTTCGTGTGCTGGGAACTCGTCGGCCTCGCCTCGTATCTGCTCATCGGCTTCTGGTTCCACAAGCCCTCCGCCGCGGCCGCCGCCAAGAAGGCCTTCATCACGACGCGCATCGGCGACCTTGGCTTCCTCCTCGGCCTGCTCTGGCTGCAGGACGCCCAGGGCACGCTGCTCTTCTACGACGGCGGCGCAGGCTTCCTCGAACCGGCCGCGCTGGCGAACCTCTCCGCCCTCCTGCCCTGCGGCCTCGCCGCCTCCACCGCCATCGGCCTGCTGGTCTTCTGCGGCGCCGTCGGCAAGTCCGGCCAGTTCCCGCTGCACGTCTGGCTGCCGGACGCGATGGAGGGTCCGACGCCCGTCTCCGCCCTGATCCACGCGGCCACCATGGTCGCCGCCGGCGTCTTCCTCATCGCCCGCGTCTACCCGCTCATGGCCGCCGACCAGGCCCTGACCGGCGTGCCGGTCCACGCGCTGACCGTCGTCGCCGGCATCGGCGCCATCACCGCCCTGCTGGGCGCGCTGATCGCCACGGCGCAGAACGACATCAAGCGCATCCTCGCCTTCTCCACCGTCTCGCAGCTGGGCTACATGATGCTCGCCCTCGGCGTCGGCTCGTGGGTCGCCGCCATCTTCCACCTGCTGACGCACGCCTTCTTCAAGGCCCTGCTCTTCCTCGGCGCCGGCTCCGTCATCCACGCCGCGCACCACGAGCAGGACATCCGCCGCCTCGGCGGGCTTTCGCAGAAGATGAAGGTTACCTTCATCACCTTCACCATCGGCACCATGGCGCTCGTCGGCGTGCCGCTGTTCTTCTCCGGCTTCTGGTCGAAGGAAGCCATCCTGCACGCCGCGCACGGCTGGCAGGTGTCGCACCTGCCCTTCTACGCCGCGGTGCTGGGCGTCGTCCTCACCGCCTTCTACAACACCCGCCTGATGGCCGAGACCTTCTTCGGCTCGTCCCGCTCGGAGAACGCCGGCCACGCCCACGAGAACGGCCCGGCCATGACGCTTCCGCTCGTGATGCTCGCCGCGTGCGCCGTCCTGTTGAGCCTGGTCAACCTGCCGTCGTATCCCTGGCTGCAGGCCAAACTCCTCGGCCTGCACGAGGTGCACGGCCACCCGCTCTTCGAGGGCGCCGGCCTGATGGGGCTCTCCGTCCTGCTTGTCGCGCTCGGCATCGGTTTCGGCTGGGCCCTCTACGGCCGCCACCCGCGCGCCAAGGCCGAGTCGCCCGACCCGCTCGCCGCCCGCGCCCCGGGCCCGATGTCCGCGCTGGCGAACCGCCTCGGCTTCGACGAGCTCTACGCCGCCACCGTGGGCCGGCTCAATGACGCCCTCGCCACGCTTTCCGACCTGCTCGACCGCTTCGTGTGGGGCGGCGTGATCCGTTTCCTCGCCGGCCTGGGCCAGTTCACCGGACTCGTGAGCCGCGAGACCGATGAACGCACCCTCAACGGCGGCTTCGACTCCACGAGCAAGGGCCTGCGCGGTGCCGGCCAGGCCTATTCCGACGCGCAGACCGGCGAGGCCCACGGCTACCTCCGGACGCTCGCCCTCGGTTTTGTGATCCTCCTCATCCTCGTCGTGCTGGGAGGTGCCCGATGAACTCCACCTGGCCGCTCCTCTCCTGGCTGGTCTTCACCCCGTGGGCCGGCGCCCTGCTGGTCTTCGTGCTGCGGAGCCGCCTGCCGGAGAACTTCGCCCGCGCGCTCGTCCTGCTGCTCAGCCTCTCCACCATCGCCCTCGGCGCCTGCGCGGTGGCGCACTTCGACCCGGCGGTCACCGGCATGCAGCTGACCGAGAAACACGCGTGGATCTCGGCGCTGAACGTCAGCTACCACCTCGGCCTCGACGGCCTGAGCCTCGTGCTCGTCCTCCTGACCGGCATCATCTCGCCCGTCGCCCTTTACGGCACGCTGCGCCACTCGCGCTGCCCGGCGATCTACGGCGCGCTGTTCCTCGTGCTGCAGGGCAGCGCCCTCGGCGTGTTTGTCGCGCTCGATTTCTTCCCGTGGTTCGTCTTCTGGGAGCTGAGCCTCATCCCGGCCTTCTTCCTCATGAAGCTCTGGGGCGGACCCGGCGCCTCGCGCGCGGCCTACCAGTTTGTCATCTACACCATCGGCGGCAGCGCCTTCATGCTGCTGGGCTTCGCCGCCCTCTACGCCGCCGCCGGCACGTTTGACTTCGTCGAACTGGCCGCCCTCGCCCGCGACGGCACGCTGGCCGCCAAGCTCGGCGGACCCGGCGCCTTCTGGCCGCAGGCCGTGTTCCTCGGCGTTCTGCTCGGCCTCGCCGTCAAGGTCCCGCTCTTCCCCTTCCACACCTGGCTGCCGCCGGCGTATGCCGAGGCGCCGACGGGCGCGTCGATGTTCCTCACGGGCGTCATGTCCAAGATGGGTGTCTACGGCTTCCTCCGCATCCTCTGGCCGATCTTCCCGGCGCCGCTGCAGGCGGCCGCGACGCTCCTGCTCTGGCTCGCACTGGGCGGCGTGGTGCTCGGTGCCTTCGCCGCGCTGAAGCAGACCGACCTCAAGCGGATGGTCGCCTACTCCTCGATCAACCACCTCAGCTACTGCCTGCTCGCCCTCTTCGCGGTCGCCGCCGCCGGTTCGACGAATCCCGCGGCGAGCGCGGCGGCCCTCAGCGGCACGATCCTCCAGCTCTTCAACCACGGCCTGTCCGCCGCCGCGCTCTTTTATTGTGTCGGCATCCTGGAACAGCGCTCGGGCGGCAAGCGCGGCCTCGCCGACTTCGGCGGCGTCCGCACCGCAGCCCCCCTCTTCGCCGGGCTCTGCGGCATCGCGATGTTCTCCTCGATCGGCCTGCCGGGGCTAAACGGCTTCGTCGGCGAGTTCCTGATCTTCCGCGGCGTCTTCGGCCTCGCGCCGTGGGCCGCGGCCACCGCCACGCTCGGACTGCTGGCGACCGCGCTCTTCCTGCTGACCTTCTGGCAGCGCGTCTTCCACGGCCCGGCCGCCGGCGCCGCGGTCAACTTCCGCGACCTTGACCGCGGCGAGCTGCTGACGCTCCTGCCGCTCATCACCCTCATGTTCCTCCTCGGCCTCGTCCCGCAGCTGCTGGCCGGCCTCATCAACCCGCTCGTGACGACCTGGGCGGCCACCCTGCCATGAACGCCCTGCCCTGCACCATCTACGTGGCCTTCACCGGCGCCTTCCTGGCGCTGGTCGCCGGCGCGCGCTCGGCCCAGGCGGCGCGGGTCGTGGCCCTGCTCACCGCCCTGACCCTCTGGGGCCTCACCCTTTACGCCGCGTCCGGCTTCGTGCCGGCGGCGGGCCTGCAGGACCTGGTGAACATTCCGTGGATCCCGCAGCTCGGCATCAACTACCACCTCGCGGCCGACGGCATCAGTCTGACGCTGATGGTGCTCACCGGGCTGGCGGCGACGACCGGCGTGCTGTTCTCCTGGAACATCGGGGAGCGCACCGGCGAGTTCTTCGCCCTCTACCTCGCCCTGATCGGCGGCGTGTGCGGCGTGTTCCTGAGCGCCGATGTCTTCGTGCTCTTCGTGTTCTACGAGATCGCGATCGTGCCGAAGTATTTCCTCATCGCGAAATGGGGCTCCACCAACCGCGAATACGGCGCGATGAAGCTCGTGCTCTACTCCTTCGCGGGCAGCGCGCTGGTGCTGGCGGGCATGCTCTGGGCCTACGCCGCGTCCGGCGGCCAGGGCTTCGGCCTCGCGCAGCTGGCCATGGCCGCGGCGGACTTCACGCGGACGCAGCAGCTCGGCATGTTCGCCCTCGTCTTCACCGGCTTCGCCGTGCTGGCGGGCATGTTCCCCTTCCACACCTGGGCGCCGACCGGCCACGTGGCCGCCCCGACGGGCGCCTCCATGCTGCTGGCGGGCGTCGTCATGAAGCTCGGCGCCTACGGCTGCCTGCGCGTGGCCATGCCGCTTTTCCCGGTGGGCTTCGAGTTCTTCCAGCCGGTCATCGCCTGGCTGGCCATCACCGGCATCCTCTACGCAGGCTTCGTCGCGCTGGTGCAGGAGGACTTCAAGTTCGTCATCGGCTACTCGAGCGTGAGCCCCATGGGCTTCGTCCTGCTCGGCCTGGCCGCGGCCAATGCGACGGCGGCGGCGGGCGCGGTGCTGCAGATGTTCTCCCACGGCGTCGTCGCCGGACTCCTCTTCGCGATCGTCGGGCGGATGGTGTACGAGCGGACGCACACGCGGCAGCTCGAGGACCTGCGTGCCCTGCCGCTGCACCGGCTGCTGCCGTTCGCGGCGGTGGCCTTCGTGCTCGCCGGGCTGGCGTCGATGGGCCTGCCGGGCTTCAGCGGCTTCCCGGCCGAGCTGGCCATCCTCGTGGGCACCTGGCAGACGCGGCCGCTCTGGGCCCTCGCCGCCGCGGCCGGCATCGTGATCGCGGCGGCCTTCACGCTGCGGGCGATCCAGACGGCCTTCTTCGG
>DASWWD010000005.1:0-148696 GCA_036401015.1 Lacunisphaera sp.
GGCCGGGGCGGCGGTGCCGGGCGCGGCGGCCGGGCGCCGGCGCTTGCCGACGAAGCCGACGAGGTGCAGGCCGAACTGCCAGCCGAGGCCGAGCGTCATGATGCCGCACGCGATGTAGGGGATCAGCCAGCTCGGGTTGCGCACGACCTGAAGCACGGTGGTCGTGTCGTTGTTGTCGAAGCCGGCCTGGTAGAACGTGAGCCCCGCGTAGCGCAGCGGGTTGTTCATGTAGATGAGGACCTCGCGGTCGTCCTTGCCGTCGGGCGTGGTCAGGCGCAGGCGGCTGGAGAAATTCTTCGGGATCTCGGTGCCGGCGTAGCGGTCGTGGCTGAACTTCAGCAGCGTCAGCGAATACGGCTTGTAGTGCCGCGCGTAGCGCAGCGCGATCTTCCACTTCCGCCCGCCATATTCGAAAGGTTGCGCGTCCAGCTGGGGCGCCACCAGCCAGGTGCCGATCGGGCCGTCGGGGCCGGTCAGCTCGATGTAGGCGGCGGGCAGGTTGCGCTCGCCCTCCTTGAAGGTGAGCGGCAGCGGGTTGACGAGAACGCGCGGACCGACGCCTTGGTTGGCCGGGCCGGTCGGGGTGTTCGCGCCGGGCATGGCCTCCTGCAGGCCGGCGTTGGGCAGGTAGGTGTGCACGCCGACGCGGAACGGCAGCTTGGGGTGCTGCACCGCCTGCTTGCGCGCCAGCGGCGCCTCGGGGATCGCCACCACCTCGTCGAACTTCGGGTCGGTGGTGTCGGTGATCGCCAGCTCGATGTTCCGGTAGCTCTCCGAGTAGTTCTTGGTCTCGCCCTGGTCGAGGCGCATCTGGAACTCATCCTGCCAGAGCGCCGTGAGCAGCTGGCCGATGAGCAGCACGATCAGGCCGATGTGCGCCAGCCAGATGCCGAGCTTTTTCCAGCTGAACTGGAAGCGGTAGATATGCGCCGCGATGAGGTTGAGCAGCAGCAGTCCGCCCAGCGTGTAACCGCCGGGGAAGACGGCGAGCGACATGTCGCCCACGTGCCAGAACACGATGAAGGTGTTGAAGTATTTCGCCTGCACCACCCAGATGCCGAGGTTCACCTGGTCCAGCGTGGCGACCAGGATGAGGATGATGGAAAACAGGATCAGGACGACCGTGAGCTTGAGCGACACGAACAGGTCGCGCGCGTCGCGGAGGAGGGCGGTCAGGAATTTCACGGCGCAGAGAGGGTTTGGACGAACGAGAGGAAGGCGGGTTTTTCGGCCGCGACCAGCGCGGCCGGACCGGTGAGCTTGAAGAACCAGGTGGCGCCCGCGTGCGGGACCATCGCGCCGAGCAGGCGCTGCGGGTTGTCGCCGCCGCCGGTGACGTCCGCGAGCGTGACGCTGAGGCCGTTCACCGTGAGGCGCGTCACCGCGCCGGCGAACTCCGCCTCGGTGACGGGCGGCAGCGCGAGCTGGCCGCGCCAGCGGTTGAGGTTGGCCAGGTCGCCGCCGACATCGCCCGGGAAGGCGGTGACCGCGAGCTCGGCGGTGGCGCCGGCGGCGCCGGCAATCGTGAAGGTCGCCTTGCGCATGCCGACGCCGGGCTTCTCCTGCCAGCCGGCCGGGGCGGTCCACTTGAGACCGGGGCCGCTGGCGCTGACCACGGGTGAACCGGCCATGTCCGCCGGCGGGGCGGCCGGGGCCGTCGCCGCGGGGGCGACCGCCACCGGGGCGGCGACGGGCGCGGCCAGCGGCTGGGCGGAGACCTTCACGGTTTTCAGGAACTCGAGGAAGGCGGCCTTTTCCGGCGCGACCACCGCCTCGGGGCCGGTGAGCTTGAAGAACCAAGTCGCTCCTTGGTGCGGCACGATGGCGCCGAGCATCCGCAGCGGGGCCTCGGCGGTGCCGCCGGCCAGGTCGACGACCTGCATGGCCACGCCCGCGCCGGCCAGCGGTGTGAGGACACCGGCGAGTTCCGTGGCGGCGATCGGCGGCCGGCCGAGCTGGCCGAGCCAGCGGTTCACGTTGGCGAGGTCGCCGCCGACATCGCCCGGGAAGGCGGTGATCGCGAGATCGGCGGCGGGGCCGCCCTCCGCGCCGATGGTGTAGCTGCCCTTGCGCATGGCGGAGCCGGGCTTGGCCTTCCAGGCGGCCGGGGCGGTCCAGCTGAGACCGCCCGCGTCGGTGGAGGCGACGACGAGGCCGCCGGTATCGGCGCCCATCGGCGCCGGGGCGGCGGCCGCGGCGGCCGGCGGGTGCGGGTCATTTTCCTTGGGGATGCGGTAGGTGGCAACCTGGGCCTCGCGGCACGAGGCCAGCAGCAACGGCAAGGCCAAAAGCAGGACAGTCTGGCGTGGAGACATGGGACGAAGTGGAGGAGAAAAGCGGGGGCTTGGCAACTGTGGCGGCCGGCGGGAAGGCAAACAGGAGGGTTTCATCGTGGAATCCCGACTATGACCGAAACCGGCCGGAGTGGCTGCGCATATCTTGCGAGGCATTGCCCGGGCCTTGTGGGAATTGTCCCGCCCGCCGGCCCCGCCAGCACAAACCCTGCGCGTAACTCGGCAACCCATGCGCAGCGGCGGGGGCCGGATCATGGCATTATAGGCGCGACAAGATGTCGGGGCTTTATAATCTTCCGGCATCGCCTTCTCATCCATCATCCCCCCGCCAACCATGAAAAACAGCCACAAGATCATCACCGCCGGCCTCGTCCTGCTCGCCGGCGCCACCCTGGGCCTCGCCGCCCCCGTCGCCGAAAACTGGGAAAACCACTGCACCAAGTGCCACGGCGAGGATGGCAAGGGCCAGACCAAGGTCGGCAAGAAACTCAAGCTGAAGGACTATACCGACGCCAAGGCCCAGGCCGAGATGAAGGACGAGGAGATGATCAAGGCCATCACGGACGGCGTCAACGATGCCGCCGGCAAGGAGAAGATGAAGGCCTACAAGGACGAGCTCTCGTCCGACGAGATCAAGGAACTCGTCGCCTACATCCGCAAGTTCAAGGCCTGAGCCTCCGGTTTGACCGACAAGGGCGTCGCCAGGCGACGCCCTTCCATTTTCCCTCCCCCCTCCCCCCATGTCCACGCCCAAGCCCACCCCGACCCCGGTCGCCGCGCCCCGCTCGCACTTCAACAACTGGATCAGCGCCATCGGCGGCGTGCTCGCCGTGGGTGCGCTGTTCTCGTTCGCCCTGCTGGTCTGGATGGACTTCACGCAGGGGGACAAGAATCCCTACCTCGGCATCTTCACCTACATCGTCGCGCCGGGTTTCCTGATCACCGGCCTCGCGCTGGTGTTCTTCGGCGCCTGGGCGCAGCGCCGCTGGGCCATCAAGCACGCGGCCACGATGCCGGACAAGTGGCGGCTCGACTTCCACAACCCGACGCAGCGCCGCATCATGTTCCTTTTCGGCACGGGGGCCGTGGGCTTCATCATGCTGAGCGCCTTCGGCAGCTACCAGACCTACCACTACTCGGAGTCGGTCCAGTTCTGCGGCGAGGTCTGCCACAAGGCCATGAACCCCGAGTTCGTCACCTACCAGCGCGGCTCGCACGCCCGCGTCGGCTGCGTCGAGTGCCACATCGGCTCCGGCGCCGAGTGGTTCATCAAGGCCAAGATCAACGGCACCCACCAGCTCATCACCTACACGCTCGACACCTACAACCGCCCGATCGCGACGCCGCTCAAGCAGCTCCGCCCCGCGCAGGACATCTGCGCCAAGTGCCACTGGCCGGAGAAGTTCCACGGCAACGTCGAGATCAACTACGAGCACTTCCTCTCCGACAAGAAGAACACCCCCTACACCGTGCGCATGCTGATGCACGTCAACAAGAGCTCCCCCGGCAGCCCCGCCGGCGGCATCCACTGGCACGTCAGCGACACCGAGAAGGTCGAGTATTACGCCACCGACGACAAGCGGCAGGACATCCCCTGGACCCGCGTCACCAACCTCAAGGACGGCACCTCGCGCGTGTTCCGCACCGCCGACTTCACCGGCGAGCCGCCGGCCGACCGCATCCGCGTGATGGACTGCATGGACTGCCACAACCGCCCGGCGCACGTCTTCCCCACCGCCAACGACGCCGTGGAAAAGGCCCTCGCCGCCGGCACGCTCCCGCTCTCCCTGCCGAACATCAAGCGCGTCGCCGTCGCCGCCATGACCCAGGAGGCGATCAAGACCGACACCGAGGCCGCCCAGAAGATCGCGGACTACCTCCGCGCGAAATACACCGACAAGGCCCTCGCCGCGGACGTCCCCACCGCCATCGCCGCCGTGCAGGGCATCTTCGCCACCAGCATCTTCCCCGACCGCAAGGCCGACTGGCGCGTCTACCCGAACAACATCGGCCACAAGGACTGGCCCGGCTGCTTCCGCTGCCATGACAGCAAGCACACCAGCGCCACCGGCCGGACCATCTCCTCGAGCGACTGCAACTCCTGCCACACCATCCTCGCGCAGGGCAAGGGCACCGAGCTCATGCAGCTCAGCGGCGCCGGCATGGAGTTCAAGCATCCCGGCGGCGAGCTTGATCCCGAGCTGACCTGCGCGGACTGCCACAACGGCGGCATCCAGAAGTAACGGCGCCCCGCCGGCAAATTACGCTCCGGTTCGGCCAAGCGCTGCGTAGCCGCGGCGCGGCATTCGGCGCATCCTGTGCGCGGAGCTACCCATGAATGCCTTCTGCCGGCGGAATCTGTTACTCGTGTTCACCCTGCTGGCGCCCCTGGGCGCCTGCGCCGCCGCGGACGCGGCCGCCGCCCCCACCCGGCTCAAGGCGCCGCCCGCCGTGCCGAACTCGGAGTGCATGGACTGCCATGAGGCCGAGTTCAAGGCCCCCAAGAAGGGCCAGCCGCCCGTCTGGATCGGCGTCCGCCCCGAGCTGTTCGCGAAGTCCGTCCACGGCGAACTGAACTGCGTCGACTGCCACGCCAGCATCAAGGACCCCACCCACGAGGACAAGCTGCCGCCCGCGCAATGCGCCTCCTGCCACGAGGGCGCCACCCAGCAGTTCGCCGCCAGCATCCACGGCGTGAAGCGCGACGGCGGCCTCCCGGTCGCCGCCACCTGCGCCAGCTGCCACGGCAAGACCCACGAGCTGCTCCCCGTCAAGCACGTCGAATCGCCCGTCGCCAAGTTCAGCCTCCTCGCCACCTGCGCGCAGTGCCATGAGGGCGACAAGACCAAGCTCGGCCTGAAGAACGGCGACGCCATCGCGCACTTCAAGGACAGCATCCACGGCCAGGGCCTCTACAAGATGGGGCTCAACGTCTCGCCCTCCTGCAACGACTGCCACGGCGTGCACGACATCAAGTCCATCAAGGACGCCTCCGCCCACACCAGCCGCGCCGCCCTGTCCAAGACCTGCGGCGCCTGCCACGTCGGCGTCGAGAAGACCTACGCGGCCAGCGTGCACGGGCAGCTGGTCGCCAAGCCGGGCGAGAAGACCGCGGTCTGCACCGACTGCCACACCGCCCATGACATCGAGCGCCCGGGCAGCGCGCACTTCAAGCAGACCAGCGACCAGAAGTGCGGCGCCTGCCACGAGGAGCGCCTCGCCAACTACCGCGAGACCTACCACGGCAAGGCCATGCTGCTCGGCCAGGCCAACGCCGCCGCCGATGTCGCCGCCTGCTACGACTGCCACGGCCACCATGACATCCTCAAGCACACCGACCCGAAGTCGAAGCTCTCGGCCGGCAACATCGTGCAGACCTGCGCCTCGTGCCATGAGGGCGTCAACGCCGCCTTCACCCAATACCAGCCGCACGCGGACCACACGGACGGGACCAACTACCCGGTGCTCCACTGGACCTACCTGGCGATGACGACGCTGCTCGTCAGCGTGTTCGCCTTCTTCGGCGTCCACACGCTGCTCTGGGTCACGCGCTTCACGCTCACGTATCTCCGCGACCCGGCCGGCTTCCGCGCCGCCCGCGCCGCGCTGCACGACGAGACGGAGACCTACCGCCGCTTCAACCCCTATGAGCGCTTCCTCCACATGCTCGTCGTCACGAGCTTCCTCGCGCTGGTGCTCACCGGCATGCCCCTGAAGTTCTATTACACCGAGTGGGCGCGCGTGATGTTCAACGTCCTCGGCGGCCCGGAGGCCGCGCGCGTGCTGCACCACCTCGCCGCCCTCGTGACGTTCCTGTATTTCGGCCTGCACCTGACCAGCCTTGTCCAAGGCCTGTGGCGGAACCGCGGCGCCGTGCGGGACCCCGCCACCGGGCGCTTCGCCCTCGGCCGGTTCTGGGGCGCCGTGTTCGGGCCCGACTCCATGGTGCCTTCGTTCCAGGATCTGCGTGACTTTCTCGCCCACGTGAAGTGGTTCCTCGGCCGGGGCCCGCGCCCCTCGTGGGATCGCTGGACCTATTGGGAGCGCTTCGACTACCTCGCCGTCTTCTGGGGCGTCGGCATCATCGGCCTCTCCGGGCTCGTGCTGTGGTTCCCGAAGTTCTTCACCACGTTCCTGCCCGGCTGGCTGATCAACATCGCCGTCGTGATCCACTCCGACGAGGCCCTGCTCGCCGCGGGCTTCATCTTCACCTTCCACTTCTTCAACACCCACTTCCGGTTGGACAAGTTCCCGATGGATACCGTGATCTTCTCCGGCCACATCTCGAAGGCCGAGATGCTGACCGAGCGCCGCCGGTGGTATGACCGCCTCGTCGCCTCGGGCAAGCTCGAGCAGCACCGCGTGATCCACACCGACTGGGCCGCCCGACGCACGCTCTACAAGACCCTCGGCTTCATCTTTGTCGGCATCGGGCTGCTGCTGCTCGGCCTGATGATCTACGCCCTGCTCTCGCGCCTCGGCCACTGAGGAACCGTCCATGAACGCCACGCCGCTGCTCGACTCCCTCCTGCTCGGGCTGTTCCGCTACCGCACGCGCGGTTTCATGCGGATGACCGACTGCGACGGGACGGTGCCGCCGCGGCCGCAAACCGGCGGGACCTACCTCTACGTGCACATCCCGTTCTGCGAGGCGCTATGCCCGTTTTGTTCCTTCCACCGGGTGCAGCACTGCCGGCCGCAGGCGCAGCGCTATTTCACGGCGCTGCGCCGCGAGCTCGAGCTCTACCACGCGGCCGGCTTCGCCTTCACCGGCGTTTATTTCGGCGGCGGCACGCCCACCGTCGAGCCGGAGGAACTGCTCGAGACCATCGCGCTCGTGCGGACGCGGTTCGCGGTGAACGAAATCTCGGTCGAGACGAATCCCCGCGACCTCCGCCCCGACCTGCTCGCCCGGCTGCGCGCCGGCGGCGTGACGCGGCTGTCGGTCGGCGTGCAAAGCTTCGACGACGCGCTGCTCCGCGAGATGGGCCGCCTCGAGAAATACGGCGGCGGGGCCGAGACGGCGGAACGCATCCGCGCCGCCGCGGGCCTCTTCCCCACCCTCAACGTCGACCTGATCTTCAACCAGCCGCACCAGACCCTCGCCTCGCTCGAGCGCGACCTGGAGATCTTCCAGACCCTCGGGGCCGGCCAGGTTTCCTGTTATCCGCTGATGACCTCGCCCTCCGGCCTGCGCCGGCTCGCCGGCGCGATGGGCGTGCCCGACCGGCGGCGGCTGCGCCAGTTCTACCAGACCATCGGGCGCCGGCTCGCGGCCGGCGGGTTTGCCCCGACCTCCGCGTGGTGCTTCACGCGGAACGGCCGCGGCAGCGACGAATACATCGCCACCGCCGACAACTACGTCGGCGCCGGCAGCGGCGCGTTCAGCTATCTCGACGGCACGCTCTACTCGACGAGCTTCTCGCTCAATTCCTACGAGGAGCGCGTCGCGCGCGGCCTCACCGGCATCGTGACCCGGCACCAGCTCGACGCCACCGACCGCCTGCGGTATGCGCTGCTCGTGCGGATGTTCGGCCTCGGCCTCGACCGCGCCTGGGCCGTCGAGCACCATGGCCGGAAATTCTTCCGCCGCCTCTGGGGCGAGCTGCTCACGCTCGAGCTGCTCGGCGCGGCGACGCGCGATGCGCGCGGCTGGCGCCTGACGGAAAAAGGCCGCTACTGGCTCATGCTGATGATGGCGGAATTCTTCGAGTCGGTGAACGCCTACCGCGACGCGATGCGCGCGCACGTGGCCGCCGAACAGGCCGCGGCCGCGCCGGCCGACCCGCTGCACGCCGCCTCCGCAAATTCCGTTCAAGCCAGTGCCTGACCTAATGTCAGATGTTAGCCCCACCTTGATCCTTAGGATCGCTAATACACACCAAATCGTGCACACAACTCCGCAAGTGATGCGCAGCCATTGCCACCCCGTTCCGATAAAGTGACCACGCTGAACCAGAACCTTTCCCCCGAACCAAGCCCAACACCTCACTCCTAGATTTACGCCCATGAAACTCCCGCTCCGCTGGACAAAAAACACGCTGATCTTCGGCGGCATCGCCGCCTGGGGCCTTCTCCTGGTCTCCTGCGTTTCCGTCAACCGCTCCGTCATGGCACCGCCCGCGGTGCCCGGGGCCAAATTCGTAGGCAGCAAGGCCTGCGCCGAATGCCATGAGTCCGTGACCACGGGCTTCCATGACGCGACGCACGCCAAGCTCACCGCCGACGGCGGCAACGGCCAGGAGATCGGCTGCGAGGCCTGCCACGGCCCCGGCAGCATCCACGTCAAGTCCGGCGGCGGCGCCGGCAGCATCGTGAACCCGGGCAACTCCCCCGAGACCTGCTTCCAGTGCCACCTGGACAAGCGCGGCGAGTTCAGCCTGCCGAACACCCACCCGGTGCTCGCGGGCAAGATGGGCTGCAGCGACTGCCACAGCCCGCACACCGGCGACGCCGTCAACGAGACCAACACCTCCATGGCGACGCTCAACTCCTCCTGCCTGAAGTGCCACACCTCCCAGGGCGGCCCCTACGTCTTCGAGCATGAGGCCTCGCGCGAGGGTTGCATGACGTGCCACAGCCCGCACGGCTCCGTGAACCCGAAGATGCTCAAGGCCCGCAACGCCAACCTCTGCCTGCAATGCCACTTCCAGGAGCAACCCTCCGCCGGTGTCATCATGATCGGCGGCCGCGACCACGCGAGCTTCCTGTCCCGCGGCACCTGCTGGTCCGGCGGCTGCCACGAGGCCGTCCACGGCTCGCATGTCAGCTCCTCCCTCCGCTTCTAACACCCAAACCATCACGGATACTCCGATGAACACCACCGCCATTCTCCACCTGATTCGCCGGCCTATGCTGGTCCTCGCGGGGGCGAGCCTGCTGGGTCTGCCGGGCGCCTTGAGCGCCCAAACCGGCAAGGCCAAGGAACCGACCTACGAGAACTACATCGACTTCTCCGCAGGCTACAACCTGCAGGAAGGCGATCGCCCCGGATTCCAGAAGCAATTCCAGCTCAACAAGAAGGGCACCCTCGGCATCGAGGACCTCTTCTACACCACCGAGCTGAAGAACGAGGCTGTCCTCAAGCTGCGCGGCCATGCCATGGCCGGCAACCATGACTACCTCGTCGACCTGGACATCACCAAGGAGGAACTCGGTTATCTCAAGTTCGGCTACAAGCTGTTCCGCACCTACTACGATGGCAGCGGCGGCGTCTGGCCCACCAACGGCCTGCGCATCCAGCTCTACGACGAGGATCTCCATGTCGACCGCGGCAACCTGTGGCTGGAGGCCGGCTTCACCAAGCCCGACGCCGTCAACTTCATGTTCCGCTACGACTACCTGACCAAGAAGGGCCAGAAGGACTCCACCAGCTGGTTTGACACCGGCCTCGCCATCAGTGCAACGGCTACGCGCAACACCGTGCCGACCTACCTGAAGTTCGACGAGAAGCGCCACATCCTGAACGGCACGATCTCGAAGACCACGGACAAGCATGACCTCGCCCTCGGCCTCCGCTACGACAAGGGCGAGTATGAGAACGGCCGCTACGGCCGCCGCACCCCGGGGCAGACCACCGACCGCTACGTCACGGCCAAGGAAGGCCAGGACTACGACCTGTTCCAGATCCGCGGCAGCTACCTGACCCAGCTGAACGAGAAGCTGAAGCTGACCACCGCCGTCGCCCGCACCAAGATCGACACCGTCCTCAGCGGCAGCCGTATCTTCGGCGCCGGTTACGACGCGGACTACACCAACAACTACCCCACCCGCCAGCAGCGCGACGAGGGCTACTTCGCCCTGCCGGGCCATGAACTGGGCGAATCCGAGATGACGCAGACTGTCGCCACCATCAGCGCGCTTTACCTCGCCTCCGAGACGCTCCGCGTCACACCGTCCTTCCGGTTCGAAAAGACCGAGTGGAACAACCAGGTCGAGTTCGAGGAAACCAACTTCGGTGGCGCCCCCTCCTTCGCCCCCATCAACGACGAGGTCGAGGCCGACAGCGAAAAGGACTGGAAGACCTACGCCGCCAGCGTCGAGGCCCGCTACACGGGTTACAAGAACGTCTCGCTCAACTTCAAGGCCGACTGGTCCAACTCCGAGGGCCAGCTCCAGGAGGAGCGCATCCTCGAGCCGGGCACCCCGCTGCAGGCCATCTCGATCGACCGCGACACCGAGCTGGAGCGCAGCGTGCAGAAGTATGCCTACACCGCCAACTGGTATGCCCGCCCCGGCACCACCGTCGCGGTCCAATACTACTTCAAGGCCCGCCAGAACGACTACAACGCCGTCCGCGACAACACGGTCAGCACGGCCGACCGCTACCCGGCCTACGTCACCGGCCAGGACTTCGAGACGAATGACTTCAACATCCGCCTCTCCACCCGCCTGTCGCCCAACTTCCGGACGATCACGCGCTACGACTACCAGAAGACCACCATCCGCTCGCAGGAGGTCGGCCTCGCCTTCGCGCAGAGCATGGAGTCGACCCAGCACATCCTCTCCGAGAGCGTGACCTGGAACCCGCTCGCCCGCTGGTATCTCCAGGGCAATGTGAACTATGTGAACGAGACCCTCACCACCCCGGCGGTCACCCTCACCGGCCTGGCGAGCAACCTCGTCAAGAACAGCGACTCGAACTACGTGAACTTCAGCCTGAGCAGCGGCTACGCCCTCGACGAGCAGAGCGACCTGCTGGTGGACTACATGCTCTACAAGGCGATGGGGAACTACATCAACAACTCCGCCGTCTCCGTGCCCTTCGGCACCGACAGCAAGCTGCAGACCTTCTCGGTGGGCTGGAACCGCCGCATGAACGCCCGCACGACGGTCAACCTGAAGTATACCTACGCCAAGAACGAGGACGTCCCCTCGCTCGGCAACGCCGACTACGAGGCCCACCTCGTTTACGGCAAGGTGCAGTATCGCTTCTGAGGCCGACTCCCTCACCCCCGGCCGCGGCGTCCTCGGACCCGCGGCCTTTTTATTTCCTCCGGGGCCATGGCCCGCGAGGCCCGGGCGGCGTAACTGTAAACCCGCAAGATCCGCGCAGTGACTGACAACCGGCGCAGGGCCGGCCGCGCCGCGCCCTGCTAAACTGAGGCATGAACCTGCTCGCGCCCGCCGCCCCGCCCGTCCCCGCCACGTCGTCGCACGTGTGGCCCGTGGCTGTCATCGGCGGCGGTCTCACCGGCCTCACCACCGCCTGGCACCTGCGCCGGGCGGGTATCCCGGTCGTGGTGTTCGAGGCCGGCGTGGCCCCCGGCGGCGTCATCGGCTCCGGCCGCGAGGACGGATGGCTGGCCGAGACCGGCCCCAACACGCTCTTCGAGAACACCCCGGATATCGCGGCTTTCCTCAAGGATCTCGGCCTGTATGAACGCCGCCTCGTGGCCAACCCCGCCGCGGCCAAGCGTTATGTCGTGCACCGTGGCGCCCCCGTGGCCCTGCCGGATTCCGCCCTGAAATTCGTCACCACCCCGCTGCTGTCCGCCCGCGCCAAGCTCAACGTCCTCGGCGAACCCTTCCGCGGCCGCCCGCCGGCGGGCCGCGAGGAATCCGTCGCCGAGTTCGTCACGCGCCGCCTCGGCCCGGAGTTCCTCGACTACATCGTGAATCCCTTCGTCGCGGGCGTCTTCGCCGGCGACCCGGCCGCGCTGTCGGTGAAACACGCCTTCCCCAAGCTCTTCGCGCTCGAGCACGAGCACGGCTCGCTCGTCCGCGGCTCGCTCGCGCGGCGCAACGCCAGCGGCGCCCCGAAGGGCAGCATGATCTCTTTCCCCGACGGCCTCGCGGAGGTCCCGCGGGCCCTGGCCCGCGACCTCGGCCCGGACCTGCGGCTCGGCCACGCCGTCACCCACGTCCGCCGCACCGGCTCGACCTGGCAGGTCGGGTTTGTCGCCGGCGGCGTCCGCCGCGAGGAGGACTTTGCCGCCGTCGTCTGCGCGCTGCCGCCCGACCTGCTGGGCGGACTGCGGTTCGAGGGCGTCCCCGACACGGGCGCGCTGGCCAAGCTGCGGGGGATCACCTCGCCGGCCGTCGCCTCCGTTTTTCTCGGCTACCGCCGGGAGGATGTCGCCCACCCGCTCGACGGCTTCGGCATCCTCACCCCCGCGGTCGAGCGCCGCCGCATCCTCGGCACGCTTTTCTCCAGCACCCTTTTCCCCGGCCGCGCGCCGGAGGGGCATGTCGCGCTGACCACCTTCGTCGGCGGCACGCGGCAGCCGGAACTCGCCTGCGCCAGCGACCGCGAACTGCTTGAGACGGTCCGCTCCGAGCTGGGCGCGCTGCTCGGCGTGCGCGGCACGCCCGTGTTCACCCGGATCCAGCGCTGGCCGCACGCCATCCCGCAATACACCGTCGGCTTCCAGCAGTTCAAGGACGCCTGCGCCGCCGCCGAGGCCGGCGCCCCCGGGCTCTTCATCGGCGGCACAAGCCGCGACGGTGTCTCCCTCTCCCAGTGCCTTGCCGCCGGCAAACGCCTGGCCGCGGCGGTCAAACTCGCCGTCGGAGCCGGATAGTCGGATAATGCCAGACAAACAAGCCCGCCTCCGTCTTGGCGGGAGGGGCTTTACGCCCCGACGCGCCGGCGTCCGGGTGTGCGAAAAAGTCGGGGCATAAAGCCCCCACCGGATTCACCTGGCCAGTCGGTCTGCGAATGTCTGCTCAGACCGCGAGACGCAGGCCGTCACCGACCGGATACAGCCCGACCGGACGGTCCGTGGCCGGCGCCGGGACCTCGCCGGCCTGCAGCACCCGCTCGGCCTGCGCCCAGAGGGTGGTCGTGCGCTCGGCGAGAATCTCGCGGCAGCGGATGATCTCCGACTCGCGGGCCGCGCGGTTCTCCGCGGCGATCTTGGCGAGGTCGTCGAGGTTGTAGACAAAGACGTTCTTGAGGGCGGTGACGCCGGCATCGACGTCGCGCGGCATGGCGGCGTCGATGAAGAACATCGGGCGGCCCGAGCGCTGCTGCATCGCAGCGGCGGCGCGCGCCGGGGAGATGATGGTCGCGGGACAGGAGGTGGAGCAGACGACGATGTCGAATTCGCCCAGGCGGGCCAGCGCGTCGTCAAAGGACACCGCGGTGGCCGCGAGTTCCGCCGCCGCCTCGCTGGCGCGCTCCAGGCGCCGGCTGGCGACCACCAGCGCGCCCGGGCTGCGGCTGCGGAAGGCGCGGCCGCTCTTCAGGCCGATGTCGCCGGCCCCCAGCAGGAGCACCTTGGTCTCGTCAAGCTTGCCGAAGATCCGCAGCGCGACCTCCACGGCCACGTTGGAAACGCTGACCAGGCCGGCCGTGATGCCCGTGTGCGTGCGCACATGCTTGGCCGCCTGGAAGGCCTTCTGGAAAATGCGGTTCAGGACCGGACCGGCCGAGCCCCGGCCCTGCGCGGTGAGGAAGGCTTTCTTCACCTGGCCGAAGATCTCGTTCTCGCCGATCATCTGGGAATCGAGGCCGCTGGCCACCTCCAGGAGGTGCTCCACCGTGGCGCGACCCGCCAGGCCCAGCTTGATCTGCTCGAATTCCCCGGGCGCGAACCCCTGCCGGGCGCAAAACGCCGCGGTCACCTGGGCGGACTGGCGGTCGTTCTCGCCCACGCCGTAGATCTCCATGCGGTTGCAGGTGTTCAGGATGACAAACTCGGTCAGGCCCGGCAGCGCCTTCAGGTCCTCCGCCAGGCCAGCTTCGTTGGCGGCGGAGAGGGCGAGCTTCTCGCGCAGCCCGAGCGGGGCCGTGCGGTGGGTGGCGCCAACAAGAAACAGTTGTCCGTCGTTCATCGTGCGGTGAAAGGGTGAAATCTGAACCCGGCCAGTATCGCAGAGCCGCCCGGCACCGTCTGCGCGACGGTTGCCATCCACTCCGCAGTTTTTGCGTCCTCCCCGGGCGGGCCGCCGCGGGCCCCGGTTGATCCCCTAATGTCCCTTATGAGAGGACCTTGAACGTCCGTCCGCCCGCCGGAGGCCCGGGCGGGCGGGCCCAAGTTTCTGTTCGACAAGGCCCCGCCCGGCGCCTTCTGTTCCGCCCATGGCTTCGCCCGAGAAAAAACCCTTTTCCATCGTCACCCTCATCATCGACCTGACGCTGACCGCCATCGCCTTTGGCATCTTCTACTGGCTCGTGAACTCGCACGTGCCCTCCAACGACCCGCGGATGGTCATGCTCTGGGGCGGCCTCACCGCCGGCTGCATGGCCGGCGTGTTCTGGCTCGCCTGGCAGATGCTGAAGGTCGTCTACCAGTTCCAGCGCGATTCGCGCAAGTGACCGCCCTGCGGCACGAATAGATCTGGCCCCACCTCCGCGGTGGGGCTATTTTTTTGCCCAATCCCGCCATGAGCCCCCTCCCTGCCGGCCATCGTGCCATCCGGACCGGCCCCTGACCGGCGCGCCCGAATGACCACCCCAGCCACCCGGCACATCGCCATCATCGGCGGCGGCTTCAGCGGCACGATGACGGCCGTCAATCTCGCCCGGCTGAGCGCCTCGCCCCTGCGCGTCTCGCTGCTGAACCACGGTTCCCCCGCCGGCCGCGGCGTCGCCTACGGCACCCGCCGGCCCGAGCACCTGCTCAACGTCGCCGCCCGCAACCTGTCGGCCTTGCCCGACCACCCGAACCACTTCCTCGACTGGCTCCGCACGCGCACCGAATACGCCGATACGCCCGAAGCCACCCTGCGCGAGGCCTTTCTGCCCCGCCGCGTCTACGGCGACTACCTGCGGAACCTGCTGCTGCACTACACCCGGCCCGTCGACCCGCGGTGCCGCGTCGAACTGGTCCCGCTCGACGGCGAGGTCCTCGCGCTCGAGCCCGCCGGAACCGGCGCCCGGCTCCGCCTCGCCGGCGGGGCCACCCTCGACGCCGACAAGGTCGTCCTCGCCACGGGCAACGAGCCGCCCGCCGACCTGCCGGGCCAGGCCACCGTGGCCACCCACGCCGCTTGGTGCGCCAATCCGTGGGTGGACTGGGAGTCGCGCATCCCCGCCGCCGGCGACATCGTCCTGCTCGGCACCGGCCTCACGGCGGTGGACGCCATCATCACGCTGCTGGCGCTCGACTGGCGTGGCGCCATCCATGCCGTCTCCCGGAACGGCCTGCTGCCCGAATCCCATTTCAAGGGCGTGGACGACCCGCTCTTTCCGCCCGCCAACGTCGACCTCGCCACGCTCGGCCTAGCGGGCCTCGGGCGCCTGCTGGAGGAACACTGTGCCCGGCTGCGCGCCGCCGGCCTCAACCCCGCCATGATCGTGGACAAGCTGCGGCCGCACACGCAGCGCATCTGGGGCGCGTTCACCGACGCCGAGCGCCGCGAGTTCGTCGCGCGGCACGCCGCGCGCTGGAACGTCCTGCGCCACCGCATCGCCCCGTCCATCCACCGGCAGGTCACGGACGCCCTCGCCTCCGGCCGCCTGCAGATCACGCGCGCCGCTGTGACCGGCGTGAAGCCCCTTGGCGCGAAGGTCGGCGTCGAGCTGCGGCACCGCGACGGGACGGCGACCGTGATGGAGGCCGCGCTCGCCATCAACTGCACCGGCCCGCACACCCGTTTCTCCGCCACGCGCTCGCCCCTGCTGCAGCAGCTGATCCGGGACGGCCTGGCCCGGCCGGACCCGATGGACCTGGGCATCGGCGTCGAGGCCGACCTTGCGGTCGTCGGCCGCGACGGCCGGCGCTCGCCCTTTCTTTTCGCCCTCGGCCCGCTGCTGCGCGGCACCCTGTGGGAAAGCATCGCGGTGCCCGAGCTGCGCGGCCAGGCGCTGCGGGTCGCGCAGACGCTGCTCGACGCCGGCGCCCCCGCCCTGCCGGAGTCCGCCGTGCTCGAATATCAGATTTGAGGGTGGAACCCGCCTCCGGCCGGGTTTGTGCCACGCAGCTCAGACCGCGCCTGTCATCGTTTGCCCAAGCCAAGCCCGCGCGGAGCGCGGGCTCCACCTTACTCGCCGGACTTCTTCCGCCGGCCCATGAAGGCCGACGCCCAGATGGACATCTCGTAGAGCAGGCACAGCGGCACCGCGAAGAGCGTCTGCGTGACCATGTCCGGCGTCGGCGTGACGATGGCCGAGATGATGAAGCACACCACGATGGCGTGGCGGCGGTATTTGCGGAGCGTGGCGACCTCCACGAGGCCGATGTAGCTGGCGAGCACGATGAGCAGCGGGAACTCGAAGGTCACGCCCACCCCCAGCACCAGCCAGGTGAGCAGGCCGAAGTATTTGTCCGCCGTCCACATCGGGTCCACGCCCATGTAGGCGCTGAACTCGTAGGCGATGCGCACCGTGCTCGGCACGAGCAGGAAATAGCCGAACGACGCGCCGATCAGGAACAGCACCAGCGCCGCGAGGCAGGCGGGCACGAGGACCTTCATCTCCTTTTTCGTCAGCGCGGGCGCGACGAACTGCGCCACGAAGAAGAACCAGAACGGCAGCGACAGCGCCACGCCGCCGACCAGCGCGATGCTGATGAGCATGTTGAAGATGCCCATCGGGCTGTTCGTGATCAGGTGCGTGGTGAACTGCGGGAAGTCGGCCCGCACGCTCTCCAGCGGCCAGATCAGCACCGCGTAGAACTCCTTCAGATAAAAGCTGATGACCCCCACGAAGATCGCGAAGACGATGGCGCTCTTCATCAGCGTCCAGCGCAGGTCTTCCAGGTGGTCGAGGAACCCCATGGGTTTGCCCGCGGCGACCGCCGGCGCGGCATCGCCGGTCGCGGCCTCATCATATTCATCCACTGGGGGTTGCTCGCTCAAGCCCTGACCTAGAAGCAAGTTTCCGGCGGCCCCGCAAGGCTGGTGTTTGGCGGAATCCGCGCGCCGCGCGGGTTTGCGCCCGCCCGGGGCGCCGGCTGCGCAGATTTTGCCCGCCTCGAACGTTGACACCCCCCGGCCCGCCCGCTGCGATAACCATCCCTATTTTTCATTCCTCCCATGGCTAAAAAAACCACCGCTAAGAAGTCCGCCAAGCCGGCGGCCAAGAAATCAACCGGCAAGTCCGCCAAATACGTCTACACGTGGGGCGCAGGCAAAGCCGACGGCAACGGGTCCATGAAGGCCCTCCTCGGCGGCAAGGGCGCCAACCTCGCCGAGATGACCCGCATCGGCCTCCCGGTGCCCCCGGGCTTCACCATCACCACCGAGGTCTGCACCTACTACTACGCCAACAAGCGCACCTACCCGGCCTCGCTCCAGGCCCAGATGGAGGCCGGCGTCGCCAACATGGAGAAGATCATGGGCACGAAGTTCGGCGCCACCAACGGCATGCCGCTCCTCGTCGCCGTCCGCTCCGGCGCCCGCGACTCCATGCCGGGCATGATGGACACCATCCTCAACCTCGGCCTCAACGACCAGACCGTCGTCGCCCTCGTCAACGCCACGAAGAACGAGCGCTTCGCCTGGGACTGCTACCGCCGCTTCATCCAGATGTATGGCGACGTCGTCCTCGGCGTGCAGAAGAAGGAAGGCGAGGACCACGAGCCGTTCGAGACCGTCATCGAGGGCTACAAGCACGAGAAGTATCACCGCGACATCGTCGACTCCGAGCTGACCGCCGCCGACCAGCAGGAGCTGGTCAAGCGCTTCAAGGCCCTCGTCCTCGAGCGCACCGGCAAGGTGTTCCCCAACAATCCCTGGGACCAGCTGCGCGGCGCCGCCGGCGCCGTCTTCGGCTCGTGGATGAACGACCGCGCCATCGTCTACCGCCGCAAATACAACATCCCCTCCGAGTGGGGCACCGCCGTCAACGTCCAGGCCATGGTGTTCGGCAACACCGGCGAGACCTCCGGCTCCGGCGTCGCGTTCACCCGCAACCCGGCCAACGGCACCAACGAGTTCTACGGCGAGTTCCTCATCAACGCCCAGGGTGAGGACGTCGTCGCCGGCGTCCGCACGCCCGAGCCCGTCCTCAAGCTGAAGGACCAGATGCCGAAGTCCTACGCCGAGCTCCTCAAGGTCCGCAAGACCCTCGAGGCGCACTTCAAGGACGTCCAGGACATCGAGTTCACCATCCAGGACGGCAAGCTGTTCATGCTCCAGACGCGCAACGGCAAGCGCACCGCCGCCGCCGCGCTCAAGTTCTCCATCGACATGGTCAAGGAGAAGCTCATCGACTGGAAGACCGCCATCACGCGCAACCCGGCCGACCAGCTCGAGCAGCTCCTCGCCCCGATCTTCGACCTCGCCGAGGTCAAGAAGGCCACCGTCATCGCCACCGGCCTCCCCGCCGGCCCCGGCGCCGCCACCGGCAAGATCTACTTCAACGCCGACCGCGCCGTCGCCGCCGCCGAGAAGGGCGAGAAGGTCCTCCTCGTCCGCGTCGAGACCTCCCCCGAGGATCTCCGCGGCATGATCGCCGCCGAGGGCATCCTCACCGCCCGCGGCGGTGTCTCGTCGCACGCCGCCCTCGTCGCCCGCCAGATGGGCAAGGTCTGCGTCTGCGGCGCCGCCGCCCTCGAGGTCGATTACGACGCCAAGACGGTCACCGTCTCCGGCACCACCTACCAGGAAGGCGACTTCCTCTCGATCGACGGCACCGCCGGCACGGTCTACGCGGGCCAGATCAAGACGGCCCCCTCCGAGATCATCTCGGGCCTGCTCCACGGCGACAAGGCCGCCCAGGCCACCGAGAAGTTCAAGAGCTACGTCCAGCTGATGAAGTGGTGCGCCCAGGCCACCAAGCTGGCCGTCCGCACCAACGCCGACACGCCCGAGCAGACCGCCCAGGCCATCGCGTTCGGCGCCACCGGCATCGGCCTCACCCGCACGGAACACATGTTCTTCGAGGGCGACCGCATCGACGCCATGCGCGAGATGATCCTCGCCGACTCCCTCGGCGCCCGCGAGGCCGCCCTGGCCAAGCTCCTGCCCTACCAGCGCGACGACTTCTACGGGATCTTCAAGGCCCTCAAGGGCTTCCCGGCGACCATCCGCTTCCTCGACCCGCCGCTGCACGAGTTCCTCCCGAACTCGAAGGAGGCCCAGATGGATCTCGCCCGGAAACTCAACGTCCCGGTCGAGAAGATCCAGCACCGCGTGCACGAGCTCCACGAGTTCAACCCGATGCTCGGTTTCCGCGGCTGCCGCCTCGGCATCAAGTATCCGGAGATCACCGCCATGCAGGCCCGCGCCGTCCTCGAGGCCGCGGCCGATGCGACGAAGGCCGGCTTCAAGGCCAAGCCCGAGATCATGATCCCGCTCGTCGGCTTCAAGCGCGAGCTCGACCTCCAGGTCGCGCTCGTCCACGAGGTCGCCGCCAAGGTCCAGGCCGAGAAGAAGGTGAAGATCAACTACTCGGTCGGCACCATGATCGAGATCCCGCGCGGCGCCCTCACGGCCGACGAGATCGCGTCCACGGCCGAGTTCTTCAGCTTCGGCACCAATGACCTCACGCAGACCTGCCTCGGCATGTCGCGCGACGACTCCGGCTCCTTCCTCGGCGCCTACCAGGAGTCCGAGATCATGAAGAAGAACCCCTTCGCCTCGATCGACCAGACCGGCGTCGGCCAGCTGATGAAGATCGCGATCGAGAAGGGCCGGCAAACCCGCCCCGACATCAAGCTCGGCATCTGCGGCGAGCACGGTGGCGACCCGGACTCGGTGAAGTTCTGCCACAAGCTCGGCCTCAGCTACGTGTCCTGCAGCCCGTATCGCGTCCCCGTGGCGCGCCTCGCCGCCGCCCAGGCCGCCATCGCCGACGGCAAGAAGTAAGCCTTCTTCAACGTCCGACCCTCTCGAACCCGCCCTCACCGGCGGGTTCTTTTTTTGCCAAAATCAGCCTTTGCGCTTTCTGCGCTTTTTGTGGCAAATCTCCCGGCCATGAAACTCCGCCTCCTCGCCGTCCTCGCGCTCGGCGCCTCCCTCCTCTCCCCCGTCTTCGCCCAGCTGGCCGGCCCCGCCGACCCGGTGGCCGCCGCCACCACCTCGGTCGACGACCAGGTGATGGCCGACCTCGGCGAACTCGTCACCGGCATCAAGGCCAAGCTCGCGGCCGGCCGGCGCGCCCCCGCCGACCTGGAGGCCGAGCTCACGCAGTTCGACGCCCTGCTCCTCAAGTATGGCGCCCACAAGACCGACATGGTCGCCAGCATCGCCCTGATGCGCGCCGGCCTCTACATCCAGGTCTTCGAGGACATGCCCAAGGCGCGCGAGCTGCTGCTCGCCCTGAAGCGCGATTTCCCCGGCACCCGGCCCGCCAACAGCGTGGATGCGATGCTCGCCGAGCTGGTGGAGATGGAAAAGGCCAAGGTCGCGAAAGCCGCGCTCATCGGCAGCGCCGCGCCGGAATTGAACTTCACGTGGTCCTCCCGGTCGGGCCTGAAGACGCTTTCCGGCCTCAAGGGCTCGGTCGTCGTCCTCGACTTCTGGGCCACCTGGTGCGGTCCCTGCATCGCCTCCTTCCCGCAGATCCGCGAGCATGTCGCGCACTTCAAGGGCTCGCCCGTCGCCTTCATCGGCGTGACCAGCCTCCAGGGTTTCGTCGCCAATATGGGCCCGCGGATCGACACGAAGAATGATCCGGCGAAGGAAATGGCCCTGATGACGGATTTCATGAAGGCCAAGGAAATGACCTGGGACGTGGCCTTCAGCGCCGAGCCGGTCTTCAACCCCGCCTACGGCATCGAGGGCATTCCCTTCGTCGCCATCATCGCGCCGGACGGCACGGTGCGCCATGCCGGCCTGCACCCCGGCGACCCGGCCGCCGACATCGCCGGCAAGATCGAGGCCATCCTCAAGGAGTTCAAACTGCCGGTCCCCGCCAAATCATGAGGGGTGGAACCTGCGCTCCGCGCAGGTTGGTCTGGTCATTCAGCCCCGGCCGTCCGCCGGGGCTTTTTTGTCGCCGGCTGAAACCATCCGTCGGCCGCCCGGCTCACTCCGTCGCCTTGATCACGGCCTTCTCCAAATTGTCCCGGCAGGGCTGGCAGATCCCGTGGGTCAGGCGCGGAAACGTCTCGTTCTCCAGCAGCCCGAGTCTTTGCACCGCCACCTCGACCGGCACCCAGGTGTAATCGGGCAGCGCCACCTGCTGGCACCAGCTGCACACCCGCAGCAGCCGGTTGTCGTGCGGCGCGCCCGCCCGCAACACCGTCACCGCCGGGCGCACCTCCTCGTGCCGCAGGGCTGAGATAAATTCCACCTCCCCGTTGTCCAGCTGCCGGATATCCATCTCAAAGGTCCGGCGCCGGTCGGGCGCGTCGCACCGGTATTTAAACCGCACCGGCCGCCCCGCACGCGCGCGCTTGATCATCGCCCCGTAGAGCTGCTGGACCGTCGGATCGTCGACGAATTCCAGCAGGCTCAACCCCAGCACCTGCTCCGGCATCACCGCCTCGCCCTGATTGGCACGGGCAAAGTCACTCCAAGCCGGGTTGACGTAAGTGATCCGGTCTTGGGCATTGATCCGGTAAATGAGGGCCAGGGGATTGGACGGATTGAGCATACGCGCGACCCGGCGGCCAACCGTTGGTCCGCAGGTGACCTCATCCATAGCCCGCCCGGCCCGGTAGGCAACCTCCGGAACCAGACGCGGTGAGCGCGCCCCCCCGGCCACCCCAAGGATCTGCTTTACGATGTGAGCAGCGCGGTCCTTGTCAGTCGGGCGTCCACCGGGCTAGCCTGCGCGCACCCCATGAAACGGTTCCTCGTGTCCGTGCTCGTTTCGCTGCTGCCCGGCCTCCCGCTGGCGGCCGCGATCCCGGCCGCCCTCACCCCCGGGTGGATCGAGGTCGCCCCGGGGGTATGGAAAACCACCATCGGCGAGGCTGAGTCCCTCACGCTGCTCAGCGCCGCCGGCGGCAGTCCCGCCCGCGCCGCGCTGGCGAAAATGCCCCAGGCCGCCTTCCCGCTCGATCCCGCCGAGATCGAGGGCCGCACCTTCAACGCCAGGACCACCGTCCGCTTCCCGCTGGCGGGCGACGAGGATATCTACGGCCTTGGCGTGGATTTCAATTCGATGCGCCGCAACGGCGCGGTGTTCGAACTCCACGTGGACCACTGGGACAGCAAGCGCGCCATCACCGGCCGCACCCATGCGCCCGTGCCGCTTTATGTTTCAACCAAGGGTTTCGCCGTCCTTTTCGACACCGCCCGCTACCTGAAGGTCTCCGTCGGCCACGGCGTGCGCCTCGCCGCCAGGGAGAAACCGCCCGTCATCGACCGCACGACGAACCAGATCAGGCCCACGCAGCCGGGCCGCGCACCCGTCGACGCCCGCTGGCAGTCCCAGCCGCGCTCCGACTCGATCGAGGTGATGGCCAGCGCCGGAGGCATGGATGTCTATGTCTTCGCCGGCCCCAGCCCGCTCGATGCCGTGCGCCGCTACAACCTCTTCGCCGGCGGCGGCGCCCTGCCGCCGAAGTGGGGCCTCGGTTTTCTCAACCGCGTCCGCACCCAAGCCACCGCCGCCGACGTCCTCGCCGACATCGCCGCGTTCCGCGCCCAGGGCATCCCGCTCGACATGATCGGCCTCGAGCCGGGCTGGATGGACCACGCCTACCCGTGCTCGTTCGAGTGGGACAAGATCCGCTTTCCCGATCCGGCCGGTTTCCTCGCCAAGGTCGCCGCGGCCGGCGTCCGCGTGAACCTCTGGTTCAATCCCTACATCGGCCCGCCGTCGACCCCGCTCTACCAGAAGCTCCTGCCCTATGCCGGCACCCACCTCGTGTGGAACGGCATCGTCCCCGACTACACGATGCCCGCGGCGCAGAAAATCTTCGTCGACCACCTCCAGCGCACCGTGATCGGCGTCAACCCCGCCGCCGTCGGCGGCTTCAAGCTCGACGAGGTCGACGGCTACGACCGCTACCTCTGGCCCGACACCGCGCTGTTTCCGTCCGGCCGCGACGCCGAGCAGCTCCGCCAGACCTACGGCCTGCTGCTGCAAAAGGCCGTCTTCGACGCCTTCCGCTCGGCCAACCGCCGCACGATGGGCCAGATCCGCGGCACCAACGCCGGCGCCTCGCCCTACCCCTTTGTCATCTACAACGACAACTACGAGTTCGACGGCTACATCACCGCCCTCAGCAACAGCGGCTTTGCCGGCGTGCTCTGGTCGCCCGAGGTCCGCGGCAGCGACCGCGGCGAGGACATGCTCCGCCGCCTGCAGGCCGTGTGCTTTTCCCCGCTCGCCCTCTACAACGGCTGGGCCTCGGCCCAGAAACTCTGGACGCACGCCGACGTGAAGGATGCCATCCGCGACGCCATCGTGCTGCGCGGCCGCCTGCTGCCGTATCTCTACAACACCTTCGCCCAATACCGGCACGAGGGCACGCCGCCCATCCGCCCGATGCAGCTTGCCGCCGGCGTGACCGCGCACGCGTCCACGGCCGCGGCCGGCCGGCTCGACGCCACCACCAATCCCTACGAGGTCCCGCCCGCCGTCCGCGAGGTGAAGGACCAGTATATGTTCGGCGACTCGCTGCTCGTCGCCCCGATCGCCCCGGGGGTCAAATCCCGCAAAGTGCTCCTGCCCGCCGGCAAATGGTATGATTTCCACACCGGGAAATATGCCGGGGCCAACGAGACCATCGAGGTCACGCCGGCGCTCGCCACGCTGCCCGTCTTCGTGAAGGACGGCGCGCTCATCCCGCTGATCGAGGCGCGGCCGCACGCGCCCGCGGCCGGCGAGGTTGTGCCGCTGGAAATCCGCCATTACGGCGAGGCACCCGGGCAGCTCGCGCTCTACGACGATGACGGCGAAACCTTCGATTTCGAAAAGGGCGCCTTTTCCTGGACGCAGCTCGGCGTCACCCGGGACGCCGCCGGCCACTGGCAGGGCACGGTTACCACCGGCCCTTCCGGCCGCAAATGGAGCTATGGCGAAGTGACCTGGGTTTTCATGAACCCATGACCGGCCCGGCCATCCGGAAAAAAGGGCGCGCCGCAAAGGACGCGCCGGGATAAATCAAACACGCTGCCGGCGGCTCAGCGCAGGCCGGGATAGTCGAGCGTCGCGAAATGGTCCGCCAGCGTCTCGGCGCGGCGGATGAGCCGCCACTTGTCGCCGCCCTGCCAGAGCACCTCGGCGGAGCGGAGCTTGCCGTTGTAATTGAAGCCCATGGCGTGGCCGTGCGCGCCGGTGTCGTGGATCACCACCAGGTCGCCGATGGCTGGGTCGGAAATCTCGCGGTCGATGGCGAACTTGTCGTTGTTTTCGCACAGCGATCCCGTGACGTCGTAGACCTTCCTCGGGCCCTGCTCTTTGCCGGGCACCGTGATGTGGTGATACGAGCCATACATGCCGGGGCGCATGAGGTTGGCCATGCACGCGTCGAGACCGACGTAATTCTTGTAGGTGGCCTTCTTGTGCAGCACGCGCGACACGAGGTAGCCGTAGGGCCCCGTGATCATGCGGCCGCATTCCATCGAGAGGCGGATCGGGCCGAGGCCGCGGGCGACGATGGTCTGCTCATAGGCCGCCTTGATCTTCCGGCCCACGTAGGCGAGATCGACCGCCGTCTGCTCCGGCCGGTAGGGGATGCCGATGCCGCCACCGAGGTTCAGGAACTCGAACCTGATGCCGAGCTCCCGGTTCAGCTCGACCACGAGGTCGAAGAGCATCTGCGCCGTCTCGACGAAGTAATCGGGATTCAGCTCGTTCGACGCCACCATGGTATGGAGGCCGAAGCGCTTCACGCCCTTCTGCACCAGCAGGCGGTAACCCTCGAACAATTGCTCGCGGGTGAAGCCATACTTGGCGTCCTCGGGCTTGCCGATGATGACGTTGCCCTCCTTCAGCTTGCCGGGGTTGTAGCGGAAGCACACCAGCTCGGGGAGCCTGCCGCCGAGCGCCTTTTCCAGGAACCCGATGTGCGAGATGTCATCGAGGTTGATGATCGCGCCGAGGCGGGCGGCCTCGACGTATTCGTAGGCGGGCGTGTCGTTCGAGGTGAAAACGATCCGGTCACCCTTGATGCCAACGGCCTCGCACAGCTTCAGCTCGGCCAGCGACGAGCAGTCGCCGCCCAGGCCCTCCTCCTTGAGCGCGGCCAGCACATGGGGGTTAGGGAGCGCCTTGACGGCGTAGTAATTGATGAAGCCGCCGGGCACCCACTTGAACGCGTCGTAGAAGGCGCGGGCATTTTTCCGCATTGCGGCCTCGTCATAGACGTGGAACGGCGTCGGCACCTGGGTGGCGATCGCCTGCAGTTGTTCCTGGGTGAAAGGGAGGGTCTTGTCGGTCATCGGCGTAAGGGTGCGAAAGACACCCAGCCGGCGCCCGGAGTCAACGCCGGAGGCGCCATCCCCCGGCACAATTGCGTCATCTGCCGGCCGGCCGGCCCCTAGCCCCGGTCCGCCTCACAACCGGGTTTTATGCGAAACCGCCGGTTTCCCCTCTCCCTCCGCCCGCTTAACGGGGTAACGTCACTTAGTATCGCCACCGGCGCACCGGCTTGCTTCGCTGGGAAACGGCCCGGTCAATCTTAGTTCATACCCCATGAAATTCCCCGCCCGCCTCGGCGTCTTGTTGTGTCTGGCCCCCATGCTTTCCGCCCAGACGCCCCCCACCAACCCAACGGCCGCGCAGCTCCCTTTCGCCGTGTTCGACTGGGAGAAAATGCCCGTCACCCCGACGCCCAAGGGCGTGCGCCGCGACGTCTTCGACGGCCCGACGGCGACCCTCGACAAGGCGCACTGTCACATCACCACCCTCAACCCGGGCGAGAACAGCGGCGAGCCGCGCGTCCACCTGCAGGAGGAGATCATCATCGTGAAGGAGGGCCTCGTCGAGATGCACATCGACGGCCGGACGCAGACCGCCGGCCCCGGCTCGGTCTTTTTCCTCGCGGCGCGCGCAACCACCGCCCTGCGCAACGCCGGCCCGACGCCGTGCACCTACGTCGTCATCTATTACCACACGCCCCTTACCCCAAAATCCTGAGTTTTTGACGGGAGAGGCTTTTTGTCCCGACCTACCTGATGAAATCGCGCTTTCTTCTTCTGCTACTCGTGCTCGCGCCGCTGGCCTCCGCCAACGTCACCCTCACCCGCCTCGCCGACCGCGTGCGCGTCGAGATCGGCGGCCGGCTGTTCACCGAATACGTGTTTGGTGACGGCGCCTCGCGGCCCTATTGCTATCCCGTCTTGCTGGCGGACGGGACGGGGCTCACGCGCGACTTCCCGATGAAGGACACGTCTGGCGAGGATCGCGACCACCCGCACCACCGCGCGTTGATGTTCGCCCACGGCAACGCCAACGGCATCGACTTCTGGAACGAGGGCAAGGCCGGCGGCAACACGCCCAAGGGCCGCACCGTCCACGACGGCGGCCTGGAGATCACCGACGGCGACACCGGGACGCTCCGCACCCGCAACCGCTGGCTGGCGCCCGATGGCCAGCTCATCGCCACCGACGAGACGACGATCCGCTTCCGCGACGCCGGCCAGGGCAACCGCACCCTCGATTATGAGGTCACGATCAAGGCCCTGGCCGACACTCCGCTCGTGATGGGCGACAGCAAGGAAGGCACGATGTCCATCCGTCTGGCCCAATGGCTCACCATGCCGCATAAGATCTCCGGCAAGGATATCCCCGGGGTCGGCCATTACCTGACCGCCGCCGGCGACCGGGACGGCGCCGTTTGGGGCAAGCGCGCCCCCTGGTGCGACGCCTATGCCACCCGCGACGGCAAGACCTATGGCGTGGCCATCTTTGACCACCCGCAGAACCTCCGCCACCCGACCTGGTGGATGGCCCGCGATTACGGCCTCTTCAACGCCAACCCCTTCGGCCAGCACGAATTCGAGCCGGAGCAAAAACACCCGAAGGGCAAGGGCGACTACACCATCCCCGCCGGCGGCACGCTGACACTCCGCTACCGTTTCTATTTCCACGTCGGCGACCCCGAGACCGCCAAGGTCGCCGACCACTACGCCACCTACGCCGCCGGCCGCTGATTTTTATTCCGTCCTCTGTCTTCTGTCCTCCGTTCTCTGCTTCCCCCGCCATGCACCTCTCCCGCCGCACCTTCCTCAAGACCTCCGCCCTCGGCCTCGCCGCCACCGCCTTCTCCGCCCGCTCCTGGGCCCAGGTCGCCGGCGCCAACAGTGACATTCGCGTCGCCGTCATCGGCCTTAACGGCCGCGGCAAGGCGCACCTCTCCAGCCTCGCCCGCATCCCCGGCGTCCGCCTCGTCGCCATCTGCGACGTAGATGTCCTCGTGCTCGAGAAGACCGCCGCCGAGCTCGCGAAGCAGGGCCTCACACCGGAGAAGTTCACGGATGTCCGCGAGCTGCTGGCCATGGACGGCCTCGACGCCGTCACCATCGCCACGCCGAACCACTGGCACTCGCTCGCCGGCATCTGGGCCTGCCAGGCGGGCAAGGATGTCTTCGTGGAGAAACCCGTCTCGCACAACGTCTGGGAGGGCCGCCAGCTCGTGGCTGCCGCGGCCAAATACAACCGCGTCGTCCAGGCCGGCACGCAGATCCGCTCGGGCCAGGGCCTGATCGACGCCGTCGCCTGGGTCCGCGCCGGCAACCTCGGCAAGATCACCGCCGCCCGCGGTTTCTGCTACAAGCGGCGCGACAGCATCGGCCTGACGAAGGAGCCCACGCCCGTCCCGCCGACCATCAACTACGACCTCTGGTCCGGCCCTGCACCGGTCATCGCGCCGCACCGCAACTCCAAGAAAAACGGCCCCGTGCACTATGACTGGCACTGGATCTACGCCTACGGCAACGGCGACGTCGGCAACCAGGGCATCCACCAGATGGACGTCGCCCGCTGGTTCCTCGGCGAGTCCGGCCTGCCGCGCCACACGCTCAGCGTCGGCGGCCGCCTCGGTTATGTCGACGACGGCGAGACGCCCAATACGCAGGTGATCATCCACGATTACGCCACCGCCCCGCTCATCTTCGAGGTCCGCGGCCTGCCTGCCAAGCCCGACGCGGCTGCGGCCGACACCGCCGGGCTGAGCTCCGCCGAGGCCGCCGGCGCCGCCGCTTCGTCCATGGACAAATACCGCGGCGTCAGCATCGGCAACGTGATCGACTGCGAGGGCGGCAGCATCGTGATCGACAGTTATTTCGAGGCCCGCGCGCTCGACCGCGCCAGCAAGGTCATCAAGGAGTTCAAGGGCAAGGACCGCCTCATGGCTAATTTCATCGACGTCATCCGGAGCCGCAAGACCGCCGACCTTTACGGCCCGATCGAGGAAGGCCATGTCTCCAGCGCCCTCTGCCACGTCGGCAACATCTCGCACCAGCTCGGCGGCAAGACGTCGCCCGGCAACCTGCAGGATGAGATCAAGGGCGACGCCCCGCTCGCCGAGGCCGTCGGCCGCATGACCGAGCACCTCGCGGTGAACGGTGTGAATCTCAAGCTGACCCGCCTCACCCTCGGCCAGCCGCTCACGATCGACCCGCAGGCCGAGCGCTTCACCGGCAAGGGCTCCTCCGCCGCCAACAAGTTGCTCACGCGAAAATACCGCGCGCCGTTCACCGTTCCGCAGCTGGCCTGAGGTGGAGCCCGCGCTCCGCGGGCTGGATCGACTCACCCCAGCTCACCCTCAGAGCGTCCTTTCAAACCACGCCACCGTCGCCTCGACCGCGCGTCTGGCATGGCCAAGCTCGGGCTGGAACACGTTGAAGATGTGGTCGGCGCCCTCGATGACCAGTTTCTCCCTCGGCTCGCCGGGGGCGATCTGCAGGAAGGCCTCGTCGTGCTGCGGCAGAAAATCCTTCGTGCCGCGCACGGTCAGGAACGCGCCGGGATACTTCGCCAGCGACTTGTCCAGGTCGACGCCGCGAAAACTTTCGTAGAACTCACGCTTCGTCGTGATCTTTTTCCAGCCGGGCACCTCTTCCGTCGCCACGCCGTCGCGCAGCGCCTTTTCCCCGGTCGGGCTTTCGCGATACATCGCGAACTGGTCGCCGCTGGGGCTCGACCACAGCGCCATGCTCTTGAACCAGTCCGGATACTGCGCGCCGATCTCGATGGCCGTGGTCGCCCCGAGGCTCCAGCCCTGCACGCCGAGCCGGCTGGCGTTTACCCCGGGCTGCTCGACGAGCCAGGCATAAGCCGTGGCGGTGTCCTCCAGCCGCGTGGCGAAGGTGGACTCGATGTCCGTGCGCTGCTTGTCGCCCTCGCCGCGAAAATTGATGCGCAGGCTCGCGATGCCCCTGGCCGACAGCTCGCCCGCCAGCCGCTTCGTCAGGTCACCGGCGCCGTCCATGTCGTCGGCAAATCCATGCAGCAGCAGCACCGTGCGTCCGTTCCACCCCTTGTCCGGCTTCAACCACGCGCCCTTGAGCCCCGGGGTGATCGCGACCGTGTTTTCCGCCGCCTGGGCCGTGAGCCCGAGCAGTCCCGCCGCCAGCCCGATCGCAATCCGGCGAATAAACTTCATGCCGTCTCATTGCACGCCGCGGGCCGGCCCGCCAGTCATTATTACCGGACGAATTCTCCGGGCGTGTAATCTGCCCTCCGCCGGTCTCGTCTTGTCCTGCTCCCCGCACCCCATGCACCTCCCTTCGCTGCGTTCGTTCCTCGCCTTGCTGTGTCTTTTCACCGCGGTTGCCCACGCCGCCACCGATCAGGCGGTTCCGGTCAAATGGCTCGGCGACACCCCCGCCCCGCTCGCCACCGGCGTCAGCTTCGGCGTGCCCTGGCCGCGCGGCGCCGTGCCAAAGTCACAGGCCTTCACGCTCAGCACCGCCGACAACCGCACCCTGCCCGTGCAGACCTGGCCGCTGGCCTACTGGCCGGACGGTTCGCTCAAGTGGGTCGGGGTCGCCACCGTCGCCGGTCCCGAGACCACCGGTGAATTGAAACTCCTTCCCGTGGCCGCGACCACCGTCGCCCCCGGCGGTCCCGTCGTCACCGTCCGCCGCAGCGACACGACCTACCTCATCGACACCGGCCGCATGCAAGCCGTCATCCCGATGCACGGCTCGAACCTCATCGACCGGCTCACCGTCGAGGGCCGCGAGGTCGCCCGCGCCGGCCGGCTCACCGCCATCGTGCAGGACGGCCCCGACGGCGACGCCACCGCCGCGCCGGCGCGCGAAGCCTATGGCACCCGCGTGGACCGCGTGACCTTGGAGCAATCCGGTCCCGTCCGCGCCGTCGTGAAGATCGAGGGCCAGCACCTTTCCTCGAAAACGAGCCGCGCCTGGCTGCCGTTTGTCGTGCGCCTGTATTTCTACGCCGGCGAGGAATCCATCCGCCTGGTCCACACCTTCTTCTTCGACGGCGACGAGAGCCGCGACTTCATCCGCGGGCTGGGAGTCGTCTTCGGCGTGCCGCTGCGCGAACAGGTGCAGAACCGCCACGTCCGCTTCTCGGGCGAGAACGGCGGCCTCTGGTCCGAGCCCATCCAGCCGATGATCGGCCGCGGCGGCCGCTTCGTCGCCGAGCCGGGCGGCACCGCCGATGTTTACCCGCGGCAGGTCGACGGGCAGCGCGTGCCCAACCGCGAGGAAGTCACCCCGCGCAGCCAGGGCTGGCTCGCCGACTGGGCGGTGTGGGACGGCTTCAAGCTTTCGCAGCCCAACGCCGACGGCTTTACCGTCGTCAAGCGCACCAACACCCAGAGCGCGTGGATCGCCGCCGGCGCCGGCCGGCGCGCCTCGGGCCTCGTGTTCGCGGGCGACGTCAGCGGCGGCCTGGCCGTCAGCCTGAAGAATTTCTGGCAATCCTATCCCGCCTCGCTCGAGGTGCAAAGGATGTCCACCGGCGAAGCCGAGCTGACGGTCTGGCTATGGTCCCCCGACGCCCCCGGCATGGACCTGCGGCATTACGACACCAAGGCCCACGGGCTCGAGGCGGTCTACGAGGATGTGCAGCCGGGCTTCAGCACCGCGCACGGCGTCGCCCGCACCAGCGAGCTGACCCTGTTCCCCACCGCCGGCGTCCCGACGAAGGACGACACGGTGAAAATGGCCGCTCTGGGTGCCACGCCGCCGCTGCTCGTCTGCACGCCGCAGTATTTCCATTCCGCCCAGGCCTTCGGCCACTGGGGCCTGGAGGACCGCTCGACGCCCGTGAAGGCCGCCATCGAGCAGCGCCTCGACGCCACGCTCAACTTCTACCTCACCCAGCCGGATCAGCACCGCTGGTATGGCTTCTGGGATTTTGGCGACGTCATGCATTCCTACGACGATGAGCGCCACGTCTGGCGCTACGATCTCGGCGGCATGGCCTGGGCCAACTCCGAACTCGGGCCCGACCTGTGGCTCTGGTATAGCTTCCTGCGCTCGGGCCGCGCCGACGTCTTCCGCATGGCCGAGGCCATGACCCGCCACACCGGCGAGGTGGACTGCTACCACCTCGGCCGCTTCGCCGGCCTCGGTTCGCGCCACAACGTCCGCCACTGGGGCTGCGGCGCCAAGGAGGCCCGCATCAGCCAGGCCGGCTACCGGCGCTTCCATTATTACCTCACCACCGACGAGCGCACCGGCGACGTCATGCGCGAGATGCTCAACGCCGACTTCAAGACCATCGACTACGACCCGATGCGCCTCGCCCAACCCATCACCGAGGCCGAGAAGAAGATCGCCCCGACGCGCGTCCGCCTCGGGCCCGACTGGTTGGCCTTCCTCGGCAACTGGATGACCGAGTGGGAACGCACCGGCGACACGCAGTGGCGCGACAAGATCCTCGCCGGCGTCGCAAGCCTCGACGCCATGCCCCTCGGCCTGCGCACGGGCAAGAACCTCGTCTTCGGCTACGACCCCGCGACCGGAAAGCTCTATCAGCTGAGCGACGAACCCGGCGTCTACAACCTCGCCACCATCATGGGCGGCGCCGAGACGGTCTTTGAACTCAACCTCATGCTCGACGACCCGCGCTGGCAGCGGCTCTGGCTGCAATACTGCCGCCTCTACAGCGCGCCGAAGGACGTGCTCCTGCGCGACCGGCAGACCGGCAGCGAAGGCGCCGACGCGGCCTTCGTCCGCGACGGCCGCCTCGCCTCCTATGTCTACTTCAAGACCGGCAACGAGGCCTTCCGCAAGGCCGGCCTCGACGCCCTGATTCGCACCGCCCGCGGCGGTCGTAACCGGGCGCTGCAACGGGTCGAGGGCTCCGAGGCGCTCAACCCGGTCGACGAGGGCCTCGGCGGCACCAACGGCGCCTCCCAAAGCGGCCTCGAGACGATCGCCATGCTCGGCCTGGTGGGCGACCACCTGCCGAGGGAGATCCCGCCCATCACGCCCGAGGAACAGGCGGCGATGTCGCGACGCCGCGGGGGCAACCCGCCGCCGGCGGCTCCAGCCAGGCAGCCGTAAACCGCAAACGACACACCCCGGCGCTGCGCGCCACCCCTCTCAAGAGGGGATCCGAGCCGGCGTTGTCTTGAATCCCCTCTTGAGAGGGGTGCCCGTCAGGGCGGGGTGTGTTGGACGGTCATAGACCGCCGCGCAGTTCCGTCTCAGTCCTCCTTCTTCATCTTCGGCGGCGTCTCGTCCTTCTTGGCCTTGATGATGACCATGATGAGGACGGCGATGCTGAGCAGGATGCCGAGGGCGGAAACAAACATGAGCAGGCGCATGGGGATATCTCCGGTTGAAGGTTATTTGGCGGGCGCGGGCGGGACGGCCTGGCGGAGGATGGTGCCCATGAGGGCGTCCGTGGTGCCGCCGGTGCCGCTGCCGTTGACCATCACCTGGGGCGTGATCTGGACCTTGCCCTCGACGACGAGCTTGAGGAGCTCGAGCTGGGCGACCTGCTGCTGGCCAAGGGTCTCGACGAGGAGTTTGTAGGCCTTGGCGCGGCCCTCGCCGATGATGATCTGGGACTCGGCCTCGCCCTTGGCGCGGACGACCTGCGACTTGGCGTTCTCGCCCTCGACCTTCACCTTGTATTCGGCGGCCGCGAGCTGGCGCTGCTGCTCGGCCTCCTCCTGCGCGCGGACGAACTTGGCGCGGGATTCCTCGGCCTGCTTCTGCTGGGTGTAGAGTTTCTCCTGGTTCACCGCGACCTCGCGGTCGGTCTGCGTCGCCAGCAGCTGCTGGCCGGCCGGGCTGGCGTCGAGGTGGATGTTGCCGACGTAGACGCCGTCGCAGCTGACGCGGAAGCGCGCGAGCTCGGCGGTGATGCGCTGGCCGACCAGCGCCTCGATCTCGCTGCGGCGGTTGACGAACTCGAGCGCGTTCATCGTCTCGGCCACGTTGCGGAAGATGGCGCGGATGGACGGCAGGATGATGCGCGCCTCGAGCACCTCGAGTTCCTCGCCTTCCTGCTCGTCCTGCACCACGGCGTCGGGATTGCCGAGCAGGGCGACGAGATAGGGGGCGTTCTTGGCCTCGACGGCGCAGGCGACGCGCACGTCGACCGGGAAGGAGAAACCGTCCTTCGAGCGGACGGAGACGGACCAGTCCGGATTGCCCGAGGACGCGGCCTGGGGCGCGGCGCGGACCGCGGCGACGTTGCGCGCGGCCGGAGGCGGCGGGGTCGGCTTGTTGTAGGTGTCGGCCTGGTAGGTGTAGGTGCGCTGCGTCGTCTTCACGACCGTGGGCACATAGGCGTTCGTGTTCAGGTAATAACCGCCGGGCGTGAGCGGCTCGGACCAGACGCCGATGTGGTCGCGGGGGACGAGCGGCACGCCGTTGACCAGGTCGCCCTGGCCGTCGGCGGCGGTCCAACGCTTGCCGGAGTTGCTCTTGATGACAACCACGGTGCCGGCCGCGACCTGCAGCGCGGGGATGGCGGTGACCTCATGGAGCGCCGTGTTGTAGCGGTAGGTGCCGGGCGTGAGGATGGTGGTCTGCGGACCGCGGCGGCCGCCCTTGGCGAGGAAGGTGGTGGGGTTGAGCATGTCCTGCGCACTGTCCCAGGCCGGCGCGAACATCTCGTTTTCCGGCAACGGCTGGCCGTCGCGCGCCGTGACGAAGCCGACCTGGCCGGACGGCACGGTGATCACGCGGTCGATGCGCACCGAATAGGTGAAGGGATAATAACCGAAGTGCCAGCCGGGGCCGAGGATCTCGGCCTGCGGGCCCATTTCGCCGTCGCGGGCGATGATCTGGCCGGTCGGCAGCGGCTTGCCGAAGAATTGCTTGTGCACGATACCGACCTCGTCCTGGTCGATCACGACCGACGACCCGACCACGAGGCCGAAGCCGAAGAGGGAGAAAGCGAGCACGATCAGCGCGCCGCGGCCGGCAGCCGGCAGCGTGAGGACAAACGAGGCGCCCAGCGCGACGATCGCGAGCACCGTGAAGAAGAGGATCAAGGCCATGTGTGTGCGGAGTTAAGGTTTCTGCCCGGAGGGCGGAAGGGGGCGAACGGCCCTAGCAAAGCGCACCCGGCTCCGGCAGTCGAGCCCGGAGGGGCCGGAACGAAACACCCGTTGGGTTTATAAAGCGGCCGCGCGGGCCGCCTCCAGCTCTTCCCAGCGGGCGAATGCCGTGGCGTGCTCCCGCTCCACGATCTCCAGGCGCTGCTTCACCTCCGCGAATTTCGCAGCCTCCTTCTTGTAGAAGGCCGGATCGGCCAGTTTCGCGGTGAGCGCGGCCTGCTCCTGCTCGAGCGCCTCGATCCTGGCCGGGAGCGTCTCGAGTTCCTTCTGCTCCTTGCCGGAAAGTTTCCTGGCCGGCTTGCCCGCCGCCTTGGGCGCGGCCGCCGGCGCCTTCGCCGGTTCCACCTTCCGCGCCGCCATTTTCTTTTTCTCGTTCTGCCAGTCGGTGTAGCCGCCGACGTAGTCGCCGAGCCGGCCGTCGCCCTCGAACACCAGCGTGCTCGTCACGACCTCGTCCAGAAACTCACGGTCATGGCTCACCAGCAGCAGCGTGCCCTGGAACTCGACCAGCAGGTCCTCGAGCAGGTCGAGCGTCTCGGCGTCGAGGTCGTTGGTCGGCTCGTCGAGCACCAGCACGTTGGCCGGCTGGGTGAAGAGCCGCGCGAGCAGCAGGCGGTTGCGCTCGCCGCCGGAGAGCACGCGCGCCGGCGTGCGGGCGCGGGCGGGCTCGAAGAGGAAGTCCTGCAGGTAGCTGATGACGTTCCGCGTGTGGCCCTCGATCGTCACCGTCGGGTTGCCGTTGGCGATGTTGTCGGCGACGGTCTTGTTGTCGTCGATCTGCGCGCGCAGCTGGTCGAAGTAGACCACCTCGAGGTTCGTGCCGTGCTTGAGCGAGCCGCTCGTCGGCGCCAGCTGGCCGAGCAGGAGCTTGATGAGGGTCGTCTTGCCGGCGCCGTTGGGCCCGAGGATGCCGATCTTCTCGCCGCGCTGGATGACGGTGGAGAAATCGCGGATGACCACCTTGCCGTCGGCCCACGCGTAGGTGACGTTCTGCGCCTCGATGACCTTCACGCCCGAGCGCTCGGCCTCGGTGACCTTGATGGTGGCGTTGCCGACGCGGTCGCGGCGGGCACGGGCCTGGGCGCGCATGTCCTTCAGGGCGTTGATGCGGGCGGTGGCGCGGGAGCGCTGGGCCTTCACGCCGCGGCGGATCCACTCCTCCTCCTGCGCCAGCTTCTTGTCGAAGAGGGCGCGCTGCCGCTCCTCGGCCTCGAGCACCTCCTGCTTGCGGACGAGATAGGTGTCGTAGTCGCAGGCCCAGCCGGCGAGGCGGCCGCGGTCGAGCTCCACGATGCGCGTGGCGATCTTGCGCAGGAAGGCGCGGTCGTGGGTGATGAAGAGCAGCGTGGGCTTCTTCTCCAAAAGAAATTCCTCCAGCCACAGGATCGACTCGAGGTCGAGGTGGTTGGTCGGCTCGTCGAGCAGCAGCAGGTCGGGCTGCGCGGCCAGGGCGCGGGCCAGCAGGGCGCGGCGTTTCAGGCCGCCGGAGAGGGCCGAGAATTCCTGCGCGGGCGGCAGGCGGATGGCGTTGATCAGGTCCTCGACCCGGACATCGCGTTCCCACTCCTCCTCGTGGTGGTCGTCGTTGGGCCGCAGGCCGGCGGCGACGATGTCGTGCACCGTGCCCGTCAGGTCCGTCGGGATTTCCTGCGTGAGCCGGCGGTAGACCGCGCCGGAAGGCCGGAAGACGTCGCCCGTGTCGGGCTTCATGTCCCCCATGATGACCTTCATGAGGGTGGACTTGCCCGCGCCGTTGCGCCCGAGCAGGCACACGCGCTCGCCCGCATCGACCTGGAAGTTGATCTTTTCCAGGATCGCGGGGCCGCCGAAGTGGAGGCTGACGTCGAGCAGGTTGAGCAAAGAAGCCATGGGAACGGGCGAACGTAGGCCCCGCCCCGGCCGGTGCAACCCTTGAGAGTTTTTTGGCCACAAAAAGTCACAAGAACCTGACCGCGAATGAATCCCTCAAGGCGCCTATAGGCGCGCGGATGATTTTATCCCGCAGGACGGAGCCTTTTTGTGCCTCTTTGTGGCCAACAGAACTCCGGTTGACTCCACCGCCGGCCTCCCTGCACTCTCCGCCCGTGACGACGACCGCCCAACCTCCCTTTCACCAGACCCTGCGCTGGCTGGCGACGCATGCGCGTTTCCCGGCCCAGCGCCTGCCGGAGAAGGCGGAACTGCTGGTGCTGATCGCCACGGCCGCGGCCACCGAGGAGAGCAACGCCGCCGGCAAGCCGGCCAACGCCACGCTGGTCAGGAACAAGGACTTCGCGGCGCAGATCCGCAACTACACGGCCATGCGCCGGCGCACGCACATCACCTGCGACAACAGCGCCAAGACCTAGGCGCCGGCCACAGGGCGTCCGCACTCCTTGCGCGAATGATGCCATCCCAGGCCACTGGCCCCGCCCCCTCGCCCGCACCCGGTTCCGGCGGCCGGATTGAGTCACTCGATGCCTTTCGCGGGGCGTGCGCCCTGACGGTTTTCCTGACCCACTGGTTTGTCTGGGCGAATTTTCCCCCCGTGGGCGCAACGGGACGCCTGCTGCATGACTGTCTCGAGACCGGCTACCAGCTGTTTGGCACCATCATCTGGAACAGTGACGGCCAGCACCCGGCCGTGCTCGCCTTTTTCGTGCTGAGCGGTTTCTGCATCCATACCGCACAGGCGCGGCGGGCGGCACGGGGGGCCACGGCACCGGAATGGCGCCGGTATTTCCTCAGCCGCGGGCGCCGGATCCTGCCGGTCTATTGGTGGGGCACCTTGCTCGGCGTGGGGCTGGTCGCCCTGCAGACAACCTGGCCCTCGGCCAATCCCCTGTTCGCCCCGCAGGTGGCGGGCGGTTGGCGCGACCTGCTCGTGCGCCTGTTCGCCGTCACTGCCGTCGTGCCGGGCGACGTGATCCTGGGAAACTGGTCGCTGAACACCGTCTCTTCCGAGATCGCCATCTATGCGCTCTATCCGCTCCTGTTTTTCGGCACACGCCGGCTGGGCTGGATGCCGGTGCTGGCCGGCCTGATCGTGCTGCAGTTTGCCGGGCTCGCCCTGCTCCCGTATGTCCCGCTGCACTGGCTCTTTGGTTCACCGCTGCTGATGGGCGCCTATTGGTATCTGGGCATGCTCGCGGCCGAATGGCACGCCAAAGGCGGGCGCCCCGTGCCTGGTTGGACCGTGTTGCTGGCGTGGGGATTGTTCCTGGCGGTGCGGGCCCTGCCCTTTTCGCCCGCGAGTCATGTCTTCATCCAGCTGGTCCGCGCGCTGGGTTTCGCCTTCCTGGTGCTGTGGCTGGTCGGCCGGGAAAGCCGGGATCCCTCCACCGTCCGCTCCGGTCCGCTCCGCTGGCTGCGTCCGGTGGGCCAGGTCAGCTACAGCCTCTATGCCGTGCATCCGCCCGTCATCATGGCGACAACTTGGGCCCTGGGCTTCCTGCCCGGCTACCGGAGCAACGCTTTCCAGCTGCTGCTGACCCTGATCGTGCCCCTGCTGGTCACCGTGGTGACGTATTGGTTGGTCGAGCGGCCCTACCTGCTTTCGGCGCAGGCGGTGCCCGCGCCGAAAACCGTCTAACACCACGCCGCCGGCGTGGCCTTTTCGCGCCAGCCGGCAGACAAACCGCCGCGCGGGCGGCGCTTAAAGACAGCACGGCGAATCGCGCCGCCCCACCCCACCCATGGATATCCTCACGTCCGCCTTCCGGCAGCTGCGCGCCCATGCGGCGTTCAGCGCGCTCATCATCGCCCTGCTGGCCCTCGGCATCGGCGCCAACACCGCCATCTTCGGCGTCGTCCACGCCGTCCTGCTGAAACCCCTGCCCTATCCCGAACCCGGCGACCTCGTGCTGGTCCGCAAGGTCCCGCGCGACGCCTCCGCCCAGATCCCCGGCAACGGCGACATGATGCCGGACAACGAATTCCTCGCGCTGACCGAGGCCGTGCCCAAGTCCTTCCGCGCGCTCGCCGGCTACCGCAACAACGCCGCCACCCTGTCGCGCGGCGACGGCGCCGTCCGCGTCCCCTCGGCCGCGGTCACCGGCGGTTTCTTTCCGTTGCTCGGCGTAAGCGCCTGGCGCGGCCGGCTCTTCGACGAGAACGACCTCAAGCCCGGCGCCCCGCCGACCACGGTGCTCAGCCACGCGGCGTGGCAGGCGTGCTTCAACGGCGAGGACGGCGCCCTCGGCCAGGTGGTGAGGCTGGACGACGTGGCGCACACCGTCATCGGCGTGCTGCCGCCGTCGTTCGAGTTCACCGACCCGGTGCAGTTCTGGCGCCCGCTGCCCGTCACCCCGAACGCCCCCGGCCAGCTGCGCATCACCATGATCCGCGTCTTCGGCCGGTTGCTGCCCGGCACCGCGCTCGACGTCGCCCAGCGCGAGCTCGATGGGATCTCCGATCGCTTCTGGAACAACCTGGTCAACAGCTTCACCGGCCCGGGCCCGCAGCGCGCGGGCGCCCCTGGCCCGCAGGCCGTGACCCCCGGCGAGCAACGCGTCATCCGCGGGCCCGAGGGCGCTGCGCCGGCCCCGGGCGGACCCCAGGTCGTGCAATCGGCACCGGCCCCCGCCACGCCCAATCGCCAGGTCGTCACCGCCGCGCCCGCTGGTCCGGGCGGTCCGGGCGGCCCGCGCTTCCGTCCGCCTTTCGCCGACGCCGCGAGCTCGCTCGTGCCGCTGCAGGAGCAACTCGTGAAGCAGTCGCGCACCACGCTGTGGCTGCTGCTCGGGGCCGTGGGTTTCGTCCTCCTCATCGCCTGCGCCAACATCGCCAATCTCCAGCTGGCCCGCGCCGCCGGCCGCCGGCGCGACAGCGCCGTCCGCGCCGCGCTCGGCGCCTCGCCGTTCCGGCTCGCGCTGGAACTCCTCGCCGAAAACCTGCTGCTGGCGCTCGCCGGCGGCCTGCTCGGCGTGCTGCTCGCCTGGTGGGGCACGCAGGGTCTGACCGCGTGGCTCGCGGACTACCTGCCGCGCGTCAATCCGGTCGGCCTCAACGCCTCCGTGCTGGGCTTCGCCGTGCTGCTGGCCGTCGTGGCCGGCCTCGGCTTCGGTCTCGCCCCCGCCTGGTCGGGCAGCCGCGTTGACCTGCTCGAAACCCTCAAGGAAGGCGGTCACCAGAGTTCGCCCGCCGGCCAGCGCTGGCGGCAGGGCCTGGTCGCCCTCGAGGTGGCGCTCGCGCTCGTGCTGGCCGTCAACACGGGCCTCCTGGTGAAGAGCATCTACCAGCTTTACAGCACCGAGCTCGGCTACCGCACCAGCGACGTCCTCACCGCCAACCTCGCCCTGCCGCGCCGCTATGGCACGCCCGTCCAGCAGCGCGACTTCGCCAACCGCTGGCTCGAGGGCCTGGCCGCCCTGCCGGGCGTCAAGGCCGCGTCCCTCACCGACGCGCCGCCGCTCTCGCCCTACTCGCAGGTGGTCTTCTCCTCCACCACGCAGGGTTCCTCCGCGGCCAACGCCTCCACCAGCAACGCCCCGCGCTCGATGGCGGTGGCCGGCGTCACCCCGGACTTCTTCCGGGCCACCGGCATCGCGCTGCGCCAGGGCCGGCTCTTCACCGATCAGGACGGCGCCGACGCCCCGGTCGTGGCCATCGTGAACGAGTCGTTCGTGAAGCAATACTACCCGGAGGGCATCACCCTCGGTGCGCAGATTACCGGGCCGGTCAACCCCGGCGCGCATGGCGGGACGCCGTCCACCGCCGCGGTCGTCGGCGTCGTCGCCGACGTGCGCCCGCGCGGCTTCGAGAGCAGCGCCCAGCCGCTGGCCTACTTCCCGCTCGCGCAGCAGCCGCGTGCGCGGCTCTCCGCCGTGCTCCAGTTCGAGGGCGACGCAGCCACGCTCGGCCGGGCCGTCACCGCGGCCACGCACAAGCTGGATGCCGAGCTCGCGCTCGACCAGCCTTCCACCCTCGAGCAGCAGATCTCCCGGCAGACCGCGCCGCGGCGCATCACCCTGATCCTCACCGGCGCCTTCGCGCTCACCGCGGTAATCCTCGCCGCGCTCGGCATCTTCGGCGTCATGAGCTACACCGTCACCCAGCGCACGCAGGAGATCGGCGTGCGCATGGCGCTCGGCGCCGATGCGGGCATGATCCTGCGCTGGATGTTGCGCTATGGCGGACTGGCCGTGGGCGCCGGTCTCGTGGCCGGGCTCGGCCTGACCTTCGCCACCAGCAGGCTGCTGACTGCCCTGCTCACCGGCGTGACGGCGCTCGACCCGGCCGTGATCGCCGCCGGCGTGGCCGGGCTCGCGCTGATCGGCCTGATCGCGTGCCTCCTGCCGGCACGCCGCGCGACCCGGATCAACCCCGTCGAGGCGCTGCGCAGCGAGTAGGCGACGGCAGGTTTACCGTCAGTATAACCGCCACTCGCCTCAGCAGCGGCCTCGGGCTTGGCTTGCCCCATGCCCCGTCCGCTTCGTTGGTTGACCGGCCTCTTGCTGGCCGGCCTGTCCCTCCACGCCCAACCCACGACGTCATCCCTCGCCGGCGAGTGGCGCTTCGCCCTCGACCGCGCCGACGCCGGCGTGACCGAGGCCTGGTTCAGCCGCGACCTGCCCGACCGCATCCAGCTGCCCGGCGTGCTGCAGGCGCAGGGTTACGGCAACGACATCGCCACCGACACACCCTGGGTCGTTGCCCTCGGCGACGCCTGGTGGAAACTCCAGCCGGCCGAGCTGCGCGACAAGTTCTCGCAACCGGGCCAGGTCGAGGTGCCGTTCCTCGCGCAACCGCCGAAACACTATCTCGGCGCCGCGTGGTATCAGCGCGACATCGAGATCCCCGCCGGCTGGTCCGGCCGCCGCCTCGCGCTCCTCCTCGAACGCCCGCGCTGGGAGACCACGGTCTGGCTCGACGGCCACAAGATCGGCACCAACAACAGCCTCGTTGCGCCCCATGAGTTCGAGCTGGGCCGGCCCGCGCCCGGAAAACACCGGCTGACCATCCTCATCGACAACCGCCAGATCGTGCGCGACCCGCGCAACGACGGCCACGGCGTGGACAGCCACGCCATCTCCGACGCCCTCGGCAGCACGTGGAACGGCATCGTCGGGCGGATCGAGCTGCAGGCGACCACGCCGGTCTGGATCCACGACGCGCAGATGTTTCCCAACGTCGCGAAAAAATCCGCCCTGATCAAGGTGACGCTCGGCAACGCCTCGGGCGCCACCGGCGCCGGCACGATTTCCGTCGGCCGCAATTCCACGGCCATCAAGTGGGACGAATACGGCGGCTCGGCGGAACTCGAGGTCCCGCTCGGGGCCGAGGCGCAACCGTGGGACGAGTTCAAACCCGCGCTGCAGACCGTGACCGTGGCGCTCAAGGGCCCCGACGCCGACGATTCGCGCACCCTCACCTTCGGCCTCCGCGAGATCACTTGGAACGACAAGGACATCATCATCAACGGACGCGTCGTGAACCTGCGCACCACACATTCCGGGGGCGATTTCCCGCTCACGGGTCATCCTGCGATGGACGTCGAGTCGTGGAAGAAAATCATCCGCACCTGCCAGGCGCACGGGCTCAACGGCATGCGCTTCCACTCGTGGTGCCCGCCCGAGGCCGCATTCGTGGCGGCGGACGAACTCGGTTTCTACCTGCAGCCCGAGCTCGGCCTCTGGGTGCCGTTCAATCCGGGCAGCCCTTACACGCAATACATGGAGGAGGAAACCCCGCGCCTGCTGCGTGCCTACGGCAACCATCCATCCTTCGTCCTTTTCTCGCCCAGCAACGAGCCCGCCGGAAACTACGAGCAGGTGACGCCGCCATGGGCCAAGGCCTGGCATGAAAAGGATCCGCGCCGGCTCTACTCGGCCGGCACCGGCTGGTTCCGCCGCGGCCAGGTCGAGGGTGGCGCGCAGTTCGCCGTGCTTGTCCGCTACGGCAAGGATCCACGCAACCTGGCCGACCTGCGCGGCACCGACGGCTGGTTCGGTGGCGACTACCGCGCCGCGCTCGAGAATGTCCGCATCCCCGTCCTCGCCCACGAAAACGGCCAGTGGTGCGCCTATCCTGACTTCGACGTGATCAGGAAATTCACCGGTTACCTGCGGCCGTCGAATTATCACATCTTCCGCCACCTCGCGGAGCAGACCGGCGTGCTCGAATACAACCAGGCGTTCGCCCACGCCTCCGGCCGCTTCCAGCTCATGTGCTACAAGGAGGAGATCGAGGCCAACCTCCGCACGCCGGGCCTGGCCGGCTTCCAGCTGCTCGACCTCCACGACTACCTCGGGCAGGGCACCGCGCTCATCGGCCTGCTCGATACCTTCTGGGAGTCCAAGGGTTACGTCACCCCGGAGGAGTTCCGCCGCTTCAGCGGTCCCACCGTGCCGCTCGCCCGGCTCGCCCAGCGCACCTTCACCACCGCGGAGACACTCACCGCCGACGTCGAACTCTACCACTTCGGCGCCCAGCCCCTCGCGCAGGCGGCGGCGTATTGGGAGATCGTCGACGCTTCCGGCCTGACCGTGGCCGGCGGCGATTTCCCGCCGCGGGACGTCCCGATCGGCAAAAACCTCCCGCTTGGCCGCATCGCCCTCGCGCTGGACAAACTGCCCGCCCCCGCCGCCTACAAGCTCATCGTCAGCTTCAAGGATGACACCGACGCCGGCAACGACTGGAACTTCTGGCTCTACCCCGCCGCCATCGACCCCGCCGCGCCCGCCGGGGTGCTGGTCACGGACCAATGGGCCGACGCCGAGGCCCGCCTCGCCGCAGGCGGCCGGGTTGTCTTCACGCCGACCGCGGCCGACCTCGATCCGGCCCGCAGCCCGCCGATGAAACGCGTCCCGGTGTTCTGGAACATCCAGATGACCGTCCGCCCGCCGCGCAATCCCGCGCCGCGTTTCGACGCCATGCTCGGCCTGCTCGCCGACCCGGCGCACGCCGCGCTCGCCCGGTTCCCCACCACCGAGGCCTGTGACTGGCAGTGGACTTCCCTCATCGACAACGTCCGCTCCGTCAACCTGACCGGCGCCCCGCGCGAACTGAAACCCATCGTCGCGGCCATCGACGACTGGAACCGCAACTGGCGCCTCGGCGTGATCTTCGAGTGCGCCGTCGGCCCCGGCCGCCTGCTTGTCTCCGCCATCCCGCTTGACAGCAAATCCCCCGGCGCCCGGCAGCTGCGCCGCTCGCTCCTCGATTATGCCGCGGGCGACAAATTCACCCCCGCTGCCCGACTCACCATCGAGCAGGTCCGGTCTCTCTGGACCGCCGGCCAGGCTGCGCCCGGCCAGCCCGCCGAGCGCGCGTTTGACCCCGATCTCGACGACGGCACGAAGCGTCCGGCGCCGAAGACATAAGGTGGAACCTGCGCTCCGCGCAGGTTAAGCCCGCGCAGAGCGCGGGCTCCACCATGCCTTACTTCTTGTCCACGCTGAACTTCCCCGCCCCGGCGGCAAAGAGCGCGAGGTAGCCGCCGAAAAACAGCCAGGCCAGCTCGCCGCCGCCCTTGAAATTGGCGGAATTCACGACGAAGAACGCCACGCCCATCGTGAACGCCAGGATCAGCGCCGCCCAGCGCGTCCACAAGCCGAGCACGAGGAGCACCGAACACCCCACCTCGGCGAGGATGGTGAGCAGGAAACTCGGCACCTCGCCGATGCCGAGCGGATCGAGGAACGACAGCTTGCCGGCGAAGAGGTTCATCAGCTTGTCCCAGCCGTGCAGCCACAACATCGACCCACCGAGCCACAGCCGGAGCAAAAGCAGGCCCGCATCCGGGCTGCTCGCGATGAATTCAAGGCGGAGAAATTTTTGCATGGGGTTGCCCGGCAGTGTGCAGGTTTCCCGGCCGGCCGCAAGCAAGGTGGAACCTGCGCTCCGCGCAGGTTTGTCTTCCGTTTGCGCAGGCGCGGGGCGCCTTTTAGTTGCATATACAACTATTTACTTGTTTCCTCCCTGTTGTCGGCTAGATTGCCGCCATGACCGCCACCCATCCTCCCATCGCCGCCGGCACACGCATCGGCCACGTCCACCTGAAGGTCGCCGACCTGTCGCGCGCCCTCGATTTCTATGTCGGCGTGCTCGGTTTCCAGCTCATGCAAAAATATGGCGCACAGGCGGCGTTCATCTCCGCCGGCGGCTATCACCATCACATCGGGCTCAACACTTGGGAAAGCCTCGGCGGCACGCCGCCGCCCCCGGGTCACACCGGGCTGTTTCACACCGCCATCCTCTACCCCACCCGCGCCGCGCTGGCCGACGCCCTGCGCCGCCTCATCGCCGCCGGTATCCCGCTTGACGGCGCCTCCGACCACGGGGTCAGCGAGGCGCTCTACCTGCGCGATCCCGACGGCAACGGGGTCGAACTCTATCGGGACCGCCCCGAGGCCGAGTGGCCGCGCGACGCCCAGGGCGGCCTGGCCATGGTCACCGCCCGGCTGGACTTGAACGACCTGTTGAAGTCTTAAGTTCGAACGCGTCCGGCCTGGCCGCCGCCCTGACACACTCCGCGCTCGCCACCCCCGCGGAGCCGCGGCTGACTCTCCGGCCATGTCGCGCATGCTGACCCTGCTCACGAACGCCTTTCCCGTCTGGGTGCTGGCCGGCGGCATCATCGCCCTTTTCCAACCGGCGTGGTTCACCTGGTTCAGCGGGCCGTGGATCGTCTGGGGGCTCGCCGTCATCATGCTGGGCATGGGTCTCACGCTGACCTTCGACGATTTCCGCGCCGTCGGCCGGATGCCGCGGGCCGTGGCCCTGGGTTTCCTGGCTCAATTCACCATCATGCCCCTGCTCGGCTGGCTCATGGGCCGGCTCTTCGCCCTGCCAACCCCGTTTGCCGTGGGGCTCATCCTCGTGGCCTGCTGCCCGGGCGGCACGGCCTCCAACGTCGTGACCTACCTCGCCAAGGCCAACGTCTGTCTCTCGGTCGTCATGACGATGTGCTCGACCTTCGCGGCCGTGATCATGACGCCGCTGCTGACTTCCTGGCTGGCGGGTGCGCTGGTGCAGGTGGACGCGTGGGGCCTCTTCTGGAGCACCTGCCAGGTCGTGATCCTTCCGGTCGTGATTGGCGTGCTGATAAACCGCTTCGTGCCGCGCCTCGTGCAACGCGTGCAGGTCGGCTTGCCGCTCGTATCGGTCGTCGTCATCGCGCTGATCTGCGCGAGCATCATCGGCGGCAGCGCCGCCGCGGTGCGCGAGGCCGGTTTACGGCTGCTCGGCGCCGTCTTCAGCCTGCATGCCGGTGGCTTTGCGCTGGGTTATGTCGTGGCCCGGCTGACGCGCTTCGACCAAACCGTCGCCCGCACCGTGTCGATCGAGGTGGGCATGCAGAATTCCGGCCTGGGCGTCGTGCTGGCGCGCAAGCATTTCGCCGACCCGCTCACCGCGGTGCCCTGCGCCATCTCCAGCGTGCTTCACTCCGTCATCGGCAGCGTGCTCGCCGGCTGGTGGCGCTGGCGCAGCCGCCCGGCGCGCTGAGCGACCGGCCGCCGCCCATCCGCCTTGGGCGGGAGGGGCGTTAATTCAGACCCAACTCCGCGAGCGGCGGCGCACGGTGCACTTCGCCGCCGCCGAAGCGCTTCACCAGTCCGTCCGCCGCGGCCTGCAGGCGTGCGCGGCGCTGCGCGAAGGCGTCATCCGTCTCGTCCGGCCCCTCGATCAGGAGGAAGCTGACGAGCGTGCGCCGGGTGGAAAGCGCCAGCACCCGGATCGGGGTCAGGCGAAACTTCTCGGGCGACGGACCCGCGCGGAGGTCGATCACACCGGTGCCGGCGCTGGTCTCCAGGTCCACGACCTGCTCGCCCTCGGACGTCAGCGCCCACCAGCGGCCGCGCTGGAGCATGAGCCGCTCGCACCAGCCGGCGGTCCACTTGGGCAGGTTCTCGATGTCGGCCAGGAAATTGAAAACGGTCTCGCGCGGGGCGGACACGGTGACGGTGAGCGGATGGATGTTCATGTAAAATCAATGCCCCGGTTCCGGGGGCAGCGGCAGCGAGGCCTGGCCGAAGACATACTTCCAGCCGGCGGGGGTGCGGGCGTAGGTGTCGCTGAACCAGAGTTTGTAGTCGAAGGCCTTGCCCTCCTTCGTCGCACCCTTGATGTGCAACAACGCGGTGATGACGGCAGTGTCGCCCCACACGCGCACCGTCTGCGTGCCGGGCAGCTCGTCCTGGATCTCGTAAATGCGCGTGGCGTTCTTCGCGGCGTCGACGTGGTCGGCCTTGGTGGCGGTCCGGCCGTTGCCCAGGACGAGGATCATGTCGTCGGCCTGGATGCGCTCGATCGTGGCGGCATCGTTGTGCTTCACGGCCCGCTGGAACTCGGTGTCGAGCGCGGCGACGATCCTGGCATCATCGGCGGCCGCGGCGCCGCCGGTGGCCGGGGCCAGTGCGAAGGCCAGGCCGGCGGTAAGCAGACCGAGCCCGGGGTTGGAACGGAGGACGGGGTGATTAAGCATGCCCCACCCTACCAGAAGATCCTGACAACCCTATGTCAGGAGCGACCAAAGCCGCTTATTTTGCGTGCAACCGCGCGATTTTCTCGGCCTCCGCGCGCACCAGCGTGCGCAGCTTGGCCGGCGCCAGCGCCTCGGCGCGGTCGCCGAACGACAACAGCCACCGCGCCATCCACTCGAGCGACCACGCGTAGAGCGCGAACTCCGCGCCGCCGTCGCGCGCCTTCTCCTCGATGAGCGTGGCGTAGCTCTCGCGCTGCGCGCGTTCCTGCACCGTGCGGTGGAACCACACGCGCACCGGCAGGGTTTTCTCCCGGGCGGAGGATTCCTCCATGTGCGCCTTGAACGAGAATCCCTCGCGCACCTCGAACTTCTCCGGCGTAAGCTCGAGCCGGCGGATGCGGTCGATCCGGAAATGCCGGTAGTCGGTCCGCAGCCGGCACCACGCCACCAGATACCACGCGCCGCCGTAGAAGACCACGCCCAGCGGCTCGACGTCGCGCGCCGTCTCCTCGGTGCGCTCGCGGCCCTGGTAGCACATCCGCAGCACGCGCCGCAGCACGACGCCCTGCTGCACCGGCAGCAGCCAGCGCTGGCCCGCCGCCTCGGACGAACTCTTGCGGGACGACTGCCCGTAGACGAGAGTGCGCGCCACCAGCCGCTCGACATGGTCCTGCCGGTCCCGCGGCAGCACGGCACGGAGCTTGTCGAGCGCCGACATCATCGGCGCCTGCAGCGAGGCGTCGGTGAACTGCTTCACCAGCTCGCCGCCGACGAACAGTGACACGGCCTCGTCGGCCGAGAACATCACCGGCGGCAGCTGGTAGCCCTTCAACAGGCTGTAGCCGACCCCGGCCTCGCCCGAGATGGGCACGCCCGCCTCACCGAGCGCCGCGATGTCGCGATAGACCGTCCGCTCCGTGATGCTGAAATGCTCCGCCAGCTCCGACGCGCGCACGACGCGCCGCCCCTGCAGGTGCAGCACCATCGCGACAAGCCGGTCGGTCCGATTCATAGGCCGCCAGCAGAAAGGACCCTTGGACCCGCGACAATCCTCTTCATGCTGGCATATTCAAAATGAAGGCGGGACCATCCCCCAGGGGCACCTAGCCGAACGGCCCAACCGGTAACACAGATCCTTAACCCGGCCATCAACCCGCCTGACAGCCGCGCCCGCCGCCGGGCTTTAAGTTGCGCCCCGTGCATCACGGGGTAGTCTGCGGCCTTCCCGTGAACTCCGTCGCCCGCCCTCCTGCCTCCGCCGCCCCGGTCTTTCACGTGCGCGGCCTGACCAAGATCTACGGCTCAGGCACCGCCGAGGTCCGCGCCCTGGCGGGCGTCGACCTCGATCTCAACGCCGGCGAACTCGTCGTGCTGCTCGGCCCCTCGGGCTCGGGCAAGACCACCCTGCTCAACCAGCTCGGCGGCCTCGACATTCCGACCGCCGGCACGCTGCGCTACCGCGACATCGACCTCACCCACGCCAACGAGGAGCAGCTCACCCGCTACCGGCGCGAGTCGGTCGGCTTCATCTTCCAGTTCTACAACCTCATCCCGAGCCTCACCGCCCGCGAGAACGTCGGCCTCATCACCGAGATCGCAGCCAACCCGCTCACCCCCGAGGCCGCCCTGGGCATGGTCGGGCTCTCCCCGCGCATGGACCACTTCCCCGCCCAGCTTTCCGGCGGCGAACAGCAGCGCGTCGCCATCGCCCGCGCCATCGCCAAGCGCCCCGAGGTCCTCCTCTGCGACGAGCCCACCGGCGCCCTCGACGTGAAGACCGGCATCGTCGTCCTCGAGGCCATCCAGCGCGCCAACCGCGAGCTCGGCACCCTCACCGTCATCATCACCCACAACGCCGTCATGGCCGACATGGCCGACCGCGTCATCCGCTTCTCCGACGGCCGCGTGCAGGCGGAGGAGCGCAACGCCGCGCCGGCCGCGCCGGCGACGCTGCGTTGGTGAACAACAAGGATGAATTAAGAAATCACCCCACCCGGCTGCCCCATTTCTTAATTCCTCCTTCCTCCTTCTTGATTTCCCGATGCTTCCGCACCTCGACCGCAAGCTCTTCCGCGACCTGACGCGCCTCAAGGGCCAGGCCGCGGCGGTGTCGCTGGTCATGGCCTGCGGCCTGGCCATGCTCATCATGGCGCGCAGCCTCATCTACTCGCTCGAGACGACGCGCGACGAGTATTACCAGGCCAACCATTTCGCGGAGGTGTTCGCCTCGCTCAAGCGCGCCCCCAACGACCTCGGCGCCCGCATCGCCGCCCTGCCGGGCATCGCCACCGTGCAGACCGGCCTCGCGGTGCCGGTCACGCTCGACCTGCCGGGCCTGGCCGAGCCGGCCAGCGGCCTCGTCCGCTCGCTGCCCGACTTCGGCCCGCCCGAGCTGAACCGGCTCTTCCTCCGCCGCGGCGCGTGGCTGTCCCCCGGCGTGCGCGGCGAGGTGCTCGTCGGCGAGGCCTTCGCCAAGGCCAACGCCCTCAACCCGGGCGATGCGCTGACCATGCTCCTGAACGGCCGGCGCCAGACCTTCCGCGTCGCAGGGATCGTCCTCTCGCCGGAATACATCTTCGAGTCGCGCCCGGGCGCCGCCCTGCCGGACAGCCGCACCTACGGCATCTTCTGGATGACCTACAAGGAGGTGGCCACCGCGTGGGACCTCTACGGCGCCTTCAACCATGTCGCCGTCACCCTCGCGCCCGGCGCCAGTCCGCCGGCCGTCATCGGCGAGCTCGACCGCCTGCTCCGCCCTTACGGCGGCCTCGGCGCCTACGGCCGCAAGGACCACCCGTCGCACATCCGCGTGACCGACGAGATCCGCGTGCTCACGATCCTCTCTATCGGTTTCCCCTCCATCTTCCTGAGCGTCGCGGCGTTCATGACCAACGCCGTGCTCTCGCGCCTGCTCGCCCTGCAGCGCGAGCAGATCGCCATCCTCAAGGCCTTCGGGTTCACCAACCGGCAGATCGTCGCGCACTACCTCAAGTTCGCCTTCGTGATGGTCGCCGCCGGCGTGGTCTTCGGCCTGCTCGGCGGCCTCGCCCTGGGCCACAAGCTCGTGGTGATGTATGAGCTGTTCTTCAAGTTCCCCGACCTGGCCTTCCGGCTCGACGGCACCGCCGTCGCCATCGCGCTCACCGTCGGCCTCGGCGCCGTGACGCTCGGGGTCTTCAGCTCCGTCCGCAAAGCCGCCCGCCTGCCACCCGCCGAGGCGATGCGCCCGGAGCCGCCGGCCAGCTACGCCCCGTCCTGGCTGGAGCGCCTCGGGCTGAAACGCCTGCTTTCCCACTCTTTCCGCATCGCGGTCCGCAACCTCGAGCGCCGCCCCATCCAGGCGCTGTTCACCGTCGCCGGCCTCTCCCTGGCCACCGCCCTGCTCATCCTGCCCAACACCTTCAAGGCCGGCATCGCCGAAATCCTGGATTTCAAGTGGGACGTCGTGCAGCGGCAGGACCTCAACCTCGGCCTCGTCGAGCCTTCCTCCGCCCGCATCGCCCACGAGCTGGCGCAGCTGCCGGGAGTCACCCGGCTCGAGCCGGCGCGCTCCGCCGCCGTGCGCATCCACTTCCAGGGTCGCAGCCGCCAGATCGGCCTGCGCAGCCTCATCCCGGGCTCGATGCACAGCCGCGCCGTAGACCACTCCGGCCGCGAAATCCATCCGCCATCGGACGGCCTGATCGTGTCCGCCAAGCTTGCGCAGGTCCTGGGCGCGCAGGTCGGCGACCTGCTGGTGGTCGAGGCGCTCGAGGGCCGCCGGCCCGTCAAGCCGCTGCCGATCATCGGCCTCGCGGAGGACTTCACCGGCATCGCCGCCTACATGGAGCTGCACGCCATCAACCGCTTCCTCGGCGAGGGCGACGTCATCACCGGCGCCAGCCTCGGCCTGGACCAGTCGAAGCGCGGGGAATTCCTGGCCGCTTTGAAGGAGATCCCGCGCGTCAGCTCCGTCGCCATCAAGGAGACGATGCGGCAGAGCTTCCGCGAGACGACCGCGCAGATGATGGGCCTGATCCAGAGCATCTACCTGATGTTCTCCGTGGTCGTCGCCTTCGGTGTCATCTACAACAACGCCCGCATCTCGCTGGCCGAGCGGGCGCGCGAGCTGGCCACGCTGCGCGTCGTCGGCATGACCCAGCGCGAGGTCGGCGCCATCATCGTCATCGAGCTGGCCATCCTCGCGGCCCTCGCGGTGCCCCTGGGACTCGTGATGGGCACGGGCTTCGCCACCGTCATCATCTCCTCGGTGAACACCGAGACCGTGCGCCTGCCGCTGGTCTTCACCAGCTACACCTATTCCTTCGCGGTCGTCGTCGTCGTCACCGCATCCGTCTTTTCCGCCCTCGTCGTCCTGCGCAAGCTGAAGCAACTCGACCTCATCGCCACCCTCAAGGCCCCGGAATAGCTCCCAGCATTCAGCCATCAGTTCTATCAACTCTCAGCTCTCAACGCTCAACTAGTCTGCGCTTCTTCCCATGACACCATCCCCGCTCACCCGTGCGCTCCCTTACGTCCTCGGGGCCGGCCTGCTCGCCGCCCTCGCCTTCGGCCTGCGCCCGAAGCCCGCCCCGGTCGAGACCGCCCTCGCCGCCACCGGCCCGCTGCGCGCCACCGTCAGCGAGGAGGGCAAGACGCGCATCAAGCAGCGCTATGTCGTCTCCTCGCCCGTCACCGGCCAGCTGCGCCGCGTGCCCTTCAAGCCGGGCGCCAGCGTAGCCGCCGGCGACGTCGTCGCCGTCATCGAGCCGATGGCCGCCTCGCCGCTCGACACCCGCAGCCGGGCGCTGGCCGAGGCGCGCCGCGACTCCGCCGTGGCCACGCTCGAGAAAACCCGCGCCGCCCACGCCCTCGCCGTCAGCGAGCTGAAGCGCGTGCAGCGCATGTTCGACGCGGGCACCGTCTCGCCCCAGGACATCGAGAACGCCCAGCTGCGCGAGACGACCGCCTCCCGTGAGATCGTCGCGGCCGAGGGCGCCCTGCGTGCCGCCGTGGCCGAGCTGGCCGTCGTCGGCCCCGACACCGTGCCGGCCTTGATCGAGGTGCGCGCCCCGGTCGCCGGCCGCGTGCTGCATGTCTTCCAGGAGAGCGAACGCCCCGTGACCGCCGGCACGCCGCTGCTCGACGCCGGCGACCCGGCCGACCTCGAGGTCGTCATCGAGCTGCTGTCCCGTGACGGTGCCGCGCTTTCGCCCGGCGCCCGCGTCGAACTGGAGCAATGGGGCGGCCCGAAGCCGCTCGAGGCCCGCGTGCGCCTGGTCGAGCCCGCCGCCTTCACCAAGATCTCCGCGCTCGGCGTTGAGGAGCAGCGCGTCAACGTCGTGGCCGACATCATCACGCCGGTCGCCGAACGCGCCGCGCTGGGCGACAACTTCCGCGTCGAGGCCCGCGTGATCGTGTGGGAAACCGAGAACACCCTGAAGGTGCCGGTGTCCGCGCTGTTCCGCCGCGGCCACGAGTCCGCCGTTTATGTCGTGCGCGGCGGCCGGGCCGTGCTCGTGCCCGTCGAGGCCGGCCGGTCCAGCGGCAGCGAGGTGCAGGTGCTCCAGGGTCTCACCGCCGGCGACGAGGTCATCCTCTACCCCGGCGACCGCGTCGCCGCCGGCCAGCGGGTGAAGCCGGTGAAGATCTGAGTCATCGCATGCAGGGCTCCACCATCCACCACTACCAGCCGGGCCGGCCGCATTGGTGGCAGTGGCTGACCGTGCTTTCGCTCGACGCCCCGCTGGTCGCCATCGCCTGGCAGGTTGGGCTCGCCCGGGCGGCGCGCCTGCCCCTGCGCGAGCATCACGGCTTTATCCTGGGCGCGGCGGTCTGGCTCGCCTACGCGGCCGACCGCTGGATCGAGGGCTGGCGGCTCGTGCCGGGCCAGGTGCTCACCCAGCGGCACTTCTTCTACCTGCGCTGGCGCTGGCCGGTGGCCGTCGTCTGGTTGCTGGTGCTCACGGTCGCCGTGGGCGTATCCGTGATGCGGCTGACGGAAAGGGAGCTGGTCACCGGCCTGCTGTTGCTCGTTCCCGTGCTGGTCTACCTGCTCTCGCACCAGCTGGTCCACCGCCACCACCCGCGCCGTGCCCCGAAGGAAGTGTGCGTCGCCCTGTTGTTCGCCGCCGGGGCGATCTGCTTTCCCGCCGCCCGGCATCCCGCGGTTTTGCTGGAGCAAGCGGGGCCGCTCGGCCTCTTCGCCCTCCTCTGCTTCACCAACTGCAGCCTGATCGCCATCTGGGAGGGCGAAGTCGACCGGGCCCACGAACAGACCTCCCTGGCGCTGCAGTTCCCACGCAGCCACGGTCTCGTGCGGTGGCTGCCGTGGTTCATCTTCGCGCTGGGTCTTGGGCTGGCCTGGCACGGCCCGGCGGCCGGCCTCGCCGGCTGCGCCGCCGCCAGCGGGGCACTGCTGGGCCTGCTGGACCGGCTGCACCTCCGGTTCGGCCGGCAGCTTTCGCGCGCCCTCGCCGACCTGGTGCTGCTCACCCCCTTCATCCTCCTGGTCGGGGAGAAACTGGCCGGGCCATGACCCCGCGCGTCAGCTTCGACCGGTTGGCCCGGCCCTACCGCCTGCTGGAATACCTGGCGTTTGGCCGCGACCTGGAGCGCGCCCGCTTCACCCACCTGCCCCGGCTGCGGGACTGCCGCTCGATCCTCGTGCTGGGCGAGGGCGACGGCCGTTGCCTGGAACGGCTCGTGACGGCGGCACCAGCCGCCCGCGTCGACTGCCTTGACCTCAGCCCGGCCATGCTCGACCGGGCCGCGGCCCGCCTCGCCGGTCGCGCCGCCGCCACCCGGGTCAGCTTCCGGCAGGCCGACCTGCTCGCAGTCGACCTGCCGGCCGCGCACTATGACGCCGTGGTCACCTGCTTCTTTCTCGATTGTTTCACCGCCACGCAGGCGGAGGCGGTGATGACACGGATCCGGGGCAGCCTGCGTCCCGGCGCCCTGTGGCTGTGGGCCGATTTTGCGGTGCCGCCGGCCGGGCCGGCCCGGTGGCGGGCGCAACTGTGGCTGGCCTTGCTCTATGCCTTTTTCCGCCAGGCCACGGGGCTGCCCGTGCGTGAGCTTCCGCCCGTCGAACCGCTGCTGGCCGCGGCGGGCTGGGAGCCGGTGGCGGAACTCTCCCTGCAGCACGGCCTGGTCCGCAGCGCCGTGTTCCGGGAGGCGCCCGGACGTTAGTCCCGCGTGATCGAACCCAGCAGGCGGTGGAGTTCCGGTCCATGTTGCCGGAGTTCCGCCAGGTGCGCCGCCGAGAGCCGCCGGATCAATGCCTCCCCCCGGGCGGTCAGGCGGACCTCCACGCGGCGCCGGTCGCTTTTCGACGGCACCCGCCGGACCAGCTGGCGCCGGACCAGGCGGTCGATGAGCCCGACCGCACTGTGATGCCGCAAGTGCAGGCGCTCCGCCAGGCCCCCGATCGAAACCGGTCCCGGGCCCGGAAAGCCCTTGATGGCCAGCAACGCCTGGTGCTGCTGGGGCGTCAGCCCGGCCTCGACCGCCGCCGCCTGGCTGAAATGCAGGAACCGCCGCAGTGCATGGCGCAACGCGGCCAGCAGATCATAGTGGGACTGGGCGATCAGGCGGGCAGGACGGGGCATCCGGGACAGCAAAAGGCCGGCGGGGCCGTCTGACAATCTGATTGCATTATATCGTGTCGCGATATTGTTCAACCGTCTGATGCGTCCTCTTCCGGCCCAGCCCAAACCCGCCGCCCGCCATCCGGCCGACACCCTCTCCGACTTCAGCACCAACCGCCGCGTGCTGCTGCTCTGCGCGCTCGCCCTGCCCATCGGCGTGATTGGCGCCTTGGTGGCCAAGGCCCTCTTGTGGCTGATCGCGGTTTTCACCAACGCGGCCTTCTTCCTGCGCCTCTCCAGCGAACCCGTGTCCCTGCAAGGACACGCCTTCGGCTGGTGGGGCGTCGTGGTGCCGGTGCTGGGTGGCCTCGGCATCGGGCTGATGGCGCGCTACGGCTCGGAGAAGATCCGCGGGCACGGCATCCCGGAGGCGCTCGAGGCGATCCTGCTCGGCCGCAGCCTGATCAACCCCAAGGTGGCCATCCTCAAGCCCGTCTCGTCGGCGATTTCCATCGGCACCGGCGGTCCCTTCGGGGCGGAGGGGCCGATCATCATGACGGGCGGCGCCTTCGGCTCGATGTTCGCCCAGCTGTTCCACCTCACGGCCGCCGAGCGCAAGACCCTGCTCGTCGCCGGGGCCGCGGCCGGCATGTCCGCGGTCTTCGCCACGCCCATCGCGGCCGTGCTGCTCGCGGTGGAACTGCTGCTGTTCGAATGGAAACCCCGCAGCTTCATCCCCGTCGCCGCGGCCGCCATCATCGCCACGGTCGTGCGGGTGCCCCTGCTCGGCCCGGGGCCGATCTTTCCGGTCGCCCTGCATTCGCTGCTCGGGGCCCAGGCCCTGGGCCTCGCCCTGGTGGTCGGTGTCGCCGCGGGCCTGGGCTCGGGGGCGCTGACCGCGCTCGTCTACCTGTGGGAGGACCTGTTTGCGAAACTGCCCCTTCACTGGATGTGGTGGCCGGCGCTCGGCGGCCTGGCGATCGGCCTCGGCGGCCTGATTGACCCGCGGGTGCTCGGCGTGGGCTACGAAACCATCCATGGCCTGATGCGCGGCGAGCTGCTGGCCGGGGCCCTGGCCGGATTGCTGCTGGCCAAGGGCCTCGTCTGGGCCGTCGCCCTTGGTTCCGGCACGTCGGGCGGCGTGCTCGCCCCGCTGCTGATGATGGGTGGGGCCATCGGCGGACTGATCGGCCTCCTGCCCGGGGTCGGTGATCCCGGCCTCTGGGCCATGGTGGGCATGGCGGCGATGATGGGCGGCACCATGCGGTCACCGCTCACCGGCCTGATGTTCGTCCTGGAACTGACCCACGATTTCAACGCCTTGCCGGCCCTGACGGTCGGCAGCGTGGCGGCCCTGTGCGTCACCGTGCTCCTGCTGCGCCGCTCCATCCTGACCGAGAAGCTGGCCCGCCGCGGCCAGCACATCGCCCGCGAATACAGCGTGGATGTCTTCGAACTCATGCGCGTTGGCGACGTCATGGACCCCCACCCACCGATCGTGCCCGCCGCCACGACCGTGGCGGACCTCGCCAACCGCATTGCCCGCGGCGAGCCGCACGTGGCCGGCCGTCACGGCACCCTCCTCGTGGATGCGGCGGGCCGGCTGCAGGGCCTCATCACCCGCGGTGACATCATGGACGTGCTGCAGGCCGGCGACGGCGAACACACCACCGCACTGGAGGCCGGCAGCACCGACCTGGCCACCACCTCGCCCGAGGCGACGCTGCACGACGCCATCACCCTCATGCTGAAGCGCGACATCGGCCGCCTGCCGGTCGTGGACCGGGCGGATCCCGGCCGCGTCGTCGGTTACCTTGGCCGCGCCGAAATCCTCGCCGCCCGCCTGCGCCGTCAGGATGAGGAGGAGAAACGCGAGAAAGGCCCCTTGCTGAAACGGACCAAGCCGGCCGGAACCTGATTTCCCGGCCCGACCTTCAGCGCGAAAGTCCGACACCGGGTTTGCCATGCGGCAGCCAAAGCATATGACACGGCCATGATTCGCGTTACATCCCCCCTCCGCGGTGCCGCCGTTGCGGTGCTGCTGGCGGCGACCTCCTCCTTCGCCGCCGATGCCAATCCCACGCAGGAACGCGCCGACCGATTCCTGCTCCTCGTCAACTCGGCCTACAAGTCCCTCATCACCCTCGAGGGCAACGCCCAGTGGAAGGCCCTCACCGACGTCTCGCCCGTCCATGACGCCGGTTCCGAGGCCGCCAGCAAGGCGCGCGCGGCCTTCACCGGCGACCCCGTCCTCATCAACGAGGCCAAGGCCCTCCTCCTCCAGCGCCACCAGCTGAACGAGCTCACCGTCCGCGAGCTCCAACAACTGCTCCTTGCCGCCGCCGAGGGCCCGATGACCAACCCCAAGCTCGTCGCCGACCGCATCGACGCCGAGGTCGCGCAGGCCTCCACCCTCAACGGCTTCGAGTTCAAGCTCGCCGGAAAGCCGATCACGGTGAACGAAATCGACAACCTCCTCAACGCGAGCACCGACCTCAAGGAGCGCCAGGCCGTCTGGGAGGCGTCCAAGGAATCCGGCAAGGCCCTCAAGCCCGGCCTCGTGAAGCTCCGCGACCTGCGCAACGGCGTCGCGAAGGAACTCGATTATCCCGACTACTTCGCCCTGCAGGTCGCCGGCTACGGCATGACGACCGAGGAGATGATCAAGCTGCAGGACGAATTCATGCGCGAGCTGCGCCCGCTCTACCTGCAGCTCCACACCTGGGTGAAATACAAGCTCGCCGAGAAATACAAACAGCCTGTCCCGAAGCGCATCCCGGCCCACTGGATCAACAACCGCTGGTCGCAGGAATGGGGCGGCCTCTCCGAGGGCGCCGACCTCACGCCGTTCTTCAAGGACAAGACGCCCGAGTGGGTCGCGAAGTCCTCCGAGCAGTTCTACGTCGGCCTTGGGTTTCCGGCACTGCCGCAGTCGTTCTGGGAAAAATCCGACCTCTACCCGGTGCCCGCCGGCGACAAGCGCAAGAAGAACACCCACGCGTCCGCCTGGCACGTCGACCTCGAAAGCGACCTGCGCTCGCTGCAGAGCATCGAGGCCAACCCGTGGTGGTTCTCGACCAACCACCATGAGTTCGGCCACATCTATTATTTCATGGGCTACACGCGGCCCGAGGTGCCGGCCCTGCTGCGCACCGGCGCGAACCCGGCCTTCCACGAGGGCTTCGGCGAGCTGACCGCGCTGGCCTCCGGCATGGCGCCCTACCTGAAGTCGCTCGGCATCCTGCCCGCCGACTTCAAGGTCGATGAAAACGCCTTCCTGCTGAACAACGCCCTCGTCCCGGGCGTGCCGTTCATCTTCTGGTCCTCCGGCGTCATGGCGCACTGGGAGGCCGACGTCTATGCGAAGAATCTCCCCGCCGACCAGTGGAACGCCCGCTGGTGGCAATACGTCCGCGACTTCCAGGGCGTCGAACCGCCCGCGGAACGCGGCGAGGAATGGTGCGACGCCGCCACCAAGACCCACATCAACGACACGCCCTGCTACTATTACAGCTACGCCATCGCGCAGGTCTTCAAATACCAGCTGAACGATTACATCGCGAAAAAGATCCTCAAGCAGCCCCCGCAGAGCTGCAATTACGCGAACAATAAGGAAGTCGGCGATTTCTTCCGCAAGATCATGGAGAAGGGTAAGACCGAGGACTGGCGCAAGGTCATCAAGGAAGCCACCGGCGAGGAACTCAGCACCCGCGCCATGGTGGAATACTACGCCCCGCTCATGAAGTGGCTGCAGGAACAGAACAAGGGCCGCCCGATCGGCTGGGATTGAGTTTTTTGGCGGGCCGGCCTCGTGGCCGAATCTCCAGCTCCCGACCCCATTAGTCCGTCAAATCAAACCCCGGCCTGCGACGGGGTTTTTCTTATACCGGGCCCGGTGTATCCTCCTCGGAAAAGGCAAGAAATGCGCCTTTTCCGACAACCCCAGCCTTTACCAATCCGGCCATGTAGGACATACTACCCCTTATGGTCAGTCCTTCCACCCCTGGACCCCTGGACGCTGCACAGCGCCTCTCGGGTGAAACCCCTTCCATCCCCGACGTTGTCATTCGGCTCGCGGGCAATTCCCAAGACGGCATTCAGGCCGTTGGCGGCTTCCTCGCCCGCCTCGCCGGCCGATCCGACCAGGAGGTCATGACCTACATGACCATCCCGTCGACGATCTCCGGCGGGCCCTCGATCTTCCAGGTCCGCATGGGCTCCGGCGAGATCCTCTCCTCCGGCGACCGCGCCGACGTGCTGGTGGCCTTCTACCAGCACAGCTACGAGAGCCACCGCGCCTCGCTCCGCCCGGGCGGCGTGCTGCTCTACGACACCGACCACGTCACCCCGAATCCCGACGACAAGGACATCACCGCCGTCGGCATCCCGATGACCAGCGCCACGGTCGAGGCCGTGGGCGGCTCGACCAAGGAGAAGGGCAAGAACATCTACGTGCTCGGCCTGCTCACCCGCATGTTCGACCTCGACGTGCCGAAGCTCAGCCAGCTCATCAAGGAGCGCTTTGCCGGCAAGAACGAGGACATCGTGCGCAACGCCATGCTGGCCTTCGACGCCGGCTACGCCTACCCCGCCGAGAACCTCCGCTACCGCCTCGACAAGGCCGCCGCGCCCGCCGCCGGCGCCCGCCCGCAGGTCACCACCGACGGCAACACCGCCCTCGCCTACGGCCTGATCGCCGCCGGCGTCCGCCACGGCGCCGCCTACCCGATCACCCCGTGGTCCTCCATCATGGAGACCCTCCGCGTCGAACTGCCGAAATACGGCGGCATCTTCGTGCAGTGCGAGGACGAGATCGCCGCGGCCTCCACGGCGCTCGGCTTCGCCTACGGCGGCCACCTCGCCATCACCGGCTCTTCCGGCCCCGGCCTGTCCCTCAAGATGGAGGCCCTCGGCTGGGCCACCATGGCCGAGATGCCGCTCATCGTCGTCAACATCCAGCGCGGCGGCCCGTCCACCGGCATGCCGACCAACATCGAGCAGAGCGACCTCATGCAGGCCATCTACGGCTCGCACGGCGACTGCCCGCGCGTCGTCCTCGCCCCGAAGAACGTCGAGGACTGCTTCTACCTCGCCATCGAGGCCGGCCGCATCGCCCGCGAATACAGCACCCCGGTCATCATCCTCTCCGACCAGGCCATCGCCACCCGCATCGAGGCCTTCCCCGAGCCCGAGCTCGCCAAGCTCATGGGCCCGACCAAGCCCGAAGTCCGCCCGCGCGACGCTGCCTTCAAGCCCTACCCGCTGGACCAGGCCACGCACCACGCGCCCCCGGGCTCCGTGATGGGCTCCGGCAAATACCCGACCGTCACCGGCCTGGAGCACGACGAGCTCGGCCACCCGACCGCCAATCCCGGCCTGCACATGAAGATGACGGCCAAGCGCCGCGACAAGCTGAAGAAGCTCGCCGCCACGCTGCCCGCGCCCGAGCTGGCCGGCGACCAGTCCGGCGACGTCCTCCTTGTCGGCTGGGGCTGCACCTACGGCCCGATCCGCGAGGCCATGGGCCGCCTGCGCGGCGCCGGCGCCAAGGTCGGCCACATGCAGCTGCGCCACATCCACCCGCTCGCCCCGGGCCTCGCCGAGACCTTCGCCCGCTACAAGCACATCATCGTGGTCGAGATCAACGACGAGGGCCTCTACGGCTACGGCCAGCTCACCACGCTCCTCCGCGGCTGCTTCTGCAACCCGGCCATCGAGAGCATCACCAAGACCGACGGCCTCACCTACAAGGTCAGCGAGATCGTCGAGCGTGTCGCGAAGAAGATCGGCATTGCCGACACCACCGTCGGCATGCGCAAGCAGAGCGTGCTGGCCATCCCGCAACGCGGCTGAGCGGTCGCCCTCCTGAAATCTTAAATTTCAAATCTCAAATCCACTTCCCCATGTCCACCCCCGCCCTCGCCACCCCGCCCCCTGCGCCCGGCGCCCCGTTGACCAAGAAGGCCCTGACCGCCGACCACCCGACGTGGTGCCCCGGCTGCGGCGACTTCGCCGTGCTGGCCTCCTTCTACAAGGTCCTCGAGAAGCTCAACTACCCGCAGGAGAAGATCGTCACCTTCGCCGGCATCGGCTGCTCCTCGCGCTTCCCGTATTTCGTCAACACCCACGGCGGCCACTACATCCACGGCCGCTCCCTGCCCTTCGCCGCCGGCATCTCGCTCGGCCGCGACGACCTCCATGTCTTCGTGTTCGGCGGTGACGGCGACGGTTTCTCCATCGGCGGCAACCACCTCGTCCACACCGCCCGCAAGAACCCGCGGATGACCTACGTCATCATGGACAACTCGGTCTACGGCCTGACCAAGAAGCAGACCTCCCCCACCTCGCCGCTCGGCTTCAAGTCCAAGACCGACCCCTGGGGCGCCTTCGACCAGCCCATCAACCCGATGCGCACGCTGATCAACAGCGGCGCCACCTTTGTCGCCCGCTCGCACGCGACGCAGGTCAACCACATGGTCGACATGATGCTCCGCGCGGCCAACCACGACGGCTTCTCGGTCGTCGAGATCCTCTCGGAGTGCGTCGAGTTCTTCGAGGGCGCCTTCGACGGCGCCAACCCCCGCAAGGGCGGCGCGTGGCAGACGATCGACCTCAAGAAGAACGACGGCACACCCGAGGACGCCCTGCGCCACGACCCGACCGACGAGATCGCGGCCTTCAAGCTCGCCGCCGAGGCCTGGCCGGGGAAGTTCGGCGTGTTCTACGAGAACAAGACCCGCCCGACCAAGAACGCCCTCGAGCAGAAGCTCATCGCCACCACCCGCGAGAAGACGAAAAACGCGTCCGATCTCGAGCTGCTGTCGAAGACCTTCGCCCGGATGCGGTGAGACGGCCGGGCGCGCTGTCCCCCAACCCCATCCCCGCCCCGGCTGCCGCCGGGGCTTTTTTTGCCCGCCCGCCGCGGACAAAAAACGGCGTTGCTTCGGGAGAAGGCCGGCTGCCATTTTGGCCCCAGCCGGAATTGTCCGGGTCACCTCAAAACTAAAATTCCGTCAGCTCTCCATTTCTCCTCCGGGAGATGGGCCATGGAGAAAACCATCATCCTTTGTCCGCAATGCGGACAGCGGCTCGCGCAGCTATTGGGCGAGATCGGGCAGCGCCGGCGGCTTAAAGCCCTCGGCCGGGCCCGCGTGCGCACGGCCCAAAACGCCTTGGGCGAGGAAATGGCCTCGATCATCTGCCCGAAGTGCAAGACGGAGAAGTCGGTCAACCCCGCCCACTGGCTCGGCGACCGCTGAGGGCGGTTTTTGTTTTCGACCCCGGTGCCGCGGGCTGTTTGGCTCCGACCGCATGTCGAAGGTCTACTTCTATTACTCGGCGATGAACGCCGGCAAATCGACCGTCCTGCTCCAGTCGAGCTACAATTACCACGAGCGGGGGATGCGCACCCTCCTCTTCACCCCGGCGATCGACACCCGCGCCGGCACCGGCCGGGTCAAGTCCCGCATCGGGCTCGAGGCCGAGGCCCTGGCCCTGCAGGCTGACGAGGACATCTTCGCCCACGTGAAGTCCGCACACGCCGCCCAGCCCGTCGCCTGCGTGCTGATCGACGAGGCGCAATTCCTCACCCGCCGGCAGGTCGAGCAGCTGACCGAGGTCGCCGACCAGCTGCGCATCCCCGTGCTGTGCTACGGCCTGCGCACCGACTTCCAGGCGCAGCTCTTCCCCGGCAGCGCGGCGCTGCTGGCGCTGGCCGACAACCTTATCGAGCTGAAAACCATCTGCCACTGCGGCCGCAAGGCCACGATGAACCTCCGCGTTGGCCCCGATGGCCGCGGCGTGAAGGAAGGCGCCCAGGTCGAGATCGGCGGCAACGACCGCTACGTCGCGATGTGCCGCCGCCATTACAAGGAAGCTCTGGCGTGATGAACCCGCTCCTTGCCCTGCCCCTCACCCTTCTCGCCACCACCGCCATGTCCGCCGCCAGCCAGCTGATGTTCATCGGCACCTACACCCCCAAGGATGGCGCCAGCAAGGGCATCTATGCCGTGCGCCTTGACCTCACCACCGGCGCCCTCAGCGAGCCGGTCGTCGCGGCCGAGACCCCGGGCCCGACCTTCCTCGCGTGGCGCCCCGACCACCGCGTGCTCTACGCCGGCGGCGAAGGTCCCGATGCCGAGGGCAAGACCAGCGGCGGCGCGGCCGCCTTCGCTTTCGACACTGCGACCGCCAAACTGTCGCCGCTGAACTCCCGCGGCACCGGCGGCAGCGCCACGCATCTCGCCACCGATAGCACCGGCCGGATGCTCGTCACCGTCAACTACGGCGGCGGCTTCACCGCCTCCTTCCCGCTCGACGCCGACGGCCGCATCGGCCCGCGCGCATCGCTCGTGGCCCACGCCGGCCCGCTCGGACCCAACAAGGCTCGTCAGGAAAAGCCCCACCCGCACTCGGTCACCTTTTCGCCCGACAACCGCTTCGCCTTCGTCGCCGACCTCGGACTTGACCGCGTGCTGGCCTACCGGGTCGATCCCGCCGCCGGCACGATCGCGCCGCACGACCCGGCCTTCATCCCGACCCCGCCGGGCTCGGGTCCGCGCCACACCAAGTTCTCCCGCGACGGCCGTTTCTTCTACATCCTGAACGAGATCGATGGCTCGATCAGCGTCTGCGCCTACGATGCCGCGCGCGGTGCCGGCACGCCCATCCAGCATATCTCCACCCTGCCCGCCGGCTTCGTCGTCACCGATCCGGACCGCGCCGCCGAGATCCGTGTCCACCCCAACGGCCGGTTCGTCTACGCCTCCAACCGCGGCCACGAGAGCATCGCGGTCTTCGCGATCCAGGCCGACGGCAGGCTCAAGCTCGTCGAGATCACGCCCTGCGGCGGCAAGCACCCGCGCAACTTCGAGCTCTCGCCCGACGGCCACTGGCTGGTCTGCGCCAACCAGAACAGCAACAACCTCGTCTCCTTCAAGGTCGATGCCGGCACCGGACGCCTGACGCCAACCGGCAGCGTCGTCACCGTGCCCCAGGCCGTGTGTGTGCTGTTCGCGCCCTGAGCCGGGCGGCCGCTCAGAACCGCGCCTTGCCGTCCGGCTCGGGCCGCGGCGGTTTCATCATCAGCACCACATAATAGGCGCCGGCCACAAGACCGACGCACACCAGCAGAAACCAGTCGCCCTGCTGCGTGTAGTAACTCTGCTTCCCCACCCAACGCTGGTCTCGCGTCACCTCGAGGGTCTGCGCGCCGCGGAAATACACGCTGCCGGCCTCGTTCTCCACGGTCGCGCGGATGCTGCCGAACTCGTCGATCCAGCCGCTCCAGCCGCCGTTGCCGACACGGATGACGGGCCGGCGGGTCTCGATCGCGCGGAGTATCGAGTGCGCCGCGTGCTGGTAGGCCGCCCCGCCCTCGCCGAACCAGGCGTTGTTGGTCAGCACCGTGATCACCTCGGCCCCGGCCTGGGCGCTCTCGCGCGCCAGCCCGGGAAAAATATCCTCGAAGCAGATCAGCACGCCGACCGGCACGCGGCGCGAGCCGACCGGCACCAGCAGCGGCGCGGCGTCGGTGCCGCGCTGGAAATCGCCGCCAATGGGCGCGAACTTCTCGATCCAGCCGAACACGGGCCGCAGCGGGATGAATTCCCCGAAGGGCACGAGCTTGCGCTTGGCGTAGCCGGTGCGCTCGAGGCCCGTCGTGGGGCTGACGACGAACGCGCCGTTATACCACTCTTCCGCTTGACCCGACACCTGGGTGTAGACGGTGCCGAAGAGCAGCGGCTTGCGGGTGCGCCGGGCGACGGTCTCCAGCCAGGCCTGCACGTTCGGGTCGCGATACAGCGCCCACGGCGTCACCGCCTCCGGCCAGATGATGAGCTGGGGTGCGCCGCGGCGGCTGGCGTCGTAGGTCACCTGCTCGATCGTCTGCAGGACCTCGGTGGCGCGCGCGGCGTCCCACTTTTCATTCTGCGGGATGTAGGGCTGGACCACGGCGGCGCGCACGAGGGGCTTCCGCTGCTGGTTGAAACTGTCGGCCAGGAACGGGAACGAGCCGCCCATGAGCACGAGCAGGGCGACGGAGAACTCCGGCGTGCGCTTCTTGAAGCCGGTCACGCCCTCGAAGAAGGCCCGGTGCACGTAGGCGGCCGCACCGACGTTGAAGCTGATCAGGACAAACGAGGTGATCCCGGCGCCGCCATACGCCGCCACCTGCAGGATGAGCGGGCGCTGCCACTGGCTCGCCGCGAGCGGGAGCCACGGGAAGCCGCCGAACACGACGCTCCGGAACCACTCGAGCACGACCCACAGCGCCGCCAGCCCGAACAGGGCGAAGATGCGCACCATCGCCTTGTGGCCCTTGAGGCGCGGAATGACCCACCACGCGGCGAGGAACCACGACCCCACGAGCAGGCCGACGAAAGGCCCGAGCAGGAACAGGCCGGCCCACGTGACGTTGTGCAGCCAGCCGAGCAAGGCGGTCCAGGCCACGACCTGCGCGCCCAGCACGGTCCAGGCATACAGCCGGAACGCCGGCTGCCGGTGGGCCCAGAGCAGCGCCGGCAGGGCCAGCACATAGGCGGCCTCACCGGTGCTGACCGGGGGAAACGACACGTAGGTCAGGAAAACCGTGAAGCCGAAAACCGCCAGCACCCACCCGAGGTTGGGGTGTCGCTGCCACAACGTCGGCCGCGGCTCGTAGGGATCAAAGGGCACGGAAGCGTCGGCGGCCATGGTCAGAGGATGGGCAGCAGGGGCGGCAGCTCGGCGAGCTTCGCCACCTGCCGGAAGCGCGGCCGGTCGTGCGGCACGGTCTCGACGTGCTCGTGCTGCCAGGTGATGTGATACGGCACATGCACGCCGGCCCCGCCGAGCTCGAGCACGGGCAGGATGTCGGACTTGAGCGAGTTGCCGACCATGGCGAACTCATCGTGGGCGACGCCGTGGCGGCGCAGCACGCGCTCGTAGGTGGCGCCGTCCTTCTCGCTCAGGATCTCGATGGCGGAAAAATGCGGGGCCAGGCGCGATTCGGCGATCTTGCGCTCCTGGTGGTGCAGGTCGCCCTTGGTGATCAGCAGCAGGCGGTAGTCGCGGGCGAGGGCCGGCATGATCTCGGCCACGCCGGGCAACAGCTCGACCGGGTGCGCCAGCATCTCCTGGCCGAGGGCCAGGATCTCGCGGATCTCCTGCGCGCTGATGGCGCCCTTGGTCAGCTCGATGGCCGTTTCGGAGGCGCTGAGCATGAAACCCTTCACGCCGTAGCCGTAGAGCGGCAGGTTGCGCATCTCGGTCCGGAACAAGACGCGGTCCACCTCGGCCGCCGGGTGGTATTTCGCCAGCAGCGCCCGGTAGCGCTGCTGGGCCCGGTCAAAGATGCTCTCGTTGTGCCAGAGCGTGTCGTCGGCGTCGAAACCGATGATCTTGATCATGGGAACAAGTTGAGAGCTGAGAGTTGAGGGTTGAGAGACAAGGCCAGGCTGCGAGACATCCGGTTTGGAACTCTCAACTCTCAGCACTCAACTCTCAACCGCGCTTCCTGGCCTCAGGAAGCGCCATGACAGTTCTTGTATTTCTTGCCCGAGCCGCAGGGACACGGGTCGTTGCGGCCGACCTTCGGCGCCTCGCGGCGGATGGTGACCGACGGGAGCTTGATGTCCTCGGCCGGCGCCGCGGGTGCGGCGTCATCGCCGGCGGGGGCCGCGGCCTGGGTGGCGGCGGCGAGCGCGGTCGGCGCGGCGGCCGGGCCCTGCAGGCGGGCGGAGCGCGAGAGGATGGCGAAGAGGTTCTCGAAGGCGTCGCGGTTCGTCGCCGAGCGGAAGAGGCTCGTGCAGATCTGCAGGCGCACGTTGTTCATCAGCTCCTCGAAGAAACGGAAGGCCTCGCCCTTGTATTCGGAGAGCGGGTCCTTCTGGCCGTAGCTGCGCAGGCCGATGGAGCGGCGGAGCTCCTCCATCTCGGTCAGGTGCTCCTGCCAGTGGTGGTCGATGGCGTTGATGACGATGTAACGCTCGAGGCCGCCCAGCGCGGCCGGGTCCTCGACGGACTCCTTGAGCGCGTAGGCCTGCTTGATGCGCTCCACGAGCTCCTTGAGCAGGCCGTCGAAGTCGCGGCGGCCGGAGAATTCCTCGACCTTGGCGCTGACCGGGAAGTGCGCGTTGAGCCAGCCGACGAGGCTCTCGACGTTGGCCGAACCCGCGCCGCCCTTCTCGTCGAAACCGGCGGACTCGAGGCGGGAGGCGACCTCCTCCTCGATCATCTCGAAGATGATGTCCTTCGGGCGCTCGCTGTGCAGGGCGCCGTTGCGGATGCCGTAGATGACCTCGCGCTGCTTGTTGAGCACGTCGTCATACTGGAGCAGGCGCTTGCGGATGGAGAAGTTCTGCTGCTCGACCTTCTTCTGGGCCGACTCGATGGAGCGGTTGAGCCACGGGTGCTCGAGTTCCTCGCCCTCGTTCATCGCGCCCTCCATGATGCGGGAGGCCAGGTTGCCCTGGAGGAAGAGGCGCATCAGGTCGTCCTCGAGCGAGAGGAAGAACTTGGTCATGCCCGGGTCGCCCTGGCGGGAGCAGCGGCCGCGCAGCTGGCGGTCGATGCGGCGGGACTCGTGGCGCTCCGTGCCGACGACCAGCAGGCCGCCGAGCTCGCGGACGCCCTCGCCCAGCTTGATGTCGGTGCCGCGGCCGGCCATGTTGGTGGCGATGGTGACGGAGCCGCGGTGGCCGGCGCGCGCGACGATCTCGGCCTCCTGCTGGTGGAACTTGGCGTTGAGGACGGTGTGGATGACGCCCGCGCGCTTCAGCATGCGGCTGAGCACCTCGGACTGCTCGACGGTCACGGTGCCCACGAGCACGGGCTGGCCGCGCTGCTGGGCCTCCTGGATCTGCTTCACCACGGCGCCGTATTTGTCGCGGCGGGTCTTGAAGATGGAGTCGTTCTTGTCGACGCGGATGCAGGGCTTGTTCGTCGGGATCTGCGTGACGGCCAGCCGGTAGATCTCGTGGAACTCGGTGGCCTCGGTCTCGGCGGTGCCGGTCATGCCCGCGAGCTTCTCATACATGCGGAAGTAGTTCTGGATCGTGACCGTCGCGTAGGTGCGCGTCTCGCGCTCGATGGTGACGTTCTCCTTGGCCTCGACCGCCTGGTGCAGGCCGTCGGACCAGCGGCGGCCCGCCATGATGCGGCCGGTGTTCTCGTCGACGATGACGACCTTGCCGTCCTGCACGACGTATTCGACGTCGCGCTCGTAGAGGGAATAGGCGCGGAGCAACTGGGAGAGGGCGTGGATGTCCTCGGAGACGACCTCGTAGCGCGCCTGGGCCTCGCGCTTGGCGGCCTCCTTCTCCTCGGGGGTCTTCGCTTCCTTCTCGATGTCGATGAAGGCGGTCGCGAGGTCCGGCAGCACGAAGGCGTCGGGATCGTCGGGGCGGAGCTTCCGGCGGCCCACCTCGGTCAGGTCGGCCTGGTGGTTCTTCTCGTCGATGACGAAGAAGAGCTCCTCCTTCCACTTGTAGAGCTCCTCCTTGTTGAAGTCGGAGTGCATCTCGACGTCGGTCTTGTCGAGGAGCTTGCGCCACTCCGGGTTTTCCTGGAGGCGGAGCAGCTGCTTGTTCTTCGGCATGCCCAGCTTGACCTGCAGCATCTTCATCGCGGCGGTGTGCTTCTCGTCCGCAGTGACGTCGGGCTTCTCCAGCAGATCGGATGCCTCCTTCACGAGCTTGTTGATGAAGCGCAGCTGGGCGCTGACGAGCTGCTCGACGCCCGGCTTGAGCCGGGTGAAGGGTTGCTCGCGCTCGATGGGCGCCGGGCCGGAGATGATGAGCGGCGTGCGCGCCTCGTCGACGAGGATGGAGTCGATCTCGTCCACGATGCAGAACCAGTGGTCGCGCTGGACCTGGTCCTCCTTGCGCGTGGCCATGCCGTTGTCGCGGAGGTAGTCGAAGCCGAACTCGGAGGCGGTGCCGTAGGTGATGTCGCGGCCATACATCTCGCGACGGACCTCGGAGTGCATCTGCTGCTGGATGCAGCCGACGGTGAGGCCCAGGAAATTGTAGAGGTGCCCCATCCACTCGGAGTCGCGGCGGGCGAGGTAGTCGTTGACCGTGACGAGCTGGGTGTTCCGGCCGGTGAGGGCGTTCAGGTAAAGGGGCAGCGTGGCGACGAGCGTCTTGCCCTCGCCGGTCGCCATCTCGGCGATGCGGCCCTCGTGCAGGGTGATGCCGCCGATCAGCTGGACGTCGAAATGCACCATGTCCCACTTCAGCTGGTGATCGCACACGGTGACCTCGCGGCCGACCATGCGGCGGGCGGCGTTTTTGACGGCGGCGAAGGCCTCGGGCAGGATGGCGTCGAGCGTCTCGCCTTGCGCGACGCGGGCGCGAAATTCAACGGTCTTGGCGCGGAGCTGGTCATCGGTCAGCGCCTGGTAGGACTGCTCGAATTCGTTGATGCGCGCCACGATGGGGCGGCATTTCTCGACGTATTTGCGGTGGTGCCGGCCGGCGAATTTCTGAAGGAGGAAGCTGAACATTGAAGGGGTGGAATGAAAACTACGCCCGGGGGCTTGGCAAATGGCAAAATCTTGCCCCGGCCGGCTCCCGCAACCCGCTGGGCCCCAAGGCGCCACCGAAGAAAATTTGGTGGTTTGCACGCGCCCTGCTATCCGTAGGGTCTTTCCACCGCATGGCCACTTCCCGCCCCTCCCCCGCTGCCGCCCTCCCCGAAGCTTTCCGGCAGTATGCCACGGAGGGCTTTTTTGACGAGATGATGGCACCCGACGGCACGGTGCGGCCGCACTACCGGCATTTCCTGAAACACTTCGGCGCGGTCAGCCCGGCCGATTTCGAGGCCAAGCGCCGCGCGGTCGACCTGGCGTTCCTGCGCCAGGGCGTGACCTTCAACGTCTACGGCGACTCGCAGGGCGCCGAGCGCATCTTTCCCTTCGACCTCGTGCCGCGCATCATACCGGCCCACGAGTGGGAAAAACTCGAGGCCGGCCTCGTGCAGCGGATCACCGCGCTCAACCTCTTCCTCCACGACATCTACCACGAGCAGCACATCCTGAACGACGGCACCATCCCGCCGCACTACGTGATGTCGGCGAAACATTTCCGCCGCGAGTTCGTGAATGTGAAGGTTCCGGGCGACATCTACATCCACATCTGCGGCACCGACATCATCCGGGACGACAAGGGCAACTACCTTGTCCTCGAGGACAACGCCCGCTGCCCGTCCGGCGTCAGCTACGTGCTGGAGAACCGCCGCGCGCTGAAACGCACCTTCCCCGAGATCTTCGAGGCCGGCGGCGTCCGCCCGGTCGAAAACTACGCCGCCGAACTGCTCAAGGTCCTCAACTACTCCGCCCCCGCCGGCGTGGCCGAGCCGACCGTCGTGCTGCTCACCCCCGGCGCCTACAACTCCGCCTACTTCGAGCACACCTATCTTGCCCGCCAGATGGGCATCGAGATCGTCGAGGGCCGCGACCTCCTCGTCCGCGACCAGCACGTCTACATGCGCACGACGAAGGGCCTGCAGCCGGTCCACGTCATCTACCGCCGCATCGACGACGACTTCCTCGACCCGACTGTCTTCCGCAAGGACTCCGCCCTCGGCGTCCCGGGCCTGGTCAACGCCTACCGCGCCGGCAACGTCTCCCTCGCCAACTCCATCGGCACCGGCGTGGCGGACGACAAGGTCATGTATTATTTCGTCCCGCGCATCATCAAATACTACCTCGATCAGGAGCCGCTGCTCCCGAACGTCGAGACTTACCTCGCAAGCGAGGAAAAGGACCTGCAGTTCATGGTCGAGAACCTCGACAAGCTCGTGGTCAAGGCCGCCAACGAGGCCGGCGGCTACGGCATGCTGATGGGCCCGCACGCCACGCAGGCCGAGCGCGACGATTTCAAGCAGCGCATCCTCGCCGACCCGCGCAACTATATCGGCCAGCCGATGATCTCGCTCTCCCGCCACCCGACGCACTGCGAGGGCGAGGGTTTCGGCGGCCGGCACATCGACCTGCGCCCCTTCATCCTCTACGGCGAGAAGACCACCATCATCCCCGGCGGCCTCACCCGCGTCGCCCTCCGCAAGGGCTCGCTCGTCGTCAACTCCTCCCAGGGCGGCGGCAGCAAGGAGACCTGGGTGCTCTACGGAAACCAGTAAGCCATGCTATCCCGCGTCGCCAACTCCCTCTACTGGATGAGCCGCTACATCGAGCGCGCCGAGAACATCGCGCGCCTGGTGGACGTCAACCTCCAGCTCCTCCTCGATTTCCGCAGCCTCGACGACCACGCGCTCGACGCACACTGGATCCCCATCGTCCAGAGCTCGGGCGACGAGGAGCTGTTCCGCAAGCTGCACCCCCGCGCCACGGGCCTCACCGTGACCGAGTTCCTCGTCTTCGCGACTGACAACCCCAACTCCATCGTTTCCTCCATCGGCCAGGCCCGCGAGAACGCCCGCATGGTGCGCGACCAGGTCACCGCCGAGCTGTGGGAGGAACTCAACCGCCTTTACCTTTTCCTGCACTCGCCGCGCGCCCGCGCGCTCTGGCGCGAGAGCCCCTCCGACTTTTTCCTCACCATCCGCAACGGCTCGCTGCTGCTCCAGGGACTGGCCGACGCCACCGTCGTGCGCAACGAGGGCTGGTTCTTCATCCAGTGCGGCCGCTACCTTGAGCGCGCCGACAAGACCTCCCGCCTCCTCGACGTCCGCCACGCCTCCCTGCCGGCGCGGGGCGCCCCCGCCGGCACCCCGAACCAGGCCGACGCGCTCGGCTGGGCCGCCGTGCTCCGCTCCTGCAGCGCGTGGGACGCCTACAAGGCCCTGCACGGCGCCGAGGTGCAGCCCGCGATGGTTGCCGAGTTCCTGCTCCTCTCCGACGAGTTCCCGCGGTCCGTGCGCTTCTGCGTGCGCCACCTCAACGCCGCCCTGCGCCGCATCTCCGGCGTGCACGAGGGCCGGTTCAGCAACGACGCCGAGAAGCTCGCCGGCCGGCTCCTGGCCGAGTTCCAGTTCAGCACGGCCGACGACATCTTCGACATCGGCCTCCACACCTACATCGATGTCGCCCAGGCGAAGCTCAACGCCATCGGCGACGCCCTCTTCCAGGCCTATATCTTCCAGCCCTTCCAAACCCCCGAGGAACACGAGCTCCGTCAGCAGGAGGAGCAACAGCAGCAGTTTCTCGTCCCGACGCCGCGCGCATGAAACTCCACGTCCTCCACCGCACCCGCTTCAGCTATGGGGCGAGCGTGCGGGAAAGCTTCAACGAGGCCCGCCTGCAGCCGGTCACCACCGACGGCCAGACCTGCCACAGCTTCCTCCTCAAGGTCCTGCCGCCCTCGCGGCTGTCGCACTACCTCGATTTCTACCTGAACTATGTGCATCTCTTCGAGATCACGCAGGCGCACACCGAGCTGACGGTGGAGGCCAGTTCGACCGTGACGACGCCCGATACGCCCGGCCTCGCCGCCGCGGCCACGCCGTCGCCGCTCGACCAGATCGGCGCCTGCGCCCGGCTCGACCGCTGCTACGACTTCCTCCAGTCCAGCACCTACGTCGAGGTCGGCGCCGACCTGTGGCGGCTCGCGGTCGACGCGACCGCCGGCCAGACCGACGCCTGGCAGGCGGCCCAGGCCATCATGCGCCACATCCACCGCGAGTTCCGCTACCAGCCCGCCGCGACCCATGTGCATACGCACATGCGAGACGTGCTGCAGGCGAAGGCGGGTGTTTGTCAGGATTTTGCCCATGTCATGCTCGGGCTTTGCCGCGCGATGAAGATGCCCGCCCGCTACGTCAGCGGCTACCTCTACAACGGGCCGGCCGACCAGCTGAAGGGCGCGCAAGCCAGCCATGCCTGGGTCGAGGTCTTCGTGCCCGGCCACGGCTGGTGCGGCCTCGACCCGACGAACAACCGGCAGCCCGACGGGCACTACGTGAAGGTCGCGGTCGGCCGCGACTACGCCGACGTTTCGCCGCTCAAGGGCACCTACCGCGGCACCGCCAAACGCCAGCTGACGGTCGACGTGCTCGTCACGCGGCTCGAGGAAATCGAGCCGGCCCACGTCACGGCGCCGGGTTCCGTGCGAAGCGGCGGATGAGTCAAAGATTTCCTCCTGGCCTTTGGTAGGGGCTGCTGCCCTCAACGGCCTCTGAAGGGCGCTTGGGGCCCTACCGCCCCGGCGGCGTGACCGAGTATTGCGCCCAGTCCTTGACGAGGGCGTGCACGACCGGGCTGCCGACGCGGTAAGCGGCCTCAAGCGAGGGGATCATGCCGGCGTATTCCGCCACCATGCTTTCCGCCGCGGTCTGGCCGGCAGGCGGCATCGAAAAGTTGCTACCCGTGCGCAGGAAGAGCACGCGGGAGAAATCCACCTTCTTCAACGCGTCAAGCCGCGTGAGGGCGTTCGCGATGCCGTGGTCCTCCATGTTCGTCATGGCCGCGCGGCCCTGGCCTTTCGTATAGAGCCTCGTCCAGTCGTCGGCCCATTGCTGCATGCGTGCGCCGTGCCAGTAGCGGCAGGAGGCAAAGCTGTCGCCGAGGAAGACCTGCGGCGGCGCCAGCGCGGCGGGAAACCCGGTGTATTGTGCGCGGTGCTCCCGGGCCGCCGCATCGTCGGCGAGCTCGACGTTTTTCGTCAGGTCGTAAGCCCAGGCGACGAGGGCCGGGTTGAGCGTCCACGCCATCGGCTTCGGCGCCCAGTCGGGGATGACCGGTGGGGTCAGCGGCGTCTTGTTGCCCAGCGCCATGATGCCGTAGGGCCAGTCGGCGGGCGCCTCCTTGGTGTCGATCTCGTAGGCGATGTCGCCGTCGATCACATGCCGCGCCCAGGCCGCGCTACCCTCGGTGCCGGCGTGCGGGCTGACGCCGGCGATGCCGTTGACGAGCCAGTAGGTCTGCGACAGGTCGAAGCGCGGATCGAGGCCCAGCGCCATGAGCTGCAGGCCGCAGCGCACAGTGGTGCCGGACACAACGCCGTAGACCCCCTGGTCGTTGAAACGCACCGGATGGTCGAGGCCCGGCACGATGAGCGAGCCGGTGAGTTGCTCGCGCTCGACCCAGTATTGGAATTCACCCGGCTTGTCGCCGGTGTCGGCGCCCACCTCAAAGGTGGCAACGACGATCACCTTGGGGCGGATCAGGTCGGCGGCCGGGAGCGCGGCCAGGGAAAGGACGAGGGGCAGGAGGCAGCGGAGGAGCATGGCATTCTCCAGCAAGCAATGTGCCAGTGCGCAACCGCAGGAGGGGCTTTAGGACCCGACCCCAGCGTGGCGCCTGCCTCATCGGGGCCTAAAGCCCCTCCCGCAGTCAGAAGTGGGGAAACCTCAGACCTTCGTCCTGAAGTAGGCGATGGTCTTCTTGAGCCCCTCGGCCAGCTGGACCTTCGGTTCCCACTTGAGGTATTTCCGCGCCAGCGTGATGTCGGGGCGGCGCTGCTTCGGGTCGTCGGCGGGCAGCGGCTTGTGGACGATCTTCGACTTGCTCTTCGTGAGCTTGAGCACGTTTTCCGCGAGCTCGAGCATGGTGAACTCGCCGGGGTTGCCGATGTTGATGGGGCCGACCGTCTCGGTCTGGTTCATCAGGCGCACAAAGCCCTCGAGCAGGTCGTCGACGTAGCAGAAGGAGCGCGTCTGCGTGCCGTCGCCGTAGACGGTGAGGTTCTCGCCCTTGAGGGCCTGCACGATGAAGTTCGACACGACGCGACCGTCGTTCGGGTGCATGCGCGGGCCGTAGGTGTTGAAGATGCGGACGATGCGGATATCGACCTTGTTCTCGCGATAATAGTCGAAGAACAGCGTCTCGGCGACGCGCTTGCCCTCGTCGTAGCACGAGCGGCGGCCGATGGGGTTGACGTTGCCCCAGTAGCTCTCGGGCTGCGGGTGGACGGACGGGTCGCCGTAGACCTCGGAAGTGCTGGCCTGGAAGACGCGGGCCTTCACGCGCTTGGCGAGGCCGAGGCAGTTGATCGCGCCCATGACCGACGTCTTCGTGGTCTTGATGGGATTGTATTGGTAATGCGGCGGCGAGGCCGGGCAGGCGAGGTTGTAGATCTGGTCGACCTCATACTTGAACGGGTCGATGACGTCGTGGCGCACGAACTCGAACTTCGGGTGGTTGAGCAGGTGGGCGATGTTGTCTTTGCTGCCGGTGAAAAGGTTGTCGAGGCAGATGATCTCATGGCCCTGGCCGATGAGCTTGTCGCAAAGGTGGCTGCCGAGGAAGCCGGCTCCGCCGGTGATGAGGATGCGCATGACGGAGGGGGTAACTAGGGCAAGGCCGCGGGGCTAGCCAGCAAAACTTGCTGCCGCTTCGCCGGCCTCGTAGCGCTCGATCCACGCCCGGTGCCACGGGCCGTAGTCGCCGGCCTCGATGTGCGCGCGGGCCTGGGCCACGAGGTCGAGGTAGAAATGGACGTTGTGCAGCGAGACCAGCGTGCTCGCTAGGATCTCGCCCGCCATCACAAGATGCCGCAGGTAGGCGCGGGAGAAATTCCGGCAGGTGTAGTTGTCCAGTCCCTCGACCAGCGGCTTCGGGTCGGTGCGGTAGCGCTCGTTGCGCAGGTTGATGAGGCCGTCGGGCGTGAAGGCCGCGCCGTTGCGCGCCACGCGCGTCGGGTGCACGCAGTCGAACATGTCCACCCCGAGCGCGATCATCTTCAGGATCTGCGGCGGCGTGCCGAGGCCCATCGTGTAGCGCGGCTTGTGCGCCGGCAGGTAGGGCGTCGTCGCTGCCACCTGCTTGATCATCTCGGGCTCGGGCTCGCCCACGCTGACACCGCCGACGGCATAGCCCGGAAAATCCAGCGCCGCCAGCGACTCGGCCGCCTCGCGGCGGAGGTCGTCAAAGGTCGAGCCCTGCGCGATGGCGAACACGTGGTGGCCGGAGCCGAGGAAGCCGTTGTCGGTGGCGACCTGCTTGCACTGCTGCGCCCAGCGCAGGCTGCGGTCAACGGCGCGCTGGCACTCCTCCTTGGTGCAGGGCCAGGGCGGACATTCGTCGATGACCATCGCGATGTCAGAGCCGAGGTTGGCCTGGATGCCCATCACCTCGCGTGGGCCGAGAAAGACCTTGGCCCCGTCGAGGTGTGAGGCGAAGGCGATGCCGTCGTCGCGGATGTCGCGGAGCTTCGCCAAGCTGAAGGCCTGAAAGCCGCCGCTGTCGGTGAGAATCGGTCCGTCCCAGCCCATGAACTTGTGCAACCCGCCGAGATCGCGGATGAGCTCCGACCCGGGACGCAGGTTCAGGTGGTAGGTGTTGCCCAGGATGATCTGGGCGCCGGTCTCCTTGATCTGGGCGGGCGTCAGGGCCTTGACCGTGCCCTGGGTGCCGACCGGCATGAAGATGGGCGTCTCGATGGCCCCGTGCAGCGTCCGCAGCCGGCCGCGGCGGGCGGCGGTCGCGGTGTCGGTCTTAAGAAGCTGGAAATGGTCGGCCATGTGGCGGTCTATCAACTTGCCCAAGAACTTGACCCCCTGTCAATTACCAGCTAAGGTATCCGAAAGTGCTCCTGGTCATCGACAACTACGATTCGTTCACCTTCAACCTGGTCCAATACTTCGGCCAGCTGGGCGTGAGCATGCGAATCTTCCGCAATGACGAGCTGACACCCGCCGAGGCCGAGAAGCTGAATCCCGACCGCGTGCTCATTTCGCCGGGTCCCTGCACCCCTTCGGACGCTGGTGTAAGTATCGACATCATAAAGACCTTTGCCGGCAAGAAGCCCGTGCTGGGCGTCTGCCTCGGTCATCAGGCCATGGGGCAGCATTTCGGCGGAAAAGTGATTCGCGCCCCGCGCCAGATGCACGGCAAACTCTCGCCCATCACCCACGGCAACACCGACATTTTCAAGGGCCTCCCCTCGCCCTTCACGGCGACCCGCTACCACTCCCTGCTGGTCGAGCGGTCGAGTTTCCCGGATTGCCTCGAGATCACGGCGGAGACCGCTGAGGGCGAAATTATGGGCCTTCGGCACAAACAATTCCCGGTCTTCGGTGTCCAGTTCCATCCCGAGTCCATCGCCACCGAGGGTGGCATGAAGATCCTCCAAAACTTCCTTTCGCTCAACTGACCCCCTTTCATGCGCTGTCCCAAGTGCACTTCCATTGAAGACAAGGTGATCGACTCGCGCATCGCCCGCGACGGCAACAACACCCGCCGCCGCCGCGAGTGCCTGGAGTGCGGCCACCGCTTCACCACCTCCGAGGAGCTCGTCCGCGACAGCATGGTCATCGTCAAGCGCGACGGCCGCCAGGAACCCTTTGACCGCGAGAAGCTCCTCCGCGCCGTCCGCGCCGCCTGCCACAAGCGCCCGATCGACAACGAGCAGATCACGATGCTCATCGAGGACGTGATCGACGCCGTCGAGGCCCTCTACGAGAGCCAGGTGCCCACCGCCGCCGTCGGCGAGCACGTCATGCAGCGCCTGCGCAAGATGGACCAGGTCGCCTACGTCCGCTTCGCCTCCGTCTACAAGGAATTCCGCGACGTCTCCGAGTTCGTCGACGAAATCAGCAGTCTTGCACCGCGCCGCGCGCCCGATACATCGAAGCCCAAGAAATGACGCGATCCCCCCAGCTGCGCCGGCTTCACTTCCTCAACGCGCTGTTCGCCCCGCTCACCGGGCACGACCTCTACCTGGCCCAGCAGATCGACGCGGCCATCACCAGCAGCCTCCCCGAGGCAGAGGAGCGCTCGCCGAGCGACCCGGCCTTCGTCAACGCCGCCGCCACCCTCTTCGCCCGCCTCTGCTCCGCGCAGACCTCCCACGGTTTTTTCCACTGGGACGCCTCTGCCGATGACACCGGCGCCACGCCGCTCTTCGCCCGCGCCGGCCTGATGCAGGGCCTCAAGCAGCTCGCGCCCTTCACGGAATCGACCCTGCTGGTCACGAACCTCCGCACCGCCCACTGCCCCGAGGCAAAACGCTGGACCGAGCGCCGCCGCCGCGACTACGACGACTCGCTGGCCTTCATCCGCGACCTCGCCGCCGCCCGCTCCCGCCGCGACGCGAACATGAACCTGCTTTTCCTGTAGGTCGCGTGCTGGCACGCCACGTTGCGCGCAACCTACACCCATACGCGTGAAAACCATCTTCCAGAAGATCATCGACCGCGAGATCCCGGCCAAGCTGGCGCACGAGGACGAGCACTGCATCGCCATCCACGACATCAACCCGCAGGCGCCGGTGCATGTGCTCATCATCCCCAAGAAGCTCATTCCCCGCGTCGGCGAAGCGTCCGGCGCCGATCAGGCGGTGCTCGGTCATCTGCTCCTCACGGGCGCGGCCCTGGCCAAAAAGCTGGGTGTCGCCGAGTCCGGCTACCGGCTCGTCATCAACAACGGCCGCGATGGCGGCGAAAGTGTGCCGCATCTGCACGTGCATTTGTTGGGGAAACGCCCGCTCGCGTGGCCCCCGGGCTGAGGAGAATTGCGGAGCGGCGATTGTGCATTGAGGATTGATCCACGTCGCCAGTAAAAAGCCCGCGACTTACGCCGCGGGCTTAATTATTTTCAGACGGGATTGTTAATCCGCAATCCCCGATCCGAAATCCGCAATTACTTCAAATACTTCGCCAGCCAGCCGTGGACCTCGTTGTAGAAGTAGCGGCTATCCTCGCCGCGCAGGATCCAGTGGCCGGCCTCCGGGAAGACGAGCAGCTTGCTCGGCACCTGCAGCCGCTGGTTCAGCGTGAACCACATGTAGGCGTTGTTCACCGGCACGCGGTAGTCGAGCTCGCCGACCGTGATGAGGATGGGGGTCGTGAAGCCCGTGCCCTTGGCGTGGTTGCCGGCCTGCAGCGCCGGGCTCTGCTCGCGCCAGACCGGGCTGTCGCCCCAGATCGGGCCGCCGGCGTTGACCTCGCGGCCGAAGACGCTGTCGCTCGTGCCCCATTGCATGATGAGATCGGCCTCGCCGGCGTGTGAGATGATCGCCTTGTAGCGGGTGGTCGTGGCCTGCAGCCAGTTGGCGAGGTGGCCGCCGTAGCTGGCGCCACCGGCGGCGAGGCGCGTGCCGTCGATGAAGGGATATTGCTTGATCGCCTCGTCCACCGCCTGGTTGACCTCATCCGCGGGCGTCTTGAGCGGATCGAACTGGATGTTGCGGGCGAACTGCTCGCCGTAACCGGTCGAGCCGGTGTAGTCGGTCAGCAACACGACGTAACCCGGCTGCGCGAGCAGGTCATAATTCCAGCGGAGCACGAAGGCGTCGTGCCACATGCTGGCCGCGCCGCCGTGGATGACGGTGAAGAGCGGGTATTTCTTCTTCGGGTCAAAGCCGGCCGGCTTGACGATCATGCTGTGGATGTCGCGGCCCTTGGCGCTCTTGAACCAGAAGTGCTCGACCGGCAGCCAGTCGATGGTCGCGGCCTTCTCGACGTTGATCGCGGTCAGGCGCTTCGGCGCCCCGTTGAAGGAATAGACCTCCTGCGGGTTGATCGTGGTCTCCCACAGGCCGGTGAGGGCCTTGCCGCCGGCGTTCAGGCCGCTGATGGTGCCGGTGGCGGGCGACGGCTCGTCGCGCACATCGTTACCGGCGTAGGAGACGGAATATAGCTTCTCGATGCCGGCGTGTTCGTAGGTGAAATAGATCCGGTCCGAACCCTCGGGCGTGGCAAAGCCTGACACCGAGCGGTCAAGGTTCGCCGTCAGGATCTTCGCCTTGCCCGTGAGCGGCCAGGGAAAGCTCGCCAGGCGGGACAGGTCGTAAACCTTGCCGGCTTCCTCGGCGGAATAGCTGCAGAGCAGCGTCTTGCCGTCCGGCGAGAATGACAGGGAACCGTAGCTGTGCGTGTCGTTGGTCAGGCGCGTGGGCTCGCCGCCGGCCGCGGGCACGGAGAAGATCTGCGTGTTCACGTTGGCAAAGGCACCGTCGTGGCGATTCACCAGGCCGGTGAACACGATGGCCGTGCCGTCCGGCGTCCATTCCCCGCCGATGCTCTCGCCGCTGTTGCCGAAGGGGCCGCCGAAACCGGGCGTGGCGGCCCACTTCGTGCCCGCCAGCAGGTCGCGCGCGACCGCACCGGCCCTGGCTTCCTGCACGAACAGGTGGGCGCGTTTCTCGTCGAGCCAGGTCATCCAGATGCGCGGCGGGAAGGTCTCGTAGGCGCGGGCGTTGTATTTGCGGTCCTTGGCCGCCTTCGCCGCCTTCTTGTTGGCCTCGTCGTCCATGGCGCCGGGATAGACCGAGCTGGCGAACAGCAGCTTGGTGCCGTCGGGGCTCCACTTGGGCGCGCCGGCGCCGGTGGACAGGGACGTGATGCGCTCCGCCTCGCCGCCCGCGGCCAGGTCGAGCACATAGATCTGCGCAGCCTCGTCCGCGTCGCGCTTGGCGGTGAGGGCGAGCTTGCGGCTGTCCGGCGACCAGGCCGGGCCGCCCTCGCCGGGCTTGCTGAAGGTGATGCGGCGCGCCGGGGTGTCGTCCGTCAGCGACTTAAGCCAGAGGTCGGTGGAGACGTCCTTGGCGTCGTAGGCCGGGTCGGTGACGGCGTAGACGACCCACTTGCCATCGGGGCTGGGCACGGGCGTGCCGAGGCGTTTCATGAGCCACACATCCTCGTGGGTGATGGCTTTCTTGGCGGGCGTCTCAGCGGCACCGGCAGGGCCGGCCATGGCGGCCAGCAGCGACAACAAGGCAAGGAGCAGACGGGTCATCTTCATAGGGGAAAGGGATGAGTCTAAGCGGAAGAACGGGCCTCAAACGTGCCATCCGCCCGCTTCAGCACCAGCTTTTTCAACTCCAGCCCCATAAGCGCCACCGCGACCTCGGACGATCCGAGCCCCGTGGCCGCCGTGAGCGCATCCACCCCGAGCAGGCCGCCGCCGCTGAAAGCCGCGATGACCCGCTGTTCCTTCGCGTCGAGCTGCGGCAAAAGCTGCTCCAGCAGTCCCGGCTGCCCCTCGGTCGTGATGGCTTTGGGCCGCAGGCCGTCGAGGTAGTTGAGCTCGTTGAGGATGTCATCGATGCCGGTGAACAACGTCGCCCCGTCGCGGATGAGCTGGTGACAGCCGGCGCTGCTGGGCTGATCGATGCGGCCCGGCACGGCGTAGATGAGGCGGCCCTGCTCGCCGGCGAAACGCGCGGTGATCATGGCGCCGCCCGAGACGTCGCTCTCCACGACCACGATCGCCTCGCACATGCCGGAGACGACGCGGTTGCGCATCGGGAACGTCTGCTTGTCCGCCTTCCGGCCGAAGGGAAATTCCGAGAGCACCGCCCCGGTCTCGGCGATCTGGCGGTAGAGCCCGAGATTCTCCGGCGGGTAGACGATATCGATGCCACAGCCGAGCACGGCCGCGGTCTTGCCGCCCACCGACAGCGCGCCCTCGTGCGCCGCGGTGTCGATGCCGCGCGCCAGGCCGCTCACGACGCAGAAACCAAGCCGCGCGAGATCGGCGCCGAGCTTCTTGGCGACCGACTGGCCGTAAAGCGTCGTGCGCCGGCTGCCGACGACGGCGATGTTGGGCTGCCCAAAAAGATAATCACCCTTCCGGTAGAGTCCGATCGGCGGATCGTGGATTTCCTTGAGCAGCTTCGGGTAGCCTTCGTCGCGCGTGGTGATGAAGGTCGCGCCGGCCTTCACCAGCCGCTCCTCCTCGCGGGCGAGGTCGAAATGGGTGCGCCAGTTGACCAGGGCGTCGCTCGTCCCGGGTCCAACGCCGCGCACCGCTTCCAACCGGGATTTGGGCGCCGCGAGGATGTCGCGCGGGTCGCCGCCGAACTCCTCCAGCAGGCGGTGGAGGGTGACGGGGCCGATGTTGGGCAGGTCGTTCAAGATCATGAACGCCTGCCGCTCGGTCAGGGAATCTGCCATGTTCAGGAGGTGAGCGCCGGCCCGAGCTGCTCGAGGATTTCCGAAGTCTCTATGGCGACCTGCCCGTGGCGGCGAGCCAACAAATCGGCCGCCCGGCCGTGCCAGACCACCCCCCGGCAAGCCGCCAGGCCTGGGTTGTCGGGTGACTGCGCCAGCAGGCCGCCGATCAGACCCGCCAGGATGTCCCCGCTGCCCCCGCGGGCCAGCACCGGGCCCCCGAAGGGACTGTGGTAAATGGTCTTCCCGTCCGTCACGCGCGTCAGCGGCCCCTTGAGCACCAGCACGCCCTGCGAGGCGGTGAAGTTGCCGTCGGTGAAAAGCGCGGGGGCGATGCGGTCGAACTCCCCGGCGTGCGGCGTGCCGATGAACGGCTTGTCGCGCACGCGCGCCACCACCTCGGGTCGCAGCGCATCGGCATCGAGCACGAGCGGCACCTTCGCCTCGCCCGCCAGGTGCGCGGCCAGCGCCACGGTTTCCGCCTCGGCGCCCAACCCCGGGCCGATCAACAGGGCGGTGGCTTTCGCCGAGCGCGCCCGCACCAGCTCAGCCGTTCCCGCGGCGAGCCCGCCCTGAGCCGTGACCGGACAGCCTACCCACATCACCTCCGGATGACGCGCGGCATATTCCGGGGCCAAGGCCTCGGGCACGAAAGCCGTGACCAGCCCGGCCCCGCTGCGCAGGGCCGCCCGCGCGGCCAGCACCACGGCACCGGGATAACTGCGCGAGCCGCCGACGAGCAGCAGGTGACCGAAAGTGCGCTTGTCCGTCTGCGAGGCGCGCAGGCCGGCGAGCGGCTGCAACAGCGAAGGCAACAGGATACGCTCGGTCGCGTCGGGCGCCGAGTCCTCCTGCAGCAGGCCGATGTCGAGGTAGCGCAGCCGCCCCACCACCCCGGCGTTGCGGGGCGACAGCACGGGGTATTTCACACTGCCCGTCGCATAGGTGAAATCGGCGCGGAAAGGTTCGGTCGCGCTTGTCAGACCCACGCCGCTCGGCAGGTCCACGGCCGCCCGCAGGACGATGCCGGGGTGCTTGTTGACCCGGCTGATCAAACGCGCGCTGGCCGGATCCATCGGCGGCCGGAACTGGAAGCCGAATATGCCGTCGAGGCAGAGCGCATACTGCTGGCCCGGCTCCAGCGCCACCTCCAAAGGCTGGATTTTCACCCGCTCGGGCGCCTGTTGCCGGAGCCAGTCGAGCGCCCGGCCCGCCAGCGGTCGCAGCTCCTCCGGGCCGAAACCCAAAACGACGACCACCGACGCGTCGGGCCGGTCGGTGAGGATCTGGCGCGCCGCCAGCAAGGCATCGCCGCCATTGTGGCCCTTGCCTGCGAGCACCAGGATGCGGCCGCCGGCCGGAAACCCGCCGATTTCCTTGAAATCATCGAGAATGGAAAGGGCGACCTTGGTGCCCGCCATCTGCATGGCCGACCATTCCAGGGCCTCGTCCGTCAGCCGGGCCTTTTCCCAAGCCCGGGCCTCGGTGCACGTGAGAACCGGGTGGGACGGCACGCGCTCCATGGCAAGTCCTTAGTGTTTCACCAGCGCCGCGACGGCCATCGCGTGGGAATCGATGTGTGACAATGACAGCCAGACGTGCGTGGCCCCAACCTGCGCGAGCAGGGCCGCGGCCTTGGCGTCGAGGCGCACGAGCGGTTCCTTGCGCGAACCGTGGTAGACGGACACCGAGGTCCAGTCGAGGTGCTCGCCGATGCCGGTGGTGAAGCACTTCGAGACCGCCTCCTTGGCGGCCCAGCGGGCGGCGTAGTGCTTGTGCGAGTATTTCAGGCTGTCGCAGTAGGCCCGCTCCTCGTCGGTGAACACGCGCTTGAGGAAACGGTCCCCGTGCTTCTCGAGCACCTTCTTGATGCGCTCGGTCTCGATGAGATCGCAGCCGAGACCGATCAGGACACCGCCAGGAGGAAGGACAATGCTCATGGGTTCATCAGTTGCTTCATCGTGCGCACAGCCTCGTCGATTCCGCCGGACAAGGCACGGCTAATGATGCTGTGACCGATGTTCAGCTCGTGCAGGTGCGGAATGGTGCGGACCTCGGTGATGTTGGTGTAATTGATGCCATGACCGGCGTTGACGACCAGGCCAGCGGCGTGGGCCAGCCGGGCCCCGGTCACCAGGCGGGCGAACTCGGCGACGCGACCGGCCGCATAATAGGCGTTGGCGTAGGCGCCGGTGTGCAACTCGATCCACGGGGCCGTCAACCGGGCGGACATCTCGATCTGCTCCGGGTCCGGGTCGATGAAGAGACTGGTCTTGATGCCGGCGGCGTTCATGGCATCGGTCACGCGAGCGACCTTGTCGCGGTGCTTTACGACGTCGAGCCCACCCTCGGTCGTGACCTCCTCGCGGCTCTCGGGCACGAGGCAGACGGAGTGCGGTTTCAGGCGGAGGGCGAACCCCATCATCGCCGGCGTGCAGGCCATCTCGAGGTTCAGGCGGGTGGTCTTGGACCGGCCGAGGCGCAGGACGTCCTCGTCCTGGATGTGCCGGCGGTCCTCACGGAGGTGGACGGTGATGCCGTCAGCGCCGGCCTTTTCGCAACGGAAGGCCAGCTCGACCGGATCCGGCTCGATGGCGCCGCCGTGGGTGGCCCCGGCCGACCGGTAGCGGGCCTGGCGCAGCGTGGCTGCATGGTCGATGTTGACGCCGAGGAGGATCATGGACCTGCCAACATACTGAAATGAGGAAAGCTGGAAATCAGGAAATACAGTGCCCCGGGCGGTTTCTGCCTTCCTGTTTTCCCGGGTTCCACATTGATTGTCCTGATGTCCGCCACCCCGCCCCCGAAGGAAAACCTGCTGCTGAACATCGCCTGCAATGTCGTGGCCCCCGGCCTGATGCTGACGAAGGGCGCGAAGCTGCTCCAGCTGGAGCCCAAGGTCGCCCTGGTGGTCGCCCTCGCCTTCCCGCTGGGCTACGGGCTCTACGACCTGGTCAAGCGCCGGAACTTCAACTTCCTGTCGGCCCTGGGCTTCACCAGCACCCTGGCCACGGGCGGGCTGGGCTTGCTGAAACTCGAGCCGTTCTGGTTCGCCGTAAAGGAGGCCGTGGTGCCGACGCTCATCGGCCTGACGGTGATCGTCTCGCAGTGGACGAAGAAGCCGCTGGTGCGCTCGCTGCTCTTCAACGAGCAGGTGATCGACGTGCCGCGCGTGGAGACGGCGCTGGACGGCCGCGGGCACCGGGCGGCCTTCACCCGGCTGCTGCGGGACTCAAGCTGGCTGCTGGCGGCCTCGTTCGCCATCAGCGCGGTGCTGAACTTCGGCCTGGCCCGCTACCTCATCACGGCCATGCCCGACACGCCGGAATTCAACGAGCAGCTGGGCAAGATGACCTGGATGAGCTGGCCGGTGATCGTGGTGCCCAGCATGGCGATCATGATGGTCGCGCTGTGGCGCCTGCTGAAGGGCCTCGAGAAGCTCAGCGGGCTGACGGTGGAGGAGATCCTGCGGCAGCCGCCGGAGAAGAAGTAAGGCCGGCGGGCGGGATCAGCCCCCCTGCCCTGCAACAGTTCACCCGCGCTTGGCCATCGGCGCGTAATCGCGCTTGGCCGGGCCGACGTAGATCTGGCGGGGGCGGTAGATGCGGCCCTTCGGATTCGAGGCCACCTCGCGCCAGTTGGCGATCCAGCCCGGCGAGCGGCCGATGGCGAACATGACGGTGAACATGTTCGTCGGGATGCCGAGGGCGCGGAAGATGATGCCCGAGTAGAAGTCGACGTTCGGGTAGAGCTTGCGGGAGATGAAATAGTCGTCCTTCAGCGCGGCCTGCTCGAGGTTGTGCGCGATGTCGAGGAGCGGGTCGGACTTGCCGAGCTTCTTGAGCACGACGCCGCAGGCCTCGCCGATGATCTTCGCGCGGGGGTCGAAGTTGCGGTAGACGGCGTGGCCGAAACCCATCAGGCGGTTGCTCTTGCTGCCGCCCTTGGCCGCGGCGATGAACCGGGTGCCGTCGTCGCCCTCGTCGTGGATGGACTGGAGCATCTGCATGACCGCGGTGTTGGCGCCGCCATGGAGCGGGCCGGAGAGGGCGTTGACACCCGCGGCGAGCGAGGTGAAGAGGTTCGCCCCGCTGGAGCCGACCATGCGCACCGTCGAGGTGCTGCAGTTCTGCTCGTGGTCGGCGTGCATCAGGAGGATCAGGTTCAGCGCCTGGGTGACCTCGGGGATGATCGCGTAATCCTTATAGGGATCCGAGAACATCAGGTGCAGGAAATTGTCGCAGAACGGCAGGTCCTTGGGATGGACGAAGGGCAGGCCGCGGTTGTGGCGGTAGATCATCGCCCCGAGCGTGCGGATCTTCGAGATGGCCAGGGGCGCCGCGAGGTCGAAGCTCTGCAGGTCCTTCTCAAAGTTGTTGGTCGCGAGATCCGGGTAGTAGGCCGCCAGCGCCCCGACCAGCGACGAAAGCATGCCCATCGGCGGGGCGTCCTTCGGGAAACCCTCGAAGAGGCGCTGCATCTGGGGCTCGATGTGGGCGTTCTCCCGCAGCAGGTCGCCGAATTTCCGGCGCTGTTCCTTATTGGGCAGTTCGCCGTAGATGACGAGGTAGGCGGTCTCGACGAATTCCGACTGCGCCGCCAGCTGCTCGATCGGGTAGCCGCGATGGCGCAGGATGCCGTTGTCGCCATCCAGGAAGGTCACCTGGCTCTCGCAGGAGCCGGTGTTGCCGTAGCCCTGGTCGTAAAAAATATAGCCCGTGTCCTTGCGGAGATTGCGGGCGTCGATGGCCTGCTCGCCCTCGGAACCGGTCATGACCGGGTAGGTTACTTCCTTGTCGTCGATCTTGATGAGGGCGTTTTTTGGCATGGCGGGGGTAAGGAAAAAAAGAACAGAAATCAGGCCCGTTGCAAAGCAAAGCCTCGGCTTTTTCCGGGGCCCGGCGAGTCATTAGGCGACCTCAACGCGAGTGGTAGACGATGTAGGGTCCGGCCTTGGCGGGTCATAAACCGCGCCCGCGGACAACGCGCCCGCCCCTCGGTCAGTTGGCCGGCAGGGCCGGCACGGCAAACTCGCTGGCGGGATAAACCTCGTTGAGGACGATCTTCTCGAAGGTCATGGTGACGGTCTTGCCGCTCTTGTCCCGGTTGCTGACCTTGCGGGGGAAGCGGATGCCCTGGGCGAACATCTCGCCCTCCTCGCGGATCTCGACGCCGGTCTCGGTCTCGGTCTTCACCAGCCGCGCCGTCGCCTTGTCATAATAGCGGGTCAAAACGATGCTCTCGTAGTAGGCGAACACCAGCTTCACGCAGTCGAGCCCGTCCACCTTCTCCTCGCCGCCGATCTTCACCGTGCCGCGCAGGCGGTCGATGTTGCTAAGGAAATTAAGGTTGTCCCAGGCCTGGGCGCGGAGCCGCTTGATCTGGGGCCCGTCGAGCAGGGTGAGCTGCCACTGGGTGGGGTTCTTGGGGTTCAGGCGCTTCTGCCAGCCGTCGTAATCATCCAGCGCGATGATCTCGACGAGCTCGGGGCCCGTGAGGGTGATGCGCTGCTGCAGCGGCTTCTGGAAGATGATGTCCATGGCCCGCGCATTGGCGCCGTCGACCTCGATGGTGCCGGTGAAACGGACGCTGGTCATGCCCTGCAGGGCGCTCTCGCTGCCGAGCCGGGCGCGGGCGCGGGCGATCCATTGCTCGGCGGTCTGGGCGGTGGCCGGAAGGACGGTGGCGAACAGGGCGGCTACGGCCAGGACAAGACGGGCTTTCATGGGGTGGTTCGACAGGGAAATTTGGGGCGTGTGCCCCCTTTCGCAACGGGAAAACTCACTCCCATTCGATGGTCGCCGGCGGCTTGGAACTGATGTCCAGGACCACCCGGCTGACCCCGCGCACCTCGTTGGTGATGCGGGACGAGATCTTCTGCAGCAGATCGTGCGGCAGGCGGGCCCAGTCGGCCGTCATGGCGTCGATGCTTTCCACGATGCGCAGGGCGATGACGTAGTCGTAGGTGCGCTCGTCGCCGAACACGCCCACCGTCTTGACCGGCAGGAAGACGGCGAAGGACTGCCAGACCTTCCAGTAATGGCCGGACTTCATCATCTCCTCCTGGAGGACGGCGTCGGCATTGCGCAGGATCTCGAGCTTGGCGGCGGTGATGTCGCCCATCACGCGAACCCCCAAGCCCGGACCCGGGAACGGCTGGCGCCAGACGACCTCCTTGGGCAGGCCGAGGGCGGAGCCGACCTGGCGGACCTCGTCCTTGAAGAGCTCGCGGAGCGGCTCGATGAGCTTGAGCTTCATGCGCTCGGGCAGGCCGCCGACATTGTGGTGAGTCTTGATGAGCGAGGCCGGGTTGCCCTGGATCGAGACGGACTCGATGACGTCCGGATAAAGTGTCCCCTGCCCCAGGAACTGGGCGCCGCCGATGGACTTGAGGGACTTCTCGAAAACCTCGACGAAGGTGCGGCCGATGATCTTGCGCTTGGTCTCAGGCTCGGTGACGCCCTTGAGGCGCTTGAGGAACAGGGCCGAGGCGTCGACGACGCGCAGGTCGATCTTGAAATTACGCTTATACAGCGCCTCGACATACTCGCGCTCGCCCTTGCGGAGCAGGCCGTTGTCCACGAAGACGCAGGTGAGCTGCTTGCCGATGGCCCGGTGCAGGAGCGCGGCGGCCACGGAGGAATCGACGCCGCCGGAGAGGCCGAGCAGCACGCGGGACTTGCCGACCTTGCTGCGGATATCGGCCACGGCGTGCGCGATGAAATCCTTGGTGGTCCAGTCCTGCTTCGCGCCGCAAACGCGGACGAGGAAGTTTTTGATCATGTCCACGCCGCGCTCGGTGTGGAAGACCTCCGGGTGGAACTGGATGCCGTAGAAGCGGCGCTTGGGATCCTCGATGCCGGAGAACGGCGAGTTGTCCGAGACGGCGGTGGCGACGAAGCCCGGCGGCAGCTTGGTGAGCTTGTCCCCGTGCGAGTTCCAGATGCGGAGCTTTTTGGGCAGGCCGGCGAAGAGCTTGCCGGGCTTCTTGATCGTCAGATGGCCGTGGCCGTATTCGCGGGCCTTGCTCAGGGCAACCGTGCCGCCGAGGAAGTGGCCCATGAGCTGGACGCCGTAGCAGATACCGAGGACCGGGATGCCGAGCTGGAAGATCGCCGGGTCGGGATGCGGGGCGGTCTTCGCATAGACGCTCTGGGGGCCGCCGGAGAGGATGATGCCCACGACGCCATCGGCGCGGAGCTGGGCCGCCGGCGTGCTGAAATGGTAGATCTTCGAGTAGACCTGGCATTCGCGGATGCGCCGCGCAATGACCTGGGTGAGCTGGGAGCCGAAATCGAGGACCGCGATTGTCTGTGCCATACGGAGTTATGGGGGGAGGGCCGCGCGCGAATCAACCCCAATTCCGGCCGGCCCCGGCACAGTCCCGGCCTATTTCAGGCCGGTGCCCGCAACCCAGGCCTGCACCCGGGCCTCGAGGACGGACAGAGGCAGCGCACCTTCCATCAGGACCAGGTCGTGAAAGGCCCGGATGTCGAACTTTGGGCCGAGCTGCTTCTCGGCGGCGGCGCGCAGCTCGCGGATCTTCAACTGCCCGATCTTGTAACCCAGGGCCTGGCCCGGCCAGGCCATGTAGCGCTCGGTCTCGGAGACCAGGTTGGGCAGCTCGCCCTCGGCATCGCGGCCGAAATCCATGGCCTGCTCGCGCGTCCAGCCCTTGGCGTGCATGCCGGTGTCGACGACCAGCCGCACAGCGCGATGCATGTCACCATACAGCATGCCGAGATACTGGTAAGGGTCGGCGTAGAGCCCGAGCTCGGACCCGAGGGCCTCGGTGTAGAGCGCCCAACCCTCGATGTAGGCGTTGTTACCGTCGTAGCGGCGGAACTTCGGCAGGGTGGAGTTCTCAACCGTCAGGGATATCTGGAAATGGTGCCCCGGGATCGCCTCGTGCAGGAACAGGTTTTCCATGCGGGGATTGCGGTAGCGCTTCAGGTCGGAGATCGGCACGTAGAACACGCCGGGACGTGAACCGTCGGCCGTGCCCGGGAGGTATTCGTGGGCGGCGGTCGCAGCGCGGAATTTCTCCGTGGCCCGGACCTCGAACTTCGTGCGCGGTAGATGGCCGAAGAACCTCGGGACCTGCGCCATGATGCGGCCCTCGATCGCGCGGTAGGCGGCCAGAACTTCCTCGTCGCTCTGGAAGGGCGAAAACGACGGATCGCTAGCGACAAACTTGAGGAACTCGGGGAGCGTGCCCTTGAAGCCGACCCGCACCCGGATCTTCTCCATCTCGCCCTTGATGCGCGTGACTTCGCGCAGACCGATCTCGTGGATCTGCTCCGGCGTGAGCTCGGTGGTGGTCTGCCAGCGAACCGCGCTGGCATAGGCCTCCTTGCCGCCGGGCAGCAAGCCGATGCCCGCCGTGGCGCGGCAGTGGGCCAGGTAGTCCGACTTGATGTAGGCGTGGAGCCGGGCATAGGCCGGGAGCATGACCTGACGGATGGCGGCGGTGTAATCAGCGGTGAGCCTGTCCTTGTCGACTGGCGCCAGATCGGCCGGGATCATTTGCAGCGGCCCGAAGAGGACGTTTTTCACCGGGTCATCGGCCATGAGCGGCTCGAGCTGGGCCAGCACGCGTTCCATGAGGACCTTCGGCTGCACGATGCCCTTGGCCACGCCTTCCTGCATGTTGGCGATGGCGGTATCCACCCAGACGCTGAAACCCTGCGCGCGGCTGATGAAATTACGGAAATCCCGCTCGGTCTTGAACGGGTGCAGGCTCTTCCCCGAGCCCATTTGCGCAAAGGTCAGCGTCGGGCTGGAGAACTGGCTGACCGGCAGCAGATGGAAGAAATGCGCGCCCAACTCGCGACGGGCCGTGAGCGTCCACCGGAGGGTGTCGTAGCTGAGCTGCTCGGTGGGCGCGAGGCTGGCGCGATCGTAGGTGGCGAGCGCCGCCAGGTATTTGTCGCACATGGCGGCGACCTTGGCGCGGTGCTCGGCGGTGATCTCGTTCTGCCACACGGCCTCGTAGCGAGGATCGCTGTCGCCGTATTCGGCGGCGGTGACGGGGAACAAGGCGAGGTATTCCTCGTAGTAGGCATCGAGCATCGCCGGGAACGGCGTGGCGGCATGCAAGGCGGCCGTGGAGAGCAGGCTCAGGGTAAGAAGGAGGCGTTGGAGCATGGGGATGATAATTTAAAATCAACTAGCCACGCCGCCCGGGAAGCACACGGCGAAAACGATGAAATCAGCAAAATGGGCCACAAACCGCACGACTCCGCCGCAGGGAAAGCCTAGAACTTCAAACGCGTGTTAACGTGACCGCACTTGGGGCACGGGGCGGTGTCGGTGCCGGCCTTCTCCGTGTAGAGGTGGTCGCAGCGGATGCAGTGGAACGTGATCTTGCGCCGCTGGGCGTCGTAAAGCGCCCGATCACGCCGGTCGTAATAAACCCAGAGCGCGCCGAAGACGCCCAGCACGAGCAGGCCGTAAACGACGACATCGAGGGTGAAATCAGGCGGCGTGACCACGCGGAGAACCTCGCAGGCCGCCGGCCGGCCGCCAAGGGGAAATAAAAAAGCGCCGGCGGTGAAGCCGGCGCTTTGAGAATGAAACGGGAGCCAACCTCAGGCCTTGGGAGCCTCGGGCGCGGCCTCGGCGGCCGGGGCGGCGTCGGCCTTGGCGGCCTTCTTCGCACCGGACTTCTTGGCCTTCTTGGTCCCCTTGGACTTCTTGTAGCCCTGGTCATCGGCCGCGATGAGCTCGATGATCGCCATCTCGGCGGCATCGCCGATGCGCTGCGGGCCGAGCTTGTAGATGCGGGTGTAACCGCCGGAGCGGTTCGCGAACTGGGCCGCCTTCTCGTTGAAGAGGACGGTCACCGCACCCTCGTCGCGGATGTCCTTGAGGGCCATGCGGCGGAGGTGGAGGGCATCGGCCTTGACGGAGGAGGCCGCAGCCTTCTTCGCCTTGGTGATGACCTTCTCGATGAAGGGACGGAGGGCCTTGGCCTTCACGAGCGTGGTCTCGACGCGACCGTGCTTGATCAGGCTGGCGCCCATGTTGGAGAGCATCGCCTTGCGGTGCTCGCGGGTGACGCCGAGGGAGGCGTGGTGTTTATTGTGACGCATTGTGGTTTTTGGTTATCGGTCCCCGATCGGCAATCCGGTCGCAGCGTTGGGGCGGCAGCGGACGGCGCGAGGGCCGAAAGAGTGGATTTAGGCTTCCTTCTTGGTGTCGAGGAGGCGCTCGTCGAACTTCATGCCCAGTGACAGGCCGAGGGCCTCGAGCTTCTCCTTGATCTCGTTGAGGGACTTCTTGCCGAAGTTGCGATACTTGAGCATCTCCTGCTCGGTCTTCATGGCGAGTTCGCCGACCGTGGTGATGTTCGCGTTGTTGAGGCAGTTCGCCGCGCGGACCGACAGCTCGATCTCGTTGACGGACATGTTGAGGAGCTTGCGGAGCTTGTTCTGCTCCTCGGAGACCTCGGCGGCCTGGCTCTCGAACTCGTAGGCCTCCTGCGAGACGCGGTCGAACACGTCGAGGTGGTGCTTGAGGATCGAGGCGGACTGCTTGAGGGCGTCGTCCGGGGTGATGCGGCCGTCCGTCCAGACCTCGAGCACGAGCTTGTCGTAATCGGTGATCTGGCCGACGCGGGTGTTCTCGACGGCGTAGCGCACGAGGCGGACCGGGGAGAAGAGGGAGTCGATGGCGATGACGCCGATGGCCTGGTCTTCCTTCTTGTTGTTCTCGCCGGGGCAGTAGCCGCGGCCGGTCTTGATCTCGATGTCGGCCTCGAAGGTCTGCTTCTTGTCGAGCGTGCAGATCAGCTGGTCGGGGTTGACGATCTTGATGTTGGCGTCGGCCTGGATGTCGGCGGCGGTCACGGCGCCCTCGCGGTTGACCTTCAGGTGGAGCTTCACGGGCTCGCGCTTCTCGGAGACGATGAGGACCTTCTTCAGGTTGAGGACGATGTCGGTGACATCCTCGACAACGCCGTCGACGGACTGGAACTCATGGTTCACGCCCTCGATCTTGATCGAGCTGATGGCGCTGCCCTCGATGGAGCTGAGCAGCACGCGGCGGAGGGAGTTGCCGACGGTGTGGCCGTAGCCGGCCTCGAAGGGCTCGGCGATGAACTTGGCGTAGGTGGGCGTGGAACCCTCCTCGACCTTGGTGAGCTTGGAGGGAATTTCGAACTTTCCGAGACGCTTGGGCATGGCGGGAATGATTTGGATTTTAAGGAGCGAAGGTGTGGTGAAGCGACCGGCAGAAACCGCTTAGAAGCGGGAGTAGTATTCGACGATGAGCTGCTCGTTGATGGAGGGCTCCATCTCGTCGCGGGTGGGCAGGCGGGTGACGGTGCCCTTGAGGGCCTCGTCGTTGCGCGTGAGCCAGCCGGGGACGACGCGGGCGCGGCTTTCCTCGATGGAGCGGGTGGCCAGCTGGCGCGAGGAGTTGACGGCCTTCATCTCGACCTCGTCGCCCTGGACGACGGTGTAGCTCGCGATGTCGACCTTCTTGCCGTTGACGCGGACGTGGCCGTGGTTGACGAGCTGGCGGGCGGCCGCGCGGCTCTTGGCGAAACCAAGGAGGTAGACGACGCTGTCGAGGCGGGTCTCGAGGAGCTGCAGGAAGCGCTCGCCGGTGACGCCGCGCTCGCGCTTGGCGATGGCGAACGTGCGGCGGAACTGGCGCTCGAGCAGGCCGTAGATGAAGCGGAGCTTCTGCTTCTCGGCGAGGCCGACGGCGTATTCGGAAAGCTTGCGGCGGGACTTCGGGCCGTGCTGGCCGGGCGGGAAGTTGCGGCGCTCGAGCACCTTCGCCGAGCCAACGATGTATTGGCCGAAGCGGCGGCTGATGCGGGTGGAAGGTCCAGTATAACGGGCCATGGGAGTGGTTGTTTAAAGTTGAGGGGGATTAGACGCGACGGCGCTTGCGCGGGCGGCAGCCGTTGTGCGGCACCGGGGTGACGTCGATGATGGAGGAGATCTCGAGGCCGATGGCCTGGAGGCCGCGGATGGCGGAGTCGCGGCCGAGGCCGGGACCGCTCACGCGGATCTGCACTTCCTTGAGGCCGTGCGCCATGGCGTTGCGGGCGGCATCCTGCGCCACGACCTGGGCGGCGTAGGCGGTGGACTTGCGCGAACCGCGGAAGTTGCACTTGCCGGCCGAGGACCAGGAGATGACGTTGCCCTTCGCGTCCGTGATGGAAACGATGGTGTTGTTGAAGGTCGCGGCGATGTTCGCGATGCCCGAGGTGATGTTCTTCGAGCCCTTGGCCTTGCGGACCTTGACGGCGAGCAGCTCTTCCTTGAGCAGGTCCTCGGCGGTGACGGCCTTCGGCACGCCGCCCACGAGTTCAACCGGCTTGGCGTCGGCGGCCGGCGCGGCAGGGGCAGCGCCTTCGGCGGCGGGAGCGGCCTTGGGGGCCTTCGGGGCCTTGGCCGGCTTGGCTTCGGCAGCGGGAGCAGCCGCGGCGCCTTCGGCGGCGGGAGCAGCCTTCTTGGGCTTTTCTTTCTTGGGAGCAGATTTCTCTTCGGACATGGAGATGGTGGGTGGAGATTAGACTTCCTTGGCCTTGGTGACGCCGACGGTCTTGCGCGGGCCCTTGCGGGTGCGGGCGTTGGTGCTGGTGCGCTGGCCGCGGACGGGCAGGCTGCGGCGGTGGCGGATGCCACGATAGCAATTGATGGCCTGGAGGCGCTTCAAGTTGCCGGCGATGTCACGGCGGAGATCGCCCTCGACCACCCACTTGTTGTCGGTGATGACGTGGAGGATCTTGTTGAGCTGCTCCTCGGACAGGTCCGAGGCGCGCATGTTGGCATCAAGGCCGGCGGTGGCGATGATGAGATCGGCCCGGGCCGGGCCGATACCGTAGATATACCGGAGGGAATATCCGATCTTCTTTTTGGCGGGGAGTTCAACGCCGAGGAGACGAGGCATGGTAGTGTAGGTTTAAGTTGTAAGGTTTAAGGTTGTAAGGAGGGAGAGTGGGAAAATTTCAGGAGGCGCGCGGGATCGTGAGGATCTCGGGGCCGGAATCAGTCGTGAGCACGGTGTGTTCGAAGTGGGCGGAGGGCTGGCCGTCGGTGGTGACGATCGTCCACCCGTCGCTGAGGGTGCGGACCGCGTGACCGCCGAGGTTGACCATGGGCTCAATGGCGAGCGTCATGCCGGCCTTGATCTTCTCGCCCGCGTTGCGCCGGCCGAAGTTCGGGATCTGCGGTTCCTCGTGCATCGCGCGGCCGACCCCGTGGCCGACCATCTCGCGGACGACGCTGAAGCCGTGGGCCTCGACGAAGGTCTGCACCGCGTGGGAGATGTCGCCGATCCGGTTGCCAACGGTCGCCTGGGCGATGCCCAGCGTGAGGGCCTCGGCGGTGACTTTCAGCAGCTCGGCGGTGCGGGGGGCGATGGTGCCGACCGGGACCGTGAGGGCGTTGTCGCCGATGTAGCCGTTGTATTCCACGACGACGTCGAGCGAGATGATGTCACCATCGCGCAGGATGCGCTTCAGGGAGCCGATGCCGTGGACGACCTCCTCGTTGACCGAGAGGCAGGTGTAGGCGGGATAGCGGCGCGAGTGCAACTGGTAGCCGTGGCAGGCGCTGCGGGCGCCGAACGAGGCGATGAGATCGCGGCCGATTTGATCCAAGTCGTGGGTCGTGATACCGGGACGAACCTGCTCCTTCAGCCGCGACAGGACGGTCGCGGCGATGGCGCAGGCCTCGCGCATCCGCTTGATCGCTTCCGGATTTTTGATCGGGATCATCAGGCGGCGGCGGGAAGGTCTCCACGGAGGAGACCGGAGGTGCGGTAGTGGGTGACGACGGGTTCCGCCGAAAGCGGATTCAGGGCGAAGCAGGCGGTGAGGTTTTCCCCACGGGCTTCGAGCCACTCGTCGAACACCAACGCTTGGAGCAGCGTAGCCGGGAAACCTTCGAGAAGGAATCCCGCATCGGGTTTGCGCGCCCAGAACCATTTGCGCAGGAGCGCCATGGTCAGCTGGTTGGGGTCCCGCGGAAGGGCGGAACGGGTGCGTCGCGAAATCTCCTGTTGCACAAGGGACGCAGGAGAGACGTGCTCAAGATTCAAAGAACGGCCTTGGTGAAGCAGACCCGCGAAGTGCGGGCCGGATGGACCGAGGAGAAGGAACTTGGCTTTCGCCGAGGCGAAAGTCGAAAGGGGGCTGGAGTGTTCAGTCCCTTTCACCGAAGTAAAGGGTTAAAGAGCGAAGTGGCGGACAGCCCAGGCAGTGAGGCCGATTACCAATATAACCACCATGACTGCAGTGAGTTGCATAACCGCCTTCTCGCTGGCGGCCTCGCCCAACGCCACCGTGGAGGAGGTGCTGCGGCCGCGGATGCGACCCTTCTTCAGGAAGCCGTCGTAGTGACGCTGCAGGAGGAAGGTTTCGATCTGGCGCATGGTGTCGAGAATGACGCCGACGGTGATCAGCATGCCGGTGCCGCCGAAGAAATAGGCGATGCGCGGCGGGACCTTGAGCTGGAACAGCAGCAAGTCCGGCAGGATGGCGATGACGGTCAGGAAGACGGCGCCGGCGAGCGTCAGGCGCGTCATGATGAAGTCGAGGAAGCTGGCCGTCGGCTCGCCCGGGCGGACGCCGGGGATGTAGCCGCCGTATTTCTTCAGGTCGTCGGCGATCTGGATCGGCTTGAACATGACGGACACCCAGAAATAGCTGAAGAACAGGATGAGCAGCGTCATCAGGACGTAATACATCCAGTGGCCGTGCAGCAGGTTGTTGGCGAACTCGACCAGGAACGGCATGTTGAACGCCGCGCCGACCTGCGAGAAGATCTGCTGCGGGAACATCAGGATCGCGCTGGCGAAGATGACGGGCATGACGCCGGAGTAGTTGACCTTGAGCGGCAGGAAGGAGCTCTGTCCGCCGTAAACCTTCTGGCCGACGACGCGCTTGGCATACTGGACCGGGATCTTGCGCTGGCCCTGCGTGACCGCGATGATACCCATCGTGACGATAAGGAAGAGGGCCACCATCATGATGCCCTGGGGCAGGCCGAGCTGGGCCACGCCGACGGGGGCGAAGAAGAGCTGGTAGGTCGCGACGGCCGCGCCCGGGATGTCGGCGAGGATGCCGACGGTGATGAGGAGCGAGACGCCGTTGCCGATGCCGCGCTGGGTGATCTGCTCGCCGAGCCACATGAGGAGCATGGTGCCCGCGGTCATGTAGATCGTGGAGAAGACCAAGAAGGTCCAGCCGCTGATGACCACGATCTGGCCGTAGGTGTTGACGTCGTAACCGGCGAAGAGCTTGCCCGGGTTCTGCAGGGTGAGCACGAGCAGCACCGCCTGGATCACGCAGATCGCGACCGTCAGGTAGCGGGTGTATTGCGTGAGCTTCTGGCGGCCGACGTCGCCCTCCTGCTGGAGGCGGCTGAGGGCCGGGACGACGGCGGTCATCAGCTGGAAGATGATGGACGCGCTGATGTAGGGCATGATGCCCAGGGCGCAGACGGCGCCCTTGAGGAGCGCGCCGCCGGTGAACATGTTGTAGAGGCCCATCAGGCCGCCGCCACCCGCGGCGGTCTGCGCCTCAAAGAACGTCAGCAGCGGCTTCGGGTCGATGCCGGGCAGCGGGATGTGCGCGCCCACCCGGGCCACGAAGAGGAGGCTGAGCGTATAGAGGATGCGCGAGCGGAGCTCGGGAATCTTCAGGGAGTTGGCGAAGGCGGAAAACATGTTGGAGGAGACGGACAGCGAGCGGTTGCGAAGGCGGCGGGCGGCAGCCCTACCCTACCCGGCTCAGGCCGTGATGGCCTGGCCGCCGGCTTTCTCGAGCTTGGCCTTGGCCGAACCCGTGAACTTCTGGGCCGTGACCTTGAGGGCGCGGCTGATTTCGCCGTCGCCGAGGACCTTGAGCGACTTGACGCCCGGGCGGATGAGACCGGCCGCGGCGAGCACCTCGGCGTTCACCTCGGTGACCTTGGCGTCGAGCGCGGCGAGATCGCCGACGTTCACGACGGCATAGCTCGTGCGGAACTCGTAGTTGTTGAACCCGCGGTGCGGGAGCTTGCGGTAAAGGGGCATCTGGCCGCCTTCGAAGCCGGGGCGGATGGAGCCGCCGGAGCGGCCCTTCTGGCCCTTGCCACCGACGCCGGAGGTCTTGCCGTGGCCGCCGCCTTCGCCGCAACCGACGCGCTTCTTGCGGTGCACCGCACCCTTGACGTTAACGAGATTATGGAGACGCATTTTCTGGATTCCTGATTTTGGCGCCGTCCCGCAAGGCTGCGGGACGACTCGGATGATGATGAGATGATGACCTCAGGCGCGGAGCGTCTTGAAGTCGGCCTCGAGGCGCAGCTTGCGCAGGCCGTTGAGGGTCGCGTGAACGACGGCGATGTGGTTCTTGGAACCCATCGACTTGGTGAGAACGTTGTGGACGCCGGCCGCCTCGAGGACCGCGCGGACGCCGCCGCCGGCGATGAGGCCGGTGCCGGTGGACGCGGGGCGGAGGAAGACCTTGCCGCCGTCATACTCGCCGAGAACCTCGTGCGGGATGGTGGAGCCCTTGAGCTTCACGGAGACCATGCGCTTCTTGGCGGACTCGGTGGACTTCTTGATGGCGTCGGGGACCTCGTTGGCCTTGCCGTAGCCGATGCCGACGTTGCCCTTGCCATCGCCGACGACGGACAGGGCGGAGAAGCTGAAGCGACGGCCGCCTTTCACGACCTTGGCGCAGCGGTTGATGAAGACCACCTTCTCGAACATGCCGGGCTCGGCGGAATCATTGCCGGGGCCGTTGGAAAAGGAGCGATTATTGTTAGCCATGGGAGAGGATTAGAATTGCAGACCACCCTCGCGGGCGGCTTCGGCAAAGGTTTTGACGCGGCCGTGGTAGGGGCGACCGTTGCGGTCGAACACCACGGAGGAGATGCCGGCGGCCTTGGCCTTGGCGGCAAAGGCGAGGGCGAGGGACTTGGCGCCGGACACATTGCCCTTCGCGCCGCCCTTCTTCACCTCGGGATCGAGGGTCGAGAGGAACACGAGGGTCGCACCGGCATCGTCGTTGACGGCCTGTGCGTAGATGTGCTTGCCGGAGAACTTGACGCTGAGGCGCGGGCGGACGGCGGTGCCGGTCACCTTCTTGCGGATGCGCCATTTGCGCTTCTGGAGGAGCTGGGCCTTGTAGACAGTTTTCATGGTTATGTTTCCGGTTAGGCGACGGTCTTGCCTTCCTTGCGACGGACGCGCTCGGCGTGCTCGCCGACGATACGGACGCCCTTGCCCTTGTAAGGCTCCGGCGGGTAGTAGGCGCGGATCTCGGCGGTGACCTGGCCGACGAGCTGCTTGTCCGCGCCCTCGATCTTGAGCTTGGTCTGGTCGGTGACCGTGACCTTGATGCCCTCGGGGATGTCGTGGAGGATCGGGTGCGAGTAGCCGAGCGCGAGGTCGAGCTGCTTGCCCTTGAGCGCGGCCTTGAAGCCGACGCCCTGGATCTCGAGTTCCTTGAGGTAGCCGACGCTGACGCCCTTCACCATGCCGGCGATGACGGAGCGGGCCGTGCCATACATGGCGCGGGAAAAGCGGGATTCGTCGGTGGGCGAGACGAGGACGCTGTTGTCCTTCTTCTCGATCTTCACGACGGACGCGAAAGTCTTGGAGACCTTGCCCTTGGGGCCTTCGACGGACACGGTGGTTCCCTTGATGTCGATCTTGACCTTGTCGGGGATCTGAACGGGTTGTTTGCCGATTCTGCTCATGGTGGTGGTGTCCTTCTTACCAGACGGTGCAGACGAGTTCTCCGCCGAGCTTGTTGCGGCGGGCGTCCTGGTCCTTCATGAGACCCTTGGAGGTGGAAATGATGGCGATGCCCAGGCCGTTGAGGACGCGGGGAATCTCCGTGTAACCGGTGTAGAGCCGGCGGCCCGGGGTCGAGGAACGCTTGAGGCCCGTGATGACGGGGGCGCTGTCGACATACTTCATGGTGACGATGACGGTCTTGTGGCCGCGCTCGTCGGTGCCGGTGGCGACGTCGCGGACGTAGCCCTCGCTCTTGAGGATGTGCGCGAGGCTCTCCTTGAGCTTGGAATGCGGGGAGACGCACTGCGCGAGACCGGCCTTCGACGCGTTGCGAAGGTGGGTCAGGAAATCACTGATCGGGTCTGTCATGGATGGATGTTTTGGTGGTGGGCCCGTCGGATCATATCCGACTTCCGGCGGGAAAATGGTTTACCAGGAGGACTTGGTGACGCCCGGGATCTTGCCGGCGAGCGCGAGCTCGCGGAGCGTGATGCGGGAGACGCCGAAACGACGGTGGAAGCCGCGCGGGCGGCCGCTGAGCGAGCAACGGTTGCGGATGCGGACCTTGGAGGAGTTGCGCGGGAGCTTGGCCAGCTTCTTCTGGGCGGCGAAGAACTCGTCGTCCGTGGTCGCCGGGTTGGCGAGGACGGCCTTCAGCTCGGCGCGCTTGGCGGCGTGCTTCTCGACGAGGCGGATGCGCTTCTTGTTACGTTCGATGGCGGAAGTTTTCGGCATGGTCGGAAGGGTTAGGCGGCGGAAGTCTTGGTCGGGGCGGCGGCGGCCTCGATGCGGCGGAAGGGCATGCCGAGGGCCTTGAGGAGCTCGCGGGCCTCGTCGTCGGTCGGAGCGGAGGTCACCAGGGTGATGTCCATGCCCATGGAGCGCTTGTTGTTCTCGACGACGATCTCGGGGAAGATGGTGAAATCGGTGATACCGATCGTGTAGTTGCCCTGGCCGTCGAGCTTGTTCGGCACGCCGCGGAAGTCGCGGATGGTGGGCAGCGCCACGGCGAGGAGGCGCATGAGGAAGTGCCACATGTTCTCGCCGCGGAGGGTGACGTGGCAGCCGGTGACCTGGTTGGGCTTCAGCTTGAAGTTGGCGATAGCCTTCTTCGAGCGGTTGAGCACGGGCTTCTGGCCGGCGATGAGGCCGATGTCGCGCGCGGTGTCGGCGATCTGGTTCTTGTCGGCGTCGGAGGAGATGCCGGTGTTGATCACGATCTTCTCGAGCTTCGGGATCTGGTGCTTGTTCTTGTAGCCGCGGGCGGCCATCAGGGCCGGGACGACGGTCTCGGCGTAGTGTTTCTGGAGAGGAGTGGGTTGTTTGCTCATGGTGCTAACCGGATTTCCGACCCGGATGCTGGTGGTTGATTAAAGGCAGGGTCCCTCGCCGCTCAGGCCTTGGCCGCCGGGGCGGCGGTCTTCTTGCGCTTCGAGGCGTCGAAGCGCGACTGGAGCATGAGGTTCGACACGTGGATCGTGCCCTCGCGCTCGGCGATCTTGCCCTGCGGGTTTTCCTGGGACTTCTTGAGGTGGCGCTTGATCATGGCCACGCCCTCGACGACGGCGCGATTCTGGGCGCCGCGGATCTCGAGGATCTTGCCGGACTTGCCCTTGTGGGCGCCGGCGATGACGACGACCACGTCGTTCTTCTTGATGTGGAATTTCTGGGACATGTTAGAGGACCTCCGGCGCGAGGGAGATGATCTTCGCGTAGTTCTTGCCGCGGAGCTCGCGGGCGACGGGCCCGAAGATGCGGGTGCCCTTCGGGTTGCCGTCCTCGCCAATGATGACGACGGCGTTGGAATCAAAGCGGAGGTAGCTGCCGTCGGCCCGGCGCAGGGGGGCGCGCGTGCGGACGATGACGGCCTTGACGACCTCGCCCTTCTTCACGGTGGCGTCGGTGCTGCTCTCCTTGATGTTGATGGTGATGATATCACCGACATGGGCGTAGCGGGACGGGTGCCCGATCTTGCCGATCATCGACGCGCGGCGCGCGCCGGTGTTGTCGGCAATATCGAGAATGGAACGCATCTGGATCATGGTAGGGTCTCCGGCGGAGGGTTAGGCCTTGGTGGCCGCGGCGTTGGCCTTGGTGGTCTTGGTCGGGACGGCCTCGGCGACATCCTTCTCGGTGATCGCGACGGCCGCGCCCACGCCCGCTTCGACAACGCGGATGACGCGCCAGCGCTTCAGGCGGCTGATCGGGCGGGTCTCCATGACCTCGATCTTGTCACCCATCTTGGTCTCGTTCTTCTCGTCGTGGACGTGGAGGACGGTCTTGCGGTTGATGACCTTGTGGTAAAGCGGGTGCGGCGTCTTGTAGGGGACGGTGACCTTGACGGACTTGTCGCCCATCTTGGAGCTGACGAAACCGATGAGGGTCTTGCGGCGATTGTGGCGTTCGTGAGTGGACATGGGAGGATGCGGTTGGCTCAGGCGGCCTTGGCCTTGGCGGTTTTCTTGGACGCGAGGGCGGTCAGGAGGCGCGCGATGTCCTTGCGGTAGGTGCGCAGGAGGTGCGGCTTCTCGACCTGGCCGGCGTTTTTGCGCAGGCGCAGCTGGAGGAGGGCCTCGCGGGTCTCGCGGAGCTTGGTGGTGAGCTCGCTGGGGGCGAGGTCGCGGATTTCCTTGGAAGTCATGTTACGTATCTCCGGTTGATTAGGCGGCGGTGCCTTCGCGCACGATGAAGCGGCAGCGGAAGGGCAGTTTGGCGTCGGCGAGGCGGAAGGCCTCCTTGGCGATGGTGAGCGGAACGCCGGCGAGCTCGAAGAGGACGGCGCCGGGCTTGATGACGGCGACGTAGAACTCGACCGGGCCCTTGCCCTGGCCCATGCGCACCTCGGCGGGCTTCTTGGTCACGGGCTTGTGGGGGAACACGCGGATCCAGAGCTTGCCCTTGCGCTTGAGGTGGCGGGCGATGGTGACGCGGGCAGCCTCGATCTGCTGGCCGGTCATGGGGCCGCGGGACAGGGACTGCAGGCCGAATTCGCCGAAGGCGAGCGTGTTGCCGCGCTTGGCATTGCCAGCGCGGGAGCCTTTCATCGACTTGCGGAATTTGGTGCGGGAGGGAGCGAGAGCCATGGGAGCGGAGGGCGGTAAGCGTTAAGCTTGGTGCCGGTTGAAACAGGTTAGTTGGATTCGTCTTTTTTGCAGATCCAGCACTTCACGCCGATCTTGCCCCAGACGGTCTGGGCCTCGGCGAAGCCGTAATCGATGTTCTCGCGCAGGGTGTGCAGCGGGATGCGGCCCTGGCGCTGCCACTCGCGGCGGGCGATGTCGGCGCCGCCGAGGCGGCCCGAGCACTGGATCTTGATGCCGTCGATGCCGAGCGACATCGCGATCTGGATGGACTTCTTGATGGCGCGGCGGAAGGCGATGCGGCGCTCGAGCTGGAGCGCGACGTTCTCGGCCACGAGCTGGGCCTCGACCTCGGGCTTCTTCACTTCCTGGATGTCCAGGAGGACCTCCTTGCCGGTGAGCTTGCCGAGCTGGACCTTCATGTTCTCGACCTCCTGGCCCTTCTTGCCGATGACAATGCCGGGGCGGGCGGTGAAGATCTTGACGCGGACGCGGTTGCCGGCGCGCTCGATGAAGATGCGCGGCACGGAGGCCTGCTTGAGCTTCTCCATCAGGGTGGCGCGGATGACCTGGTCCTCATGGAGGAGCTTGGCGAAATCCTTCTTGCGCGCGAACCAGCGAGACTGCCAGTTGCGGCGGACGGCGAGGCGGAAGCCTGTAGGGTTGGTCTTTTGTCCCATGGAAGTAAGTTAGTTGGATTTGCCGTCGGTGAGGACGATGCGGAGGTGCGACATGCGCTTGACGCGCGGCTTGGCCGAGCCCTTGGCGCCGGCCTTGAAGCGCTTGAGCACGGGGCCGTTCTCGATGAGGGCGCGGTGCACGGTGAGCTGGTCGGCGGCGATGCTGTTGTTGTTCTCGGCGTTCGCCACGGCGCTCTTGAGCGTCTTGACGAGGAGGCGGGCGGACTTGCGCGGCACGAGCGTGAGGAAGTCGATCGCCTCGTTGACGGGGCGGCCCTGAATGAGGCGCGCGACCTCGCGGACCTTCTTGGGCGACATGCGCGCGTTGCGGGTGAGAGCTTGAATTTCCATTGTAGTGTCCTGGTTGGGCAACGGCCTCAGATTTCCTTGCGGGTCATGCCGCCGTGCGCCTTGAAGACGCGGGTGGGCGCGAACTCGCCGAGCTTGTGCCCGACCATGTTCTCGGTGATGTAGACCGCGATGTGCGCCTTGCCGTTGTGCACACTGATGGTGTGGCCGACGAACTCGGGCGTGATGGTGGAGCGACGGGACCAGGTCTGGATGGGCTTGCGGGCGCCACCAGCCTTGGCCGCCTTCTGGATCTTCTCCAGGAGGTGGTAGTCGACAAAGAAACCTTTCTTGATGGAACGTGCCATGGTGCGGAGTCGTTGGGATTACTTCTGGCCGCGCGGCTTGCGGCCGTTGGCGCGAACGAGGATGAAATTGCTGGAGAGCTTGGCGCGACGGCGCGTCGGGAAGCCCTTCGCGAGCTGGCCCCACGGCGAGACGAGGTGCTGGCGGCCGCCACCACCCTTGGACTTGCCCTGACCGCCACCGTTCGGGTGGTCGACCGGGTTCATGGCGACGCCGCGGACACGCGGGCGCTTGCCGAGCCAGCGGTTGCGGCCGGCCTTGCCGAGCGAGCGCTTGCCGTGGTCGGCATTGGCGACCTCGCCGATGGTGGCGCGGCAGTTGGCATTGATCAGGCGGGTCTCGCCGGAGGTCATGCGGATCTGGGCGTAACCGTCCTCGATGGCGATGAGCTCGACCGAGGTGCCGGCGGCGCGGGCGATCTGGGCGCCCTTGCCCGGGATCAGCTCGACCGCGTGCAGCTTGGTGGCCGGGGGGATGGCGGACAGCAGGAAGGAGTTGCCCGGCTTGAAGTCGTTGGTGTCGGTCTTCAGCGCGCTGTAGACGGTGTCACCGACCTTCAGGCCGAGGGGCGCGAGGATGTAGCTCTTCGTGCCGTCGGCATAGGCGATGAGCGCGAGCAGCGCGGTGCGGTTGGGATCGTATTCGATCGCCTGGACCTTGGCAGGCATGTCGAGCTTGCCGCGCTTGAAGTCGATGATGCGGTAGAGCTTCTTGTGACCGCCGCCGCGACGGCGGGAGGTGATGCGGCCGTAGGCGTTGCGGCCGCCGGTCTTGCTCTTGGACTCCACCAGCGAGCGCTCGGGGCGCTTGTCGGTGATCTCGGCCGGGCGGTTCAGGGTGGTGAACCGGAGGGACGCGGTGAGGGGACGGAAGGATTTAAGGGCCATGGTGGGTGGGCTCCGGGAATCAGGTGAGTTCGATCTTGTCACCCGACTTGAGGGTGACGATGGCGCGCTTGCTGTCGGACGCGGTGATGGGGCGGCCCTGGCGCGAACGCTTCGGCTTGCCCTTGCGGTTCTGGATGTTCACGCGGGTGACGGTGACCTTGAAGGTCTGCTCGACGGCGGCGCGCACGGTGTGCTTCGTCGCGGACGGATACACCTCGAAGGTATACTGGCCGTAGTTCGAGGAGAGCTTGTTGGACTTCTCCGTCAGGCGGATGGTTTTGAGAATCTGTTCGGCGTTAATCATGACTGACCTCCGTTGGCGCGGGCGATGATCTGCTCGAGGGCCTTGGTGGAAACGACGATCCCGGTGTATTGGACGAGATCGAGGGTGTTGAGCTTCGAGGCGTCCTGCAGGGTGACGCGGTCGAGGTTGCGCGCGGCGCGCTGGGCCTCGGTCGTGAAGGGGGCGTCGACGATGAGCACCTTGCCCTTGGGGGCGATGCGGGCGATGATCTCGCCCATCAGCTTCGTCTTGGCCTGCTTCGGGGCGAAGTTCTCGATGACGGAGATGTCACCGGCGGTCGCGCGGTCGAAGAGGGCGCGGCCGAAGGCGAGGGTCTTGACCTTGCCGTTGATCTTCTTGGAGAAGTCGCGGGGCTTCGGGCCGAAGACGACGCCGCCGCCGGACCAGAGGGGGGAGCGGATGGAGCCGGCGCGGGCGCGGCCGGTGCCCTTCTGGGCGTGGGGCTTCTTGCCACCGCCGCGGACTTCGCCGCGGGTCTTGGTCGAGCGCGTGCCCTGGCGGGCGTTGGCGCGGTGGGCGACGACGACTTCCTTGACGGCCTGGAGACCGCGGGAGCCCTCAAAGGTCGGCAGGTTGAATTCCTTCTCGGAACTCTTGGTGGCGTCGGGAGTGAAAAGTTTGAGCTTCATGGATTACGTTCTCCGGTGGTCTTAGGCTTTCTTGGCCGGCTTGGCCTTCTTGCCGGAGCGGATGATGACATCGTCGCCGTTGGCACCGGGGATGGCGCCCTTGACGAGGATGAGGTTCTTGTCGGCGATGATCTTCACGACGCGCAGGTTCTGCACGGTGCGGAAGTCCGTGCCCATGTGGCCGGGCATACGCTGGTTTTTCCAGGAGCGGCCAGGGGTCTGGCGCATGCCGATGGAGCCGATGCGGCGGTGGAACATGGAGCCGTGGGAGGCCGGGCCGCCGCCGACGCGGAAGCGCTTGACGACACCCTGGAAGCCCTTGCCCTTCGAGACGCCGAGCACGTCGACGATCTGGCCTTCCGAGAAGGCCGCAACGGTGATGACGTCGCCGGCCTTGCCGGAGAACGCCTCGGTGAGGCGCACCTCGTTGAGCACGCGGGGCGTCGACTCGAGGCCGGCCTTCTTGGCGTGATTGGCCTCGGCCTTGGAGGCGTTCTTCGCCTTCTGGGCACCGAAGCCGAGTTGCACGGCATTGTAGCCGTCAGACTCAACAGTCTTGATTTGGACGACCGGGCACGGGCCGGCTTCCACCACGGTGACCGGGACTAGGACGTTTTGCGCGTCGTAGACCTGGGTCATGCCGATTTTTTTACCGAGTAATGTAGCGATCATGGGCTAAGTGGTAGGTGGCGCGGGGCGCCGTTTGTTTAGACCTACTTTAGCAAGGGCCGGGGTGAGCCGGCTGGCTTGGCTAAGATGGTATGTGGGTTGGGAGAGTTTAGACGTTGATGGTGATATCGACGCCGGACGGAAGGTTGAGTTTCTTGAGCTCGTCGACGGTCTGGGCGGTGGGCTCCAGGATGTCGATGAGGCGCTTGTGGGTGCGGGACTCGAACTGCTCCATGGACTTCTTGTCGACGTGCGGGGAGCGGTTGACCGACAGCTTCACAATGTGAGTGGGCAGAGGAATCGGGCCGGAAACGCGGGCGCCGGAGCGCTTGGCGGTTTCGACGATTTCGAGGGCGGACTGATCGATGACCCGATAGTCGTAGCCCTGGAGTTTGATGCGAATGCGTTGGCCTTTCATGGCGATATAAAGAACGAGGGTTGAAAGTTAGGTGCGAGCGGGGCCCTTGGCGTTGGACTCCACGATCTTGGCAAGCTGGGCGTTCGGGACCTGCGCGAAGTGCGAAGGCGTGATGGACGCGCTGGCGCGGCCCTTCGAAAGCGAGCGGATGTCGGTGACGTAGCCGAAGAGCAGTTCGAGCGGGACGTGCGCGGTGATGATGCACGCGCCGGTCTTGTTCTCCATGCCCTGGATCTGGCCGCGACGACGGTTGATGTCGCCCATCAGGTCGCCCTGATACTCTTCCGGGGTGGTGACCTCGACGCCCATGATGGGTTCGAGCAGGATCGGGTTGGCCTTCTTCATCGCGTCCTTGAACGCGAAGATGCCGGCCATCTTGAACGCCATTTCGGACGAGTCGACCTCGTGGAACGAACCATCCACAATGCGGATGATGGCGTCGACGACCGGGAAGCCGGCGATGACGCCGTTGTTGGCGCCCTCGAGGATGCCGTCCGTGGCGGGCTTGATGAATTCCTTCGGGATGGAGCCACCGACGGTCTCGTTGACGACCTCGACGCCCTTCCCCTTCTCATTCGGCTCCATCTTGATGACGACATGGCCGTATTGGCCCTTGCCGCCGGACTGACGGATGAACTTACCCTCGCCGTCCGCGGCCTTCTGGATGGTCTCGCGATAGGCGATCTGGGGCTTGCCGGAAGTGGCCTCGACCTTGAACTCGCGCTTCATGCGGTCGATGATGATTTCCAAGTGAAGCTCGCCCATGCCGGCGAGGATGGTCTGGCCGGTGTCCTGGTCGGTCTTGACGCGCAGGGTCGGATCCTCGGCGACGAGACGCTGGAGCGCCACGCCGAGCTTCTCCTGATCGCCCTTCGAGTTCGGCTCGATGGACATCGAGATGACGGGCTCGGGGAAGGACGGCGGCTCGAGACGGATGTCGAAGTTCTCGTCGCACAGGGTGTCGCCGGTGATGACGTCCTTCACGCCGACGACGGCGCAGATGTCACCGGCGTAGGCGACCTCGATCTCCTCGCGCTCGATGGCGCGCATGAGGACGAGGCGGGACACGCGCTCGGAGCGGCGGGTGCGGGGATTGTAGAGGGACATGCCGCGCTTCAGCTGGCCGGTGTAGACGCGGTAGAACACGAGGCGTCCGACAAACGGGTCGTTCCAGAGCTTGAACGCCAGGCCGGCAAGCTTCGCCTTGTCGTCAACGACGGCGGCTACTTCCTTGCCGTCGCTGTCCTGACCCACCATCGGGGGAACGTCGATCGGGTTCGGGAGGTAATTGACGACACAGTCGAGCAGGCGCTGCACGCCCTTCTTCTTGAAGGCGGAGCCGGGGATGACGCCGGTGAACTTGAGCGAGATCGTGGCCTTGCGCACGGCGAGCATGAGCTCCGGCACCGTGATCTCCTCGCCGCCGAGATATTTCTCGGCGATGACGTCGTCGAAATCAGAAACGGCCTCGATGAGCTTGTCGCGGTATTCCTTGGCCTGCGCGGCCATCTCGGCCGGGATCGGAATGGTCTTCGGGTTCATGCCCAGCTGGTCCTTCGGGTCTTCCTCGAAGGAGTAGGCGACGTTCTGCACGAGGTCGACGAGGCCGGAGAAGTTCTCCTCCTTGCCGATGGGCAGGAAAATCGGATGCGCGTTGGCCTTCAGCTTGTCGCGCATCTCGGAGACGGCGCGGAAGAAGTCGGCGCCGGTGCGGTCCATCTTGTTGATGAACGCCACGCGCGGAACCTTATACTTGTTGGCCTGGCGCCAGACGGTCTCGGACTGGGGCTGCACACCGGCGACGGCGCAGAACACCGCGACGGCGCCGTCGAGCACGCGAAGCGAGCGCTCCACCTCGGCCGTGAAGTCCACGTGTCCGGGGGTGTCGATGATGTTAATGCGCTGCTTGATACCCTTCCAGGGGCCCCAGGAGGCGTTCCAAGCGCAGGAAATGGCGGCGGCGGTGATCGTGATACCGCGCTCGCGCTCCTGCTCCATCCAGTCGGTCACCGTGGTGCCCTCGTGGACCTCGCCCATCTTGTGGACGGCGCCGGAGTAGAAAAGAATGCGCTCGGTCGTGGTCGTCTTGCCAGCGTCGATGTGCGCAGCAATGCCGATGTTACGGGTCCACTCGAGCGGGAACGGACGATCCTTCGAGTTGACGGCCGAGACCTTGGCCTTGTCGGTGACGACAGTGATATTGATGGGAGCAGCAGCAGACATTCGAAAAATTCCTTACCAACGGAGGTGGGCAAAAGCACGGTTGGCCTGGGCCATCTTGTGCATTTCTTCCTTCTTCTTCACGACGGTGCCGGTGTTGTTGTAGGCGTCGACGATTTCGGCGGCGATGGCCTCGCGCATCGGGGTGCCCTTGCGGCTGGTGGCCGCGTTGACGATCCAGCGGAGGGCCAGGGACTCCTGGCGCTCGAAGGAAATCTCGACCGGAACCTGATAGGTGGCGCCACCGACGCGGCGGCTCTTGACCTCGAGCTTCGGGCGGGCGTTTTCCATCGCGCCCATCAGCAGGTCGACCGGGTCGCCCTTCTGGAGCTTCTCGCTTACTTTCTCGAAGGCACCGTAGACGATGCGCTCGGCGAGCGTGCGCTTGCCGCTCTTCATGATGACATTGATCAGATGCGTCACCAGGGCGCTGTTATAGCGGACATCCGGGACGGTGGGGCGGTGCGTGGCTCTGCGGCGACGTGACATGGCTTAAAAAGAACGAGGGTTAGGCCTTGGCGGCTTTCGGGCGTTTGACGCCGTATTTGGAGCGGGAACGACGGCGCTTCTCCACGCCGGTGGCGTCGAGGGTGCCACGCACGATGTGGTAGCGGACGCCGGGGAGATCCTTAACGCGGCCGCCGCGCACGAGCACAATGGAGTGCTCCTGGAGGTTGTGGCCCTCGTCAGGGATGTAGGAAATGACTTCCGTGCCGTTCGTGAGGCGGACCTTGGCGACCTTGCGGATGGCCGAATTCGGCTTCTTCGGCGTGCGGGTCATGACCTGCACACAGACGCCGCGGCGGAAGGGGTTACCCTGCAACGCCGGAGCCTTGGACTTCGCGACGACTTTGCGACGTCCCTTTCTCACGAGTTGGTTGATGGTTGGCATGTAATTGAATGGAAGGTTGGTAAAAGTGGAAAAGGCGCGGAACCTACCGGAGACGAAGCCTCCGGCAAGCACTATTTCGCGCTTTATGTGAAAACACGAATTTCAGAGGGAAAACCGCCCGAAATCGTGGCGTCAGGTGCCTCACTAGTTTGGCTAGCAGGGCTGTAAGTGACGAATGGGACGTTGAAGAAAGCAGGCGGCTTCCTCCCCTATCAAGTGCTAAATCAAAAAAACTCCGGAAAAGTTATTCACATGACGCCATTCAGGCTGAAAGTTCATTTGTAAAAAGGCACATCCCCTCCCCCTTCTTGCGCGGCCGGCGTATAAATCGCGGGAGCGCGCCTTCGCTCTCGTAATCAAAAGGCTAAGGCGGGCTGGTTTTGACCCCGCGAAAGCAAAAAGGCCGCGGACTTTCGTCCGCGGCCTTGAAGAATCTTGCAGGGGGCTTAGCTCGCCTCGGCCGTCGCCTTGGGCGCTTCGTCCATCGGGATTTCGCCGCCGAGCGGCAGCGTCACGCGGAGTTTCTTGTAAGCCGGGAGGCCCGTGCCCGCCGGGATCAAGTGACCCATGATGACGTTTTCCTTGAACCCCTTCAGGTGGTCGACCTTGCCCAGCGTCGAGGCGTCGGTGAGGACGCGCGTCGTCTCCTGGAACGAGGCGGCCGAGATGAAGCTCTCGGTCTCGAGGGAGGCCTTGGTGATGCCCAGCAGGATCGGCTCGGCCTCGGCGGGTTTGCCGCCGGCAGCCTCGATGCGCTTGTTCTCGCGCAGGAAGGCCGTGCGGTCGATCTGCTCGCCCCAGAACCACTCGGTGTCACCCGGATCGCTGATGCGGACCTTGCGGAGCATCTGGCGGATGATGACCTCGATGTGCTTGTCGTTGATCGACACGCCCTGGAGACGGTAGACCTCCTGCACCTGGCCGATGAGGAACTCATACAGCGCGGTGGGCCCGAGGATCTCGAGGATCTCGTGCGGATCGGCGGAACCTTCGGTGAGGTGCTGGCCCTTGTGGACGACGTCGCCGGCCTGCACGATGATGTGCTTGCCGTGCGGGATCAGGTGTTCCTCCTCGGCGCCGGACTCTTCCTGGCGGACGACGAGCTTGCGCTTGCCGCGGATGGAACCCTCGAAGGAGACGACGCCCTCGATGCGCGCCATCTCGGCGGCTTCCTTCGGGCGGCGGGCTTCGAACAGTTCGGCCACGCGCGGGAGACCACCGGTGATGTCCTTGGTGACGGACGCCTGACGCGGGGTCTTGGCGAGCAGCGCACCGGGCTGGATGATGTCACCCTCGGCGACCGCGACCTGCGCGCCCGTCGGGATGGAGTAAGCGGCGACCGGCTTGCCGTGATCGTCGCGGACTTCGATTTGCGGGTTGAGGTCTTCCTTGTGCTCGATGACCACGGTCGCGATGCGGCCGGTGGACTCGTCGAGTTCGCGCTTCACGGTCACACCCGGGATCATGTCCTTGAAGTGGAGCGTGCCGGCCTTCTCGGAGAGGACCGGGATGTTGTAGGGATCCCACTGGGCGATGGTCTCGCCCTTGGTGACCTTGGCGCCGTCGGTGACGGAGAGGAAGGTGCCGACCACGATCGGATACGACTCCAGCTCGCGATCGTTTTCGTCGAGGATCTGGAGCGAACCGGTCTTGTTGAGGACGATGTTGTGGCCCTCGGCGGTCTGCACGAGACGCAGGCCGCGGTATTTGACGAGACCGGAGTTACGGACCTTGATCTCGGGGTTCTTCGAGCCCGCGGACGCGACGCCACCGATGTGGAAGGTGCGCATCGTGAGCTGCGTGCCAGGCTCGCCGATGGACTGGGCGGCGATGATGCCGACGGAGTCACCGATCTTCGCCACCTTGTTGGTCGCGGGATTGATGCCGTAGGACTTGGCGTCGATGCCCTGCTCGCTCGTGGAGGTGAGCGGCGAGAGCACCTTGACGCGCTCGATGCCGGAGTCGTCGATGCGCTTGGCGAGTTCCTCGGTGATGAGGTCGCCGGCGTCCACGATGGTCTTGGTCGGGTTGAGGGGATCGAAGACGTCGTCCGCCGAGAACCGGCCGACGATGCGCTCCGCGAGGGAGACCAGCATGGTCTCGCCTTCGAAGATCGCCCGCTTCCAGATGCCCTCGCGCGTGCCGCAGTCTTCCTCAGTGATGACAGCGTCCATGGCCACGTCGCACAGCTTGCGGGTCATGTAGCCGGCGTCGGCCGTCTTGAGGGCGGTGTCGGCGAGACCCTTGCGGGCGCCGTGCGTGGAGATGAAGTATTCGAGGACGGTCAGGCCCTCGCGGAACGACGACAGGATGGGGCGCTCGATGATCTCGCCGGACGGCTTGGCCATGAGGCCGCGGAGGCCGCACAGCTGGCGGACCTGCTGCTTGTTACCGCGGGCGCCGGAGTCCATCATGATGTAGACCGGGTTCACCTCGACGCGGCCGTCGTTGTTCTCGAGTTTCGAGAACACGGCCTTGGCGATGCGGTCGGTGGCGCCGGTCCAGATGTCGATGATCTTGTTGTAGCGCTCGCCGGAGGTGATGATGCCCTTCTTGTATTGGGACTCGACCTCGTCGACCTTCTTGCGGGCGTCGTGCACGATCTCCCGCTTGTTCTCGGGGATGATCATGTCGTCGATACCGATCGAGATGCCGGCCTGGAAGGCGGTCTGGAAGCCCAGCTCCTTCAGCTTGTCCAGCGTCTCGACCGTCACGCGGTCACCCGCCACCTTGTAGGTGTTGAGGATGAGGTCGCCGAGCTTGCCCTTCGGCACCGGGAAGTTGATGAAGCCGAGGCCGGCGGGCCAGATCTGGTTGAAGATGACGCGGCCCACGGTGGTGAGCAGGTGCTTGCGCTCCTTGTTGCCGAAGACGGTGTCCTTGCCGAAATCCGGGTTCGGGATCTGGATCCAATCGTGCACCTTGAGGGCGCCGTCGGCCTTGACGTATTGGACTTCCTGCAGGCCGGAAAGCAGCGGCACGCGGACACCCTTGGCGGGCTTGGTGCGCGGCTCGACCGTGAGATAATAGGCGCCGAGGACGATGTCCTGCGACGGCGTGAGGATCGGCTTGCCGGAGGACGGCGAGAAGATGTTGTTCGTCGACATCATCAGGAGCTTGCACTCCAGGATGGCCTCGAGGGACAGCGGCACGTGGACGGCCATCTGGTCGCCGTCGAAGTCGGCGTTGTAAGCCGTGCAGACGAGCGGGTGGACGCGGATGGACGAACCCTCGATGAGCACGGGCTCGAAAGCCTGGATCGAGAGGCGGTGCAGCGTCGGCGCGCGGTTGAGCAGCACCGGGTGGCCCTTGGTGACCTCCTCGAGGATGTCCCAGACTTCCGGGGACTTCTTCTCGATCATCTTGCGGGCACCGCGGACGGTGTGCACGAAACCGAGTTCCTTGAGACGGCGGATGATGAACGGCTCGAAGAGGACGAGCGCCATTTTCTTCGGCAGACCGCACTGGTTGAGCTTGAGCTCGGGACCGATGACGATGACGGAGCGGCCGGAGTAGTCGACGCGCTTGCCGAGGAGGTTCTGGCGGAAGCGGCCCTGCTTGCCCTTGAGCATGTCGGAGAGCGACTTCAACGCGCGGTTGCCGGCGCCCGTGACCGGGCGGCCATGGCGGCCGTTGTCGAAGAGCGCGTCGACGGCCTCCTGGAGCATGCGCTTTTCGTTGTGGATGATGACGTCGGGCGTCTTCAGCTGCATCAGGTTCCGCAGACGGTTGTTGCGGTTGATGACGCGGCGGTAGAGATCGTTGAGGTCGGAGGTCGCGAAGCGGCCACCCTCGAGCGGCACGAGCGGGCGCAGGTCCGGCGGAATGACCGGGAGGACCTCGAGCACCATCCACTCGGGACGGGACTTGGAGCTGATGAAGCCACCGATCACCTTGAGGCGCTTGGAGAGCTTCTTCTTGATCTGCTTCGAGCGCGTGGCGCGCATCGTCTCGTGGAGTTCGGCGACGACGGCCTCCATGTCGATCTGCATGAGCACGTCGCGGACGGCCTCGGCGCCCATCTTGGCGGTGAAGGCGTCGGCGCCGTATTCATCAACGGCCTGCTGGAACTCGGTCTCGGTGAGGAGCTGCTTGAGCTCAAGCGGCGTCTTGCCCGCGTTGGTCACCATGTAGTTCTCGTAGTAGATGACGCGCTCGAGCGAACGGGCGGTCATGTCGAGCAGGAGGCCGAGGCGGCTCGGCATGCTCTTGAGGAACCAGATGTGCGCGACGGGGACCGCGAGCTCGATGTGGCCCATGCGCTCGCGGCGGACGCGGGCGATGGTCACCTCGACGCCGCAGCGGTCGCACACGACATCCTTGTATTTGATGCGCTTGTATTTGCCGCAGGCGCACTCGTAGTCGCGCACCGGGCCGAAGATCTTTTGGCAGAAAAGACCACCCGGCTCGGGCTTGAAGGTGCGGTAGTTGATGGTCTCGGGATTCTTGACCTCACCCTTGGACCAGGCGCGGATGGTTTCCGGCGCGGCGACGGTGATCGAAACGTTGTCGAACTGATTCTCGTCCGAACCGAGGACGGAACGGACTTCTTCGCGGGCGTGTTCGGTGCTCATTATGATTTTGCTCCCAATATTGTGTTAAGTGTTAGCGGGTGCCCGTGCCACCGAGCGCCTCGCCGAGGGCGGTGCGCTTCGCGAGTTTGATGTCGAGACCGAGGGCCTGCATTTCCTTGACCAGCACGTTGAACGATTCCGGCGTGCCGGCGCTCAGGGTGTTGTCGCCCTTGACGAGCGACTCGTAGATCTTGGTGCGGCCGTTGACGTCGTCGGACTTGACGGTGAGGAGCTCCTGGAGGGTGTGCGCCGCGCCGTAGGCCTCGAGCGCCCAGACTTCCATTTCGCCGAAGCGCTGGCCGCCGTATTGCGCCTTGCCGCCCAGCGGCTGCTGGGTGACGAGGGAGTAAGGGCCGACCGCGCGGGCGTGGATCTTGTGCGACACGAGGTGGTTCAGCTTCATCATGTAGATGTAGCCGACGACGACCTCCTGATCGAGTTTCTCGCCGGTGCGGCCGTCGTGGAGGACGGATTTGCCGGTGGAAGGCAGCTTGGCCTCCTTGAGGTAGCCGCGCACCTTGGTCTCGGGGATGCCGTCGAACACGGGGGTGGCGACCTTGATGCCGAGCTTTTTGCAAGCCCAGCCGAGGTGCGTCTCGAGCACCTGGCCCACGTTCATGCGCGAAGGCACGCCGAGGGGATTGAGGCAGATTTCGATCGGGGTGCCGTCGGGCAGGAAGGGCATGTCCTCTTCCGGCACGATCTTCGCGACGACGCCCTTGTTGCCGTGGCGGCCGGCCATCTTGTCACCGACCTCGAGCTTCTGCTTCGTGGCGATGTAGACCTTGACCTGCTTGATAACGCCCGGGCCGTTCTCGTCGCCGGTCTCGATCGTGGCGATCTTGCGCTCGCGGTCGCCCTCGAGCTCGTCGAACTTCGACTGGAACGAGGCGATGATCTCCATGATCTTGATGCGGACGGGAGACGGATCGATCTCGATGTGCTTCGCGACGGCGGCGAGCTTGCGCAGCAGCGTCTTGGTGATCTTGCGGTTGGCCGGGATGATGATTTCGCCGGTCTGGCCGTTGATGACGTCGAGCGGGATCTTCTCGCCGAGGAGGATGTTGGAGAGCGCCTCGGTCAGCTGCTCGCGCAGCTTGTCCATTTGCGTCTTATAATCTTCCTGGATCTGCTTCACCTGGCGGCGGCGGTCGGACGGGGACAGGCGGTCGCGCTCCGCGTCGAGGCGGCTCGTGGAGACCTTCACGTCCATGATGATGCCGTTCACGCCGGAGGGAACGATGAGGGAGGTGTCCTTCACGTCCGCGGCCTTCTCGCCGAAGATCGCGCGCAGCAGCTTCTCTTCGGGAGCGAGCTCGGTCTCGGACTTCGGGGTGATCTTGCCGACGAGGATGTCGCCGGGCTTCACCTCGGCACCGACGCGGATGACGCCGTTGTGGTCGAGATTCTTGAGGGCTTCCTCGCCGATGTTCGGGATGTCGCGGGTGATCTCTTCCGGCCCGAGCTTCGTGTCACGGGCGGTGACCTCGAACTCCTGGACGTGGATGGAGGTGAAGATGTCCTCCTTGAGGACCTTCTCGGATATCAGGATGGCGTCTTCGAAGTTGTAACCGTTCCACGGCATGAAGCCGACGAGGACGTTGCGGCCGAGCGCGAGCTCGCCGTGGTCGGTCGAGGGACCGTCCGCGATGCACTCGCCCTTCTTGACCTTCTGGCCCTTCTTGACGATCGGGCGCTGGCTGAAGCAGGTGCCGGCGTTCGAGCGCATGAACTTGCGCAGCTCGTAGACGAACACGTGGTCCTTCGGGTTGTGCTTCGGGTGGCGGGGCAGCTCGCCGTCCTTGGTGACGATGATCTGCTTCGCGTCCACCGACGCGACGACGCCGGATTCCTCGGCGATGACGACCGTCTTGGAGTCGCTCGCGAGGCGGCTCTCGAGACCGGTGCCGACGAACGGCGCCTCGGTCTGCAGGAGCGGCACACCCTGGCGTTGCATGTTGGAACCCATGAGCGCGCGATTGGCGTCGTCGTGCTCGAGGAACGGGATGAGGCCGGCGGCGACGGACACCACCTGCTTCGGGGAAACGTCCATCAGGTCCACCTCGTCGGCGGTAACCTCAAGGAAGTTGCCGGAGTTACGGGCGGTGACCTTGCCGATGTAGTGGCCCTTGTCATCGACCTCGGCGTTGGCCTGGGCGATGGTCTTGCCCTCTTCCTGGTCGGCGGTGAGGTAGACGACCTTGTCGGTCACGCGGCCCTTCTCGACGAGACGATACGGGGCTTCGATGAAGCCGAATTCGTTCACGCGGGCGTAGGTGGACAGGGAGTTGATAAGGCCGATGTTCGGACCTTCCGGGGTCTCGATCGGGCAGATGCGGCCGTAGTGCGACGGATGAACGTCGCGGACTTCGAAGCCGGCGCGCTCGCGGTTAAGGCCACCCGGCCCAAGGGCCGACAGGCGGCGCTTGTGGGTGAGCTCGGCGAGCGGGTTGATCTGGTCCATGAACTGCGACAGCTGGCTGCGGGCGAAGAAGTCGCGGATCACGGTCGTCAGGGCCTTCGGGTTGATCAGCTTCTGGGGCGTGATCGAGTCGACGCTCTGGTCATAGAGGGTCATGCGCTCGCGCACCAAACGCTCGGTGCGGGAAAGGCCGACGCGGCACTGGTTGGCGAGGAGCTCACCCACGGTGCGCACGCGGCGGGAACCGAGGTGGTCGATGTCGTCAACGATGCCGTCGCTCTTCTTGAGACGGACGAGATACTTGGTGGCGGCCACGACGTCCTCGCTGGCGAGGATGCGGTTCTCCAGGTCGATCTTGAGGTCGAGCTTCTGGTTGATCTTGTAGCGGCCGACGCGGCCGAGATCGTAGCGCTTGGGATCGAAGAACAGGCGCTTGAGCAGGGCCTTGGCGTTCGCCGTGGTCGGCGGCTCGCCCGGGCGCAGCTTCTTGTAGATCTCCTTGAGGGCCTCCTCCTCGTTGCGGGTCGGGTCCTTCTTGAGCGCGCGGATGATCGCGCCCTCGTCGGCCGTGGTGTCGATGACACGCATCGACTTGATGTCGTGCTTCTCGAAGGTGCGGACGATGGCCTTGGTGAGCGGCTCGAAGGCGCGGGCGAGCACGACACCCTTCTGGGCGTCGATCACGTCCTCGACGAGGACGAGCGTGGAGACATTCTCAAGGTCGAGGGCCTTGGAGACCTTCAGTTCCTGGATCGTGTAGAACAGGTTGAGGATATCCAGGTCGTTGCTGAAGCCGATGGAGCGAAGCAGCGTCGTGATGAGGAACTTGCGGCGACGGCGACGGCGGTCGAGGTAGACGTAGAGCAGGTCGTTGTTGTCGAACTGCACCTCGAGCCAGGTGCCGCGGTCCGGGATGATGCGGAAGGAGTGCAGCAGCTTGCCGTTCGGGTGCGTGGCGACCTCAAAGCAGATGCCGGGCGAACGGTGGAGCTGGGAGACCACGACGCGCTCGGCGCCGTTGATGATGAACGAGCCGCGCTCGGTCACCATCGGGATGTCACCCATGAAGATCTCCTCGTCCTTGATGAAGTCCTCCTCGCGGAGGCGGAGCTTCACGTAGAGCGGCACGGCGTAGGTGGTGCCCTCGCGGAGGCACTCGATCTCGGAGCTCTTGGGCTCGCCGATCGTGTAGGAGACGTATTCGAGCGTCAGGCGCTCGTCGTAGGAATTGATCGGGAACACCTCGCGGAACACGGCCTCGAGGCCGAAGGGCTTGCGCGCCTTCTCGGCGGTGTCCTTCTGGAGGAACTCGAGGTAGGAGCTGATCTGCAGCTCGATGAGGTTCGGCGGCTGGATGACTTCGCGGAGTTTGCCGAAGTTAATGCGTTCGGAATGAGTGCGGTCGGCCATGGAATTTCCCGTTTAAGTGTGAGACGAAAAGAAAGAGACAGAACTCAGCGGTGCTGGAGTGAACCGCCGGCAATGGTGCGCCCGGACGCGAGGCCTCGGGGCGCGGAAAGAACGAATGAAACAAAGCCGAAAGACAGGCCGTGGTTGGACACGGCCTGTCTCGGTGAATTGAGCTGACTGAAGCGCAGAAACGCCAAGTGGTTACTTGAGTTCCACCTTGGCGCCGGCGGCCTCGAGCTTCTTCTTGATTTCCTCGGCCTCGGCCTTGTTGACGCCTTCCTTGACCGGCTTGGGCGCGCCTTCGACGAGGTCCTTGGCTTCCTTGAGGCCCAGGCCGGTGATGGCGCGGACTTCCTTGATCGCGCCGATCTTGTTCGCGCCGGCGTCGGTGAGGACGACGGTGAACTCGGTCTTCTCCTCGGCGGCGGCGGCGCCACCGGCGGCAGCGCCACCCGCGGGAGCGGCGGCGACGGCAGCGGCGGCGGAAACGCCCCACTTGGCCTCGAGATCCTTCACGAGGGCGGCGAGTTCGAGAATCGGCTGGGCGGACAGCCATTCAATGACTTGGTCTTTGGTGATGTTGCTCATGGTATTTTCTCCTGAAGCGGATAGCGGTCCCGGCTGGGACGCGTTTAAGGGACGTATCCCCTAGCCGCTTCGTTGGATGTTTTGCTTCCCGGCTTGCGCCGGAAAAATTGTGGTGGGTTGGCTGGTGGTTCAGGCGGCGGGAGCAGCGGGCTGCTCCTTCTTGACCTTGGCGTCGAGCACGCGAACGAAGGCCGCGCCCTGCATGGTGAGCAGGCCGAGGAACATCGAGCGCAGGGCCTCGAACGAAGGGAGGTCGGCGAGCTTGGCGAGATCGGCGGCCGTCATGAGCTTCTTGTCCATGACGCCCACCTTGACCTCGAGCTTCTGCTTTTCCTCGATGAACTTCTTCAGCGCCTTGGCGACGCCGGCCGGGTTCTTGCCGCCGACGACGACCGCGGTCTGGCCGCTGAGGGACTTGTCCAGGTCGGGCAGGCCCATGGCCTTGGCGGCGACGCGGAACGAGCTGTTCTTGACCACGTGGAACTCGGCCTTCTCCGGGGCGAGGCGCTTGCGCAGCTCGGCCGCGTCGGCGACGGTGAGTTTCGTGAAGTTGGTGAGGATGACGTAGTCGGACTTCTTCAGGTGCCCGCTGACCTCATCGATCAAATATTGTTTTTCGGCTCTCATGGTGGGCTCCTTAGAATTTGTTGAACTCGGCGGCCGCGAGCTTGACGCCCGGGCTCATGGAGGAGGAGAGCGTGACGCTCTTGATGTAGTGGCCCTTGAACGCGGCCGGCTTGGCCTTGCCCACGGCCTCGAGGACCGCGGCGACGTTCTCGGTGATCTGGTCGGCGGTGAACGAGCGCTTGCCGACGCCGACGCCGATGTTGGCGGTCTTGTCGACCTTGAACTCGACGCGGCCGGCCTTGACGGCCTTGATGCCCGCGGCGATGTCGTCGGTGACGGTGCCGGACTTCGGGTTGGGCATGAGGCCCTTGGGACCGAGGACGCGGGCCAGGGTGCGGACCTGCTTCATGGCCTCGGTGGTCGCGATCGCGACGTCGAAGTCGAGCCAACCCTCGTTGATCTTGGCCATCAGCTCGGCGAGGCCGGCATGGTCGGCGCCCGCGGCGAGGGCCTTCTCGGCATCGTCGGTGAAGACGACGACGCGGACCTTCTTGCCGGAACCGTTGGGCAGCGGCGTGGTGCCGCGGACCATCTGGTCGCCCTGGGCGGGATCAACGCCGAGGCGGAAGGAAAGTTCGACGGTCTCGTCGAACTTGGCCTTCGGGAACTTGTTGAGGATCTCCACGGCTTCCTTGAGGGGATATTCCTTGGAGAGGTCGGCCCCGGTGAGGGCGCTGCGGTATCTTTTGCTTTGTTTGACGGGCATTTTTGACTCCTTGCGGTGCGAACGTCCGTGAGGACTCCCGCGGTGAGCTGGTTGGTTTGGACTAAAGATTAATCGACGACCTCGATGCCCATGTTGCGGGCGGTGCCGGCGATCATGCGGATGGCGGCCTCGTCGCTGTTGGCGTTGAGGTCGGCCTTCTTGATCTTGATGATCTCGAGGATCTGCTTCTTCGTGACCTTGCCGACCTTGTCCATGTTGGGCTTGGCCGAGCCGGCCGCGATGCCGGCGGCCTTCTTGAGGAGCACGGACGCCGGGGGCGACTTGAGGATGAAGGTGAAGGACTTGTCGGCGTAGACCGTGATGACGACCGGAATGATCATGCCATTCTGGTCCTTGGTCTTCGCGTTAAACTCCTTGCAGAAGCCCATGATGTTGACGCCTTGGGCGCCGAGGGCGGGGCCGACCGGGGGCGCCGGATTGGCGGCACCGGCGGGAAGCTGGAGACGGACGTAACCTTGAATTTTCTTGGCCATGGTGAGGGAGGGAGGACTGGTTGGTGGTGAGGGCGGCTGGATCAGCTTTCAGAGGCGCGCTGGACCTGCCAGTATTCGAGTTCGACGGGCGTAAACCGACCGAAAATGGAGACGGAAATCTTGAGCTTGCCGCGGGCGGGGTCGACCTCGTCGACACGGCCCGTCAGGTTGGCGAAGGCGCCGTCGGTGATCTTCACTTCCTCGCCGACCTCGAAGGTGACCTTCGGGATTTCCTTGCCGGAGGCGGCCTCGATGCGCGCCTTGATCTCGTCGATCTCGGCCTGGCGCAGGGGCGCGGGTTTGTCCCCGCCGACAAAGCCGATCACGCCGCCGGCGTCCTTCACGAAGTAAAACGGCTTGATGATGACCTGCTTGTCCGCGTCGTAGAGGCACATGTTGATGAACACGTAGCCCGGGTAGAGCTTGCGGACCTTGGTCGACTTCTTGCCGCCCTTGACCTCGGACACGACTTCCGTCGGCAGCAGCACCTCGGCGATGTAGTCGTCGAGCTCCTCGGCCTTCTTGAACTTCTCGATGTAGTTCTTCACCTTGTTCTCCTGGCCGGAGAGGGTGTGGAGCGCGAACCACTGGGCGCCGGTGGAAGTCTGGGTGGTCATCGAAGCGAAAGGTTTAGCGGCTGACGAACTCGGTCACGGCATCGACCACGTTGTAGAGGGCGAAGTCGCTGATGCTGGTGAAGAGGCCGAGCAGGACGCACGCAACGATCACGACGATCGTCGAGTCCTTGAGCTCGGTCTTGGTCGGCCAGCTGGCTTTCTGCAATTCGCCAACGAGTTCGCTGGTGAAGAGGCGGACGGTGCGGAAGGGATTGGCCATGGGATCGGGGAGGACGGGAGGCGGAAGGTGGCAGGCGCGGAGGGAATCGAACCCCCAACCAACGGTTTTGGAGACCGCTACTCTACCAATTGAGCTACGCGCCTGTGGTTATTTCTTTTAGACGACACAGCCGGGACCCCCAAAGGAGCCCCGGCAGCGTCGGTCGGAAGAGGTTGAGGGACGCTTATTCGACGATCTCGGTCACGCGGCCGGCACCGATGGTGCGGCCACCTTCACGGATGGCGAACTTCTGGGTCTTCTCCATGGCGATCGGCACGATGAGCTCGATGTCGACGGAGATGTTGTCGCCCGGCATGATCATCTCCACGCCCTTCGGCAGGTTGACGACGCCGGTCACGTCCGTGGTGCGGAAGTAGAACTGGGGACGGTAGCCGTTGAAGAACGGCGTGTGGCGGCCACCCTCGTCCTTCGAGAGGACGTAGATCTCGGCCTTGGCCTTCTTGTGCGGCTTGATGGACTTCGGGGCGGCGATGACCTGGCCGCGCTCGATGCCTTCCTTTTCAATGCCGCGGAGCAGGATGCCGACGTTGTCGCCCGCCTGACCCTGGTCGAGGAGCTTGCGGAACATCTCGATGCCGGTGACGACGGTCGTGGTCGTGTCCTTGAGGCCGACGATCTCGACGGTGTCGTTGAGCTTGCAGATGCCGCGCTCGATACGACCGGTGGCGACGGTGCCGCGGCCAGTGATCGAGAAGACGTCCTCGACGGACATCAGGAAGGGCTTGTCGAGCTCGCGGGCGGGCTCGGCGATCTCGGAGTCAAGAGCTTCCATGAGCTCCTGGATGGCCTTCTCGCCTTCCGGCTTGCCCTCGAGGGCGGCGGTGGCGGAACCACGGATGATCTTCGCGGCCTTGCCGTCGAACTGATACTTGGTGAGGAGATCGCGGATTTCCTCCTCGACGAGCTCGAGGAGATCCTTGTCGTCGATGAGGTCGACCTTGTTGAGGAAGACGACCAGCTTCGGCACGCCGACCTGGCGGGCGAGGAGGATGTGCTCGCGGGTCTGCGGCATCGGGCCGTCAGCGGCGGAAACCACGAGGATACCGCCGTCCATCTGGGCGGCGCCGGTGATCATGTTCTTGACGAAGTCGGCGTGGCCGGGGCAATCGACGTGCGCATAGTGGCGCTTGTCGGACTCATACTCCACGTGGGCGACCGAGATCGTGACGATCTTGGAAGCGTCACGCACGGTGCCGCCCTTGGCGATGTCGGCGTAGGTCTTGACCTCGGCGAGACCCTTGCGGGCCTGGCAGGCGAGGATCGAGGTCGTCAGGGTCGTCTTGCCGTGATCGACGTGACCGATGGTGCCGACATTGACGTGCGGCTTCTTGCGTTCGAATGTTCCTTTAGCCATATGGAGTAGTGGTTTAGTTAGGTATTGAAGTTGTTGATCTTGATTAACGTCGGAGATCAGCGACGTCCCTGGAGCCCAGAATCGGATTCGAACCGACGACCTCGTCCTTACCAAGAACGTGCTCTACCAACTGAGCTATCTGGGCAGACCAAGTCACTGGCAAAAAACAAAGAGAACGACGAAGAAACGATTCCCAAAAAGGACCGTCAACTAGATTCTTCGAGATTCCCCAAAAAACCCTACGGCCCCACCAAAACGCGATAACGGCCGGGATTCAGTCGTTCGCCCAGCCGGAAGGTTTTTACAAGGTAGGAGCGAAAGAAACTATCCACCTCCTCCCAGCCCGAGCCGCTGGCCAACACCGGATCGCCCACTACCCCGGCACTGCTGATTACGACCAGGAATTCCAATGGGGCGTAGTCCAAGCGCGGCAGCGTTAAATATCTAACTGTTTGCTCTATAATTGGTTCAGCGTCTCCAAATTTCCTGATTTCCAGAAAGGCTGCCCGCTCCGGCAAGGTCGCCCGTGGTGCGTCGAAATGCCCGATCCCGGCAAAGGGCGCCTCGTTACCCTGCGTCAGGACGTCGGATAATTTCTCCGGGGCCGGGGTGGCCTCAGTCCCGTAGGGCTTCAAGGTTTGGTCGGTAAAGGTCCATTTCGGCTCAAAGCTTCCGAAAACCTGGTCCGGTTGTCGCCGCAGCCTCTCCTGCAGCGGACGCTGTCCATAATTCCAATCGGTCGGAAAGAACAACGGCGTAGGATCCAGCAAGTCGGCCCGTTCACGCAGGACCTCGTCACTCGTGGCGGTGCCAGCTCCGGCCAGCCGCACAAAAGGCCGCTGAGCCTGCGACGGCGCACCCAAGCCCGGCGGCTTGGCTTGCGTCCAGCCCCACCAAACAGCCGTGACGGCCGCGGCGGAAGCCAGCCCGATCCAGACCCGGCGCTTCACTTCAATTTTTCCGATGCGCACTTAATCCCCCTGCTATTTCGGCGAATTCTCCGGCCTCGTCGGCTCGGCCGCCAACAACACGTTTTTAAACCCGACCGCTCCCGCCATGGCAAAAAGGTCCGCCAGGGCCTGGTTGGAGACCTGCTTGTCCGCGCGCACCAGCATCACGGAACCGGGATTGTTCTTGGTGTAGGCCTGCATGTGCCTGCGCAGCTCGGCCAGGCTATACATACCGCCTTCGAAAAGGATCACATTGTCCCGCCGGTAGCTGACCACCACGGATGTGGCCGCGGTGCTCGCCGACGCCGGGTTGACCGACGGCAGCTCGATCGCGCCGGCCTCACCCACCTCGACGAGCACGCCGGTCGCCAGCACAAACCGCGAGCCCAGCAGGCTGAAGAACAGCACGATCAGGCCGACGTTCACCCACGCGACCGCGTTGAGATCGCGGGGCGGAGGGCTCATGCGGGATTCCAGCTCGAGCGGGCGGGTGATCATTTTTGCTCCCCCGCCCCGTTGCGGTAGTCCCGCAGCAGAAAGCGCATCAATTCGCTGCCCGCCCACTCCATGTCCTGCACGAGGGCCCGCACCCGGCCGGTGAGAAAATGCCGCGCCAGGTGCGCCGGGATCGCCACGGCCAGCCCGGCCGCCGCCGTGAGCAGCGCCTCCCACATGCCGCCGGCCAGCACGACGGGCGTCGCGTAATTGCCGCCCTGGTTGAAAAGCCAGAAGGTCTTGATCATGCCCAGCAGCGTGCCGAGCAGGCCGAACAACGGCGCGATCTGCGCGATGGCCGCCAGCGCGCTGATCCGCCGCTCCAGGACCGGAATCTCCACGATGGCGGCCTCCTGGATGGCGAAGCGCATGGCCTGCTCGTCGTCGGTCGCGTGCCGGAGCCCGGCCTTCACGATCTTCGCCACTGGGCCGGGTGTTTCCTCGGACAGGGTCAGCGCCTCCATCAGGCGCTGTTTCCGGAGCAGATTCTTGATGCCGTCGAGAAATTCCGACGAGCGGATCTGCCCGCGGTGCAGGAAGAGGGCGCGCTCGACGAAGATGATGATTGCCGCGAGCCCGAGCAGGACGAGCAGCCACATCACCGGGCCGCCCTGGGCAAAGACACTGTAGCTGAAGGCCGTCATGGAGTTGCGCGCATCATGCGGCCGGCCGTCAGGGCGTAAACCTCAAAGGTCATCATGGTTTGGTCCCTCCGGCGCCGAAGCGCGCCAGCTTCGCTTGCGCCTGCGCGGCGCCGCTGAGCTTCTGGTCGACGATCAGCTGGTAGGCCCGCTGTGCCTCGTCGAGCCGGCCGGCGTCCTCATGGATCTGGCCGAGTTCGAGCAGCGCGCGGGAAATCCAGTAGCGCCCCTTGGCCCCGAGCTTCGCCGCCTGGGCCGCATCGAGCAGGAACGCATCCACCACCGACCAGAAAACCGTCTGGGCCTTGGCCGGCTGCGCGCGCTTGGCCAGCGCGTAGCCCCACTTGAAACCGGCTTCCACGCGCAGGTCCACCGGCGCCGACGGCAGGTCGCGCAGGCGCTCGAAGATCGCCGATGCGCTCTCGTAGTTGACCACGCTGTTCGCGCCCTGCGCGAACAGCGAATCCGCCAGGGCCAGCTGCGCGAGGAGGATGTCCGGGTGCGAGCCGGACCGGTTGATCAAATCCTCATACACCTGGCGCGCAGAGGTGAAGTCATTGAGCTTGCGCAGCAGATCGCCCTGCTTGAGCCGGGCATAGAAGACGAGTTCGCTCTGCGGGTAATCGCGGATCAACCGCTCCAGCATCTTCTCGTAGGCTTCCCGCAGCTGCCGGTCGAGCCCCTGTCGCTCGAGGTTGATCGCCGCCTCATACAGGGCGAGCGGGGCGTATTCACTCTGCCGGTAGGCGGGCGTGTCCACGAAGCTGAGCAACACGCGCTGGGCCCCGGCCATGTCCCCCTGCTGCGTGAGGTGGCCGGCCTGCACGAGGTAGGAATATTGCGCGGCCGCCGTCGCGCGGTAGTCCGCCCGCAACCGGTCCAGCATTTCCAAGCCCTCCTTGTCGCGGTTGAGCGCCAGCAACGCCTGGGCCTTCAGCAGCTGGGCGGTGCTCGTGACCGTGATCCGGAGCGCCTCGTCCGTCAGCCCGCCCCTGGCCAGCAGGACCAGCAACTCGTCGGCCTGCCGCAGGGTCGTTTCCGGCTGGTTGTTGTCGAAGGATAGTTTTGCCCGGAGCCACATCAACCGGATGCGCAGTTCCTCGGGCACGCCCTGCGCCCCGCTGGCCAGGAGGGTATCCACCCGCGCCTGGGCCGCGGCCGCCTGGCCCCGCACCTGCATCTCCTTGACGAGGTTCCACTCCGCCTGCCAGCGGCTGACCGCGTCGAAACCGGCCGTCGTCGCGGCTGCGTCGAGCTGTTTCGCCGCGGAGTCGAGCTGGTCCGCCCGGATGTCGGCCAGCACGCGCTGGAAGATCAGCGTGCCCGCCGGCACGACCGCCGGCAACTCATGCACCGCCGCCGTGTAGGCGTCAGCCGCGTTCTTGTAGTCCTCGGAGCGGAAAAACGCCTCGGCCAGCAGCACGCCCAGCTCGGCCCGTTCGCGGCCCTCCGTGATGACCGCACGCAGTTGCACGATGATATCGGCCGCCGTGCGATAGCGCTTCAAATCCCAGGCCACGGCCAGTCGCACGCCCAGCGCCGCTGCCTTCAGGGCCGACCCCGGATAACGCTCAAGCAGCGCCCGGGCATCCTCCTCCGCCGGCGCATAATCCTGATCCAGCAAGGCCGTCTGGGCCCGCGCCAGCAGCAGGTCCTCGATGATCGCGTGCTGGGCCGGCCCGCCGATCAGCTCGCTCAGGTCACGGCGCAACTGCGCGCGCTCCGCCGGGGTTTTCGCGCCGCGCGCCAGCAGCTGCAAGGCTAGCCGCTGCGTGTCCGGCCTCTGGCCGTCGCGCAAAAGCTGCCGGAAGGCCTGGCGGCCCGCCACGCTGCCTTCGCCGGCGATCAGGCCGAGCATCAGGCCGAGTTGGTCGGCGGCATCACGCTCCGTCGGCGGCAGCACGGCCAGCTGGCGCTGCAGCACCGCCTGCGCCTCCGCCGCCCGGCCGAGCCCCGCCAGCGCGGCGGCATAGGTGCGCACGTAGGTGTAGCCCGTGCGCTGCCCCTGGAAGCGCTCCATGTTGCCGCGCAGCGTCACGAGCTGGGCCTCGCTGGTCTGGCCCGAGCGCAGGCGCGACTGTTCCTGGCCGAGCACGAACCGGGCGCGCTGCAGATCCGACACCGCCGCCCGCACCGCCTGGTCATACAGATTGTTCGCCGGCACGATCTCCCCCTCGGCATCCGCCACGCCGGCCTGCAGGAAATACCACCAGCCCCGGTCGGCGGCCGGCAGCTCCTCGAGCTTGCCCGCCGCAAGCGCGGCCTTGGCGGCGGCGATCCGCCGGTTGGTCACCGCCAAAAGTCCGACACGCAGCTGGTAGGATGAATTGCGGGGCCCGTCGTAGCCCTGCAGGGCATTTTCCGCCGCCGCCAGCTCGCCCGCGTCCAGCAGGGCCGTCACCAGCGAGAGCGCCACCCGCTGCCTCGTCTCCACCGGCAGGGCGGGATCCCGTAGGAGTTCGCGGTAACCCGTCGACGCCGTCGCCGGAAACCCCGCCTGCAGCGCCGCGTTCGCGCGCCCCTCCGCGACAATCCAGCCGCCCGGCACCAGTTGGGCCGTGGCCTGATCGCCGACCAGCGGGCTCGGCCCGGCCACCTGGGCCGTGAGCTGCGCGGCGGACAGCAAAAACAATAGGAGGCGCGGCAGCTTCATCATGACCGGGCTGAGCGTGCAGCCCCGGCCCCGCGTGGCAAGCCTCGGGCGGCGGCGCCCGCCGCGAGGCTTGAATAATTGCCCGTGGGTGTAACGGAAAACTTCTCGCGCAGCCCCGGGGCATCGGGCAACCTGCCTCCCGTCAGTCAAAACCAACCATACCCAACATGAGTGCTGTCCTGATCGTCCTCGGAGTCCTGCTCCTTGTCGCCATCGTCCTCGGCCTGTGGGTCGCAGGCGTCTACAACTCGCTCGTCACGCTGCGCAACCGCTTCAAGAACGCCTTCGCCCAGATCGACGTCCAGCTCAAGCGCCGCTACGACCTGATCCCGAACCTGGTTGAGATCGCCAAGGGCTACATGAAGCACGAGAGCAGCACGCTCGAGGCCGTCATCAAGGCCCGCAACGCCGCCTACGCCGCCTCCCAGGTCGCCGCCGCCAACCCCGCCGACGCGGGCGCGATGAAGGGCCTCCTCGGCGCCGAGGCCGGCCTCGCCGGCGCCATGTCCCGCCTGATGGTCGTCTCCGAGCAATACCCCGACCTCAAGGCGAACCAGAACATGATGCAGCTCACCGAGGAGATGACCTCCACGGAGAACAAGATCTCCTTTGCCCGGCAGGCCTACAACGACTCGGTCATGACCTACAACACGAGCCGCGAGTCCTTCCCGACGAACATCCTCGCCGGCATGTTCAACTTCGCCGAGGCCCAGCTCTTCCAAATCGAGAACGCCGCGGAGCGCGCCGCGCCGCAGGTGAAGTTCACCTGAGCCGGCGCGGGCGGTTGCCCCAACCGCCCGGGCCGTTGAGGGCAACGGCCCTTACCGTCTAGCCACATGGATTTCTTCGAGGCCCAGGAACGCGCCCGGAAACGGACCAAGCGGCTCGTGTTCCTTTTCGTGTTCGCCGTGCTGGGCACGGTGCTGGCGGGTTACGCCTCAAGCTGGTTTCTGCTCAACAACCTGGGCGCCTATCCCGGTTATACGCGGGACAGTTCCGGTCGGCGTGTTTACCGTGACGCCGCGCCGCCCCGGCCGGTTTTTGACCCGAAGCTTTTCCTGATGGTGACCGGCGGCACGCTGGCCGTCGTGGGCTTCGCCTCGCTCTTCAAGTGGTCCCAGATGCGGGCCGGCGGCTCCGCCGTCGCCGAGATGGTCGGCGGCCGGGCGGTCGACCTCCAGACCACCGACCTGCGTGAACGCCGGCTGCTGAACGTGGTCGAGGAGATGTCGATCGCCTCCGGCATTCCGATGCCTGCCGTCTACGTGCTGGAGGAGGAGCCCGGGCTCAACGCCTTCGCCGCCGGCCTGACCACCAGCGACGCCGCCGTCGCCGTCACCCGCGGCACGCTCGACAAGCTCAACCGCGACGAACTGCAGGGCGTCATCGCGCACGAGTTCAGCCACATCCTCAACGGCGACATGCGGCTCAACGTGCGCATCACCGCCATCGTCTTCGGCATCCTGGTCATCGGCCTCCTCGGCCGCGGCATCCTGCAATCCGTCGGCCGCGGCCGGTTGCGCTCGGGCGGAGGCAAGAAGGATGGCGGCGTGGTGGTCTTCCTCGCGATCGGGCTGGCGCTGCTGATCATCGGCTACGTCGGTTATTTCTTCGGCCGGCTCATCCAGGCGGCGGTCTCGCGCCAGCGGGAGTTCCTCGCCGACGCCTCCGCGGTGCAGTTCACCCGCAACCCCGGCGGCATCGCCGGCGCCCTGAAGAAGATCGGCGGCTACGCGCTCGGCGGCACCATGGTCAACCGCCACGCCGGCGAGATCGGTCACTTTTTCATCGCCCAGGCCTTCCGGTCGAGCTTCGGCGGGCTCTGGGCCACCCACCCGCCGCTCGATGAACGCATCCGCGCGGTCGAGCCGTCCTGGGACGGCAAACTCTTCGAGCCCGAGGCGGTCGTGGACATCAGGAACGAGTCCTTCGCCACCGCGGGCTTCGGCGGCGGCCAGCGGTTCTCCGCTGCCGAAACCCTCCAGCGCGTGCATGAGGCGCAACCCGATCTGCCCCCGCCGCGAGCCTTCGCGCCCATCGCCTTCAAGCCCGCGGCCATCGTGTCCGACATCGGGGCGCTGACGGAGTCGCACTTCCGCCACGCGCAGCTCCTGCTCGACACGATCCCCGCCCGGCTGCGCGAGTCCACCCGCGATTCCGTGACCGCCCGGGTGCTCGTCTACGGCCTGTTGCTCAACGGCGACAAGGGCGCCCGCGACCAGCAACAGGCCATTGTAGCGAAGCACGCCGGCCCGGAGGCCGCCGCCGCGCTCGCGGCCCAGCGTCCGGCGCTCAGCGTGCTCGACCCGGCCGCGCGATTGCCGCTGCTGCAGCTTTCGCTCCCCGCCCTCCGCTCGCTCGACCCGGCGGAACTCGACCGCTTCGTCACGACGCTTGACGAACTGGTGCACGCCGACCGGCAGGTAACGCCCTTTGAGTATGCGCTGCAGAAAATGCTGTTGAATCAGCTGACCCTCGCGCAAAAGCCCGCGCGGCGCGTGCAGTTCGACTCGTTTGCCGCGGTCCGCGACGAGTTTGCCGTCATGCTCTCCGCGCTCGCCCACCTCAGCGCCAAGGATTCCGCCGCCGCCTTCGCCGAGGGCGCCGCCCAGGTGCCGGTCATCCGCGACGGACTCAAGCTGCTTGAACCGGCCGCCTGCGGGCTCGAGCAGGTGGACGCCGCCCTCGACAAGCTCGCGGTCAGCAGCCTGCCCGTGAAGCAGCGTCTCCTCGTCGCCGCCGGCCATGTGATCGCCAGCGACGGCAGCGTGACGGTGGCGGAAGGCGAACTTTATCGCGCTTTCGCCGCGACCTTGGATTGCCCCATGCCCGCACTGGGCCAAGCGGCCTGAGTGCGGCGCCGGGGGAACGCCCCAGCACTTTGGCGTGGCGGCCGGCGTAAATTTGCCTCCACTCTTCGTGGCCAGTCAGCCGCTGTAACCTGCAGCGCGCCCGATTCATCCCAGTCACCGTCCCTGCATGACCTATCCGCTTCCCGGCAATGAGCGGCAACGCCTCCAGGCGTTGCGCGACTATGGCATCCTCGACACCCCGCCGGAGCAGGAATATGATGATCTGGTCGCGCTCGCCGCGCAGATCTGCGGCGCGCCCATCGCCTCCATCACGCTGGTTGACGAAACCCGCCAGTGGTTCAAGGCCCGCATCGGCCTCGCCGAGCCCGAGACCCCGCGCACGCTTTCCCTTTGTGCCCACGCCATCGCGCATCCGGAGGGAGACCTTTTCATCGTGCCCGATGCGTCACAAGACGGGCGGTTCAAGGACTACGCCAACGTCACCGGCGACCCGCATATCCGCTTTTACGCCGGCGCGCCGCTGGTGACCAGCGACGGCTTCGCCCTGGGCACGCTGTGTGTCATCGACCGCCAGCCGCGGGAACTGGCCCCGGAGCAGTTGCGGGCCCTCCGCGTCCTGCGCCGGCATGTAGTCAACTCCCTCGAGCTCCGACGGCTCGCCCATGTCGCCGAGGCCGCCACCCGCGCCAAGAGCCGCTTCCTCGCGTCCATGAGCCACGAGATCCGCACCCCGATGAACGCCATCATCGGCATGAGCACGCTGCTGCGTGACACCCCGCTCAATCCCGAGCAGCGCGACTACGTCGATACCCTCGGGGCCAGCGGCGACCTGCTGCTGACCCTGATCAACGACATCCTCGATTTCTCGAAGATCGAATCCGGCCAGCTCGACCTGGAGCGCGCGCCCTTTTCGCCGGCGGAAACCGTGGATGGCGCCCTCGCCATGGTCGCGGCCGCCGCCAAGGCCAAGGGCCTGCAGCTCGACTGCCAGCTGGCGCCCGGGCTCCCGGCGGCGGTCATTGGTGACCGGACGCGACTGAGCCAGATCCTGGTCAACCTGCTCGCCAACGCGGTGAAATTCACCCGCCAAGGCCGGGTGTGCGTCACGGCCGCGTCCGCCCCGGCGGAGGCCGGCGAGGTGGAGTTGCATTTCAGCGTCAGCGACACCGGCATCGGCATTCCCGCCGACCGGCTCGACCGGCTTTTCCGGGAATTCAGCCAGGTGGACGCCTCCACCACCCGCCACTACGGCGGCACCGGGCTGGGCCTCGCCATCAGCAAGCGCCTGGCCGAGCTGCACGGCGGCAGAATCTGGGTGGAAAGCCAGCCCGGCGCCGGCTCCACCTTTCACTTCACGATCCGCGCCGGCGTGAATGCCACGGCAGCCGCCCCGCAGGCCAAGGCCAGCGCCCGGCTGGACGCCACCTTCGCGGCCCGCCATCCCGCCCGGGTGCTGCTGGTCGAGGACAATCCTGTTAACCAGAAGGTCGCGACCCAGCTGCTCCGCCGCCTCGGTTATGATCCCGCCGTGGCCGGTGGTGGCGCGGAAGCTCTCGCCACGTTGCGCGAAAGGTCCTTCGACCTGGTCCTCATGGACGTGGAGATGCCCGACATGGACGGGCCCGCCACCGCCGCCTGCATCCGTCGCGAATTCCCGCGGGAAAGCCAGCCCGTCATCGCCTCGCTCACCGCGCACGCGATGAGCGGCGACCGCGAGCGCGCCCTGGCCGCCGGCATGGACGAATACATCACCAAGCCCCTGCGCGTGGATGATCTCCAGCGCGTGCTCTCAAACCTGCCCGACCTGAAGCGGACGATGCGTCGTTAGGCCTCGGGTCGCAGCCAGGCGATCAGCACGGCCACCACGATCGAACCGATGATCAGGCTGCGGGCGTAGAGCTTGCGCTTCCCCTCGTCCGGCAGCCACAGCGGTTCCTTTTTGTTCAACCAGGAAAAGAGAAACACCGGAATCAGGATGACGTAGAGCCAGTGCACCCCGAGCGCGGCCAGCAGCTTCTGGAACCCGCCGGCGATCGATGCGCCCAGCAGCACCGAGGCGAACAGCGCGGCAAACGTGACGCTCCTGCCCTTGAATCCGCGCCAGAACCATAACGGGTTGACCATGCCGCGATTCAAGCGGCCGCCGCCCGGCTTGCAAGCCGGCGCCTTCCGCGCAGGCTGGAACCGTGACCCTGGCCGAAAAACAGCAGCAACTCATCGACGATTACGCGATCATCGACGATCCGCAGGAACGGCTCGCCGCCGTCGTCGATCAGGCCCGCCGCCGGCCTCCGCTGCCCGAGGCCGGGCGCACCGAGGCCAACCGCGTGAAAGGCTGCGTGTCACTCGCGTGGGTGGCCGGGGAGATGCGCGACGGGCGCTGCCATTTCCGCTGCGACGCCGACTCACCGCTCGTGCGCGGCCTGCTGGTGCTGTTGTGTGATTTCTACAGCGGCGCCAGCCCCGCCGAGGTCGTCGCCACCGAACCCGGGCTCATCGAGCGGCTCGGCCTCGACCGCAATCTCTCCCCCACCCGCCTCAACGGCCTGCGCAGCGTCCGGGCGCGGATCCGCGACTTCGCCGCCGCCCAACCCGCATGAATTTCTACGACGCGCATCAGCACCTTCACTTTGACCAGCTGACGCCCCACCGCGCCACCATCATCCGCGACCTGAAGGCAGCCGGCGTCAAGGGCATCGTCGTCAACGGCACCAACGAGGAGGAGTGGCCGGTGGTCGCGGCCCTGGCCCGGAAACACTCCTGGATCGTGCCGAGCTTCGGCATTCACCCGTGGGACTGCGGCAACCGCGGCCCGGCCTGGGAGCAAAACCTCCGCGCCGCGCTCGCGGACAACCCGGCGGCGGGCATCGGGGAGGTCGGCCTCGACCGCTGGATCATCGACGGACTCAAGCCCGACGACCCGCGCCTCGCCGGCCTGCGCGTCGCGCCACTCGCCGAGCAATGCGCGGTCTTCGCCGCGCAGCTGGCCCTCGGCGCCGAGCTCAACCGCGCCGTGTCGGTCCATTGCGTCCAGGCCTGGGGCGCGCTGCATGACGTGCTGAAGAAAACGCCCCGGCCAGAGCGCGGCTTTTTGCTGCACGGTTACGCCGGCCCGGCGGAGATGATCAGGAACTTCGCCGACCTCGGGGCCTATTTCTCCTTCAATATCCAGCTGCTTGAGCCCCGGCACGCCCACCGGTTGGACAATTTCCGCCATATCCCGACCAAGCGCCTGCTGGTCGAGACCGATGCGCCGACCAAGCCGCCCGCCGGCGACCGCAACCGCTTCCCGCTGCCGCCGGCCGCCGACGGTTCACCCGTCAACCACCCGGCAAACATCGTCGTCGCCTACGAGGCCCTCGCCGAGCTTCGCGGCGTGTCGCTGGAATTGCTGGCCCCGCAGCTGGAGCAAAACTTCCGCCGGCTTTTCGGCTGACGCGCCACCTGCGCGTTATTTGGCAAAAGCTGCGCTTCGCCTATTCCCGGCTTTCCATCCCGGTGCACCTGGAGGATTGATGGCGTCAAGCCCGCCGACTGCACCAGCCGGCGGGATCGATTCACCCGACCATGGCTCATCCAGTGATCATCCAAGGCGGCATGGGCGTCGCCGTCTCCGGCTGGCGGCTGGCCCGGGCCGTCGCCCAGGCCGGACAACTGGGCGTCGTCTCCGGGACGGCGCTGGCCAGTGTCTTCGCCCGCCAGCTGCAACTCGGCGATCCCGGCGGCCATCTGGCCCGCGCCACGGCGCGCTTCCCGCTCCCCGCGGTGGCGGAACGGGTCTGGCAGCAATACTACATTGCCGGCGGCAAGGCCGCGGACGCTCCGTTCAAGCTCACCCCCATGCCCGCGCTCACCCCCGGCGCGGCCTATACCGAACTCACGGTCCTCGCCAACTTCGCCGAGGTTGCCCTTGCGAAGGAAGGTCATGACGGCCGCATCGGCATCAATTTTCTGGAGAAGATCCAGCTGCCCACCCTGCCCTCGGTCTACGGCGCGATGCTGGCCGGCGTCGATTACGTCCTGATGGGCGCGGGCATTCCGCGGTCCATCCCCGGGGTGCTTGACCGCTTCGCCCGCGGCGAACCGGCGGAGCTCAGGATCGATGTCACCGGCGCGGCCCCCGGCGACGATTGTCTCGCCACGTTCGATCCGCGCACGCTTTTCGCCGGCCCGGCGCCGGTGCTGCCGCGACCGCTCTTTCTGGCCATCATTTCCTCGGCGACCCTGGCCCTGACGCTCGCCCGCAAGTCCAACGGTCGCGTCGACGGTTTCATCGTCGAGGGCGCGACGGCCGGCGGGCACAACGCGCCGCCCCGCGGCCCGATGCAGCTGAGCGAAAGCGGCGAACCGGTCTACGGCCCGCGCGACGTGCCGGAGCTGGCCAAGATCCGCGAGATCGGCCTCCCCTTCTGGCTGGCCGGCGCCTACGCCCGGCCGGAAAAAATCACGGAGGCCCGGGCCCTCGGCGCCGCCGGCGTGCAGATCGGCACCGCCTTCGCCTTCTGCGAGGAATCGGGCATCACCCCGGAACTGAAGCGCGAGGTTCTCCGCCTCAGCCGCGTCGAGGCCCTGCGCGTATTCACCGACCCATTGGCCTCGCCCACCGGTTTCCCCTTCAAGGTGCTTCAGCTCCTTGGCACGATTTCCGACGAGGCGCGCTACCTGGCCCGCCAGCGCATCTGCGACCTCGGCTATCTCCGCGAGGCTTACCGCAAGCCCGATGGCGCCATCGGTTACCGTTGCGCCGGCGAGCCGGTCGAGGATTACGTCCGGAAGGGTGGCGCCTTGGCCGACACCGTCGGCCGCAAATGCCTTTGCAACGGCCTGATGGCGACGGCCGGGCTGGGCCAGCAGCGGCCCGGTGGCGCGGAGGATCCGATCGTGACCGCCGGCGACGAGGTCATGCACCTCGCCCGCCATCTCCCCGGCGCCGGCGATTCCTACGGCGCGGCCGACGTGATTCAGTGGCTGATGGGCAAGCCTGCGCCGGCCTGACCCAGGGCGACCTGCCGCACCACCTCGCCGGCCGCGGCGAAACCGAAGGCCCCGGTGATGAAAACCGCGGTGCCGAAGCCGGTCGCGCAATCGAGCCGCAGGTTCGAGCCTGCCTCGGGTTCGGTCGAGCAGGTGCCGTCGGCCCACGGAAACACCGGCGGCTCCTGCGAGGACACGCAGGGGATGCCGTAGTGGTTGCCCTCGCCCTTGGCGAAACCGTGGTCGCGCCGCAGCTTCTTGCGCACCTGCCGCAGCAGCTCGTCCCCGTGCCCGCCGCCGAAGTCGGTCACGACGATCCGCGTCGCGTCCCGCTTGCCGCCCGCGGAACCGACCGTGAGGACCGGCTGGCCGCGCCTGGTGCACTCCGCGATGAGCAACGCCTTGTTCGACATCAGGTCGATGCAGTCCACCACCCAGCTGAAGCGCGTCGCGAGCAGCGCGTCCGCCGTCTTGGCCGTGAAATACTCGCTGACCGTCGTAACCACGCACGCCGGGTTGATCAGCTTCACCCGCTCCGCGAGGGCCACCACCTTCGGCCGGCCGAGGTTGCCGTCGAGCGCGGGCAGCTGGCGGTTGACGTTGGTCAGGCACACGTCGTCGAGGTCGATCAGCGTGATCGCCCCGATGCCGGAGCGGGCCAGGCCCTCGACCACCCATGAGCCGACCCCGCCCACGCCCACGACGCACACGTGGGCCGCCTGCAGGCGCGGCAGGGCCGTCGCGCCGTAGAGCCGGCCGAGTCCGCCGAAGCGCTGGAGATAGTCTTCCGTCAGCATGTGGGGGCGTTCTGCCGGAAACCGGGCCGGCTTCAACGCACAACTCGCCCAAAGCTACGCATTTTTTGCCGGCGCCCATTTATTAGCCTCCGGCACAGCGTCGCCGCCAAACGGTCATTACCGCCCGCCGGCCCGTCATCGGCGTTGGTTTGCCGCCGCCCGCGCGGTATCCTCGGGTTCTCCAAACCTCCATATCATGAGCACCTCCCTCCTCGCCAAACGCGGCGCCGATCTTCTCCACGATCCGCTGCTCAACAAAGGCACCGCCTTCACCGACGCCGAACGCGACCAGCTCGGCCTGCGCGGCCTGCTGCCCCCGCGGGTCTTCCCGCAGGACCAGCAGGTTGCCCGCGTGCTCGAGAGCTTCCGGCGCAAGCCGACGGACCTGGAGAAATACATCTACCTGATCTCCCTGCAGGAGCGGAACGAGTCCCTCTTTTACCGGGTGGTGCTCGATCACCTGCCCGAGATGATGCCAATCATCTACACGCCCACGGTCGGCCTGGCCTGCCAGCGCTGGGGCTACATCTTCCGCCGCTCGCGCGGGCTCTACCTGACCGCGGCGGACCGCGGCCGCATCGCCAGGGTCCTGCGCAACTGGCCCCATGACGACGTGCGCATGATCGTCGTCACCGACGGCGAGCGCATCCTCGGCCTCGGCGACCTCGGCGCCAACGGCATGGGCATCCCCGTGGGCAAGCTGGCCCTCTACACCGGCTGCGCCGGCATCCATCCGGGACAGTGCCTGCCCATCATGCTCGACGTCGGCACGGACAACCGCGAGCTGCGCGAGGATCCCTTCTACATCGGGACCCCCGAACCCCGCCTGCGCGGCCCCGCCTACGACGCGCTGGTTGAGGAGTTCGTCCAGGCCGTGCAGGTGGTCTTCCCGCGCGCCTGCATCCAGTTCGAGGATTTTGGCAACGCCAACGCTTTCGCGCTGCTGCACCGCTACCAGGACAAGGTCTGCACCTTCAACGACGACATCCAGGGCACCGCGGGCGTCACGTTGGCGGGGCTCTATTCGGCGGCGCGTCTGTCGGGCCGGCCGCTGCAGGACCTGCGCATCCTCTTCTACGGCGCCGGCGAGGCCGGCATCGGCATCGGCGACCTGATCGTGGACGCCCTCGTGGCCGAAGGCGTGCCCTTGGAGGCCGCCCGGCGCCAATGCTGGTTCGTCGATTCCAAGGGCCTCGTCGTGAAAAGCCGCACCGATCTCGTCGACCACAAGCTCCGCTTCGCCCACGACCACGCCCCGGTGAAGGAGCTGGGCGCCGCCATCGAGGCGCTCAAGCCGCACGCCCTCATCGGGGTCTCCGGCCAGGCCGCGACCTTCACCGAGCCGGTCGTGCGGGCCATGGGCCGCCTCAATGAACGGCCGATCGTGTTCGCACTTTCCAACCCGACCTCGAAATCCGAGTGCAGCGCCGAGCAGGCCTACACGTGGACTGACGGCCGCGCGATCTTCGCCAGCGGCAGCCCTTTCCCGCCGTGCACGCTGGCCGGGCGCACCTACGTGTCCGGTCAGGGCAACAACTCCTACATCTTCCCCGGGGTGGGGCTCGGCGTCGTCGCCACCCAGGCGTCACGGGTCACGAACGAGATGTTCCTCGTCGCCGCGCGCGAGCTGGCGAAACTGGTGACCCCGGAGGACCTGGCCATCGGCCGGGTTTATCCGGCGCTCACCCGCATCCGCGAGGTTTCCGCCGCCATCGCGCTCGGGGTGGCGGAGATCGCCTATGCCAGCGGCGTGGCCCGGTTACCCCGGCCCGCCAACCTGCCCGCCTACATCAAGTCGCAGATGTATCAGCCCGACTACCCGGACTACAAATAACCTGCCGGCTACCGCACGCCCCGAACCGCCGCGATGGCCGCCGCCTCGCGCGCGGCCCAGTCGCCCCGGATGAGCACGAAGGGCAGCGACCGGTGCTCCAGCGCGCCGCGCCAGATCCGCATGCACTTTTCCCGGTCCGCCGGATCGGGAAAGCAGCGCTGCGGGTCGGGCGCAAAAGGCGTGTCGATGTCGAGCAGGAGGTAGAGCGTGTAATCCCGACAACGTTTCTCCGCGCCGCGCCGCAGTTCGTCCGGACAGGCGCCATAGAGCAAATCACTCCAGAGCATCGTGGTCAGCGCGTCGGTATCGCAGATGACCAGCCCGGTGGCACCCGCCGCCGCCTCGTCTTCCCGCCGCCACTGTTCCCGCGCGACCGGCAGCATGTCCTCGAGACCCAGCGCGCCCTGCTGGTCCCAGCGTTCCCGCGCATATTCGGCGACCAAAGGCGCGCCGAAATGGGCGGCCAGCCTGCCCGCGAGCTGCGTCTTGCCCGTGGATTCGGGGCCGTAGACGGCGATGCGCCGAGGATTGTTCATGCCGCCCCCTTCATGGACCGGCGCCATTCGCGCCAGCCCCACAGGGCCATCAGCCAGAAAATCACATAGAGCCCGGCTGTCAGCCGCAGGTCCTTCACCCAATAGACCCCGATGGCCACCGTGTTGACCAACAGCCAGCCGGGCCAGCACTCGAGTTTCTTGCGCGCCTGCAGCCACTGCGCGATGAGACTGTAGATCAGGATGAATGCGTCCCAATAAGGCAGCGCCGCGTCGGTCGTGCGGTGCATGAGCGTCCCCCAGCCCGCCGTGAGCACCGCACCGGCCACCAGCGCGCCAGCCGAGGCGGCCGGCCCGAGCCGGGTCACGGGCAGCTCATGGGCCGGCGTCCGGCCGCGCCACCAATGCCACCAGCCATAGGCTTGGATGAGGAAAAACGCGACCTGCAGGATGGCATCGGAGTAGAGCCTGGCATCGAAAAACACCCAGGCATACACCGCCACCTGCACGAGGCCGACGGGCCAGCCGATGATGTTCTGGCGGATCATCAGCCACACGCCGATGACACCCAGCACCGTGCCGATGATCTCCCAGATGGTCATCGGGGAAAGGTGAGAGGGGCTTTACGCCCCGACAAATTAAAAGAGTCGGGGCGTAAAGCCCCTCCCACGGTTCAACTTAGGATTTCTTCCCCGATTCGACCAGGTAGGCCTCCATCGCCTCCCGGGTGAGGGTGTGACCGGCGGCGCAGCGCGGGCATTCCACGCGGATGGTCTCCGCCTCGCCGAACAAGCCCTCGGGGTCGGCCCGGAACGCCGGCGCGATGGCGCCGAGGATCTTTTGCTGGGTGCAGCCGCAATGCCAGCCGTAGTTGCGGCTCTGGATGCGCCCGACCGTCTCGGCGGTGCCGGGATTGCGCACGCCCTCGGCATCGACGGAGGCAAACCACGCCAGGTCGCAGTCCGGCTGGGCCAGCAACATGGCGTAGTGGTCGTTGCCCAGGTCAAAAAAGCGCACGGGTTGCTGCTCGCTGCGGGCGTAGTAGACGCCCACGGCCGCGAACACATCACCGCCCTGGAAATTCACCACGCTGCGGCGGGGCTCGACCCCGCGCCGGGGCACGATGTCGCTGAAAAACACGTTTTCGGCGGCCTCGCGCACGTTCTCCGTGAACAGCCGGCCCGTGACGGTGCAGTCCTCGTTGTCGCCGGCGAGAAAGAGGTTCAGCCGCGGCTCCTGGAAATTGAGTGTCCAGGCGATGTGCTCGTTCAGCGGCCGCGAGGCGCAGTGCAGTGTGAAGGCCGCCAGCGCGGTCTTGAAGAGCGCCGCCTGTTCGGGCGTGTAACGCAGCTTGTTGTCCGCCACATGCAGGTAGAAATCGGTGAACAACGGCCCAAGGTCGGCCCGCACCAGCATGGCGTTGCGGTGACGGACAAAGTCCACCGTCACGACGGCTCCGTTCAGTTCCTGGGCGGGTTGGTCTTGCATGGGGGCAGTGTATCCAGAAATGGCCAAAGTCCAGCCGGCCTCACGCCGCGCCTGAGGCCGGGCAGGCCGCCCGGCGGGTCTTTCAACGGTTGCCAACCGGACCGAAACCGTGGATTTTTGACAGAAATGTCCGAACGCATCTCCACCAACCCCCACACGGAGGAAGAGTTCTCCCTGCCTCTGTTTCTATTTGTCGTCGCCGTCTCCTTCGGCGGCTTCCTAGGCTTGGTCTGGCTGCTAGCGCCCGCGCCGGTCTGGGCGGCCCAGGTCTCCGGGCCGTTCTGGAAGCTGCTCGCCGCCTTCGTGGGGTTCTCGCTCTTCAATTGCTTCATGGAGTTTTTCTTCCACCGCTACGTCCTGCACAAGCCGGTGGCGCCCTTCCTGAGCTATTTCTACAGGCAGCACACCCACCACCACAGCCTGACCCGCATCACCCGCCGCCGGACACCGGGCGGCCTGGACGTCAACTTCGTCGAGAATTTCTACCCGATCCTCGAAAAGGAACAGAAAGAGGCCTCCTTCTTCCCCTGGTATACCTTTGTGATCTTTGCCGCCATCCTGACGCCCTTCTTTGTCCTGATGCAGTGGCTGGTGCCCTCGTTTCCGATGCTGGTGGCGGGTTATGCGTCCCTGGCCTCCTCCCTCCTGATTTACGAGCTCTTCCATGCCATCGAGCACTGGTCGTTTGACAAGTGGGGCCCGCTCATCGACAGCCCGGTCTGGGGCGGCTTCTGGCGCAAGGTCTACAGCTTCCACCTGCGGCACCACGCCGTGATCGACTGCAACGAGGCCATCTCGGGCTTCTTCATCCTGCCGGTGGCCGACTGGGTTTTTGGCACCTACATCCTGCCCGGCGTCCTCTACAAGCACGGACAAAGCGTCGCCGAGGAGAAGGAATTCCTGAGCCCCCGACCCATCGCCCCCATCCGCTGGCTCGACCGCGTGACCGACGACATCGTCAAGGCCCGCCGCCAGCGCGCCCGCGCCTGAGCACCCGCCCTCCTTTAAAAAAGCAAAGGCGCCCAAATGGGCGCCTTTTTGTTGGCCATGCCCTGGTTTGGTTCAGCCCTTCGGGATCACGCCCTTCTGCTCGAGCTTCTTGACCTTCGGCTTGATGACGAAGGTGCAATAACCCTGGTTCGGATTCTTGCGGAAATAATCCTGATGATAGCCTTCCGCCGGGTAGAATTTGGTCAGGGGTGAAACCTCGGTGACGATCGGGTCGGGCCAGAGGGCCTGCGCGGCAATCTTCGCCCGGGCCGCCGCCTTCTGCTGCGCGTCGTTGTGGTAGAAGATGACGGAGCGATACTGGGTGCCCTCGTCCGCGCCCTGACGGTTCATGGTGGTCGGGTCGTGCGCCTCGAAGAAAACCTCGAGGATCTTTTCATAGCTGATCACGGCGGGATCGAACTCGATCTGGATGACCTCCGCGTGGCCGGTCGTGCCGGTGCAGACCTCCTCATAGGTCGGATTGGCCGTCTGGCCGCCAGCATAGCCGCTGACGACTTTTTTGACGCCCGGCAGGCGCTCGATGACGGCCTCCGTGCACCAGAAGCAGCCGCCACCGACCGTGGCCAGCTCGGTTGAGGACGCGGGTTTGGTATCAGCCTGGAGGGTCATGGCGGTGAAAAGGGTCAGGAGGGCGATGAGGGGACGGACGTTCATGAACGTGGGAGGAGACTAGCCGGTTTTTATTCCGGCGCAACCTCCGCGACTGGACGACGGCCGGACGACGGCTACAGTGTCCCCATGGACGATCCCCGGCTCGACAAATGGCTCTGGAGCGTGCGGGTCTTCAAGACCCGCCCCGAGGCCACGGCCGCGTGCCGCGCCGGCAAGGTCATGATCGGTGAGCTCGAGGCCAAACCCGGCCGCGACATCCATGCCGGCGAAACGATCACCGTCCGCGTCGGCGCCATCACCCGCACCCTGAAGGTCGTCGCCCACCCGCGCTCGCGGGTGGCGGCAAAACAGCTGCCGGAATACATGACCGACCTCACGCCCGCCGCCGAATACGAGCGGGCGAAGCAGGCCGGCATCGAGCACATGCTGGCCCGCGAGCGCGGCAAGGGCCGCCCGACCAAGCGGGACCGTCGCGAGATGGGCCGGCTCTTCGGCTTCGAGTAACCGCGCTCAGCGCGTCAGCTTCCGATATTTGATCCGGTGAGGCTGGTCCGCGTCCTTGCCCTTGCGCTTCTTGAAGTCCTCGAGGTAGGCCGAGTAGTTGCCGGCGAACCAGTGGACGTAGCTGTCGCCCTCGAAGGCCATGATGTGTGTGGCCGTGCGGTCGAGAAACCAGCGGTCGTGCGAGATGATCACGGCGCAGCCGGCGAAGGTCTCCAACGCCTCCTCCAGCGCGCGGATGGAGTTGACGTCGAGGTCGTTGGTCGGCTCATCGAGCAACAGCAGGTTGGCCTCGCTCTTGAGCACGCGGGCCAGCAGCACGCGGTTGCGTTCACCGCCGGAGAGCACGCCGACCTTCTTCTGCTGGTCAGCGCCGGTGAAACCGAACTGGGCGCAATAGGCGCGGCTGTTCACCGAGCGCTTGCCCAGCTGCATGATCTCCTGCCCGCCGCTGATGACCTCCCAGATCGTCTTGTCGCCCTCCAGCGAGTCGCGCGACTGCTCGACGTAGGCCGTCTTTACCGTGTCGCCGATCCGGAAGCTGCCGGCATCGGGCTTTTCCAGGCCGGTGATGAGCTTGAACAGCGTGGTCTTGCCCGCGCCGTTGGGCCCGATGATGCCCACGATGCCGCCGGGGGGCAGCGAGAAGTCCAGGTTGTCGTAAAGGAGCTTGTCGCCGTAGGCCTTGGCGACCTTCTGCGCCTGCACCACCAGGTTGCCCAGGCGCGGCCCGGGCGGGATGACGATCTCGAATTTCTTTTCCTGCTCGGCCACGTCCTGCTTGAGCATCGCCTCGTAGGCGTTGACGCGGGCCTGGCCCTTCGATTGGCGGGCCTTGGCGGAGGACCGGATCCACTCCAGCTCGCGCGCCATCGCCTTCTGGCGTTTGCTCTCGGTGCGCTCGGCCACGGTGGCCATGGCCTGCTTCTGCTCCAGCCAAGACGAGTAGTTGCCCTTGAACGGCAGGCCGTGGCCGTGGTCGAGCTCGAGGATCCAGCCGGCGACGTTGTCGAGGAAGTAGCGGTCGTGCGTCACGGCGATGACCGTGCCCTCGTAGCGCGAGAGGTGCTGCTCAAGCCAGTTGACCGAGTCGGCGTCGCGGTGGTTGGTCGGCTCGTCGAGCAGCAGGATGGACGGTTTCTGCAACAGCAGCCGCGCCAGGGCGACCCGGCGGCGTTCGCCGCCGGAAAGGTTGTCCACGATGGCCTCGCCCGGCGGGCAGCGCAGCGCGTCCATGGCCTGCTCGACCATCGGGGCCACGTCCCAGGCCCCCAGATGGTCGATTTTTTCCTGCAGCTTGGCCTGCTTGTCGCTGATGGCGTCGCGGGTCGCATCGTCCGGGGCGGCCGCAATCTCATCCCAGCTGGCGTCATACGCGGCGGTCAGGTCGGTCAGGTGCCTGACCCCCTCCTCGACGCAGGCGCGGACCGTGGCGCCGGGGGTCAGGGCCGGTTCCTGCGGCAGAAAGCCCACCGTATAACCCGGCTCGAAATGAATGCGGCCGTCGATCTCGGTATCGATCCCGGCCAGGATGCGCATGAGCGACGACTTGCCGGAGCCGTTGAGGCCGAGCACGCCGATTTTCGCGCCGTAATAGAACGACAGGGAGATGTCGCGGAGGATTTCCTTGCGCTCGATCTTCTTCGAGACGCCGATCATCGAGAAGATGATCTTGGGAGCTTCGGGCTGGGCCATGGTGACAGGCAACGTGGGGGGCGGACCCGCCCCCTACAAGCACAAGAGGGGCGACCTCAGGACCGGGTCGAGAAATAGTAGGTCAGGATCACCACCACGAGCAGCACGGCCGACCCAACGGCCACCTTGGTCGCAAACGGCTTGTGCCGCCGGATGGCCCGGCCGGCCGCATCGCCTCCCACGGGATCGACCAGGAAGATGCGCATCTTCTCGGGGATGTTCTTCAGCTTCTGCGGCGGCAGGTAGGTGCCCTTCAGGTCCAGCTGGTTCTCGACCTGGGAGTAGATGAAACTCGACATGGCGATGCCGCCCGGGTCCGCCAGAGGCTGGATGCGCGCCGCCACGTTCACCGCGTTGCTGAAAATGTCATCGGCCCGGTCCACGAGCTCGCCCAGGTGCAGGCCGATGCGGACGGAATAGCGTTTTTCCGCGGGCACCCAGGCATTGTTCGATTCGACGTCCTGGATCACGCTCTGGCTGCAGCGCACGGCGGCCAGGGCGGTGGGAAACTCGGCCATCGAGCCGTCGCCCAGAAACTTGACCACGCGGCCACCGAATTTCGGCACCTCGGCCCGCAGCAGTTTTTCCAGCTCGGCCACGCAGGCGAGCGCCCGCTCCTCGTCGCCGGCCATCATGGCGCTGTAGCCGACCATATCGAGGAACATCACGGCCGCGAGGCGACGGTTGGGCTGCCCGGAAGCCGGATTGGTGCTGCCGAAACCCGGGTTGGTCTGTCCAAAACCCGGATTAGTTTGTCCGAAACCTGGTGAAGAATCCATGGGAGGCAGCCCCCTTCGATAACCAATCCGGCCGATGGCACAAGCGAGGAATCTGCCCGGCCGGGACCGCCCTCAGCGCAGCGTAGCCTGGGCCAGCGAGCCCGGTGAGACCGAGGGCGAGCCGACGGCCGAAACCTGGGTGGGCGCCGCGGTGTCCTCGACCAGCGAGCGGAGGAATTCCGGCTCGGCGTTGAGGCGGGCGCGGAGAATACTGCCGTAGATCTGGGCCTTGGAACTGGCCAGTTCCTGCCGCGTGAGGCCGAGCAGCTCGATGCCCTTCAGCGTCTCGTGGAGGGTCTTCACATAGGCCAGCACGCGCACGGAGTCAGGCTCGGAGCTGGCCTCCAGCCAAGCGCGGAAATCCTTGGCCTCCTGGCTGAGCGACAGCACCGAGAAGGCCTCATAGCTGGCGGCCAGGGCGCGGGCCACCTCGTCGAGCTTGCCCTGCCCCTCGCCGATCAGGCCGGCCTCGGTGGCGAGACGGAGGACTTCGCGCACGGCACGGTTCTCGACGCGGGCGTCGGCCACCTCGTAGTCTGACTCCCGGGGGCGTTCCCGCTCGGGAATGGTCGTGAACAGACCCATGCGGAGTTCGCGGGACCGGGCCTCGGCCGGCCGCAGGGCGCGGGCGTAGATGCCGAGAGCCTGCAGCTGCTCGCGCACGGCGGGAGACAGGTCGACCTCGGGCGGGGCGGTCTCACGGTCCTCGCGGGGCACATTCGGCGTGAAGGCCGACTGCAGCACGGTGCGCGGGGCGGTGTTGAGGGAAACCAGCGGGCGCAGGGGCTGGACATCGCTGAGGCCCAGCAGGTCGGACGCGGGATCAACGAACGGGCCGAGCCCGTTGATGAAGCGACCCGGGCTGAAGCCCGGACCGGTGTTGAGATCAAGGTAGATCAGGTTGCCGACCACCGGACGGAAGCGGTTGGAGAGGACCATGTCGGCCACATAGACATTGTGTGTCACTCCGCCGGAATCAGGCAGGATCCGGATCGCCAGCGGGCCGAAGGCGCTCAGGATGTTGCCCGTCAGGAGCTGGTAGTTGAAGGTGCCCGCCGTGGCCGGCACGGGGGCAAAAACCTCGCGGGTCGGAATGGTGCCGGGCAGGCTGAAGTTCGTGTTGAAGAAGAAGACCGCGCCGGCGATGAGGTCGGTGCCCTGGTCCTGCGCGCCGAGGGAGGAATCGATGCCCGCCGGACCGCGGGAACGGAGCAGGATGCCCGGCACGTCGCGCGCCGTGGAACTGACCAGGACCAGGTAGTTGGTGGCGGCCGTGCTGCCCAGGGTAATGCCGTCCGTCGCGGCGGTGCCGTCGGCAATGGCGATCAGCGATCCGTTGCGGACGACCAGACGCTCAAAGGGCTGGACCGTCACCTTGCGGGCAAACAGATACAGGTCGCCTTCGTTGGACTTGAAGATCGAGGAACGGATCGGCGCCGCCGTCTTCTCGGCCCCGCCGGTGGCGCCGCTGCCGAGGATGATCTCGCCGTCGACCGAATCCAGCCGGGTATTGCGCGCGGCTCCGCCAGGTGCGGTGAATTGCAGGAAGTCGTTGTCTCCGGTCGTCCCGGTGCCGACGGCCAGGGCGATGTCACCCTGGGCCCAGATATCGCCACGCACCACCATGTAGCGGCCGGCGGCCGACAGGCGCGCGAGCCGGGCGTCCTGCGTGCCCAGGTCGCCGCCCGCGGTGATGGTCGAGCCGGGGGCGGTGATCGTGACCGTGCGGCCCCCGGCGGACAGGCCTTGGGCGAAGGAAATGCCCTCGGCCGGGCTCGCCGTCGCGTTGAACACGGCGTTGAGGGTCGAGTTGAAGGTCAGGTTCGTGCCCAGCGTGACCGAGCTGTTGTAGAACTGCGAGCCGGTGGTATCGACCGTGATCGCTGCGGCCGTGTCGAAGGTCGCCGGGTCGTTCAAGGTGAGCCGGGTGGCGTTGAAGTTGGCGCGGATGACTGTCGTGCCGCCGGCATCGGTGGTCACGTCGCCGAGCCGGGTGAGCTGGCCGACGGGAGCGTTGAAGATCGTGGCGCCGGAGACATTGGCGATCAGGTCGCTCTCGCCGGTGGTGGCGGCGTTGGCGCCGGACAGGGTCGCGAGCGCCGGGCCGGTGTTGAGCGGGCCGTTGAAGGTGAGCGCGGACGCCCCCATCGTGGTATTCGTGCCGAGCAGCACGGAGTCGTTGTAGACCTGGGCGCCGGTGGTCAGGACCGAGCCGCCGTAGAAGAGCGTGCGACCGCCGGCGTCGCTGGTGAAGGACGCCAGCAGACCGCCCGAGCCCGCGCCGACTGCGCCGACGAAGATCATGTCGCCCGTGGAATTGACCGTCACCGCCGCGCCGCCATCCACGGTGCGGTCGAAGCGGCCGAGCGGCCCGCTGATGACCAGCGGGCCACCCCCTAGCAGCACCGGGTCGTTGAAGCGGAATGAAGTCGTGACCGCCAGCTGCCCGCCATTAATCACCGTGCTGCCAGCGGCGTCGGTGATCAGGGTGCCGAGGCCGTTGATGGCGCCGTTGAAGCTCGTGACGCCGGCGGTGTTGATGGTCAGGGTGCCGCCACCCGTGATGGTGTTGTTAAAGCTGACGCCGCCGCCGGCCGTGACCAGGAACCCGCCGTTGACCGTGAGCGGGTTGATGAAGGTGACGCCGCCGCCAGCGGTGATCGTCACGCCGGGGCTGGTGACGCCCGCCAGCTGGATGCCGCCGCCGGCCGTCACCGAGAGACTGCCGCCGGCGGAGATATTGCCGCTCGAGTTGGCCGAGATGCTGCCCGCGTTGGCCGCCAGGGTCAGATTGCCGCTCGCTGTGACCGTGGAGTTGAGAACCAGGTTACCGCCGCTTGAGGAAAGGTTAATCGTCGAACCGGTGACCGGGGAACTGATCGTCATGGTGCCCGGAACCGTCAGGGTGAAAGTCCCGGAGGACTGCACGCCCGCCAGGTTGACCAGGCTGACGTTGGTCAGGGTGATGTTGGCGCCGGCCAGGTTCACGGTCCCGAAGTTGTTGCCCGGGAAATCCAATGTGATGTTGTTGCCGTTCGCATTGAGGGTGGTCGTGCCCGGCACGACCGAGGCACCGCTATCGGTGATGGCCCCGCCGGCGTTGATCGTCATGTTGCCGGAGGCGGTGATGCCGGGCAGGTCGATGGGGGCGTTGGGGAAGTCCAGGGTCAGGTTACGGAGATTGGTGAGGCCCGTCAGATTCGTGGTGGCCGGGGCGATAACCGGCACCTTGGCCCCCACGTTCACGTTCTTGAAGCTCAGGTCGCGGATGTTGGACACCGTGCCGGCGAGCATCGGGGCAACGCTGCCAAGATTGTTGGCCTGGCTGCCCAGCAGGATGTCGGAATTGGGTGCGGTGAGCGCGATGGTCAGGTCGTCCGCCACCGTTAGCACCCCACTCTGGGTGATATGTCCGCCGGCGGTTAGGTTCAGGTCGTCCGAGATCGTGGAGGTGCCCAAATCGATCGCATTGACGTCGACCAAGGTTACATCGAGGCCGCTGGTGATGACCACCGTGCCGAAATTATTCGCGTTATCCAGGGTGATATTATTGCCCGCACCAACCGCGAGGGTGGTGACGCCCGGGATGGTCAGCGCCCCATTGTCGGTGAGAGGTCCCGCTCCCGCAACCGTCAGGGTCTGAGCAGTGGTGGCCGGCAGCGCGATGCCGGCACCGGCGGTGCTGTTAAGGGTGATGACATCGAGCGGATTCGTGCCACCGATGGCCCCGGAAAGCGTGATCAGGCCGGATCCGGCGTTGACCGTGAGATCGCGCGCGGTGGCATCAAAAGAATCGATCGTGCTGCTGAACGTGACGGCGCTGTTGGTCGTCGCCAGCGTGGTATCCGCATTGAGGGTGACCGCATCGCCGTAGGTCTGAGCGCCCGTCGTGGTGACCGCTCCGCCGTTGATCGCCGTCGTCCCGCCGGCGTTCGTCGTCACGCTGGCAAGGGCCGTGCCGCCGCCGACCGCGGCCGTGAAGGTCGTCGTGCCCGTGGAGTTGACCGTCAGGTCGTTGGCTCCGTCAACCGCGCCAGTGAAGGTCACCGCCCCGCTGCCGGTGGTCACCGTCAGGTCCTGGTTCAGCGTCGTCGTGCCCGCAAAGGCGACCGTGCTGTTCGTTGTCGTCAGCGTCGCCGCGGCCGTTCCGACCGTCACATTGTCATTATAAGTCTGGGCTCCCGTCGTCGTGACCGCCCCACCGTTGATCGCCGTCGTCCCGCCGGCATCGGTCGTCAGCGTGCCCGAGGTGAAGGCGCCACCCAGCGTGGTCGTCCCGGTCGCGTTGAGGGCCACCACGTCGAGGGCGTTCGTGGCGCCGACCGCGCCGGTGAAGGTGATGCCAGCCGTGCCGGCGTTGACCGTCAGGTCGCGGGCGCCGCCGGTGGAGTTGACCGTGGAGGAGAAGAGCACCGCGCTGTCCGTCGTGCTGAGCGTTGTGTCCGCTCCCAGCGTCACCGCTCCGGTG
>DASWWD010000006.1:0-172801 GCA_036401015.1 Lacunisphaera sp.
CACGCAGGCGGCCAGGCCCTCGCCGCCGCCGATGCAGATGGCGGCGACGCCGCGCTTGAGGCCGCGTTCCTGCAGGGCGGCGATGAGGGTCACGAGGATGCGCGCGCCGCTGGCGCCGATGGGATGGCCGAGCGCGATCGCGCCGCCGCGGACGTTGACCTTGTCGTGGGCGATGCCGAGTTCCGCCATGAACGCCATCGGCACGACGGCAAAAGCCTCGTTCACTTCCCAGAGATCGACGTCTTTCACAGACCAGCCCGCCTGCTTGAGTGCGGCCTGCGTGGCCTGCACCGGCGCGGTGGTGAACCAGACCGGGTCCTGCGCGTGGCCGCCGAAGCCGGCGAGACGCGCGATGGGCTTCAGGCCCTTGGCTTTCGCGGTGTCGGCGGTCGCGAGCACCAGGGCGGCGGCGCCGTCGTTGATGGAGGAGGCGTTGGCCGGCGTGATCGTGCCGTCTTTCTGAAAGGCGGGCTTCAGGGCCGGGATCTTGTCGTATTTCACCTTGGCCGGGCCCTCGTCGTGCTCGACCTTCGTGACGTTGCCCTTGGCGTCGGTGGACTCGTAAGGCGTGATCTCAGTGGCAAACTTGCCGTCCTTTTGGGCGGCGTTGGCGCGCTTGAAGGATTCGATGGCGTAGGCGTCCTGCTGCTCGCGGGTGAACTTGTATTTCGCCGCGCACCGCTCGGCGCAGTTGCCCATGTGAATGTTGTTATACGGGTCCCACAGGCCGTCGGTGATCATCGAGTCGATCACCTGCTGGTGGCCGATCCGGAAGCCGTCGCGCGCCTTCGGCAGCAGGTAGGGCGCGAGCGTCATGTTCTCCATGCCGCCGGCGACGGCGATCGTGCCCATGCCGCCGGCGAGGAAGTGCGCGGCGCCCATGACGGTCTGCAGGCCCGAGCCGCAGACCTTGTGCACGGTCACGCAGCGCACGGACTGCGGCAGGCCCGCGCCAAGCGCGGCCTGGCGGGCGGGTGCCTGGCCGATGCCGGCCTGGAGCACGTTGCCCATGAGGCAATCGGTGACGTCGGCGGGATTCACGCCGGCTTTGGCGAGGGCGCCCTTGATGGCGGCGGCCCCGAGCTTCGGGGCCGGCACCCCGGCAAACGCGCCCTGGAAGGCGCCGATCGGCGTGCGGGTGGCGGATAAAATTACAACTTCAGTCATGGGATGAGGGAGAATACCAAGAAGCCAAGGAGTGGGCTTTGTTTCTTTGTGTGGAATTAAGTGGGACGCTTGATTTCGAACAACTCGGTGGTGCGGGTGTAATAGTTGCCGCCCATGCGGCCGATGGTGTCGAGCTTGCGCGGGTCGAGCGCGCCGTCGGTGATGACGGACTCGTCGATGTGTGCGCAGAGGATGGTGCCAAACACGACGTTGCCGGCCAGCGGGCCCTCGCCGATGCGGACGATGCGGTCGAGCTTGCACTCGAAAGACACCGGCGACGCGGCGGCGCGCGGCGGCCGCACCAGCGTCGAGGGCGCGGTGGCGATGTTGAACTTCTCGAACTCGCTCTCGCCGTGCGGCAGCGGGGCCGAGGTGAGGTTCATCGGGTCGCGCAGGGCGTAGGGCACGATGTTGACGACGAACTCCGGGACCTGCTCGACGTTGACGACGCTGTCCTTCTTTTTGCCGGTGCGGTCGTTGGCGCCGGTGAACATCAGGGTCGGCGGGTTGGCGCAGATGCCCATGAAGAAGGAGAACGGCGCGAGGTTTGTCCGGCCGTCGGCCGAGATGGTGGAAACCCAGGCGATGGGCCGCGGGTTGATCGCATTGATCAGCCACGGATAGGATTCGCGCGGCGGGAGTTTTTGGAAATCGACGATCATGAATGGGACGGGATTGACCGAAAGGGGAGCGGCCCGGGCAGGCAAGCCGCCCCTTCTGGTCATAGTGGGTAACAAATCAACCCAGCCATGACAGCGGATAATTCGGATCATCCATCGCCAGGGCCTCGGCGGTCAGCTCGAGCGGATACTGGGTGTCGAACATCACGGCGAGCTCCTCGGTGCGGGTGTGCTCGAAGCTCTTCAGCGTCGTGCCCGGGTGCGGGCCGTGCGGGATGCCCTGCGGGTGCAGCGTGAACGAGCCGGGCTCGACGCCCTTGCGCGAGCCGAACTGGCCGCGCACATAGAAGAGCACCTCGTCGGCCTCGGTGTTGTCGTGCGCCCACGGCACCTTGATCGCCTCCGGGTGGTGGTCGAGGTAGCGCGGCGCGAAGGTGCAGATGACGAAGCCGTGCATCTCGAAGGTCTGATGCACCGGCGGCGGCAGGTGGACGGTGCCGGTCAGCGGCTCAAAATCATTCGCGTTGAACGTGAACGGGTAGAGATAGCCATCCCAGCCCACGACGTCATGCGGGTGGCCGGCCATGATGTTGCGTGTAAAACGGGTGCGGTCCTTCGTCAGGATGGCGAAATCACCTTCCTTGTCCTGCGCAATGATCTCGGTCGGGCCGTGGAAGTCGCGCTCGCTGTAGGGCGCGCCCATGCGGATCTGGCCCTCCTGGTGCAGGTAGCGCGCGGGCAGGCGGACGGGGTGCGTCGACTCGATGATGAGGTAGTCCTCCTTCGCCACGTCGTCCGGCACGAGGCGGTAGATGGTGCCGCGCGGGATGACGATGTAGTCGTCCTGCCTGTAGCGGAGCCGGCCGTATTGCGACTCGAGCCAGCCGCCGCCGGCCCAGACGAAGATCACGTCGTCGCTCTGGCCGTTGCGGTAAAAGTCATAACCCGCCGCCATCGCCGTCGCCGGGCGGCAGCGGTAGGCGCCGATGTCGGCGTTGAACATCAGCGGCACGCGGCCGGTGTAGGGATCACCCGCGCGGGCCATGCCGGCGGACTTCAGGTGGTGGTGGCGCAGCGGCGTGGGCGCGCCGGGCTTGAGGGCGAACTCCCGGAACAGCTCGACGCTCTTCACCAAGGTCGGCGGTCGCAGGTGGTAGAGGATGCTGTAGGCGCGGTCGAAGCCCTCGGTCGTGACGACGTGCTCGTAGTGCAGGCCCTCGCCCTTGTAGCTCGCGGCGGGATCGCGCGGGAACCTGATGTGATGTTTCCGGGGCAGCGTGCCGAGCTTGAGGTATTGGGGCATGGGGGAAAAAATTAAGTGGGGGCAAGGGCCGGGGATGCAGGTGTCAGGTCTGCGGGGTGGTCATGCCTTACACTAACCGCCCTCGCCCCCACTTAAAGGCTCAAAGCGTGCCGCGCCGGGCCTGTTCGCGCTCGATGGCCTCGAACAGGGCGCGGAAGTTGCCCTCGCCGAAGCCGATCGAGCGGCCGCGCCGCTGGATGACCTCGAAGAAAAGCGTCGGCCGCGCGAACACGCACTTGGTGAAAAGCTGGAGCAGGTAGCCGTCCTCGTTGTCGCGGTCGACGAGGATCTTGAGCTTCTTCAGGTCCTCCTTGTTCTCCTGGATCTTCCCGACACGCGCGTCGAACTCGCCGTCATAGTAGCTGTCCGGCACGTCGAGGAACTCCTGGCCCATCTTCCGCATCTCGTCGATCGTCGCGGTGATGTCGGGCGTGAGCAGCGCGATGTGCTGGACGCCGGCGCCGTTGTATTGGTCGAGAAACTCCTGGATCTGCGAGTTGGCGGACGAGGGCTCGTTGATCGGCAGCTTCACCCAGCCGTCGGTCGAGCTGACGACCTTGGACATGAGCGCGGAGCGGCCGGTGTTGATGTCGAAGTGCATGAACAGGTCGAAGCCGAACACCTGCTCGTAGAAGGTCACCCACTCGTCCATGCGCTCCACGTTGGCCACGACGTGGTCGATCATCGCGAAGTTGATCTCGCGGTCGTCGATGCCGCCCGGGACGTTGACGAAGCCCGGCATGAACTCGCCGTGGCCCTTGCGCTCAACGAAGCTGTGGATCGTGTCGCCGTAGGCCGCGATGGCGGCGTGAACGATGTTGGCGTCCTCGTGCAGCCCGCGCACGGCGTTCGCCCCGCGGCGCTGCGCCTCGGCGAAGGCATGCTTGGCATCCTTGACCTTGAAGGCCACGTCGCGCACGCCGCAGCCGTGCTTCTCCAGGTGCGCGCGGAGGAAATCGGCCTTCTCGCCCGCGCCCTGCGGCTCGCTGACGACGAAGTTGACGCGGCCCTGCCCCACGACGTGGGAGCGCCGGCCGGACAACCCGGTGGAGTTGTCACCATAGGCACGGGGCGACATGCCGTATTTCTGGACGAAGAAGTCGCGCCACTGGTCGGCGTTGTCGACGTAGAACTCGATGTGGTCGAAGCCGCGCAGGCCGAGCGGGTTCACGCCGGTTTTGCGCTCGACGGGCTTGTCAAAAAAAGTGCGGCTCATGCGTGGAGGGGCCCGGGCGGATGGAAGCGCGGGCGGTTTGGGTTGGTCCGACTCTACCCGCGGCGCCCCCGCGCGGCCATACGCCGGACGGAGTAAACGGCCTTGCACCGCCGGGCCGGGCGGTCATTTACTCCGTTCAGCCTATGCCCGCAGAGACTTCCGCCCCCCTCCTGGACCACGTGCTCGCCATGCTGGAAGACGTGCCCGTCGGCCTGCTCCTGCTCGACGCGGCCTGCCGGCCGATCTGGTTCAACCACGAGGCCGCGCGCGCCTGCGCGGTGTGGAACCACGGCGAGCGTCACGCCGCGGCGCTGCGCGCCCGCAACGCCTTCCGGGTGCCCGAGGCCCTCGTGGCGGCCTGCACCGAGCTCCGGGCCGGGGCGGCGCCGACCAAGGTGGTCAGCGACAACACCCGCGGGCTGCACGCGCGCATCAAGCTGCACCCCGCGCCCGGCGAGACCGTGCCGGCCTTTCACATCCAGCTCGACTACCGCCGGCCGCGCGGCGACCGCGACCGCCAGCTCTCCCCCGGCGCCGTGGCGCTGCTGGCCCGGCTGACCGAGCGCGAACGCGAGGTGGCGATGCGCGTGCGCGAGGGCCTGCGCACCGCCGAGATCGCCGCCGAGCTGCGCCGCAGCCCGCTGACGATCAAGACCCAGCTTGCCGCCATCTTCGCCAAGCTCAACGTCCGCGGCCGCACCCGCGTCGCCGCGCTGCTCAACCGGTGAAGGGGCGCGCCACCGACACCAAAATCCAACCAGCCTGAGGCAAACACCCCGGGCGTGACAACCGTCCCCGAGCCTGTCTTGCTGGCCGCCGCACCCGTATGAGAGCCATCAAGTCCACCGGCATATCCGATGAAAAATTCCGCCCGTGGCTGCGGCGCGAGCTGGTGCGCTCCCTCAAGCTCGGCCTGATCCTGCTGGTCGCCGGCGGCGCCCTCGTCTGGGGCCTGACCGCCGCTTCACCTTCCTTCGCCAGCGGCTGGACCAATTTCAACTACCGGCTGTCCGCGGCCGCCCTCGACGAGCATCCGGTGGCGCTGGTCCGCACCTTCGCCACGCGCCTGCGCGAGAGCGAATACGGCTGGGGTCCGCTCCGCCTCGCCGCCCCCTTCAACGTCACCGCCGCCCAGGAATCCCTCCGCCGCGACTACCCGGAGGTGACCGGCGTGTTCGACGGCGTGCCGCAGGTGCCGCGCGGCGCCCGGCTGCGCAGCGCCAACCCGGCGCTCTACGAGCAGCGCATGGCGGCCTACCTGCAGCGGCACCAGCAGATCCAGTCCGGCCGCTTCACCCGTCTCTACGACCGCGACGACGTGTTTTCCGCGCCGAACGCCAACGTGAAGCTCGGCCTCTTCGTGACCAAGGTGTTCGGCCTGCCCGACGCGTTCCTCTTCACGACCGGCACGATCCTCGGCAGCGGCGCGCCCGGGATAATCCTCTTTGGCACCGTGCTGGCGCTCACCGCCATGCCGCTGTGGCGCTCCCGCCGGCCGGCCCGCACCTGGCTGAAGCTCATCGCCTGGCCCACCCTGGCCAGCACGCTGGTCTGGGCGGCCATCTTCATCATGGCGGTCTCCGCCGCGCTGTTCGGCGGCCTGACCCCCAACACCTCCGCCCTCGCGCTGTTCGTCTCGCTACCCCTGCTTTCGCTGCTCGCCAAGCTGCCGCTGCACCTGGCCGAGACGCTGGTCGCCTCCCCGCCGCCCCCGCGCAAATGGGACGGCATCGACCGCCGCAAGAACCGGATGACCCCGCCCGGGCCGCCGCCGAAACCCGGCGAGACGATTCCGCCTTGGGGCGGCGCGTGAGCACGCTTTCGCCGGTGGGTGCGAGGGGCTTTATGCCCCGCCTGGAGCGCGACCTGTTGTCCGTCGGGGCGTAAAGCCCCTCCCACCGAAACGCCCTAACCCGTTCGGCGTAATTGACCGCTTCGGGTTCGATTCGCCGCGGGGACCCGGCAAAATGCGGGTATGCAGAATACCCCCACGCCCACCGCCACCCCGACCGGCGCGGATGATCCGCGCTGCATCCCGCACAAGCTGACGGCGCCGCTGCCCGTCGGCGCGGAATGCCGCTATCCCGCCTACACCGCCGACGAGCAGGATGTCTGGCGCACGCTCTACGCCCGCATGGAGACGCTCCTGCCTGGCCGCGCCGCCGACGAGTTCCTCACCGGTCTCGCGGCGCTGAAACTGGAAAAGGACCGCATCCCCGCCCTCGCCGACGTCTCGCGCAAGCTGCAGGCCGCGACCAACTGGCAAATCGCGCGCACCCCGGGCCTGCTCGATGCGCATGATTTCTTCTCCTACCTCGCGCGGCGGATCTTTCCCTGCACCGACTACATCCGCGCCCGCTCCGAGCTCGACTACACGCCGGCGCCCGACTGCTTCCACGACATCTTTGGCCACACGCCGATGATCATGCACCCGCGCTTCGCCAACTTCTACCAGAAGATCGGCCAGGCCGCGCTGGCATGCCGGGACCCGGCGGTCGAGGAGGGCCTGACGCGCATCTACTGGTTCACGGTCGAGTTCGGCCTGATCCAGAATCCCGGCGGCCCGCGCATCTACGGCAACGGCATCATCTCTTCGTCCGGCGAGACGCAGCATTCGCTCACGGACCAGGTGAAGAAGGTCGCCTACCGGCCCGAGACCCTCGCCGCCCAGCCCTACGACATCTGGCATTTCCAGGACACGCTGTTCGTCATCGAGTCCTTCGACCAGCTGGAGCAGGAATTTGTCCGCTGGGCGCGGGATCACAAGTTGCTCTGAAAGAGCGGCCGGGGGATCCGTCCGCCCCTTGACACAAGTCAAGGCGCCCGCCCGCGTTTGCGGCGATACTGCGGGCATGCAAGGCACCGCCCTCCTCGCCTCCTTCTCGAGCTCCACCGCCCCGACACGGCCGGCTCCCGCGGTCCGGGTCGCCTCCGTATTCCTGCCGAAGGAACACGGTTCCTGGTCGCTGGTGCTCGAGCCGCTGGCGCTGGGCCTGCTCGTCGCGCCCTCGTCCGCCGGCGGTGCGCTGGCGCTGGCCGCGCTGGCCGGGTTTTTAGCGCGCCGGCCCTTCAAGGCGCTGTTCGCACCCGCCGCCACCCGGCACCGGCTCGCCGGGCCGGCGGTCCTGGTCTTTTCCGTCCTCGCGCTCGCCGCCCTGACGCTCGTCCTCGTGCCCCGGGGTCTCGCCCCGCTCTGGCCGCTGCTGGTGGCCGCCCCGCTGGGCGGCTTGTTCGCCTGGTTTGATGCGCAAAACGGTTCGCGCGCCGCCGCCGCCGAGGTGGCGGGCAGCGCGGCCTTCGCCCTCGTGCCGGCGGCCCTGGCCACCCTCGCCGGCTGGTCCGCGGGTCCGGCCCTCGCGCTCGCCGCCCTCGCACTCGCCCGCAGCGTGCCCACGGTGCTGACCGTCCGGAGCGGCCTCCGGCAGGCCAAGGGTGAGACGGCCGGCTTCCTGCTGCCGGTGCTCGTCGCCGTCGTCGCGGCGGTCGGCGTCTCTTTGCTGGGCGCGTTCCGCTTCCTGCCGGCCTGGGCCGCGCTCCCGGTGTGGGCGTTGGTCGCCCGCACGTTATGGTTCGCCAGCCCCTTCCGTCCCGCCTGGCCGGCGCGTCGCATCGGAATGTTCGAAGCCGTTGTCGGCCTGCTCTATATCGCAGCGATCACTATCGCTTATCGCGGCTGACCTGATCACAATTCTAATGCCAATAACAAGAAATGCGCAGTCCCTGCCAACCCGCGCCACGCCAGCCCGCCCCTTTCCCGCTAACCTATGAAACCGTCCCCCATGAATAATCCACGCATTATCCCCGCTGTCGCGGTGGCCGGGCTCGCCTTGGCCGCAGCTTTGCTCACGACCACCCTGGTTCGCGCCAACGAGGGCCCGACCGACGTCCAGGGTCCCGTCATCTTGCCGCCCGAGGTGGCCAATCTTCCCGTCGAGCAGGCGATCCTCACCGCCCCGCCGCACGTGCCGCCGCCGATCAACCGCAAGTATGCCGCGCGCGTCGTCGTCAACCTCGAGGTCCTCGAGGTCGTGGGCCGCCTGGCCGACGGGGTGGAATACACCTTCTGGACCTACGGCGGCAGCGTGCCGGGCTCGTTCATCCGCATCCGCGAGGGTGACGTCGTGGAGTTCCACCTGAACAACCACCCGTCCTCGAAGCTGCCGCACAACATCGACCTGCACGCCGTCACCGGCCCGGGCGGCGGCGCGACCTCGACCTTCACCGCCCCCGGCCACACCTCGCAGTTCACCTTCCAGGCCCTCAACCCCGGCCTCTACGTCTACCACTGCGCCACCGCCCCCGTGCCCATGCACATCGGCAACGGCATGTATGGCCTCATCCTCGTCGAGCCCAAGGACGGCCTGCCGAAGGTCGACAAGGAGTTCTACGTCATGCAGGGCGAGTTCTACACCACCGGCAAATACGGTGAGGAGGGCCTGCAGTCCTTCGACATGGCCAAGGCCATCGACGAGCGCCCGCCCTACATCGTGTTCAACGGCTCTGTCGGCTCGCTCGTGGGCGACCTGGCCATGACCGCCAAGGTCGGCGAGACCATCCGCCTCTTCTTCGGCGTCGGCGGCCCGAACGTCACCTCCTCCTTCCACATCATCGGCGAGATCTTCGACAAGGTCTACCCCGAGGCCGGCCTCAGCCTGCCCAACAAGAACGTGCAGACCACCCTCGTGCCCTCGGGTGGCGCCACCGTCGTCGAGTTCAAGGTCGACGTCCCCGGCACCTTCATCCTCGTCGACCACTCGCTCACCCGCGCCTTCAACAAGGGCGCTCTCGGCATGCTCAAGGTCGCCGGCGACGCCAACCGCGTCATCTACTCCGGCAAGGAGATCGACGCCGTCTACCTCGGCTCGCAGGCCGACGCCGGCTCCGCCTCCGCCAAGCGCGAGGCCGAGTTGCGGAAGAAGATCGCCGCGGAGATCAAGTCCAACCCCGCCATCGCCGGTCTCACCAAGGAAATGCAGATCGAGAAGGGCAAGCAGGTCTACATGGGCCTCTGCTTCGCCTGCCACCAGCCCGACGGCAAGGGCCTGCCCGGCGCCTTCCCCCCGCTGGCCCGCTCGGACTACATGCTCGCCGACCGCGACCGCGCCATCCGCACCGTGCTCAAGGGCATGACCGGCCCCGTCACCGTCAACGGTGTCACCTTCAACAGCGCCATGCCGCCGCAGGAGGCCGTCCTCACCGACGCGCAGGTCGCGGACGTCCTCACCTACGTCTACAACGCCTGGGGCAACACCGGCGACGCCTTCAAGGCCGAGCAGGTGAAGGCCATCCGCAACGAGCAGCACTAATCCACCACCTGCCGGGCGGGGTCAACGATCCCGCCCGCAGCCCACCCCGATGACCATCTCCTCCCTCCTCCGTCTCGGCGCCCTCGCGCTCGGCCTGGTGGCGGGAGCGGTGCCGGCCGCCGCCCAGCCGGCGGCGCGTATGGTGCTCATCCCCGCGGGCACCTACGCGCCGCTGCTGCGGACGACCAAGGACGCGGCGCAGGTTCCCGTCGCCGCGTTCCTGCTCGACGAGCTGCCCGTGACCAACGCGGACTTCCTCGCCTTCGTGACGGCCAACCCGAAGTGGCGCCGCTCGCAGGTCAGCGGGCTGTTCGCCGACTCCTCCTACCTCGAGCACTGGACGGGCGACCTCGAGCCCGGCGCCAAGGCCCCGCCCGGCGCGCCGGTCGTCCGCGTGTCGTGGTTCGCCGCGCGCGCCTACGCCCGCTGGGCCGGCAAGCGCCTGCCCACCACCGCCGAGTGGGAACTCGCCGCCGGCGCCGGCTACACCCAGGCCGACGGCCGCACCGACGAGGCGCTCAAGCGCGACCTCTACGCCTGGCTCGCGCGGCCCGTGCCCGCCGTGCAGGCCGACGCCGCCACCGCCCGGCGCAATTTCCACGGTGCCCGCGGCCTCCACGGCCTCGTCTGGGAATGGGTCGATGATTTCAACACCGCCATGGTCACCGGCGAGTCGCGCGGTGACACCGGCCTCGAGCGCGACCTCTTCTGCGGCGCCGGCGCCGTCGGCGCCAAGGACACCACCGACTACGCCGCCTTCATGCGCGGCGCCCTGCGCTCCTCCCTCCAGGCCAAAAACACCACCACCGCGCTCGGCTTCCGCTGCGCCAAAAATCTCCCATGAAAACCACCGCCCTCTGCCTCCTGCTCGCCACCGTCGCCTTAGGCGCCGAAACCCCGGCCGCCGACTGCTGCAAGGAAAAGCCGGCCGCCAAGCAGGACGCCTGCTGCGCGGAAAAGGCCGCCCCGAAGCCCGACGCATGCTGCGCGGCGATGGAGACCGCCACCTTCAGCAAGGACTCGATCTACCAGAGCGACGTCACCTTCACCGACGACACCGGCCGGGCCGTCGCGCTCGGCTCGCTCCGCGGCCGCCCCGTCATGCTGGACATGTTCTTCGCCTCCTGCGGCTACGCCTGCCCGCTGACCGTCACGGATATGCTCGCCATCCAGGAGCGCCTGCCCGCCGAACAACGCAGCCAGGCCGTGTTTGTGCTCGTCTCGTTCGACACGGTCCGCGACACGACCGAGGTGCTCGCGAAATACCGCGCCCAGCGCGGCCTCGACGGCCAGTGGATCATCCTCCGCGGTGACGACGACGCCGTGCGCGAGCTCGCCGCCCTCCTCGGCGTGAAATACAAGCAGGAGGCCGACGGCATGTTCTCCCACTCCAACGTCGTCACCATTCTCAACCGCGAAGGTGAGATCGTCCACCAGCGCCAGGGCCTGAAGGGCGGCCTCGACGAGGCCGTCGCCGCGCTGGCCGGGTTGGCCGCGGCCAAGTAAGCCCGGCTCATCCGGCCGGGCTTGACCCGCATCAAGGTGGATCTGGGCGCGGCCTGCTAAGCTGGCGCCCGAATCCACCCGCCATGAAATTTCCGCTGCTCCTCCGTTCCGCCCTCGCCGGCGCCGCCGTGCTCCCGCTGGCCGCGGCCGACCACCTGGCCGACGCCTTCGCGCAGGGCCGGGTCACCCTCAATCTCCGCCTGCGCTATGAAGACGTGCGCCAGACCGCGCTGCGCGACGCCGGCGCGCTCACGCTCCGCCCGCGCCTCGGCTTCACCACCGCGCCGCTGCATGGCTGGCAGGCCATGCTCGAGGCGGAAAGCATCCTCGCCGCGGACGGCGACCGCTACAGCCAGTCCGGCCTGAACCCCGGCGGCGCCGGCCGCGCCGTCGTCGCGGACCCCGAGACCACGGAGATCAACCAGGCCTGGCTGGCCTTCACCACGGGCCGGACCACCGCCACCCTCGGCCGCCAGCGCCTCGTGCTCGACAACGCCCGCTTCGTGGGCGACGTCGGCTGGCGGCAGAACATGCAGACCTTCGACGCGCTCGTGGTGCAGGACAAGTCGCTCGCGCAGACCACGCTGACCTACGCCTGGCTCGACCGCATCAACCGCGTCTTCGGCGACCGTCACGCGCAGGGTTACTGGCAATCCAACTCCCATCTCTTCAACGCCAGCTACGCGGGCCTGCCCGCCGGCACCCTGACGGGCTACGCCTACCTGCTCGATTTCGCCGGCTCGCCCGCGAATTCCTGCGCCACCTACGGCGCGAGCCTGACCGGCACCCGGAAACTTACCGACCGGCTCAAGCTCGCCTACCGGGCCGAGCTCGCCACCCAGGCCGACCACGGCGCGAGCCCGCTCGATTACTCGACGCACTACCTCGGGCTGGAAGCCGGTCTCGCCGGCGGGTCCGGCAGCCTCACCCTGGGCCATGAGGTGCTCGGCTCGGATCACAACGTGGGGTTCAAGACCCCGCTCGCGACCCTCCACGCCTTCAACGGCTGGGCGGATCTCTTCCTCGCGACGCCGGCCGCCGGCCTGCGCGACACCTACCTCAAGGCGACCGCCACCCTCCCTGCCCAGCTCGCCCTGACCGCGTTTTACCACCGGTATGAAACCGATGCCACCGGCGGGCGCCTCGGCGCCGAGTTCAACGCCCAGCTCACGCGCAAATTCGGCAAGTCCGTGACCGGCCTCGTCAAGTTCGCCGACTTCCGGCGCGACAACGCGACCCTGCCCAACGTGCAAAAAATCTGGGCGCAGGTGGAATTCACCTACTGACCGGGCGCAGGTCCGCGACCAGGCGGTCGTTCCCTTGACCCACGTCAAGGCCGTCGAAGCGCCCCTGTGTTAGAAAGCCGTCATGCACTCCCCGGCTTTACCTGCGCCCGCCTTCGCCCCGTCCGGTCTCCGGCCGCGCACGTTGCCGGTCCCGGGCGCCCCGGCCGCGCGCCTTTGGTTTCTCTTCGCCATCGGCAGCCTCGTGCTCGCCGGGCTGCTGTCGCTGACGCTCGTCATCGGGCGGCTGCCGGGCATGGGCTGGCTGTTCACCGACCCTCTTTTCTTCAAGCGCGCGCTCGTCGTGCACGTGGATCTCGCGATGGTCGTCTGGTTCCAGGCCGGCACCGCCACCTTCCTCGCGTTTTCACTCGGCGCGGCGATCCCTCGCAACCTCAAGATCATCGCCGGGTGGCTGGCCTTCACCGGGGTCATCGGCTTGCTGGCCGGCGCGGTGATGCCCGGCGCCCAGCCGATCCTCGCCAACTACGTGCCGGTGATCGACCACCCGGTCTTCCTCCTGGGCCTGGCCGGCTGGTTTGCGGGCACCGGACTGTTTTTCGCCGGCGCGCTCACCGCGCCCGCCGGCGGCCCGGGCGCCCTGCCGGACGACGCGCTCGTCGCGCTGCGCGCCTCCGCGGCGGCCAACCTGATCGCGCTCGCCACCTTTGTCGCCGCGTGGCGCACGACCCTGCCGGGCCTGCCGGCCATCGGTTATTATGAACTCCTCGCCTGGGGCGGCGGCCATGTCCTGCAGGCGGCCAACGTCGCGATGATGCTCGGGCTCTGGCTGCTGCTGCTGCACCGCTGGTCGGGGCGGACGGTCGTTTCGCCGGGCGCGATCCGCTGGCTGCTCACGGCGCTGGTGCTGCCGCACGCCGTGATGCCGTTCCTCGCGCTCGGCGGCACCTCGGACCCGGCCTACACGGAGACGGCGACGCAGCTGATGCGTTGGACGATCTTCCCGGTCGTCCTGATCGTCCTCGGCCTGGGCCTCCGCCATGTGGTCCGGCACTGGGCGCAACGCCCGGCCGAAGGCAGCTGGCGCCTGGTCGGCCTCGCCGGCAGCGCCACGCTCACCGTGCTCGGCTTTGTGCTCGGCTCGCTCATCCGCGGCTCCAGCACGCTCGTCCCGGGCCACTACCACTGCGCCATCGGCGCGGTGACGCTGGCGCTGATGACGGCGGCCTATGATTTCTGCGCCGCCACGTCAGTGGGCGCGGCGCCCGCGATGCGCTGGCGCAAGGTGCAGCTGCTGTGCTTCGGCTGCGGCCAGGCGGTCTTCGGCCTCGGCTTCGCCCTCGCCGGGGCCTACGGGCTCGGCCGCAAGCAATACGGCGCGGAGCAGCACGTGCGCTCGCTCGGCGAATACCTCGGCCTCGGCGTCATGGGTCTCGGCGGCCTCGTGGCGGTCGCGGGCGGACTCCTCTTTCTCGCGGTCATGCTGCGCTGCATCGGCACGTGGCGCCGTCGCTCAACCCAACCGGCCTGAACCCATGAACAACGAACCCAAGATCCATCCGTGGCAGAAGTTCCTCGATAACCCGTGGCTGCTGCTCGTGCTCGGCGTCCTCATCCCCTTCCTGTCCTACACCGTGTGGGGCTGGATCGAACTCCTCCTCACCAAACCGGCCCTGCTGCCCTGACCGGAGCCCCCCTTTATGAGCCTGCGTCCCCTCACCACCCCCTGGTTCCATCCGCCCGCCGGCCACGAGAAGCTGTGGCTCGGGCTCGCCCTGCTCTGGTGCTTCGTGATGTCGCTGATGATGCCCTACTGGCATTTCCGCGGTAAACAGAACAGCACCGGCGAGGCCTACGCCGTGAAGCCCGCCGACTTCCTCGCCCGCACGGAGCGGTTCGTCGCGGCGAACCGCGTCGGCACCTTCAAGAATCCCGTCGCCGCCAACGCGATGCTGCAGGAGCTCCCCATCGCGGAGCCGCCGCCCGGCGGCGACGCCTACCTCACGGCCCGCATGTGGCAGTGGTGGCCGGCGCTGCGCCTGCGTGCGGGCGAGACCTACCGGCTGCACCTCTCCGCGCTGGACCTGCAGCACGGCTTCTCGCTCCAGCCGCTCAACATGAACTTCCAGGTCCTGCCCGGCTACGACCACGTCCTCACCATCACGCCCACCTCCAAGGGCGAATTCACCATCGTCTGCAATGAATTCTGCGGCATCGGCCACCACGCCATGACCGGGAAAATCTTCGTCGAGTAACCGCTCCCCGCCATGACCACCGCCCCCGCCTCCTCCTCGCACTCGCTCGCCGCGCCCGGCGTCCCCGGCCGCGTCTGCGGCACCACCGGCCTGAGCGTCTGCCTCGACGCCCAGCGCTTCATCAAGCTCAACGCCGTCACCGGCATCGTCTTCCTGCTGCTCGGCGGCATCGCCGCGCTGCTGCTGGCCCTCACCCGCTGGCAGACCGTGCACCTGCTGCCGGCCGACTGGTTCTACCGCATCCTCACCTTCCACGGCATCAACATGCTGATCCTGTGGATCCTCTTCTTCGAGGTCGCGATCCTCTACTTCGCCTGCACCACCCCGCTCAACGCCCGGCTATTTTCCCGGAAGGTCGCCTGGGTCTCCTTCGGCATGATGCTCACCGGCGGCGTGATGGTGGACTACATCATCCTCGCCGGCCAGGCCGACGTGATGATGACGTCCTACCTGCCGCTGCTGGCGCACCCGCTTTTCTACCTCGGCATCATCCTCGTCGCCGTCGGCACGCTCATCGGCGTGTTCAACTTCTTCGCCACGCTCTACGTCGCGAAGCGGGACCGGGCCTACACCGGCTCGGTGCCGATCGTGACCTTCGGCGCCACCACCGCGGCCATCATCGCCGTCGTGACGCTGCTCCACGGCGCGATCGTGATGATCCCGACCTTCACCTACTCGATGGGCTGGACGCCCGCGCCGGACCCGGCGTGGTATCGCCTGATCTGGTGGGGCCTCGGCCACCAGTCGCAGCAGGTCAACGTCTGCGCGATGGTGAGCGTGTGGTATCTGCTCTCGCACGTCGTCCTCGGCGCCCGCCCGGTCAACGAGGCCGTGTGCCGCACCGCCTTCGTGCTCTACATCCTGTTCATCAACCTCGCCTCGGCGCACCACCTGCTCGTCGACCCGGGCGTCGGCGCCACCTGGAAGATCTGGAACACCTCCTACGCCATGTATCTCGCCGTGCTGGCGTCCATGATCCACGGCTTCACCGTGCCGGCGGGCATCGAGATCGCGATGCGCGAGAAGGGCTACGTCCGCGGCGTCTTCGGCTGGGTCACGGCCCTGCCGTGGAAGAACCCGGCGCTCTCCGCCACCGTGCTGTCGGTCATCATCTTCGGTTTCCTCGGCGGCATCACGGGCGTCACGCTCGGCACGCAGCAGATCAACATCATCGCGCACAACACGCTGCGCATCCCCGGCCACTTCCACGTCACCGTGGTCGGCGGCACCTCGCTGGCCTTCATGGGCCTGGCCTACTACGTGATCCCGCTGATCTTCCAGCGCGACTTCATCTTCCGGGGCGTCGCCCGCCTGCAGCCCTGGCTGTTCGGCATCGGCATCACGCTGCTGTCCTTCGGCATGTCGTTCGCCGGCTCGATGGGCGTCTCGCGCCGCAGCTGGGACATTGACGCACAGGGCATCTACGGCCCGGCCGCGCACCTCTGGCTGGGCGTCCTCGGCATCGGCGGCGTGCTCGCCTTCCTCGGCCTGCTGACTTTCGTGCTGCTCTGCGTGGGCACGCTGTTCTTCGGCAAGAAGATCGGCGCGGGCACCGCCATGTCCGACTGGGGCACGCCCCCGGCGCTCGCGGGCAGCTCGGCCGGCTCGCTGGCCCACGACCACTACGCCACCAAGGGCACCATCGTCCTGACGATCATCTTCCTCGCCTGCTTCGCGGTGTATTACTTCGCGAACTGGAAGGCCCTGGCCGACGTCTGGCCGGTGCGCTGAGACCGGACCCGCCGCCATGCTCATCCCCGCCACCGCTCCCGAGACCGCGCCGCCGGCGCCCGCCCGCGTTGATTCGCCGGGCGAGCGCTTCCTCACGGGCCCCGGGCTGCTGGTGTTTTTGTTCACCGCGCTGGCGGCCTACGAGGCCTTCCTGCTGCTGACGATCTTCGGACCGACCCAGGGCGGGCCGCTCGGGGACTTCGTGCGCGACTTCCAGCTCTGGTGCTACCGCGGCGACCCGCGCACCGGCGGCATCTCGTGGCTGGCCGTGTCGGTGATGATGCTCGAGCCCTTTTTCATCGTCGGCGCGGCGGTGGTGCTGTGGCGCAAGGTCATCATCCGGCTCCGCGACCCCCGCCTCTGGCTCGCCCATGCGCAGGCGGCCGCCGCGGGGTTCGGCGTGATCGCGGTCTGCGTGGCGGGCCTGGTCTATTACGCCCGGATCGATGCCGCCCGCGCCCAGGTGCTGCCGCCGTTCCCCGGCGAGCGCATCCGCGTGAGCCTGGCCTTGCCGGAGACGCCGCTGATCGACCAGCGCGGAGTGGATTTCCGCCTGGCCGACCTGCGCGGACAGGTGGTGCTGGTCACCGGGGTCTATGCGGCGTGCTCCACGACGTGCCCCGAGATCTTCGCCGAGGTGCAGGCGCTGCTCGGGGAGTTCAGCCCCGCCGAGCGCGCGGACCTCCGGGTCGTCGCGCTCTCGCTCAACCCGGAATACGAGACGACGGTGATCATGGACGCGATGGCCCAGGGCAAGGGTTTCACCTACCCCGAATTCCGCTACGTCAACGGCCGCAATCCGGCGGAGATGCATGACGTGCTGCAACGGCTCCAGTTTTCCGTGACCCGCAACCCGCAGACCGGCGTCCTGGATCACGCGAACCTTTTCCTCCTGGTCGACCGCTCCGGTCGCATCGCCTACCGATTCACGCTGGATCCGCGCCACCGGGCGTGGCTTCGCGCGGGCCTGCGCGCCCTATTGCAGGAGACGCATGTCGCCCCACCCGCATCCTGAGCCGGATTGTGAGACGCTGGCGGATGCCCTGGGGACCGCGGGCCCCGCGCCGGCGATCGCTCCGCCCCCGCCGCCCGTCCGTGGCGCGCGGCTGTTCGCCGCGGCCGACGGCCTGCTGACACGCGCTGACACCCTGCTCGAGCGCTGGCTGCCGCGCCCGGTCAACCCGCTGGCCCAGCTCGGGCCCGCGGCGAACGTCATGCTGCTGCTCGCCACGCTGTCCGGCGTGCTGCTGCTGGTCTGGTATTCCGCGAGCGTGCAGTCGGCCTGGCATTCGCTCGCGGACCTCGGGCCGCGCTCCCTTGGCGGGATCGTGCGCAGCGTGCACCGCTACGCGTCCGACCTGACCATGCTGCTCGTGCTGGCCCATGCCGGCCGGGCGCTGCTGGCGCGCAAGTTTGCCGACGCACGCTGGCTCGCGTGGGTGAGCGGCCTCGCGCTGCTCGGCCTGGTGTGGTTCATCGGCTGGACGGGCTACTGGCTGGTGTGGGACCAGCGCGCCCAGCTGCTGGCGCTGGACACCATGAAGGCGCTGGACGTGCTGCCGATCTTCGGCGAGCCGATGCTGCGCCTGTTCGCCGCCGACCGCACGGTGCCGTCGCTGCTGTTTTTCGTCGTTTTCTTCCTCCACATGGCGCTGCCGCTCGGCATCGCCGCCGGGCTGGTCCTGCACCTGGCGCGGCTCAGTCGGGCGAAGTGGCTGCCGGACTGGCGGCTGACGGCCTGGCTCGCGGGGGCGGTGTTGATCGCCGCGCTCGTTTATCCCGCGGCGAATGCCACCGCGGCCAGGATGGCGGTGAAGCCCGCCGCCCTCACCCTGGACTGGTGGTATCTCTGGCCGCTGGCCATCACGGCGCGCCTGTCTGGCGGCGGTATCTGGCTGGCCGCGGGGCTCGCCGGCGCCGGGTTGCTGACCGTTCCCTGGTGGCTGGCCCGGCGGCGACCGCGCCCGGTTTATCAGGCGGCGGTTGATGTCTCGCGCTGCTTCGCCTGCACGCTCTGCTCGCATGACTGCCCGTTTGGCGCGATCACCATGGTGCCGCGCACCGACGGCAAGCCGTTCCCCTCGCAGGCGCAGATCGACCCCGACCGTTGCGTCGGCTGCGGCATCTGCGCCGGGGCCTGCGACACGCAGGGCATCGGGCTGGCGTGGTTCGACGCCCGGCAGATCATCCGGGAGCTCGAGACCTTCGTCCTCGCCGCGGTGGCGCGGGGAGAGCAACCGGCGCTGGCCTTCGTGTGTGCGCAGTCCGACGGCGGCTGGGAACTGTTCGACCACGTGGGCTGGGCGCGGCGGCTGCCGGGTTACACGGTGCGGCCCGTGCCGTGCATCGGCTGGATCGAGCCCAAGCTGGTCGAGCGGCTCATCAGCAAGGGCGCGGCCGCGGTGCTGTGCGTGGGCTGCGGCTCGGGCGAGGCCCTGTGCCGCGAGGGCAACCAATGGCTGCCGGCGCGACTGGACGGCACGCGCGAGCCGGCTTTCCGCCCGAACCGCGCCGACCCCGGCAAGGTCGCGCATCTTGATTTTGATCCGCTCCGGCCCCAGCTGCTGTCGGCCGCGGCCGCGCAATTGCGGCAGGGCCCGGCGGTCAAGCCCGCCGCCCGGGCAAATTCCTGGCCCGCCCTGGTGGCGGTCGCGACGCTGGTGACCGCGGTCGGGGTGGCCCTGTTGCTGGCCGTAAGCGACGCGCCGTTCCGCAACCCGGCGCCGGCGGGCGCCGAGTTTGTCTTCACTTTCCGCGCCCTGGGCGGCCGGGTGGCCGAGGCGACGCCGGCCACCGGCACAGTGCCCGACGACCGGCCGGTGCACATGCGGGCCACGGTGCCGGCCGGACGCACGCGGACGGCAGTCGTGGTCCGGCTCGAGGTGGACGGCCGGGCGGAACAGCAGGTGTTCCGGCCCAAGGGCCTGAAGTCGGACGGCGCCTCCGTCGGCGAGTGGCGCGTGCCGCTGAGCCCCGGGCGCCACCGCCTCGCCGTCAGCGTCATCCGGGGGGAGGCGCCGGATGCCCCGCGCCAGGACTGGACGGCGGAGATCAACGCCGTGGAGGGCCGGCTGGTCGTGCTGGCCTTCGAGTCCACCGGCGGATTCCAGCTGGAACCCTGAGGCCCCGGGCATGACCTGCGTCAAGGCATTGCCACCAGCCCCCGGTTATAGTGTCATGCGCCTCAACTCCCGTCCATTGCCCCCGCCGCCATGAAAGCCATCCATTTCAAGTCCTTCGATGTCCGCCCGCACCTGGCGCGCGGCGAGGAACCCTTCTCCCTCATCCGCGCGCGTGTCGACGCGCTCAAGGCCGGCGAGGGCGCAACCATCATCGCGCCCTTCCTCCCCGCCCCGCTCATCGAGCTGCTGAAGAGCGAGGGTTTCGCCTCGACCATGGAGCGCCGCGCCGACGGCGCCTGGGCGGTGAACTTCTGGAAGGAATGACCTTATGTCCACCGCCCTCCTCTCCCCCGATCAAGCCGCCGTCTGCCAGCTGCTGACGCCCACCCAGAGCGTCGCCCACGGCATCGTCAGCCAGGCCGTGCTCACGGCGCCGGGCCTGCGGCTCACGCTCTTCCGTTTCGCCGCCGGGCAGGAACTCTCCGAGCACACCACGCCGGCGCGCGCCCTCGTGCAGGTGCTGGCCGGCGCGTGCGAGTTCACCTTCCCCGACCGCCAGCAGCGGCTCGCCGCCGGCGACCTGCTGCACATGCCGCCCAAGCTGCCGCACTCCGTCCGCGCCCTGGAGGACCTGACCATCCTCATCACGCAGGCCACGCCGCCGAAGGCGTGACCCGGCTCAGGGGAAGATCCGCTGCGCCGACCAGGCACCGTCCAGCCGGGTGAACCGGACGCGCTCGTGCAGGCGGAAGGGTTTCTCGTGCCAGAACTCGATCGTCGCGGGCACGACGCGGAAACCCGACCAGCCGGGCGGGCGCGGCACCGCGCCGACCCCGAAGCGCAGCGCGGCCGCCGCACAGTTGCGCTCCAGCTCGAACGAGTCGGCCATCGGCTGCGACTGGTGCGAGGCCCAGGCGCCCAGCTGGCTGAGCCGCGGCCGTGACGCAAAATAGGCGTCGGCCTCGGCGTCGGTCACCTTCTCCACCGGACCCGTCACGCGCACCTGGCGGCCGATCTGGTTCCAATAGAAACACAGCGCCGCGCGGGGATTGGCCGCGAGCTCGGTGGCCTTGGGGCTGGCGAGGTTGGTGTAGAAAACAAAGCCGCGCTGGTCGTAACCCTTGAGCAGGAGCATGCGGACGTTCGGCAGGCCGTCCGCGGTCGCGGTCGCCACCGCCATCGCCGTGGGCTCCGGCAGCCCCGCCCGCGCGGCGATGGCAAACCATTCGCCGAACTGCGTGATGGGATCCGGTCCGCTGGATTGCACGTTGTTCATGGCCGGTCAGGTGAGTTCGCAGGCGCCGCCGGCGCAGGCGGCGACATCCTTGAGCGCCGTCTCGTCGGTCTGCTCGATGAGCTGGGTGTAGTCCACGGGGTGGTATTTCAGGCGGTTCCACTTCGCGACGTCGTCCTCGGTCACCACCGCCTCGCGCGGCGCCTGCGGGTAGCGCTTGTCGCCGTCGTAGCCGAGCAGCGCGACGCCGGTGAAGCCGGCGCGGTGCCGCCAGATGAAGTCCGCGACCTCGGCCCACTCGGAGGGCTTGACGGTGCAGGTGTGCGAGACGTTGTGGTGCAGGCCGGGCGAACGGGTGTTCTCCGCCTCCCCCGCCAGCACCCAGTGCTGCTGGACACGCTGCACAAGCCGGAGGAACTCCAGCGCGCCGATCTCGTCGCGCAGGATGGCATGGGCCGGCGCCTCGACGGCGAAGGTGAGGACGTCGTCCGTGTCGGGCCGGTAGACGGAGGTCTCGGTCAGGTGCGGGTTCGCCGCGGCGAAGTGCCGGTAGACGGGGTCGCGACGGTTGGCCTGCACGCGGCGGAAGTAGTGCCGGGCGTGGTGCGGGTGGATGCCGGAGGCCGCGCCGAGCAGGAGCGAGGCCGTCCCTTCGGGCTTCACGCAGGTCACGCGCGCCGCCGGGCGGATGCCCAGGGCCTCGGCGACGATGCGGTTGGCCGCCCGCGCCAGCCGCGCGCCGCGCTCGAGCAGCGCCGGGTCGAACAGCAGGTCGGGGTTGTCCATGAAGCCGCAGATCGAGACGCCGAGCAGCGCGTCGCGCTCGTTGAGGTAGCGGGTCACGGGCCCGAGGTAGGCGATGTCGGTGTAGGCCGCCTGCAGGGTGCCGACCACGGCGGCGTGGAGGCAGGCGGTGAGGAAGTCGTCGGCGTCGGTCAGCGCGGCGCCGTTGATCGTGCTCAGGTTGCACATCTGCCAGCCGCTCAGCCGCGTGCCCGGGGTGACCGGGCCGGTGTAGCCGAGCGCGCGGAGCCGCGCGACCTCGGTCTCGTCGTCGAGCTCGCCGCCCACGACGGGATGCAGCCCGATCTCGCAGCACGGGTTGCAGCCATATTCCGGGTCGTCGGCGAAATAGAAGCCGGGCTCGCCAAACTCGCGCTGGGCGGCGAAGAGCTTGCGGAAGAGCGAGTCGTCGCCCGCGGCGCGCGGCACGACGGCGGAGTTGTTGGAGGCGGAGCGCTGGGGGTGCTTGCTGAACCAGTCGCCGGTCTTGGCGTCCATCATCTCCTGGTCGTCGGGCGAGAAGAGGCAGATGGTGGCCGAGCGGCGGATGCCGCCGCTGAGCACGGAGCGCGCGGCGAACATGCAGATGTCGTAGATCTCGACGGGCCGCAGCTGGCGGCCGGAGGCGCCGTTCAGCACGGCCTCGATGTCGAGCAGGGCGGACTTGAGCGGCAGGTGGCCGGGCGCCTTGCCGCCGGAGGTGTGCAGCTGGCTGCCGCGTGGGCGGACGGCGGAGTAGTTGAACTCGGCCTTGAAGCGCTCCCAGTGGCTGCGCATGAGCAGGTGGAGGGCGTCGGCCCAGCCCTCGATGGTGTCGGCGATCGTGTGGTGCACGACCGGCAGCTCCATCTCGTCGCCGCGGACGGGCAGCGCCGGGAGCCGGCTCGTGTGCTGGCGCTGGACCGAGAAGCCGCAGCCGGTGCCGGCGAGCAGGAGGAAGAGGTATTCGCGGAAAAACTCCAGGCGGTCCACCGGGCTGAACGAGCAGTTGAAGAGCCGCGCGTGGTTGCGGAGGATGGCCTCGCCGCCGAACTGCAGGGACCGCATCGAGGGCAGCACGGTCTTGGCCACCACGGCGGCGAAGGCCCGGTCGAGGGCCAGCCCCACGGTGCCCCCGCTCAGCGCCGTGGCCAGGCGGTTCCGGTCCTCCGGGGCGACCGGCGAGTCGGCGCCGGGCGCGGGCAGCACCCGGTCGAGCTTGTCATGGAAGAAGCGCCGGTGCATCGCCTGCACGCGCCGGGCCGCCTCGGCGAAAAGCTCGCGGCGGCCGAGGTCCGGGCGGTAGCGGGCGTATTTGGCGAGGGCGATGTAGTCGGCCAGGCCGTTCTCCGCGTAGTGGTTGAGCCGGCGGGCAGCCTGGCCGGCGCGGTAGACGATGTAGGCGCGGGCGACCGCCCACTCGCCCTCGGCGGCGATGGCCTTCTCGACATTGTCCTGGATCTGCTCGATCGAGGGATGCCGGCCCGCACGGTAGAACAGCTCGAGCATGTGCTCGACCCGGGTCGTGATGTGCCGGACCTTGACGAAGGACTCGGCGTTGAGGCCGTAGTGCCGCGAGAGGTTGTCGCGGTCCGGGTTGTCGGTGGTGCCGTGGATGACCTCGTAGAAGGCCAGCGCCACGGCGCGGGCGACCTTGGCGGCGTCCCAGGCGACGGTGGTGCCGTCGCGCTTGATGACGCAACGGTCGGCGGGGGCGATGGCGACGTGGGCGGACCGGCGGGCGGCGGGGAATTTATGCGGATGGGCGGGGGCGGAATGGATCATGGGAAAGGAAAATCGCAGCATAACGGATCCGGCCCGCGGCCGCTAACCACCGGTTGCACAAAGAGGGCAATCTCTGCGCATAAATTGTTCCGGACGGCGGCGGCGGCGGTTTCCCGGGGCTGGCGCCGGAGAATAGCAGGCCCACCCCGCCCGACCATGACCTGGATCAAGGTTCGCGGGAAATTTCCCGGGGGCCGGCGGCATTTTGCAGGCGACAGGCGCCCGCCGCCGCGCTCAACTATCCGGGCCGATGCCCACGCCCCCCCGTCCCGCCGACCTCAAGCTCACCGGACTGACCGGCAGCCTCCGCTGCTGCCAGATCTTCTCGAGCCTGTCGGGCGAGGACCTGCTGCTGATCGCCTCGTTCGCCAGCCCCATCACCCTGGCCAAGGGGGACTACCTGTTCCACGAGGGCGAGCCCTCGCGCGGCTTCTACGTCGTGCAAAGCGGGGCGGTCAACGTCCACCGCGTCAGCGCCGCGGGCAAGGAACAGGTCATCCACGTCTTCCGGGCCGGCGAGTCCTTCGCCGAGGCCGCGCTCGCCTCGCCCACCGGCTACCCGGCCGACGCGCGCGCCGTCGAGCCGAGCTCCGTCCTCCTGCTGCCCAAGGGCCCCGTGCTCGACCTCATCGGCCGCCGGCCCGACCTCGCGCTGCGCATGCTCGGCTCGATGAGCACGCATCTCCGCGTGCTCGTGGGCATGCTGGACGACCTCACGCTGAAGGACGTGGAGACCCGGATGCTCAACTGGCTGGTGAAGCACGGCCGGTCCGCGCATGGCGGCGTGATCAAGCTGCCCGGCACCAAGCGCGTGCTCGCCGCCGAGCTCGGCACGAGCAGCGAGACCCTCTCCCGCACCCTGGCCCGCCTGCGCGACGAGCAGCTCGTCGAGGTCGCGCCCAAGGCCATCACCGTGCTCAACCCGGGCGTCCTCGCCGCGCGCCTGCGGAAGAACCTCGGCGAGACCTGACCTTCCATGTCCGCCCCCGCTTCACCCCCGGACACCCTCTTCGTGCGCCTCGGCGGCCGCCCGCGGCTGATGGAGCTGCTGCGGTATTTCTACGCCGATGTCCGCCAGCACCAGGAGATCGCCCCGATCTTTGCCGCCCACATCGAGGACTGGCCCGCTCACCTGGAGAAGATCGCCGATTTCTGGTCGGGGGTGACCGGCGGCCCCGCGGTTTACGCCGGGGCGATGCCCCTGAAGCACGTGTCGCTCGGCCTGGAGGAGCGCCACTTCCAGGCCTGGCTCGGGCTCTGGGCCCGCCATTGCCGGGCCCGGCTTGCGCCCGCCGAGGCGGCCGACCTGATCGCGGCGGCGGAAACCATCGGGCAGCGGCTGCGGCAGATCGTGGCGCTCCACGCGGGGCGCCCAAAACCGGGATAGTTTGACCTGGCTCAAGGCGCCTGGCGCCGGGCTGTGCGATAGTGCGGGCATGTCCACCACGACCCAGCCCGCCATCACTCCCGCCACCACCATCGGCAACCTCGTTGCCGCCCAACCCCAGCTCGCCCGCGTCTTTGAGATGCTCGGCATCGACTACTGCTGCGGCGGCAAGCAGACCCTCGCCGCCGCGTGCGCCCGCCTCGGCCTGGAGGTCGGCACCACCATCACCCTGATCGAGACGACCGGCGCCGCCTTCGCCGCCGGCCCGGCCGAGGTCGACGCCGCCGCGCTGGGCCTCGGCCAGCTGGCCGACCACATCGAGACCACCCACCACGCCTACCTGAAGCAGGAGCTGCCGCGCCTCGTGGAGATGGCCGACCGCGTCGCCACCAAACACGCGTGGCGCGACGCCCGCCTGCCCGAACTGGCCGCCGTCGTGCGCGACCTGGCGGAAGAGATGCTCAGCCACATGCAAAAGGAGGAGCGCATCCTCTTCCCGCTGGTGCGGCAGATCGAGGCCGGCGCCGCCGACGGCTTCCACTGCGGCTCCATCGCCAACCCCATCCGGCAGATGGAGGCCGAGCACGAGTCCGCCGGCAACCTGACCGCCAAGCTGCGCCTGCTCACCGACGGCTTCACGCCCAACGCGGAGGCCTGCAACACGCACCGCGCGCTGCTCGCCGGCCTGGCCGAGTTCGAGGCCGACCTGCACCGCCACGTGCACAAGGAGAACAACGTCCTCTTCCCCCGCACCCTGGCCCTCGCCGGGGCTCAGCCCGCGTAAGCCGGCCGTGCCCTCCGAAGCTTAGCCAGCGAAGGAGGGATCCAGCCCGAGGCGGAAATACGCGCGGGCGTTGGCGAAGCAGATGTTCTTCACCATGCCGCCGACCTGCTCCCGGTCGTAGGGGATCTCGCCGCGCTCGACGAGGCCGCCGAGCAGGTTGCACAGCACGCGGCGGAAATACTCGTGGCGCGTGTAGCTGAGGAAGCTGCGCGAGTCCGTGAGCATGCCGACGAAGCGGCTGAGCAGGCCGAGGTTGGCCAGGGCGTTGAGCTGCCACTCCATCGCCTCCTTCTGGTCGAGGAACCACCAGCCGGACCCGAACTGCATCTTGCCGGCAACGGAGCCGTCCTGGAAGTTGCCGATCATCGTCGCGAAGGCGTAGTTGTCGGCCGGGTTCAGGTTGTAGAGCACGGTGCGCGGCAGCTCGGCGGTCGCGTCGAGCGCGTCGAGGTAGCGGCTGAGCGAGCGGGCCTGCGGGAAGTCGCCGATGCTGTCGAACCCGGTGTCGGGCCCGAGGGCCTTGAGCAGGCGGGTGTTGTTGTTGCGCAGCGCGCCGAGGTGGAGCTGCTTGGTCCAGCCGGCCTTGGCGTCCCAGCGGCCGAACTCGAGCATGAGATAGGAACCGAACTTCGCCCAGTCGGCGGGCGAGGCCGCCCGGCCGGAGCGGGCCGCGTCAAAGATGGCCGCCGCCTCGGTGTGCGTGCAGGGCTCGGCCAGAGCCGTCTCCAGGCCGTGGTCGGACAAACGGCCGCCGACGGCGTGAAAGTCGGCATGGCGCTTCTTCAGCGCGGTGAGCAAGTCGTCGAAGGTCTTGATGGACGTCTTCGCCTCGCCGCCGAGCTTCTCGAGCCAGGCATTGTAGGCGGCGGGGGCGTTCACGCCGAGCGCCTTGTCGGGCCGGAAGGTCGGGTAAACCTTCGTCTTGATGCCGAGCTGCGCGATGCGGGCGTGGTCGGTGAGCGGGTCGGCCGGGTCGTCGGTCGTGCAGATGACGGCGACCTGGTTGGCGGCGAGGATGTCGTGCACGCGCATGCCGGCCAGCTTGGCGTTGGCCCGCTGCCAGATGCTGTCAGCCGACTTCGGGCTGATGATGTCGTCGATGCCGAAGTAACGTTTCAGCTCGAGGTGCGACCAGTGGTAGAGCGGGTTGCCAAGGGTGTTGGGCACGGCGGCGCACCAGGCGTCGAACTTCTCGCGCGGCGAGGCGTCGCCGGTGCAGACGCGCTCCTGGACACCGTTGGAGCGCATGGCGCGCCACTTGTAGTGGTCGCCGCCCAGCCAGATCTCGGACAGGTCCGCGAACTGGTGGTTGTTCGCGATCAGGGCCTGCGGGAGGTGGCAGTGGTAGTCGAAGATGGGCTCGGCCTTAGCGAAGTGGTGGTAGAGGTCGCGGGCGGCGTCGGTCTGCAGCAGGAAGTCGTCGTGGATGAAGGGTTTCATAATACAGGTCCTAGGGTCCTATAAGACCTATGGGTTATCGGGAAATGTCGCCGAGCATCGCGTCGAGCGTGGTGTAGCTCGCCAGCAGCTTGCTGGTGGCGGCGCAGCGCTCCTTGGACACCAGGCCGGTGTTCTCGGCGAGGAAGATCAGGTAGGCGGCGATGCGCTTGGCGAACAGCAGGCGGGTCTCGGCGCTGACGGCATAGAAGCGGGCGCGCTGCTGGTAACCGGCCGGCGTGTGGTCGCCGAGGGCGGACTTCTCCGGCCGGCCGCCGGCGGCGAGCACGTAGAGGAAGTTGTATTCGAAGAAGATCATGTGCTCGGCCGAGGGCGGCAGCGCCTCGAGGGCGGCACGGCAGGTCGCCGGGGACGCGAAGACATCGGTGGGCTTGTTCAGCGCGGCCAGCGAGGTGGTGACGAAGATGCGGGCCATCTTTTGCTCGGTGGCGTCGGCGCTGAAGGCGCCGGCGACGGACATGTCGACGGTGAACTTATACCAGTCGCGCCAGAGGGCGGCGTCGGCCGGGTTCTTCGACTGGGAGATGGCGACGCCCATCTCGTAGGTGTAGCGGCCGCTGGTCTTGATCTCGAGCGCGCTGCCGGTGACCTGGCCCATGACCTGGTAGTTCTCGGCGGACTTGCCGGAGCCCGAATGGAAGCCGATGGAGACGCCGAACTGCTTGCAGACGCCCCACTGGGCCTCGATGAGCTTCTTCAGTGCGGCGTTGTCCGGATAAGGCGTGTTCTTCTGGAAGCCGAAGGCCGGGGCCACGAAGTTGACCGGCATGCCGAGCACTTCGCAGAGCGCGAGCATGATGGCGGTCGTCTCGGGCGTGGTGAGGCCGGGCAGCTCGTCGATGGAGAGCTCGCGGAGATACTGGCGGCCCACGTCGGTGGTGAAGGCGGCGGCGCGGGCGGCGGCGTATTTCTCGTCGCGGCGCTTCATCTTCTGCATCGGCGTCCAGACGGTCGCGAGCAGCGCGTTGAAGGCGGCATCGTCGAGCTTGAGGCCGGCGGCGGCGACGCGGGCGCGGGTCTTCGTGACGACATCGGCCGGAATGTCGGCGACCTTGGCCGGCTGGTTGAGCGCCAGCTCGGGGGAAAGGTCGAAGGTGATGTAGCTGGCGAGCAGGCAGCCCTTGACCAGCGCGTCCTCGCGGACGTCGAACTTGCCGCCGATGGGCTGGTGGTCGGCGTTGAAGGACCAGGCGATCCTGCGGTGGTGGAAGCCGGTCTTGAGCTTGGAGAGCACGCAGCCGTGGCTCATGCCCTCGACGCTCTGGCCCTGGTGGCCCTCGGGGACGTTGGTGCCGATGAAGGGGAACGGCACGGTGTCGAGCCGGTTGCCGAGCATGGCGTCGACGTCGTAGACGAGCTCGCGCGGGATGGAGTTCTGGTTGGCCGTCAGGCCGACCTCGAGGGCGCTCATCGCCCACTCGACCGCGGGCCAGTGCAGCGTGGTGAAGCGCGCACCGACGCCGAGGGTGGACTTGCCGAGCTTGGCGCCGGCCGTCGGGAAGATCGTGGAGCCCGCGTCGTGCTCCTGGATGAGGTTCTTCAGCTTGAGCAGGTTGGCCCAGGAGGCCGGAAAATAGGTCGCGCCCGCGTGGGCGACCCCGTCGGCCAGCGGCGCGCCGGCGGCGTGCAGCTTCCAGGCGCAGTCACCGGCGGCGTTCTCGACGAGGGTGAACTCGCCCGCCTTGGTGGCGAAGCGGCTCTTGGCATACTCGCAGGCCTTGCCGGCCTTCAGGTCGGCCTGGAGCGCGGGCCAGTCGAGGCAGAAATCAGGGCTGACGCAGGGATTGGACGCGATGCGCAGGTTGTGCTGGAGGAGGAACTGGTTGATGGCGGACATGAGGAAGACTGGTTGAAAGGTGAAAGTTGAAGGTTGAAAGAGCGAGCAGCCGGACGGTGGAAGCGAGGTTTGGTCATTCAACCTTCAACTTGTCGCTTTCAACTGCGCCGCGGCGCGGCGCTAAATCGTCATCGCGTGGTAGCCGCCGTCGACGATCAGCTCCTCGCCGGTGATGAACGAGCCGGCGCCGTCGGAGGCGAGCAGAAGGGTGGCACCGATGAGCTCGCGGGCCTCGCCGAAGCGCTTCATCGGGGTGTGGCCCATGATGCTGGCGACGCGGTCGGGCGTAAGGACCTTCTTGTTCTGCTCGGCCGGGAAGAATCCGGGGACGAGGACGTTGACGCGCACCTTGTGCGGCGCCCACTCGCGGGCGAGGTTGAGCGAGAGGTTGTGGACGGCGCCCTTGGTGGCCGAGTAGGTGAACACGCGCGACAGCGGCACGACGCCCGACATCGAGCCGAGGTTGATGATCGATCCGCCCCGGCCCTGGTCGACGAGGTATTTGCCGAAGACCTGGCAGCCGAGGAACACGCCCTTGAGGTTCACGCGCACGATGCGGTCGAACTCCTCCTCGGTGATGTCGAAGAATGGCGTGGCGGAGTTGATACCCGCGCCGTTGACGACGATGTCGATGCGGCCGCTGCGCTTCAGCACGGCGTCGCGCAGGCCCTCGACCTCGGCCTTGCTGGTGGCCTCGGCGGCGTGGAACCAGGCCTTGCCGCCGGCCGCGGCGATCTTCTTGAGGCGGGCCTCGGCCTTCTCGAGGCTGCGGCCGACGAGGACGACCTCGGCGCCCGCACCCGCGAGGCCCTCGGCCATCGCGCCGCAGAGTTCGCCGGTGCCGCCGATGACGACGGCCACCTTGCCATTAAGTCCGAACAATTCGTTGAGGTAGGAGCTCATAGGATAAAACCAACGGGGGTTGAGGGCGGACGAGCATACCCGGAAGCGCCCGGCCCGTATACCGCATATTGCGAAAAAGAGTTTATATTTTGCGAATGCCGGCTAGACCCGTCCCGTGCCGCTTCTCCCGCCCCGTCGTATCGCCGTCTACCTGTCGCTCGCGACCGAGCACGGGCGCGGCATCCTGCGGGGCATCGCCCGCTTTTTTCACCAGCAGCCGGAGGTCACCGTCTTCAAGTTCAGCGACCCCCGCGTCTATGATGCCGCCGCGCTGCGCCGCCTGCGGCCCGACGGCATCATCGCCCGTGTGGCCACGCGACGCAATGAGAGCGTGCTGGCCTCACTGGGTGTGCCGGTGGTTAATGTGTCCGGCCAGATCGCCACGCCCCGCCTGCCCCTGGTCAACACCGACGACCTGCGGGTGGGCCAGCTCGCCCTGCGGCACCTGCACGGCCGGGCCTACCGGCAATTCGCCTATTGCGGCAGCAGGACCCACCTCGGCTCGGTCCTGCGCTACCGGGGGTTCTGCGCGGAAGCGCGCCGCCTGGGGATCACGACCGCCATCCCGCAACACGTCCTGCCCCAGGGCGACCAGAACGCGCCCTACCCCGACGCCATCCGGGCGCGGCTCACCACCTGGCTGCAAGGCCTGCCCCGGCCGGTGGGCATTCTGGCCTTCACGGATCGCGTGGCGCTCGAACTGGACGAAGCCTGCGCCCGGCTCGGGCTGCGGGTGCCGGAAGACATCGCCATCCTGGGCATCGGCAACGACCTCGCGCGCGTGGAGTTTGCACATGTCGCCCTGACCAGCATCCAGCTCAACACCCAGCGGATCGGGTTGCTCGCCGCGGAAATGCTGCAGGCCCGGATGGACGGGCGCCGCGACCCGCCGGGCGAAACCCTGGTCAGCCCGCAGAAGATCGTGACCCGCCTCTCCACCGATCGTTTCGCCGTGGACGACGAGGTCGTCGCGCTGGCGCTGGACCACATGCGCGAGCACGTCGGCAACACCATCTACGTGGAGGAGGTGGCCCGCGCCACCGGCGTGACGCGGCGCGTGTTGGAGCTGCGTTTCCGGGCCGCGCTCGGCACCTCGGTCTATGCCGAGGCCCAGCGCCTGCACTTTGACCGTGCCATGGAACTCATGCCGGAACCCGCTCTTTCGCTGGGCGAAATCGCCTACGCCTCGGGCTTTGAAAGCCCGTCCGTCTTCGCGTCGGCCTTCCGCCGTCGCCACGGGGTCACGCCGTCGGAATACCGGCGGCGCCTGCTCGGGCCGCGCTAGAAATTGACCCGCGCCGAGAAGCCCAGCTCGCGGCCGGCGCCGATCCGGGCGTTGGTGGCCAGGAGGTCGCGGTCGAGAGCGTTGCGCAGGTTGAGGCCGACATTGAACTGCCGCGGGCCGCGCTTCCACGCATAGCCCGCATTCAGGCCCAGCAGGCCGTAACCGGGATAGGCCAGGTAGGCGCGCTTGGCGTCCTCGTAGTTGGCCACGTAGGAGCCGATGTAGCTGAGGCTCGCGCCCCAGTTGAGACCGCTGCCCTTGGGCGGGGTGTAGCGGAACTGGGCGGTCGCCGTGTCCTCCGGCAGGCGCGCGATCTGCTGGCCGACCTCCGGCCCGAGCGCCGGCGACTTGGTCGTGATGGCCTCCAGGTGCACGCCGCGGAAGGCGACGTTGCAGGTGTCGGTCAACCTGTAGCGGAGCTCCGTGCGGACGCCGGTAAAACGCTCCTCGCCGGCGGCGACGAGCTGCGGCTGGGTCTGGTTGGCGTCGAGCACCGGGTCGTCGTAGAGCGGGTTGCGGCGGGCGATGTGGCGGTTGTAGAGCAGGAAGGCCGAGGCGGAATAATCGAACCGCCCGGCGCGGCTGCGGCCCTTCACCCCGCCCTCGTAGCCGATCGTCGTCTCGTTCTCCTGGATCCGGCCGGTGCGCGCGTCCACCGGCGTGGAGGGATCGAAGGCCGTGCTGACGCTCGCGAAGGCGAGCACGCGGTTGCGGACCAGCTGGTGGTTGACGCCCGCATGATAACTCAGCTGGGCCGTGCGGTCGCGCGTGTGCGGCATCGGCGCCGTGGCGCGCCGGTCGGCCACCGCCAGGTCCACCTCGTCGAGCCGCAGGCCGGTCGTCAGCACCGTGCGGCCCCGGGCGAACGCCACGCGGTCGCTGACCTCCGCCGAGGTGTAGCGGGCGGCCTCGCCGCGATCGGACAGGATGCGCGAGTAGAGCGTCTCGCTGAACTCCGGGAAGAAATAGTCCGGCGCCGCCGGGTTGAAACGACGCACCGACAGCGGCAGGGCGTTGCGGTCCGCGGTCGACAGCGCCCGCTCGCCGCGCTCGTAGTCGCCCCAGGTCATGCCCGCGTAGCCGAGCAGCTTGTGCTCGAGGGTGCCGGTGCGGAAGCGCGCCGTCAGCTCAAGGTGCGTGGCCAGCGCATGCTGGCGCTGCTCGAGATGGCGCGGCTCGCGCGTGCCCTCGAAGAGCCCGGTGTCGAGCACCAGCTGGGACGTCGTGAAGCGATCCTGGTCGATTGAGCGCCACCAGCCCTCGACGGCGGCGCGCAGCGCCAGCGTCCGGTTGAGCTGGCTCTCGAACTGTGCGCCGACCACCAGGCTCTGGCGCAGCACGCCGGCGTCGGGGCCGTTGGCGTTGAAGTGGGCCAGGGGCAGGTAGGGCCCGAGCACCTTCTGCCCGGCGCCCAGCTTGTATTCGGGGATGCCGGGCGTCACCCCGGCGTCGAGCCGGCGGTAATCGACACTGAAGAGGCTGCTGGAGGCGCGGCTGTGTTTCACCGTGAGCGCGCCGCTGACAAACAGGTCCTGCTCGCGCACGAACTCCTCCGGGCCGGACCGGCGCGCCCAGTCCACGGCGACGCGGTGCCAGAGCTTGTTCTTGCGCAGGGTGCCGGTGGCCTCCGCCGAGAGTTTCTGCCGGTGCAGCGTGCTGGCCGAGGCCTCCAACCGGTTGCGGTTCTTCGCCTGCGGCCGGGTGGTGATGAAATCCTGGATGCCGCCCGGGGCGGCGCGGCCCAGCACCGGCACGAGCGGGCCTTGGATGACAACCGTCTTGCCGACGTTCAGCGTCTCAAGGATGCCGATCTGGATGAACCCGTTGCGCAGCGTCGGTGTCGGGAAGCCACGCAGGTTCAGGCGTTCCTCGCCGGCGGCGACGGCGGCGGGCGAGGTCGTGCTGATGGCGGCCAGCTCCGCCGCGGTCTCCAAACTGAGCCCCTCCTCGGCGTCTAGGTCCACCATGGTCAGCTCGTTGGCGAAGGGCGCGCTGCGCAGGTCCTCCTCATGCGCGCCCATGCCGGTGGCATCATAGTCTTCGTCCGCCGTGTGTTCCTTCACCTCGAACTTGGGCAGGGCGATGGCCGGATCCACCGCCGGCGCGGTCTGCGCGGACAGCCACGCGGCCGGCAGCAGGGCGGCCAGGAGCAGGCGGAGGACGATGGACGGGAGTGGGCGCAAAAGGAAATCGGATAACCGGCAGACGCTGCTGGCCAGCCCCGATTACGCCGAGGGCGGAAAAGACTTATTTCGCCGCCGGACCGACCAGAAATGAGTCATAATCCGCGTGGGCGGCGCGGTCGCCCGCGGCGAAGAGGCCGGCCTTGGCGCCGACCCAGCGGCCGACGTTGGCGGTGAAGGGTTCGCCGAGCGGCGTGAACGTCTTCCCGTCGAGGCTGTAGCTGAAGCGGCACTGGCCGCCCTCGGTCACGGTGACCCGCAGGTGGACGGGGCCGGTGACCTGCTCCCGCCCGACCTGCTCGGTCGCGACGGACTTTTCCGAAGCCTTCATGACCGTGACCTGCACGAGTTTTCCGTCGCGCAGGCCGATCCAGGCGTAGTCGTAACCGAAGACGATGAGTCCGGACTGCGCCGCCGTGGACGAAGCCAGCACCGTCGTCATGCTGAACTCGGGCGCGGGGAATTTCTGCAGGAGCAGGAAGGGGGCGTCGTAGAGGTTGCCCGGCGCCGGCTCGGGTTGGGCGAAAAGCCGCAGGGCGCCGGGTTGCGCGGTGAGCGAGAACCAGTCTGGGCCCGGGTTGGCCTGCCACTGCCACTGGAGGCCGAGTTTCGGCGCGTTGAAATCGTCCGAGGTCGGCGGGACGGCGGGCGGCGACCCGGCCTGGGGCTTTTTGTGCACGAGCACGGGTTCACCCGTCGCGGCGCCGGTGGTCACGCCCGTGCCCATGAGCGGCCAGTCGTTCTCCCAGCGCACCGGCTGCAGGTGCACGATGCGGCCATACGCATCCTTGTCCTGAAAATGCATGAACCAGCTCTCGCCCGTCGGCGTGTCGACCAGCGCGCCCTGGTGCGGCCCGTTGACCGGCGACTTGCCCTGCGCGAGCACGATGCGGTCCTCGTAGGGCCCGCGGATGTTTTTCGAACGGAAGACCGACTGCCAGCCGGGCTTCACGCCGCCGGCCGGGGCGAAGACGTAATACCAGCCGTTGCGCTTGTAGAGCTTGGGGCCCTCCAGCGTCGTGTAATTGGGCAGCTTGTCGCCGTTGATGACCCAGCCGTAGTCGTCGATGACCTTCGTGCCCTCGGCGTTGAGCTCGAGCAGGGTGAGGACGTTCTTCACGTTGGCGCGGCTGTTGGCCCAGCCGTGGATGAGGTAGACGCGGCCGTCGTCATCCCACAGCGGGCACGGGTCGATGAGGCCGCGGCCGCCCTTGACGAGGACGGGCGCGCTCCACGGGCCGCGGGCATCGGTGGCGGTGACGAGATAGATGCCGAAATCCGGATCGGGATAATAGATCCAGAACTTGCCCGCGTGGTGGCGGATGGCCGGCGCCCACACGCCCTTGCCGTGCTGCGGCACGCGGAACACGTCCTCGGGCACGAGCCTCGGCAGGGCGTGGGTGACGAGCTCCCAGTTGACGAGGTCGCGCGAGTGCAGGATGGGCAGGCCGGGCACGTGGCTGAAACTCGAGGCCGTCATCCAGTAGTCGTCCCCCACCCGCACGGCATCGGGATCGGAATAGTCCGCGTGGATGATCGGGTTCCGGTAGGTGCCGTCGCCGAGATCGGGCGACCAGGCGGGCGGCGGGGTCTGGGCGCGGGTCATGGCGGCAAGCAGGAGCAGGCTGAGCGTCAGCGGGAGGCGGAGGGATTGCTTCATGATTATTTCAGGGTTTCGCGCAACCAGGCGATCATCTGGTCAGCGTGATCGGGCCGGAACTTATCCCAGTTGAGCAGGCCATGGCCGGCGCCGGGTATGGTGATGAGGTCGCAACGCACGCCGTGGGCGCGGAGCTTCGCCTGGAAATTGAGCGAGGTCTGGTAGGGCACGGTCTGGTCGGCGTCGCCGTGCAACAGCAGGAACGGCGGCAGGCCTGGTTGCACGTGGTTGACCGGCGCGGTTTCGCGCAAAATCGCGAGCGACCCGGGCGTCACTTCCTTGGGCTGGTGGTGCAGGCCCTGCAGGGAGGGACTGAGGCCGCCGCGCGCCGGCAGCTCGTATTCAAAGTCCGTGACCGGCGCGTAGCCGACGACAGCCTGCACGCGTGTATCGCCCGTCCCAAGCACACCGGCGAGGGTCGCGAGGTGGCCGCCGGCCGAGTGGCCGAAGATCACGATGCGCGTCGGGTCGCCCTTGAATTCCTGCGCGTGGGCCTTCACCCAGCGGATGGCGGCCTGCACGTCCTCGAAGCAGGCCGGCCAGCGGTGCGCCGGGGCCAGGCGGTAGTTGATCGAGAACCAGGTGAATTGCGCCGCCGTGAGCGGGGCGAACCACGGCGTGATGTCCGCGCCCTTGCCTTCGCTGCCGACGTTGGCCTTGTCGCCGCCGCTCCAGCCGCCGCCGTGCACGAGGAGGGCGACCGGGAACGGGCCGTCGCCGGCCGGCACGCTGGCGTCAAGCTTCAGGCTGACGCCGGCCGCGACGCCGTATTCGATGTCGCGGTGCAACCCCGGCTCGACGGCGCAGGCGAGCGCCGCAAGGGCGCAAAAAATAAAAACCAGGCCGGCGCGCTGCATGGCAGGAAGGGCTTTATTCCGGTTTCCGGCCATCCCACGTGAAGCTTTCACCCTTGCCTGCCTTAAGTTCCCGGGTCGCCTCCCCATACCGCAGGACGGCGGGGCTGCCCAGCAGCGAGCGGATGGTGGCGGCGGTGAGCTTCCCGTTCCTCCATTCGATATCGACCTCGAAGCCGCCGCGGGCGCGCAGGCCCTTCACGCTGCCGGCCGGCCAGGCGGCGGGCAGCGCCGGCAGCAGGTTGATCTCGCCCAGGTGCGACTGGAGCAGCATCTCGCTGATGCCGGACACCGCGCCGAAGTTGCCGTCGATCTGGAAAGGCGGGTGCGCGTCAAAGAGGTTCGGATAGGTGCCGCCGTGCGCGGAGTTCTGCGGCTCGAGCGGGTCGACGAAGTCGAGCTGGCGTAGGAGCATCCGGTGGGCGTGGTCCCCGTCGAGGAAGCGCGCCCAGAAGTTGATCTTCCACGCCAGCGACCAGCCGGTGCCGTCGTCGCCGCGGAAGACCAGCGACTGCTTCGCCGCGTTGAAGATCTTCGGTTCGGCCGGCCGGATCTCGTGGCCGGGAAAGACGCCCCAGAGATGCGAGACGTGGCGGTGTTGGCTGTTCGGGTCATCCACGTCCTCCAGCCATTCCTGCAGCTGACCGTGTTTTCCCACCTGGTTGGGGGCGATTTCTGCGCGCATGGCCCAGAGCTGCTTCGCCAGCCCGGCGTCGGTGCCGAGGGTTTCCGCCGCCTGGGCGGTGGAGGCGAAGAGCGCGCGGATGATCTGGTGGTCCATCGTCGGGCCCATGACCAGGCCGCCCTGTTCGGGCGAGTTGGACGGGCCGCTGACGAGCCAGCCGGTCTTCGGGTCCTTCACGAGGTAGTCGACGAAAAACAAGGCCGCCTCCTTCATCACCGGGTAGGCACGCTTGGCGAGGAATTCACGATCGCCGCTGAAAAGATAATGTTCCCACAGGTGCCGCGTGAGCCAGGCGCCGCCGGTCGGCCAGATGCCATGGTTGGAATTGTTGATCGGCGCCGTGCCGCGCCAGAGGTCGGTGTTGTGGTGCAACACCCAGCCGCGCGCGCCGTAGTGGGCGGCGGCGGTCTTGCGTCCGCTCACGACCAGGTCGTCGATCATCGCATAGAGCGGCTCGGCGCACTCGGCGAGGTTGGCGACCTCGGAGGGCCAGTAGTTCATCTCCGTGTTGATGTTCACGGTGTATTTGCTGCCCCAGGCCGGGTTCAGGTCCTGGTTCCAGACGCCCTGCAGGTTGGCCGGCTGGTCGCCGGGACGGCTGCTGGCGATGAGCAGGTAGCGGCCGAACTGGAAATAAAGCGGGATGAGCGCGGGATCGGCGGCCTTGTCGGCGGCGCGCAGGCGCGCATCGGTCGGCTGCGCCGCGGCGGCACTGGTGCCGAGGTCGAGCGACACGCGGCGGAAGAGCGCCCGGTGGTCGGCCACGTGCGCCGCGCGCATTTCCTCGAAGGATTTGTGCGACGCGCTGGCGAGGGGAATGCCCGCGAGAATGTCCGGATGGCCGGTGACATCATGGTAATTCTTGAAATTGGTCGCAGCCCCGAGGACGAACATCACCTCCGTCACCCCGGCGATTTTAATCGTGCCGTCCGCAATGCTGTAGGTGTCCCAATCCGTGAACACCTGCAGCTGGGCTTCGAACTTGATGGCCCCGTCCTTGACCTGCCCGGCGACGGCGAGCCCGTTCACGCCGAGCGGACGGACGGTCGCCCCGGCGTGGGGGCTCGTCAGTTTCGCGCTGAAGGTGAGCGCGCCCGGCTTGTCGGCGGACACGCGCACCACGATGACCTGGTCGGGGAAACTGGCGAAAGTCTCGCGGGTGTAGGTCACATCGCCGACCCGGTAACGCACGGTGGCGATGGCGGTGTCGAGGTCGAGCGTGCGCGTGTAGTCGGTCGCGGCCTCGTGGCCGGGGAAATCGAGCCAGAGGTCGCCGCAGGGCTGGTAGGCTTTCTGCCGCAGCGGCTCGCTCATGAATTCCTTCATGCCGAGCTCGTGCGCTTCCTTTTGCTTCCCCTCGGAGAGCAGGCGGCGGAGCTCCGGCAGGAATTTCGCCGCGCCCTCGTGCTGGTATTCGTGCGGCCCGCCGGTCCAGAGGGTGTCCTCGTTGAACTGGATGCGCTCCTGCGCGGTGCCGCCGAAGACCATGGCGCCGAGCCGGCCGTTGCCGACCGGCAGGGCCTCGACCCAGTGGGCCGCCGGCTGACGATACCAGAGCGCCAGCGGGCCGATCGGCTCGGCGCGCAGATAGGGCGCGAGCGCCGGCACCGCCTTGCGCAGTTCATCGACCACGAGGCGGGCGAAGACGACCCGCCCCTCGCCCTCCAGGTGCGTGGTGTCGTTCTTGCCGCTCTTGTCGGGAAAGTTGAACGCCGCGGTGCGCCCCGGCCCGAGGGCCTCGCAGAACGCGATGCTCGAGGCGTGCAGGTCAATGAGCGGGACTTTTTTTTCCGCCGCCAGCTTCTTCACCGCGTCGGCCCACGGCGTGAGCGTCGACTCGATGCGTTGCGGGTCGGTCTTGGAAAAAATTCGGCGCGTGAGCGAGGTGACCAGGACAGGTTGGCCGCCCTGCGCCCGCACCTCGTCCACATAGCGCGCCATGTTCTCGGTGTAGGTCGTGGCGGGGTCGGTCTCGCGCTCCGGCCCCTTGCCCGGCTGGTCGTTGTGGCCGAACTGGATCAGGTAGTAGTCGCCCTTGGCCGCGAGGGCCCTGGCCCAGTGGCCTTCGGTCCGGAAACTTTTCGAACTGCGGCCGTTTTGCGCAAAATTGGTGACGACCGCGTCCTCCGTCACGAACTGCCGGAAGCCGAAGCCCCAGCCGCCGCCGTCGTTCACGGTGGAGTCGCCAACAAGGACGATGTGCACCGGCCCGGCCGCGAAGGCGGGCGGCAGGGCCAGCAAAAACAGGACGGTCAGCCAGCGGCGCATGGTCGGCGGCGGGTTACTGCTTCACCGGCACGAAGTGATAGGTGCGGAACTGGAGCTTGATGTCGAAGAGCTTCCCCTGGTTCTGGTAGAGGCGGATCATCTCGGCACCGGCGAGCAGCACCGGGCCGTAGGCGTGGCCGTGGTGGGCGGAGGTGGGACGGTTGTAGTAATACACGCTGTCGCTCGCCAGCGTGGTGCCGACGCAGGAGGACTCGATCTGGCCGGCGGCGGTCACCTTCTCCGCGAGGCCAAGCCAGCCGGCCTGCGCAACGGAGCCGTAGGTGGCCGCGTTGATCCAGCCGCGGTTGATGCCGTGCGCGATGCCATACACGAACATCGCGGTGGCCGACGACTCGAGGTAGGAATCGGGTTTGTCGAGCAGCTGGTGCCAGAGCCCGGCGCCGGACTGCAGCCCGGCCAGCGCCTGCACGTGGCGGCGGTAGGTGGCGAGGATCTCGGGGCGCGCCGGGTGGTCCTCGGGCAGCACGTCGAGCAGTTCGCACTGGGCGAGGATCACCCAGCCGTTGGCGCGGCCCCAGCGAAACTCGGCGACGAGCGGCTGGTTCATGTGCCGGCCGTGCATGTAAAGGCCAACGGCGGGGTTGAAAAGATGGCGCGCGAGCTGCACGGCCTGCTTGGCGGCCTCATCATACCAGCCGCGGTCGCCGGTGAGCCGGCCCATCTGGGCGAGCGCCGGGATGCACATGTAGGCGTCGTCGGCCCAGAGCGACTCGGGCTGCGGGCGGTGGCGGGCGACGGTGCCGTCCGCCAGGCGGATCTCCTTGTAGCGGATGTAATCGGCCCAGTGCCGGATCTCCGGCAGCAGGTCGGGACCGATGCCGGCGAGGCGCGCCTTGATCAGCGCCGCGGTCATCGAGCCGCTGTCATCAAGCGAGTTGGTGTCAAACAGGCGGCGATAGCAGCTGTTGGGTGCGCCGATCTTTTCCGCCTGGGCGCGGAAATACGGGATGGTGCGACCGAGGAAATCAAGATGCCGCTGCACGAACGCCCGGTAGCGCGGGTCACCCGTCGCCTCGGCGGCGGCGAGCATGCCGGCGTGCGTGACGCCCGTCGCGTAGGTCATGACGTGGAACCCGTCGCGGTCGCCCTGCGAGGCCACGGCGTCGGCGTTGAAGACGGAGAGGTCGGTGATCTCGGCGCCGGTCTTCGCGTTGACCACCTTGGTGGCCATGGCCCGGTCGAGATTGGCGTGGATGCGCTCGAGCACCGCGGAGATCTCGGCGGGCTTGGGCAGGTGATACGGGATCGGATAGGTGCCCTCCGCCTCGTCCTGCAGGTCGGGGTTGTCGCGGTTGCGGAAGGGCCCCTCGGCCTGGAGAGAAAGCGCGGCGAGAGACACGGCGAAAGCCACACCGGTGCGGAGCAAGGCGGAGATGAGATTCATGGGGGCGGGGGTTAAAAAATCAGTGCGCCGCAGGATTCCAGCCGTCGGCGCCCGCCAGCACCTGCGCCGGCGTGAGCGCGGCGGCCGCGGCGGCGGTGAGCGGCTTGGCCCACTTGACGCGCGCGGCGTCGTTGGCCCCCGGGCCGGTGCTGCCAAACTCGGCATAGAAGGTCGTCTGCTCGGCGCCGGGCTTGTTCCAGTTGTGCCAGCCCTCGGGGCGAACGGCGGCGGACATCTCCGTGCGGAGGAAAACAGTCCGGGCGAACTCGCGCCACGGCCGGCCCAGATAAGTCTTCGCGCCTTCCGCCCCGGTGATCGTGCAGTCGGCGAACACATAACCATGGGCCTGGTCCTTCGGCGTGGAGGCGGCGGTGATGTAGCCGTCAGCCAGCACATGGATATGGCAGCGGTCAAAATAACTCGTGGCGGCGCCGAAGATGAAGTCCACGTGACCCTCGATGTAGCAGTCCTTGAAGTAATGCCGGCCGCGGTTGACGAGGATCGTGTCCTGCCAGCCGAGGAAGCGGACGCCACGGAACTCGAGCCGGTCGCCGTCGGCGCGCAGCGCGAGGGCCTGCGACACCGCCGGGCCCTCGGGGCGCGGGCCGGGCCGGCCGGCGTCGTTGGCCAGCGTGAGGTTCTCCCAGATCATGCCGTCGCCGTCGATCTGCACCGTGGGCGTGCGAAAGGTGCCGATGGGTTTGCCGTCGGGGCCGGGGATGTTCGCGTGCTGGTTGTAGACGACGACCGTCTTCTCTCGGTCCTCGCCGAGCACGTGGATGTTGCCGCGCTCGCGCTGGACGTAGATGCGCTCGCGGTAGGTGCCGGCCTTGACGAAAATGACCCAGCGCGGCGTGGCGGGATCGGTCTTCATCGGCGCCGCGCTGATGGCCTCTTGCAGCGAGGTGTATTGGCCGGTGCCGTCGGCCGCAACGATGACGTCAGGGCGGGGGGAGGCGGCGAACCCAGTCACCGGCAAGCAAGCGGCCAACAGGAGGCCGATGTAGATGGCGCGCTGGCGCGCCACGTTGCGCGCCAGCGCGCAACCTACGGAAATCAGTTTCATGGCAGCTTGTTTTTCGCGCGCCAGCGGGGGTAATCCTTGGCGAGCAGGTTGGCGGGCCAGTCACCGAGGTAGCCGTAGCCGGTGCGGCGCTCACGCTCGATCTCGTTGAAATCGTAATGGATGACCTTGTCGCGGCCGGTGAAGACCGGCCGGTTGGTGCCGAGCTCGTAGAAACGCGCCCACCGCGGCGGCGCGGCGGGGTCCGCGACGGCCCGGTTGTCCGGCTTGCCGTCCGCCCCGGTGAAGTCCTCGATCCGCAGGCCGCGGATCTGCACGGCCTCGAGCCACGCCACGGCGCCCTCGACGGCGGCGATGACTTCCGGCGACGGACGATCAAGGCCCATCAGGAATTTCACCAGCCCGACCGATTCGCTGCCCGACAGCGTCGGCGGCTCGAAATTGCGGGCCCAGGCCGGCGCCAGGGTGGTCTCGTCGTGTTGCGCGCACCAGGCGGTAAGCTTGCCGTCCTGCTTCACCTGCGTGCGCAGGATGCAATCGACGCCCTTCTTCACGGCCGCCGACGCGCGGTTGCGCCGGGCCTCGTCGACAAACCCATAGGGCGGCTTCCCCTGCGCGACGTCGCGCAGCACGGTGAGCACGTTGGCCATGGCGTTGTCGTTGTAGGTGATGTGGGTGTAGTAGCCCGGCACCAGCGGGTAGAACTGCGGCCAGCCGCCGGAGGGGTATTGCGCGGCGAGCAGGTAATCGAGGCCGCGCTCGAAGGCCGCGCGCAGGGCGGCGTCGGACGTCGCGGTGAAGACCTGCGCCAGGTAGGCCAGCTGCGTGGTCGTGGCCTTGTTGTCGATGGTCGGGGCGCGGTGCGACGCGTTGTCTGCCGCGAGGAACTTCGTGGACGGCGGCGCCGTCATGTCGGTGTTCTTCGGCCAGCCGCCGGACGGATCCTGGTATTGGAGGATGCTCGCGGCGACGCCGCGGGCCTCGGCGGTGGCATACCACTCCGCCGGCTGCTTCAGGAGGTCGTTCCAGCGCACCGGGGCGGCTGCGGCCGCACCGGCCGTCAGGCAAAAGGCGAGGAGCGGCAGCGTCCGGCGGAGCATGGTCAGAGCTGGATCTGTTTGAACTTCGGCACGAGGAGATGCATGAGCACCCACGCGACGATGTAGGCGGAGCCGCAGATGACGAAGAGGATGCCGTAGCCGACCTCGACCTTGTCGAGGGCGATGTAGTGCGCCAGCAGCAGGCCCGCCGCGCGGGCGATCAGGATGCCGCCGATACCGCCGGCCATGCCGCCGATGCCGGTCACCGAGGCGACGGTGCGCTTGGGGAACATGTCGGAGACCGTGGTGAAGATGTTGGCCGACCAGGCCTGGTGGGCCGCGCAGGCGATGGCGATGGTGCCGACCGCGAGCCAGGTGTTGATCTCGCCGAGGCGGGACGCCGCCAGCACGGTGAGCGGGAAGAGCGAGAAGATGAACATGGAGAGCTTGCGCGCCTTGTTGGGGTCCATGCCGCCGTTGACGAAGCGCTTCGGCAGCCAGCCGCCGAAGATCGAGCCGCCGGTCGCGATGGTGTAGACAACGGCGACGGCGAAGGTCCAGCTGATGAACCCGGGAATGGTGGATTTGTCGCCGGTGAAGTCCGGATGCGCCGTCATGTAGGCGGTGACCTTGCGGGCGTTCTCCTCGTTGAGGAAGGCCGGCAGCCAGAACATGTAGAACCACCAGATCGGGTCGGTCAGGAACTTGCCCAGCACGAAGGCCCAGGTCTGGCGGAAGGTCAGGAGCCGGCCCCAGCTCACCTTGGGCTGGTTGGCGGCGGAGGCCTCCTCGGCCTGCTCGTCCTTGTCGCTGTGGATGAGATCATACTCGGCCTGCGAGAGCTGGCCCTTCTTCAGCTTGGCGGCGGGCGAGTCATACATCGTATACCAGAAGTAGATCCAGACGAGGCCGACGACGCCGGTCAGGATGAAGGCCCATTCCCAGCCCCACCACTCGGCGATGTAAGGCACGCTCAGGGGCGCCACGATCGCGCCGACGTTGGCGCCGGAATTGTAGAGGCCGGTGGCGAGGGCACGTTCCTTCTTCGGGAACCACTCGGCGATCGTCTTGTTGGCCGCGGGGAAGTTGCCCGACTCGGTGAAGCCGAGCGCCGCGCGCCAGAAGCCGAAGCTCCAGGTGTGGTGGCCGAAGGCGTGGCCGATGGCCGCGACGCTCCAGCCGATGAGCGAGTAGGCGTAACCCGCCTTGGTGCCGACCCAGTCGATGAGGCGGCCCGCCAGCACCATGCCGATGGCGTAGGCCAGCTGGAAGCAGATGACGACGGTGGAGTAGTTCAGCTCCTGCGCCGCCTTGTCGGCGCCGAAGACGCCGTCCGCCGACAGGACCGGCTTGAGCAGGCCGAGCACGTTGCGGTCGAGGTAGTTTACCGTGGTGGCGAAGAAGACCAGGGAGCAGATCGTCCACCGGTATTTGCCAACCTGTTCGTTGATTTCGTTCAGCTTGCTCATCGTGGGGCGTGGGGGTTCGGGGTGAGGATCAGGGCTTGGGCGTCTCGGGGCGCGGGCCGGCGGGCGAGCCGACGGAATTCAGGCCGCGCACCTGCTTGGCGGGTTCGATGGTGACGTTCTTGAAACTGACGGAGCCGGTGTGGGTGACAACCTCCGTCTCCGTCACGCCGCGGAAGGTGGAGTTGCTGATGCGGATGTTGTCGATGACGGCGCCCTCGAAGCCGCGGATGAACATGACGCGCGGGCTGGCGGAGCTGGTGATATTGTCGAGCTGGACGTTTCGGACGATCGGCTTGAACGCGCCCTTGGCCCCCTCCTCGTAGAGCAGGTCGATGGTGAGGACGGCCTCCCCCACCCGGCCGATCTTCACGTGGCGCATGAACACGTTCTCGAGGATGCCGCCGCGGACGGCGTTGTTCTTGAAGCGGAGCGCACGGTCGAGCTCGGGGCTGTCCATCTCGCAGTTCTCCACGAAGACGTTGCGGATGCCGCCGGTGCACTCGCTGCCGAGCACGACGCCGCCGTGGCCGTCCTTCATGACGCAGTTGCGGATGACGATGTTCTCGGAGGGCACGTTGACGCGGCGGCCGTCGCCGTTGCGGCCGGACTTGATGGCGATGCAATCGTCACCGGTGTCGAAGAGGGTGTTTTCCACCAAAATGTCGCGCGACGACTCGGGGTCGAAGCCGTCGTTGTTCGGGCCGTGCGAGTTGATCTTCACGCCGCGGACGGTGATGTTCTGCGACAGCACCGGGTGGATCTCCCACATGGGCGAGCGGAGGATGGTGACGTCCTCGATGAGGATGTTTTTGCAGTTGTAGGGCTGGATGAAGTTCGGTCGGAGGAAGTGGCCCTCGCCGAAGATGCGCTCGGCGACCGGCACGTTCTTCTCGCCCAGCTCGATCAGGCGGTCGCGGGCGGGCTTCTGCTTTTTCACGGCATCGCCGCGCTTGTTCCAGGCCCACCAGGTGTCCCAGTCGGCGCCGCCGTCGAGCGTGCCCTTGCCGGTGATGGCGATGTTTTCCTGGCCATAGGCGTAGATGAAGGCCGAGTAGTTCATGAGCTCCACGCCCTCCCAGCGGGTGAAGACGACCGGATAGCGGGCGGGCTCGAACAGCCAGCGCAGCGTGGCGCCCTCGCTGACATGCAGGTTGACGTTGCTCTTGAGGGTGAGGGCGACGGTGAGCCATTCGCCGGGCGGGATGACGACGCGACCGCCACCAGCCTTGGTGCAGGCCTCGATCGCCGCGGTGATGGCCGCGGTGGCGTCCGTGCCGGCCTTCGCGCCGAAATCGGTGATGGGGAAATCGCGGTCGGGGAAGGTCGGCGCCTTGATGCGGGCGAGCACCGTCTCGTAGTCGGCCCAGCCGCGCGCCATGAAGGTCGTCTCCTTGGCGCCGAGCAGCTGCTCAAGCTCGATGCCGGCGAGGATGAAGGCCGGGATGCCCTTCAGGTCGTTGTCCACGATGGGTTCGCCGACATAGTAGTCGAACGAGCCGTCGCGCGGCTGGCCCTTGGAATTGGTGTAGTCGAGACCGGCGACCTGACAGCAGCGCGTGAGGCTGATGGAATTGTCCGGGTTGTGCCGGATGAAGTCGCGGAGGATGCCCTCGTAGCCCTTCAGAAGCGCCGGCAGGTATTTCTCGCGCGGGAGGTAGCCGCGGTTGATGCCCTTCGCGAGGGTGTAGACGAACATCGACGAGGCGGTGGCCTCGAGGTAATTGCCCTGGCGCTCACCCTGGTCGAGCACCTGCCACCAGAGGCCGGTCTTCGGATCCTGCCAGCGGACGATGCCGTCGGCGACCTTGCGCAGCACCTCGTTGATGTGCTCGACCTCGGGGTGCGTCGGGGAGAAGAAATCGAGCGAGTCGACGATCGCCATGCCATACCAGCCGACGGCGCGGCCCCAGAAGTTGGGCGACTGGCCGGTCTGCTTGTTGGCCCACGGACGCGAGCGGGTCTCGTCCCAGGCATGGTAATAGAGGCCGGTCTTCGCGTCGTAGCCGTGCTTGTCCATCAGCAGGATCTGCTTAGCGACCTCGTCGAAGGCGGCGGGCTCCTCGAAGACCTTGCCGTAATGGGCCAGGAAGGGCGACGCCATGAACAGGCCGTCGAGCCACATTTGATTCGGATAGCGCAGCTTGTGCCAGTAGCCGCCGTCGCTGGTGCGCGGGTGCTTCTGCATCTGGCCGTAAAGCGCGTCGATGGCCTTTTTCAGGGCCGGCGAGCGGTCGCCCCGCTCCCAGGCCAGGAGCAGCACCTTGCCCGGCGGGATGCTGTCGATGTTGTAGTCCTCGAGCTTGTAGGTGTGGATCGAGCCGTCGGCCGCGACGAAGGAGGTGCCGAACTTCAGGCCGTAGTCCGCGTAGGCCGGCTTGCCGGTGCGGTCGGCGAGCCTGACGAGCGACGTGCCGAAAAAGGCCGTGGTGTAATCGATGCGCGCGCGCGGGTTGGAGCCGCCGAAGAAATGCTTGTCGCCGGTGCGGGCCATTTCCGAGTCGGCCAGCTTGACCGACCACTCGAGCGGCGTGGCGCCGTTGAACTTCGGGGCGGTCTGCGCCGCGGCGGCGCCCAGGAGCAGACTGGTCAGGACGGCGGCACGCGCCAGGAAACGGGACGGGGTGTTCATGGGAAGAAAAAGAGTCACGGGAGACGACGGACCTCGCTGCCGGCGAGCAGGAAGGCGCCGACGCCAAAGGGTTCGGTGGACTCGGGATCAAAAGTGACGGGAGTGAAGCCGATGGGCTGCACGTGGGTGAGCTTGCCGTCGGCGTTCACGCAGCTGGCGAGTGCGGCCCAAGCCTTGCGCACGGCGGGCTCGAACTTCGCGCGGTTCAGCAAGCCGTGGTTGACGCCCCAGGCGAGCGCGTAGGTGTAGAAGCCGGTGCCGCTCGTCTCCTGCATCGGGTAATGCTCCGGGGCGAGCAGGCTGGCGCGCCAGAAACCGTCGGCCTGCTGGAGCGTGACGACCTTGTCGGCCATCTCGCGGAACTGCTGCTCGAAGCGCGGGCGCGCCGCGTGGTCGGCCGGCAGCAGCTCGAGCATGCGCACGAGGCCGCCCATCACCCAGCCGTTGCCGCGGCCCCAGAAGATCTTTTTGCCGTTGGCCTCGCGTTTTGCAAAGAGCGTGCTGTCGCGGAAGTAGAGGTGCTCCTCCTTGTCGTAAAGATAGTCCGAGGTGAACCACCACTCCTCGATGGCAAAGTCGAGGTAGCGCTGGTCGCCGGTGACCTTCCACAGGCGGGCCCAGGCCGGCGGCGACATGAACAGGGCGTCGCACCAGGACCAGCGTTCCTGGCTCTTGGGGTTCTTCTGCTTGTCGAAGTCGAGCGGCGTGACCGCGCGGTGCGCCAGAATGAAGTCGAAGCGCTCCTGCGTCGGCGCGAGCATGCGCGGCTCGCGGTGCCGGAGGTAAAGGTCGAGGTAGGTCTGGGTGACGGCGTGGTCGTCGGCGTGGTAGACGCGGACGGCGGGCCGCCACTGGTTGGCCTCGGCCATCTTCATCATGGCGTCGTGGAAGCGCGGGCTCGCGGAGTCGCGGGCCAGGGCCATGACGCCGGTGTAGAACGCACCGTTGACCCAGCCGTCGGGCTTACCCTCGCCCTTCTCGAGCTTCGGGTGCGCCAGCTGCCAGTCGGCGACGCGCTCCATCAGCGCCAGGACCGTGCCGTCATCCGCCGCCGCAACCCGGGCGCAAGCGGTGCCCAGCGCGAGGACGGACAGGAGGACGCGGGAACGGAGCTTCATGGAGTCAGCGTGACCTTGAGCGGGGACTTGAGGCGGGCGGCGAAGGCGGCGACGTAGGCGTTCCACGCCTCGGCGGTGGCGAACTCGCCGGCCTTGGACCAGCCGGCGCCGGCGTAGTAGCGCAGCGGCGTGCCGGGGGCGGCCTTGGCGAGCACGAGATGGTTGCGGTCATCCTCGGCAAAGCCGACGAAGCCGTCCGGCGCGATGAGCGCGGTGCCGAGCGCGCCGTTGCTCTTCTGCACAACCCACTGGGTGAACGAGCCGTCGGCCGCGACCGGCGCGAGCGCGATGACCGGCTCCTGGCCGCGGTCGGCGGGATTCTTGTTCAGGCCGATGCCGACGGTGAGCTCCTTGACGTTGCCGGCGGCGGTGAAGGTGCTGTCGATGCGGTCGAGGTTGCTGCCGGCGTCGACGGTGAAGCGCTTGGTCTCGGTGACGAAGACGCCGTTGGCCGACCAGGTGTCGTAGGTGAGCTCGAAGATCGCGCGGATCGGGCCGTTGGCGAGGACGCGCCAGGTCTGGTAGTTGCGGCCGACGTGCAGCTGCTTGCCGTCCCAGATGCCGGTGCCGCCGCAGCCGCGGGTGATGCCGACCTGATACATGTCCATGCCCTCGCCCTCGTCCTTGTGGTAGTGGTCATGGCCCTTGTTATACCAGCGGTCGACGATCGGGTAGTCGACGCGCTTGCACCAGACATCGAGGCCGCTCGTGACGAGGACCTCCTTGCCGGAGCCGGGCGCGGCCGGGGCGGCGAGCGCCGGGCCGTAGGTGCGGTGGCCGACCTTGTCGTTCTCCCAGGCGAAGTCGTCGAGCCGTTCGCCGACGTAACGGGCAAAGACCTTGGTCGGGAACACCGGGGCGACGGTGTCGATCTTCTCAACGGTGAAGGTGGCGGACTTCTCGCCGGCGGCGAAGCTGTGCTGGAAGATCAGCTCGCCGTAGGCGATGCCCTCGCCCTTCGGGTCCTTGGCCTGGGGGGCGACGTTGGTCACCTGGTAGGGCAGCACGTTACCCGCGGCATCCTTGACGGCGATGCGCTGCAGGAGCGCGCCGGGGAGGGCCCGGTTCACCTCGGACCAGGGAACCGTGATGGTCTCGGCGGGCCGGGCGCCGGCGTAGTCGTGCGTGACGGTGACGGTCAGGCGGTCGGCGGCGACGGCGGCGAGCGCCGAGGCGAAAAGACAGGGAAGCAGGCGCAGCAGGTTCATGGGGAGCGGGGTTCAGCGCACGAGCCAGCCGCCATCAACCGCGAGGAGGTGGCCGTGCATGTAGTCAGACGCCGGGGCGGCGAGGAAGATTACGGCGCCGGCCAGGTCGGCCGGGGTGCCCCAGCGGCCGGCGGGGATGCGGTCGAGGATGGCCTTGTTGCGCACCGGGTCGGCCTGGAGCGCGGCGGTGTTGTCCGTGGCCATGTAGCCGGGGGCGACGGCGTTGACGTTGACGCCCTGGGCCGCGAGCTCGTTGGCCATGGCGCGGGTGACGCCGGCGAGCGCGCTCTTGGCGGCGGTGTAGGAGACGACGCGGATGCCGCCCTGGAATGAGAGCATCGAGGCGATGTTGATGATCTTGCCCGTCGCCTTGCGCGCGACGATCTCCGCGGCGAAGCGCTGGCTGAGGCGGAAGGCGCCGGTGAGGTTGACGTTGAGCACGTCGTGCCAGTCGGTGTCGGAGAATTCCAGCAGGTTGGCGCGGCGGATGATGCCGGCGTTGTTGACGAGGATGTCGGCGCGGCCGAAGGCCGCGTAGGCGGCGGCCACGATCTTCGCGGCGGCGGCCGGGGTGCCGACGTCGGCGGCCACGACCGCGCTGCGGCGGCCGGCGGCGGCGATGGATTGCTGCAGGGCGGTCATGTCGCCGCGGGCGACGAGGACGAGGTCGGCGCCGGCCTCGGCCAGGGCCTGCGCCATGGCGGCACCGAGGCCGCGGGAGGCGCCGGTGACGATGGCCACCTTCCCGTCGAGGCGGAAACTGTCGAGGATGCCGGGCATGGTTTTGGTCGGGACCGTCAAAGGCCGGGGAGGCAACCGCGGGCGGTCATCGCAATTGGTTCACCGGCGCGGGATCCATGTCGGCGAATTCCTGGTTCTCGCCACCCATGCCCCAGACGAAGGCGTAGGCCGCGGTGCCGACGCCGCTGTGGATGGACCAGGGCGGGGAGAGCACCACGCCCAGGTCGTGCACGAGCAGGTGGCGGGTGGCGGTGGGCGCGCCCATGAAGTGAAACACGGCGTGGGCGGGCGGGACGTTGAAATAACAATACACCTCGGAGCGGCGGAGGTGCGTGTGGGGCGGCATGGTGTTCCAGACGCTGCCCGGCTCCATGCGGGTGAAGCCCATGACGAGCTGGCAGGTGGGGAACGCACCGGGGTGGATCACCTTGAAGAGCGTGCGCTCGTTGGCGGTCTCGCGGGCGCCGAGCCGGGTGCCCGCGACGTCCTTGAGCGGGATGTGGCGGACCGGGTAGGCGGTGTGCGCGGGATAGGACAGGAAATAGAAGCGCGCCGGCGCGTCGGCCGAGCGCGAGGCAAACGAGACCGCCCTGGTCCCGCGGCCGAGGTAGAGCGTGTCGAGCGACTCCATCGCGTGCACCGTGCCGTCGACGGTCATGCTGCCGGGGCCGCCGAGGTTGATGACGCCGGCCTCGCGCCGCTCGAGGAAGAACGCGCTGCGCACCTCCGCGGGGTTGGGCAGGTCGAGCGCGTCGGCGCCGGGCGTGATGCCGCCGACGATGGTCCGGTCGGTCTCCCAGTAGCGGAACTTCGCCGCGCCGGGCGCGAAGAGGTCGCTGACGAGGAACTCCGCGCGGAGTTGCTCGGTGGGCAGGGTGGCGGCGATGCGCGGGTAGCTGTTCTCGTGAATTTGCATGAGGGGGGATTCCCGGGTCAAACCGGCGGCGGGGGGAATCGTGGGTTGCCAGATAAAGCTGCCCGGGGCGGAAGCCCCGGGCAGCGGATGATCATGAGGGCTGTGACGCGGCGGCTTAGAACGTGCCCTTGAGGCCGACGGCGATCTGGATGCCGAACTCCTCCTGCTGGTAGTTGACCGAGTAGGCGGCCTGGGCGCCGGTTTCCGTGTAGCGCTGCAGGACCTGGGGCTTGTTGAAGATGTTGCGCGCGTTGGCGAACACCTTGAACCGCTTCGACAGGGTATACTCGACGTTGGTGTCCACGGTGGTGCGCGGGGCGTAATACTCGTAGAACCCGTTGGCGGCGCCGCCATACTGGGCGCCCGTCTGGGCGCCGCGCTGCTGGCGGCCGCGGTAGTTGAAGTTCACGTTCGCGCGGACCGGCTTCTTGTTCCAGCTGATCGACAGGTTCGCGGTCTCCTTGATGAAGCCGCTGAACGCGTTGGCGCTCGTGCCCGTGAGCTCGAGCTTCGTGGCGTTGGTGTTGATGCTGAGGTGGCGCAGGAAGCCCGGCAGGAAGTCCAGCTGACGGTTGGCGCTGAACTCGTAGCCGCGGATCTTGGCGGTGCCGGTGCCGTTGACCGTGGTGCTGACCGCCCAGCCGATGAACTCGGGGCCGACGCCCAGCTCTTGGGCGAGCGCCGCGTCGACGGTGCCGGTGCGGCTCTGGAAGAAGTCCGAGATTTCCTTCTGGAAGACGCCGGCCGAGAGGTAGCCGCTCTTCTGGAAGTAATACTCCAGGGACAGGTCGTAGTTGTCCGCGAACCAGGGCTTCAGGCCGGTGTTGCGGGTCGTGAGCGTGCCGGGCGAGGCGGTCGGGTCGAAGTCGAAGTTCTCGTTGTCGTCGATCGTCGTGAACGGCAGGATGTTGGTGTAATCCGGGCGGCCCATCGTCTTGGCGTAGCCGACGCGCACGAGCAGGTTGTCGGTGACGTTGTAGGTCATGCTCAGGCTCGGGAAGTAGTCGTCGTAGCTGCGGACGGGCTTCGAGCCGCGCTCGGTCAGGATGGCGCGGACGGCCTGCACGGAGTTGGCCGTGCCGTTGGCGTTGAGCGCGCCGATGTCGGTGCGCAGCACGCGCTGGACGCCGGCCGCGACCGGGTCGCTGTCCACGAAGGTGCCGTTGGCGTTGCGCTGCCAGGCGGCGTCGGGATCGTTCAGCACGCCCTCGCCCTTGTCCTTGGTCTTCTCGTAGCGGGTGCCGGCGACGACCGAGAGCTTGTTGTTGAGGAACTTGCCCTCGAGCTGGAGGTAGTAGGCGGTGATCGTCTCGGTGATCTTCTCGGAGTTGTTGATGCGGAACTGCTCGCTGGTGACCGCGTTCTCCAGGAAGTAATTCGGGTTGGTCGCGAAGGTCTGGGCCAGCTTGTAGGCGTCGATCCACTCAATCGGCCGGGAGCCCCAGTAGGGGTCCTCGCCGGAATAGTTGCTGTCCTTGTAGGCCCCGGCGTTGTCGTCGGCCGTGTTGGCGACGCCGTCGGCGCCGACGAAGGTCCAGTTGCGCGTGGCGCGGCGGTTGTCCTTGGACTCCTCGTAGACGCGGGTGCCGGCCTTGACCGTGAGCGGGAACTTGCCGAGGTCGAAGTCGCGCTTCAGGTCGACATAGCCGCCCTTCATCTCGGCGACGCCGTCGATCGGGTCGTCCGTGAGGGTGGTCAGGCGGTAGTTGTTCAGGTTGTAGGGATCGATCTCGGCGCCGCCGGCGTCGCGGGCGATGAAGTTGTGGTAGGGGAACCGGACGTTGTCCACGCGGAGGTTGGCGACGCCGACCATGCGGGTGCCGACGTTGGCAAAGTGGCCGCGGCCGAGGACGCGATACCAGGTGCGCGACTTGGCGGCGTGGGCGCCGGCCTCGGCGTCCCACTTGCTGCCGGTGTAGACATAGCGGATGTTGGCGGCGTTGGTGTTGCCGTATTTGTCACGGAAGGAGCTGCCCTGCGTGACGCGGCCGCGGTTGCCATAGGGGTCGGTGGCGCTGAAGGTGCCGGTGGCGCTCTCGGCGTAGCCGGAGCCGAAATTCAACACCTTGCCGCCGGCGGCCGCCGTGGTGGCCGTGGTGCCGATGTTGAAATTGAGGTTACGGTTGCCGAAGAAGGAGTGGTAGTAGCTGTCCTGGACCATGACCGAGACGCGCTGGTTCTCGGACAGGCGCCAGTCAGCCTTGATGCTGCCGGACTGGCGGTCGGTGAACTTCGGGCCGTCCTGGAGCTGGGCGGTCTGGAGCATGGGGTTGGCCAGGGTGGCGCCGCCCTGGGCGAAGTTCCAGCCGGTCTGCCAGCGGTGCTGCTCGTTGAACTGGCTGGACGAGAGGCCGGTGACGACGATACCGAAGTTCTTGGTCACGGGCAGGGTGTAGTCGAATTCAAAGCCCGGGAGGATCTTGTAGCTGTCCTCGTTGCGGGGGCCGGGGGTCTTGCCGATGTCGAGGTTCTCGTTGTTGATGCTCACGCCGACCTTGTAGTTGAGCTGGGCGCCCTTGCGCTCGAGCGAGCTCTTGCTCACGAGGTTCACGTTGCCGCCGATGCCGTTGGCGGACTGCTCGGCGGTCGGGACCTTCAGCACCTCGACGCGCGCGGCGTTGTTGATGGAGGCCTGCTCGAATTCGAACTGGCGGCCGGCGGCGCCCGAGTTGGAGCTGGTGATCGGCATGCCGTCGAGGAAGACGCTGGTGAAGCTGGCGGCGAAACCGCGCACCGACACCGTGCGGACGTCGGCCGCGACATAGTCGACGCTGACGCCGGGCAGGAACTTCAGGAACTCGCCGACATTGCCCTCGGTGACGTCGCCGAAGGTGTCCGAGGCCATGACCACCTTGAGGCCCTTGGCATAACGCTGCTCGTTGGTCGCGATCGCATTGCCCTCGAACTCGCGGTTGGCCGAGACGACGAAGGTGTCGAGCTTGACGGTCTTGTCGTCACCATAGCGCTCGGCGCTGGTGAGCTCGAAGTCCTGGTTGACCGACTGGCCGGCGGTCACGGTGACCGTCATGGTCTCGGGATCGAGGCCGGCGGAGGCCACGCGCACCCGGGCTTCGCCGGCGGGCACGTTGTTCAGGCGGAATTCGCCGTATTCGCTGGTGAGCGTCTCGATGCTGGTGCCCTCGACGGTCACGACGGCGTTGCCGACGTATTTGCTGTTGCCGAGGTTGAGCACGCGGCCGGTGATGCTGCCGGTGCCGGACTGCGCCTGCAGTGACGGCAGGACGAGACCGGTCACAAGCGCCAGGGCGCAGAACAAACGGGCGCCCGTGCGGCCGTTGAGGGTGGAGGCAACAAGCTGGCGGGTCAGGTCCGACAGACGTTGCCAGCGGGTGGGGTTGTTTTCCATGGCTGGGTGGGGGTTAGGGTCAGGGTTTGGACAAAACTGCGGGCCGGCCGTCTCAGGCCGCAAACGCGGGACTGCACGGCAGGAAAGCGGGGGGGTGGGCGCTAGAGGGGGTATTTCACTAATGAACTATACTTCCACCTATGAATAGTTTCCGCGGAGGCGGGGGCAATAAAAATTTTTGGTCCGGCCCGCGCGCTCGGGGGATCGCGGGGGCGGTTGGTTCAGCCGGGGGCACCGACCGGTCTACGGAACCGGCCCCGCCGGGCAAGGTTATTTAATTATTATTAGCCATAACGTCCCGAAGGCCAATATTTCACTCCTGAATACACAATCCATATTTGAACATTGCCCGGCCGGGGTCTAATGCCTGCCTGCATTCCGGTCGCTTTGCCCCGCGCCGGCTGCTCCGCCCACCCCCACCCGAGACCGTTTCCGCCCCATGCCCGCCGCCCCCGCCAGCCAGGAACGCTACGTCATCCCCAACCTGCGCAACGCCTGCCGCATCCTCAAGCTGCTGGGCGGCAGCCCCGACGGCTTCAAGATCGCCGACATCGGCCGCACGCTCCGCATCCCCGTCACCACGACCCTGCGCATCATGACCACGCTGCACCTCGAGGGCCTGGTCCGCAAAAACGGCGCGCTCTATGAACTGGGCCCCGTGCTCATCCAGCTCGGCAACGCCTCGCTGGCCGGCACCGAGATCCGCACCGCCGCCATCCCCATCCTCGAGAAGCTCACCGGCGCGACCGACGAGACCTCCCACCTGGCCATCCCCTGCGACGACCGCTCGCTCATCGTCGCCGTGCAGGACAGCCCCCACCCGCTCCGCGCGGCGTCCCGCCCCGGGTTTCTCGCCGAGCTGCATTGCTCGTCGACCGGCAAGACCCTGCTCGCCTTTCTGCATTACCAGCGCCTGAACGAGTTTTATGGCAGCGGGGCCGAACGCCCCACCAAGCGCACGCCGCACACACTCACCACGCTGGCCGAGATCAGGCGCGAGGCCGAGCTCACGCGCAAGCGCGGCTACAGCCTCGACGACGAGGAGTTCGCGCCCGGCATCCGGTGCCTCGCCGCCCCGGTCTACGCCTCCGACGGCAACGTCGCCGCCGCGATCGGCATCACCGCCTCCACCGTGCGCTTCACCCACGAGCGCGTGCCCGAGATGGCCGGCAAGGTCCTGGCCGCCGCCGCCGAGCTTTCCCGGCTGCTCGGCTACACCGCCCCGCGCCGCTGACCCGCCCCATGGCTGCGGCGCCGCATCGTCTCGTCGCTCCCGCCGGCCGCTCCCTGGTCGGGGCGGACGTGGCGCAGCTGGTCGCCGCGGCCTGCCCGGCGGAAGACTATCGCGGCCGCCGCGTCCTGCTCATCATCCCCGACGGCACCCGCACGGCGCCGGTCGGCCTGATGTTCCAGACGCTCTTCGCACAGATCGGCGGCGTCGCGCGGAAGTTCGACGTCATGATCGCCCTCGGCACCCACCCGCCGATGCCGGACGACGCCATCAACCAGCGCGTCGGCATCACCGCGGCCGAGCGCGCCTCCACCTACCGGGACGTCGGGTTCATCAACCACGAGTGGGACAACCCCGCCGCGCTCCGCGATCTCGGCCGCATCCCCGCCGCCGACATCAAGGAACTCTCCGGCGGCCTGTTCGCCATGGACGTGCCGGTGCACGTGAACCAGCGCCTCTTCGACTACGACCAGCTCATCATCATCGGTCCGGTCTTCCCGCACGAGGTCGTCGGCTTTTCCGGCGGCAACAAATACCTGTTCCCCGGCGTGGCCGGCCCGGGCATCCTGAACTTCTTTCACTGGCTCGGCGCCGTCGTCACCAACCCGATGATCATCGGCAACAAGTGGACCCCCGTCCGCAAGGTCGTCGACCGCGCCGGCGCCATGGTCACCGTGCCCAAGCTGTGTTTCTGCCTGGTGGTCCACGGCAAGGGCGAGCTCGCCGGCCTCTTCGCCGGCACGCCCGAGACCGCATGGGACGACGCCAGCGAACTCTCCCGCGAGCTCCACATCACCTACAAGGACCGGCCGTTCCACACCGTGCTCTCCTGCGCCCCCGCGATGTATGACGAGCTCTGGGTCGGCGGGAAGTGCATGTATAAGCTCGAGCCCATCGTCGCCGACGGCGGCGAGCTCATCATCTACGCCCCGCACATCCACGAGGTCTCCGTCGTCCACGGCCCGATGATCGAGCGCATCGGCTACCACTGCGTGCAGTATTTCCTGAAGCAGTGGGACAAATTCAAACACGAGCCCTGGGGCACCCTCGCCCACTCCACCCACGTCCACGGCATCGGCACCTACGACGAGAAGACCGGCCGCGAGACGCCCCGGATCCGTGTCACCCTCGCCACCGGCATTTCCGAGGCCACCTGCAAAAAGATCAACCTCGGCTGGCGCGACTGGCGCACCATCAAGCAGGAAGACTACGCCAACCGCGAGGCCGAGGGCATCTTCCTGGAGCCCAAGGCCGGCGAGCGCCTCTATCACCTCCGCGAGAAACCCGCCTGGGCCGGCGGCACCCTGTCTTAAACCAACCGCGTCTTGCCTCCCCCCGGGGTTTTTCGCTCAACTCCCCACCTGCCTCTTTCAACCGCGGCACTGCGCCGCTCCCTCCCATGTCCAAACAAGACGTCCTGAACCGCATCAAGTCCGAGAAGGTCATCGCGCTCATCCGCGCCGACAGCTCGGCCAGCCTGCTCGATTGCGCCCGCGCCCTCGCGGCCGGCGGCCTCACCTGCATCGAGCTCACCATGACTACGCCCAACGCCATCGAGTGCTGCGCGCAGGTCGCCCGGGAATTGCCCAACGTCCTCCTCGGCCTCGGCACCGTGCTCGACGCCGAGACCGCGAAGCGCGGCATCGCCGCCGGCGCGAAGTTCATCGTCACCCCCGCGGTCCGCCCCGAGGTCATCCGGACCTGCAAGGAGTCCGGCATCGCCATCCTCTCCGGCGCGCTGACCCCGACCGAGGCCTGCACCGCCTGGGACGCCGGCGCCGACGTCATCAAGATCTTCCCCGCCGAGTTCTTCGGCCCCGCCTACATCAAGTCGCTCAAGGCGCCGTTCCCGAACATGCAGTTCCTCCCGACCGGCGGCGTCACGCCCGAGACCGTCGGCGACTTCCTCAAGGCCGGTGCCTTCGCCACCGCGGCCGGCTCCGCGCTGGTCGCCCCCGCCGCGCTGAAGTCCGGCGACTGGGCCGCCATCACCGCCCGCGCCAAGCAGTTCGTCGCCGCCGCGAACGCGCCCCGGTAACCCCGTCCGCCGTCCATGTCGCGAAGCCGGTTCAGGCCTGCGCTGCTCGCGGCGTTTCTGGTCTGCACCGGAGCCGCCCCCGCGGCGGTCCCGGAACCGCCGCTGCACCGGACCACCCTCACCCTCGCCCCGGCGGACGCGCAGCTGCAGTCGCTGCCGGCCTTCGCCCCGCGCTGGGTGTTCTCCGGCGAGGTCGCCGCCGGCCTGGGCCCGTATCTCGCCGCGCGCGGTTTCTCCGCGGACCTCGTCAGGACGCTGGTGGCGGGACTGACCCCCGTCGCCGGGTCCGATGAAAAAGTCATCACGCCCGACCGCGCCCTGCTCGCCCGTTTCACGCCGGGCGAACGCGCGGCGTGGCGCCTGCTCCTGGCCTACCACCACGCCAACGACACCTACCGCTGGCCGCTCTCGCTCGGGCCCGGACAACTGGCCGCGCTCGACGCGTCACCCCGCTGGCGGGAGGTCATGACCCGCCTCCGGGCCTCGGCCGAGACCCATGGCGACCGCCTGGTGTCCGGCGACCTGTTCGCGCTCGAGGACGCCTTCGCCACGCCGGCCGACCGGCGCGATTTTTACCGGGTGGCGCTTGGTTCCGACGCGCTGCTGCTCAAGCTCCGGCGCGAACCGGGCCGCGCGCTCGACGCCCAGGCGCAGGCCGCCTACTGGCTGCTGAACGGCCGCTACCGCGCCATCGAGCCGCTGCTCAACGCCATCGCCTCCATCCCGAACGCGCCCCGGCTCGACGTCGCCCACCTGCTGCCGCGGCTGCCGCGCTCGCTGCTCAACACCTTCCCCCCCGACCTCGCCGGCGCCGAGGATCCGGGCATCGAGAGCAGCCTGCTGGCCTCCGATTTCTTCGACCTCACCCCCGGCGTCGATCCCGCCGCGCCCGGCGGCTTCAAGGCCTGGCTCGACCGCGAGTGCGTGCCGGTGGCCGGCCCGCCGCAATACGGCGACTTCTTTGTCTACGGCGACCTCGACCGCACCAACTGGCCCTACGCGGCGGTCTACATCGCCGGCGGCGTCGGCTTCGCCCGCCGGCCGACCGTCGCCGGGCCCTGGCAGTTCCTCGACCTCGCGGACATCGGCCGCCTCAACCCGCGCTTCGCCGGCGTGGCCCCCCGGGTCTTCCGGAGCCGCTCCGCCCTGGTCACGCCGGGCGAGCCGCCCTTCTCCCCCGGCCGCGCGCCCGCCGCGTGGCGGCAGCAGCTGCAGCTCAGGGAGATCAAACCCGGCCCGTGGGGCAAACTCTGGTATTACGACGTCCTGCTCGCGCCGTCGGGCAACACCCTCGAGCGCCTGCCCCCGCCCTCGGCCGAGCCGGTGTGGACCTTCGCCGACGTGAACCGCGCGACGATCAACGACCTCATCCGCCGGGTTGAGATGCCCGACGCGGTGCGCGCCCCCCTGCTCACCCTCTTCCGCGACGCGGTGCCGGACGCGGCGGGCCGGCTGACGGTGCATCCGTCGCTCGATCTCGTCCTCGCCGTGCCGCGCGAGTTCCGCGCGCAGCTGTTTCCCCACCTCGTCGGCGGCACCTCCGTCACCGACTACGCGCAGCACATCCCCTTCCCCGCCGGCTTCACCATCGACGAATGGTTCGACGCCGGCTCGCTGCCCGAGACCGTCCGCCAGGCCATGCTGCGGCTCGTCTATCCCGCGGGCAACCGCGTCATGCTGTCCGACTTCGGCGCCCTCTACCACCTGCTCGGGACGAAAGCCGAGCAGCTCGCCGCACAGCGTGCGGCGCTGCGCGTCCCGGCGGTCGTCGTTCTGCTGGAAAAACCCGCGCCGGCCGAGGTGCCCGCGCTGGCGGCCTACTGGCGGCCCGGCCGGCACAAGAGCGTGGCGGCCCTCCTCGAGTCCTTCGCCGCCAGCGGGGAGGACAACCGTTTCCTCGACATCATCCACCTGCTCTCGCCGATCGAGCGCGAGTTCCTGAACACCTATTTCACCCCGAGCGGCCCGAGCCTCACGCCGAGTTGCTTCTGGACCGCCTTCAACTTCGGCGAGGAAAGGCCCGACGACCGCTACCTCGTGTCGCCCGGCCTGTGGACCGCGCACGAGGCGCAGGCCTGGCAGGACCTGACGGCGAACTTCGACGCCCTCCCCGCCCCCGGCCGGCTGGGCGACATCATCGGCTACCGGCGCAAGGGCGTGCCCGCCGTCGTGCACGTGGCCGTGTTCATCGCCGACGGCCTCGTTTACACGAAGAACGGCGCCACCTTCTCCAAGCCATGGTGCCTCTCGCGGCTGGAGGACCTGGACGAGCTTTACCTGAACGAGCCGGACATGGAACGGGTCTATTTCCGCCGCCGCGCCACGCCCTGATGGCCCGATGACACACCCGCACCCGCTCCGGGATTGACCCCGCCACCGTCTCTTTCATCTCCTGAACCCCCGCCTTTACCATGAGCCTCAAAATCCGTCCCGCCTCCGAATGCACCTATGACCAGATCTCGCTCGGCGAGGTCATGCTCCGCCTCGATCCCGGCGAGGGCCGCATCCGCACCGCCCGCTCGTTCACCGCGTGGGAGGGCGGCGGCGAATACAACACCTCCCGCGGCCTGCGGAAATGCTTCAACCTGAAGACCGCCGTCTGCACCGCCTTCGTCGACAACGAGGTCGGCCACCTCGTCGAGGACTTCATCATGCAGGGCGGCGTCGCCACCGACTTCATCAAGTGGCGCGAGGACGACGGCATCGGCCGCACCGTCCGCAACGGCCTCAACTTCACCGAGCGCGGCTTCGGCGTGCGCGGCGCCGTCGGCAACCCCGACCGCGGCAACACCGCCGCCTCACAGCTCAAGCCGGGCGACTTCGACTGGGACCACATCTTCGGGAAGCTCGGCGTCCGCTGGTTCCACACCGGCGGCATCTTCGCCGCCCTCTCCGAGACGACCGCCGCCCTCACCGTCGAGGCCGTCAAGGCCGCCAACAAACACGGCACGATCGTCTCCTACGACCTGAACTACCGCCCCTCGCTCTGGAAAACCATCGGCGGCCTCAAGAAGGCCCAGGAGGTCAACCGCGAGATCGCGAAGTATGTCGACGTCATGATCGGCAACGAGGAGGACTTCACCGCCTCGCTCGGCTTCGCCGTCAAGGGCGCCGAGGACCTCAAGCACATCGAGACCGACGCCTTCAAGGCCATGATCGAGACCGCCGTGAAGGAGTTCCCCAACTTCAAGGTCGCCGCCACCACGCTGCGCCACGTCCACACCGCCACGGTGAACGACTGGTCCGCCATCCTCTGGCACGCCGGCAAGTTCCACGAGAGCCGCGCCTACCCGCGCCTCGAGATCCTCGACCGCGTCGGCGGCGGCGACTCCTTCGCCTCCGGCCTGCAGTTCGGCTTCCTCGCGAAGAACGACCCGCAGGCTGCCGTCGACTACGGCGCGGCCCACGGTGCCTTCGCCTCCACGACCCCGGGAGACACCTCGATGGCCACGCAGAAGGAAGTCGAGAAGCTGATGAAGGGTGGCAGCGCCCGCGTCGTGCGCTGATCGTCGCGACCGGGGCGGCCTCCGGGCGGGCCCCGGTCTCCGCTTTCAGCTCGCCTGTCCCGCCCGCGAGGCGGAAACTCGCCGCCGTGAGCACCAAGATCCCCGACGTGCTGAAGGACCAGCTTCCGGCCACCAAATGGGGCAAGGTGCTGGGCGCCACGCCCGTGGTGATGACCGTCATCGCCACCCTCCTCGCCGGCCTCTCCAACGGCGAGATGACCCGGGCGCAATACACGCGCGCCCTCGCCGCCCAGCAGCAGGCCAAGGCGGGCGACCAGTGGGGATTCTTCCAGGCCAAGCGCCTGCGCAGCGCCATCCAGCTGGGCTCGCTCGACGTGGTGCAGTTCACCGCCGACACCGCGCAGCCGGATGCCGCCGCGCTGCGCGCCTTCGCCGCGACGCTGCCCGACGCCGCGAGCGTGCAGGCCGCGCTCACCGTGCTGCTCTCCGCCCAGCTGCCCGCCGCCGCCCGGTCCGCCCCGCCGGCCCCCGAGGTCCGCGCGGCCCTGGCCGGCATCGAGGAGGGGCTGCCGGACGCGGAGCTCATCCCGCGCCTGAACGCGGCCCGGCCCGACCTCGTCACCGCCGCCCTGCGCGCCGCGCAGGCTGATGTCCGCGCCTTCGATGAAAAGCTGCGCCCGGTCATCACCGGGGGCGACCGGCTCGGCGAGGCGATCGACGCCTCCGGCTCGCCCGCCCTCCGCCGCGACTTCACCCGGCTGCGTCTGGGCTACTCGGCCCTGCGCTACGACGCCGAGGCGGCGTTGAACCGCGCGGTCGCCGGCCTCTTCGAGGTGCAGGTGCGCCAGAGCAACCTCACCGCCGAGCGGCACCAGCTGCGCAGCCAGCGGTTTTTCTACGGCATGCTGGGCGCGCAGGCCGCGGTCATCATCGCCACCTTCGCCATGGCCGCCCGGCAGCGCAACCTGCTCTGGTCCCTTGCCGCCACCGCGGGCCTGGGCGCCCTGTCTTTCGCCGCTTACGTGTTCCTGTATCTCTGATTTGCCGCCGGGCCCGGTCGGAGCCGTAACCGCCCTGTCCCCCCGCCCGCGTCTCCCTGCACGCCATGACCGACCTGCCCCGCTTTTTCCTCCGGCTCCCGCTGCTCTGCGCGGCGGGGATCGTTTCCTTCTCCGCCGCCCTGCCCGCCGTGGCCTCGGCGCAGGACGGCGATCCCGCCATTCCGCCGCGCCCGTGGGAGCCGAACGCCTTCCTGCCCGTCACCGAGGCGCGCATCGCCGCGCTTCCCGCCGAGGCGCAACCGGCCTGGCGCGCCTACTGGCAGGCCTCGGCCGCACAGGCCCGGCCGCCGTCGCGGCCGACCGATCGCGTCGAGAACACCACCAATCTGCTCGTCCACAGCGCGCCGATCCCCGCGGTCTACAGCACGCGGCTGAAGTTGAACGCCGCCCCGGCCTGGTATGCCTCGGCCGAGGCCCGCGGCCTCGCCGGTTACATCGTCGCCTGGCAGCGGCCCTCGGGCGGCTGGACCAAGGGCGGTGACTACACCCGCGCGCCGTCGGCCGCGGACGATCACCATGACGGCTGGAGCGCCGGCACCTTCGACAACGACTCCACGATCTACGAGCTGCGTTTCCTCGCGCGCGTGATCCACGCCGGCGCCAACGAGCCGGGGGCCGCGGCCTGGCGCGACGCCTTCGCCCGCGGCCTCGCTTACCTCTTCGCCGCCCAGTATCCCAACGGCGGTTTCCCGCAGATCTACCCGCTCGCCGGCGGCTACCACGATGCGATCACGTTCAATGACGACGCGATGGTCCACATCCTCGAGCTGCTGCGCGACACGGCCGGCCGCCGCGAGGAATACGCCTTCGTCCCCGCCGGTCTCGCCAGCGAGGCCGCCGTCCGCCTCGCCCGCGGCATCCAGTGCGTCCTCGCCACCCAGTTGAGGGACGCGACCGGCCGCCCCACCGTCTGGGGGCAACAACACGACGCCCTCACGCTGCGGCCCTGTGCGGCGCGCAATTTCGAGCCGACCTCCGAGTGCTCGCTGGAAAGCGCCGGGCTGGTGCAGTTCCTCATGTCGATCCCGCAGCCGTCGCCGGAGATCATCGCCGCGGTCGACGGTGCGATGGCGTGGTTTTCCGCGCATGCGCTGCCCGGCGTCACGTGGGACCGCGAGGCCACGGCCGGCAGCGGCCTCGTGCCCAAGCCCGGGACGCCCGACCTCTGGGCCCGTTACTACGAAATCGGCACGGGCCGCCCGGTCTTCGGCGAGCGCGACCGCTCCGTGCACTATGTGGTGACCGAACTCACCACCGAGCGCCGCAAGGGCTACGGCTGGTATAACAACCGCGGCGCCACGCTGCCCGCGATGTATGCTAGGTGGAAGGAACGGCTGGGCGCGAAATAAGCCGCCCCTCCCACCGGGAATCCGCTCACTCCGCCTTGCTGAACTTCGCCGTCACCCAGTCCGCCACCCGGTTGAGCCGCAGCGCGAAGATCAGCCACATGACGCCCAGCGCGACCCAGCACCAGCGGCCGAGCAGCCAGTAGTTGCGGCGGATGTCGGCCTTCTTCCAGCCGTAGTCGTCCATCAGGCGGTTCATGTCGCCGCCGGCGTCCTCCTCGCCGTTGATCATCGAGCCGAAGGGGATTTCCTCGAGGCCCCGGTGGATGTCGCCCCAGCGCATCCAGATGTTGAGGAACGCGGTCGCGCCGATCAGGAAGAAAACGTAGCGGCACGCGCCCCACCGGAATTTTTCCGGCAGCTGGACCCAGAAGGCCATCATGAGCAGCGTGCTCAGCGCGAACTCGCCGCCCACGCCGCCAAACACCATCCAGAATTCCTTCCGCGCCTCCGGCAGCCGCCACGTCATGTAGTATTGGAGGCCGGCGATCGCCACGGCCGCGAGCATCGGCCAGACCTTGCGCTCCACCGCGCCGGCGACGAGCAGGGCCACGAGCAGCGACAGCAAGCCGAAGTAGACGAAGTTCGAGTGCACCTGCTCGACCGGCGTCCAGCCGAAGGGCAGCGGCGTGGCCCGCCAGCCGGACAGCCACGCCGGCACGGCGTGGCCGAACTCGTGCATCCACACGTGGAAGCCCTTCAGGAAGAACCCGAGCGGGCTGAGGTTCACCAGCCACACGCCGGCCAGCAGCAGCGGCGGCACGAGCACGTTCACGCCCCAGTGGTCGAAACGCAGCAGGATGAACTCGTCGTCGGCCGGGTCGCGCGGCTTCACCTCCGGCGGCGTGATCAGCGTCCGGGGCGCCGGCATCGGCGGCGCGGTGAGCGGCGTCATGGGCGGACGCGTCAGCGGCGCCTTGGCGGCCATCGGCGGCACCGTCAGCTGCGGCTTCTTCCGCGCGGTCGCGGCCGCCGCCTCCGTCTGCCGCGCCTGGTCGCGAAGATGAGCCGAGAGCTTCTCGTAGGCCGCCCGCAGCGCCTGTCGCTGGGCGTCGAGCTCCGGGTTCGGTTCGTCGGCCGCGCCGGACTTCCCCTTGATGAGGGCGAAGTTCCTTTTCATGAACACGCGCTCGAGCTCCTCGACCGTGACCGCCGGCGCCACGCCCAGGAGCGCGCGGCATTGTTCGAGCTCGGTCTCGTCCATGGGCCGGCAGCTTGCCGCGCCGGGGGCGCCCTGTCCAGCCGGCTCCGGGGCATGCCTCACCGGCTCCCCCTGCCTCCACCGGATGCGCCGCCGCATTCCCGTTGCCTTGTTCCGTCCTCTGTCATCTGTCTTCTGTCCTCCGCACCTCCATGGCCCAACTCGGCAAACGCAACCTCCTCCCCATCGTCCGCGCGGCCCAACCGGGCCTGTATCTGGACGGCGGGTCCCACGGCGAGATCCTCCTGCCGGCGAAATACATCCCGGCCGGCGCCGTGCCGGGCGGCAAGCTCGAGGTGTTTGTCTACCGTGATTCCGAGGACCGCCTCGTCGCCACCACGGAAAAACCCTACGCCGTCGTCGGCGAGTTCGCGTATCTGAAGGTCGTCGGCGTCAATCCCCGCATCGGCGTCTTCCTCGACTGGGGCCTCGGCAAGGACCTGCTCCTGCCCGCCCGCGAGCAGGACGGCCCGCTCAACCCCGGCGACTGGGTCGTCGTGCAGGTCGTGCTCGACGACAAGACCGACCGCCTCATCGCCAGCGCCCGCCTCAACCGCCGCCTCGACCTCACGCCGCCCCCCTACCACGAGGGCCAGGCCGTCCACCTGCTGGTCGCAAGCAAGAGCCCGCTCGGCTACAACCTCATCATCAACCACGCCCACCGCGGCCTGGTCTACAACACCGACCTCCCCGGCCCGCTGAAAATCGGCTCGGTCGTCGAGGGTTACATCCGCAACGTCCGCCCCGACGGCAAGGTCGACCTCGCCCTTGGCCGCGCCGGCTACCGCCGCGTCGCCACGGTCGCAGACCAGGTGCTCGAGAAACTCAAGGCCGCCGGCGGCCGGCTGCCTTACCACGACAGCAGCCTGCCCGAGGAGATCCGCGATGCCTTCGGCGTGAGCAAGAAGGCCTTCAAGCAGGCCATCGGCGCACTCTACCGGGACCGCCTCATCCGCATCGAGCCCGACGGCATTCACCTCGTGACGCCTTCGGCAGAAAATTAATCCTTCACCACAGAGGCACAGAGACACAAAGTTTCTCAGCCCGATCCTTCGTGTCTCTGTGCCTCTGTGGTTAAATCATAATCCCTCGTCCGCTTTTCCGCCATGCCACCGCGCTCCCCCATTCCGCTGCCCGTCGTCGTCCGCGAGGTCCCGATCGAGCTCTGCCAGTTCCTCAAGTTCGGCGGCCTGACCGGCACCGGCGGCGAGGCCAAGCAGGTCATCAGCCAGGGTCTCGTCACCCTCAACGGCGTCGTCGAGACGCAGAAACGCAAGAAGCTGCTCCTCGGCGACCAGGTGAGCTACGACGGCAAGACCATCGTGGTGGCGCTCGCACCGGCAGGTGGAGGACCGGTCTCCTGACCGACCCTCCAATAATTTTCCCTCAGCCATCAACTAATTCTCCCATGTCCACCCCCGCCCTGAAGATCGAACATTTGAAGACCGGCACCGGCGCCTCGCCCAAGAAGGGCGAGCTGGTCACCGTGCACTACACCGGCTGGTTTACCACCGGCGAGAAGTTCGACAGCTCCGTCGACCGCGACGAGCCGTTCCAGTTCGTCCTCGGCGCCGGGATGGTCATCGCCGGCTGGGACCTCGGCGTCGCGCAGATGAAGATCGGCGACAAGGTGAAGCTCACGCTGCCACCCGAGCTCGCCTACGGCCGCCAGGGTTACCCGGGCGCCATCCCGCCGGACTCGACGCTCGTCTTCGACGTCGAACTGCTCGCCATCGGGTAAGAGTGAGGTAGGGCGGGTTAAGGATATCGCGCCCTACCAATACCCCGCCAGCTTCGCCGCCCCGGCCACCAGCCCCGCCCACACCAGGAACGCCGCGGCGAACTTCAGCTGGAAGGATCCCTTCGCCGACTTGTGGCGGAAGACGATCATCCCAAACAGTCCGCCCGGCCAGCCGCCGAGCGCGCTGATCCAAAACAACGTGGCCTCGGCCACGCGGGTCCCGCGGCGCGCGGCGCGCCACTTGTCGAAACCGAACACGACAAAGGTCCAAACGCTCCACGCGAGCATCCAGCCAGCACAAATTTGCATCACCTGCGAGTCACCCATGCACCAGCCTCCCGCGGAGTAGCCACAAAGAGTCACAAAAAGCACCGGTTCTGCTCTCGTGGAATTTCCGCGCGCCCATAGGCGCCTGGAGCGTCACATTCGCCGTCGGATTTTTTTGTGACTTTTTGTGGCCAAACATTCCGGGTTCCTCACGTCGGCGCTTCACCCTGATCCTCCGCTAGCAGTCCCCGACGACCCCGGCAGGAAATTCAACCGTCGCGCGCCGCTGTGGCCGCGCGCCCGCACGCGCTCGGCCGGCGCGCTGTAGGGCCGCCGGCGGTAACCGCCCCGGTTCGGGTCAGCCGCGCACTTGATCTGGATGTCCTGCATGCGCTGGAAGACCCCGAGCAGCTGCGCCGGGTCCTCATAGCGGTCGAGCCCCGTCCGCTCCAGCATGAGCAGCAGCTCGTGCACCGCCTCGAGCGTCGACAGGCAGCCCTCCACCGGCTGCTGCTTGATGACATAGCGGCTCGGCGCCGACGGCGTGAACATGATGCGCGGCAGCCGCTGCAAGCCCGGGCTCAGCCGCAGCATCTTCCGCGCTCCGCTCCAGGTCGCGTCGAGGAGGACGACCAGAAGTCGTCGATCTGAGATCTCAGATTTGAAATTTGAAATCCCGGCGACGCCGGCCGTGCTCAGGTTGAGCGCCTCGCGCCCCGGATAGAGCAGCACGGGAAAATTCCGCGGGTCGTTGAGCAGGGCCTGCACGGCCTCGTCGCCGTCGAAGCCCGTGCCCATGTGGATCTCGCTGTTCGGCAGGCACAGGTGCGTGAGCCGGCCGGTGCCGGCCTTCTCCTCCTTGAATTCCTTCGGGTGCATCAGGAACACGAAACGCGTCCGCGTCGCCATCGGCCGCAACGAAGCACACCAGCAGAGCGCCTGCGGCCAAAAGCAGCGATAGCACATGACCCGCATTTCAAGGCCCTCAGGTTTCCGCCGCTGCTCCGCCGCGACCTACTCCCGCTCCCACTCGTCCCCCTGCGGATAAAACACCACGAGCAGCACGTTGATGACGGCCAGCACGCCGAGCCCGGCGAGCCCGTTCTGCGTCGAGCGCAGCAGGTGCTGCAACGGCTGGCCCGCATATTCGAAGGCCGGCACGAGAAACTGCACGGCGATCACGAGCGCCTTGGCCGCCACCCACGCCAGGGGGGCGGCGAACCAGAAAGCCGGCCAGCGTCCGGCCAGCAGCGCCGCCACAGCGGCAAAAATCGCCACCTCCATCCCCATGTTGCCAGCCATGCGCAGCGCCGGCAGCCCGGTGAGCGCGATGTTCACCAGCGGCGCCACCAGCCCGATCGCCAGTCCGGGCAAGGCCCCGTAAAAATACACGGTCAGGAAAGTAGTCCAGAAAACCGGCAGCACATAAACCCCCAGCGGCCGCGCCCCGCCCCAGGGGAGCAAGTGCACCAAGAAAGGCACGAGCCAGGCCACGCCGACCAGCACCGCGCCCTCCCGCCAGCCGACGGTTTTAAAGAGGAATGTTCTGCGCGCGGTGGAGGACATGGATGCAAGAGAGACCTGAAACTTGAAACCTGAGACCTGAAAGGGCCCGATCGGCAGCAAGGCAGCCACTACCGCCCTCCTCAATCCTAACCTTTCGCCCCCGCGCTGCTTCAGTTTCGACCCGTCTGTTTCCTCAGGTTTCAGGTTTCAGGTCTCAGGTTTCCTTGGCGCGCCCCCCGGCGCGCCATAGGGTGAAATGCTGATTCCACCTTGCCTACTGGCTCCGGCTGCGCAGAAATGCAGCCGATGCGAGTGCGCTCCAACTCCAGCCGCCTGCTGGGCCGACGGGACATCCCCCGGTCAACCGCGGGCGTCGGCCTGGTGGAGCTGATGGTCGTCGTCACCATCATCAGCATGATCATGCTGGCGGCCGTCCCCACCTACAACCGCATCCAGCGCAAGGCCCGCGCCAGCACGGTGGTGAATGATTTCCGGGTGTTTGCCGCGGTCTTCCAGGCCCATGCGCACGAGACCGGCTCCTGGCCGCCCGAGACCGCCGTCGGCGTCGTTCCCGCCGGCATCAACAACAGCGAGCTGAAGGCGGAGTCCTGGCTCAAGCTCACGCCCATGGGCGGCCAGTTCGACTGGGATTTCAACCAGGTCCACCCGGGCGGCACCAGCCCCGGCGGCCGCTGGCGCGCCGCCATCGGCATCAACAACAGCCCCACCTCGCCCGTGATCCTCGACCAGGCGTTGCTGGAGGAAATCGACCGCGCGCTCGACGACGGCGACCTCAACACCGGCAGCTTCCGCCTCGGCGGCGACGGCGGCCCGCTCTTCATTCTCGAACCCTGATGGCCACCGCCGCTCCCACTTACCAGGTGACGCTCCACCACCTCGCCCCCGGCGCGGGGGCGGCCGGCCTGGCTTATCCCGACGAGTCGCTGCCCTCGGTCCCCCTGCCCCAGCTGCGGGAGATGCTCTACGCGCTCAGCGAGGTGGCGTCGCGCCTGACCATCTACGAGCCCTCTTCCCCCGAGATCCGCATCAAGACCGACCGCGAGGCCTTCGTCGTGCGCACCCGCTACCGCCGGCTGTGGTTCGTCGGCTACGAGGCCTCCCTGCGCGGCGAGGAACACTCGGTCGCCTACATCCTCACCACGATCACGGGCAACACGGAGACGGCCAAGGCCCCCGAGCCGCGCGTGGAGCGCCCCGCCTCCGCCAGCCCGATGCTCGCAGCCGCCACCGAAGAGGGCGGCCGGTTCCCGCGCTGGCTGAAGATCGCGGTGATGGCCGTCATCATCATCGGCTGCAACGCCACCGCCGCCTGGATGCTGCTGAGCCCGCCCAAGACCATCGCCCCGAAATTCTCGCTCCTGACCCCCGCCGAGTCCGCCGCCCTGCTCGGCCGCGTGGCCGGCGAGTATCGCACCGGCTCCGCCGAGGGCGACCGCCGCATCATCATCGACACCACCGGCACCGCGCGCCTCGCCAAGTTCGGCCCCAACCTGGCCACCACCCAGCCCGTCACCAAGACCGTCCGCGGCGCCCTGGTCGACGGCCAGCCCGCGCTCGTCACCAACGACCCCGCCGCCGTCGTCCTCAAGGACGCCGACACCCTCGTGTTCTTCGGCAACACCTACAAGCGGCACGCGCCTTGAGCGGCACGCCCAAGGCACCGGGTCATGGGTCATAGGTTATTGGCGACAGGCCGCGTGCCATCAGATTCCGCCCTCTGACCCATAACCCCTGACCGATGACCTCCGCCCGCATCCTCCTCCTCATGGGCGTCGCCGGCTCGGGCAAGACCACCATCGGCCGACGCCTGGCCGCCGAGCTCGGCTGGCCCTACCACGAGGCCGACGATTTCCACAGCGCCGCCAACAAGGACAAGATGGGCCGCGGCATCCCGCTCGACGACTACGACCGCGCGCCCTGGCTGGCCGCCATCCGCGCCGCGATGGACGACGCCCTCGCCTCCGGCCACAGCGCCGTGTTCACCTGCTCGGGTCTCAAGGAAAAATACCGCCGCATCCTCATGGACGGCGCGCCCGGCGTGTCGCTCGTCTATCTCGCCACCGACCTCGAGACGAGCCTCGCCCGCGTCGGCCGGCGCCAGGGGCACTACATGAAGGCCGACATGGTGAAGAGCCAGTTCGAGGCGCTGGAGGTCCCCACCGACGCCCTCACCGTCGACACCCGCCTGCCGCCCGCGAAGATCATCGCGGAGATCCGGCAGCGACTGGCGCTGTAGGGCCGGAACCGCCGCGAATGTCCCATGTTCACCGCCCGCCATCAGCTTCGGTCCATTGAACAATGAACGTTGAACATTGGACAATGAACGTTGGATTGAGTCCCGACTCCCAAGCATGAGCGACGAACCCAAACCCGACGAGACCCCCGTCCCGGAGCCCACGCCGGCCCCCGTCGCACCGGCGCCCGACCCTGGTCCCCCGGCCCCGGACTCCAAACCTCAGACGCCGGCGGCGGGCGCGAGCCGTCCACCCGTCGACTACGCGATGCCGGCGCAGAAGACCTTCATTCCGTCCCCCGCGCTCATCCGGAACGTCGGTTGCCTGATCAAGTTGATCGCCGGATTCACCGTCCTCATCTGCCTGGGTTATTTCGCGCTCGTGGCCCTGAACCCGAAGGCCCGCCAGTGGGCGCTGCAGGGCAGCAAGCCCGGCCCCGGCGGCGCCCCTGCCAGCGGCAAGGGCCCCACGCCGTTCAAGATCGTGAACCAGATCCTCGCCATCCCAGCCCAGGCCCTGGGTAAGACCGACGACGTCGTGAAGGCGAACAACGCCCGCGTCGGCCAGCTCGACGGCCTTGTCGCCGAGGAGGAGGCCAAGACCAAAGGCGGCAGCCGGACCAGCCGTCCCGTGGTCGATCCCTTCTCCACTCCCGCCAGCACCGGCAGCAAAAGCGCCGGCGGCGCGGCGGACACATCCGACGGTTCACCCCAGGCCGTCTCCAGCGCCGCCATGCTCGCCCTCGCCGAAAAGCGCGCCGCCGCGATTGCCGCCGACCCCTCTGCCTCGCCGGCCGCCACCCCTGAAGCGCCAGCCTCACCCCCGAAAGCTTCAGCGACGGGGGGCGACCCTGGACCCCAAACTCCCGACGAGATGCAGCTCCCCGGCGGCATCATCATCGCGCAGGCCTCTCCCGCCGACGCGCCCCGCGCCAGCGCGGCCTTTTTCTTCTGGGTGGTGAAGCTCAACGTCAGCGGCATCACGCAAAGCAAGCCCGCGCGCCTGCTGCTCAACGGCCGCCTCACCCACGAAGGCGACGAGGTCAACCGCCCGCTCGGCATCGTTTTCACCCGACTCGACGCCGCGAACCAGCTCCTGGTTTTCCAAGACGCCACCGGCGCGACCGTCACGCGCAGCTACTGATACGACGAGCCTTGAGCCATTCAGACCGCACCAAGTCGTTTGGCCTTACGACCTCGTTAGATCGTTGATACCGGCACACCGCTCTCAGCTTTCCGGCTTTCAGGCTTTGCACCCTGCCCTTGGGTGTTACACCCTAGCTCCCGCATCCCCATGCCCTGTTTCCGCCATCACCAACCGACCGCGAAAGGCCCCGAGCGAGCCTTCACCATCGTGGAAGTCATGATGGCCTCGGTGATCCTCGTGGTCGGCTTCATCGGCATGATCCAGGCGATCACCATCGGGTCCGAGATGCTGGCCACGGCCCGGCGCTCAACTCTGGCCGCCCAGCTCATCAATCATGAGCTGGAGAAAATGCGTTTGGTGGCCTGGTCGTCGACCACCATCGTCGGCGGCACCACCTTCACCGGGGGCATCAACGGCCTCGCCGCCGGCCCGACCACGCTCACGATCGACAGCCAGTTCAACTCCTCGATCGCGGCCTGCGGACTGACCACCAACACGGCCGACAGCACCAATCCCTACATCAGGGTTGAACGCACCGTGGCGGATGTGGTGAGCGGCAGCATACGGGAAATCACCATTACGGTCACCTGGCAGAAGAGCGGCACGACAACCGCAGCCAACGCGGCAACCGGTTCATGGCTGAGCCAGCTGAGTCTCTCCGGTAACGCCCCGATCCGCCGCACCTATGTTCGCAAAGGCTCCACGTATTTCGGCAAATACGGCCTGAACAACACCTATCAGCGTTCGTGAGTCCCGCATCGAAACCCACCGCCGGCGTCACCCTGGTCGAACTGCTCATCGGCATGAGCCTCGCCTTGATGGTCATGGCCGCCGTGCTCTCCAGCTACACCTACATGGGCCGCGGTCTTTTCCGTTTGGTCAATCAACAGACCCTGCAGGCGCAGGGTCGGAATGCCCTGGCCTATTTTGCGCAGGACGTGCGGATGGCCAGCGGACTCACCGATACGGGCAACCTGAGCGCCACGCGCGTTTCCCTCATCATCCCCGCCGGGACCGGCACGAATACGATCACCTATTACTACAACAACACCCCCAGCGCCAGTTCGCCTGTCTCGGTGAACGGCACCAATGTCATATTCCCGGCGAACTCGTTCACCCGCTGCGTCTACAACGGCAGCACCCTTACCACGCGCACCCTGCTGACCCTCCGGAATGTCAACGACTCGACCGTTGCCACCCGGAGCGACCTGACGATCCGTTATTACGACGCCTCCGGCAACGAATACACCAGTTACACCAATTATCTGTCCGGGATCAAACAGCTGGCCCTCGAGTTCACGGCGACCACCGGCAATTATAAGCCCAGTGATGCACCCAGCCCCCAGACCGCCACCTACCAAGTGTCCTCTCCCCGGCTGATTGTCCGAAACCGGCAGCTTCTCCAGTAATGCGCCCGAAAATCTACCGACAAAACGGCTCCGTTGTCCTGGTGGTCCTCTGCTTCGTGGCGGTGCTGAGTATTTCACTGGCCAGCTACATCGCCCTGAGCTCGCGCGCCATGACCCTGAGCAATCGCGCCGCCCAAAACAGCCTCAGCAAACAGTTGGCCGAGATGGGTCTTGAGGAGGCTCTGCGCGCCTTCAACAAGAACGACTGGAACGACTGGACCAACGGCACCGCGGTGGACTGGACGCTCAGCGGCACCACTGCCACCGCCACCATCACGTTTCCCGCCGGCAAATTCGGTCAAGGCGTCACCGGGTCAGTGAAGATCCGGGTGGATAATTACAACGGGGCCCAGCTGACTTCGGCTTGGAGCGCCAGCAGCAACTACCGCATCGGGAATCTTGTCGGCCACACAGATGGGAATTGGTATCGAGCCACTGCAAATAGCCTCAACAAAACCCCGTCTACCACAAATTCTAACACCACCTACTGGATTCAGGAGAACAATCCCATCTCCTCGTCTCTGGCGTGGACGAGCGGCACGAGCTATTCGCTTGGCAATATGATCCAGCGAAACGGAACCTGGTATCGTTGCATCCTCGCCAACACCGCCAGCACGTCGAACGCTCCCCCCAATGTCACTTATTGGACTGCTGTGCCTTACTTGTCGGCTGATGCAGATTTGTATTATGTCGCCGAGTCGATCGTGAATTATTATGGCTCGTGGTATCGTTATACGGGCAGCGGATGGGACGGACCACTTTCGGCAAGCTACACCCCCACTTGGTCCACGACGTTCTATTGGAGATCAACCACCAGTTACACGGTGGGTAGCGTAGTTTGGTATAACAATATCTGGTATCGTTGCAAAACGGCTCATTCGAACCAAGTCCCGACAAATACAACCTACTGGGATAACGCTTCTTCACTGGCCACCACCGCAGCGGCCGCGTGGGCTTGGAGTTCCTCGATCAGCTACAATTTAAACGATATCGTTTACTACAGTAGCCGTTGGTATCGCAGCACCACACAGTCCAACAGCAATAATACCCCTTCCACTAGTTCGGCCTACTGGTCGGCTTACCCGCTGCTTTCCAGAGTTTGGGACTCCTCCCGACAATACAGCCAAAACGACACCGTTTATTACAACGGCACATGGTATCGTAGCCTACAAAACACCAATTATAATCGAATCCCTTCCACTCAAACCTCCTGGTGGGCAAGCGCGGCAAATGCCAGCTACCAATGGAACTCAACGACGACCTATGCGGCCAACAGTTATCAAAGTTACGGCGGGGTCTGGTATAAATCCCTATCATCAAATACGGGCCGCTCTCCGAACAACTCCACCTACTGGACGGCCGCCTGGGCGCAATCGTCCGGAGTCACCAGCGGAGCAACTGTCGCCTACGCGGAAGGCACCATCAACTTTCCCGACTCCGCTCCGACCAAAACCCAGCTACGCGTCGTGCTTAATTCCGCTCCGCTTTTCCCAAATGCTGCGGCCGCCACGACAAATCTCACGCTAAGCGCTGGCGGCACTGTTGACAGCTATGACTCGACCCTCGGCACCTACGCTTCGCAAACGCCGGGATTCGCTGCCGTGCTTGCCGCCACTGGCACTACCAATCCAGCTGTCACGGTCACCAGCGCCACGATCAACGGCTATGTCGCAGCCCCGTCCAGCACATCATCTCCCTTTGCGCCAATGTGGACTTACGGCGGCTCAGCCGTGGTCAGGGGAACCTCGGCCGGCATCGGAGTGGATCTTACCCGTGTGAGCCGCAGCCCTTTCGTTCCAAGCGCCGACATTCTAACGGTGAGCAACGGCTCAGCGCTCAGTTTGGCCGATGGCACGAGTTACACGTTGGGCACTGCCGGCGCAACCACACCCACAGTCTACACCATCAGCAGCGCGACCAATGCGCCTAATGTTGCGCTGAATAACTCCACCGAGGTCCTCACAATTGTTGGTCCTGTGATTTTGAATATTTCCGGTAATCTAAACATTTCTTTGGGCAAGATCGCTATCGCCTCCACGGGATCGGCAGAAATTCACCTTAGTGGGCGCTTTCGCGTTCAAAACTCCACCGGTGGAATCGAGAACCTCACGGCCGATCCAAAAAAATTAATCATTCTTGGGACAAGCAGTCTTACCACCCATGTGTTCCAATCCACGACCTATGACTTTTACGGAGCGATCTACCTTCCGAATGGCTCCATCTCGGTCGACTTTAGCCCGACCATTTACGGCGCCTTGCTGGCAAACAACATTACGTTTTCGAGCGACGCCAACATCCACTACGATACCTCGCTGCGTTACATCACAATTCCCGGAGTTGACCAACCTTATGCCCCAACCGAGTTTCGCGAACTCACCGACAGCGCCGAACTCGCCACCATGCCTTGATGCTGTGCAGCTGCCGCCGGGTTGCGATTCCCGGGCTTTGCTCAAGCGCGCCACGATGTTCTCATCTCCTAATCACAGTTTCCCCCGGCGGACACCTTGACGCCGGCGCTATACCCTGATTAATCCCGACTTAGCGAGTAACTTCCCTTGATCTTCAATTCCCGCAACGCCCGGCAAAGCCTGCTGATAGAGATTAATCCCTATCAGATCCTGGCCGCGGCCATCGACCGGCCGGACAGCGGTCCCTGCGTCATCGAGTCCGCCGCGGAATTCGATGCCAGCGACGATGCGGGCTTGCGCGCGTGGCTCGACGCGAACTTCGACAAGACCAAGTCCTGGGTGCCCTGCATCGGCGGCTTCGCCCCGCCGGAGGCCCTGCTCCAGCGCGAAAGCATCCAGGCGCGCCGGCTGACCGAGTCCGACTACCTGCCCGAGCTCGTCCGGGAGCAGTATAAGATCGAGAACCCCGCGGGCTGGAAATTCGCCACCCTCAGCCCGCTTGAGGGCGCGCAGGTCCCCGCCGAGGGCATGGCCCGTCCGGCCCTCCTCTGCGGCGTCTCCAACACCGACGTCCACCAGGTCCAGCAGCGCATGCTCGACCACCGCCTGCTGCCCTACCGGCTCGAGATGAGCCTGCTGCCGCTGCTCGGCGCCCTCTCGGATTTCAAGACGCGCCACAACGACAAGCGGGCCACCGTCGTCGTCGTCATCGAGGAGGAACACACCACCGCCTACATCCTCGGCAAGGAGGGCGTGAGCACCCCGGGCCCGGTGCGCCACGGCTTCTCCTCCATCGCCCAGGCCGCCTGCAAGGAATTCGGCCTCAAGACCGCCGACGAGGTCCGCGAACGCCTCCAGCACGCCGACGACGAGCTCCTCCTCCGTGCCAGCAAGTTTGTCCGCGCCATCGGCCGCGACCTTAAGCCGCTCGTCGACTCCTACGAGATGACCACCGGCCAGCCGGTCGGCGAACTCTACTGCGCCTACCTGCCCGCCTCGCTCTCCTGGATCACCGAGCCCCTCGCCCAGGTCGTGGGCCGCAACGCCTTCACCTTCGACTGCGCGGCCTGGATGCCCACGGTCAACCTCGAGCCCGGCGACAGCCTCCCCGCCCTCGGCCAGCACTGGCTCGGCGCCCTCAGCCTCGTCGCCGAACTCCCCGGACCGAAACCGGCCAAGGACCCCAAGGACAACGACACCTACCAGGGCCCGTGGCACCTTGACTGCCGCCTCACCGGCAACCTGCCCAGCAACGACCTCGTCCGCAGCCGCTTCGTGGCCAACACCATCGCGGGAACGATGGCGGTCGGCGCCATCATGATCACCTGCTGGCAGCTCTACCTCGACAAATCCCTGCGCTCCGAGATCTCCTACTGGACCCAGCGCATCCAGGAGAACCAGGCCCAGGCCGAGGAACTGAAGGCCCTCACCCGCACTCTCAACGAGCAGACCACCAAGCTCGACCAGGCCTACGGGCTCGTCTCCGCCCCCTACCTGCTCTCCGACCTCGTCATGGCCTTCGGCCGCACGCGGCTCGACCGGATGAGCATCGAGAGCCTCAACGGTTTCGCCGGCGGGGTCGTGCTGCGCGGCACACTACGCGTCCCGTCCGAACAGGCCACGCAACAGCTGCGCGCCTACGTGGAGACGCTGCGCCGCGACAAGGAGTTGGGGGCATTGTTCGGCACCGTCGCCCTCACTTCCCTCGAGCGCACCGAGGACGACAGCAGTCTCCGTTTTGAAGTGGCCTGTAAACTCAAGGAGGCCAAGCCATGAGCGGCCTGCTGCAACAGATGGTGGCCTATTTCCGGCGCAACCCGTTCGTCATCGCCGCCAGCGCGGTGGCCATCCTGCTCTGGGTCGCCAACTATTTCATCTGGCAGCGCCACCAGGAGCTGGCCGCCAGCCACCAGACCCTGCAGCGCAACGGCGAGGACATGCTGCAATCCCTGACCAACCACAGCCGCATCACCGCCGAGCTGGCCACCGTGAAGGAGGCCCTCGCCTTCATCGAGCGGAACATGATCCACGAGGGCGACCTGCCGGAAAACATGGGCTATTTCTACCAGCTGGAGACCGCCAGCCGGATCCGGTTGCAGGCGCTGAACCAGCTAAGCTCGATGCCCCCGCCGCCTGATCAGCCTTTCAAGACCGTGCCGTTCACCTTGCGGACCTCGGGTTCTTATCGTCAGGTCCTGCGTTTCCTGCGCGAACTTGAGACTGGTCCCCGTCTGTATCGGGTCCAGAGCTACGCCATCGCTCAGGGTGGCCCGGGCACGCCCAGCAGCCTCCCGGGCGACGATCCCGCCGCGCCGCCCGCCACTGTCACCCTCGACCTCACCATCGAAGTGCTCGCTCACCCATGAAGAGGTCTTATCCCTGCTTTATCTCCGTCCGGAGCTCCGCCGCCTTGGCCTTCGCGTCGGCGGTTCTGCTGTCGTCCGTCCTCTGTCCGCTGCAGCTGTCCGCCCAGGCCACAGGCGCCAGCGCCGCCGAGATCAAGCGCATCACCGACCGCTACGCGCTGACCCGGGCCCGCATCGGCGCCCTGCTGGACATGAGGCTGAAGCCCGTGCCTCTGCCCGCCAACCCGCCCAACCCCTTCTACCAGGCCCCCGCGGTGGTGATCGCCGGGGAAACCGCGCCCGTCGCGGATCCGGTCGAGGTCCTCGTGCCGGCCGCGGCGGATGAAAGTGACATCGACACGCTCCGGCGCTTTGCCACTACGCTGCGCGTCGGCGGGGTGATCACGCGTAACGACGTGCTCCACCTCACGATCAACAACGCGACCTGCAAGGCCGGCGACATCATCACCGTCGGCCCGAAGGACCGCCCCGTCTACCTGAAGCTGCTGGAGCTGACCCTGTCGGAATACACCATCGGCCTGAACGATGCGAAGCTCGTCGTGCCGATCCGGAAATAAGCAGTGCCTCCGACCGCCTCAACCCAGGCGACCAACGCAGTATTTTAGGTTAGCCGCACTCAAACCGTTTCAGGTTTCAGCTCTCAGGTTTCTCCGCAATTCCGCGAGGAATTGTCGGATGAACTCCGTCCTGCGCTGCGCCTCCGTCTTGCCCGCCGCCGTCTGCATCGTCGCTTCCAGCTTCAGCAGCTTGGTATAAAAATGATCCACGCATGACGTCGCATCGTCCGGGGCCCTGCGTTCGCAGAACGGGTCTTCCGCGGCATAAAGCGGCCGGCCCATCTCTCCGCCGAGCATCAGGCACCGCGCCAGCCCGACCGCGCCGAGCGCGTCCAGCCGGTCGGCATCCTGCACGACCTTCGCCTCGATCGTTTGCGGCGCGAGGCCCGCGCTGAAGCTGTGCGCCTCGATGGCGTGGGCAATGTCGGTCAGCAGCGCCTCCGGCCAGCCCCACTCCCGCAGCCACGCCACGGCCTGCGCCGCCGCCAGTCGCGACGCCGTCGCGCGCTGCGGTGAATCCTTCGGCACGGTCACGCAGTCGTGCAGCCACGCCGCCGGCAGGACGATCTCGAGCCGCGCCTGCTCCACCGCGGCCAGCCTGCGGGCGTTGGTCACGACGCGCCGGATATGCTCCCGGTCATGCGCCGCATCGCCCCCCGCGGCCGTCAGCTTCTCCACGCAACGTCGTTCCAGCTCGGCAAGATCCATGGGCATGGCGAAAATAGAACGACGCAGCTGTGATTGCGTCAACGACCCGAACCGGCAAACCGGGGGATTTTTTTAGCCACGGATGACACGGAAGAACACGGATGATTGTTTATGACCAACGCTTGGTTTTATCCGTGGCCATCAGTGAAATCCGTGGCCAAAGAGAATGAGGTCCGTCTCACTGCTTGAGCAACCGCTCGACCTCCGCCGCCAGCTTGGCGCCGCGCGCGTTGGTCGAGATCACCATGCCGTTCTTGTCCAGCAGGAACATGGCCGGGATGCCGCGGATGCCGTATTGCTTGCCGTAGGGATTGGCCCAGTAGGTGCCGTCGTAATACTGCGGCCACGGCATCTTGTGCTCGCGGGCAAAGGCCAGCACCTGCTCCGCCGTTTTCTGCCGCTTCGCGGGCTTGGCCGCGTCCGGCGCCTGGTCGAAGGAGATGCCCACGATCTCGAAGCCCTGCGGGTGGTATTGCTCGTAGACCGCCACGACGTTCGGGATCTCCTCGATGCAGGGTCCGCACCACGTCGCCCAGAAGTCGATCAGCACGACCTTGCCGCGCAGCGCCGCGACGTCCACCGCCCGGCCGTCCGCCGCCGTGAACTTCAGGTCTAGGGGTGACTTGATCAGCTCGGCCAGCTGCAGCTTCTGCGCGGCCAGCTCGCGCACCTTCGCGTTCGGGTGGCCGGCAAACGCCGCCCACTCCGCCATCGCCAGCTTCAGGTCGGCCGACTCGGCGTAATAGAAAAAGTTGCCGATCAGGCCCGCCGCGCCGGCATCGTCGGGATATCGCTCCAGGAAGGCCGTGATCTTCGCCTTCAGCGCGGGCACATCGTAGCCGCGCTTGTCCGCCGTCTCGAAGGCGGTGTTCAGCTCATCGTTCACCGCCATGCGCGCCTGCATCTGCCCCAGCGCGCCGGGGGTGTCGGGCGCGGCCTTGATCTCTACCAGAAACTTCTCGGCGTTCTTGTTCTTCGGGTCGAGCTCGAGGGACTTGGCATAATTCGCCAGCGCCGCGGCGCGGTCGCCCGCCTTTACGTCGGCCTCGCCGAGGCTGTCGTAGACGTTGGCCGACTCCGGGAACAGCTCGACATTCCAGCGCAGCACGGTGCGGGCCTCGGCCAGTTTGCCCTCCTTGCCGAGATAGCGGTAGCCGAGCGCGTTCAGCTGCGATTCGCTCAGGTAGAGGCCCGCGAACTTCGCCGCCTTGGCCTCGGTAAATTTTGCCTGCGCCGCCTCCAGCCCCGCCGTGTCGATCGTGTCCTGGAGCAGGTCGGCGAGGGCCCGATCCTTCAGCTCCACCAGCTCGACGTCGAACCGCAGCGTCGAGTTGGGCGGGATGGACCCGCGCTGCTTGTCGCCGTAGGCCAGCTCCGGCGGCACGAGGAAGGTCGCCTTGTCACCGACGTGGAGCAGCGCGAAACCCTCGTCCCAGCCCTTGATCACCTGCTTGCGCCCGAGTGTGAACGCGAAGGGCGCGTTCCGCTCGCGGGTGCTGTCGAACACCGTGCCGTCCGGCAGCGTGCCCGTGTAATGCGCGAGGACCACCTGCCCGGCCGCGGGCCTCGCCCCGGTGCCGGGCGCGGTGACCGCATACTTCAGGCCCGAGGCCGTCGTGATGAACGCCGGGGCCGTTTCCGCTCGGAGAAGACCGGCGAGCCCGAACACCGCAAGGCAGAGGGAAGCGAGGGGATACTTCATCCGCCGACGTAAGCCGAAACCGTCCGGGCCCGCAATCAGCCATTGGCCCGGCCGGCCGGCTTGCTCCCAATGGCCTATGGCCAGCGGGGGCAGAAGCTGCTAGGGTCGCCTTCCCTTTCCCCCGCCATGTCCTCCCCGACCCCTCATTCCACCCCGGAGATCTTCGGGCTGATCGGCCGCACGCCGCTGCTCCCCCTGCGCTTCGGGCCGGAGGGGCTGACGATCCACGCCAAGGCCGAGTTCACCAACCCGAGCGGCTCGATCAAGGACCGCCTGGCCCTGACCATCCTGCGGGACGCCCATGAGCGCGGCCTGCTCACGCCGGATTCCCTCATCCTTGAGTGCACCAGCGGCAACACCGGCATCTCCCTCGCGATGGTCGGCGCGGCCCTGGGCTGTCGCGTGAAGATCCTCATGTCCGAGTCCGCCAGCGTGGAACGCCGCCACCTGATGCGGCACTTCGGCGCCGAGATCCAGCTCTTCAAGCCGCTGCGCGGTTACCTCACGGGCATCGAGCTGAGTCGCGCGATGGCGGCTGCCGACCCGCGCATCTTCCTGCCCCGCCAGTTTGAGAACCCGCTCAACGCCCTCGACCACGAGGAGCACACCGGCCCGGAGATCATCGCCCAGATGAAGACCGTGGACGCCTTCGTCAGCGGTTTCGGCACCGGCGGCACCCTGACCGGCGTCGGCCGCGCGCTCAAGCGGCACAACCCGGCGGTCGAGATCATCGCGATGGAGCCCGCCGAGGCGGCCATGCTCGCCGGCGAGATGCCCTGCTGCCACTCCATCGAGGGCGTCAGCGGTGGCTACGTGCCGCCGCTGCTGGCCGGCGCCGCGATCGACCGCACGGCCCGGGTCTCCAGCGCGGAGGCGCTGGCCATGACGCGCCGGCTGGCCCGCGAGTTCGGCCTGCTCGTCGGCACCTCGTCGGGCGCCAATGTCTGCGCCGCGCTGCAGACCGCCCGCCGCCTCGGGCCCGCCGCCCGGGTGGTCACGATCCTGTGCGACCGGGCCGAGCGTTATTACTCCACCAGCCTCTTCGGCCCGGCCACCGCCGCGCCCGTCGATCCCGAGCTGTCGTTTGCGCTCGGCATTTGAAATAAACCGCTTCCGCCCTACTCTCACTGTCCGATGAACCTGCTCCGCCCGCTCTGCCTTTTGCTTGCCCTGCCCGCCCTGGCCCTCGCCGCCCAGTCCGTCGCGGTGAAAAAGGGCGCCGTGGGCGCGCAGCTCGTCTCCGACGCGGCGGCCATCGCCCCGGGGAAACCCTTCACCGTCGCCCTGCGCCTGCAGCACGACCCGCACTGGCACAGCTACTGGATCGCCCCGGGCACCGGTTACCCGACCTCCCTCACCTGGACCCTGCCCGAGGGCTTCAAGGCCGGTGAAATCCAGTGGCCCACCCCGCATGTCGTGAAGGATCTGGCAGGCAAGATCACCGGCAACGGCTACGAGCACGAGGTGTTTCTGCTGGTCGAGATCACGCCGCCCGCAACCCTCGCCGCCGGCACGACCGTGAAGCTGGAAGCCGTGGCCGAGTGGCTGATGTGCGAGACCGTCTGCATGCCCGGTGACGCGAAGCTGGAGATCAGTTTCCCCGTGACCGCCGCGCCGGACTCGCTCCAGGAGACGCTCGACACGCGCTGGGCCCGCCTGCTGAACAACGCGCGCCTGCAGCTGCCCCGGCCCAACACCGCCTGGGACGTCACCGCCGCGCACGACGGCGCCAAGCTCACGCTGCGCCTCACGCCGAAAGCGGGCACCACCCATGTCCCTCAAGACCTGCATTTCTTCGCCGCCGATGGTTTCAACGACTACGCCGTGGCGCAGACGGTGCGCGTGGAGAACGGCGGCTGGGTGATCGAGTCCCCGCTCGATGCCGCCGCCGACAAGGCGACCAAGCGCCTGACCGGCGTGCTCGCCTCCTCCAACGGCTGGGCGCCCGCCCTGGGTTACGGCGGCCTGGCGATCGACGTGCCTATGACCACGGGCGGTCAGCCGGCAGCCCTCGGTTCGAACTCTCAACCCTCAACCCTCAACTCTCAACCGCCAGCACCTGGTTCGTTGGTTGCCACGCTTCTGCTAGCGCTGGCGGGCGGCCTCATCCTCAACCTCATGCCCTGCGTCTTCCCGGTGCTCGGCATCAAGATCCTCGGCTTCGTCAACCAGTCGGGCAACGACAAGTCCCGGATCGTGACGCACGGCCTCGTCTTCACGGCCGGCGTGCTGCTGTCGTTCTGGGCGCTGGCGGGCGTGCTGCTCGCGCTGCGGGCCGGCGGCGCGCAGCTTGGCTGGGGTTTCCAGCTGCAGTCGCCCGCGTTCGTGTTCGGCATGGCGGCATTCCTCCTGGTCTTCGCGCTCAACCTGAGCGGGCTCTTCGAGGTCGGCCTCGCCGCCACCGGCGTCGGCGGCAAGCTGCAGATGCAGGAAGGTTACACCGGCTCCTTCTTCACCGGCGCGCTCGCCGTGCTCGTGGCCACGCCGTGCAGCGCGCCGTTCCTCGCCCCGGCGCTCGGCGCCGCGCTGTCACTGTCCGCCTTCGAGTCCTTCCTCGTCTTCACCGCGATCGCGGTCGGGCTCGCCCTGCCCTACCTGCTGCTCTCGGTCTTCCCGCAGGCGATCAAGCTGCTGCCGCGCCCGGGCGCCTGGATGGAAACCTTCAAGCAGCTCATGGCCTTCCCGCTCTACGCGACCGTCGGCTGGCTGCTCTGGGTGCTGGCGGGCCAGACCAAGGACGATGACAACGCGCTGCTCTTCATCGCGTTTGGCTTCGTCCTCGTGGCCATGGCCGCGTGGGCCTACGGCCGCTTCGGCCAGGCGCACGGAAAACCGGGGAAACAGCTCTTCGGCCGCGTCCTTGCCGCCGCCCTGCTCGCCGGCGGCCTCTACACCGGCTGGCCGAAGGCCGCCCCCGCCGCGCCGACCGACGGCAGCTATCAGGTCGCCTGGGAGAAATGGAGCCCCGAGGCCATCACCGCCGCGCAGGCCGCGGGCAAATATGTTTACGTGGACTTCACCGCGCGCTGGTGCGCGACCTGCCAGACGAACAAGGCCACGCTCTTCACCTCGGGCGAGGTGCTCGCGGCCCTGGCGAAGGACAACGTCGTCCTGCTCAAGGCCGACTGGACCAATCGCGACCCGAAGATCACCGCCGAACTCGCGAGGTGGAATCGCTCCGCCGTGCCCTTCAACCTGATCTACGCCCCCGGCAAACCCGACCCCGTCGTGCTGCCCGAACTGCTGACCCCCGCCCGCTTCCTCGAGGCGCTGGCGCAGGCGAAGGCACGGTAATCGCTGCGAACCCTGGCGGGAGGGGCTTTATGCCCCGACACCAAACATCCGGTCCAACGCGTCGGGTCTAAAGCCCCTCCCACCATCGTCTCCACCGACCCCGCGCTTTCGCGTTTCCCTTCCGGCCGGTTTCCCCCTTTCGTGGCGGGCCGTGACTGATCCCGCCCATCGCAAAGCCGTCGGTTTCCTGCTGCTCGCCGCCCTCGGCTGGAGCCTCGCCGGCGTCCTGTTCAAGCTGGTCGACTGGCCGCCGCTCGCGGCCGCCGGCGGTCGCGGGCTGGTCTCCGCCGTCTTTTTGATCGCCGTGTTCGGCCGCCGGCTCCGCTTCACGGGGTCGCCGCTGCAGCTGGGCACCGCGTTCGTCTACGCCGGCTGCACCGTCCTGTTCGCCATCGCCAACAAGATGACCACCGCGGCCAACGCGATCCTGCTCCAATACACCGCGCCGGTCTGGATCGCGCTGTTCGGCGCGTGGCTGCTCAAGGAGCGCGCCACCCGGGCCGACTGGCTGACCATCGCCGCGAGCTTCGCCGGCATGGCGCTCTTTCTCTACGAGGGCCTCCAGCTCAACAACCTCGCCGGCATTTTCGTGGCGCTGGCCAGCGGCGTCTTTTTCGCCGCGATGATCATGCTCCTGCGCAAGCAGAAGGACAGCTCGCCGATCGAGTCGATCATCCTCGGCAACCTGCTCGGCTTCCTCCTCAGCCTGCCGGCGATGTGGACGGCGGGCATGCCGTCCACCGGCAGCCTCACCGCGCTCGTGGTGCTCGGCGTCGTGCAGCTGGGCATCCCCTACCTGCTTTACACGCGGGCCATCCCGCACGTGACGGCGCTGGAGGCGGCGCTGATCCCGGTCATCGAGCCGATCCTCAACCCGGTGTGGGTGATGCTCTTCATCGGCGAGCGCCCGAGCCCGCTCTCGCTGCTGGGCGGCGTGATCGTGGTCGGCGCCGTCACCTGGCGCGCCATCGATTCGATCCGCGACCGGAAGGCGGCGGCGCGGATTTGAAGGTGGGAGGGGTCTTACACCCCGACAGTGAGGGCGGCATCAATTTAGTCGGGGTATAAAACCCCTCCCACCGGATATTCATCCCTTCGCGGGCGGCTTCAGCTGCAGCAGCACGTTGGCCGCGGTGATGAGGCCGCCGCCCAGCAGCAGGTGCCAGGTCAGTTGTTCGTTGGGGTAACTGAACCCGCCCCATACCGAGAGCAACGCGGGCAGGAACAGCGCGAGCAGCGAGGCGAAGAGCGGCTCGATGCAGTAGATGAGCCCCGCCTCCGTCGCCGTGATCTTCGGCTGCCAGGTGTTCATGAGGATGAACGAGCCCAGCGTGCAGAACAGCGTCAGCGCCAGCGTGCCGCCGACCCACACCGGCGCGGTCCACGGCGCCAGCAGGGCGGCGGCCGACGGCGTGGTGCCGGCCGCCATCCCGGCGAAAAGCAGGCCCTCCACCGCGAACATCACCAGCGTGACCGGCAGCGCGCGGTTGGCCGCGAACTCCTTCCGGTCCAGCACGAAAATCTGCATCATGAAGAACACGGAGCTGAGCAGCGTCTCGAGCTCGCCGCGCCCGAGGTGCATCTCCCGGAAATCGAACCGCCCGAGGATCGCCACGCCCGCGATCACCAGGACGCTGCAGCCCAGCACCGTGGCCGACGGCCAGCGGCGCGAGCGGAAGGCGAGCCACGCCGGGATCATGATGGCGTAGAACTGCGTGAGGAAGGCCGACACGGAGGCGGAGGTGAACTGGATGCCGTCGTTCTGGAACAGCATGCCGACGCTCGCGGTCGCGCCGAGCAGCGCCCCCTGCCGGAGTTCGCCCCGCGTGAACGTGCGGAGCTGCGGCCCGAGGAAAACCAGCAGCACCACCGCGGCGAGGAGGAATCGCGGCGCCACGGCCAGGGACGTGATGAACCAGCTGCTGCTCCCCGGCAGCACCTGCTCGTGGGCCATGGCCATCGCCTTGATGAGCGGGAAGCTCAGCCCCCAAAGCAGGTTGGCGAGCAGGAGCATCAGGAGCGCCTGCCGGTGGACCGCGGAAGAGGTGGAGGTCATGGGAATGGGCGCAGAGCGTGCGCGAGGTTAACCATTTCTGTCGATGCCGGAGGACTGATGGCCACAAAAAGTCGCAAAAGTGTTTTCCCGCCCCCGCGTTGATCCCTCGCGCTCATAGGTGCGACGCAGGCCTGCACGGCGAACCAGCCGTCCTTGCGACTTTTCGTGGCCAAACCGTCCGCCCAAAAGAAAACCGCCGCGGATTGCTCCGCGGCGGTTTCAAAGGTTTCGCTAAGAACGGGGTCTTACGAGACGTGCTTGCTGACCAGCTTGGTCATGTCGAACATGCTGACGGTGGCCTTGCCACCGAACACAACCTTCAGCGCGGCGTCCGCGTTGATGTTGCGCTTGTTCTTCGTGTCCTGAAGACCGTTCTTCTTGATGTAGGCCCAGAGCTTCTTGGTGAGCTCCGTGCGGGGAAGCGGCTTCGAACCCACGATGGGGGCGAGAGCGGCATCCGGGGTGACCGGCTTCATGAAAGCGGCGTTGGGTTTACGGGTGGATTTTTTAGCCATAGTGCTATTCGTCATAGAACCGGCGGGACCCAATGCAACGATTTTCTAGAGGGAGAATCACTTTTTTCAGAGGAGAAACGCGATGATTCCGGCCAGAATAGTCTTGCGGCTTTTTCCGCCGTCTTCCTCCGCGCCGCGCTCACGCCGTCTCATCCATCTGCACGAACTGCCGGTAAAGCGCCGCGTAATGTCCCGCCTGCGCCAGCAACGCGGTGTGCGTGCCGCGCTCAATGACGCGGCCCTGGTCCAGCACCAGCACCAGGTCGGCATGCCGGATCGTGCTCAACCGGTGCGCCACCACGAAGCTCGTGCGGCCGCGCAACAGCTCCGCCAGCGCCTTCTGCAGACGCGACTCGGTGATCGCGTCGATCGAGCTGGTGGCCTCATCGAGGATGACGATGCGCGGGTCGGCGACGAGTGCCCGGGTGAAGCACACGAGCTGCCGCTGGCCGAGGGAAAGTCCGGCGCCGCGCTCGCCCACTTCCGTGGCAAATCCTTGCGGCAGCGCCTCAAGCAAATCCAGGCAGTCGAGCCGGCGCGCCGCCTCGCGCACCTCCGCCTCGGTCGCCTCGGGCTTCGCCAGCCGGATGTTTTCCAGCACCGTGCCCGTAAAAAGCAGGTTCTGCTGCTGCACCATGCCCATCTGCCGGTGCAGCGAATGGCTGGTGACCGACCGGATCTCCCGGCCGTCCACCAGCACCTCACCGCGAGTCGGCAGGTAGAACTTGGAAACCAGGTTGATGATGGAGCTTTTGCCGCTGCCGGTATGGCCGACGAGCGCGACGGTCTGTCCCGGCTCGGCCGTGAAGCTGACCTCGTGCAGCACCGGCTTGGCCGGGTCGTAGCCGAAGGTGACGTTTCGGAACTCGACGCGCAGGCCGGGAGGCGCCCGCGAAGTATCAAGTGACAAGTAACAAGTATCAGGAGGGGGGGCCTTCGGCTCGGCTCTTGTTACTTGATCCTTGTCACCTGTTACTTGCGGTTCCTTTGCCCGCGGATCGGGTAAAGGAACCGCTGCCGGGTCGTCCTCCCATTCCGGCTTAACGTCGATCAGCCGGAAGACCCGCTCGGCGCCGGCCATGGCGGTGAGGGCCTGGTTGTATTGGTTGCCGATGATCGAGATCGGCGCGAAGAACTGGTTGGCGAGCAGGAAGAAGGTGATCAGGCCGCCGATCTCCATGTGGCCGTTGAACACCCGCCAGCCGCCGAACATCAGCAGCGTGGCGACGAAGAACTGGCTGTTCAGCTCCAGCAGCGGCGTGAGGATCGCCGAGGTGCGGGCCAGCGCGATGTTGTATTTGGCGTGGTCGGCGAGGAGGTTGCGGAACAGCCCGGCGTTCGTCTCCTGCCGCACGAAGCCCTGCGTGACACGGATCCCGTTGACCGACTCGGCCAGCGTCGCCGTCACCCGGCTGAAGCTCTCCTGCGAGGCGCGGGTATACTGGCTGAGCCTCACGCGGAAATGCCGGTTGAGCGCCCACAGCACCGGCGCCATCGCCAGCACGACGAGGAACAGCACCCAGTCGATCCACAGCAGCACGGCCGCGGTGAACAGCATCGAGCCGAACTGGATGACGCTGACGAAGAGCACATCCTGGATGCCGGTGCGCACCGCCTCCACGTCGCTCGTCACCCGGCCGATGATGCGGCCGATCTTCACGCGGTGGAAGAAGCTCATCGGCTGCCGCATCGTCACGGCGAAGATGTCGCGGCGCAGACCGTTCACCACCGTCTCGCCCACCTCCAAGGCTAAGCGCTGGCGGAAGTGAAAAAGAAAATCGGTGCTGATAGCCAACGCCGCATAAATAACTGTGAAACCAACCAACTGGTCGACCGAAATACGCGTGATACCGATCGACAGCATCAGACCCAATGCCGGCAACTGCGCCGAACGAATGACAGACAGCACGATCAATACCCAAACATCGAGCTTGATGGGCGCGGTGTAGGTGAAGAGCCGGCGGATGAGCCCCCACTCGAGCGGCTTCTGCAGCTCCTCGTCCTCGTCGTCGCGCACGCGGCGGACCAGCCCGACATCATCGCGGACCTTGGCGGGGATCATGCGCGGGCCTCCTCATGTATCCCATGTAGGGCCGGCGCTTGCTTGCCAGCCGTAGCCTTGGCGAAGGCTGGCCGCCGCGCCGTCTCCACGGTGGGAGGGGTTTTACACCCCGACCGCGAAGGCGGCGTCAATCCCGTCGGGGTATAAAACCCCTCCCACCAAAAACCACAGCAAATGGATCCGCCCCTCCTCATGCCCCGCCCTCCCGTTCCAGCAGCTTCAGCTGCTGCAGTTCGCGCGAGTCCACCAGCTGCAGGTTGGCGACGCGCAGGTAGGGGCCGGGCACCTTCATCAGCTCCTCGTGCGTGCCGCGCTGCACGACGCGGCCGTCCTCCAGCACGATGATGAAGTCCGCCCGCCGCAGCGTGCTCAGCCGGTGCGCCACGATGAAGGTGGTGCGGCCGGCGATGGCGCGGTCGAGCGCCTCGAAGATCTCGTGCTCGGTCTCGCTGTCGATCGCCGCCGTCGGGTCGTCGAGCAGCATGATGGCCGGCTCGAGCAGGACGGCGCGCGCGATGGCCAGCCGCTGGCGCTGGCCGCCGGACAAGGTCTGCGCGCCCTCGCCGAGCAGCGTGTCGTAACCCTGCGGCAGGGCCGTGATGAAATCATGCGCCGCGGCGATCCGCGCGGCCCGCTCGACCTGCGCGCGCGTGGCCCCCGGGTGGCCGAAGGCGATGTTGGCCGCGACGGTGTGCGAGAAGAGAAAGCTTTCCTGGAAGACGATGCCGATGTTCCGCCGCACGTCGTCGAGGTCGAGGCTGCGCACGTCATGGCCGTCCAGCAGGACGCGCCCCGCGGTCGGGTCGAAGAAGCGCGGGACGAGGCTCATCAGCACGCTCTTGCCCGCGCCGGTGGCGCCGAGGATGGCCACGCACTGGCCCGGCTTCACCTCGAGGTCGATGTCGCGCACGACGGCCGCCGCGCCCGCGTAGGCGAAGGACACGTTTTCGAAGCGCACCGCACCGTCGAGCTTCGGCCGGCGGATGGCATCAGGCGCGTTCTTCACCTCGACCGGTGCGTCGAGGATCTCGAACACGCGGCGCGCGCCGATGAGCGACTGCTGCACGCTGTTCACGATGGTCGCCACGTTGTTCACCTGGCCGGAGAACTGCTCGAGCAGGCCGGCGAAGACCACGAGGCCGGTGCCGAGCGGCAGCCGGTCGTGCGCCACCAGCCAGCCGCCGTAGCCGAGCAGCACCATCATGTTGACGCGGGTGAGGAAGCCGACGGACGGCGAGAAGAGGCTCACGCGCCAGAAGATGCTGCGTTGCTGGTCGAAGCAGGCCTGGTTCGCGGCGTCGAACTTCGCGCGCGCCTCGGCCTCGCGGCCGAAGCCCTTGGTGACGGCGGCGCCCATCACGCTCTCGGCCAGCAGCTGCACCATCTGCTCCACCAGCGTGCGGTTGTGCGCGTAGGCCGGCTGGATCTTGCGCGAGAAGGCCGCGGACATGAACCAGAGGATGGGCGTCGTGGCCAGGCAGGCGACGGTCAGCGTCGGGCTCAGGCTCGCCATGTAGATGATGTAGGCGGTGAGCGAGATCACCATGATGACGCTCTGGATCAGCACCTGGTCGACGAACATGCGCACCGACTGCACGTCGCCGGTGACGCGCGTGATGATCGAGCCGGTGCTGTTGGCGTCGAAGAAGCGGAAGCTCAGGCGCTGGAGCTTGTCGTAGACCTCGCCGCGGAGGTCCACCACGAGCTTCTGCTGCACGAGCCGGTTGACCGACACGGCGTAGGTGTAGTTGAGCACCGCACGGACGAGGGCGAAGAGCAGGATGAGGCCGGCCAGCAGCCCGAGCACATGGAGCGGCGGCCAGCCGTCCGGCAGCGTGAGGTGCAGCGGGTTCGCGCCGAGCGGCGTGCCGTCCAGCCGGTGGCGGATGTAGTCGATGCCGAGGCCGGTGAAGCTGAGGCCGCCGATGCCGAGCGTCAGCAGCACGAGCTGGATGCCGAGCACCCGCAGGCAGTGCAGCCGGTAGCGCCAGGCGAGGCCGAACAACCGCCGGACCAGCATCCGGTTGTCGGATGGGGCGGCGGTGGCCGGAGCGGCCTCGGGAGCGGCGGTCATGAACGGCCCAAGCTACGCGCAACGCTTTTCAGTGCACGAAATATTTTCCGGCTGGGGTGAAACCCCCGCGGCATTCCGCCGCGCCGGCCCCCGCCGGCGACCCAATACGCGCTTGCCAAAAACGGCCCCCGGGCCAGCCTGACCGCCGTTGGGTTGGTTGTTTGTTAGATTCTATCGCTACGGAGAATTGTCAGGTGAGCGACCTTGTTCAGTGATGATTTGAAATCCGGATTTTCGGGGACGGGCGGTAAGGCGACAGCATCAGCTCTCATCATCACATGTCAGAAAACAGCAAGCTCTACGTGGGGAACCTCCCCTTCGCCACCACCGCCCAGGACCTTGAGGCCCTCTTCGGCGAGGTCGGCACCGTCAGTGTCGTCGAGATCATCTTCGACAAGTTCACCGGCCGTTCCCGTGGTTTCGCGTTTGTCACGATGGCGAACGGCGAGGAGGCCCAGAAGGGCGTCGAGAAGTTTCACGGCCACCAGCTGGAAGGCCGCGCCCTGGCGGTGAACATCGCGCGCCCGCGCGAGGAGCGTCCGCCGGGTGGCGGTTTCCGTGGTGGTGGCGATCGCGGTGATCGCGGCGGCTTCGGCGGTGGCCGGGGCGGCCGGGGTGGCGGCGGCGGCTTCCGCGGCGGTCGCGGCGGCGGCGGTGGCGGTTACCGCGGCGGCGGCGATCGCGGTGAACGCGGCGGCGGTGGCGGCTACGGCCGCGAATAAGCGTCGCTCGCAGTAAATTTTCGAAGGCCGGACATTCGTCCGGCCTTTTTATTTCCGCACCCCATAGGTCCTATAGGTCGTATAGGACCTATAAAAAACGCCGTGACCACGCCGGGTCCGGCAGCGGGCTCGGCCGGTATTCACCGAACAGCGTGTAACGAAACCGCGCCACCAGCTTGTAGGCCGGGTCGCGCAGCCAGCCCGGCAGCACCCGCAGCCAGGTGACCAGCCGCCAGATTCCGCCGACCACGGCGGCCGCCGCGAGGGCGCCATCGGTCCGGAGCAGCGGCGCCTGGTCCGCCGGCCGCGCCCAGTCCCGGACAAAAACCAGCGAGTCGAAATCCGCGGTCGGCAACCCGCGCGCGCGCAAATACGCCTGCGCCGGTTCGCTTTGGAGCGGCGCGTAGTGCAACCGCCCGGCCCGGTCCGTGGCGAGCAGCCGGCGCACGCACCAGTTGCACAGGCCGCAGGTGCCGTCGTAGAGGAGGACCGGCCGCGGCGGTTTGTCGCTCACAACAGCGTCCCCCGGAGGATGAAGAACGCCATGGTGAAATAGATCACCAGCCCGGTCACGTCCACCAGCGTCGCCACGAACGGCGCGCTCGAGGTCGCGGGATCGAAACCGAGCCGCTTGAGCGCCAGCGGCAGCATCGAGCCCATCAGCGAGCCCCACAGCACGATGCCGACCAGCGACGCCCCGACCGTCGCCGCCACCAGCAGGTAGTGCGCGCCGTAGATGTCGCTGAACTGCGCCCAGATGACGATGCGCAGGAAGCCGATGGTCCCGAGGATCACGCCGAGCATCAGGCCGGCCGCGAACTCGCGCCGCATCACGCGCCACCAGTCGCGCAGCCGGAACTCGCCGAGCGCCAGCGCGCGGATGACCAGGGTGGCGGCCTGCGAGCCGGCGTTGCCGCCCGAGCTGATGATCAGCGGCACGAACAGCGCGAGCACCACGGCCTTGGCGATCTCATCCTCGAAGAAGCTCATCGCCGTCGCCGTCAGCATCTCGCCGAGGAACAGCACCACCAGCCAGCCGGCCCGCTTCCGCACCATCTTGCCGAGGGCGATCGTCGTGTAGGGCTCGTCGAGCGCCTCGCTGCCGCCGAGCTTCTGGATGTCCTCGGTCGCCTCCTCGGAGGCCACGTCGAGCATGTCGTCCGCCGTGACGATGCCGATCAGCCGCTGCTCCGCATTCGTCACCGGCAGCGCCACGCGGTCGTAGCGGCGGAAAACCTGGAGCGCCTTCTCGCGGTCGTCCGTCGGCGCGAGCGTGGCGTAGTTGCCGTCCATCAGCGCGCTGACCTTCGTCTCCGGGTCGGCGAGCAGGAAGCGGCGCACGCGCACGTCGTCGAGCAGCATCCCGGCCTCGTCCGTCACGTAGACCATGTTCAGGGTCTCCCGGTCGAAGCCGTGCGCACGGATGTAGGCCAGCGCTTCGCGCACGGTCCACTCCGGCCGCACGGCGACGTAGTCGAGGGTCATCATCCGGCCGACGCTGTGCTCCGGGTAGGCCATCAGTTCCTGGGCCACCTTGCGCTCCTCGGGGGAAAGCAGGGAAAGCATCTGCATCGCCAGGTCGAGCGGCAGCCCGTTCAGGAAGGCCGTGCGGTCGTCGGGCGGCAGCTCGTTGAGCAAGGCGGCCACCTGCGGCTGGGTGAGGGTCTTGAGCAGCTTGGTCCGGACGCCGGGTTCGACGTAGGAGAAAACCGCGGCGGACAATTCCTGGGAGCACCCGCGGAACAGCGCGGCCAGCTGCTCCACCGGCAGCTCCGCGAGGATCGGCGCCACGTCGGCGGGCAGCCAGGGTTTCAGCCTGGCCTTCAATCCCGCAAAATCCTTGTTGGCCAGAAGCGTGGAGACTTCCGCCTTAAAGTTGCTGGCCTGCACAGGCATAGCGACAGGCTAGATTGCGATCCGGACAAGGCAACCGCCACGCGGAGAAAAAGGACCTTGACCACGGAAACTATAAATACTTTTATAGTTTCCTTAGGTTATGAGTGCTTCGATCTCTCTCCCTGCCTCCGCCACCACGGAAAACCCGGTGCTGACCCGCATCGTGCGCCAAGCGCGAGCGCATTTCTTTTCCCACGGCTACAGCCAGTGCACGATGGACGAGCTCGCCGCCGACCTGGGCATGAGCAAGAAGACGCTCTATGTGCACTTCGCCAGCAAGGAGGCGCTCATGCGCGCGGTGCTCGAGGATCTCGGGCGCGAGGTGCGTGCCTCCGCCGACGAGCTGTTCGCCAACCGGCAGCTGAACTTTGCGGAGAAGCTCCGCGGTTTTGCGGAAGGCATGGCGGAACGCATGGCCCGGATGAATCCCCGCCTGCTGCGTGATCTCCAGCGCTTCGCCCCGCCGCTCTATGCGCAGCTCTCCGAGCTCCGGGAAAAAAACGTCCCCTACATCTTCGGCCGCTTCATCGAGGAGGGCCAGCTGGCGGGCCTGGTCCGCACCGACCTGCGCACCGACTTCGCCGTCATGTTTTTTCTCCAGGCCATGCAGGGCCTGCTCAACCCCGCCACCATGGACCGTCTGGGCCTCGCCCCGCGCGAGATCGCGCCCCGCGCCATCGAACTCCTTTTTGCCGGACTGCTCACCCATGCCGGCCGCCAAGAACATGAAAAACTATTCCCCCGCTAGGACCGCGCTGGTCGCGCTCACGGCCCTCCTCCTCGGCGCCTGCGCGCGCCGCGAACCGTCCGCCTACCAGGGTTACCTCGAAGGCGAGTTCGTCTACGTCGCCGCGCCGCTGGCCGGCCAGCTCGAGCGCCTCGCCGTCGCCCGCGGCGCCCGCATCGAGGCCGGCGCCCCGCTCTTCGCCCTGGAGCAGAGCGCCGAGGTCTCGACCCTGCGCGAAACCGCCGAGCGGCTGCGCTCGGCCCAGGCCCGGCTGGCCGACCTGCGGAAAGGCCTGCGCCCGTCCGAGCTCGCGGCGCTCGAGGCGCGGATCGCCCAGGCCCGCGCCGCCGCCGAGCTCTCCGCCCTCGAGCTCCAGCGCGCCACCCGCCTCCACGAGACGACGGTGCTCTCCGACGACGACTTCGACCGCGTCCGCCTGAACCACGAGGCCAACACCCGGCAGGTGGCGGAAGCCGCCGCCCAGCTGGACACCGCCCGGCTCGGCGGTCGCGCCGACCTCATCGCCGCCGCCGAGGCCGAGGCGGGCGCCGCCCAGGCCGCGCTCGACCGCGCGGGCTGGAGCGTGGCCCAGAAGAACCGCGCCGCCCCGGCCGCCGCGCTCGTCTACGACACGCTCTTCCGCGAGGGCGAGTTCGTCGCCGCCGGCCAGCCGGTCGTCTCCCTGCTCCCGCCCGCCAACCTCAAGGTGCGCTTCTTCGTCCCCGAGGCCGGCTTCGCCGCGCTCAAGGCCGGGCAGGCGGTCAAGGTGGCGATCACCGGCCGGCCGCCGCTCGAGGCGCGCATCAGCTACCTCTCCCCCAAGCCCGAATACACCCCGCCGGTCCTCTACAACCGCGAGAACCGCGCCAAGCTCGTGTTCATGGTCGAGGCCGTCTTCGACGCGACCGTCGCCGCCGACCTCCACCCGGGCCAGCCGGTGGACGTGACCGTCGCAAAATAGGCCCGATGCAAGAGGACCTCGTCATCGACGTCACCGGCGTCACCAAGCGCTTCGGCGGCAAGACCGTGGTCAACGACGTCGGCCTGCAGGTGCGCCGCGGCGAGATCTACGGCTTCCTCGGGCCCAACGGCTCGGGCAAGACGACGTTCATCCGCATGCTCTGCGGCCTGCTGACGCCCGACGGCGGCCGCGGCACCTGCCTCGGCCACGACGTGCTGACGCAGCAGGCCGCGATCAAGCGCGAGGTCGGCTACATGACGCAGCGGTTCAGCTTCTACGAGGACCTCTCGATCCGCGAGAACCTCGATTTTGTCGCCCGCGTCTACGCCGTCCCCGACCGCGCGGCCGCCGTGCAGCGCAGCCTGGAGGAGCTCGGCCTGGCCAACCGCAGCCACCAGCTGGCCGGCGAGCTTTCCGGCGGCTGGAAGCAGCGCCTCGCCCTCGCCGCCTGCCTCATCCACGCCCCGAAGCTGCTCCTGCTCGACGAGCCCACTGCCGGCGTGGACCCGAAGGCCCGGCGCGAGTTCTGGGACCAGATCCACCGGCTCGCCGCCGGCGGCCTGACCGTGCTGATCACGACGCACTACATGGACGAGGCCGAGCGCTGCCACCGGCTCGCCTACCTCGCCTACGGCAAGCTGCTCACCCGCGGCACGGTCGACGAGGTCGTGGCCGCGGCCCGGCTCAGCACCTGGGAGTTCACCGGCCGCAACCTGCTGGCCCTCGCGGAAAAACTCCGCGGCCGGCCCGGCGTCGAGCAGGTCGTGCCCTTCGGCAACACCCTGCACGTGAGCGGGCATGACGCCGCCCGGCTCGCGGCCGCCCTCGCCGACCTCCCCCCCGACCACGGGCGCCGGGCGATCCCCTCCAGCCTCGAGGACGTGTTCATCTCCCTGATGGACCGCGCGCGCGACAACTTCGCCTGATCATGGACCGCTTCCGCTTCCACCGTTTCTGGGCCATCGTGCTCAAGGAGTTCATCCAGATGAAGCGCGACCGCGTGACGTTCGCGATGATGGTCGGCATCCCGCTGATGCAGTTGATGCTCTTCGGCTTCGCCATCAACTCGGACCCGAAGCACCTGCCCGCGGCGATCCGCGCCGCCGACCAGGGACCCTTCGCCCGCACGCTGGTCGCGGCGCTGAAGACCAGCGGCTACTTCACGCTCGTGCGCGAGACCGCCACCGAGGCCGAGGCGCGCGACCTCCTCCAGCTCGGCGAGGTGCAGTTCGTCATCAACATCCCGGAGGATTTCTCGCGCCGGATCCTGCGCGGCGAGCGCCCGCGCGTGCTGATCGAGGCCGACGCCACCGACCCTGCCGCCACCGGTCCGGCGGTCGCCGCGGCACGCGCCCTCGCCGCTACCGTGTTCAACCGCGACCTCCCCGGCCCGCTCGCCCGCCTGCGCGGCACGGACGGCCCGGTGGAATTCGCGCTCCACGCCCACTACAACCCGGAGAACATCACGCAATACAACGTCGTCCCCGGCCTGATGGGCGTCGTGCTCACGATGACGATGGTCGTCATCACCGCCCTGGCCATCACGCGCGAGCGCGAGCGCGGCACGATGGAGAACCTGCTCGCCACGCCGGTGCGGCCCGTCGAGGTGATGAGCGGGAAGATCCTGCCCTACATCGCCGTCGGCTACATCCAGCTCACGCTGATCCTGCTCGCCGCCCGTCATATCTTCCAGGTGCCGATGGTCGGCAGCCTGCCCCTGCTCTACGCCGTGGCCCTGCTCTTCATCGCGGCCAACCTGGCCGTCGGCATCACGTTCTCGACCCTCGCGAAGAACCAGCTCCAGGCCGTGCAGATGGCGTTCTTCTTCTTCCTGCCGTCGATCCTGCTCTCCGGCTTCATGTTCCCGTTCCGCGGCATGCCGGAGTGGGCGCAATGGGTCGGCAGCATCCTGCCCAACACCCATTTCCTGCGCATCGCCCGCGGCATCCTGCTCAAGGGCAACGGCCCGCTCGAGATCGCGCCCGAGATCTGGCCGCTGCTGCTCTTCCTCGTCGTGGCGATGGCCGTCGGCGTGAAACGCTACCGGCAGACGCTGGACTGAGGGCCGGGTTCCACCTTATTTCTTTTCCGGTAGCGTCGCCACGTGCACCGTCTGCGTCGGGAAGGCGAACGACAGGCCGCGGGCCTCGACGGCGCGCATGAAGGCCAGACTCAGCCGCTGCCGCAGCTGCATGTGCTTGTGGAAGTCCGGGTCCTTGACGTTGAAGACCATCCAGATGTCGAGCGAGGAGGCGCTGTAGTCGCGAAAGTAGCAGATGACGGAATCCGGATCGACCTCGCTTTCCGCCAGAATGAGCCGGCGAAACTCGCCCACGATCTCCTCCATCTGCGCCGCGGTCGTGTCATAGGTCAGGCCGATGACCTGTTCGACGCGGCGGGCGGTGAAGCGCGACAGGTTGGTGATCGCCTCGGCGGCCACGGTCTTGTTCGGGATGACCATGAGCGACTTGTCCACCAGCCGCAGCTTGGTGGAGCGCAGGCCGATGTCCTCGACCGTGCCGACGTTGCCGGCGATGCGGATCGTTTCCCCGATCTTGAAGGGCTGGTCGATGGCCACGACGACCGAGCCGAAGATGTTGGCGATGGTGTCCTGCGCCGCGAGGGCGAAGGCCAGGCCGCCGATGCCGAGGCCGGCAAGGAAGGCCTTCACGTCGGCGCCGAGGCTCTGCGCGATCATCAGCACGCCGAAGACGAAGACGATCGTGAGCAGCGTCTTCTTGATCCACGGCATGAACGGCGCGAGCCCGAGGTGCTTCTCGTGCGCGAGGCCCTGCAGGTGGTCGAGCACGGTGTCGAAGGCGCGCAGGAAGCCCCAGAAGAGCACCAGCGAGAAGGCCGCGGTGTAGGCGTAGCCGAGGGTCTGGTCCGCCACCGGCGGGAACTTCAGCACCTTCAGCGAGGCCACGGCACCGAGCACGATGATGGCCGCCTTGACCGGGCCCTCCAGCGCCGGGAAGAGCTTGTCGTCCAGCGTTGTCTCCGTGCGGGACGCAAGGCGCTTGAAGAAACCGAAGATGAACGTGGTCACCACCCGGCGCAGCACGTAGGCGATGAGTGTGATCAGCAGCGCGATGGCGTAGTGGGTGACGGTGTTGCCGCTGTTGCGGATGTCGAAGGCCGCGAGCAGCTGGTCGACCAGGTGCTCGAGGAAATCCGGCGCGGCCGGGGCCGGGGCGGAACCGGAGGCGACTGCGGCGGCGGCCTGGGTGGTCGTGTCCGGACCGGTCGCGGCCTCCTGCGCGAGCGCGGCGGCGGCGAGACTGGCGAAAAACAGCAGGGAGCGGATCGGTTTCATGCTCCCGGCCAATCAACCGGTCGGCCCCGGCTTGTCAAAGTTTTCGCCCGGCCGGGCTGGAAACAAGCCGGGGGCATTCCACGCACTCCCCGCTTGCCCCGCGCCGGGAACCCCGCGCAGACTCCGCGCCTCATGCCCCCCATCCTTGCCATGATCAGCACCCTGCCCTGGTGGGCGTGGGCCGGTTTCCTTGCCTTTGTCGGGCTCATGCTGGCCCTGGATCTGGGGGTTTTCAACCGCAAGGCCCACGTGGTCTCGCTGAAGGAGGCCCTGGCCTGGTGCGCCGTCTGGTTCGGCCTGGCCATGGCCTTCAACCTGCTCATCGCGCTGAAGATGCCGGACACGGCCACCAGCCGGCCGGCCCTGGAATTTTTCACCGGCTACATCGTCGAGATGTGCCTGAGCGTGGACAACGTCTTCGTCTTCATCGTCATCTTCCAGTATTTCCGCGTCGAGCCGAAGCACCAGCACCGCGTGCTGTTCTGGGGCATCCTCGGCGCCGTGGTCATGCGGGCGCTCTTCATCTTCGCGGGCATCAGCCTGATCAACGCCTTCCACTGGATCATCTACGTGTTCGGCGCGTTCCTCGTCTACACCGGCATCAAGCTGGCCCTGCCCAAGAAGGAGGACGGCTTCGAGCCGGAGAAGAACCCGGCCGTGAAGCTCGCGCGCAAGTTCATCCCCGTCACGAACCATTTCGAGGGCGGCCATTTCTTCACCCGGGTCAACGGCCGGCTGCACGCCACGCCAATGTTCCTCGTGCTGCTCATCGTCGAGACGACCGACGTGATGTTCGCCCTCGACTCGATCCCGGCCGTGATCGCGATCACGCGCAACGAGTTCATCGTCTTCACGTCGAACATCTTTGCGATCCTCGGCCTGCGCTCGCTCTATTTCGCCGTCGCGGGCATCATGCAGCTGTTCCGCTACCTCAACATCGGCCTCGCCATCATCCTCTGCTTCGTCGGCCTCAAGATGATCGTCTCGCACTACTACCCGATCGATATCCGGATCTCCCTCGGCATCATCGGCACCGTGCTGGCCGGCTCGATCCTCGCCTCGGTGCTCATCCCGCAGAACCGCAAGGCGGAGTAAGGCCCCTCAGCGGCCGGTGGAGGCGAACACCTCGGCCACGTCGGCCAGCTCCTGGAGGACCGGCAGCTGCCGCTCCAGCCGCGCCAGCACCTCGGCGGAATAAAGCTGCCCGCGCTCAACGTATTGCATGAGTCCGTGCTCCAGCTTGTAACGGCCGTCCGTGTGGCCGGCCGGCTCGGCCATGAGCCTCGTCCGGATCGACGGAACCAGCGCCGCGGCCAGGAATTCCGGCTGGTTCGTCCGCACAAACCACGCCGCGTCAAAGGCCGGGTCGCCGACCCGGATTTCCTTCACCCCGAAAAGCTCCATGATCTTCGAGCCAAAATGTTGGCGCGTGAGCTCTAGCTGCAGCCCGGCCTCCGCCCGCGGTCGCACCGCCACCGCCACCCAGGACGTGCGCGACTTGCCGCTGCCGGTCTGAAAAGTCCAATATCGGACGGTGCGCCCCGCCTGCTCGCCCTCCATGCTCTCCACGAAGGTGTATCCGAGGACGGTCTGCTCCTGAATGCGCAAGCCGGCGCGTTGTGCGAAGGCGTGCAGCAGCTCCCGCGTTTTGCGGGCGTGCGCCCGCGCCGCCCAGATGACCAGCGCGATCAGGGCGACCATGCCCGGCACCACCAGCAGGACGGGGTTGAACTTATCGAACATGCGGGGATTTAAACAGGGGCCCGGCCATCCGGCCATTATTTTTCCCCGCGGCCTTTCGCGGGGCGGAAAAATAAAATCGCCGGGGCCGCTAGGCGGCTCCCGGCGATCCTGTCCGCGCAAGGCGAACTCGCTGCCGGCGACCTACCCCTAAGCCGCCGGCAACCCCTTGTCATAAGCTTGTCCCGTGCCAGCCATGGTTACGGGGCGCAGAAACCACCCCGGGGCCCGCCCCGGAGATTTAGCCAGATGGAGGCGGGACCATCAGTCCCGCGGGTTATCGCTTACGCTGCCCATGCCTCGCGGGGCTGATGGTCCCGCCTCCATCGAAACCCAGGCAAACTCGGTATTGGCCCGCAGGAAAATAAAACCGCCGGGCGCTGAACACGCCCGGCGGTCGCACACACGTTCCCCATTGCTGGGGAGTTTTACCCAAAGGGACTCAGCTGACGGCGATCTTGCGCGGCTTGACGGCCTCGGCCTTCGGCAGCGAGACGCGCAACACGCCGTCCTTGAGCTCGGCATGGATGCCGTCGGCGTTGACGGTGTTGTCGTGCTCGAGCGTCAGCAGGTAGGGCGCGTCGGCGGACTCGCGGTAGATCGCGGTCCAGCCCTCCGGCTGGCGCCAGCCGCGGCGGCCGCGGATCGTGATGAGGCCCTCCTCGGCGGTGAGCTCAAGGCCGTCCTTGGCCACGCCGGGCAGGTGGGCGACGAGGCCCCAGGCCTCGGCGGTCTCCTTGATCTCGTAGGCGGGCTTGATGGTGAACTCCGCCTCGGTGGTGGTGCCGGCAGCGGGGGCTGCCTCGCGGCTGAGCGAACGGGACAGACGCGGAACGATCTGGTTGAAGAAGGTGGTCATGGTGAATTTCTCCGTGGATGGGTGGGACGGTCAGTTGATGTTGATGGCGATCTTGCGCGGCTTGGCCTTCTCCTGCTTGGGCAGGGTGACGGTCAGCACGCCGTTCTCATAGGTCGCGGCGACCTTGTCGGCCTGCACGGCCTCGGGGATGGAAACCGAGCGGGTGAGGCTGAAGGACTCCTCGCCCTCCTTGCGCGTGGCGCTGACGGTCAGGTAGCCGTCCACCATCTCGACATTGATGGCGTCGCGGCTGACGCCGGGCAGCTCGGCGCGCACGTAGTGGTTGTCCTTGTCCTCGAACAGGTCGACCGGGAAGCGCGGCGCCACGGTGGGGGCGGCGAAATCGGCGAGGGCGGACGAGAACAGGCGGTCGATCTCCGACTCAAGGCCGGCCAGCTGGCTGCGAGCCGCCAGCGACGGGTAGACGCTCGCGGTGCGGGGATACTGATAACGGGTGATATGATACATGGTGATTTCTGCTGGATGGGTTGGAGTGGGTTGTGTGCCACCCCTGTGCATCGCGCGTGCCGGCTCCGGCCGGGCCGCAAACAGGGCAAAATCCGCCACTTGTGGACGGGACCCGCACAACCGCCGTGCAATCCTGCCCCGCGGTGTGACGCTTCCCTGGGAAACTCCGTCACGCCGGCCTTTTTTCCGTGGCTTCGGGATGGCCCGTGGCTTCTATTGCGGCTCCTTCCCATGACCTTCGACTTCGACACCGTCATCGACCGCCGCGGCACCGACTCCCAGAAATGGCAGAAATACGCCGGCCGCGACATCCTGCCGCTGTGGGTGGCCGACATGGATTTCAAGTCGTCCCCCGCGATCATCGCCGCGCTCCAGGCGCACGTGGCGAAGGGGATGTTCGGCTACGCCCGGCCGGTGAAGTCGTCGGTCGACGCCTTCGTGGACGCGGCGAAACGGCGCTACGGCTGGGAGATCGACCCCGCCTGGATCGTCTGGCTGCCCGGCCTGGTGGTCGGCCTCAACCTCACCGCACAGGCCTTCGCCCAGCCGGGCGAGGAAATCCTGACCCTCACGCCCGTTTATCCGCCGTTCATGAGCGCGCCGAAAAACAGCGGCCGCGTCTCGACACAGGTCCCCTTCCGCCTCGATGCCGCCCACCGCCGCTGGGAGATCGACTGGGCCGCGCTGGAGAAAGCCGTCACGCCAAACACGAAGCTTTTCTACCTCTGCAACCCGCACAACCCCGTCGCCCGTGTCTGGCGGCGCGAGGAGCTGGTGCAGCTCGGCGAGTTCTGCGTGCGGCACGATCTCCTGCTTTGTTCCGACGAGATCCACTGCGACCTGATCCTCGACGACCTGCCGCATGTGCCCACGGCGCTGCTCGGCGCCGAGGTCGCCCGGCGCACGATCACGCTCATGGCGCCGAGCAAGACCTACAACGTCCCCGGCATGGGCACTTCCCTGGCCATCATCCCGGACGCCGGGCTCCGTGCCCGGTTCCACCGCGCCGCCGCCGGCGTGATGGCCGAGGTCACCGGCCTCGGCTACGTCGCCTGCGAGGCCGCCTACCGCGACAGCGAGCCGTGGCGGCAGGCCCTGCTCGCCTACCTGCGCGGCAACCGCGACTTCCTGCTCGATTACGTCGCCCGCGAGCTGCCCGGCGTGACCGTCGAGGCCCCGATCGAGGCCACCTATCTCGCCTGGCTCAACGTCTCCGCGTTGCAGCTGCCCGATCCCATCGCCCATTTTGAGGCCCACGGCGTCGGCCTGAGCGACGGCGCCTTCTTCGGCGCGCCGCGCGGCTCGCATGTCCGCCTGAACTTTGGCTGTCCCCGCGCCACGCTCACCGAGGCCCTGACCCGGATGAAGCGCGCCCTCGCCGCGCGCTGATCCCCCGCCCATGCGCATCGGGCCCTACGAGCTTTCATCGAACCTCTTCCTGTCGCCCCTGGCGGGTTACACCAACCTGCCCTTCCGGCTCACGGTGCGCGAGATTGGCGGCGTCGACTGGACCACGACCGACCTCGTCAACGCCCGCTCGCTCCTCGAGAAAAACCCGCGGGCGCTGAAGATGGTCGCCACCTGCCCCGCCGAGCAGCGCCTCGCCGTCCAGCTTTTCGGCGCCGTGCCCGAGGAGATGCGCGACGCCGCCGCGATGGTCGAGTCCCTGGGCATCGCCTCGGTCGACATCAACATGGGCTGCCCCGTGAAGAAGGTCACCGGCATCGGCGGCGGCTCGGCCATGATGACCGAGCTCGGCAAGACGGCAAAGCTCGTCCGCGGCATGATCGACGCTGTGAAGATCCCCATCACGGCCAAGATGCGGCTCGGGTGGGATGAAAACAACATCACCGCCCCCGACCTCGCCCGCGTGCTCGAGGACACCGGCGTCGCCGCCATCTTCGTCCACGGCCGCACCCGCGCCCAGGGCTTCAGCGGCACCGTCAACCTCGCCGGCATCCGCGCCGTCGTGCAGGCCGTCAAAACCATCCCGGTCATCGGCAACGGCGACGTCACCACCCCCGAGGCCGCGAAGCACATGATCGACGAGACCGGCTGCGCCGGCGTGAGCATCGGCCGCGGTGCGTTCTACAATCCCTGGATCTTCCGCGACACGCAGCACTACCTGCGGACCGGCGAGCTGCGTCCCGAGGCCGGCTACGCCGAGCGCGTCGCCGTCATGCGCCGGCATCTGGACCTGATGATCGATTTTTACGGCGAGGACTTCGGCTGCCGCCTCTTCCGCAAGCCCGCGGCGTGGTATGCGAAGCGCTTCGGCCCGGCCAAGGAATTCAAGAAGGGCATCACGCAGTTCGGCACGCGCGCCGAGTTCGAGGCGCTGCTCACGGCCTACGAGCAATGGCGCCGGCCCTTCCTCGACGAACACGGCGAGCTGCAGGCCCGCTACCGCCCGGGCGCCATGGTCGCCTCCTTCATGCTCGATCCCGACGACCCGGCCGTGATGCAGCGCAACGCCATCCCCGTGCCCAAGGGCCCGGTGGACACTTGGTAGGACCCGGCCGCACGCCTTTGTCATAAACCCGGCTCGCCAAGCGCGGGCCGCCCGTTTTGACTGCGGCCGATGTCCAACGTCTCGCATCTCTGGGCGATTTTCCTCGGCACGTTCATCGGCCTGCTGCCCATCATCAACCCGCTGTCGGCCGGGCCGACCTTCCTCGCCATCACGGCGGGCGACAGCGAGGCGCGCCGCCGCGAGCAGGCGCGCAAGGGCTGCTTCTACATGGTGGCCATCCTCGTGAGCTTCCTCATCGGCGGCACCTTCATCATGAATTTCTTCGGGATCTCGATCCCGGGGCTGCGCATCGCCGGCGGCATCCTGCTCACCGGCATCGGCATGGACATGCTGCTGGCGCGCAAGGCCACCGCCAAGTCCGAGGACAAGGCGGAGCGCGAGGCCGCCCTGAAGAAACCCGACATCTCCTTCTCGCCGCTCGCCATGCCGATGCTCAGCGGTCCCGGTTCGATCGCCGTCACCCTGGGCTTCACCTCGCTGGCCACGGGCTGGGTCGACTACGCGGCCATCATCGCCGGCATCGTCTGCGTCGCGCTGCTGACCTACGTGGTCCTGCGGCTGTCGAGCCGCATCGTGCAGTTCATCGGACCGGTCGGCGTGAACGCCATGACGAAGATCATGGGCTTCCTTATCATGTGCATGGGCGTGCAGTTCGTGGTGAACGGCATCCTCGGCATCGCGACCGACCCCGAGCTGCTGCGCGGCATCAAGTCCGTGCTGGCGACATCGTGATTGGCCCCGGCGGGCCGGTGCCCGGCTACTGGCGGTCGCGGCGCTCTACCGTGGCGCCGGTCTTGTCCTTGAAGGTCACCATGCGTGTCGCGGCATTGTAACCCTCGAAGGTGATGCCAAGGTTGGGGTTCACGAGATCGCCAACATCATAGGTCGTCTTCTCGATGATCATGCGGGGGGGCCGGCCCGACCGCACGCTGACGCCGCCAATCTTGAGGCCTTCAACCCACGCCTTGAACTGGGCGCTCGGCGGGGGGGGCGGCGGCGGGGGTTCCGGCACGACGGGCTTTTCGACGACGGGTTCGGCCACCACGACCGCGGGAGCGGGCGTCTCGACCGGCTTGGTTTCAACCGGGGCCGGCGCCGGGGTCTCGGCCACCGGCTCGGGCTGGGCGGCCGGCGGCGTCTCCGCGGGGGCCGCGGCGGGCGGCGGGGTGGCTTTCACCACCGGGGCCGGCGCCTCGGGCTTGCCGCCGGTGAAGAGGAAACCCCCGGCCAGCACGAGGACCAGGACGAGAACCCCACCGCCGACGAAAATGAGCTTTTTCTTCGAGCCGCCGGCGGCGGCCTTCTTCTTGCCCGGGGCGCCGGGCGGGAACTTGCCAGCGGGCGGGGGCGGAAACACGCCGCCCGCGGGCGGGGGAAACGGCGCCGCCGCGGCGGGAGGAGGAAACGGGGACGGACCGACGGCCGGTGCGGCGGCTTCGGTCGGCGCAGGCGGAAAGGCCGGCGGAGGAAACGGGGACGGAGCCTCCGCCACCGGCGGCTCGGCGGCGGGTGCCGGGGCGGCCTCGGCCGGCGCGGCGGCCGCGGTCTTCGGCTTCAGGCTGAATTTCGGTTTCTCCACCACGGGCGCCTCGGGCTCGGCCGGAGCCACCGGGCTCGGGGGGAAGGAAGGCGGGGCGACGACCGGCTCGGGAGGAGGCAGGACCGCGGCCGGTTCCGGCTCGGGCGTGGGGGCCGGGGTCTCTTCCTGGACCGGCGCGGGCGCGAGACGCGGCTTGAGGCGGACCGCCGGGGCGGCTTCCGCCGCGGGGGCCGCAGGAGCGGCGGGGGCGGGCGGCGCGGCCTCGGCCGGCGCGGCGGGTTCGGATTGAGCGGTGGACGGGTCGGCAGCCAGCTTGGGTTTCAGACGGAGCTTGGGTGCGTTGTCTTCGCTCATGCCCCATGCCTAGCAGTTTCGCCGCGGAGCGGAATCAAAAAGATTGGCCCCGTCATCAGCCTTGTGGCCGGGCCGGGGCCTCCCTTAGATACCGCCCTTATTCATGAAACGCGCAGCGGGCAGTTATGGCGGGATCAGCACCGCCGCGGTCAAGCAGGCCACCGGCCGGACCTGGGCCCAGTGGCTGGCGCTGCTCGACCAGGCCGGGGCCCGGAAACTCCCGCACCGGGAGATCGTCCAAGTGCTCGCCCGCAAACACCGCCTGGCCGACTGGTGGGGCCAGATGGTGACCGTCGGGTATGAACAGGCCCGCGGCCTGCGCGTGAAGCACCAGAAGGCCGACGGCTTCGAGATCAGCGTCACCAAGACCATGGCCGCGCCCGTCGACCGCGCCTTCGCCGCGTGGCGCGACCCCGCCCTGCGCGAAAAATGGCTGCCCCGCACCCCGCTCACCGTCCGCAAGGCCACCCCGCACAAGTCCATCCGCATCCTCTGGCCCGATGACACCCGCGTGAGCGTGAACTTCTGGCCGAAGGGCCCGCTCAAGTGCTCGGTGGTGCCGCAGCACGGCAAGCTCACCACCCCCGAGGCCGCCGAGAAGATGAAGGCCTTCTGGGCCGCCCGGCTCGAGGCCCTCCGGGTCTTTCTCGAATCATGAGACGCTGCCTGCTCGTGCTCGCGGCCGGCGCCGCGGCCCTGACCCTTGGTTTCGCGCAGGAGGTGCAGTCGCACGGCCTGGTCTTTGAGCGCTGGGTGCGCGACACCTTCTTCGACGGCTACAAGCCGGCCAGCTACACGCAGCGGTGGGACATTCCCGCCTCGGCGAACCGGGACCACGGCGACGCCCTCCGCCAGTATGAGATCGATGAGCCCTTCCTGCTCATCGTCGGCTTCTGGCAGCAGGAGGGCGAGGTGAAGCGCATCGTGAACATCATCGCGCCGGAGATCTCGCCGGCCTTGTGGCGCAAGCTGTGGGGCCCCGTCACCTACGCCGACCTGCGGCGCCTCGACGCGCTCATCAAGGACCCCGGCCCGACGATCGAGGAAACCCGCCGGCTGGCGCTGAAGATGAAGAATTCCCCGCCGTTTACCGGGGCCGTCATCCAGGTGAACCCGAAGATCGACAACCACGGCCAGCGCCGCCTGCAGTGCTCGATCCGCTTCAGCGACGTGTTCCAGCACCTCGCCCCGGGCGCCGACCCGTCGCCGCAGGCGCGGCCCGCGCTTTTCGGTGTCGAGTATCCGGGCCCGATCGCGTCGAAGCCGCGCGATCTGGAATAGGGGCTCAGCCGGCCCGCGCCGGCTCCGGCACCTTGCGCTCCTTCGCGACGAACCACAGCGGCTCCCCGCCGTCGGCGAGCACCGGGGCGATGCGCACGTCGGCCACGTAACGGCTGCCGTCCTTGTGATAGTTGACCAGGGTCTCGCGACAGGGGCGGCGGGCCTGCACCGACTCGCGGATGCGCTGCACCGCGGCGGCATCGGTGGCCGGCCCCTGCAGCAGGTGGCCCGGTTTGCGGCCCTGCAGCTCGGCCAGGGTGTAACCGCACATCGCCGTGAAGGCCGGGTTGACCCACAGGACCAGCCCGCCGGGGTCGGTGACCACGAGGGATTCCGGTTCCGCCGGCGCCGGCAGCGCCGCCACGGCGGCCAGCAGGCGGGCCTTCAGGTCCGCGGGGGGCGCGACCGGCGCCGCCTCCGCCGCGGCCAGCCCGGCCACGGTTTCCTGCAGCCCGGCCACGTGCGCGCGCAGCTCCGTGTGAAACTCGAGCACGACCTCAAAGCTCTCGCGCGCCGCCGCCGGCATCTCGCCGGAGACGTAGAGGGTGGCGCAGTCCTGGATGGGTTCGGCCAGCATCGGTCAGGCTGTCGCCGGCGCCTTCCTGGCGCCGAAACCGAAGGCCTCGCGGAGCCAGCTCCACGCCCGGCGCAGGCCGACGTCGCAGGTGCCGGGGATCCGGTAGGTGCGGGCGAACAGCTCCTCGTGCCCGACATAACGCGGCGGCAGGAGCAGCAGCGTGGCGTTCTTGTCGGCCTCCTTGTCGAAGCCGAGCACCTCGGAGAAAAACACGCCCTTGCCGACCACCAGCCCCTCGCGCGGCACCTCGACGCTGCGCTCCGGCAGCACGAGCCACGGGCGGAACTTGAAGAGCAGCTTCCCGTCCGGCTCCTGGTGCAGCCGGCCGTAGGTGCGCAGCGGGGCGTCGGCGATGTCGCGCGCGGTGAAGAGCTTGTTGCCGTCCGCCAGCAGCTGGAAGCGCGTGCGGCGGAACGTGAAGAAATCCCAGCTGAAGACCGAGCCGAACACCATCAGCCGGAACGCCCAGCCGGCCATGAGGTAGGCGAGCAGGATGATGACGACCGACAGCGTCGCGCCGACCACGGGGTCGAGGACGGCCGTGCCCGCCACGAGCGAGAGCACCGCGGTGCGGATGCCCTTGAGCGCCGTGTCGAGGCCGCCCCACGGGCTGATGAGGATGAGGACGTTGATCGCGTGGCCCACCACCCAGACGACGGCGAACACCGCGACCGACAGCGGCACCATCAGGATGGTCAGCAGCCACGACATGTCGAAGGCCGCCAGCGGCAGCATGCCGAAGGTGCCGGCCATCACCGGCGCATGCTCGAGCCCGGCGGAGTCCATGATCATCTTCGAGCCCAGCGCGACCAGCGAGGGAACCACGGCGCCGGCCGCCACGAGGCCGCTGACCTTGTTTTCCACGGTCTCGGCGATATCGAGCGGTTTTTTCAGGCCCGGCGGCACCACGGCGGCGATCGAGTCCTTGAACGCGCACACCCCGACCAGCAGCAGCGCCGGCAGCCAGAACGAAACCTGCGCGAACCACGGCAGTTGCGCCTTCGCCTCCGGGGTGTCCGCCTTGAAATACTGGTAGGCCCCGACCCCGCTGACGCCCAGCAGCGGCGAGATGGCGATGCCCGTCACCTGCGAGGCCATGGTGGCGAGCTCGAGGCCGGGCGTCTTTTCCTTCTTCGCCTCGGCCGCCGGGGCGGGGACGGCGAAGAGGGCGGCGCAGCACAAGGCCAGGACCAGGAGCACGGGGCGTTTCATACGGACACCATACGCCTCCGCCGGGCTTTGAAAAGCCCACAAAAGCTACGGCCCGGACTCCGCGAGGGAGGCCGGGCCGCAACACACACAATACAGAACGAAGAACAGGACCGCATTGGGCCAGACCGGTTCCATTCCGTCAAACCACGATCGTGTCATCATGCGTTCTTAACCCGGCCGTAACGCGCCCGTCACAAAGCTTTGCCAAGCGCGCCCGGGCTTGCTCATGTCGCCCCGTGCCCCTGACGAAAGCCGAGCTCTCCCGCCTCCGCGACCTGCGCGACAAGAAGCACCGCGAGGCCGCGGGCCTGTTTGTCATCGAGGGCGAAAAGGTCGTCGGCGAGCTGCTGGCCGCGAAATTCCCGCTGCTCGAGATCTACGCGACCCCCGCCTGGCCGGGCCTGGCCGGCGACGCCCGGGTGCGCGAGGTCACCCTCGATGAAATGTCCCGCGCCAGCCACTTCCCCACCCCGTCCACCGTGCTGGCCGTGGGCGCGATCACGCGCACCCCGCTGCCCCCCGGCGCGCTGGACCGCGGCCTGACCCTCGCGCTCGACGGCATCCAGGACCCGGGCAACGTCGGCACCCTGCTCCGGCTGGCCGACTGGTTCGCCCTCGACCGCGTGCTGCTCTCGCCGGACTGCGCCGACCTGTTTTCCCAGAAGGTCATCAACGCCAGCATGGGCTCGTTTGCCCGCGTCACCGTCCACACCGCCCCGCTGGCCGAGATGCTGGCCGGGACCAAGGTGCCGGTGCTCGGCTGCGACCTCGCCGGCTACGACGTGCACACGCTCCGGCCGGAGCGCGACGCCGTAATCGTCGTCGGCAGCGAGGGCCGCGGCATCTCGTCTGCAGTGCGGGCGCTGGTGACCAAGAGCGTGACGATCCCGCGCTACGGCGCCGGGTCCGGCAAGGCCGGCAGCGGCGCCGAGTCGCTCAACGCCGCTGTCGCCGCCGCCATCGTCTGCGACAACCTGCGCCGGCTGTCGTCCTGAGCTGAGCCCGCCCAAGCGGGAGGAGCTTTAGCCCCGGCCGGTGCCCAAAAATCGAACCGTCACTTTTTGATCCAACCGAGACCGACCAGGAAAGCGTCAGCCTCCGCCAGGGTCTTGCGGTAGCCCTCGCCCTGGTTGAAGAATCCGTGGCCCGCCCCGTCGTAGCCGACCAGCTTACAAGGCCGGCCCTCTTTTTGCATCACCCGCTCGAAGGCGACAACGGAATCGTAGGGAACCGTGGTGTCCGCCGTGCCGTGGAGGATCAGGGTCGGCGGCGTGTGCGGCCCGATGTGATGGGCCGGGGAGATCACCGCCATCTCCACGCCAAAGTTTTCCGCCCGGTCCCCGGCCCAGGTCTTCGGCGGCTGCCAGTCCGCAATGGCCGCGAGCGTGCAGACGGGATTGAAAAGAATCATGGCGTTGGGGCGTTCATCGCTGCCGAAACCGGTGATCGTGCCGGTGCAGGCCGCGATATGGCCGCCTGCCGAACCGCCGGCGGCGGCAATCCTGCCGGGATCAATGCCCAGCCTCCCGGCGTTTTCCCGCACCCACGCGATGGCGGCCTTGGCGTCTTTCACGCATTCCACCACCTTCACCCCCTGCCGCGACTTCACGCGGTAGTCGGCGGTGATGGCGATCATGCCCCGCTGGGCGAAATGACGGGCCTGTCTTTCGAACTGCTCCGGTGAGCCCTTGCTCCAACCCCCGCCGAAGAAGAACACAATGGCCGGCTTTGGCTTCCCGGCCTCCGGCTCCCCGAAGATCCAGAGCTTCAGCTCGGTGTCACCGATCGTGCGATAGGTCTCCACGCGGGCGCCCTCCAGCTTGGGCGGATAGGAAAGCTGCGCGCACAGCCGGGTGCCGAGCAGGCAGAGAAGGACAACGAGGATGGGTTTCATGAGAGGGTTGGGCCCGGGCCGGCGACTGTGGCGGATGGTTCGGTTTTCTTCATCGCACCGCCTATGAAGCCGGGTCGAAACCGAAGACGCGCAACTCCTGCGCGCAGCGGCAGGCTTTCGCAAGGCGGGCGGCCCACGCGACGGCCTCCTCGCGCGAGGGCAGCTCGAGCACGGTGAAACCGCCGTTGAGCGGCGGCGCCCAGGGGTAGCCGCCGACGGCGACCGCGCCATCGGCCGAGACGAGCGCGGGCGGCACGGATTCATCGATGCCGCCGCCAAAGACATAGACGCCGGCGACCTTCGCCTCCTCGATCACCGCGTGCGAGTCGTGGACGACCGCCTGCCACTCACCTTCCGGCACAACCATCGCCGCGCTGGGAAAGGAAATCAGATACTTGGCCATGGGATTATTGCTTTGGGGTTGATGACAGAAGCCGCGAAGTTTTTCGCCGAATGTTCAAGATGGCCGTTGGCCCTAGCGTCTGGTTCGGCTTCTTCGGTTTCATATAATTTGGATTTGTGTGATGGGTGGGAAAGCTGAAGGGGGATCTACATTCGCCATGCCGTAGATTTCCATCCCTGCGAGAATATCTTCCATCTCGTAAATAAATATCCCGAACTGATTATCACCAACCACAGCCTCGGTAATCGAGCGCAAGCCCCCGTGGGGTCTTTTCATTCCATCAATCTCGAAACCGATGCTTGCACATCCACAATCACATTTAGAAATCACGCGTGCCCGGGCCAGCTCTGCGAGGAACTTGGTCTTTTCCGCCTGTTCGATAATGGTCGAATTCTCAATGAGCCAGCGAGCTAACTCATTCTCGGATGCAGATAATGGGCGTGGAGTCACTTCGCTCATTTCATCGCCGAACGTTGTTTATGCCACTGGCAGTGGCTCAATTAAATTCAGAGGGCGTTGCATGCGTGGTCGTTGGCGAAAATCAGGTCCGGCCCGAGACCCGATTAACCGACTGGGCGGACGGTAGTGTGGCCGAGAGCAGGATCAATCCAAACCTGCAGGGGCGGCCAAACGCAGACCGGGACAACCGCAAAGAACGCAGGGAACACAAAGAGCCTGAAGCAGGCTTTGCGCTCCTTGCGTTCTTTGCGGTTAAAACAGGGAATCCTCAGCCCTTCTTCCGGGCGATCCAGGCGCGGACGTTTTCCTCGAGCAGGTCCATCGGCACGGCGCCGTCCTTCAGCACGAGGTCGTGGTATTCGCGGAGGTCGAACCGCGCGCCGAGCTCCTTTTTCGCGAGCTCGCGGAGCTCGAGGATCTTCAGCTGGCCGACCTTGTAGGCCGTGGCCTGGCCGGGCCAGACGATGTAGCGGTTTGTCTCCGTGAAGATGTCGCGCTCGGGGTTCGGCGTGTTTTTGCGGAAATAATCCATCGTCTGCTCGCGCGTCCATTTCTTGTCGTGCAGGCCCGTGTCCACCACGAGGCGCACGGCGCGCAGCAGCTCGTCGTAAAGCCGGCCGAAGTCCTGCATGGGATCCTTATAAAACCCGAACTCCTTCGGGAAATACTCGGCGTAGAGCGCCCAACCCTCGATGTAGGCCGTGTTGCCGCCGAACTTCCGGAAGCGCGGGATGCCCGTCAGCTCCTGCGCGATGGCGATCTGCATGTGGTGGCCGGGGATGGCCTCGTGGTGCGCGAGGGTCTCCATCTCGAAGATCGGCACGCCGCGCATGTCGATCGTGTTGACGTAATACGCGCCGGGCCGCGACCCGTCGGGGGCCGGCTCCTCGTAGAACGCGCCCGCCGAACCCTGCTCGCGGAAGGGCTCGACCTTCTTCACCACCAGCGGCGCCTTGGGCTTGATGGTGAAGAACTCGTCGAGCCGCGCGCGCATCGTGTCGATGATCTCGGTGGCCCGCTTCATGTAGGCCTCCTTCCCTTCCGGCGTCGTGGGGTAATAGAACTTCGGGTCCTCCTTGATGTATTTGAAGAAGGCCTGGAGGTCGCCCGTGAAGCCGACCTGTTTCATGATCGCCTCCATGCCGCGGTGGATGCGGGCCACCTCGCGCAGGCCGAGCGCGTGGATCTCCGCGGCGGTCAGGCGCGTCGTGGTCGAGCCGCGCAGCTGGTAGGCGTAGAACTCGGCCCCCTCGGGTAGTTTCCAGACGCCGTCGTCGGTCGTGGTGAGCTTTTCGTGCGCCTGCAGCAGGGCGATGAGCTTGCCGTAGGCCGGCTGGACCGTGCCGGTGAGCGCGGCGGTGGCGTCGGCGAGCAGCGACGCCTTGGTGGCGGCGTCAACGTCCTTGAGCGCGGCGATCTTGCCCTCGATGTCCTCGAGGAGCGCGCTCTTCTTGCCCGACTGGTCGAAGGGCGCGCCGGCGATCACCTCGCGGCAGGAATCGACAACGAGCCCGTAGACGAATTTCGGCGGCATGATGCCCTTGGCCGCGCGGACCTCGGCCTTGTCCATGAGCTGGCCGAGGAGCGGCCCGATGCCGCGGAGGCGGGCGATGTAGGCGCGGGCGTCGGCGACGCTGTCCACGCGGTGGTAATTGATGAGGAAGGCCGGCACGGAGGAGTGCAGGCCGGACATCTGGTTGAGCGGGTAGCTGTGGTAGCGCCAGCGCCAGCCCTCGATCGAGCGCTCGGCGTCGCGGACAAACATCCGGTAGCTGACCTTTGCCTGGTCGTCGAGGAGGTCGTAGTTGATGGTGCGCTTCAGCTCGGCGAACTGCTTCACGCCGAGCTCGAAGTCCTCCAGCTCGCGGGCCTCGGAGAGGTCGTCCCACTTGTCGTAGTCGGTCTTCATGCCCAGCTGGGTCATGGTCATCGGGCTGCGGGCAACGTTCTCATCGAAGACGCGCTCGAAAAAGGCGTTGGCCTTGGCGGACTCGGCGTCGATGTCGGCCGTCGTGGCGGCGCGGGCGGGCCAGGCGGCGAGCGCGGCGAGCGCGGCGGCCACGCACGCGAGGAGGAGGCGGGGGCGGTTTTGCATAGGGGGAATGGTGGTTTGCCGCGAATTCCGGCGCGGGGCAAGCCGCGAGGAATCCGGCGTGAATTTTTAGAGGGCCAGTCTCCTGGCCGACCCTCCACTATTCCCCGTCGTATTTCATCCCCACCGCCGCGCGCCACCGGTCCAGCACCGCCATGTTGCCGAGCGAGTCGGCGTGGCTCATGACGGCCGCCTCCCGCGCGCCGCGCGCGATGGCGTCGCCCACCGTGTCGGCCTCGAGCGTGTAGAGACCGGCGTCGGCGGGACAGATCAGCTCCTCGGCGGCCGCGCCGGTGCGCTGGACGATGATGCGGCCCGGGCCTTCCACGTCGGTGCCGGGATGAAACGGCGCCGGCAGGCTGATGATACCCTCGGTGCCGTGGATCCGCACGGAAAGCTCCTTCGCCGTCGTCGTGCCGCAGGTGAGCTGCGCGAGCGCGCCGCCGGGGAATTTCAAGGTCGCCGCCGCCTGCTCGTCCACGCGCGCCACCGGGTGAATGCGGCCCGTGCCGTGGAACTCCACCGGCTCGGTGAACGCCCTGCCCTCTGCCGCCCCGGCGACCAGCCGCGCGATGGACACCGGGTAGCAGCCGATGTCCAGGATCGCCCCGCCTCCGAGCGCGCGATTGTAGAGCCGCAACTGCGGATCGACCGGGCGGTGGAAGCAAAATACGGCCGAGATCAGCCGCAGCTCGCCGACGGCGCGGCTACGCACGAGTTCGGCCAGCTTCGCCGTCTGCGGGTGGCAGCGATACATGAACGCCTCCATCAAAAAAACGCCGTGCCGGTGCGCCGCCGCGACGGCGCGCGCGGCGTCGGCGTGGTTGAGCGCGAGCGGTTTCTCGCAGAGGATGTGTTTCCCGGCCTGCGCGGCGCGGACACACAGCTCCGCGTGCGAATCGTGCGGCGTGCCGATGTAGACGGCCGACACCGCCGGGTCGGCCAGCAGCGCCTCGTAGCTGGCGTGCGCCGTGATGCCGCCGAAGTCCGCGGCGAACTTGCCGGCCGCCGCCGCCGTGCGGCTGCCGACCGCGACGAGCCGGCCGGTGCGCGAGGTGGCGAGCGCCGTGGCGAACATCCGGGCGATGCGCCCGGTGCTGAGGATGCCCCAGGTGAGTTTGGCGGGCATCAGCTCAATGCGACCACTCGTTGCGGGCGTCGTCCACCATCTGCTGCAGCACGGGGAAGCGGATCTCGCCGTAGTTGAACGCCACGCGGAGCTTGCCCTCGCGATAGACCCAGGTCGTCGGCACCCACGTGACGGGCAGGCCCAGGAAAGAGTTGAGCCGGTCCGCGGCGAGGCGCGAGGGATTGGGGTGCGTGAGCAGCAGCAGGTTCGGCTGCGCGCCGAGGCCGGCGGCGGCGAGGCGCGGCGCGGGATCCTGGCCCTTGTGCCAGATGTTGAGGAAGACGACCTTCACGTCGGGGTTGGCGGCGATGAACTTTGCCCAGCCGTCCGCCGGGTCGAACTCCGCCCGGCAGTTCGGGCACCACGGCGCCCAGAAATGCACCACGGTCACCTGCGGGCCGGCGACGAGGTCGGCCACCTGCATTTCCAGCGGATCGGTCGCGGGGGCCGCCGCGCGGAGCGGCACCACGAGGGCAGACAGGAGCAGGCAGGCCAAAAATTTCATCCCCCAACCAAGGCCCGAAAGGGAAATTTTTCCAGCCCCGAAACCCGGCGTCCCGGCGGGGGGGCTTGAATCGGCCGGCGTGATTGTAAGAAACGATTGGGCGGTCGCTGCGTCTAACCGCCCATGTCAACCCAACCGACCCCGGACACCTCCCCCACCCCCATCATCGCGCGCGGGATCCATCTGGACCTGACGCCCGCCCTGCGCCAGGCCGTCACCGACAAGTGCGACCGCCTGCTGCGGCATGAACACCACATCGTCCGCCTCCGGATCGACCTGGAGCTGGACAAAACCCACGCGGGCCGCGACCTCTTCGTCGCCAAGGGCCGGGTGGAGATAAGGGGCCCTGATCTGCTGGCCCACGCCTCCAGCGAGGATGCCTACAAGTCGCTGGACCTGCTCGTCGACAAACTCGACGAACTCCTCCGCCGGCGGCACCAGAAGCGGATCAACACGCGCAATGACGACCGGCGCCAGGCGCCCAAACAAGGCGAGGAATAGTCTTCCCGGTTAAAACCCGCGGTCGGCCGCCCGGACGGCCCGCCCGCGTGGCGCCGGGACTAGCGATACGGCTGGTGCAGCTCGACCGGCGACGACTTTTTCCGCAGGCGCAGGTTGAGCATCTCGACGATGAAGGCGAAGGCCATGGAGAAGTAGATGTAACCCTTCGGGATGTGCTGGCCGAGCGACTCGCCGACGAGCATCACGCCGATCAGGATGAGGAAGCTCAGCGCGAGCATCTTCAGCGTCGGGTGGCGGTTCACGAAGTCGCTGATGGCGCCCGCGAACATGAGCATCACACCCAGCGCGATGACCACCGCGACGATCATCACCCACAGCTGGTTGGCCATGCCCACGGCGGTGATCACCGAGTCGAGGGAGAAGACGATGTCGAGCAGGAGGATCTGGACGATGGTGGCCTGGAACGACGCGGCCCGGCCCGCGCCGCCGGCGTGTCCGTCCACGCCTTCGAGCTTCTCGTGGATCTCGACCACGCTCTTGCCGATGAGGAACAGGCCGCCAATGAAGAGGATCAGGCTCTTGCCGGTGATGCCGAGGTCGAAGACCGGCAGCGTGAAGAGCACCTTGGTCAGGCTCATCACCCAGGTGATGCTCATCAGCAGGATGATGCGCGTGATCAGGGCGAGGGACAGGCCGAGCTTGCGCGCCTTGTCCTGCTGTTCGGGCGGCAGCTTGCCGGCGAGGATCGAGATGAAGATGACGTTGTCGATGCCGAGCACGATCTCGAGCGCGGTGAGCGTCACGAGGCTGATCCAGATCTGCGGGTCGGTAAGCCAGTCCATGGCCGGGGAGAAAGCCGGGTTGCCCGGGCAAGGTCAACGCCACGCCCGCGGGAAAATCGTCCGGCGTTTCAACCGGCGCCCCCGCGCCTTGTCTTCACTCCTTCGGCCAAGGCAATTCTTGGCCACAAAAAGGCGCAAAAATCGCGATGTGTGCAGGCCTTCATGTTCCGCGCGCCTATAGGCGCCTTGTTCGCCTCATTTGCCCTCGGATTCTTGCGCCTTTTTGTGGCCAGACCTGATCCGGTTGGGTGGGTTTTGGGCGGGACGCCGGACTCACGGCGCCAGACCCGCGAACGAGAGCCCGAACCGGATCCAGAAGGGGATCGTGAACAGCGCGAGGGCCGTCGTGCCGAGGATGATCTGCACCGCCACGAGCGGCTGCCCGCCGTAGAGGCGGGCCACGATGATCGACACGACCGCCGAGGGCATCGCCGCCTGGATCACCAGCACGCGCTTCAGCTCCACGGGGCACGGCAGGTAGCGCGCCACGAGCAGAAACAACCAGGGCAGCACCACCAGCCGCAGCAGCCAGGCCGTGAGCGTGACGCGCATGTTGACCAGCCGCCGCGGGTCGTCGAGGTGCGGCTGGATGCTGATGCCGGACACGAGGAGGCCGAGCGGGATGGCGCACACGGCGAGCGTGTGCACCAGGCTCATCAGCACCGCGGGGAGGTGGCCGGACAGCCCGGTCAGGTTGCAGACAATGGCCGCCACCAGGGCGATGAGCGGGCCGTTGATGAGCTTGCGCCAGCCCGCGAGGGGCGAAAGGCCGGTCACCACCAGGACGCCGCCGGTCCAGATCGCGGCCTCCACGCCGACATTGTGGACGAGCAGCACCGCCCGGCTTTCCACGCCGAACATCGCGTCCATCAGCGGCAGCGGCAGGTAGCCGTAATTGGTCAGCCCGACCGCCAGCGCGAAGGTGCGCAGCCCGTGCCCGATCGTCAGCCCCAGCGCCCGGGCCATATACCACCCCACCGCCATCGAAAGCAGCGTCAGGGTGAAGCCGAGCAGGGGCGGCCAGTAGAGATTGCCGGGCTCGCGCAGCGTGGGGTTCGTCGCCACCGACTCGAAGATGAGGCAAGGCGTCGTCACCCGGATGACGAGGTTGAACAGGCTGTTCTCGCCCGCCTCCGAAATCCACTGCCAGTGCCGCATGGCCGTGCCGATCGCGATCATCGCGAACACCGGCAGCAGCACCAGGAAGAGTTGGCCGTAGGACATCATGGCAGGGGACGGAAAATCACCGAGAACGGAAGACGGAGGACAGAGAACCGGAAAGCCAATCCCAATTATCCGTTAAATCCACGTCCTCTGTCACCTGTTCTCCACAACCCCCGCCATCGCCCGTCCCGCGAGCCAGCCGCCGGTCCAGGCCGCCTGGAAGTTGAAGCCGCCGGTGATGCCGTCGACGTCGATCACCTCGCCGGCGAAATGCAGCCCGGGCACGAGCCGGCTTTCCATCGTCTTGAAATCGATCTCGCTCAGCCGCACGCCGCCGCAGGTCACGAACTCCTCCTTGAAGGTGCTTTTGCCCGTGACCGCAAATTCCGCCTCGGTGACCTGCGCCGCCAGCGCCCGCCGGGCTGCGCCCGACAGCGTCGCCCAGGTCGCGTCCGGCTTCAGCCCCGCCGCCGGCAGCAGTTTTTCCCACAGCCGGAGCGGCAGCCCGACCGGGCACCACGTGGCCAACTGCTTTTTGGGGTTGGCGGCCTGCGCGCGCGCGAGCTCGGCGCCCAGCGTTTCGGCGTTGAAGGCCGGCGCCCAGTTGACCGTGAGCGTGAACCGGTAGCCGCAGTCGTGCAGCCGGCGCGCGCCCCACGCCGACAGCTTCAACACCGCCGGGCCGCTGAGCCCCCAGTGCGTGATGAGCAGCGGGCCGCGCTCCTTCAGCGGCGTGCCGCGCACCGCGGTGACGGACTCCCCGACCGAGACGCCCGACAATTCCTTCAGCCGCGGGTCGTCGATGTTAAAGGTGAACAGCGAAGGCACCGGCGGCTCGATGCTGTGCCCCAGCTGCGCCGCGATCTCGAGCCCCGCGTTGGACTTGTTGCCGCCCGTCGCGAGCAGCAGCCGGTCGCAGGCCACGGTTTCGCCGTTCGTGAGCGTGACCTGGAATCCACCCGGCGTTCTCGTCACCGCCTTCAATCCCGTCCGCAACACCACGCGCACGCCGGCCTTGGCCGCGGCGGTCTCCAGGCAGTCCACGATCGTCTGCGAGTTGTCGGTGACGGGAAACATGCGGCCGTCCGCCTCGGTCTTCAGCGGCACGCCGCGGCCCTCGAACCAGGCGACGGTGTCGCGCGGCTGCCAGCGGTGGAAGGCGCCGAGCAGCTCGCGGCCGCCGCGCGGGTAGCGTTGCACCAGCTCGCGCGGCTCGAAGCAGGCGTGCGTGACGTTGCAGCGGCCGCCGCCCGACACCTTGACCTTGGCCAGCGGGTGCGCCGTGGCCTCGTAGAGCGTGACCGCGCAGGCCGGATCGGCCTCGGCGCAGGCGATGGCCGCGAAGAAGCCCGCCGCCCCGCCGCCCGCGATGACTACGTGCCGTTGACCCATGGCCCGCGAGCGTGCGGCGGGCCCGGCGGCTTGTCCAAAAAGAAAAGCGCCGCGGCCCCACGCCACGGCGCTTCCTTTTGCACACCGCGGCCCGTGGCCGCGGCAAGGTTACTTGTCGCCCTTCTTCTGGCCTTTCTTCTCGCCCTTGGCGGGACGCTCGCCGTCACCGCGGGGGCCGCGCTCGCGCAGGTCGGCGAATTTCTTGGCCTGCTCGGGCGTGAGGACGGCCGCGATGGCCTTCTGGTTTTCCTCGCGCAGGGCCCGGCCCTTCTCGCGGCGCTGCTCCTGGGAGAGGGATTCGTCCTTCCGGAGCGCCTGCATCTGCTCCTGCTGGTGCTTCATGATCGGGCCAAGCTTGGCCTTCTGGTCGGAGGTCAGGCCGAGCTCCTCGGCGAGACGCTCGAGATTGGGGCGGGCGCCGCCACCGGGACCACCGGGGCCGCGTTCGTGGGCCGGGGCCTCGGCGGGCTGGGCGTGCAGGGCGGGAAGCGCGGCCAAGGCCGCGGTCAGGATCAGGGATGTCAACTTGAGCTGGTTCTTCATGGATGAGTTTTGGGTTCGGGGAAATGACGGCGGCCCGGGTCGGCGGTTACCTCGGGCCGGCCCCCCGAAAAGAAAAGCGCCGCGGCCCCACGCCACGGCGCTTCCTTTTTGCACACTCTGCCTGACGGCAGAAGCTGGTCAGTGGGCCGGCGGCGGGCCCATCTTGTCGCCGCCATGGTGACGGCCCGGGCCGCGCTTGCCGTGGGCGGCCTTCATTTCCTGAGCCTTGGCCTTTTGCTCCGGCGTGAGCACGGCCTCCATCTCGGCGCGCAGTTCCTTCTGCAGGCCGATGGCCTTCTCGCGGTGCTGGAAAGCGATCAGGCGCATCTTCGCCCGCTGGTCGTCGGTCAGGCCCAGGGCCGCCGCGCGCTTTTCACGCTGGTGTTTCATCTTCTGATGGACGCGCATCGCCATCTGGCGCATCTGCCGCGGGTCAGGCTGGTGATGGCCGAAACGCGGCGGGCCGGCGTGGCCCATTTTGGGCGCGGCGCCCGGCTGGCCGGGAGCCATGCGCGCGTGCGCACGGGCCATGAGTTGCTGCTGCCCGGGCGTGAGCACGGCCTTCATCTGCTCACGGTTGGCTTCCATGATCGCGCGCACCTTGGCGCGGCGTTCTTCGGGCGAAAGGGCCTTGTCCCCGGCCACCGCGTCGAGCGCGGTGCGCTGCGCCTGGCGGAGGTCGGTGAGCTTGGCCCGCTGCTCGGCGGTCAGGCCGAGCTGGTCGGCGACCATCCCGGCGAACTTTTCCCCGGGACGCGCGGCGGGGGCGGCCGGGGCGGAAACGTCGGCGGCATGAGCCGCCACGGCGAACAAACAAGCTGCACCGCAGAGGGTGAGCGAGAGAGGCAGGATCTTTTTCATGGTGATCGGAGTTGGGAAGATGACGGTGCCCCGGCGGCGCGGTTACGACCCGCCGCTCCCGGCCGGGCCAAAGAAAAGCGCCGTGGCCCCACGCCACGGCGCTCCTTTGCACACACTGCTTGCAGCAGTAAGCTTCACGGGGATAGACGCCACTCCCCGCGGAACGTTGCATCATTTGCCGGCGAAAATTTTCGCCGCGCGTGTAACCTTGTCCGGGGCCCGCCGTCCATGCGCCGCTTTACTCCGGAACCGGCTTCGCGCAACGTGCCCGTTCCCGCCCGCATGAATTTTCAGCAGCTCACCGCCCTCGCCGAAAAGGTCGTCACCGCCGCACGGCGCCGCCTGCCCCCCGCGGTGCGCGCCGCCGCCGACCGGGTGCCGGTTTGCTACGAACCCATCCCCAACGCCGCCATCCTCGCCGAGGGTTGGGAGCCGGACATCCTCGGCCTGTTCATCGGTCACGTCCACGGGGCCGACCTCGACGCGGGCACGACGCAGGCCCTGCCATCCCAGATCATGCTGTTCCTGGAAAACATCTGGGACTACGCCGAGGGCGACGAGGAGACCTACCGCGACGAGGTCCGCCTGACCTACCTCCACGAGCTGGGCCATTACCTCGGCTGGGACGAGGAAGAGGTCGCGGAACGGGGGCTGGATTAAGCGGTCCATCCGCCTCAGGTGGAGCCCGGCCCCCGGACGGGCTGATTGCCGCAAATCCCGCCCGGAGGTCGGGTTCCACCACCCAACGCCCCGGCCCGCGGGCCAAGTAGGGCTTTCATTCCCCCCCTGAATCTGCATATACCCGTCTTGGAAAACAGCTTTGCGCTCCTCCGGCGCAGCCCCATTCTCCGCTCCATTCAACCATGAAGAAGTTCCTCTCCGCCCTTTTCTGTGTGACCGCCCTGGCCGTCACCCTGCCCGCCGCCGGCATCACCCGCGAGACCGTCATCTCGCATCTCGATAGCTGCGAGGCCATCCTGCAGGAAATCCAGGGCAACGTGAAGACCGCCATCCCGGCCGACATCCTCCGCCGCGCCAAGGGCATCGTCATCGTCAACCAGTTCCAGGCCGGCTTCATCTTCGGCATCAAGGACGGTTACGCCGTCGCCCTCGTCCGCCGCCCGAACGGCAAGTGGTCCGTGCCCGCCTTCCTCAAGGCCGGCGAGCTCAGCTTCGGCCTCCAGGCCGGCGGCAAGTCCATCAACGCCGTCTACGTCCTCATGGACGACAACACCGCGCGCCTCCTCCTGAAGAACCGCATGAACCTCGGCGCCGAGGCCAAGGCCGTCGCCGGCATCCGCGCCGCCGAGCGCGAGGCCGTCAGCAAGAACCTGCCGGGCGACGCCAACGTGCTCGTCTACTCCACCACCGAGGGCTTCTACCTCGGCGCCGCCATCAAGACCGGCTATATGTCCCCGAGCGAGGAATCCAACCGGCTCTTCTATAATACCAACCACCGCATGCCGGAGCTGCTCTTCAGCGACTGGGTCACGCCGCCGACCGAGGCGCAGTTCATCATGAACTACGTGACGCGCCTCACCCAGTAAACGCCCGAAAAATCGCCCACTCTTTCAACCCGTCCCGCGCCCGCGGGACGGGTTTTTTGTTTCCGATCACAGAATTGGAGGCGGGGCCATCAGCCCCGCAAGGCACCGGCATCGCCGCCCCAATCCGCGGGGCTGATGGCCCCACCTCCAATCAGACCGGCGCGCTCTCATTGCTCCCGCCACGCCGCCACGTGCGCGACCAGAAGTCCGACCACGTCCTCCGCGATGCGCGCCTGCGCCTCGGTGCGATTCGCCCCGGGCACCTCGATGGTGCCGGAGTTCAGCGCCAGCCGCCCGTTCGGCAGCCGCTGGCAGATCGCCCACCACGCCATCGGCGCCTTCACCCCGGCCGCGCGGTCGGGCTCGGCGTAGCCGGTCGTCGCCGCGGCGAGGTCCGCGCCGAAAAGTTCCATGGCGCCAAAGGCCATCTCCACCGCCACGCGCTGCGACACGCAGTTGACGCGCTTCGCGTGCGCCCGGTTCACGCCGAGCCGCTTCACCTTCTGCTCCAGGTTGTAGGCGGTGACCCCGCCAAGGAAATAATTCGACGCGCCCGACACGGCCGCGATCCGCGCCTGCACGTGCCCGGCCGTCAGGCTCTCCGCCACGGCCAGCGTCAGCCGCGGCTTGCGCATCATCAGTTGCTTCAGGCGGGCCTCGTAATTCATGCCCGCAGACTGCCCGGCCGCGCCGCGAAGAAAAGCCTGCTTTGCGCTTTGCCCCGCCGGTTTTCTGGAGGACCCGGCCGATCCCGCCCTACACTTTCTGCGCCAGCATCCGCCGCACGCGCCAGTGCAGCCGCCGGTTCACGATGTAGCCGACGCACCCTGGCGCCCCGCAGCGGCAGGGATGGTCCCGCCATTCCGTGAAATCGAACCGGTAGTCGTAGGTCAGCTCCTCCCCGGCCGGGATGTCGCGCAGCGCCACGATCCAGATCCGGCCGCGGACCACCTGCGTCTCGCAGTTGGGGGCGCAGGAATGGTTGATGCGCCGCGCGAGGTTCCAGGGCACGCGGCCGTCGATGTCATGCCGCTGGTTCAGCTCGTAGATATACACGCAGCCGTCGCCACCCGCCGCCAGCCGGGCCAGACGCTGCGCATCGCGCCGGTCCGCCTCGGCCTTCGTGATGCGCTCGCCGACATACTCGATGATGCGCGTGCCGCGCGCCAAGGCCGTCGGGGCGAAGAGCCCGTAGCCGTGCAGGCCGGACCGGCCCAGCCGCACCGTGGCCGGCGTTTTCGGCCGGCTGCTTTTCCCGCCTGGTGTGCGCTTCACGGCTTCAATTCCAGACCGACCGGGCAGTGGTCGCTGCCGTGGACGTCGGACTCGATCCACGCGCGCTTCAGCCGCGGCTTCAACGCGGCCGAGGCCATCACGTAGTCGATGCGCCAGCCCACGTTGTTGGCCCGGGCGTTGGCGCGGTAGGTCCACCAGCTGTAATGCCCCGCGCCTTTTTCAAAGTGGCGGAAGGTGTCGATGAAGCCGGCGCCGAGAAAGTCCCGGAACCCGTCACGCTCCTGGTCGGAGAACCCGGGGTTGCCCACGTTCTCCTTCGGCCGCGCGAGGTCGATCTCCTCGTGCGCCACGTTCAGGTCGCCGCAGAACAGCACGGGCTTCTTCTTCTCCAGTTTCTTCGCGTGGGCCAGCAGCGCCCGGTCCCACTCCTGGCGGAAGCCGATCCGCGCCAGCTCCGGCTGCGCGTTGGGCACATAGACGCCGACGACGTAATGGTCGGCGAACTCCGCCGTGATGGCGCGGCCCTCGGCGTCGTGCGCCGGCGAACCCAGGCCGAGCGTGACGCCCAGCGGCTTCTGCCGCGTGAACAGCGCCGTGCCGCTGTAGCCCTTTTTCTCGGCGGCGTTCCAGATGAGCTCGTAGCCCTTCGGCCAGGCCACGCCCTGGACGTCGCCGGGCAGCGCCTTCACCTCCTGCAGGCAGATGACGTCCGCCTTGGCGGCGGCCATCCAGTCAAGCAGGCCCTTGCCGAGCGCGGCACGCACGCCGTTGACGTTCCAGGAAACCAGTTTCATGCGGCCCTAGTTCGCCGTTTCACCTGCCGGCTGCAACCTGTTTTGTCTTCCGCCGGTTGCACCGGCCGGACACCTTGGCGTTATGCCGGCCTGCACACTTGAGCTCAAGACCATCCCCAACGCCCCGCGCGACGAGATCGCCGGCTGGCTGGGCGATACGCTCAAGGTCAAGGTCCACGCCCCGGCCCTCGAGGGCCGCGCCAACGACGCCCTGCTGGAATTCCTGGCGGACAAACTCGGTGTGCACCGCCGCGACGTAACCCTGGTCCGCGGAGACAAGTCCCGCCACAAGGTGGTCCGCATCGCCGGCCTGGCGCTGGCGGAGGTCCGCACCCGGTTGGCCACTCCGTAGCGGCGGTCTGTGACCGCCGCTACAGTTGAGGATGACACAAACCGCAGTTGCCACCCCCTGCGCCCCGGCCAACTTTCCTCCCCGCCTCCCTCATGTCGGTCTTCCAACCCATCCCCCTCGGTCAGCGCATTCCCGGCAGCCCGCACTCCGTCGCCTGCAGCCTCCCGGCCATGGCGGATGTCATCGGCTACGAGGAAGGCCGCCCCGAGACCACCAAACACATCGCGTCGGGCTACCCGCGCTTTGTCGTCCACACCCACGCCAAGCGCCTCTGCGAACACCTCGCCCGCCGCCCCGAACTCGCCGGCAAATCCCTCTGGCTCGTCACCTCGGCGAAAATGGCCGCCGCCCTCGCCGACCATCTCGGCCGCTCCGGCCCGGCCGCCGCCACGCCCTTCACCGTCGATGGCATCGACGGCGTCGCGCACACCGACACCCCGGCGCTGAACACCCGCGGCAAGGTCTACCTGCAGAACATCGGCGGCTTCCTCTCCTCCCGCGCCGCCGAGGATCACCTCGTCCGCCTCGGCCAGCTGCCAGCCGCCGCGCCGGAGAAACTTTTCCCCGGCGACGCCACCGCCGAGATCAAACGCGTGCTGCGCGGCCCGTTCCCCGTGGCCGACACCGACCTGCTGCTCGCGCCTAGCGGCATGAACGCCCTCTACGCCGCCTTCCGCGCCATCAGCACCGTGCAGGCCCGCGCCGGCCGCACCGCCTGGCTCCAACTGGGCTGGCTCTACCTCGACAGCATCGCGCTGCTGAAAAAATTCACGCCCGACCCGGCGCGCGACTACCTGCGCCACGGCGACGTCACCGACCTGGCCGGCCTGGAAAAACTTCTCGCCACCCACGGCCCGCGCCTCGCCGGCCTGATCATCGAGGCGCCGACCAACCCGCTCATCCAAACCGCCGACCTCGCCGCCGTCACCGCCCTCGCCCGCCGCCACGGGGCCAAGGTCATCCTCGACCCGGCCGTCAGCTCGCCCTTCAACGTCGACCTCCTGCCCCACGCCGACCTCGTCGCGACCAGCCTCACCAAATACACCGCCCACGAGGGTGATGTCATCGCGGGCGCCGTTGTCCTCAATGCCTCGCGCCCCGACGCCGCCGAGCTCCGCGCGCTCGTCGTGGCGCAGCTCGAGCCGGTGCACGGCCGCGACCTCGCCCGCCTCGCCGCGCAGATCGGCGCCACGGCCGAAGTCGTCGCCCGCATCAACGCCAGCACGCTCCAGGTCGCCGCGTTCCTCGAGTCGCACCCGGCCGTCGCCCGGGTCTGGTGGGCGCACCAGCCCGCCACGCAGGCCAGCTATCTCAAGATCGCCCGCTCGCCCGCGTCCCCGGGCTGCATGATTTCCTTCACGCTCAAGGGGCCGCTCGCGAAGTTCTACGACGCCGTCCGCCTCCCCAAAGGCCCGAGCTTCGGCATGACGACGACGCTGATCTCGCCGTTCATCTACCTCGCGCACTACGACCTCGTCACCAGCGAGGCCGGCCGCGCCGAGCTCGCCGCCCACGGCCTGTCCCCCGACCTGCTCCGCCTCTGTATCGGCACCGAACCGGTGGAAGACATCATCGCCACGCTCGCCGAGGCGCTCGCCTGATCCGCCTCCGGAAATTTGTAACATAATATGTTACAAATTTCCCGCCGCGCTTGCCCGCCGGAGCTTTAGCGAAGTAGGGTCAGCCGGTGAAACCGCCAGCCGAGCAGCACCGCCGCACAGCCCAGGCCCGCGGCGAGGCCGGTCCATAGGCCGACGGCGCCGAGCGGCGTGTGGAACGCCAGCCAGTAGCCGAGCGGCAGCGAGATGACCCAGTAGGCGATGAAGGTGATGACGGTCGGCACGCGCACGTCGTGCAGGCCGCGCAGGGCGCCGACACTGATCACCTGCCCGCCGTCAAAGAGCTGGAACAACGCCGCCACCAGGAGCAGCTGCGCCGCCAGCGCGGCCACGTCCGCCGCCGGCGTGAAGGCGCGCGTGATCACCGGCCCCACCAGCGCGAACGCCAGCGCGAAGCCCACCATGATGACCAGCCCCGTCAGCAGCGCCCCGAAGCCGATCGGCCGCAGCGCGTCGGTCCGGCCCTCGCCGCTCGCGCGGCTGATGCGCATGCTCACGGCGAGCGACAGCCCGAGCGGGAACATGAAGGCCAGCGACGCGCAGCCGATGGCGATCTGGTGCGCGGCCAGCGGCACCGTGCCGAGCCAGCCCATCATCAGCGCGGACGCGGCAAACGCCCCGCCCTCGAACAGCAGCATGCCCGCGGCCGGCACGCCCAGCCTGAGCAGCGCGGCAAAGCGCCCGCGTTCCCAGCCGGTCCACGGCGCGGACCGCACCGGCGCGAACGTCGGCGAGGTGTTCAGCCACAGCGCCAGCGCCACGACCGCGGCGAACCGCGCAATCAGCGTCGCCCACCCGGAGCCGACCAGGCCCAGCGCGGGAAAGCCCAGGTGTCCGAACACGAACACCCAGTTGAGGAACGCGTTCAGCGCGATGTCGGCGAGCATGATGCCCATCGGCACCCACGGCCGGCCCAGCGACTCGGCGAACTGCCGTTGCACCTGGAAAAACAGCGCGAACACGATCGAGCCCGCGATCAGCAGGTAGAACGGCCGCACGACCGCCACCACCTCCGCCGGCTGGCCGAAACGGTGGAGCTGCCACGACAGGAGCAGCATGCCGCCGAACGCCAGCAGTCCGACGCCGAGCGCCAGCGCGCGCCCGTGCCGCAGCCACGCCGCGCAGCCGCCCTCGTCCCCGGCCCCGTGGTCGCGCGCCGCGAACACGCCCGCGCCCAGGATCAGGCCGAGCCCGACCACGTAGAAGATGTTGAACACGCCGTGCGTAAACGCCGCGGCCGCCAGCTCAACCTTGCCGACGCGCCCGATGAAGGCGTTGTCGGTCAGCCCGATCAGCATCTGGCTGACCTGCCCGACGATGATCGGGAAGGCCAGCCCCAGCGTCGGGCGCAGCTCGCGGCGGAGATCGGATAAGTTCACCACGCAGGCACGAAGGACGCGAAGCCGGAATGCCGCAAGCTTCCGGCGATGTATCGGCCGGTTGGCGAAGAAACTGTATCGGGTGGAGGGCCCAGTTCCAGCTGGGCCCTCCAAAAAATCCCGCCTTTTTTCCAATTGTTCTTCGGGCCCTTCGTGCCTTCGTGTTGAACCGAAATGACCCCGCTCGCCCTCGGCATCATCCTCGTCGCCGCGTTCACCCACGCGACCTGGAACTACGCCGCCAAGCGCTCGGGCGGCGGCCTGCCCTTCGTGTGGCTCACCGGGCTCGTGTCGCTCTGCTTCTACGGGCCGCTGTCCGTCGCCTACCTGCTGTGGCAATCGCCGGCGATCCCGCCGGGCGCGTGGCTAGTCGTCGTCGGCAGCGGTCTGATCAAGATGGTTTACGCGCTCCTCTTGCAGCGCGGCTACCAGCACGGTGATTTCTCGCTGGTCTACCCGCTCGCGCGCGGCACCGGACCGCTGTTTTCCACGCTCACGGCCATCGCGCTCTTCGGCGAACGCCCCACCGCCCTCGCGCTGGCCGGCGGCGCGATCATCATCGTGAGCATCTTCTCGCTGACCGGCGGCCCCAAATTGCTGCACGCCGACCGCGCGCACCTGCGGCGGGGGCTGGCCTACGGGTTCACCTGCGGCTGCTGCATCGCGGCGCTGACGGTGTGGGACAAGCACGCCGTGGCGCACCTGCACCTGCCGCCACTGGTCTACGACTGCAGCACGCAGGTCGTGATGTGCGTGGTGCTCGCGCCGTTTGCCTGGCCGCGCCGCGCCGAGGCCGCCGCCGCGTGGCGCGACCACCGCTGGAAGGTGTTCGCCGTGGCGCTGCTCGCGCCGCTCGGCTACATCCTCATCCTGACGGCGATGACCTTCACCCCGGTCAGCTACATCGCCCCGGCGCGCGAGATCAGCATCCTCATCGGCACCTTCTTCGGCGCGAAGCTGCTGAAGGAGGCCGACGCCTCGCGCCGGCTCTTCGCGGCCGGCGGCATGGTCGTCGGTGTGATTGCGCTGGCGCTGGGTTGAGCGCCACCTACGTTCCGCGCATGCGTCGTAACAAGGAGATCATCATTCTGCTCGGCCTGCTCGCGGGCATGATGGCGTTCGTGCTCTGGTATGTGATCGACCGCCGCGCGAAAAACCGGGCGAACCCCGCCCCCGCCGTCGTGCAACCGGTCACGCCGGCCCGGCCGTGAGCCACCGGCTCACTTCCCCGACCGCACCTGGAGGGTGAACTTGCGGGCGAGGTTGTTCGTCGCGGAATAATGCACGGCCTCGGTGGCGCCGGGATCGAGGTTGAGCGCCCGCCACGGGGTCTCTTCACCGGTGGCCGCGCCCGCCGCATCCCGGAAGACGCAGCGCACCTGCATCGTGATCTCCTCCGGGCCGCGGTTCCGCAGGTTGGCCACGAGCCCGAGCCGGCCGGCGGCATCGAGGCGCTCCTGCAGCCCGGTGCAGGCGACGGCCCGCTGCGCCGCCCGGTCCAGCAGCTGTAACTTCTCGGTGTTCTCGAGGGAATACCGGGCGCTCTCCTCCGGCAAGAAGGCCGCCGGCTCACCCTGGCAACCGGCCAGCAGGAGGACGAGGAGGAGCGGGACGGCTGACTTCGTGGTGGGCGGCATCGGGTCCGGGTCACCGTGGCGGGGCAAAGTTCGCTTGTCACGGCACGTTTTTGGGGCCACCAGCCCTTGACCCCACACTCCACCATGCTGAAGGGAAGCTTTGATCTGCCGGTGCTTTTCGACCTCGGGGCGACCTTTGCCTTCGCCCTCACCGGCGCGCTGGCCGCCATCAAGCGACACTACGACATCGTCGGCGTGCTGGCCCTCGCGCTGGTCTCCGGCATCGGCGGCGGCCTGATCCGCGACGGCATCTTCCTGCAGCAGGGACTGACGCCGTTGCTCACCACGCCCGCCTACATCTACACGGTCATCACCGCGGTGGGAGTCGGCCTCTTCTTCGGCCGGCAGGTCCACCGCCTGAACCGGCTCATCGCCTGGGTCGACGCGCTCGGGCTCGGTGCCTATGCGGTCTTCGGCGTGCAGAAGGCGCTCAACGCCGGCCTGCCGCCCTCGGCCGCCGTGCTCATCGGCGTGATCAACGCCATCGGCGGCGGCCTGCTGCGCGACGTGCTCACGCGCGAGGAGCCGCTCGTGTTCAAGCCCGGCCAGTTCTACCTGCTCACGGCCCTGGCCGGCGCGGTCACCTTCATCTGCGCCGGCGTCTACCTCGCCGTCAGCGCGACACAGGCGGCATTCCTCGCCATGGCGGTGACGTTCCTTTTCCGCTCCGTCACCATCGCCTTCAACTGGCGCACCGCCCCGGTCTCCTCCGGCGCCATCTTCACGCAGGGCGGCGACACCGCGCCGCGGTTCCCGAAAAAGGACTGAACCATGCGCTGCGTCCTCGCGCTCGACCAGGGCACCACGTCGTCCCGCGCCATCGTCTTCGACCGGCGCGGCCGCGCCGTGGCGACGGCGCAGCAGGAGTTCGCGCAGCACTATCCCAAGCCCGGCTGGGTCGAGCACGACCCGCTCGACCTGTGGGCCTCCACCCGCCGCACCGCGCTCGGCGCCATCGCCGAGGCCAACCTCACCGCGCGCGACATCGCCGCGCTCGGCCTGACCAACCAGCGCGAGACCACCCTGCTCTGGGACCGCCGCACCGGCCGGCCGCTGCACCGCGCCATCGTCTGGCAGGACCGGCGCACCGCCGGCCTCTGCGCGAAACTCGATCGCCGCGGCCTCGGGCCGCTGTTCCGCCAGAAGACCGGCCTGCTTCTCGACCCGTATTTCAGCGGCACGAAGCTCGCGTGGCTCCTCGACCATGTCCCCGGCGCGCGGCGGCGCGCGGAGAAGGGCGAACTCGCCTTCGGCACCGTGGACACGTGGCTGCTCTGGCAGCTCACCGGCGGCCGCGTCCACGCCACCGATGTCTCCAACGCCTCGCGCACCCTCCTCCTCAACCTGCGCACCGCGCAGTGGGACGACGAGCTGTTGCGGATCCTCCGCATCCCGCGCGAGGTGCTGCCCGAGGTGCGCGCCAGCAGCGGCGTCTTCGGCGAGGTATCCGCCGTGCCGGCCCTCAACGGCATTCCGATCGGCGGCATCGCGGGCGACCAGCACGCCGCGCTCTTCGGCCAGGCCTGCTGGAAATCCGGCATGGCCAAGAACACCTATGGCACCGGCTGCTTCCTGCTGATGCACACCGGCGACCGGCCGGTCTTTTCCCGAAACAACCTGCTCACCACCATCGCCTGGCAGATCGACGGCCGGATCGACTATGCGCTCGAGGGTTCCGTCTTCATCGGCGGCGCCGTCGTCCAGTGGCTGCGCGACGGCCTCGGCCTCATCGCGCAGTCCGCCGACGTCGAGAAGCTCGCCGCCCGGGTCACGGACAACGGCGGCGTCTACCTCGTGCCGGCCTTCGCCGGCCTCGGCGCCCCGCATTGGGACGCGGCCGCGCGCGGCGTCATCACCGGCCTCACCCGCGGCAGCACCGCCGGCCACCTCGCCCGCGCCGCGCTCGAGAGCATCGCCTACCAGAGCGCGGACCTGCTCGGCGCCATGGAGGCCGACTGCGGCCGCAAGTTGCGCGAGCTCCGCGTGGACGGCGGCGCCGTCCGCAACAACGCCCTCATGCAGTTCCAGGCCGACCTGCTCCGCGTGCCGGTCGTCCGCCCGCGCACCACCGAGACGACCGCGCTCGGCGCCGCCTATCTGGCGGGCCTGGCCACCGGCTTCTGGAAAAACCACGCCGAGATCTCCTCCCTCTGGTCGGCCGACCGCACCTTCCGTGCCACCGCACCCGCCGCCACGACGCGCCGCCTGCTGGGCGAATGGCACCGGGCCATCGCCCGCGCGAAGGGCTGACGCCGGGAATATATCGGCGCCCGCCGTCTCCCATGGTGATGCACCTCCGTTTCATCCTGCGCATTCTGTTCCTCTCGTTGCCGGTCGCCGGCCTGCACGCCGCGCTGGCGTCTTCGGCCGCCGAGGCCGTGCCGCTGGCGGCCGGGGCCCGCGTGCCCTCCGCGATCGTGCAGACCGTCGCGGGCGTGGATCTCGACCTCGCGGCCGCAGTAGCGGGAAAACCCACCCTGCTCGTTTTCTACCGCGGCAGCTGGTGCCCGTATTGCAACCGACACCTGGCGGCCCTCGCCGAGATCGAGCCGGAGCTGCTCAGGCTTGGTTACCAGATCCTCGCGGTCAGCCCCGACGAAACGCCCGGCCTGCGCGCCGCCGCGGAGAAAAACCACCTCAACTACCGCCTGCTTTCCGACCGGGGCATGCACGCCGCCGCGGCCTTCGGTCTCGCCTTCCGGATCGACGGACCGACCGTCGAGAAATACCGCGGTTACAAGATCGACCTTCCTCCGGTGCCGGGCGAACCCGCCGCCCGCTGGCTGCCCGTGCCGGCGGTCTACGTCATCGGCCGCGACGGGGTGGTGAAATTCGTGCATGCGGATCCGGACTACAAGGCCCGCCTCGCTCCTGCTGAGGTGCTCGCTGCCGCCCGGGCGGCGCTGTAGCCGGCGGTTTGGTCACGGGTGAATCACCGGTAAACACGGCGGCCGGCGGTTTCTTTTTTACAGGCGGTGCACCGGCGGGCTTGCAGCGGGGGTTCCACCCCGGCATAGGTATCTTCCTCCACACCAGCCTGCCGCATGAAAATTTTCCGTTCGCTTGCCGCCGTTTTGTTTGTGTCCGCGTTCGGCCTGACCGCCGTCGCCCAGGAAAGCAGCGAGGTCGCCGGGCTTCGCGCCAAGGCCGTCAAGGGCAACGGCATCGCCCAATACAATCTTGGCCTGGCCTACGCGCAGGGCCGCGGCATCGCCGCCGATCCCGTCGAGGCCTTCGTCTGGCTCTCCCTCGCCCGCGAAAACGGCGCCCGCGGCCGCGACCTCGACAGCGTCATCGGCTCGCTCGACAAGGCCTCTCTCGAACTCGCGCAGCAGCGCCTGACCGAGCGCAAGGCCACCCTCGGGGTCCGTCCCGCCGCACCGGCCCCGGTTCGCGCCGCCACCACGCCGGCCGGCGAGACTCCCGTTCGCTCCGTCCCGGCCGGTCCGGTCGGACCCGCCGCTCCGTCTGCCCCCGGGGAGGATTCCGCCGGCGCGACGCTCCGCGCCGAACGCGATGCCCTCGCCGTCCGCGTCAACGACCTCTCCGGCGATCTCGCCGAGCTGCGCACCGAGCGTGAGCGCCTGACCAAGCTGGCCGCCGACAACGAGAAGGCCGCCCGCGCCGCCGAGGCCCGCGCCGCGGAACTCGCCCGCGCCAGCGAGGCCGCCAAAACCGAGCTGACCCAGGTCCGCCAATCCCTCGCCAACCTCGAAAAAGCGCCGAAACCCGCCGCCGACACCGCGGCGCTCGACGCGAAGAACCGCGAGCTCCAGGCCGCCCTCGCCGAGCTGGAATCCGCCCGCAGCTTCGGCCGCCAGGTCGAGGAGACCCTCAACCAGGTCAACGACGACCGGGCGCGCGTTGCCGCCGCCGCCGCGGAACTCGCCGCCGCCCGCAGCTTCGGCCAGCAGGTCGAGGCCACGCTGAACAAGGTCAACGACCAGAAGGCCGCGCTCGAGGCCCAGCTCGCGGTTGCCCGCCAGGAGCTCGCCGCCAAACCCGGCGCCCCGGCCTACCCCGACCTCTCCGGCCGCGTCAGCGAGCTTGAGACCGCCCTCGCCGCCGCGCGTAACGCCGCGCCGCGCTACCCCGACCTGCGCGCCCGCGTGACCGAGCTCGAGGCCCAGTTCACGGCCGCGCAGGCCACCGCCGCCCAGCGCGCCCAGGAACTGGAACGCGCCAACACCAAGCTGGCCGGTGACGAAACCGCTTTCGCCGCCCTGAACCGCGAGCTCGCGGCCGCCAAGGCCGCCCTCGCCTCGGCCACCCAGGCGCTGGCCGCCAAGCCCGCGGCTCCGAGCTACCCGGACCTTTCCGGCCGCGTCAGCGAACTCGAAGCCGCCCTCGCCGCCCTGTCCTCCGAAGCTGGCCGCGCCAAGCAGGAAATTGCCACGCTCACCAAGGCGAAGGAGGACGCGCGCAACGCGGCGCCGAAGTATCCGGATCTCTCCGGCAAGGTCGCGGAGCTCGAGACCCAGCTCGCACGTGCCAGGCAACCCGTCGCCCCCGCCTACCCCGATCTCCGCCCGAATGTGGCGGCGCTGGAGGAACAACTCACGGCGGCAAAAAAGGCCGCGGCCGCCAAGCCGGCCTATCCCGACCTGCGCGGCCAGGTGACCGAGCTGGAGACCAAGCTCGCCGCCTCGGCTTCCGCCGCCGACAAGGCGCAGCAACAGGTCGCCGCCCTCACCCAGGCCCGGGACGCCGCCGAAAAGGCCCTCGCCGCCAAACCCGCCGCGCCCAGCTACCCGGATCTTTCCGGCCGCGTGAGCGAGCTCGAGGCCGCCCTGGCCGCCGCGCGCAACGCGGCCCCGAAATACCCCGACCTCTCCGGCAAGGTCACGGAACTCGAGGCCGCGCTCGCGCAGGCCACCACGGCGCTCACCGCCGCCCGCAACGCCCCCCCGGCCTACCCCGACTTGTCCGCCGAGGTCGCCACGCTCACTCGGGCGAAGTCGGATCTCTCGGGCCGTATCAGCGAGCTTGAGGCCGCGCTGGTGAGCGCAAAGGCGGCCGCCCCGGCCTACCCGAACCTCACCGGCCGCGTCGCCGAGCTCGAGGCCCAGGCCGCCACCTCGGCCCGCGAACTCGCCCTGGCCCGCGCCGAGCTCAAGGATGCCGCCAGCAAGCTGGACGCCGCCAACGCCACCACGACCGCGCTCGAGACGCGGATCGCCCAGCTCCAGACCCAAGCGGCCGCCCCGAAATACCCGGACCTGTCCGGCAAGGTCGCCGAACTCGAGGCCGCGCTCGCGGCCAAGCCCGCCGCTCCCGCCTACCCCGATCTCTCGGGTCGCGTCGCCGAGCTGGAGACGGCGCTGGCCGACAGCAGCCGCCGGCTCGTGGCCGCCCAGAACGCCAAGCCCACCGCCCCCGCTTACCCCGACCTCACCGGCCGCGTCGCGGAACTCGAGGCCGCCGTCGCGACCGCGCTCCAGAAGTTCGGCACCGCCGAGCAGGCCCGCGCCGAGGCTGTGCGTCAGTTCGACGACTACAAGAGCGCCACCGCCGCCGCCCAGCGCGAGCGCACCACGCTCCAGTCCACCCTGAAGATGCTCGAGTCCGACAAGGTCGCCCTCCGCCGCCAGGTGGACGCCGCCACCGCCGAGTCCAACCAGCTCCGCACGCAGGTGGCCGCGCTCAAGACCCAGGCCGCCAGCATCAAGCCCGTCGCCCCCGCCTACCCCGACCTCTCCGGCAAGGTCGCCGAGCTCGAAGCCCGGCTCGCCGACCAGGCCTCCTCCAGCCAGGCCGCCCTGGCCCAGCTTGCCAGCCTGACCGCCGAGCGCGACACGGCCCGCGCGGCGCAGAACGAACTCCGCGACACCGTGGCGAAACTCGCCCAGGAAAAGGCCGAGCTCGTCGCCGCCCGCAACGCCGCGCCGGCCTATCCCGACTTGTCGGGTCGCGTCGCGGAACTGGAGACCGCCCTGGCCCAGGCCCGCAACGCCGCGCCGGCTTATCCCAATCTGTCCGGCCGCGTGGCCGAGCTCGAGGCCCAGCTCGCGGCCAAACCGGCCGCCCCCAGCTATCCGGATCTCTCCGGCCGCGTGAGCGAACTCGAGGCCGCCCTGGCCCAGGCGAAGGCCGCCGCCCCCGCTTATCCGAATCTCGCCGACAAGGTGACCGAGCTGGAAACCAAGCTGGCCGCCGCCGCCAAGCCGGCCGCCCCGTCCTATCCCGACCTCTCGGGCCGGGTCACCGAGCTCAGCGGCGAGGTCACCCAGCTCCGCGCCGATCGCGAACGCATGCAGAAACTGCTCGCCGACACCGGCCGCCAGCTGGCCGAGGCCAACGCCCGGCCCCGCCCGGTCGGCTCGCCGGCCCAGCTGGAACGCATCAACGAGCTTGAGACCCAGCTGGCGCAGGCCAAGGCGGCCGCCCAGCCCGCCGCGAGCACCTACCCCGATCTCTCCGGCCGCGTCCGCGAGCTCGAGGGCCAGCTCACCGTCGCCGAGGACAAGCTCGCCGCCGCCGCCTCGACGGCCCAGGCCGCCAGCCAGGCCGGGATCGAGAGCGCCCAGCTCCGACGCGAGCGCGATGAACTCTCCGGCCGCGTGACCGACCTCGCCGGCGAGGTCACCCAGCTCCGCAATGACCGCGAGCGCATGCAGCAGATGCTCGCCAACGCGGGCCGCCAGCTGCGCGACACCTCGGCGGACACCGCCCGCATCAAGGAGCTCGAGACCCAGCTCGCGGCGACCCAGGCCCAGGCCGGCGGCGCCGCCAGCGAACGCGACGCCGCCCGCGCCGCGCAGAACGAACTCCGCGACACCATCACCCGCCTCGAGCAGGAGAAGGCCCAGCTCGCCTCCGTCCAGCAGCCGGCCGCCCCGGCGTATCCGGACCTGTCGGGTCGCGTCAGCGAACTTGAGGCCCAGCTGGCCGCGGCCCAGGCCGCCCCGCGCGGTCGCGCCCCGGCTTACCCTGACCTCTCAGGCCGCGTGAGCGAGCTCGAGACCGCCCTCGCCGAGACGAAGCAGCAGCTCGCGGCCGCGCAGACCACGGCCGCCCCGGCCGCCGCCACCGGCGGCGACGACAGCGAACTTGCGAAGAAGCTCGCGGACACCGAGGACCGCCTCGCCACCGCGTTGCGCGGTTATGCCTCCCTGCAGCGCGACCGCGACGCGCTCGCGGCCAACGCCAGCCAGTCGGCCGCGGCCGTCACCGCCGAGCGCGACGCCCTCGCCGCGCAGGTCAGCACCCTCACGGGCCAGGTCGAGCAGCTCCGCACCGCCGCCCAGAGCAGCGAAGGCAGCACCCAGGCCGAGCTCGCGCGCCTCAGCGAGGCGGTCGCGGCGCTGCAGCGCACCACGACCCAGTCCTCCCGCGACCTCGCGGCCGCGCGCGCCCTCGCCCAGCAGCTGCAGGGCGCCAACTCGGTCCTCGCCGGCGAGAACTACCAGCTGAAGACCATGCTCTCCCGCACCACCGGCACCGCGGCGACCGCCGCCGCCCCCGGCGCCCTCCCCGGCCTCCGCACGCACGTGGTGGCCAACGGTGATTCGCTCTCGCGCATCAGCCAGCGCTACTACGGCACCGCCAACCGCTGGCAGGAGATCTACAACGCCAACGCCGCCCTCCTCGGGCCCAACGGCATCCTGAAGGTCGGCACCGAGCTGCGCATCCCGTAAGCTGCTCAACCCGCCACTCTCGCTTGGGCCGCGAGAGTGGATCACGCCGATGCCGATCAGGCCTAATATTGTTCCGTGCGGTGCGTTACATAGATGCACAGTGACCTTGAACCCACTTGCTGAGTGATACCCCGACTCCCGCCCCTCGGTAGCATCGCCGGCGTTTGCCTGGCATGCCTGAGCGCGTCTGCACAGGAAACCGCCGACAAGCCCGACATATCGCTGCCACCTGTTACCGTCCGGGGCATTCAGGTGGCGCCCGACCTTCCCTCAGATCGCTTGCAGGTGGAGATGTTCTTCAATCTTTCACTCGACCTTGGTTGGCCGACGACAAACGGGACTTTCATGATCACGCCCAGCCGCGTTCCGCAGGCCTCACGGAACAACGCCTTTAGCGGCAATTCGATGGAGGCCCGCGTAATCGCCATGGCGCCGGCAATGAATTTGCCCGGTATATTGCAATGGCCGCACGGTCGTGAGGCCAATTCCGGGGACCCAGTCCGTTTGCGCGGTATGCACGCCCTGGCCCTGCGTGACCAGCTGCCCGTCGCGAATTCGTTCGATGGATCGATCCCTTGGAATGAACTGCCGCGTGAAGGTCTCGTGCGCGCCGAACTGGTTCCAGGCGGTGGCGCCACCGCATGGGACGGCGGCGCTGTAGGCGGAGTCATTCAATTGTTCACGCAACCACCCCGGGGAAGATTGGTGACCGAGCCGGGCAACAGCCGGGGCAAGGCCCTCGACGGCGGCCCGCTGAAACAACGCATTCTCCCTGTTGCCCAACTTACCGCTTCATTCGGCGAACTCGGCACCCGCCACGCGGAATGGATCGCCACGCAACCGACCACCAAAGGATTACTGCAGGTATTGGGCGGAATCCATTCCTCGGAAGGATTCGAAGTGCTCGGTGCGGGCCAGCGAGGCGGCCTAGATGAGCTCGCCTGGAGTCGCGGAAGATGGATCGAGACCCGGTGGCGGCAGCCCGCGGGCAAGGAAGCCGAGCTCACTGCCTCGTTTAGGGCTTACGAAAACTCCAAGGGGCACGGCACACCGGGACAAAATCGCCAAGAACAAGGCACCATGCTTTCGCTTGCCATGGCTGGAGCCCGCACGGGCGGTCTGGCGTGGAACGGCACGCTTTACCTGAAAAACGATGATAAGGAGGCGAGATTAAGCTCAATCGATGCGTTGCGCCTTACCGAGACGCCCATCCGACGCCTCGCGGGAATGCCCACCTCGGCACTGGGCGCCTCGTGGACCGGCTCCTGGTGGAATTTCGGGGACTCGCGCACCACGGTTGGTGCCGATGTCCGGCATATGCGCGGGGAAAGCCGCGAGCAATTTGCCTTCATGAACGGCGACTTCACCCGCGAAGCGCTTGGCGAAGGAAGACAGAATCGGCTAGGCGTGTTCATCCTCCAGCAGCAACCACTAGGCTCTGCCGTGCGTGCTACTTTTGGCGCCAGGATCGAGGCGTGGAATGAGGCCTCCGGACGGCATCGCGAGATCGACCGCTCGACAGGCGGGACCCTGCTGGATGAGCGTTTTGCGAATGATGAGGGAATCGGACTTGTCCCAAGCGCAGGGCTTGTCTGGCAAATCAACAAGGCTTGGCGCGTGCGCGCGAGTGGCCAATCGACATTCCGCCGCCCCACCCTTGCAGAGCGTTACCAGGCCTGGGGCTTCCAAGGCACCATCACACAACCCGGTCCAGCACTCGCCGCGGAGAAAAATACCAGCTTTGAAGCAGCATTGGAATATGTCCCTCCCGCCGGAATCATTTTCGGCGCGACGGCCTTTCAGAACCGGTTGCGCGATTCGATAGGAAGCCGCGCCTTCACCGGGGTTAGCGCACCCCCGCCAGGCTTCTCCCTGCGACAACGGATCAACCTCGACCGAGCCGAGATCAGGGGCCTGCAGTTTTCCGCTGGATGGAATTTGTCCGGGGCTGTCGCTCTCAAAGCCAGCCTGCAGTTCAACGACACCATTATTTTCCGGTCCTCGGCGGCGCCGGCCCTGATTGGCAAGCGGCTGGCACATATTGCTGACAGAGTGATTCTTTTCGATGCGACCTGGCAGGCCACTAAAAAACTGCACTGTAATTTTCGACTGCGCTCGCTGGGACATCAGTTTGCTGATGAAGAGAATACCCTGCCGCTCGCTGACTCACTGCTAGCCGATGTCGGGACCTGCTATCAGCTGAATACGCACACCGAGCTCTATCTTCTGGCCGAAAATGTGGGTGATGTCCGCCCTGTCATCAACCGTGATTCCAACAAGCTATTCTATCTGGGGTCTCCTCGTCTGGTAGCGGCCGGTGTGCGCCTCAAATGGTGAAAGGTAGTTTTTTTTACGCGACCGCGAGGATCACCACGAGCGCGGCGAGTGACGTCAGCACGCTGAGCACGATTGTGCCGGAAGCGAGCGCCTCGTCGCCCTTGAGTTCCACCGCCACCGTGTAGGATGTCACCGCGGTGGGGCACGCCATCAGGATCATCACGGCGCTCAAACCTACGGACCCGAGGCCAATCACGCGCCCGATCACCCAGCCCAAGACAGGGAGCGCCACGGTCTTGAGCAGCGCGGACGCCAGCGGCCGCGGCCATTGGGCGCCGATCCGCCCGCTCACGAGCGCGCCACCTACTCCGAGCAACCCGAGGGGCAGCGCCATTTCCCCGAGCGCCGTGAACGCCTGGTCCACCGCGACGGGCAGCCTCCAGCCCGCCACCGCAAAACCCATGCCGGCCACCGTGGCGATCAGCGGCGGCGCCGTGACGACCTGCTTGAGAAACGGCACCACCATCCGCCAGCTCAGGGTGTGCTGGCTGAGCAGCAGCACGACCACCCCGGCGACGTTGTAGAACACCATCATGGGCGCGACCGTGACGAGCGCCGCCGTGCGCACCGACATGCCGCCGGCCAGCGTCGCGTCCGGCAGCGAATAGATGATCGGCAGGCCGACGAACGCCAGGTTGCCGCGGAATGCACCGTGCACAAACGTGCCCAGGGAGGTTCCCGGCACACGCATCAGCCAGCCGACGAGATAAGCCAGCAGCAGCGCCGAACAGGTCGCGCCGAACATCGTGCCAAACATCCCGCCGGCTCCGCCGCCCTGCCGAAAGGACGCAGCGAGCTGCGAAAAGATGAGCGCCGGCAGGCCCAGCCAGTAGGTCACCCGATTCGCCTCCTTCAGGAAGCCCGGCGACACGAATCCCGTGCGTTGCAACAGCGCGCCAATGGCAATCAGCAGGAAAACCGGCGCAAGGGTGTTGAGGATTAGCACGGCGGCCACGATGCGGCGCCGCTCGCCGGCCGTCTAGGCGAATGTGGGAGGGACATAAAGCTCCTCCCACCCGGGTTGGCCCGCACGTGCGCGGGTTTTCGTCTCGCCCCTTTCCCGCTCCCTCTCACTTTTATTCCCCATGTCCTCGCACTCGATCGCATTCATCGGCACCGGCGTCATGGGTCGCAGCATGGCCGGCCACCTCCTGCAGGCCGGCCACACGGTGCATGTTTTCAACCGCACGAAGGCCAAGGCGCAGCCGCTGCTCGACGCCGGCGCGCGCTGGCACGACACCGCCGGCGCGGCCGCGGCGCAGGCGGACTTCGTGTTCACCATCGTCGGGTTTCCCGCCGACGTGGAGGAAACCTATTTCGCCGCCGGCGGCGTGCTCGCCGCGGCAAAACGCGGCGCCGTGCTTGTCGATATGACGACCTCCAGCCCGCTGCTCGCGCGCCGCATCGCGGCGGCCGCCACGGCGAAGGGCCTCGCCGCGCTCGATGCCCCCGTGTCGGGCGGCGATGTCGGCGCCCGCGAGGCGCGGCTCGTCATCATGGTCGGCGGCGAGGCCGCCGCCTTTGAGCGCACCAAGCCCCTGTTCGGGCTGATGGGCAAAAACATCATCCTCCAGGGAGGCCCCGGGGCCGGCCAGCACTGCAAGATGGCCAACCAGATTTCCATCGCCTCGATCATGATGTCGTGGTGCGAGGCGCTGACCTACGCGCAGAAGGCCGGCCTCGACCCGGCGCGCGTCATCGAGAGCATCGGCGGCGGCGCGGCGGCGAGCTGGTCGCTCAACAACCTGGCGCCCCGCGCGCTCAAGGGCGACTTCGCCCCGGGTTTCTACGTGAAGCATTTCCTGAAGGACATGCGCATCGCGCTCGAGTCGGCCGAGGAGATGAAGCTCGACCTGCCCGGGCTGAGGCAGGCCAAAAAACTCTACGACGAGGTCGCCGCCCGCGGCTGGGCCGAGGACGGCACCCAGGCGCTGCTCAAGCTCTACCAGCAGCAGGCGTAGGTGGCGCGCACCGTTGCCCGCGAGCGGGCACCCTACGGGGGAAACAGCGCCGTCAATCCACGTCGTTGACTTAACGGTATGGGCCGCAGCTAAATTGCCGGCGCCGGCCGACGCCGCTGTCGTGCCGGCATCCCTATCCCATGAAGACCAAACCCCTCGTCTTGTCCGCCGTGTGCGCGGCCCTGTTGTTCGGCGCCACCGCCGGCCTGCGCGCCGCCGATCTGCCCCCCGCAGCCTTGGCGAAGGGTGGGCCCGCCGTTGATCCCGAGAGCCCGGCCGCCAAGGCGAAGCGCCTCGAGTGGTTCCGCCACGACAAGTTCGGTCTCTTCATCCACTGGGGCCTCTACTCCATCCCGGCCGGCTACTGGAAGGGCCAGCGCGCGCCCGGCATCGGCGAGTGGATCCAGAACCGCCTGCGGATCCCCGTCGCGGAATATGCGCAGCTCGCCTCGTGGTTCAACCCGGTCCGCTTCGACGCCGACGCCTGGGCCCAGCTCGCCGCCGATGCCGGCATGAAATACGTCGTCATCACCTCGAAGCACCACGACGGCTTCGCCCTCTTCAAGTCCGAGGCCAGCCCGTTCAACGTCGTCGACGCCACGCCGTTTAAGCGCGACATCATCAAGGAGCTCGCCGAGGCCTGCGCGAAGCGCGGCCTGCGCTTCGGCGTGTATTACTCGCAGTCGCAGGACTGGCACGAACGCGGCGGCACCGGCAACAACTGGGACTTCCCGGAGAACGCCGTGAAGGACAAGGACGGCTCCTACGACAAATATCTCCGGGAGAAGGCCGAGCCCCAGCTGCGCGAGCTGCTGACCAACTACGGCCCGCTGTGCCTGATCTGGTTCGACACGCCGCAGCTGATGACCGGGGACCGCCCGAAGCGCCTCACCGACCTCGTCCGTTCCCTGCAGCCCGCCACCCTGATCGACGGCCGCCTCGGCGCCGTGGGCGATTACCAGAGCACGGGCGACAACGTCATCCCGCCGCAGGCCACCGACGAGGCCTTCGAGGTGCCGGCCACGCTCAACCACACCTGGGGCTACCGCACCGACGACCACAACTGGAAGTCGCCCGGCGAACTCATCTTCAAGCTCGTGGACATCACCTCCAAGGGCGGCAACTACCTGCTCAACGTCGGCCCCACCGCCGAGGGCGTCATCCCCCAGCCGAGCCAGGACGCACTCCGCGAGGTCGGCGCCTGGCTCAAGGTCAACGGCGAGGCGATCTACGGCACCGGCCGCTCGCCCTTCGGCGAGGAGTTCGGCGACCACGCCACCAACCTCAGGAACCGCGCGGGCCAGCCCGTCTTTCTCGGCTTCAACGACTGGCGCTGCACCACCAAACCCGGCAAGCTCTACTTCACCCTCTTCAAGGTCGAGCGCGATGGCGCAAACGGGGCCTTCACCCTGCCTGCCTTCAAAAACCGGATCACCGCCGTCTATGAACTGAACGATGCCCGGCGCACGCCGCTGGAGGTGAAGACCGCGCCCGACGGCCGCCGCTTCATCAACGCCAGCCGCTACGTGAACGACGGGATGGGCGCGGTCTACGTCGTCGAGTTCGAGGGCGACAAGATCGAGCGCTGAGCCCGGTTTGAAATGGAGGCGGGGCCATCAGCCCCGCGACACATGGCGGGCGCGGTCGGAAAGCCTACACCGCGCGCAGCGTCCGGCCGGGGTTCCAGATGCCCTCGACCATCACGGTCTGCGCCTGCGCGGGCAGGCCGCGCTCGTTGCGCTCCAGCATGCTGATGAGCGTGTCCATGCCGGTCGCGCCGATGAGCGAACCGTTCTGCCAGATGCCGCTCAACGCGTGGCCCTGCTTCGGACAGGCCAGCGAGGCAAGGCCCACCCTGGCCGGCACGCCCCAACCCAGGCGCTTGAGCTGTGATTGCAGCACGTCGGCGGAGGGCGAGACCACCACGTCCGGCTGCTCCCGTTTCAGCCAGTCCGCGACGGGCGTGAGATCATCCCAGCTGTCCAGGAACAGCGAGCGCACGGGCTTGAGCCCGGGCAGCAGGTGGCGGCCGACCAGGATGCCGCCGTCCCAGCGTCCGTGAAACCGTTCCAGGTGGCTGCGCAGCGCCACCAGTCCCGGCCGGCGGTAGCCAAGCCGGTGGCACTCGCGCACGACCTGCAGGGCGGAGAAATAATGGTCGTTGCACACCGTGGTGAGGGTCAGCGCGGGCAGCGGCACGCCGAGCCGCACGGCGGCGAAATGCTCCCATTTCAGCGCCGGGGTCGGGGCACCGTAGGCCAGCGGGCCGAGCAGGAGCCCGTGGATGCCGCGCGCGTGCAACATGCCGCTGAAGCGCTCCGGCGACATGCCGTCCTGGTGCAGCCAGAATTCCTGCGGGCGGTAACCGCGCAGCACGGCGCGTTCCCGCGCGCCCTCGAGCATGAGGCGCACCGTGGGCGGGGCGGACTTCCGCCACGCCGCGGGATCCTCGAGCCCGTTGACCAGCGCGATGACCGGCATCTCGCGGTGCGCCCGGCCCTGGCGGCGGATGCGCATCAGCGCGGACACATAGGGATTGGGCCGGTAGCCGAGGCGCCCGGCCACGGCCTGGATGCGGGCCCGCGTCGCGGGCGGGATGCGCGGGTTGTTCGCCAGGCACATCGAGACGGTGGCCTGCGTCACGCCCGCCTGCGCCGCAATGGTCTTCATCGTCACGGGACTGCTCATGGGGATTTAACGGAATAAGTATCTGGGTGCCTCCGTCTCCGCGCGCCAAGCCAATAATCATGGCATCCCCGGGGGGCGCCCGCGGCCACCCCCAACAACAAGGCGGGCCGGCCCGATGGGCCGGCCCGCGGAACCTGCACACAAGGGGGACGATCAGAACTTGTAGCTCGCGGACACGAAGAACAGCCGGCCGAGCGCGTCGTAGGTGTTGATGTCACGGCCCTGGTCCTGTTCGCCGAGGATCAGCGGCGGGTCCTCGTTGAACACGTTGTTCACGCCCGCGGACAGCCGCACGCCCCGGAGCCACGGGTTGTGCGAACGGCTGAAGGTGTAGCCGGCGCGGAGGTCGACGGTGTGATAGGAGTCGATGCGCGCGGGCACCGGCGCGACCAGGTCGTCCACCTCAGGGATGAACGTGTGGCTCAGGCCGAGCGTGAGGTTGCCCATCGTCCAGTCGACGCTGGTGAACGTCCGGTAGCGCGGCAGCGTGCTCGAGGCCGAGAAGCCGTCCACGCCGTTGAAGGGCGCGCTCGTGGGCAGCGTCTGCACGACGAACTCCTTCAGGTAGGTGAGCGCGAGGCTCGCCTCCACCCGACCCCACCTGCCGACCTCGCGGTTGTAGTCGAGGCGGAGGTCCGCGCCCGACTGCCACTGCCCGGCGATGTTGAGCACCGGGTTGGTCACCCACACGGCGTCGCTGGCGCCGGCGGTGATCTGGCCGGGCGCCGTGATCGGGGCCCCGTCCGTGAAGTGAGACTCCCCCGCCACGCTCGTGCCGAGGCGCACCAGGCCCGCGTAGGGCGAGGCCGCGCCGAACTGCTCGACGGACTGCAGGAGTGTCGTGATCGGCACGGTGCCGACGATGTTGCGCTCATCGATGTCGAACCAGTCGAGGGAGACGCTGAAGCCCTTGAGCGCGCGCGGCGACCAGACGAAGCCGGCGGTCCAGTTGCGCGACTCGGCGGGGATCAGGTTCATGTTCGAGCCCCCGCGCGAGCGGTATTGGCGCTGGCCGGTGGGCCCGATGAGCACGCCGCCGGGGGTGTAGCGGTTGATGTTGATCGAGTTGGTGAAGCCCGAGTTGGACGGCCCGAAGAGCGAGAACAGCGCCGGGGCGTTGAACGACTCCCCGTAGGTGCCCCGGATGACGAACTCGTCGTTCACCGGCATCCAGCGCACGGAATACTTCGGCACCAGCGGGTCGGTGGTGGAGGAATAGAGCTCCTTGCGGGCGGCAAGCGTAACCTCGAGCGTCTTGACGAACGGCAGGGACTTGTCCCCGCCGAGGACGGGGATGCGCAGCTCCGCGCCGAAGCTGTCCACCGTCTGCTCCGCGGCGAACGGCAGGGTCGGGGTGGCCTGCAGCCAGCCGCCGGTCTGGTCGTTGCGGTCGTTCTTCATCGAGATCGTCTCCCGGCGGGTCTCAAGCGAGGCGCCGAGCTGGACCGCGCCGGCGGGCAGCGCGAAGATCTCGCCGGAGACGCGGGCGTCGAAACCGTTGAGCCGGCTGACGAAATCCTGGAAGCCGGTGCCGAGCATGCCCTCGATCACGCCCGCGGCCTGCTTGCGCGCGAACGGGTTGTAGGTGCCGTTGTCGACGGCCGTGTTGTAGGCGATCGTGTCGATGAGGTTGAACTGACGGACGTTCTGCGTCGTGCGGTTGAGCGCGGCGGCGAGTTCCCAGTTCCAGGTCTGCCCGACCTTGCCGCGCAGGCCGAAGACGCCGCGAGCACCGAGCGCCTCGCTGTTCCGGATGCGGGGGAAGTCCACGAACCGGTTGCGGACGTTGACGGTGACGCCGAGGGGGTTGTAGCGGTTCGTGCCGAGGACGTTGCCCGCCACGGGCTGGGCGTTGAGGGAGCTCTCGGTGTCGCTTGCGGTGACGATGAGATCGGCGAACGCCGTGATGCGATCCGACCAGCGGTGCTCGCCCGCGACCGTGATGGCGCGGCGGTCGGTGCGCTGGAACATCGTCGCCTTTTGCGAAAGGTCGAAGAACTGCGCGACCTGGTCCTGCGTATACGGGCCGGAATAATACTGGGCGGCGATCGCCTCCTGGAGGGTGATGTCGGAATTCTCCGGCGGGGCGTTGAGCGCCGGGTTCAGGTGGTAGAAGGTCGAGCCGTTGTCGAGGGTGATGACCCCGGCGAACGACGGCGTGCGGAACTGGTTCCGGCCCCAGGGACGCTCGTATTGGAAGAGCGGGTCGGTGCTGCGCCACTCGGCGGTGACCGTGACCTGGGACTTGTCATTGGCGGCGCCCAGCAGCACGTAGCCGCGCCGCGAGGCGTAGTTCCCGGCGTCGGGCGCCCAGCTGTAGGAACCGCCGACCATGGCGCCCTGGAAGTTCGACTTGAGGATGATGTTCACGACGCCCGAGACGGCGTCGGTGCCGTAGGTGGCGGAGGCGCCGTCGGCGAGCACCTCGACCCGCTCGACCGCGGCGACGGGCACCAGGCTGACGTCGATGAACGTCGCGCCGCCGGTGGCGGCGACCGGCGCCAGCGCGGCGCGGCGGCCGTTGATGAGGACGAGCGTCGGGCGGTTGCGCAGCGCGACGGTCGAGGCGCCGTTGGTGCCGTTGGCGCGGGTGTTGGCGTTCTCGGCCCCAAGGTTGCCGCGGCCGAAGAAGAACGGGTTCACCTTCTTCAGCACGTCGGTGAGGTCGCGCGTCATCCCGCTGCGCTCGATGTCCTCCGCCGTCGTGATGGCAACGGGCACCGCGGGCGTGTTGGCGGCGATCGGGATGAGGGAGCCGGTGACGACGAACTTGTCGAGGACCACGGGCTGGTCGGGGGCGGGGGCGCTCTGGGCCCAGGCGGCGGAGGCCGCGAACAACGACAGGCCGGCCGCCGCCCAGAGGCGCGCCCGGTCCCGCCGCTGGCAGGAGTTGGTTGGTGTGTTCATGTGTCGGGCGGCGTTGTCGCACGCCCGGCCGCCAACACAACGCGACGTCGACCTCCACGCCGCGGCGCAAGACCAACGCGGCGTTTTCCGCCACGACCGTGCGGCGGGCCGCCGGCCCCTCAGCGCGACCAGCGGCGCACCGCCAGCGCGATCGCCAGGCCGACGCAGGTCAGGTGGATGCCGAACTGCGGCCAGGCCAGCCGCGGCACGTGCGGCTTCGTGCCCGGGATATACAGGCTGCGGAACTGTGCCGCGAGCGGCAGCACCGCGTAGTTCATCGCGAGATAGACCACCGCCCCATAGACGAGGCCGCTGGCCACCGCCTGCTGCGTCAGGAACCGGCACCGCCGGCTGAGCGCGTAGAACAGCGTCGCCCAGGCGAACGCGACGCAGAAGTGCAGCATCAGCCCGAAGGCGGCCGTGCCGGCGCCGCCCTGGAGGGCGTCCGCCCCGAGCAGGCCGCTGGCCACGACCTTGAGCAGACGTGCCGGGAGCATGCCGCCGTTGAGCCAGGCGCTGAGAAAGGCGGCGTTGATGTCGAGAACCCCGCAGACGAGGCCGCCGGCCGCGACGGCCCGCCAGTTCCAAGGGGTGGTTTGCGTGGGGGCGGGCGGGGTGTTCATCGGTGGGTCAATGGTCTGTCGCGCGCGGCGGCGCCTTCAACCCCGTGTCGTCGACCGCGGCCGGGCGCGGGGTGAACACGGTGAAACTCGCCGCAAATTTCCGGCCGCCATGTTGCCGCCCCGCTCATTTCAACCGCTCCAGCACCGCCCGATAGCTGGGGCCGATGGCGAGGGTGGTGCCGTCGTCGAGCTCCATGCCGCGGCTGCGCGCCATCATCGGCACGACCCGGCGCACGCCGGCCAGGTTGACGATGGTGGACTTGTGGATGCGCACGAACTGTCCCGGGTCGAGCGCCTCGTCGATCCGGTTCATCGTCATGCGCACGAGCAGCCGGCCGCGCTCCTTGAGGTGGATCTTCACGAAGTCCCCCTGCCCCTCCACCCAGCGGATGTCGCGCTGGTTGAGGAAATGCAGCTGCCCGTCGGCCTTCACCACCAGCCGGGCGTGCTCGTTGGCGACCGGCGCGGCCCCGCCGCCGGCGGACTGGAAATGCGCCAGCAGCGCGCGCAGCGTCTGCTCGGTTGAGCTGAGCTGGCCGTCGTGCAGCCGCTGCTTGGCGCGCCCGACCGCCGCCGCGAAGCGCGTGTCGGTGAACGGCTTCACGAGATAGTCCACCGCGTGCAGGTTGAAGGCCTCCAGCGCGTGGTGGTCGTAGGCGGTGACGAAGATGATCTCGGGCCGCCCGGCCGGCGGCAGCTGCTGGACCAGCTCAAGCCCGGTGAGCATCGGCATCTGCACGTCGAGGAAGATGAGCTGCGGCTTCAGCCGGCGGATGAGCTCGAGGGCCTGCTCGCCGTCGGCGGCCTCGCCGATGACCTCGATGTCGCGGTCCTTCTCCAGCAGGCCGCGCAACGCGCGCCGCGCGGGTTTTTCGTCGTCGATGATGAGGGTCTTGATGCGGTCCATGGGGAAAGGGGTCAGGCCGGCGGCGCCGCGCGCCAGGGCAGCTCGAGGGTGATGACGGTGCCGTCGGGCCCGTTGATGACGCAGTCCAGCCGGTGCCGGGCGCCGAAGGTGCGCTCGAGCCGCGTGCGGGTGGCGCTCAGGCCGATGCCGTGGTTCTCGCCCTCGCGGGCGTGGTGGCCGCCCTCGGCGGGATCGTTGGCCACCGCCAGTCGCAGCCGGTCGCCGTCGCGCCGGGCCGTGACGGCGACCCGCCCCGGCGTGCGCCGCTGCGCGATGCCGTGCTTCACGGCGTTCTCCACCAGCGGCTGGAGGATGAGCGTGGGCACGAGCGCGTTGAGGCACTCCTCGTCGGCGTCGAAGTGCGGCACGAGCTTGTCCTCGAAGCGCACCTGCTCGACCGAGAGGTAGCACTGGGCGTAGTCGAACTCGCGCCACAGCTCGATCTCCGGCCGGCCGGCGTGGTTCATCAGCTGGCGCAGCAGGGTCGAGAGCTGCGCGAGGGCCTCCACCGCCTTGGCCGACTCACCCTGGCGCATGAGCGCGGCGATGGCGTTGAGGGAATTGAACAGGAAGTGCGGCTGCACCTGCTGCTTGAGCGCCGCCAGCTCGGCCTGCGCCAGCTGGGTGCGGAGCTGGGCCTCGCGCAGCTCGGTCTGCCGCTTCTGCTCGTTGAGGTCGCTGATGTAGCCCGCCGTCAGCACGACCCAGTAGAAGAAGAAGTCCATGATCGCCCGCCAGTCGAGGTAGTCGTAGACGACACGGAGGTTGAAGTCCTGCGAAACCAGGTAACCCGTCGAGGCCGCGGTCACCCAGAAGCGCAGCACGTTGCCGACGGCGAAGGCCGTCAGGGCCCCGAGCAGGTGCAGCCCGCCGAGCACCGCCCAGTGCTGGTGCCGGGCGGCGAGCACGCGGCGCAGGCGATAGACCAGCGGCGTGAGCGCGGCCCACATCCACACCCGATACATCTGGCTCAGGATCGTGTAGAGGTGCCCGCGCCAGGAGAAGCGCGTGAAGTCGCGCTCCGTCGTCATGTAGACGTGCAACACCAGCAGCAGCCCGACCACGGTCCACAGGCCGAGGACGAGGCGCCAATTGAGCCGGCGGGATTCGGTCATGGGCGACCGTTAAGCCGCCGTTTCCGGCAAAAGCAAGCGCCCGGCCGGCGCGCAGCCCGGCCCCGTCCGCGCCCCGGCGGCGTTGGTCGCGGAATCGCGCCGTTCGTCGTGGAAAACACCGCGTTGGACGATTTTCCCCAAGGGCCTGAATTTCTGTCATGTTCCGCCCGGCGGATTGACTCGCGGCCCGCCCCGCCGGCAGAGTCGGCGCATGTCCCTGCCCACCTCCTTCGCCGGCGTCACCGTCCACTCCAAGGCCAATGTCTACTTCGACGGCCGGGTCGTCAGCCACACCGTGCTGATGCCCGACGGCGCCAAGAAGACCCTCGGGCTCATCTACCCGGGCAGCTACCATTTCGGCACCGGCGCCCCCGAGCGCATGGAAATCGTGGCCGGCGCGTGCCGCGTCACGCTCGACGGCGCCGCCGCCGCGCAGGATTACGCGACCGGCACCTTTTTCGACGTCCCCGGGAAGAGCGGCTTCACCATCGAGGTGAAGGCCGGGATCTGCGAATATATCTGCTCGTTTCTCTGAGGCGGAGCCCGCGCTCCGCGCGGACCGGCGCTTTGGAAAAGGACTCGCGGAACCGGCGGACCGGGCTAGGTTGACGCCATGCTTCGCCGACTCCTTCCCCTGCTGCTGCTCGGTTGCACCTGGCTCCCGGCCACCGAGAAGCTCGCCGACGGCCTTTATGCCGTGTTCACCACGCCGCGCGGCGTTTTTGTCACCGAGCTGTATTACAAGCAGGCGCCGGCCACCGTCGCCGGCTTCGTCGGCCTCGCCGAGGGCACCCTGTCGCCGCGCGACGGTAAGCCCTTCTACACCGGCCTGACCTGGTATCGCGTCGTCCCGGGCTTCGTCATCCAGAGCGGCAACCCCGGTCTCAAGGACACGGGCAACGATATAATCCCGCACCGCTTCAACGACGAGTTCGTGCCCGGCCTGCGGCACAAGGACATCGGCATGCTCTCCATGGCCAACGCCGGCCCCGCCACCAACGGCTGCGAGTTCTTCATCACCCTCGGCGACTGCACCCGCCTCAACTACCTGCACGCCGTCTTCGGCCGCACCGTCCAGGGCCTCGAGGTGCTGCCGCTCCTCCAGCCGGACGATCCCTTCACGATCAAGATCCTGCGCGTCGGGGCCGAGGCCCGGGCCTTTAAGGCCGACCCGGCGACCTTCTCGGCCCTCACCGCCAAGGTGGCGCCCTACCAGGGCTCGGTCGAACCCGGCCCCGCGGCGCATTTTGACGATCCCGCCGGGCTCATCCCCGCCGAGCCGCCGCGCGCGAAGAACTTCAACTACAAGCTCGCCAACTTTGAGCGCATCACCGGCGTGCGCATCGTCGCCCGCCTCCTCAAGGAGGCCCCGACCGCCGCCGAGGACGCCGTGCCCGGCGCCTACATGAAGGCGCTCGCCGAAAAACTCGGTGTCGCCAAACGTGGCGCGCTCGCGGTCTACTTCGCGGCCGACGATGACTGGCGCGTGTGGATCGGCGACGAGTCCACCGCAGCCTTCTTCGGGCGGCCCGCCACGGCCGCGGACCTCGCCGACGGCGGCGCCTTTCACGACGTGAAGGAGGCCTTCCTCGCCGCCACGCGCGCCGAAGGCGACGCCGCCTACGAAAAACAGAAGGCTTCCTCCCCCGCCGATCGCCAACCACCCCCGGCCCAGCGCCTCAAGCTCCAGACCGACGCCGTCCTCGACCACCTCATCCTCCAGCTCGAACCCAAATGAAACTCCGCCTGCTCGCCCTGTCTTCCGTCCTCTGCCTCCTGTCCTCTGCCCGGGCCGCGGACGGCCCGCGCGACTTCGTCGCCAACAAGCTTGCCGCCGACTATCCGGCGCTCGACGCCCTCTACAAGCACCTGCACACCAACCCCGAGCTCTCGCTCATGGAGGAGAAGACCGCGGCCCGGATCGCGGCCGAGCTGCGCACCGCCGGCTTCGAGGTCACCGAGAAATTCGGCGGCCACGGCGTCGTCGGCGTGTTCAAGAACGGCCCGGGGCCGGTCGTTTATTTCCGCACCGACCTCGACGGCCTCCCCATCCTCGAGGAAACCGGCCTGCCCTACGCCAGCACGACCCGCGTCACCAACCTGTCCGGCCAGGAAGTCCCCGTCATGCAGGGCTGCGGCCACGACATTCACATGACCATCTTCACCGGCACGGCCCGGATGCTGGTGGCGATGAAGGACCAGTGGTCCGGCACGATCGTGTTCATCGGCCAGCCCGCCGAGGAGGTCGGCGCCGGCGCGCGCGCGATGCTCGTCGCCGGGCTTTACGCGAAGTTTCCCCAGCCCGACTACGTGCTCGGGGTCCACGACAGCGCCACGCTGCCCGCCGGCACCATCGGCACCGTCGAGGGCGCGGCCTGGGCGAATGTCGACTCGATGGACATCACCGTGCGGGGCCGCGGCGGCCACGGCGCCTACCCGCACACCACGATCGACCCCATCGTCCTGGCCGCCCGCATCGTCACCACGCTGCAGACGGTCGTCAGCCGGGAGACGCGGCCGCTCGATCCCGCTGTCGTCACCGTCGGCTCCATCCACGGCGGCACCAAGCACAACATCATCCCCAACGAGGTGAAGCTGCAGCTCACCCTGCGCTCCTACAGCGACAAGGTGCGCGCCCAGACGATCGCCACGATCCGGCGCATCTGCCGCGGCGAGGCCCTCGCCGCCGGGGTGCCCGACGACCTGCTGCCCGTCGTCACGGTGGCGGAGGAGCAGTTCACGCCGTCCACCTACAACGACCCGGCGCTCACCCGCCGCGTGCGCGCCGCCATCGCCGGCTGGATCGGCGCTGACAACCTGCGCAACATCGATCCCGAGATGGGCGGCGAGGACTTCGGCCTCTTCGCGGGCCCGGGCCGGAAGATCCCCATCACCATGTTCCGTGTCGGTGCCGTCGACCCCGTCAGGTTCGCCGAGAGCCAACGCACCGGCGAGCCGCTCCCCTCGCTCCACTCGAGCAAGTTCGCCCCACTCCCCGAGCCGACCATCAAGACCGGCGTGACGGCCCTCACCGCCGCCGCGCTCGACCTGCTCGCGAAATAGTAGCCCGCCATGCGCTCCCGGCTGCTCCTTCTTCTGCTCGGTGCGACCGCCGCACTCGCCGCCGAGCCGGCCTTCACCGCGTTCGACCTCGACCGCGCGCGGGGTATGCTCGGCCTGGTGCGCGACGAGGTCGCGAAGGAATTCTACGATCCGGCGCGCGTCGGCCCGGAATTCCTCGCGCGCTGCCGCGCCGCGCACGAGGCGCTGGCCTCGGCCAAGTCGCACGACGCCGCACACCTGATCATCGCCCAGCCGTTCCTCGACATCGGCGACTCCCACACCGCGTTTCTGCCGCCGGCGCGCCGCGACCGGGTGGACCACCACTGGAAATTCCACGCGGTCGGCAGCGACGTCTACGTCCGCGAAGTGGACGCCAAGAGCGAGGCCGCCAAGCAGGGGCTGCGGGTCGGCGACAAGCTGTTGAACATCGACGGCATGGCGCCCAAGCGCTCCAACCGCCACCTGATGCAATATTTCCTTTACCAGCTGGCGCCGCGCGCGGGCATGCGGGTCGTCGCCCAGGCGCCCGGCCAGCCGCCGCGGGAGCTCCTCATCCCCGGCGAGGTGACGGCGGGCTCGCGCGTGGAGAACCTGCGCAACGAGGGCGGTATCTACGACCGCGTGCTGGAGGACGAAAAGGAGGACCGCAAGCTCCGCTCCCGGTTTGTCCGGCTGCCCGGTGACCTCCTGGTGTGGAAGCTCCAGCGTTTCGACCTGGACACAGTGGCGGCCGGCCTGGGCAAGGCCGGCGACGCCAAGAACGTGATCCTCGATCTCCGCGGCAACTCCGGCGGGGAGGTGCGGGCCACCGAGGACATGCTCAACGCTTTTTTCGCCGACAGCTTCGAGGCCTTCACCATGAAGGAGCGCCGGCGCTCCGAGACGACGCGTGTGAAGGGCAAAGACACCTTCAAGGGGCTGTTGCTGGTCCTGATCGACAATTCCTCGGCCTCGGCGTCGGAGGTCTTCGCCCGCACCGTGCAAATGCGCCAGCGCGGCGTCCTGATGGGCGACCACACCGCCGGCGCGCTCTCGACCGCGCGCGTCCATCCGCTGTCCCTCGGCACTGGCGACAAGCTCACGCTGTTCGGGGCCTATATCGCCTTCAGCAGCTTCACCATGGCGGACGGCACCGTGATCGAGGGCAAGGGCGTCGCGCCCGACTACCTGCTCCTGCCGACCCATGAGCAGCTCTATCAGGGCCACGATCCGGTGCTGGCCAAGGCCCTGACCATCGCCGGGCACAAGACCACCCCCGAGGAAGCTGGCAAACTCTTCCCGCCCGTGAACTAATCTCCCCATGCGACAATTCGGCCTTCTCCTTCTCCTCGGTTTCGTCCTCGCCTTCATCGCGTGGCAGGCGCGCACCGGCATCTTCCGCCGCGCCAATCCCGGGGAGCCCGCCAACAAATACATGCGCGCCGCCATGGCCAACCCCCAGCTCTCGGAGGCCGACGCCGCCATCCTGCGCGATCAATATGGCACGGCGCACACCAATCCCTCCGGCCTGCGCTACCTCGTCCGCCGGCCGGGCACGGGCGCGCCGGCCGCCGCCGGCCGCGAGCTCGTCGTGCATTATGACGGCTACCTGCTCGACGGGACGAAGTTCGACAGCTCGCGCGACCGCGGCACGCCCTACGTCTTCCATCTCGGGACCGCCAGCGTCATCGCCGGCTGGGAGGAGGCGTTCGCCACCATGAAGCCGGGCGAGCAGCGCACCCTGCTCGTCCCGTGGTGGCTGGCCTACGGCGAGACCGGCAAGGGCCCGATCCCCGCGAAGGCCACGCTGCGCTTCGAGGTCGAGCTGCTGGAAATCCGGTAGGGCGCGGATTCCGTTCCGCGCCGGAACTCGCCGCCCCGCCCTTCACAGGCCCAGCAGGCTGCCGTTGCGCTTGAGCCATTTCTCGGCGTCGCGCCACCCCGGGCAGACCTCCTGCACGCGGGCCCAGAAGCGGTCGGAGTGGTTCATTTCCCGCAGGTGCATCAGCTCGTGATAGATGATGTAGTCGCGCACGCTGTCCGGCGTCTGCACCAGCCGCCAGTTGAGCGAGATCGTGCCGCCCGCCGAGCACGAGCCCCAGCGCGAACGCTGGTTGCGCACCGTCACATGCTTCACGTCCGCGCCGGTCTCGGCCGCCAGCTCCCACGTGCGCGCCGGCAGCTCGATCTTCGCCCGGCGCGCGAAATGAGCCTCCAGGGCCGGGCGCAGGTCGCCTTCGAACGTGGCCACCCGGAAGATGTCCGCGGCCAAGCTGGCCATCGGCCGCTCCCCGGCCGCGGCGGCCCGGATCTCCGTCAGCTCCCCGCGCCAGAGCACGGGCGTGCCGATCGTCCAGACCTCCGCCACCCGCGGCTTGCGGGCGTGCCGGGCCCGCGCCCGGGCCAGCCAGTCGTGGTGTTGCTCGACGAAGGCCCGCGCCTCGCGCTCCGAGCCCCGCGCGGGCACGGTGGCCACCGCCACCCCGTCCTTGCGAAGCGTCAGCCGGTAATGCCGTGCCCGCAGGCTCCGGACATACACCAGGTCGGGTTTGGCCCCGGGCCGGTTTTCAAGAAATTCCTGCTGCTCGCCAGTCACGTCAGGCAGTGGCTAGACGGGGTCGTTGTCCTACGCCAGCCGGCAATTGCGCGCCTTTTACCACCGCCACGCCCCCGGTGCTTATGTCACATTCTTATGCGGCCGGTCGAAAATTTCTTGAAAGAAAAGCTTCCTGCAAACTGTTTTAGCCTGAATGCTTGCACACCTGATAAATACCAGTAGCCTCTGTCCCTGTTAACAAACGTAATGCCGCAAGGCCCGCACATCCCCCTTTTGTCCCGTCACCGGTCTAGGGCGTTCACCTTGGTGGAGATCATGGTGGTCGTCGTGATCATCGGACTCCTTGCCGCCGCCGCCCTGCCGGCCTACCGGCTGATCACCTTGCGTTCCCGGGCCGCCAGCGTCGTCAACGACCTGCGCACCTTCTCGACCGTTTTCATCACCTACAGCCTGCAGAACGGCCGCTACCCCGATGATGGCGATCCGCAGGTCGTCCCGCCCCAGGTCGCCGGCCAGCTGCCGGGCAACTTCAGCCAGCGCACCCCCATCGGCGGCGTCTACAAGTGGAATTTCGACATCCCCGCCGACGGCGTGCCCGCCAAGGCCGCCATCATCATCCAGGCGGCGACCGGCAACGCGATTCTCGACGACCTCGACCAGCTCGAGACCGTCGACAAGCAGATTGACGACGGCAACCTCGCCACCGGCAACCTGCAGCTCGGTTCCACCAATTCGCTGGTGTTCATCATCGAGAAATGAGCGCCACCTACCGCATCACCCTGGTCCAGCTCAAGGCCGACGCCTCCGCCGTCGGCGGCGCGAGCGACAAGATCGAGCACGGCACGCACCCGGTCGAGGAGGTTGTCCGCCTGGCCGGCAAGCTCCTGCAGCTCGACCTCTCCAGCACCCGCGCCGAGCCGGGCATCATCGTCCAGCGCGGCGACAAGGGCTGGCGGATCGGCATCCACCAGGGCCGCCTGCGCATGCACAAGAGCATGTCGCTCTTCGACGATTTCTGGACCGCGGACAGTCCCGCCGCGATCGCCGACCTGCCGCCGTTTCATGCCGGCAGCAGCCCCGCCCCGCGCCCCGCGCATGCCGCCCCCGCGGGCAAGCGCCATGGCACCGTCCGCACCGTGCTGGAGGCCGCCGGCCTCTTCGCCGCCGCCCTCGTGCTCGTTGCCGTCGGCCTGCGCTTCGGCCTCCCGCAGCGGAAGCTGAGCGACCTGCCGCCGGGCGTCAGCATCGTCACCTCCTCCGACGAACGCGCCAACATCTTCAAGACCGTCGCGGGCGTCTACTCCACCGGCAAGACCGCGGGCAACAGCCTCGTGATCATCTCCGAGGACGGCCAGGTTTCCCTCGGCACCATCGGCAAGGACGGCAAGCCGTCCAAGCCCCGCATCCAGGAACAGGCCCGCGCCGGCCGCCAAGGCAACATCGCCTGCGTCATCACCTCCTTCGGCGTCATCGCCGGCATCGAGCCGCCCGAGGCCGTCAAGGTCGGCAACTTCCAGTGGAAGAAGGCGCCCGCCACCGTCACCGCGGTGAATTGAGCCCGCGGCTCAGCTGAGCCGCTTGGCGAAGATCACGTTGGGCTTCAGCGTCCCGTCCGGATCCATCGCATAGTCCGGAATGCCGCCGCAATGGAGATAGCCCAGACGGGCATAGAGCCCGGCCGCGCCGCCCGGGCCCTCGCTCGTGTCAAGAAACAGCAAGGTGCGCCCGCGCGCCCGGGCCGCCGCCTCGAGCGCCTGCATCAGCGCCGTGCCGGCACCGCGGCCGCGCTGCGCCGCAAACACGAGCAGCTTCTGCACCTCCGCCCGGTGCCGGCCGTTGCTCCGCGACTCCAGCGCGAGCTGGCCGCTGCCGACGAGCCGGCCGGTTTCATCCCGCGCCGCCAACAGGACCTTGTTGCCGCCGGCCAGCTCGGCGCCGACCTTGCGCCAGTAATCCGCCACCTCGCCATCCGTCAGTGGCAGGGTGAAGCCGATCGAGGCGCCGTGCTCGACCGCATCGCGCAGCAGCGCGGAGAATTCCGCGATGCCACCCGCCAGCATCTCGGGCGTGACCGGGGAAATGTTCATAGCAGCTCCAGCCGCCAGTCGGGCGGCACATCCCGGGCCAGCGTCAGCCAGCCGAAGCTCGCCCGGGCGCCGCGGTTCGGTCGCGTGATGCAGCCGGGATTCAGCCACCGCACGCCGCGCGCGTCGGTCTCGTCTCGCGGCACATGGGTATGTCCGTGCAGCACGAGATTCATCCCGGCGGGCGCGCGGGAGGGCGGAATGTGGGTGAGAAAACAGTGCACGCCGGCGCGCTCGAGCCGCAGTTCCAGCGGCCAGAAGTTGTGCCACTCGTTGTTGCCGAGCACCACGTGCAGCGGCTTCCCGAGGGCCTGAAATTCCCCGAGCGTGTCCGGGTCGCAGACGTCGCCGAGGTGCCAGATCTCGTCGGCGCCCGCGAGGCGGGCCGGCAGGCCCGGCGGATACCGGTCGTGCGTGTCGGCGATGACCGCGATGCGCATCACTTCGCCGCTTCCGTCGCCGGGAGCGCCACATAGGGCTCCTCGTGCAGGTCGGCCGGGCGCTTGCCGGCCAGCAGCTGCCACCACGTGCGCGCGCTGGCCGCGACCACGATGAGCACCAGCACCATGAAGGCCCCGGTCACGGCCACATCGATGTGATTGTTCAGCACCTGCGACTTCCAGGTCGCCAGCTCCGTCGGCGTGCCGCCCGCGGCGATCTTCGCCTCGAGGCCGCGGGCGATGGCGAGGAAGCCGATCGGGGCCGGGCTGAAGATCTTCATCCAACCCGCCGTCATCGTGACCGAGAGCAGCCAGGCCAGCGGCGCGAGCGTGACCCACGCGTAGCGCTGGCGGCCCATCTTGATGAGCACGGTCGTGCCGAGGGAGAAGGCGATGACCGCCAGCAGCTGGTTCGCCACGCCGAAGATCGGCCACAGCGAATTGATGCCGCCGAGCGGATCGATCACGCCCTGGTAGAGAAACCAGCCCCACGCGCCGACGAACAGCGCCGTGGCCGCCGTGTTACCGGCGAAGGATTTCGTGTCGCCCAGCCGCTTCCAGAACAGGCCGAGGAAATCCTGCACAAGGAAGCGCCCCACCCGCGTGCCGGCGTCGATCGTCGTCAGGATGAAAAGTGCCTCGAACATGATCGCGAAGTGATACCACACGGCCATCGCCGTCTTCCCGCCGAGCACCCCGGCGAACATCTGCGCCATGCCGACCGCGAAAGTCGGCGCCCCGCCGGTCCGGCCGACCATCGTCTTCTCGCCCACGCTGGCGGCGAGGTCCGTCATCTGCGTCTCCGTCACGGGATAGCCCAGCGCCGTGACCTTGGCGACCACCGCGGCGGTGTCGCCCTTCATGTTCACGGCGAAATATTCGCCCGGCTCCATCGCGCAGGCCGCGATCAGCGCCATGATGCCCACGACCATCTCGGTGACCATTGCCCCGTAGCCGACGACCCGGATGTGGTTCTCGCGGGCCAGCAGCTTGGGAGTCGTGCCCGAGGCGATGAGCGAATGGAAGCCCGAGACCGCCGCGCACGCGATGGTGATGAAGACGAACGGAAACCAGGGCCCGGCCACGACCGGCCCGGTGCCGTCGATGAACTTCGTGAGCGCCGGCATCTTCAGGACCGGCGCCAGCGCCACGATTGCCACGCCAAGCAGGGCCACCGTGCCGATCTTCATGAACGTGCTCAGGTAGTCGCGCGGCGCGAGCAGCAGCCACACCGGCAGGATCGAGGCGAGCAGGCCGTAACCCATGATCCACCACGCGAGCGTCGTGCCCTTGAGCGTCAGCCAGCCCTCGAGCGCCGTGCCGTGGACAAACTGCCCGGCCCACACCGCCACGAGGAGCGCCCCCACGCCGAAAACGCTGGTCGCGAGCAGCCACTTGCCGCTGGTGCCGCCGTAGCGCATCGCGCAGCCCATGATGACCGCGATCGGCATCGTCGCCGCGATGGTGAACACGCCCCAAGGGCTCTCGGCCAGCGCGTTGACCACCACGAGCGCCAGCACCGCCAGCAGGATGATCATGATGGCGATGATGCTGACGAGGGCCACGAGCCCGGCGAAGGGTCCGACCTCCTCGCGCACCATCTGGGCCAGGGACTTGCCGCGCCGCCGCACCGAGCAGAACAGGATGACGCTGTCGTGCACCGCGCCGCCGAGCGTGGCGCCGATGAGCATCCAGAGCATGCCGGGCAGAAACCCGAACTGCGCGGCCAGCACCGGCCCGACCAGCGGCCCCGGCCCGGCGATCGCCGCGAAATGGTGGCCGAAGACGACCCACTTGTTCGTCTGCACGAAATCCTTGCCGTCCTCGTTCGCCACCGCGGGCGTCGCCCGCAGCTGGTCGAGCGTCAGCACCTTGGCCATGAGCCAGGCCGAATGAAAGCGATACGCCACGGCGAAGGTGCACAGCGCGGCGACAACCATCCACAGCGCGCTGACGGGCTCGCCCCGCGACATCGCCAGCACGGCGACGGCCCCGACGCCCAGCGCCACGACCAAGGTCCAAGTGCCAGCCCGCAACCAGGAAGGAAATTTCATGAGGTATGAGCCCTCCACTAGAGCGGCGGGCGGCCGCTTTTCAACCTTTCCTCTTCGCGAGCCGGGAACCGGTGATCTTCCTTTTCAGCCACTTCTCGTAAAGCTTCGCGTCCAGGGGGAGTTCCACGGTCTTGTCGGTCCAGGTCGAGAGTAGCATCGCGTTGGCGAGCTCGAGGGAGTTCAGGCCCTCGGCGGCCGGGGCGATCAGCGGCACGCCGTCGAGGATCGCGGCGGTGAAATTCGTCAGGATCTCGCTGTGCTGGCCGCCGTGACCGAGGCCCAGCAGTTTTTCCTCCGTCGTGCCGGGCGCGAGGAACAGCTCGCGCGAGGTGCGGCTGAAGGCCGAAGCGGGCGTCGCGTTGCGGATGAGCTGCAGCTGGTCGTGCTCGTAGACGATGCGGCCGCCGTCGAGGGCGATCTCGAGCCGGTTGGTCCCGGGCGCCTCGCCGGTCGAGGCGGTGAAGGTGGCGTGCGCGCCGCCGGCATACTCGAGGTAGGCGCTGACGTCGTCCTCCACCTCGATGTCATGGTAGCGGCCGAAATGGCAGTGGGCGCGCACGCGCCCGGGCATGCCGGTCATCCATTGCAGCAGGTCGAGGTTGTGCGGGCATTGGTTGAGGAGCACGCCGCCGCCCTCCCCCGCCCAGGTCGCGCGCCAGCTGCTGGACTTGTAGTAAGCCTCGGGGCGGAACCAGTTTGTGATGGTCCAGTTGATGCGCCGCACCGGCCCGAAGGTGCCGCCGCGGATCAGGTCGCGGATTTTCCGGAAATAGGGGTCGGTGCGCTGGTTGAAGACGAGGCCGAAGACCTGCGCCGGCCGGCGCTTGGCCGCGGCGATGACGGGCAGCGCCTCGGCCTTGTGCACCGCGAAGGGTTTCTCGAGCAGCACGTGGAAGCCCGCCTTCAGCGCCGCGAGCGCCAGCGGGGCGTGGAGCGGATGCGGCGTGGCGATGAGCACGGCGTCGACCAGGCCGGATTTCAGCAGCGCGGCGGGCTCGGTGAAGACCTTCACGCCGGAAAGATGCGGGTGTCGCGCCGGGTTGCTCTCCGCCACGGCGGTGAGCGTGAGCCGCGGGATCTTGCCGCCCGCCACCTGCGCCGCATGGCCGGCCCCCATGTTGCCGTATCCGATGAGGCCGAGGCGGACCTTGTGCATGGCGGTCAGGGGTTGATCCGGCGCGCCGCCGCCTGCGCCCGCAGGCAGAGCTCGGCGGCCTTGAACGCGTGGGCCTGCGTCATGGCCTTCTCCGTGCGGTTGAGGCAGTCGAGCACGAGCTCGCCGAAGAACCGGAAGCCGACCTGGCCCGTGAGGTTCAGGTGCTGCTCGCCCTTTTCGTCCACGAGGTAGAGCTGGTCGCCCTGCTTGTCGCGCGCGACGTCGATGTATTTGCGGAGCTCGATGTAACCCTTCGTGCCGAGGATGACCGTGCGGCCGTCGCCCCAGGTGCCGAGGCCCGGCGGCGTGAACCAGTCCACGCGGAAGAAATTCGTCGTGCCGTTGTTGCCCTGCAGCGACGCGTCGCCGAAATCCTCGAACTCCGGATGGTCGGCGTTGGCGTGGTTGGCGATGGCCGCCTGCGTGACGGTCGCGTCGGTCGCTCCGCTGTAGAAGAGGTATTGCTCGATCTGGTGGCTGCCGATGTCGCAGAGGATGCCGCCGAACTTGGCACGCTCCCAGAACCAGGCCGGGCGGCCGGCGGGGTTGCCGATGCGGTGCGGCCCGAGGCCGATCACCTGGACGACCTTGCCGATGGCGCCGCCGTGCACGAGGTCGCCGGCATGCATGGCGCACTCCACGTGCAGCCGCTCGCTGTAATAGACCATGTATTTGCGGCCGGTGACCGCCGCGACGCGCCTCGCCTCGGCGAGCTGGTCGAGCGTGGTGAAGGGCGTCTTGTCCGTGAAGTAGTCCTTGCCCGCCTGCATCGTGCGGCAGCCGATGGCTCCGCGCTCGCTCGGGACCGCCGCCGCCGCGACCAGCTTGACCGCCGGGTCGGCGAGGATCTCGTCGTAGGACCGCGCGACCCGGGTGCCGGGATATTTTTCAAGGAAGGCCTTCACCTTCGCCGGATCGGCGTCGTAAACCCACTTGAGCCCCGCGCCGGCCTCGATGAGCCCGTTGCACTGGCCGTAGATGTGGCCGTGTTCCAGGAAGGCGGCGGCGAACCCAAACTCCCCCGGCTTCACCACCGGACGCGGCTTGCCCTGCGGGGCATAGTTCATCCCATCGGACTTCTGGGGCATCCGGGAAGGGAAGCCACAAGCGCGGGGCATGGCAATGCCTTTGCGGCTCTGACAGTCCGTCATGCGGTGAAACCGGCGCTCCACCTTGTCATACCCCACCCCACGCTCGACATCGCCGGGACGCAGGCAAAGCTTGCGCCCGCATGGCTGCTTCCCCCCTCGGCTTTGGCATCATCGGCGCCGGCACGATCTCCGGCTTTCACGCGCAGGCCATCGCCCAGCTCACCGGCGCCCGCCTCGTCGGCGTCGCCAGCCGCTCGGCCAAGGGCCGGGCACTGGCCGACCAACACGGCGTTTTCTCGACCACCGATCCCGCCGCCCTCCTCGCCCGGCCGGACCTTCACATCGTGTGCATCACCACGCCGAGCGGCGCCCATCTCGAACCCGCCCTTGCCGCCATCCGGGCCGGCAAACATGTCGTCATCGAGAAACCGCTCGAGATCACGACCGCGCGCGCCGACGAGATCCTTGATGCCGCCGACCGGGCGAAGGTGCTGGTCGCCCCGATCTTCCAGGGCCGCTTCGGCGACGGCGCCCGCACCGTGAAGGCCGCCCTCGATGCCGGCCGCCTCGGCCGCCTCGTGCTGGCCAGCGCCTACGTAAAGTGGCACCGCACGGCGCAATATTACACCGGTTACCGCGGCTCGCTCGTCCTCGACGGCGGCGGCGCCGTCATCAACCAGGCCATCCACGGTCTCGACCTGCTGCAGTGGTTCGCCGGCCTGCCGGCCGAGGTCTTCGCGTGGTCGACACGCCGCGTTCACACCGGCATCGAGGCCGAGGACACCGCCGCCGCCACGCTGAAGTTTCCCGACGGCGCCCTCGGCGCCTTCGAGGCCAGCACCGCGCTCTGGCCCGGCTGGTCGCGGCGCATCGAGCTCTGCGGCGAGCACGGCTCCATCTGCCTCGAGGACGACCGCCTTGCCCGCTGGGAATTCCGCGACGTCCGTCCCGAGGACGACGCCATCCGCGCCGGCGGCGCGGCCAACGCCCTCGGTTCCGGCGCCAGCGATCCCAAGGCCATCAACACCGAGGGCCATCGCCGTCAGTTGCAGGATCTCGTCGACGCCATCCGCGCCGGCCGCGCCCCCGCAATCGACGGCCGCGAGGGCCGCAAGGCCGTCGCCCTCGTCAACGCGATCTACCGGTCGGCGCAGGCCGGCGCGCCGGTGAAGCTATGAGCGCCGGTTAACGAATATAGCTCCGGCTGATTCGCCCCGGCCGGGCCGGTCGGCCCACACTCCACCTCCCTCATGTCCGCCCTTACCCCGATAACGCCTTTGCCGGGAGCGGAGGCTCCCGGACAAACACCGGGCGGCCAGCAGGCCGCAACGGCGTGGTGGCGCAGCTTCAACCGCGATCATTGGTTCGTGTTCAGTGTCGCCTCGCTGGCGTGGCTGTTCGACTGCCTCGACCAGCAGTTCTTCAACCTCGCGCGCGACGCCGCGATGGAGGACCTGATGCCGACCAAGGCGCTGGCCAACGAATACGGCCCCTACACGACCTCCGTCTTCCTCGTCGGCTGGGCGATCGGCGGACTGGTGTTCGGGGCGCTGGGCGACCGTTACGGCCGGGCGAAGATCCTTTCATTCTGCGTGCTGCTCTACTCGGTCTTCACCGGGCTCAGTTCGTTCTCCACCGGCTTCGTGGATTTCTGCGCCTATCGCTTTCTCACCGGGCTCGGCGTCGGCGGCGTCTTCGGCCTAGCCGTCGCGCTGGTCGCCGACTCTGTGCCCGACCACACGCGCGCGCCGGCGCTCGGCCTGCTGCAATCGCTCTCCACCTGGGGCAACATCCTCGCGGGTCTCACCGGCATGGCGGTCGGTGCGCTGGCCGCGCGACACCTGCTGCCCTTCGGCCTGCAGACCTGGCAGGCGCTTTTCCTGATCGGCGCGGTGCCGGCCTTCCTCTGTGTGTTCATCCTGCGCCGCCTGCCCGAACCGCCAAAGTGGGTGGCGGCGAAGGCCGCGGGTGAGAAGGTGGGCCTCAAATTCGGTTCCTATTCGAACCTGCTGGGCCACCCCAAGTGGCGGAAACACGCCTGGCTCGGCCTCATCCTCTGCCTCGCCGGCATCGTCGGGCTCTGGGGCATCGGCAACTTCCACCCGAAGATCGTCCGCACCATCATCGAGACGCACCTCGCCAATTCCGGCCTGTCGGCCGACGCCATCGCGAGCGAGAAGGCGTTCTGGAGCAGCGTCGCCCTGCTGCTGCAGAATATCGGCGGCTTCGCCGGCATGATGACCCTGGCCTGGCTGGCGCAGGCGAAGGGCCGCAAACTCGCCTTCGCGGTCGCGCTCGCCTGCTCCTTCCTCTCGACGCTGCTGGTGTTCCAGGGCCTGCGCGGGTTCGGCCAGATCTTCTGGATGATCCCGCTGATGGGCTTCGGCCAGCTGTCCGTGTTCGCCGTCTACGCCATCTACCTGCCCGAGCTGTTCCCGACGAGCCTGCGGAGCACCGGCACGAGCTTCTGCTACAACTTCGGCCGGCTCGTCGCCGCGACCGCCCCGTTCACCATCGGCCAGATCACCCGGCGACTCGGCGGCGACCTCGAGGGTTTCCGCACCGCCGGTTCGTGGGTTGCGCTCGTGCTCCTGGTTGGCATTGCCGTCCTGCCCTTCCTGCCCGAAACCAAGGACCAGCCCTTGCCCGAGGAATAATTTGCCGGGCGACCGGCCCGGACAAACACCGGGCTGGCAGCAGCCAGCAACGGTGTCCTAACATTCAAACATGAGCCCGAACTACGCGATCGCCCACCTCGACGAGATTCCGCCCGTGCCGTGCCCCTGCGGCCAGTCGCGCCGGGCCTTCGTCACGCCCGACAACCCCGTGGCCACCATCCACCTCGTGGACGCCAAGGTCGACACGCAGACGCACTACCACAAGAAGCTCACCGAGATTTACCTCATTCTCGAGGGCACGGGCCACATCGAGCTCGACGGCGTGCTCCACCCGGTGAAACCCCTGAGCTCCATCCTCATCAAGCCTGGCTGCCGCCACCGCCTCCTCGGCCGGATCAAGTTCGTCAACATTCCCGTCCCGGCCTTCGACCCGGACGACGAGTGGTTTGATTGACGACCTCCGGCCGCCAAGTTGATGGTTGCGAGTTGAGAGACTCCGTCCAGCCACCGCCCACCCCTTTCTTGCTGCTATCATTTCTCAACGCTTAGCCTTCTCCCTTCCCATGCCCCTCCCCCGCCTGCTGGCCCTCTTCCTTCTGCTGACCGCCGCCTCCCTGTTCGCCCAGCGCGGCGACAAACCCGGCGAGGTCCAGCAGGGTCTCCCTGGACACATCAAGGTCCCGCCCGCGCCCATCCTCGTGGCCGAGGAGGCCGTCAAGACCCTCAAGGTCGCGCCGGGTTTCCGCGCCGAGATCGCCGCCGCCGACCCGCTCGTGGGCGACCCGGTCGCGATGACCTTCGGCCCCGACGGCCGCATCTGGGTCGTCGAGATGCGCGGCTACATGCGCAACGCCGACGGCAAGGACGAGAACGCCAAGGTCGGCACCGTCGCCATCCTCGAGGACACCGACGGCGACGGCCGCGCCGACAAACGCACCACCTTCCTCGACGGCCTCGTCATGCCGCGCGCCCTCGCCCTCGTCGGCGACGGCGTCCTCGTGGCCGAGCCACCGCACCTCTGGTTCGCCCGCGACACCAACGGTGACAGCGTGGCCGACGAGAAGAAGGAGGTCTTCTCCGACTACGGCGGCACCAGCAACCCCGAGCACACCGCCAACGGCCTCATGTGGGCCCTCGACAACTGGATCTACAACGCCAACCACACGCAGCGCTTCCGCTACCTGGGCAACGGCAGGTTCGAGTCCGACTCCACCCTCTCGCGCGGCCAGTGGGGCATCTCGCAGGACGACACCGGCCGCATCTACCACAACAGCAACAGCGACCCGCTCCGCGCCGACCTCGTGCCCACGGCCTACCTGCGCCGCAATCCCTTCCTCCTGAACGCCGCGGGCGCCAACGTCCGCCTTGCCCCCGCCAACCTCCCCATTTGGCCGGGCCGCGTCACGGCCGGCGTCAACCGCGGCTACAAGATTCTCAACAGCGAGGGCAAGATCACCGCCGTCACCGCCGCCTGCGGCCCGCTCATTTACCGCAGCGCGCTCTTCCCCGCGGAATTCTACGGCAACGCCTTCTTCGTCGAGCCGGCCGGCAACCTCGTGAAGCGCCTCGTCCTCACCGAGGCTGGCGGCACCGTCACCGCCGCCAACGCCTATGAGGGCTCCGAGTTCATCACGTCCACCGACGAGCGCTTCCGCCCCGTCAACACCGCCAGCGGGCCCGACGGCGCGCTCTACGTCGTGGACATGTATCGCGGCATCATCCAGCACCGCATCTACATGACCTCCTTTCTGCGCAAGCAGGTCGAGGAGCGCGGCCTCGCAGATGGCATCGGCATGGGTCGCATCTACCGCCTTGTCCCCGAGGGCGCCACGCGCCCGAAGGTGAAGTTCAACCTCGCCACCGAGCCGACCGCCCAGCTCGTCACCCGCCTGCGCGCCGCCAACAGCTGGTGGCGCGACACCGCCCAGCGCATCCTGGTCGAGCGCCGCGATCCCGCCGCCACGGCGCCGTTGCGTGAACTCGTCCGCTCCGGCCCGCCGCTCGCGCGCCTCCACGCCCTCTGGACGCTCCACGGCACGGAGCAGCTCGACCGCGACACCGTCCTCGCCTCCCTCGGCGACAAGGACGAGCGCGTCGCCGCCGCCGCCATCCGCCTCGCGGAGAAATGGCTGCGCACGCCTTCCGACACCGGCATCTACCAGGCCGTCACCGCCGTGAACGCCGCCGCCTCGCCGGCCCTCACGCTCCAGCTGGCGCTCTCGCTTGGCGAGAGCCCGGCCCCCGCCGCGGTCACCGACCTGGCCGGCATCGCCAAGCGCGCCGGCCGCCAGCCCTTCGTGGCCGACGCCATCGTCAGCGGCCTCGCCGGCCGCGAGCTCGAGTTCATCGAGCTGATCGATGTCGCCAACACGTCCGACCAGGCCGCGCCCGCCCTGACCCTGGCCACCAGCGCGCTGCTGAAGTCGGGTGACGCCGCCCGCATCACCAAGGTCCTGGCCCTGCTCGAGCCGGCCGCGCCCGTCGCGCCCTGGGTCCGTTCCGCCGTGCTCAACGGCATCGAGCGCTCGCTGCCCAAGACCCCGGAGGGAAAAGCCGTGGCCGGCATGATTGCCGTCGAGCCGCGCCCGCTCCTGCTTCTCTCCGTGCAGGGCGGCAACACGCCCGAGGCGAAGCAGGCCGGCCGCCTGAGCACGCTCCTGAAGTGGCCCGGCAAGCCCGGCCTCGAGAAGGAGTCGGCCGAGATCGCCGCCCGCCTGACACCGGAGCAGAAGGTCCTCTTCGAGAAGGGTCGCGAGATCTTTGCCACGATTTGCGCCGCCTGCCACCAGGCCGGTGGCGAGGGCCTCGCCGGCCTCGCGCCGCAGCTGCTCTATTCAAAATACGTGCTCGGCGTCGAGGGCGCCATCACCCGCATCGTGCTTAACGGCAAGGAAAGGGAAGGCCTCGTCATGCCGCCCTTGCGCGGCGCGCTCGACGACACGTCGATCGCCTCGGTCCTCACCTACATCCGCCAGTCCTGGGGCCACAACGCCCCGCCCGTCTCGCCTGAGAGCGTGGCCAAGGTCCGCGCCGTCGTCGGCAACCGCGAGGAGCCCTGGTCCGACGAGGAGCTCCTCACCATCACTAACTAACTGGTCTCATGCGAAGGCGCGAAGGACTGCGCCGCCTTTCTTCTCATCCTCGCGCCTTCGCGTGAAACATACGGTTTAGCTTGTGCGCTTGCGCACAACGTGGCGCGCAAGCGCGCCACCTACAGCGGCCTGATCTTGATACTGCGGAAGCGGACGAGATCCCCGTGGTCTTGCAGCAGGATCGGGCCCTTGGCGCCCCGGCCGAAACCCGGGATCTTCGCATACTTGCTCCGCGCCACGCGCGCGACGAAATCGGCCGAACCGCGCTCGTATTCCACGACCCTGATGCCGTTGAGCCAGTGCTCCACGTGGCCTGCGGGCGTCACGACGATGCGCGCATGTTGCCACACCCCGGCCTTCGGCACGATCGCCGCGCCGCTGGGCAGCTGGCCGCGCGGGATCAGGTCGTAGAGCGAGGCCGTCGTGCGGTTGCCGTCGACCCCGGCCTTGGCGTCGGGGTGCCGCTCGTCGTCGATCAGCTGGAACTCCAGCCCGACCGGCGCGCCCTTCTCGTCCGGTGCGACAAAATACTTGATGCCGCTGTTGGCGCCTGCCGTGACCTGGAACTCCAGCTGCAGCTCGAAGGCGCCGAATTCCTCCGCCGTGACGATGTCGCCGCCCTTGGCGTCGCCCTTCAGCCCGAGCACGGCCAGCGCGCCGTCGGCGGTGCTCCAGCCAGTCAGGGGGAACTCCGTGCCCTGCGCGGTGCGCCACCCCCGGCCGGTCCGGCCGTCCCACAACATCCGCCAGCCCGCGGCTCGCTCGGCCTCGGTCAGGGTGTTGGGCACTAAATTGCGGACGAAGGTGCGGTCGGCGGGCGACGGCGTCAGGTCAGTGGTCTGGATGCGCAGGTTGCGCCAGGAAATCCGCCGGCCGGCCGCGTCCTCACGGCTGATGCTGTGGACCTGCAGCGCGATGAATCCGGCGGGCGTCAGCGCGTCGATGAGGTGCGCGACGGGCACGCCGTTGATCCAGGTGCGCAGGGTGGAGCCGATGGCCTCGATGCGGATGTGGTTCCACTCGCCGTAGCGGTAGGCCTGCCGGCCCGCGGGATTCAGGTCGCCGGGATACAGCCAGCCGCGGCGCGCCTCATCGTAGATGCCGCCGGCCCAGGCACGGGCGCCGGACTCGAGCTCCATCTGGTAGCCATGCACGCGGCCGTTCATGTAGTCCGGCGTGCTCAGCGCCCGGAACATCACGCCGCTGTTGCTCGGGCCGACATCCTGCTTCACCTCGCACTCGAAGATGAAGTCGCCGTAGGTCTTTTCCGTCGCGAGAAAACTGTTCGGCGAGCCGGGCACCGTCGTGCTGACAATCATGCCGTCCACCGCCACGTAGGGTGCCGTGCCGTTGACCTCCTTCCAGCCGGTCAGGTCCTTGCCGTTGAACAGCGGCTCCCACGGGCCGGCGGCGAGCGTGGTCGTGAACACGCAGAAAGCTGAAAGTTGACGAAGGCTCCGCGTGGATGGCGAAGCAAACCTGAGACCTGAAAGAAGACCGGCCATATACGAATCCATATCGCAAAGACGCGAAGGCGCCAAGATTTATGCCGGCGTTCTAATTCTTCAGCTTTCAGCTTTCAAGTTTCAGCCTTCCGGGTGCTCAGCTGAGCACCCTCGCCCCGTCCGCCGCCTGCAGGTGGATCATCTCGGGATCGCGGCCGTGGGTCGCGCGGTAAAGCTGCGCGATGCCCGCCGCATCCTGCTCCGTGAAGCTGTCACTTGTCAGCGCCATCACGGCGCCGCCAAAGCCGCCGCCGGTCAGCCGCGCGCCGTGCACCTTCGGATGCTTTTCCAGCAGGTTCACCAGCTGGTCGAGTGCGGGCGTGCTGTTCTCGAACAGATGCTGCGAACTGCGGTGCGAGGCCGTGAGCAGGCGGCCCACCGTCGCCAGGTCGCCGGCCTGCAGCGCCTCCACGGTGTCGTGCACCCGGGCGTGCTCCCCGACGATATGCCGGGCGCGTTTGGCCTGGGCCGGCGTCAGCTTTTTCTCCAGCGGCGGCAGTTGCGCCGGCGTCAGGTCCGCGAGGCAGGCCACGCCGAGCGCCTGCGCGGCCTCCAGGCACTCCTTGTTCCGCGTGGCGTAGAGGCCGTCGATCAGCGCGTGTTTCTCGCGGGTGTTGAAGATCCAGAGGTGCGCGTTCGCCGGGAATGGCACGCGGGAGAACGACGGGCCGCGGCAGTCGATGTGCACGAGGTGTCCCGCCTGACCGAAGGCGCTCGTGCCCTGGTCGAGGATACCGCAGGGCACGCCGACGTATTTGTTCTCGGCGTGACGCCCCAGCGCCGCGAGCCGGTCGGCGGGCAGGTCGGCCTGGTCCACGAGGTGGAGCAGGGCCAGCGCCGTGGCCAGCTCGAGGGCCGCGCTGCTGCTCAGGCCGGCGCCCGCGGGCAGGTTGGACTCGACGAACAGGTCAAAACCCGCCGGCTGCCGCAGGCCGAAATCCTTCAGGCTGCGCCAGACGCCGAGCGGATAATTGGCCCAGGAGTCCGGACCCGTGATCCGGGCGCCCGCGTCGGAGGGCAACTCGAGGACGGCGGGGCCGTTGGCGCTGAAAAGCCGCAGCCGGCCGCTGGGATTGGTCGCCGCCGCCACCCACACATAACGGTCGATCGCCGCGCCCAGCACGGCGCCGCCGTTGTAGTCGGTGTGATTACCGATGAACTCCACCCGCCCGGGCGCACGCGCCACGACCGACGGCGGACTGCCGTAGGTCCGACGGAATTGTTCACGGATACTTTGTGGCGTGGGTGTCGTCACGGGAGGAGTGAAAATGCATTTTTCATTGTTCAATGTCCATTGTTCAATGTTCATCAGGTTGCCCGGGGCCGTGTCATACCCCACCCTTCTGGTCCGTGGCTCCTTCCGATATGATCCATGAACGTTAAACGATGAAATTTGAAAAATTCCTGCTCCTCCTGGCCCTCCTTTCCGCCGTCGCCCTCCGGGCCGACGACTTCCAACCGACTGTCGAGCTGGCCGGGCCGCCGCCCTCCCCGGCGCCGGCGGGCATGGTCTGGATACCCGGCGGCGAGTTTTCCATGGGGTCGAAGGATCCGCGCGGCGACATCTGCGGCGGCAACGAGCCGATGGACGACGCCCGGCCCGTCCACCGCGTCCGGGTCGACGGTTTCTGGATGGACCGGACCGAGGTGACCAATGCCGAGTTCGCGCGCTTCGTCGCCGCGACGAACTACGTCACCGTCGCCGAGCGGCCGCTACGCCCGGAGGATTATCCCGGCGTGCCGCGCGACAAGCTGGTCCCGGGCTCGGTCGTCTTCTCCCCGCCCGGCCAGGCCGTGCCGCTCGACAACGCCCTGCGCTGGTGGGCCTATGTGCCGGGCGCCAGCTGGCGCCACCCCGAGGGCCCGGGGAGCAGCCTGGACGGCCGGGACAATTTCCCCGTCGTGCACATCGCCTACGAGGACGCCGAGGCCTACGCCCGCTGGGCCGGCAAGGATCTGCCGACCGAGGCACAGTGGGAGTTCGCCGCCCGCGGCGGGCTCAGCGGCCAGGCCTACGCCTGGGGCAACGAGCTCAATCCCGGTGGCAAATGGATGGCCAACATCTTCGAGGGCCATTTTCCCCACGAGAACACCCAGGCCGACGGCCATGCCGCCGCCGCGCCGGTCGCCTCGTTCCCCGCCAACGGCTACGGCCTGCACGATGTGGCCGGCAACGTCTGGGAGTGGTGCTCCGACTGGTATCGGCCCGACGCCTACGCGCGTGACGTCGCCGCCGCCCAGGCCGGTGTGGTCGTCAACCCCACCGGCCCGGCGCAAAACGAGAGCTTTGATCCCGTCGAGCCCGGCATGGCCAAGCGCGTGCAGCGCGGCGGCTCGTTTCTCTGCACCGACCAGTATTGCACCCGCTACATGGTCGGCACCCGCGGCAAGGGCGCTCCCGACACCGGCAGCAACCACGCGGGGTTCAGGTGCATCAAGAAGCCCTGAATGGTTCACGCGAAGGCGCGAAGCCACGAATATTCAAGTCGGTTCGTAGTCTATTAAACTACAAGTTGGCCTGGTTTCGTTTGGCTTTGATTCGCGGCTTCGCGCCTTCGCGTGAGACTCCTCAGCCCTTTGGTGTTGGCGTCCCCGGTTCCGGTCTCGGCGCTTCCCGTCCACCCGGCCCGGGTGACTGCTTCAAATACGCCGGCGCGGGCTCGGGCTTGGACGGGTCCATGTCCACGTAATCGTCGACGATGAACTTCGCCAGGCCGGGCACGTTGGCCTTGATGCCGCGGACGATGTTCTTCGCGAGCAGGTAGCCGCCGTAGCCGCTGAGGTGCGTCTGGTCGGCGAAAGCCGTGCCGACGTCCTTCCCAAGCGCGGTCCACATCTCCTTGCTCATGGCCCACTGGTCGATGAGCGGCACATTGTTTTCTTGGGCAAATTCCCGCATGGCGCGGGCCCACGGGCCGACGGTGTCGCCGTTGCTGCGACGCTCCATCGGCGTCACGAGCACGAGCGTGGCGCCGCGGCGCTTCGTCTCGGCGAGGTAGACGCCGAGGTAGGCCTTGAAGCTCGTGGCGGGCTCCGTGTAGCTCTGCGGCCACTGGGGCTTCGAGTCGTTGTGCGCGAACTGCACCAGGAAGAAGTCGCCGGCCTTCATCTGGCTCAGGACCTTGTCGAAACGCTGGCCGGTGATGAAGCTCTTGCTCGTCTCGCCGCCCTCGGCGCTGTTGCAGACGGTGATCTCGGGTTTGAAAAACTGGCAGAGCTGCGTCGGCCAGTTGCCGCCAGGCCCGCGGCGCGGGTCGCCGACCGTGGAGTCGCCGGCCATGAAGACTGTCGGCACCTGCGGGTCGCGCACGATCTCCAGCGCCGCCACCCGCGGCCGGGCTCCGTTGAACTCGATCGTGAGCTTCTCGTCCCAGCAACGCGCCTCGGCCTCGCCGCGCAGGAACATGTGCACCTTTGGCTCGCCGGGCGCATTCTGTGGCGGCGGCGGTGAGATCTCGGGCCGGCGGACATTCGCGTAGAACGTCTTCGTCGTGAACCGGCCCGCGGCCGTCTTCACGTCCACGAGGTGGATGTGACCCGACTCGGAGCGGATGGTCGTGTCAGTCTCGCCGGCGGGGTCACCCAGCGTGACCGTGACGCGGTAATTGCCCTCGGGCACCTTCACCGAGAAGAAAAACGGTGTGTCGGTGCCGGGCTTGGTGCCGAGGTCGAAGCCGTAGCCCTTCTCCACCGTGTAGACATCGTAATCCGCCACCGCCATCGCGGTGGTCCCGGGCTTGGCCGAACCGAACTCGAAGTTAAAAACCACCGGCACCGGCGCCACTGGCGGCAGGGGCTTGTCCTCCGGCCGCTGGGCAAAAAGCACGGAGGCGCAAAACAAGCCGAGACCGGTGAAGAGCGGGGCGTGGATTTTCATGGGATAGGGGGAGAAACCCGCGGCCGGAAATGTGGCACGGGAAAGGGGTGAAGCCAAAGCTGATCGCAAAGCTCCCCTCCGTCACGCCGCGAGAGTCTCGTTGCGTAAGAACGAGCCACCCCCGCCCTCGCGGCTAGCGCCGGTCACTGCTGCCCCGCGGCCATCCGCAGCCACTGGCCCTGGCGATAACGGAAGCAGTCTCCACTCTGCAGCGCGAAGAGGTGCAGCCAACCGTGATCGAACAGTTGCCGCACGGCTGGCTGCTTCGCCAGCACCGCGCTGATCCGGCCGGGCTCGGCCTCGAGGTAGACCGCAAGCCGCCGCGGCTCATGGACGAAATCCTTTCCGTCATGAATCGACTGCAGCGGCAGCCCGACCTTGAGGTCGCCGCCGTTGCCTTCGAGCACGCCGAGGCCGCCCACCACGTGGTGCAACACCTTGTTGCCGGAGCCGTAGCGGACGGGATCAACGCGCGAGGCATAGTATTGCAGATTGATCCAGCTCGCGACCACCACGGGGGCGCAGAGGATGAGGGTCAGCACCCGGTCATCCGGGTCGGCGGCCGCATCGTAGTCGTGCAGGAAGACCCGGCCCGCGAGGTTGAGCCCCGCCGTGCGGCTGCGGGGCGCGGCGACGAGCGCCGCATTGTTCGCCAGGCCCCACTCGGGCCTCACCTCGGCGATATCAACCGCCCGGGCGCGGACCGCGGCGTCGAGCCTCTCCGCCGGCACG
>DASWWD010000007.1:0-119392 GCA_036401015.1 Lacunisphaera sp.
GTGATAGCCTCGAAGGTTTGCGCTTTTCGTGACGATCAAAAAGCCACCGATGGCGAATGCCGCGATGGGCGCGGCAAACCTCAAAACCTCTTTCCGATCGAAACTCATGTAATTGGGTGGGCGAACATTCTTCCGCCGATCAGTGTTATTCTGCCGCACTCGAAAGCGGCACTGGAGTGGAGTTCATGGCGGCACTTCATGCCGCAAGTGGCTTCGGCTCAAGTGCGGAGTTTTTGAGTGCGGCTTTTTGGGGTTGCGGTAGGCCCCGTAAATAGCCGCACTGAAATCCAGCAGCGGGCCGCTCCTATTATGGACAAGCAGCCTGTGTCATTTCCGAATTGGAAGGATGCCTTGGCCGCCACCGGGTTTCCTCCGGGGCAGCAGGCGACCTACACGCGGGAGATTATCTCCTTTCTCCGCTTCTGTAAAACCCGGCATGTTCCCGTCAGCGCCGAACTGGCGCGTCAATATCTTGAGATCAGGGAAACCCAGACCACGGCTCCAGCCAGGGAGGCCTTGCGCTGGTTTTATCGCGCGGCCCGGGCTGGCGGTGCTTCCACTCCAGCGCCGGCGGCCATTCACCGGCCGGTCGCGCGCCAGGCGGCCAAGGAGCCGCCACTGGCGGCGGCAGACCTGGGCGGGCCGGACTGGGAGCGGGACCTGATCAAGGCGTCAAGGGAACGGCGTTTCCTCTGGAGAACGGAGGAAACGTATCGCGCGTGGGCGGCACGATTCGCCCGTTTTATCGCGCCGCGCTCACCCCATGCCGCCACCGCCGAGGACGTCGCGGCGTTTTTGTCCGATCTGGCGGTCAGGCTCAGGGCCAGTCCTTCGACCCAAAAGCAGGCCTTGAATGCCTTGGTCTTCCTGCTGCAGGAAGCCCTGCACCGGGAGTTGGGGGAGATTGATTTTCGCCGGGCCCGGCCCCGCGAGCGGGTGCCGACCGTGCTGTCGGCCGAGGAATGCGGCCGGTTGTTTGCCGCCATGAGCGGCACGCACCGGTTGATGACGGAACTCGCCTATGGCGCGGGCCTGCGGCTGATGGAACTCATCCGGTTGCGGATCCATCACCTGGATCTCGACCGGGGCCGGTTGCAGGTGCTGGCCGGAAAAGGAGACAAGGACCGCGTCACAGTATTGCCCGGGAAGCTGGTGCCGTTGTTGCGGCAGAGGCTGGTCGAGCTGCGCGGCCTCTGGGAGCGGGACCGGGCGGACAAGTTGCCCGGCGTGTGGCTGCCCGAGGGGCTGGCCCGGAAGTATCCCAAGGCGGGTGAAAGCTGGGAGTGGCAATGGCTTTTCCCTTCCCGCGAGACCAGCGTCGATCCGGCCACGAAGGTTCGTCGCCGGCACCATCTCACGGACAGCTCGTTCCAGCGGGCGGTGCTGGCGGCGGCCAGACGGGCGAAATTGACCAAGCGCGTGACTCCACATGTGCTGCGCCACTCGTTCGCCACCCACCTGCTGGAGGGCGGGACGGACATCCGCACGGTCCAGGAATTGCTCGGCCACGCCAGCGTCGAGACCACCCAGATTTACCTGCACGTCATGAAAAAGCCCGGCCTCGGCGTGCGCAGTCCTTTGGATCAGTGACCCCGATATTAGTAGTCTATTAAACTACCAACGCCCCATGCCCTACACCCGTCCCCCGTTCGTGCATCCCCGGCTCCGCCCGATGGTGGAGCTCATGGAGTGGCTGATTTTCGATGCGGCGGAGTCCGCCCGCCGCGCGGCCGGCAAGCTGAAACGCCGGCCCCCGAAGCGCGGACTGACCCTCCAGCCCGGGCCGGACACGCCGCTTTGGAATGAGCTGGTGCGGCAGGTGGCTCCGCTGCTGCGGAAACGCGGCAGCAAGATCCACTTGGCACGCATCCTCGGGATACCGAAGCAGCGGCTGCATGTCTGTCTGAAAGCGCGGACGGGCGCTCTCGACGCTGAGCGCACGCTGCTTCTGCTCGCCTGGCTGGCCGCCCGCCGGAGCGGCCGCGAGCTGGTCTGAACGCCCGCGGAACAATCCGTTGGTAGTCTATTAGACTACCAGTTTCCGTCCCAGAATTGGTAGTTTAATAGACTACCAACGGGTCGTGGGACGCGGGGGATTTATCCGGGGGCGGGGATCGGGCGGGGCTCGATCAGGAGGACCCGGGGTGGCCCGGGAGATGGTGGCGGCGCTCGTAGTGCTTGTAGGCGGTGTAGCCCACGCCGGTCACGCCGCTGAGGACCGCGGGGATCAGCAGCGTGTCGTAGCCGATACGGCCGTAGCCCAGCGCGCCGACCACGCCGCCGGCGAAGAAGCCGAGCAGCAGGACGCCGTAGAGCCGGAAACGGAACCAGTCCACCACCGCCCCGCGCAGGAAGTGGCCGCAGGCGATGCCAAGGTCGGTCACCATGCCGGTCATGTGCGTGGTGCGCATCGTCGAGCCGCTGTAGCTGGAGACCATCGCGTTCTGCAGGCCGCAGGCGAGGGCGGCGAGATAATCGCCCGCGTTGGCGCCCCGGCGCAGGAAGTAGACCGCGAGGAACAGGGCCGCGGATTCCAGCGACAGCGCCACGCCGTAGCGGCGGCCGAGGCGCAGCCGGCCCTGCTGGATGATCATGCCGCTGAGCAGGCAGCCGACAAAGAACGCCGTCAGGATGGCCAGCGCATGCAGGGCCACGGGGTAGTTGGCCCGCCCCAGCTCCATCCCGAGCACCGTGACGGTGCCGGTCAGGTGGCTGAGGGCCTGGTGGTGCACGCCGAGGAAGCCCACGGCGTTGATGACCCCGGCGGTGACGGTGAGGGCGAGGCCGCCCAGGTAAACCCAGGCGGGGGTGTGGTGTTCGCGCAGCATGATCAGGAAGCGGGACGGTCACCGGCCAGCACTTCCCGGGCCCGCTTGAGGGCGTCGTCAAAGTGCGCGCAGATATTCGGCCGGCCGAGCCGGCCGATAAACCCGGCCTTCACCATCATGTCGAGCGGCTGCCGGTGCGGGCCGCTGAGGATCACGGTGCCGCCCGCGGCCTGCATGCGCTCGACGATGCTCTCGAGCGCGTTGAGCGCGGTGGCGTCCATCGCGGGCACCAGCTGCAGGCGGAGGATGAGCACGCGCGGCAGCGTGCCGGCGCGGAGCAGGGCATCCTCCATCTTCTCGGCGGCGCCGAAGAAGAACGGCCCGAAGATGCGGTAGACGAGCACGCCCTCGGGGATCTCCTTGCCGTGCGCGAGCTGCTCGGGGGTCTCCAGCTCGTCGCTCGCGGTGACGCGGGCGATCTCCGTGGTCTCGGCCATGCGCTTGATGAAGAGGACGGCGGCGAGCATCATGCCGACCTCGACCGCCACCACCAGGTCGAAGAGGACGGTGAGGCTGAAGGTGGCGACCAGCACGACGGCGTCGCTGCGCGGCATCTTGCCGAGGCGGGTCAGCTCGTGCCACTCGCCCATGCGGAAGGCGACCACGACGAGCACCGCCGCGATCGCGCCCATCGGCACGAACCGGGCGTAGGGCGAGAAGAACAGCACGATCAGCAGCAGCGTGAGGGCGTGCACCAGGCCCGCGACGGGCGTGCGGCCGCCGGCCTTGACGTTGGCGGAGGTGCGGGCGATGGCGCCGGTGACCGGCATGCCGCAGAAGAACGGGCAGACGATGTTGGCGACGCCCTGCGCGATCAGCTCGGTGTTGGAGTCGTGGCGGTCGTTGACCAGGCCGTCGGCCACCACCGCGGACAGGAGCGACTCGATGGCGCCGAGCATCGCGATGGTGAAGGCCGGGCCCAGCAGGTCGCGGATGCGGTCAAGGGAGAGTTCCGGCCAGACCAGCGGCGGCAGGCCGTGGGGGATTGCGTCCGGGCCGAAGAGCGAGCCCACCGTCGCGACGCCGAGGGTCCGGTCCCAGCCGAACCAGGCGACCAGCCCGGCGGAGACGACCATGGCGATGATCGCGCCGGGAATGCGCTCGGCGTGCAGCCGGGCACGATACTTGGGCCAGAAGTGGATGAAGGCGGCGGAGCCGGCGGCGATGAGCAGCGTGGGCAGGTTGAGTTGCGGCAGGTGGGTGACGAGCCACGGGATCTTGTCCACGAACTCCCGCGGCGCCGGCGTCGCGGCGTGGATGCCGGCGAAGTCCGCCGCCTGGCCGGCGACGATGGCCACCGCGATGCCGGTGGTGAAGCCGCTCGTGACCGGGTAGGGGATGAACTTGATCAGCGTCCCGAGGCCGCTGAAGCCCATGACCACGAGCATCACCCCGGCCATGACCGTGGCGAGCAGGAGCCCGTCGAAGCCGTGCTTCTCCACGATCAGGAGGATGACGGTGACAAAGGCGGCGGTCGGGCCGGCGATCTGCACGCGGCTGCCGCCGAGCAGGGAGACGATGAAGCCGCCGATGATGGCGGTGAAGATGCCGATCGCCGGGGCGGGAAAGGGGGTGGTGGTGCCCGCCGGGATGCTGGCCACCCCCAGCGCCAGTGCGAGCGGCAGAGCGATGAGTCCGACCGTGACGCCGGCCAGGACATCGGTCACCGCTTGCTTGCGGCCGTAGGGCTGGCGCCACAGGGCGAGGGTCCGCGGTTGGAAACGCGACGTTGGCAGCGGCCAGTAGCCCGGGCGGTCGGAGGGTTGCTGGGGATCGGAGGCCATGGTCGCGGTTGAGGCGACCAGTCTGCAGCCGGAAGGCCCGGCACGCAATCATTGGTTGGAAAGCCCGTGCGGACTCACCGCCCAGGGTGTGTTGGCGAAATCAGAAACGATCTGGTTTGCGTCGGTGGGAGGGGCTTTACGCCCCGACTAAAACCGTGAATCGCGTCTATCGTCGGGGCGTAAAGCCCCTCCCACCCATTTTGCAAACACGCCCTGGCAGTGCTCCGTTAGGTGGTTCCTTTCCTGAGCGACACACCCCGCCCTGTCGGGCACCCCTCTCCAGAGGGGATCTCATCACTCGCTCACGAGGATCCCCTCTGGAGAGGGGTGGCGCGCAGCGACGGGGTGTGTCGGGCACCTAACGGAGTTGCTCTACCCGCCGCGGACGGTGCGAATGATGCGGCCGAGTTCGCCGACGCGGTAGGGCTTGGTCAGGTAGCCGTAGAAGCCCATGTCGAGGAACTGCCGGCGCATCTCCTCGTTGTCGTAGCCGCTGGCGATGATGGCGCACACCTCGGGGTGCAGCTCGCGCAGCACCTTGAAGGTCTGCTCGCCGCCCATGCCGCCGATGATGGTCAGGTCCATGATGACGATGTCGTAGGGGCGCCCGATGTTGAGGTAGCGCTTGTAGAGCTGGACCGCCTCCTCGCCGTCCTTGGCGAGGTCGCACTTGTATTCGAGGCTCTCGAGCATGCCCTTGGTGATCGTGCGGATCTGCTCGTCGTCATCCATGAAGAGGATGCGCCCGGTCTTCGTGGCGAAACGCAGGCTCGGGGCGCGGCGGGCCTCGACCTCCTCGGGCTTGTCCGCCAGCGGCAGGAACACGGTGAACGCCGTGCCGCGGCCGACCTCGGAATCGACGCCCATCTGGCCGCCGTGGCGCTTGACGATGGAGACGACGGTGGCGAGGCCGAGGCCGGTGCCGTTCTTCTTGGTCGTGAAGAAGGGCTCGAAGATCTTCTCCAGGTGCTCGGGCTTGATACCGGTGCCGTTGTCCTGCACCTCGATCTGCACGTAGTGGCCGGCGGGCAGCGGGGCGACCTGGCCCTCGGCCAGCGTGGCGTTGGCGGCGCTGAGCCAGATCTGGCCCTGGCCGGTGGGCATGGCCTGGATGGCGTTGATGACGAGATTTTGGAAGACCTGGAGGATCTGGGCGCGGTCGACGCAGATCGTGCCGGTGTCGGGGGCGACGTTGAGCTCGATCTTCACGGTCGACCCGGCGGCGGCGAGGCGCACGGCCTCGCCGAGGATGTCGGCGGGCTTGACCACCTGGCGCAGGCCGGAACCGCCCTTGGAGAAGGTGAGCAGCTGCCGGCTCAGGCTCTTGGCGGCCTCGCAGGCGTCCTCGCTGTTCTTGAGGCCCGACAGGTCGTGGGCGTCCTTGGCCATGGAGATGCCGCCGAGGATGGTCGTGAGCAGGTTGTTGAAATCGTGGGCGATGCCGCCGGCGAGCTGGCCGAGGGTCTCGAAGCGGTTGGAACGGATGAGCTCCTCCGGCGTCAGGCTCATCTCGCCGGGGTGCCGGAACACGAGCACGGCGCCGGCGGGGCGGCCGGTGGCGTCGATCACCGCGCGGCTGCTGAAGGCCACGGGCTGCGGCGTGCCGGTGCCGTTCTCGAGGGCGAACTCGGTGTTGAGGGGCGTCGCCTCGCCCGTGCCGATGGCCTTGGCCACGGGGCTCTCGCCCGGCTGGCCGCTCTCGCGGTGGACGATCCGGAAAAGCTCCCAGGCGGGCACGCCGATGCTGTCCTCGCAGCTGCGGCCGAGCAGCAGCTCGGCCTTCGCATTGAGGTGGATGATCTGGCCGCTGGCGTCGGCGAGCAGCACGGCCTCCGCCAGGTCGGCGAGCAGCACGGCGAGGTGGGCGGCGGGCAGGCCCGGGCCGGCTTCGAGCGCGCCGGTCTCGGCCAGCGGCACGGCGAACCCGAGGACGCGCTGCAGCTCCTTGCGCCGGGAGATGTGTCGCACGATGCCGGCATGCACGAGCACCTCGCGGTCCTCGCGGTGGCGCAGGCGGAGCGTGTCGAAGTAGGAGACCTGGCTCGGGTGCTGCGCGAGGAAGTAGGCCTGCAGGCCGCCGGCGGTCTCGTCCATCGGCAGGGCGCGGAGGACCGACTCGATCGTGTCCGGCAGCTCGGTCTCGCCGTAGCCGAGCAGGGACTTGAAGCCGGGCGAGAGCCAGTAGAGGCCGGTGGTGAAATCGAGGTCGAACAGGCCCACGCGGCCGCGGTCGCCGAGCTGGGTCAGCCGGTCCTCGGCGCGGAGCGTGGCCTCCTCGAATTCCTTGCGGTCGGCGATGTCGAGGTGCGCGCCCATGACGCGCTGCAGGGCGCCGTTGGGGCCGTAGACCTGGAGGCCCACGCTCTGCACCCACACGAAATGGCCCTGGGCGTGCCGCAGCCGGAACTCGAGGGAGAACTGCCGCGTGCCGGTCGCCCCGGCGCGGCCCTGCCGGTCAGGCGCGGCGGAGGAGTCATCGGGGTGGATGAGGTTCAGCCAGGTCTCGTAGGTGTTGGGCAGCGCCGTCTCGGCGTAGCCGAGCATGCGTTTCCAGGTCGGCGAATAATAGACCTCGTTCTTCTGGAAGTTCAGGTCGAAGAAGCCGAGCGGGCTGCGCTCATGCAGCTGCGTGAGGAAACTGTCCGCCGGCGCGCCGGTCGCCGCGGCGGGAGGAGCGGGCGGCAGCGTGATGAAGGCGAGGTAGCGGGCGGGGTTGTCGCCGGCCTTCTCCAGCCGGACATTAACGTCGAAGGCCGCGGCCTCCTTCGGCTGGAGCCGGAGCGAGATGGGGTGGCCCTGGGCGGCGGCGAGCAGCACTTCCCATTGCGACTGCACCCAGTCGGTGTCGCGTGACGTGACGTCGAAGGTGAAGAGGTTGGGGAAAAGATCGCCCACGAGCTCGGCGTTGCCCGCCTGCCAGATGGCGCAGGCGGCGGCGCTCGCCACCTGCACCCGTCCGTCCGTGTCCAGCACGAGGACCGTGCTGTTCGCGGCACCCGGCAGTTTGCCGGCAAGGGGATGGGTGGGGTATGCGCTCAAACGGGTTGGCAGCTTGTAATTATCAAGAGCAGCCGCGAGTCCAGACCGGCAAAGCCTTGCCCGGGTTGCCCAGTTTATGAGGCTTTTTACGAGCCGGCCGGAAGCTCGCTCCGCCGGTTTTCACTTCAGGCGGCGCTGCTGGTCGTCTGCCACGCGCGCACGCGGCGCTCGAGGAAGTCGATCCACACGGGCTGGTCGTTCAGGCAGGGGATGTGCGTGAATTCCACGCCGCCGGCCTCCTTGAACTGCTCGGCGCCCTCGACGCGGATCTCCTCGAGGGTCTCGAGGCAGTCGGTGACAAAGGCCGGGGTGATGACGAGCAGGCGTTTCTTGCCCTGTTTGGGCAGCTCCTCGAACAAATGGTCGGTGTAGGGCGCGATCCACGGCTCGCCGGCGATGCGGGACTGGAAGGAGATGGACCACTTGGCCGGGTCCAGACCGGCGGCCTTGGCAAACTCGTGCGTGGTGCGCGTGACCTGCGCCTTGTAGCAGGTGGCGTGGGCCGGGGAGCAGGTGGTGCAGCAGTCGGCCACGACCTGGCAGTGCGCGTGTGAGCTGTCGCCCTTGGTCAGGTGGCGCACCGGGATGCCGTGGTAGCTGAAGAGCAGGTGGTCGTGCGGCTGGCTCAGGTAGGGTTGCGCGCTGGCGACGAGCGCGGCGATGTAGTCGGCGTCGGCAAAATACGGCTGCACGCACTCGATCTTCATGTCGGGGGCGATCTTGGCGGCCTCGCGGTGGACCTTGGCGACGACGGTCTCCCAGCTCGACATGGCGTAGTGCGGGTATTGCGGGAAGAGGAGGAGGCGGTCGATGCCCTGCTTGGCGATCCGGTGCAGGACGTCGGGGATGGACGGGTTGCCGTAGTTCATCGCCAGCTCGACGGGCAGCGTGGTGCGGGCCTGGAGCTTGGTCTGGGTGTGCTTGCTGGTGACGATCAGCGGCGAACCCTCGGGGGTCCAGACGCTCTCGTAGGCGTGGGCGGACTTCTTGGCGCGGAAGGGGATGATGATGCCGTTGACCAGCAACCAGCGGAGGAAGCCGTTGTCCGGCTTGTCGATCACGCGTTCGTCGCCGAGGAATTCGCGCAGGTAGCGCTTCACGTCGGGGACGGAAGTGGAGTCGGGAGAGCCGAGGTTGAGGAGAAGGACGGCAGACTTGGCCATGGGTGTGTGTGCCTATGACACGTGGCGCAAAGGCCCCGAATGTCAACCGGTGGGAGGTGGAGAGGGGACCATCGGTCCCGCGAAATAAGCCGGAAGATGGTTCTGTCCCGCGGGACTGATAGTCCCGCCTCCAAGCTTTTTGGTTGCCCGGCTGGGGGGTAAGCCGGACAACAACGGCATGAATGCCAAGACCGCGCCTGTCCTGCTCGTGATCCGTGATGGTTGGGGGGCCAACCCGCATCCCGAGCAGAACAAGTTCAATGCCGTCCACCTGGCGAAGAAGCCGGCGGACGACATGCTCCATGCGAAATATCCCGTCACCCTCGTCCGGGCCAGCGGGCTCGATGTCGGCCTGCCCGACGGACAGATGGGCAACAGCGAGGTCGGCCACGAGAACATCGGCGCCGGCCGCATCGTGGATCAGGAGCTGGTGCGGCTGAACAAGCTTTTCTCCGAGAAGCAGCTCGCCCGGAACCCGGTGTGGCACGCCATCGTCGCGCGCCTGCGGGCCAACCCGGCCGCCCGGCTCCACCTGATGGGCATCGTGTCCGACGGCGGGGTGCACGGCATGCTCGAGCATTTGTATGGGATCCTGCGCCAGGCGAAGGAGGACGGGCTCGCCGGCCGCGTGTTCATCCATGCCTTCACCGACGGCCGCGACACGCCGCCGCAGAGCGGACTCGGTTACATCCAGCAGGTCGAGGCGCAGCTGAAGCAGATCGGCGTGGGCAGGCTCGCCACGGTCTGCGGCCGTTTCTGGGCCATGGACCGCGACAACCGTTGGGAGCGCGTGCAGAAGGCCTACGACATGCTCACCGGCCGGAAGTCCGTCGCCACCGCGCCGAGCGCCGAGGCGGCCATTGCCGGTTATTACGAGAAGCCGCTCAGCCCGACGCAGAACGGCGACGAGTTTGTGCCGGCCACGTGGATCACGGGCGCCGACGGCAAGCCCGTCGCGACCTTCGCCGACGGCGACGCCGTGCTCTTCTACAATTACCGCGGCGACCGCCCGCGCGAGATCACGAAGGCCTTCGTGATCGACGGTTTCAAGGAGTTCGACCGCGGCGCGAAGCTCGACCTTTATTACGCGACGATGACCGAGTATGAGGCCGGCCTGCCGGTTCACGTGATCTCGGGCAAGCCCGAGCCGCTGAAGAACATCCTCGGCGAGGTCGTGAGCAAGGCCGGCCTCGGGCAGTTCCGCTGCGCCGAGACGGAGAAGAACCCGCACGTGACCTTCTTCTTCAACAATTACCGCAACGCGCCGTTCCCCGGCGAGGACCGCGCGTGCCCGGCGAGCCCGAAGGTGCCGACCTACGACCTGCAGCCGGAGATGTCCGCCGCACAGGTGACCGCCGAGGCCAAGGCCGCGATCCTGTCCGGCAAATACGCGCTCGTGGTCGTCAATTACGCGAATCCCGACATGGTCGGCCACACCGGTTCGCTGCCGGCGGCGATCAAGGCCTGCGAGGCGACCGACGCCGGGCTGGGGGAGTTGCTCGCCGCGCTGGCGACCAGGAACGGCAAGGCCGTCATTCTCGCCGACCACGGCAATGCCGAGCAGATGTGGGATCCGGTCAACAACGGTCCGCACACCGCGCACACGCTGAACCTCGTCGAGGTCTTTGCGGTGGGCGAGGGGCTCGTGGCCGGGAAAACCAAGATGCGCTCCGGCGGCCGGCTGGCGGACATCGCCCCGACCGTGCTGCACCTCATGGGTTTGCCCAAGCCGGCGGAGATGACCGGGGAGAGCCTGGTGCTCGGGTGATTGGAGGCGGGACCATCAGTCCCGCGAGGCATGGGTTGCGCAGCCGGCAACCCGCGGGGCTGATGACCCCGCCTCCCACGGCCGCCGCTACAGTGTCATAGGGGCACAAATTCTGGTTGCCCCGGGGTGGGGCGGGCCGTTTGGTTGAGCGTTCCGCACCCATGAAACGCACCCATCACTGCGCCCAACTTACCAAGGCCAACCTCGGCGCGACCGTGTCGCTCGCCGGCTGGGTTGACTCCATCCGCGACCATGGCGGCATCATTTTCGTCGACCTCCGCGACCGCGAGGGCGTCACCCAGGTGAAGTTTGACTCCGCGCTCCGCGCCCAGGCCGCGCTGCTCAAGGACGAGTCCGTGATCGCCGTGACCGGCAAGGTCGAGAACCGCCCGGACGCGATGGTGAACAAGAACCTGCCGACCGGTGAGATCGAGATCGATGCCACCGAGCTGGTCGTGCACAACATTTCCGACACGCCGCCGTTTCCGCTGACCGACGCCGGCGGCGACAAGGTCAACGAGGACCTGCGCCTGACCTACCGCTATCTCGACCTGCGCCGCCCGAAGATGCGCAAGAACCTCGCGGTGCGCCATCGCGCGACGAAGGCCGTCCGCGACTATTTCGACTCGCAGGGTTTCTACGAGGTCGAGACGCCGGCGCTGTTCAAGAGCACGCCCGAGGGCGCGCGCGAATACCTCGTGCCGTCGCGCGTCCACGCCGGCCAGTTCTATGCGCTCTCGCAGTCGCCCCAGCAGTTCAAGCAGATCCTGATGGTCGCGGGCGTGGAGAAATATTTCCAAATCGCCCGCTGCTTCCGCGACGAGGACCTGCGCGCCGACCGGCAGATGGAGTTCACCCAGATCGACGTCGAGGTGTCGTTCATCGACCGGGAGGGCATCTACGCGCTCTTCGAGGGCATGCTGAAGAAGGTGTGGAAGGACGTGCTCAACCACGACCTGCCGACGCCGTTCCCGCGCCTGGCCTACAAGGACGCGATGAACCGCTACGGCGTCGACAAGCCCGACACGCGTTTCGCGATGGAGCTCGTGGATTTCAGCGAGCTTTTCAAGAGCTCCGGCTTCAAGGTGTTCGCTTCGACCGTCGCCGCGCACGGCTCGGTGAAGGCGTTCAACGCCAAGGGTCTCGCGGACATCACCCAGGGCGAGATCACCGCCCTCGAGGAGGTCGCCAAGTCGCTCGGCGCGAAGGGCCTCGCCTTCATCAAGGTCGAGAACGGCGAGTGGAAGTCGCCGATCGTGAAATTCTTCACCGACGCCGAGAAGGCCGAGCTCACCAAGCGGCTCAACATCGAGAACGGCGACATCATCTTCTTCGCCGCCGCCCCGTGGGAGCGCGCCTGCGCCATCCTCGGCCGCACCCGGCTCGAGGCCGCCCAGCTGCTGGTGAAGCGCGGCAAGCTGACGCTGCGCCCCGACCAGTGGAATTTCCTGTGGGTCGTCGATTTCCCGCTCATGTCCTACGACGAGGAGAAGGGCAGTTACGCCGCCACGCACCACCCGTTCACGGCGCCGGTCGTGGAGGACACGGGCCTGCTCGACACCGACCCGAAGGCCGTCCGGGGCCAGCACTACGACGTCGTCCTCAACGGCATGGAACTCGGCGGCGGCTCGATCCGCATCCACCAGCCCGCGGTGCAGAAGAAGGTGTTCGAGGACGTGCTCAAGATCCCGGCCGACGTGGTCGAGAACCGCTTCGGCTACATGCTCAAGGCCTTCACCTACGGCGCCCCGCCACACGGCGGCATCGCCTTCGGCCTCGACCGCATGTGCGCGCTGCTCTGCGGCACCACCAGCATCCGCGACGTCATCGCCTTCCCGAAGACGCAGAAGGCGCAGGACCTCATGGCCCAGAGCCCGACGCCGGTCACGGCCAAGCAGCTCAAGGAGCTGCACATCCAGACGGTGATCCCGCAGCAGTAAGCCGCCCCGGGCGGCGGGAATCTTACTTTTGCCATTAGCCGGTCGAATCCCGCCACAGCAGGCTTGCGCCCCGCGGGTTAACCGCGGAAACTCCCGGCCATCCTCTTTACCCCATGAAACTTATCACCGCCATCATCAAGCCGTTCAAACTCGAGGCCGTTAAGGAAGCGCTCACCGCCGTCGGCGTCGAGGGCATGACGGTCTCCGAGGTCAAGGGCTTCGGCCGCCAGAAGGGCCACACCGAGGTCTACCGCGGCAGCGAATACACCGTCGACTTCCTGCCCAAGGTGAAGATCGAGATCGCCGTGTCCAAGGACATCCAGGACAAGGTCGTTGCCGCCATCATCAACGCCGCCAAGACCGGCAAGATCGGCGACGGCAAGGTGTTCATCTCGCCGCTCGACGACATCATCCGCATCCGCACGGACGAGCACGGCGACGCGGCGATCTGAAGCCGAGGCAAGTTGTTGATGCCAAGCCGGCCCGGTGGGCCGGCTTTTTTGTTGGGTGCTCCCGAGGTGGAACCCGGCCTCTGGACGGGTTTGCTTGGTGTGCGTCCTGAAAAGCTGTCCGGAGGCCAGGTTCCACCCTCGGCACCGGCTGGTTCACCATCTTTATGCCACGAGGTTGAAAAACAGATTCCGGGGCTGGCATTGCTCCTGCTCAAGCGGTGCTGCCCATGAAAAATGCACTGCCCAAAACCTTGCGTCTCCTCGCGCTGATCGGCCTTGGCTGGCTGACGGCGCTCACCTGCGTCGCCCAAGAAGCGGCCGCGCCGGCCACCCCGCCCGAGCCCACCGTCGAGCAGCGCCTCGCGGATCTCGAGGCTTACGTGAACAACACCGCGCGCACGCCCGATGTGGCCTCCAAGATTCCCGGCCCCGGCCCCGGCCACAATGCCTGGCAGATGGTCAGCACCGCGCTGGTGCTGTTCATGACGCTGCCCGGCCTGGCGCTCTTCTACGGCGGCCTGGTCCGCAAGAAGAACGTGCTCTCCGTCCTGGCGCAGTGCCTCGGCATCGCCGGCCTGGTCACCATCCTGTGGTGGGCGGTCGGTTACAGCCTCTCCTTCGGCGTCGATGCGAAGAGTCCCTTCATCGGCGACCTGAGCAACGCGATGTTCAAGGGGGTCAACCCCGGCGCCGTCGGCGCGGGCTACTACTGGATCAGCGACTCCATGTGGGCCATGTTCCAGCTGACCTTCGCCATCATCACCCCGGCCCTCATCATCGGCGCCATCGCCGAGCGCATGAAGTTCCTCGCGGTGCTGGTGTTCGTCGCGATCTGGATGTTCGCGGTGTATTTCCCCTTCGCCCACATGGTCTGGTCGACGACCGGCTTCATGTGCGGCCCGCTGAACCCGGGCGCCGGCATCAAGGCGATCGACTTCGCCGGCGGCACCGTGGTGCACATGACCTCGGGCTGGTCCGCGCTGGTGCTCTGCATCATCCTCGGCAAGCGCCTCGGCTTCGGCAAGGAGCCGATGCCCCCGCACTCCATGGTGCTCTGCATGGTCGGCACCGGCATGCTCTGGGTCGGCTGGTATGGCTTCAACGCCGGCTCCGCGCTCGGCGCCGACGCCATCGCCTCCAACGCCTTCACCACCACCACGCTCGCGGCGGCCGTCGCCGGCTTCTGCTGGGCGCTGTGCGAGTGGGTCCTCCGCGGCAAGCCCAGCGTCCTCGGCTTCTGCTCCGGCATCGTGGCGGGCCTCGTGGTCATCACGCCCGCGGCGGGCTTCGTCTCCGCGACCTCCTCGGTCATCATGGGCGTCCTGGCCGGCATCGTGTGCTTCGCGGCCTGCTCCTACCTGAAGAAGGCGCTCGGCTACGATGACGCGCTCGACACCTTCGGCGTCCACGGCGTGGGCGGCACCATGGGGGCCATCCTCACCGGCGTCTTCGCCGACCCGGCCGTCAACTCCGTCGTCGGCGCGCTCAAGGAGGGTCTCCTGGTCAGCCAGCTCAAGGCGGTCGGCCTCACCATCGTGTGGAGCGTCGTCGCCACCGCGATCATCGCCTACATCGTCAAGGCCGTCATCGGCCTGAAGGTCAGCACCGAGGTCGAGTCGCAGGGCCTGGACATCACCGAACACGGCGAGGAAGGCTACATCGGCTAACCCCTTAAAACCTACCAAACATGAAACTCATCATCGCCATCATCAAACCGTTCAAGCTCGACGAGGTCAAAGAGGCGCTCGGCGCCGTGGGCATCGAGGGCATGACGGTCACCGAGGTCAAGGGGTTCGGCCGCCAGAAGGGCCACACCGAGATCTACCGCGGCAGCGAATACACCGTGGACTTCCTGCCGAAGGTGAAGATCGAGATCGCCGTGGCCGACGACATCGTCGCCAAGGTGATCACGGCCGTCACCGGCGCCGCCAAGACCGGTAAGATCGGCGACGGCAAGATCTTCGTGCTCCCGCTGGAGGATGTGATCCGCATCCGCACCGACGAGCACGGCGACAGCGCCGTTTGAGGCCCGCTGGAAGTCCTTTGCCAAGCCGGCCCCCGCGAGGGGGCCGGCTTTTTTTTGTTGGTAGGGCGGGGTTGCTGACCCCGCCTGCTTGTTTTGGAGGGCCGGCCTCCCGGCCGGCCGCGGTCGGGCAGGAGACCGACCCTCCACAACCGTGTCCGGGCTTTTTGCTTTTCACCGCCGGCCGGCCGGGTGATGGTGGTGGCTCTCCGCATGCCCGCCCTGTCCAAGATCAAGATCCTCGACACCCACACGGGTGGCGAACCCACCCGCCTCGTGCTGGAAGGCGGCCCGGATCTCGGCCGCGGACCCATGGCCGACCGGGTGAAGATCTTCCAGGCGCAGTTTGACCAGTTCCGCAGCGCCATCGTGGGCGAGCCGCGCGGGTCCGATGTCTTTGTCGGTGCGCTGCTGGTCGAGCCGCACGACAAGACCTGCCACTTCGGCCTGATCTTCTTCAACAACGTCGGTTACCTCGGCATGTGCGGCCACGGCCTCATCGGGGCGATCGTGGCCTTGGCGCACGCCGGCATGGTCAAGCCGGGCCTCGTGCGCATCGACACCCCGGCCGGCTACATTGCCGCCGTGCTGGGCGCCGACGGGCAGGTCACGTTCGACAACGTGCCAAGCTACCGCAAGCATCACGAGATCGAGCTCTACCTGCCGGGCATCGGCAACGTCCCGTGCGACATCGCCTGGGGCGGCAACTGGTTCTGCCTGATCGAGCAGCACGAACAGAAGCTCGAGCTGGCGAACGTCGCCCAGCTGACCAGCTACTGCCAGCGCATCCGGCAGGCGGTGAACGATTCCGGTTTCCCCGAGGTGGACCATGTCGAGCTCTTCGGTCCGTCGACGAAGCCGGGCGTGAGCAGCAAGAGCTTCGTCCTGTGCCCCGGCGGGGCCTACGACCGCTCGCCCTGCGGCACCGGCACCAGCGCCAAGCTGGCGTGCCTCGCGGCCGACAACAAGCTGGCCCCGGGCGTCGAGTGGGTGCAGGAGAGCATCGTTGGCAGCACGTTCCGGGCGAAATACCGCCGGCAGGGCGACAAGATCGTCCCGACGATCTCCGGCACGGCCCACGTGACCGCCGAGGCGACGCTGCTGCTGGATCCGGCCGATCCGTTTGTCTGGGGTATCCGCTGAACCCATGCGCCAGAACCGCTCGGTCATCATCTGCGGCGGCGGCATCATCGGCCTGAGCTGCGCCTATTACCTGGCCCGCGAGGGCTGGCGCGTGACGGTCGTCGAGCGCAACGCCGCGGGCGCCGACTCCTGCGCCCATGGCAGCGCCGGCTACATCTCGCCGAGCCACGTCATCCCCCTGGCGGCGCCGGGCATGGTCTGGAAGGGGCTCAAGTGGATGCTGAGCTCGCGCAGCCCGTTCTACATCAAGCCGCGGCTGGACAGCGACCTCATGCGCTGGGGCTGGCTCTTCGCCCGCGCCTGCACGTCCGCCCATACCCGCCGCGCCGCGCCGGTGTTGCGCGATCTCTGCCTTGGCGGCCGGAAGCTCTTCGTCGAGCTGGCCGACATCACCGGCAACGCCTTCGAGCTGAAGACCGAGGGCCTGCTCAACCTGTGCCAGACGCAGGAAGGGCTGGACCATGAGGCGCACGGGCTGGCCGCCATCGCCAACGAGCTCGGCGTCGAGGCGCAGGTGCTCAACGCGCAGCAGACCGCGGCGCTGGAGCCGGGCGCGAAGCTCGCGGTCGCCGGCTCGGTTTATTTTCCCATCGACGCCCACGTCACCCCGCGCCGGCTCATGCCCGCGCTGACGGGGTTGCTCAAGGAGATGGGCGTGAAGTTTTCCTGGAGCACCAGCCTTTACGGCTGGCACGCGGAGGGCGGGCGGATCGCGGGCGTCTCGACGACGGCCGGCGACCTTTACGCCGACGAATACGTCCTGACCGGCGGGTCCTGGTCGCCGGCCATGGTGGCGGGCCTCGACGTGCGGCTGCCGATGCAGCCGGGCAAGGGTTACAGCCTGACGATCCCGCAGCCCCGCTTCCAGCTGACCAAGTCGCTCATCCTCACCGAGCGGCGCGTGGCGGTGACGCCCATGGGCGAGCAGCTGCGTTTCGGCGGCACGATGGAGATCAGCGGCCACAGCGACACGGTGCGACCGGAGCGCGTTGACCAGATTATCGCCGGGGCGCAGGCGTTCTTCCCGGAGATGACCGCGGCGGATTTCGCCGGCATCAAGCCCTGGTTCGGCTATCGTCCGGTCTCGCCCGACGGCCTGCCCTACATCGGCCGGCTGGGGCGTTACGCCAACCTCTCCACGGCCAGCGGGCACGCCATGCTGGGCCTCACGATGGCCCCCATCTCCGGGCTGCTCATCGCGGAGCTGCTGACGGGCAAAAAACCGAGCGTGGACCTCTCCCTGCTCAACCCCAATCGATTCGCATAAATGTAGGTTGCGCGCTGGCGCGCAACGTTGCCCGCAAGCGGGCGACCTACAAAATCCCCACACCCCATGAACTGGAAAGGCGTCCTCCCTGCGGTCACCACCAACCTGAAGGCCGACCTGTCGGTCGACTACGATGCGTTCGCGGCGCACTGCCGCTGGATGATCGACAGCGGCTGCACGGGCATCGTGTGCTGCGGCTCGCTCGGCGAGGCCCAGACGCTGACCTTCGAGGAGAAGATCGCCGTGGTGCGCACCGCGGTGGCAGCGGTCGGCGCCCGGGTGCCGGTGGTGCTAGGCATTGCGTCGCTGAGCACGGTGGAGGCGGTCGCGATGGCGAAGGCGGCCGAGGCGGCCGGGGCGCAGGGCCTGATGGTGCTGCCGCCCTACGTCTATACTTCCGACTGGCGCGAGATGAAGGCCTATGTCGGCGCCGTCATCGCCGCGACCAAACTCTCGTGCATGCTCTACAACAATCCGCCGGCCTACAAAACCGACTTCCTGCCGGCCCAGATCGCCGAGCTGGCGCAGGAGCACGCCAACCTGCACGCGGTGAAGGAGTCCAGTGGTGATGTGCGCCGGGTGACGGCCATCCGCGCCGCCGTGGGGCGCCGGCTGGAGATTGCCGTCGGCATGGACGACGCGATCGTCGAGGGCATCTACGCCGGTGCCACGGGGTGGATTGCGGGGCTGGTGAACGCGTTTCCGGAGGAGTCGGTGGCCCTGTTCGACTACGCCAGCCGGGGCGACAAGGCCCGGGCGGCGGCCCTTTACGAATGGTTCCTGCCGCTGCTGCGGCTCGATACGGTCCCGAAGTTCGTCCAGCACATCAAATGGATCCAGGCCGAGGTGGGGCGGGGGACGCCCTTTACCCGGCCGCCCCGGTTGCCGCTGGCGGGGGCTGATCTCGAACTGACACAGGCGGTGCTCGCCAAGGCCCGCCAGAATCCGCCAAAATCCTGACCATGAAACCTGACGGCGGCTCTCTCATCGGCTTCGGCTCCAGCGGACTTGGCGGCGCCACCTTCAAGGCCTTCGATCCGGCGAAGAATGTCCACCTCGAGCCGACCTTCCTGTCGGCGGCCCCGGAGGACGTTGATCGCGCCGTGCAGCTCGCGGTGGATGCGGCGCCGGTCTGGGCGAGACTGTCCGGCGCGGCTCGCGGCAAGTTTCTCGCCGCCATCGCGGAAAAGCTCGAGACCCGCTCGGCCGAGCTGGTTGCCCGCGCCATGCAGGAGACGGGCCTGCCCGAGGCGCGCCTGAAGGGCGAGGTGGTGCGCACCGCGGGCCAGCTCCGGCTTTACGGCGAGACGGCGGCGCGCGGAGATTGGGTGGATGCGCGCATCGAGACGGCGCTGCCGGAGCGCAAGCCGCTGCCGAAGCCCGACCACCGCTCGATGCTCCGGGCGATCGGCCCGGTCGTGGTGTTCGGCTCGAGCAACTTTCCCTTCGCCTACTCGGTGGCGGGCGGTGACGTGGCGTCGGCCTTTGCGGCCGGCTGTCCGGTCATCGTGAAGGCCCACCCGGCGCACCCCGGCACGAGCGAGATGGTCGGTCGCCTGATCCTGCATGCCGTGCGCGAGTGCGGCCTGCCCGAGGGCACGTTCTCCCTGCTGTTTGATGCCGGCTTCGAGGTCGGCCAGGCCCTGGTGAAGCATCCGGCCGTCAAGGCCGTCGGCTTCACCGGCTCGGTCAAGGGCGGCCGTGCGCTGACGGACCTCGCCGCGGCGCGGCCCGAACCGATCCCGGTCTATGCCGAGATGGGCAGTGTCAACCCGGTGTTCATCCTCCCCGGCGCCATCGCGGAGCGGGCGGCGGGGATCGTCGAGGGGCTTTATGCGTCGTCCACCGTCGGCGTGGGCCAGTTCTGCACCAATCCGGGCCTGATCGTGCTGCAGCGGTCGCCGGCGGCGGAGCAGTTCGTCAAGGACATGGCCGCCCGCCTGGCCGCGACGCTGGAGGGCGTGATGCTCACGCCCGGCATCCGGAAGAGTTTTGTGGCCAACACGACGGCCCGCGCCCACCAGCCCGGGGTCAGGGTGCTGGCGCAGGGCAATGCCACGTTGCTGTGCAGCGCCGCGCCGGTGTGGTTCGAGACGGGGGCCAGGGAATTCCTGGGCAACCATGCGCTTTCCGAGGAAATCTTCGGGCCGAGCTCGCTGGTCATCTGGTGCCAGGACGCGGCCGAGATGATGGCCGTCGCCCGCGAGCTCGAGGGCAGCCTGACCGCCACCGTGCATGCCGGCGCGGCCGAGGCGAAGGAGCAGGGGCCCCTGGTCGAGGTGCTCGCCGGGAAGGCGGGACGCTTGATCCTGAACGGTTATCCGACGGGTCTGGAGGTCAGCCCTGCCATCGTGCACGGCGGGCCCTATCCCTCGACGAGCGACGGCGGCCGCAGCACGGCGGTCGGCACGCGGGCTCTGAACCGCTGGGCGCGGTTGATCTGTTACCAAAGTTTCAGCGATGAGCTGCTGCCGCCGGAGCTGCAGAACGCGAATCCGCTCAAATTGAAGCGGCTGGTGAACGGAGCGTGGTCTGATCAGGCGCTTTGAGAATTAATTCAGGAGCCGAAAACAGGATGGTTCAGGCCAGCTTCGCCGCCGCGTGGCGGATGGCGCGCTGGTAGGCGGTCAGGCCGGGGTCGTCGGTCGTCTCGCAGAGCGTGTCCAGCGTCAGGCGCAGGGCGTCGGCGGCCTTGCCCTGCTGGTGCAGGGTCAGGCTGAGGAAGACGGCGAACTCGGGGTTGTCCGGGAATTGCACCTGGCCTGAGCGCAGCACCTCGGCGGAGCGTTCCAGCTGGCCGAGCGTGCGCAGGGTTGAGCCTAGGCCGATCAACGCGCCCGAGAGCTCGTTGGGCGGCAGGCCGAGGGCGATCGCTTTCTCGTAATAGGGCAAGGCGTCGGCGGCGCGGTCGAGCACGTCGCAGGACCACGCGAGCTGGTAGTTGATCTCGGCCACGTGCGGGTGCTTCGCATCAAGCTTCCGCAGCCGGGGAAGAATCTCCTCCGACTGGCCGTAGGCACGGGCGCCGACGATGGCGTCGAGCTCTTCCTTCCAGACGGGAATCTCCAGTGAATCGCTCATGGAAGATTTTTCACGCAGAGGCGCAGAGACGCGGAGTAGGAAATTGGATTTCTCTGCGTCTCAGCGTCCCTGCGTGAAACCTCAGGCCTTTTGCGGAGTGTTGGCAGCCGCGACCTTCTTCTCGGGCAGGGCGCGGGTGGCGACCTCCTGCTTGAAGCGGGCGATGACGTCGGCGACCTTGAGGACGCCCTCGTCGCCCTTGGCGCGGGAGCGGACGGAGACGCTCTGGGCCTCCGCCTCCTTCTGGCCGAGCACGAGGGTGTAGGGCACCTTGTCGATCTCGGCGCGGCGGATCTTGGCGCCGAGCTTGTCGGAATGGGTGTCGAGGGTGACGCGGATGTCGGCCGCCAGGAGCTGCGTGTGCAGGTCCTTGGCGTAATCCATCACCTTGTCGGAGATGGGCACGAGACGCACCTGCTCGGGGGCGAGCCAGAGCGGGAAGTCGCCGCCGAAGTGCTCGATCAGCACGCCACAGAAGCGCTCCATCGAGCCGAAGGGGGCGCGGTGGATCATCACGGGGCGGTGCGCGGTGTTGTCCGCGCCGACGTAGCTCAGGTCGAAGCGCACGGGGAGGACATAGTCCACCTGCACGGTGCCGAGCTGCCACTCGCGACCGATGACGTCCTTGATGACGAAGTCGATCTTCGGGCCGTAGAACGCGGCCTCGCCGGGCTCCTCGGTGAAGGGCACGCCGAGGGTCTTGGCGGCCTCGCGACAGGCGGCCTCGGCCAGGTCCCATTTCTCGGGATCGCCGGCGAACTTCTTGCCGTCGGGGTCGCGGAGGCCGACGCGCACGCGGTAGTCGGACATGCCGAGCGTGGTGAGCACGGTCTTCACGAGCGAAAGGCAGCCCATGATCTCGGCCTGCACCTGCTCGGGCGTGCAGAAAAGGTGGGCGTCGTCCTGGGTGAAGCCGCGGACGCGGGTCATGCCGTTGAGTTCGCCCGACTGTTCCCAGCGGTAGACGGTGCCGAACTCGGCGAGGCGCACGGGCAGGTCGCGGTAGGAGTGCGGCTGCGAGGCGAAGATCTTGATGTGGTGCGGGCAGTTCATCGGCTTCAGCAGGAAGCCGTCGATGAGCTGGTCGTCGGGCAGGACGCGGTCCTTCGTGATCGTCTCCTTGCCGGTGAGCTTGTTGACCTTCTCGGCGAGGTGGTTGGAGACGGCCTCGATGCGGTTCGACATCTCCGCGCAGGAGCAGCCGGCGGAGACGAGCTGGTCGAGGTAGTCGCGCTCCACGACGGGCGGGAACTGGGAGTCCTTGTAATAGGGGAAGTGACCGGAGGTCTTGTAGAGCGCGAGGCGGCCGATGTGCGGCGTGAAGACCTGCGAATAGCCCTGCTTCTTCAACTCGCCGGCGATGAAGGTCTGCAACTCCTGACGCAGGATGGAGCCGGCGGGCGTCCAGAGGATGAGGCCCTGGCCGACGTCCTCGTCGATGTGAAACAGCTTGAGTTCCTTGCCGAGCTTGCGGTGGTCGCGGAGCCGGGCCTGCTCGAGCTGGGTCAGGTAGTTGGCGAGTTCCTCCTTCGTCGGGAAGGCGGTGCCGTAGATGCGCTGGAGCTGCTTGTTGGTCTCGTCGCCGCGGTGGTAGGCGCCGGCGATGGAGAGGAGCTTGAAGGCCTTCAGCTTGGCCGTGTAGCGGATGTGCGTGCCGGCGCAGAGGTCGGAGAACTCGCCGTTGGTGTAGAAGGAGATTTTCTCGCCCTCGGGAATGTCGGCCAGGCGGCCGAGCTTGTAGCGTTCCTGGCCGCGGGACTTGATGATCTCGATGGCCTCCTCGCGTGAGACCTCCTTGCGTTCGAAGCGCTGGTTTTCCTCGGCGATCTTCTTCATCTCGACCTCGAGCTTCGCGAGGTCGTCCATGGTCAGCTTGTGCTCGAGGTCGATGTCGTAATAGAAGCCGGCGTCAGTCGGCGGGCCGATGTCGAGTTTGGCGTCCGGAAACAGACGGAGGACGGCGGTCGCCAGCACGTGCGAGGCCGAGTGGCGGAGTTCTTCGAGCGGAGTCATCGACATGGTATATGTTGGTTGTGGTCCTCCTTACGATTGGAGGGCCGAACAATCACTTCGCCACAAGGGGAGGGTGGCTGTCAAGGCGGCGGATTATGGCAAGGAAGTGGGCGGAGTTGAGGCCGTGGCCGGATACTTTGGTTTGCGGCGGGTGGGGCTTCCGGGGTAGCGTGCGGGCATCATGGTTGAGCTAAAACCGGTGGCCATCCTGCGCACGCCCTTCGCCGAGAAGTTCGGCGTGCCCCGGCAGTCCGGGCTGGTGATGGCGGCGGAGGGGCGCGTGGAGTTTTTGCCGGAGTTTGCCGCGCCGGAGTTCGTGCGCGGCCTGGAGGATTTTTCACATGTGTGGCTCGTGACCGGGTTTCACCTGAATCCGCCGTGGGCAGGCGCGGCGACCGTGCGGCCACCGCGGCTCGGGGGCAACGAACGGGTCGGCGTGTTTGCCTCGCGCTCGCCATCGCGGCCGAACGGGCTGGGGCTGTCGCTGGTGGAATTGCGCAGCGTGCAGGCGGGGGTGCTGATCGTCGGCGGCGTGGACGCGGTGGACGGCACGCCGGTGTATGATGTGAAACCGTATTTGCCGTGGTGCGAGGCGAAGCCGGAGGCGCGGTCTGACTGGGCGAAGGATGCGCCGGCAACGCGGGCGGCGGCGGATGTGATCATCCCGGCGGAGATTGAGCGGGTGTTGCCGGAAACAGTCGTGACGCTCGTGCGGCAGTTGCTCGGGCTGAATTTGCAGCCGGCGTATCAGGCGGTCGGAAACGGACAAATCTACGGCATGGCGATCGCGGGCTGGAATGTGCGCTGGCGCCCGGGCCCGGACGGCAAAGTCGAAGTCGTCGAAGCGGTGCCGCTGGCGCGGTAGGGGGGCGTTGCCCCTGAATAGATTCGAGTAAGGGGTAACAGGGTCCGCTCACCCGTCTCATGACGTTGTCGCTGATGACTCGTGCTTGTTTCTTCCGGTTCGCCTTCGCATTACTGCACCGAAAGCTTATGATTAAAAAAGAGACTAAAGGTATATATAAGAGACTTATGGAAATCGGACAAACATGAAAAATGCTAGAGTAATGGCGGCGGGGAATAGCTGGTATTCTCACCTCAAAACGACTATAAAATATACACAATATCTATAAAACGGTCATTTTAGTTGACCCATAAATCATACATGACCAAGATGGGGCGTTGTTAGGAGTAGATAGTTATCATAACCCCAATCCAATCATGCACTTGTCCCTATTCCATCGTCTGCCGGGGATTTTTTCTCGCGGACGTAGGCGCTTCGCACTCGGTGTTTTCGTCCTATGGTCGATGCTTTTCGCTCATTTGCGCGCTTCCGACGAGTTGGTCAGCGATCGCTTGGGTATCGCGCACACGGGCGGCAAATACTGGCTGACGGGGGAGAATTATCTCAACGAAGGGGCATTGCGCATCCAGGAAATGGGCGGCCGCGTGGTGAAGATTTTCATGGGGGCGAACTATGCCAGTCAGTTTCCGTGGAATTCCAACTGGCCGGCGGTGGGCTCGCTGGTTGAACTGGCACAAACTCCGCACTTCCAGGAGTTCTTCAGCCGGCCGTCGCTGACCACCTATGTCATCGATGCGACTGAATTCGGCCCGTCGATCTATTGGAAGGACGGCATGTCGGAGGTCGAATTGCAGAACTCCTACAGTGAGATCCGCGCCTTGGCGGTGCACCTGTTGAGCACTTACAGCAACAAGACCTTCATCATTCAAAACTGGGAAGGCGACAATGCGTTTGGCAACCCTCCGGATATTGCCGTGGCTGAGCAAGGAATGGCTGACTGGCTCAATGTCCGCCAGCTGGCGGTCGATGATGCGCGCACCGCTGTGCTGACCAGCACTAGCAAGGTTTACGGAGCGGCGGAGTTCAATTTCCTGCCGCCGCCGTTCATGCAGACAGCCCAGTCGCACTTGATAATCAACACCGTGATCCCGAATACGAACATGGATCTGTATTCGATCTCCAACTATCTCACCGGACAGAACGATGGCCGCGAGGACATCATCTCCGCCATGCTGGATTACATGGATCTGTATTGTCCGGACTCATTGCTTTTCGGTCGCAAGAATCTCTATTTCGGGGAGTTTGGGGCCAAGGAAAACAGCCTTGGCAGCGATCCGCTGCAACGGCAGGTGGCCGGCCGGCAGATTGAGCAGGCGTTCAAATGGGGCGCGCGCTACGTGATCTTCTGGGCGATTTACGACAACGTGCTCAAAAACGGCGTGACCCTGGCTCCCGGTCAGGAGGCCACGAACAGCCAGCTTTTGGGGAATTGGCTGATCCGGCCGGATGGCACCTTGCCCCAGATCAACACCTACTTCCGCGACATTCTGGGGCGCTCCTACGCGACCTACCAGGACCGGTATGAATTCGAACAGGCCGAGGCCGATTCCCCCACGAATGATCCTTTTGTGGTGAGCACTCAAAGTGGAGCGAGCGGCGGATATCTGGTCCGATTCGACGCCAACGCGGCGAACGACGAAATTCACTGCGCGTTGCAGGTGCCGGTGGCCGGCACCTACGACATGGAGATCGGCTACAAAACCGGCACCGATGCCGGCATCATCCGGGTGTTCGTTGCCGGCGTCGCGACGGGGGATCAGATTGATACCTATGCGGCGAGTCCCGTCTTGAGCAGTTCCAAACTCAGTGTGCCGATCACGTTCACGAAAGCCGGCCTCAAGGATTTCAAATTTCGCTCCCGGGCGAAGAACACCTCGAGTTCCGGCTTCCGGTTGTATCTGGATTACGTCCGCCTGATTCCTGTCGGGCGCGACACGACCGCGCCGACCTTGACGGTGCCTGACAGTGTCACGGTTGAGGCGACCAGCGCAACGGGCGCGATCGTCAACTATCCGGCGGCCTCGGCCACCGATGATGTCGGGGTCACGTCGCTCGCCTACAGCAGGGCCAGCGGCAGCCCTTTCCCGCTTGGCGTCACCGCGGTTATTGTCTCCGCCAGCGATGCGGCGGGTAACACGAGCAGTGGCAGCTTCACGGTCAATGTGACCGACACGACGGCGCCGAGCCTGACCGTGCCGGCCAACCTCACGGTTGAGGCGAGCAGTGCGGCGGGTGCGGTCGTCAATTACCCGGCGGCTACCGCCACCGACGCGGTCGGCGTGACCACCCTGACCTACAGCAAAGCCGCCGGCACCACCTTCCCGCTCGGTCTCACCACGGTTACCGTCACTGCCAAGGATGCGGCGGGCAACACCAGCAGTGGCAGCTTCACGGTCAACGTGACGGACACGACGGCGCCGAGCATTGTCAGGGTCGTGCCTTCACAAGCCACCCTCTGGTCGCCCAACCACCGGATGGAGCCCATCTCCATTTCAGTGGAGGCGAGCGATGCGGTCGGCATGACTGGTCTCCGAATCATCAGTGTCGCCAGTAACGAGCCGGATGACGGCCTGGGCGACGGTGACATGGCGGGCGACAGCCAGATTACAGGCGATCTCACCGTCAACCTGCGCGCCGAGCGTAGCGGGAAAGGCACCGGCCGAATTTACACGATCGTCGTCGAGGCTCGCGACGCGGCCGGCAACGTGGGCACGTCGTTCTGCACGGTCGCCGTGCCAAAGAGCCAGGGCGGCAAATAGTCGCCGAAAAAATCACGATGATCCGAGCCCGTCCATCGCGACGGGCTCGTTTCATTTGTGCCGGAGGGAAGCACAAACCAAGTGCCCGTCCTCCGCCCGGGATGGAGCCGGTTGCGTGGCTTTCGACCCGCCACTTACTTCTTCACCGGCTCGAGTTTATACCCGTCTTTCCCATCGAGCATGTTCCAGCCGGCGGCGGTCAGTTCCTTGCGCAGGGCGTCGGCGCCGGCCCAGTCCTTGGCCTGCTTCGCGGCCCAGCGCTTGTCGGCGAGGGCCGTGATGGCGGCGGGGATGTCTGCCTTGGGCGCTTCGGCGGCCTTCAGGTCCAGGCCCAGCGCGAAGATGATCCGGTCGAAAGCGGCGGCATCCACGCCGGCGGGGCCGCGGTTGACGACAGTGAACAGGGCGCCCAGCGCACCGGGAGTGTTCAGGTCGTCACGGAGCGCGGTCAGGATGGGCTCAAGGACGGCGCTGTCGCCCGACTGGGTGCCAAGCGCGGCGCGGAACGAACGCAGCGACTTCAAGGCGCTTTCCGCCGCGTGGAGCGAATCCAGCGTGAAGTTAAGCTGCTTGCGCGGGTGGCCCGAAAGCAGCGCATAACGGACAGCCATGGCGGAATAGCCTTTCGCGAGCAGGTCGCCGAGGGTGTAGTAGTTGCCCTTGCTCTTGCTCATGGTGGTTCCGTCCACGAGCAGGTGTTCACTGTGATACCAGTGGTGCGAGAAGGTCTTCCCGTTGCAGCACTGGCTCTGGGCGATCTCGTTTTCGTGGTGCGGGAACAGCAGGTCCACCCCGCCCGTATGCAGGTCGATCGTTTCGCCGAGCAGCGCCTTGCTCATGGCGCTGCACTCGATATGCCAGCCCGGGCGCCCCACGCCGGCCCCGCGGGGGCCGGGCCACTTGACGTCGCCATCCTCCTCGGGCTTGTAGGCTTTCCAGAGGGCGAAGTCGGACACGGAATCCTTGTGGTCGGCGTCCGCCACCGTGTTCGTGACCTTGAGTTCCCGCTCCTTGATGCGGGAGAGGCCGCCGTAGCCGGGAAAGGTGGACAGTTTGAAATAAACCGAGCCGTCGGCCGCGCGGTAGGCGTGGCCTTTTTCCATCAGCACCTGGATCATGTCCACCTGCTCCTTGATGTAGCCGGTCGCGGTGGGCTCATGGTGCGGCCGCAGGCAGTTGAGGGAGTCGCAGTCGGCGTGGAAGATGTCGGTCCACTTTTTGGTGATCTCGGCCAGCGGGCGCTTCTCTTTCTGCGTCTGGCCGATGGTGCGGTCGTCGACGTCGGTCAGGTTGCGGACATGTTTCACCTTGTCCTGGCCAAACTCGAGTTCGAGCAGGCGGCGGATGACGTCGTTGATGACAAAGGTGCGGAAATTGCCGATGTGGGCGGGGGCGTAGACCGTCGGGCCGCAGTTGTAGAAGCGGAAGACGCCGTCCGGCTGGGCGGGCTTGAGTTCGCGGAGGCTGCGGGAGAGGGATTCGTGGAGCCGGATGGGCATGTGGCAGGGAAGAAGCCCCAAAAGGCGCAAAAAGGGCCGAACTTTCAACCACGGATTACGGCCATCCACGCCCAGAAATCCGCAATATCTGCACAAAAGATTAGCGTGAACTGGCTCCGAATAGTGGTTTAATGCCGGTCTTTCCCTCCCATGGCCAAGAACCAGAAGCTCGACCTGACCCATCGTCCCCGCCGCCTGCGCCGGCTGCCCAGCCGCCGCGCCCTCGTCGAGGAGACCGTCCTGCGGGCGGCCGACCTCATCGCGCCGCTGTTCGTGGTGGATGGCAAGGGCCGGCCCGAGCCGATCACCTCCATGCCGGGGGTCAGCCGGTTCAGCATCCCCGACCTGGTCCGCGAGTGCCGCGAGCTGCACAAGCTCGGCATCCCCGCCGTGGCCCTGTTTCCCAAGCTCGACGGCAAGTTCAAGGACGCCGAGGGCACCGAGGCCCTGAACCCCAAGACCCTCATCCTCCGCGCGGTCCGCGCCGTGAAGGCCGCGGTGCCGGAGCTGACCGTCATCACCGATGTCGCCCTCGATCCCTACACCAGCCACGGGCACGACGGCGTGCTGACGGCGTCCACCGACGACGTGGACAACGACCGCACGGTTGCGATCCTGTGCGAGATGGCGGTGCTTCAGGCCGAGGCGGGCGTGGATTTTGTCGCGCCGTCCGACATGATGGACGGCCGCGTCGGCGCGATCCGCAAGGCCCTCGATGCCTCCGGCCACACCGGCACGGGCATCCTGGCTTATTCGGCGAAATACAATTCGGCCTACTACGGGCCGTTCCGGGAGGCGGTCGGCAGCGCCAAGGCCGCCGGCACGCGCCTGCTCAGCAAGGCCACCTACCAGATGAACCCCGCCAACCGCCGCGAGGCGCTCCGCGAGGTGCAGCTCGATGTGGCCGAGGGCGCCGACATCGTCATGGTCAAGCCCGCCGGCCTCTACCTCGACATCATCCGCGAGGTGCGCGATGCGACGCAGGTGCCCGTCGCGGCCTACCAGATTTCCGGCGAATACGCGCAGATCCACGCCGCCGCCAAGCTCGGCTGGCTCGACCTCGCGCGCTGCCGCGACGAGTCGCTGCTGGCCATCAAGCGCGCCGGCGCCGACATGATCCTGACGTATTTCGCCAAGGACGTGGCGGCAGGGCTTCGCAACGCGAAGCCCTGAGCTGAAAGGGGAATGTTGAAGGTTGAAAGACCGGACGGCAGGTCTCTTTCAACTTTCACCCTTCAGCCTTCAACTGCTTCTGCCACAGCCTTCGCGTCAGGACGACGTGCCCGAAGAGCGCGCCCCCGACGCAGACCGGGCCGATGAGGGCGTAGGGCAGGTGCAGCGCGAGCAGCAGCGGAGGTTGCTGGCCCCAGCCGAAGGGGAGGGGCGAGGACATCACCGCCACGCGGATGACATTCAAAAGCAGCGCGCCGCCGATGATGTTGGCGATGCGCGCCGCCCCGGGATAACGCCCGGCGAGCGGCGCGGCGAGGAGGGCGACGATGCCGCTGACGATGTCCCAGTTTTGCCCGGTCCAGGTCATCGTGCCGGGAATGGTGCCCTGGGCGGCCCATTCGTGGAGGACGAGTTCGAGGGGCAGGCGGAAGGCCTGGAAACCCACGAGCGCGGCCAGCGGCACGCCCGCGGCCAGCCGGGCGCCGACCGGCGAAAGGCCGAGGCCGACGGAAACGACCAGGATGGAGCCGAAGAAGAACGGCAGGCCGTGCATCGGCAGGGTGGCCAGCCGGCCGGAAGCCACGACCGCGCCCAAGGCGCCCAGCCAGCCGATCACCCCGACGCGCGCATAGACCATCGTCCGCACGTCCTCCCGATAGGCCCGCTTGATCGCCCAGAAAAAGGTGGCGATCACCGCCGCCACGATGGCGACAAAGGCGAAGACCGAGCCGGGGCTTGCGGGGTGGAAGTCCAAATGAGTCGGGGGTTGAGTGACTCTGAGACTCTCAACCCTCGGCTCTCAACCCTCAACTGGCTCCGCCTGCCTAGCCGTTCGGCCGGGCCAGCTTCGAGTGCTTGCGGCTGTAGCCGAAGTAAACGATGAAGCCGAGGCCCAGCCAGACGGCGAGGTTCAGCCAGGTGATCGCCGGCAGGAAGGCCATCTGCAGGATGCAGGTGCCGATGCCCAGGGCGGGCACGAGGGGGACCCACGGGGTCTTGAAGGGGCGGGGCAGGTCGGGGCGCGTGCGGCGCAGCACCCAGACGCCGGCGCAGACGAGCGCGAAGGCCAGCAGCGTGCCGATGGAGATCAGCTCGCCGAGCAGGTCGAGCGGGAACAGGCCGGAGATGACGGCGCAGGCGATGCCCGTGATCCAAGTGGTGACGTGCGGCGTGCCGTATTTCGGGTGGATCTTGGCGAAGGTCTTCGGGAGCAGGCCGTCGCGTGACATCGAGTAAAAGATGCGCGGCTGGCCGAGCAGGGAGACGAGGATGACGGAAGTCAGGCCGGCGAGCGCGGCGGCCTCGATCAGGTAGCGGAAGAGGGCGGGGGCGTTGGCCTGCTGCAGGGCGAAGATGAAGGGCGCGTCGACGTTGAGCTTGGTGTAGTGCACCATGCCGGTGAGGACGAGGGACACGGCGACAAACAACACGGTCACGACGGCCAGGGTGCCGAGGAGGCCGATGGGCATGTCGCGCTGCGGGTTCTTCGTTTCCTGGGCGGCGGCGGAGACGCAGTCGAAGCCGACGTAGGCGAAGAAGATCGCCGCGGCGCCGCGGAAGACGCCGCTCCAGCCGTATTCGCCGAAGGTGCCGGTATTTTCCGGGATGAAGGGCAGGAGGTTGGACCTGGCGAGGCCGCTGTTCTTGAGCATCCACCAGACGCCATAACCGACCAGCGCGACGAGCACGCCGACCTTGATGAGGACCATCACGTCGTTGAAGGAGGCGGATTCCTTGATGCCGATGAAGAGCACGTAGGTCAGCGCGAGGGAGATGAAGACCGCCGGAAAATTGATGACCGCGCCGGTCAGCACGAGCTTGCCGCTCTCGACGGCGAGAGGCGCGCTGGAGAAGGCGAGGGGCATCGTCACATCGAATTCCCTGAGGATGTCGCGGATGGCGCCCGACCAGCTGACGGCCACGGCGGCGCCGGAGAAGAGGTATTCCAGCACGAGGCACCAGCCGACGATCCAGGCGAGGAATTCGCCCAGGGTGGCGTAGCTGTAGGTGTAGGCGCTGCCCGAGACGGGGATCATCGACGCCAGCTCGGCGTAGCACAGGCCGGCGAAGAGGCAGGAGATGCCGGCGAAGATGAAGGACAGGGCGATGGCCGGGCCGGCGTATTGGGCGGCGGAGGTGCCGGCGAGCACGAAGATGCCGGCGCCGACCACCGAGCCGATGCCCAGGCTGATCAGCGAGACCGGGCCCAGCGTGCGCTTGTAGCCGTGCTCGGCGGCGGCCTCGGCCTGCAGCTCGGCGATGGGTTTGGTGCGGAACAGGCTCATCTCAGGCGCGGCGCAAACGGCCGGTCAGGGGAAGGGGCGGTGGGCATGCGGCCCCGTAAGTGACGGATGGCCGCGTGCGTGGCAACAAGGCTTTTGCCCGCCCGCGAGGTCGCTGCAGGCGGCGATCCTGCGGAAAGACGTCAGCCCCGGCCGCGCCTGCGGGCCGGCTTTTCGTCGTCGTCCTCGGCGTCGTCGGAATCCTCGTCCTCGTCTTCGTCGCCCTTGCCCTTGGCCCCGGGCTTGCCTTCACCGTCCTCCTTGTCGCCGTCCTCGTCGTCGTCATCCCACTTGAGGGAGGAGTCGTTCTTGAGCTTTTCCTCGTCCTCCTCCTCGACCTCGGGCAGGTCGTCGTCCTCGTCCTCGGCGGCGCCCTTGTCGCCGTCCTCATCATCCTCGCCGTGGCCGGCGGGCATGAAGTCGAGGATGGCGGTGATCTCGCCGAAGAGGTGGACGGCCTTGCCCTCGATGAAGTCGTTGTTCTGGGCCTCGCGCAGCTGGTCCTCGACCTCGTCGACGGTCAGCTTCTCCTCGAGGTCGAGGAGCTCGTTGATGAGCTTCACGCGCAGGCGGGTGATGTGGTCGAGAAAGTCGGCGTAGGGCCCGTTCTCCTCGTCGATCACGTCGGGCAGGGCGAAGAGCTTCTCCTCGGACTCCAGCAGCGGCTGCTTGGTGCGGGCGAGGCGGACCTTGCCCTTGCCGAGGTCCTTGGTGATGCGGAAGGGGATGAAGGCGCGCTCGAAGATGTCGGAGTCGAAGCCGAACTCACGGAGCGGCTCGATCAGCTCGATGATGTGGTCGACCTGGCGCGGGTCGATAATGCTGAGGCCGTCGACATCCCAGTGCACGGGATCACTGATCTCGTCGACCCACCAGTTGTGGTCTTCACCGAGCCGCACGACGCACCATTCAAGTTGGGGGGAACCTTTCGCCATAAGGGTGTTGCTGATTTCGCTGCACGAAATGGGCCCCGTGGAGGGCTTGTCAAATCCTGAAACGCAGAAAGTTGGAAAATCTTTCGGCCCTTGCCGCGGGTGCCGAAATTCGGCGGCAGGGTGGGTCCGGAGGATGAAATAACAAGACCAAAAAGTTCCGCCGTGCCGGCCCGCGCGGTGCTTGTAAGTTGGCGGGCGGCTGGCATCGTCCGCGCCCATGGGCTGGCTCTATCAACATGCGGTCAAACGGGCGTTCTTCCGGCTCGATCCGGAGCACGCGCATGAACTCGCGGTCAACGCGCTGGCGCGGCTCGGCCGCGTGCGGCCGCTGTGCGCGTGGCTGGAACGCCGGCACCGCCTCGATCCGGCGCTGCACCGGCCGGTCGAGGCCTTCGGCCTGAAGTTTCCCAACGCTGTCGGCCTCGCCGCCGGCTTCGACAAGAACGGCCGCGCGTGGCCCGCCGCCGCGGCGCTGGGTTTCGGCCATGTCGAGATCGGCACGGTCACCTTCCACGCGCAGCCCGGCAACCCGCGGCCGCGCGCCTTCCGCTATCCCGCGGAGCAGGCGGTGATCAACCGCATGGGTTTCAACAACGACGGCGCGGCCGCGCTCGCGGCGCACCTGGCGAAATGCTCCGGCCCCCGCTCCATCCCGCTCGGCATCAACCTCGGCAAGAGCAAGGTCACGTCGCTGGACCGGGCGACGGAGGACTACCTCGGCAGCTTCCGCCTGCTGGCGGACCACGCGGACTATGTGGTGGTGAACGTCTCGAGCCCGAACACGCCGGGCCTGCGCGAGCTGCAGGACGCCGCCTGGCTCAAGCCGCTGCTCGCCGCGCTGGTGGAGGAGAACAAGGGGCGCGTCGGGGCGGGCAAGCCGCGCCGGCCGCTGCTGCTGAAGATCGCCCCGGACCTTTCCTTCCCGCAGGTCGACGCGGCGCTGCAGGTGATCGCCGACCTGGGGCTGGACGGCATCATCGCCACCAACACGACGCTGGCGCGGCCGGGTTTCTTCGCGACGGTGAACGAGGCCGGCGGCCTCAGCGGCGCCCCGGTGCGCCGGCGCGCGACCGAGATCATCAACTACATCGCGCGCGTCACCCACGGCCGCCTGCCGATCATCGGCGTGGGCGGCATCATGGACGAGGTGGCGGCCGGCGAGAAACTCGATGCCGGCGCCACCCTCGTGCAGCTTTACACCGGCCTGATCTACCGCGGACCGTTCTTCGCCGCCGAGGTGGCGCAGGCGCTGGCGATGCGGCAGCGCGTTTAAGTTTGGAGGCGGGACCATCAGTCCCGCGAGGCACGGGCCTAGATGCGATAACCCGCGGGACTGATGGTCCCGCCTCCAACCAACCGGGAAGGCTCAAATCACCCAGTCGGCCGACTCGGCGACGAGCAGTTCCTTCTTGTGGCGCGGGCGGACGACGAGGTCGTCGCCCTTGAAGTAGACGATGCTGTGGGCCGGCACGGACTCGAGGAGCCAGACGTTGCCGCCGATGACGCAATGTTCGCCGATGCGCGTCTCGCCGCCGAGGATGGTGGCATGGGCGTAGATCGTGACGTGGTCGCCGATGTCGGGGTGGCGCTTCACGCCCTTCACCGGGTTGCCGGCCTCGTCGACCTCGAAGGATTTCGCGCCGAGCGTCACGCCCTGGTAGAGCTTCACGTGGTTGCCGATCGTGGCCGTCTCGCCGATGACGACGCCGACGCAGTGGTCGATGAAGAAGTGGGTGCCGATCCTCGCGCCGGGGTGGAGGTCCACGCCGGTGCGCTCGTGGCCGTATTCGGTGAGCATGCGCGGCAGCAGCGGCACGCCGAGCTGGTAAAGCTGGTGCGCGATGCGCTGGAGCGAGATCGCGAGCACGCACGGGTAGGCGAGGATGATCTCCTCGACGTTGCGCGCGGCCGGGTCGCCGGTGTAGGCCGCCGACACGTCGGTCTGCACCACGCGGCGGATCTCCGGCAGCCGGCCGAGGAGTTCGGTGGCGACGCGGCGGGCGTTGGCGGCGGGGGCCGTATCCTTGGCGAAGAGCAGGCTTTTCTCGATCTCGGTGACGAGCCGGCCGTCGATCTTGGCCAGCAGACCTTCGAGCCAGGCAGGGACGTCGACCTTGGCCAGGCTGGTGCTTTGGAAGTAGCCCGGGAAAAGCACGTGCATGAAGTCCCGGGCCAGGTCGGCGACGCAGTCCTGGGAGGGGAGGTTGACGCCGTCGAGATGGTTGATGCCACCGTCGCGGGCGTAGGACTCGAGCAGGGCCTGCTTGATGGCTTCGGGTGTCATGATCGGCGGTGCGGGAAGAATCGTCAGAAACCCGCGGCGGTCAAATGCCTTGGGCGGGAAAGGGGGTCATATCGGGGGGCTCAAAGATGCTTCTTCTGAAACGCACGGCCAGAGGCTGATTTTAAATAGCGCTCAAAAGCCTCGGCTTTGGCGCGATGTTGGAAAGCGCCATACCACACCAATCTCCAGGGCCGATATTTGGACGTATGAGTTGAGCGGCCTGCGTTATGATCGGCGATTCGCGCGCGAAGATCTTCTGTCGAACCCACATAGTAATGAGTGGGTTCCGCAATACTCTCGATGACGTAGGTGTAATACATGACCGCCGGTCCGCCTACGCTCTGACGAGCTACGGCGAGACAACTCGCCGTAGCTTTCGCAATGCGAAAGCGTAGGCGGTTGGTGCTCGGGACAGGACTCGAACCTGCACGCCTTACGGCACACGCACCTCAAACGTGTGTGTCTACCAATTCCACCACCCGAGCGTTCCAACGATGAGAACGGCGACTTAGGTAAATCCGGGGATGCTTGTAAAGCCCCGAAATGCGCTTGCGTCATCCTTTCTTCTCGGGGCAAGCTATCTCTTTACCGCGCGTCCGACCTGACGACGCGGAACACCAAGCCCAACACCGACACTTACCGGGTAACCACGCCCGTTTTCCGCCCTTTCATGGACGACTCCAAGCCTGCCAACGAACCCAACGACCAGGGGTTGAACAAAATCGACCTCAGTCAGTTGCAGACCTTTAACTTCGGCACCCAATGGACCGAGGTGAAGCCGGTATCACCCGGCGGCCGTCGCGAACGCGATTTCGACCGCGGCGACCGGCCCCCCCGTCGGGATGACGGCGGCGGGCATGGCGCGCCTGCGCGTGATCGTCGCGCCTTCCGCAAGCCGGCCGGTCCGGGCGGCCCCGGCCAGGGCCAGGCTCCCGGCGCTCCGGCCCGTGAGGGCCAGCATCCCATGGGCGACCGTCCCGATCGTGGTGGTGGCCGGTTTGACCGCGGTCCCGGCGGCCCGCGCCGCGACTTCCGCGGCGGCGGCGAACGCCACGAGGGCGGCGGCCAGTTTGACCGCACCCCGTATGTCAGCCCGTATTTCGTCGCGACCTGCTATCCCGAAGACACCGGCTTCGCCGCGATGGTGAAGGCCGTGCGTGCCTCGTGCCGCACCTACCAGCTCTTCGAGATCACCAAGGCCGTGCTTGAGAAAAACGACCGCTTCGTGATCGTCGTCCAGCGCGCCCGGCCCCCGCAGGCCGAGGGTGCCGCGCCGGCCAAGCCGGCGCCGGTGTTCATGTCGCTGCCCGACCACCTGCCGTTCGACACCGAGGACGCCGCCATCCAGCACGTGCTGGCCAACAACCTGGGCGCCTTCTTCGACATGCAGGAGGTCGAGGTCGAGGCCCCCAAGGGCAACTTCCCGATCATCAACAAGTGCGGCATCACGGGCGAACTGCTCGGGCCGCCGAACCACCACCGCTACCAGCAGGTCCTGCAGCAGCATCACGCCGCCAAGCTCGGCCGGATGCCGTTCGAGCGCTTCCGCGAGAGCATCATCTCCGCCCGCGAACCCGAGGTCATCGCCGCGTGGATGGAGAAGATGAAGAAGGCCACGCGCTACACCTGGAAGCCGCCGGTGGCCAAGGTGGCCACCACGCCCCCGGTGGAAACGGCCGCGCCGGCGGCCGCCCCGGCCGAAGGTGCTCCTGCGGCTGAGACGCCGGCCCCGGTGGCCGAGGCGCCCGCCGCGGAGGTCATCAGCTTCGACAACATCGAGGACGCCCGCCTGCATCTGCTGGCCAACGCCCGCGACAAGGTCGTGCGCGCCGTCGACAGCGTCCGCTTCCACGGCAAGCTCATCGAGAAGCTGCCGCCGGGCGAGATCCGCCGCGCCCTTGAGGGCCACGTGGAGCGCCAGCGCCGCTTCCCGCTCGACACCGCCAACGCGCTCCGCGGCCGCCTGCGCCGCGAGGGGTTCACCATCTTCAAGAAGGGCTCGCGCGGCGTCTCGTATGTCTGCGCCGTCAAGCGCCGCTTCCGCATCCCGGGCCAGGTGTTCTCCGAGACCATCTCGGCGCTCATCGACTTCATCGAGAAGAACCCGATGGTGCACGTGAAGGACCTGCCGAAGAACTTCCTCGGCGTGGAAATCCCCGCGACGGCCCCGGCCGCCGCGCCCGCCGAGGGCACGACGCCGTCCGCGGCCCCGTTCGCCGCCCTGACGCCCGAGCAGGCCGAGAAGCTCCGCAAGATGAGCAACGACCTGCGCTGGCTGGTCATGGAGGGTTACGTGACCGAATTCTCCGACGGCAAGCTCTTTGCCCCGCCGCCGATGGCGCCGCAGCAGGCCAAGAAGGCCGAGTCCGGCGAGGAGGAACACGACCCCGTGGACTTCCCGGACGCTCCCCCGGCTCCGGTCGAGGCGAAGCCCGCCGAGGCCCCGGCTGCCGAGACCGCTCCGGCGGAGCAGGCTCCGGCCCCCACCGAAGAGCCGAAGCCCGAGACCCAAGCCTGATAATCTTCAAGGCCCGCTCGCAGGAGCGGGCCTTTTTTTGGTGGAGGCGGGACCATCAGTCCCGCGGGTTTTGGCTTCCGACAATTACGCCTCGCGGGACTGATGGTCCCGCCTCCAATGAAGCAACGGGCCCTACCGCAAAACCAGCCGATGCCGGTCACCATCCACGATCGACAGCGTCAGGTGCCAGGCCTCCTTGGGCAGCCAGGTGCCGGTCTTCTCCGGCCACTCGACGGCGAGAAGGTAAGGGCTGACGAGGAATTCATCGAGCAGCAGCGACTCGATCTGCGCTTCCTGCTCCAGCCGGTAGGCGTCGAGGTGGATGAGTTTTTTCGCCGTGCCCTGGTAGACGGAGTAGATGGCGAAAGTCGGGCTGGTGACGTGCTCGTGCACGCCGAGCCCCTGGGCGAGGCCCTGGACGAAGGTGGTCTTGCCCACCCCCATGTCGCCGTGCAGCGCGAGCGTGGTGTCCGGCGGCAGCGCCGCCGCCAGCTCGGCCGCGAGCGCGCGGGTCTGCTCGGCAGAGTCGGTCGTGATGCCGGTTTTTAGTTTTTCAACAATGCTCATTGCCGGCCGACCAAGACGGAAGGATTGGCCACAAAAAGCGCGGAAGGCTCAAAAAAGAACCTGATCGATTTTGCGTCTGTTGTGCGTTTTGTGGCCATAAATTCCGGGGGCGATCACCGCAGATGCTCATAGCCGTGGTAGTCCGCCAGGCGCAGGGCGCCGGCGGGCAGTTGGTTTTTCCGGACGAAGCGGCCGAGGCGGCTCAGCTTTAACCCCGGGAAGCGTCTGTGCCAGGCGCGCTCAAACTTGCCGGCCCCGGCCCGGACGACGATCAGCAGCTCGTAATCCTCACCGTCGCCCAGGGCATGGGCCAGCGGGGTTTTTCTGGTGGCGTGGGCCTGCCGGCGGGCCGCGGCACTCACGGGGATCGCCGCGGCGTTCAGGGCGGGTGCCAGTCCATCCGGGGTGAGGGAGCCGAGATCCTTCGCCAAGCCGTCACTCACGTCCATCATGGCGCGAACCTCGGCGCGGCCGGCAAGCCAGGCGCCCTCGGCGAGCCGAGGGGTGAAGGCATGATGATGCCCGAGCAGGCTGCCGCCGAGGGTGCCCGTGACGTAGATCGAGTCGCCGGCGCGGGCGCCGCTGCGGGTGACCACGCGGCGGCCGGCGGACTCGCCGTGCAGGGTGAGGAAGGCGCCGAAAAAGCCGGCCGGTCCCTGCGTGATGTCGCCGCCGACGATCCTGACCCGGTGCTTGAGGGCGCTGGTCGCGAGACCGAGATAAAATTCACGGAGCCAGCGCACACTCGTGTCGGGCGCCAACGCCAGAGAAACCACGGCGGCCACGGGGCGCCCGCCCATGGCGGCGATGTCGCTCAGGTTGCGCTTCAGCAGCTTGGCGCCGACGGCCCGGGGCGGGACGGTCGCGTCGAAATGCTGGCCCCAGATCACCGGATCGGTGGTGACGAGTTGGTGGTGCCTGGTGGGTGGGATCACGGCGCAGTCGTCGCCGATGCCAAACGGGGAGGCCGGCGACGCGCGGCCCAGCCACCGGCGGATGCCGGCGATGAGCTTGCGCTCGCCGTGGGCGGCGACCGACCGGGCGCGATTGGACGTGAAGGGCGTCATTTCGCGATTTCCGGCAGACCGGAGAGCAGGACGAGCACGGTGTTCAGGTTGAACAGGCCGTGGGCGATGATCGGCACGCGGATCGAGCCGGTGGCCTCGTAGGCGATGGCGAGGCCCATGCCGAGGACCGCCAGCGGGAGGAAGCCGGCCCAGTTGCCGTGGAGTGCGCCGAAGCAGGCGCCGCTGATGAGAAGCGCGGCACCGCGACCCAGTCTTTGCCGGCAAAAGCGGTAAAGCCCGGCGCGAAAGAGCAGTTCCTCGTAGATCGGGGCGAGCACGCAGGCCACCAGCAGCATGGCGGCGATGACCAGGGGCGAGCGCGTGTTGGCGAAGATCGCGATGACATCCTGCGGGGTGGCGGGCAGCCCGAGCTGCTCGACGAGGTAGGTCCAGCCCAGGCTGACCAGGCTGAGCACGGGCAGGGCGACGGCGAGCGTGCCGGCGGCATAACGCAGGGACTTCGACCAGGGCAGCGCGGGCGGCGGCGTGGGCGGAGAGGTTTCAGCATCGACCGCCCAGCTGCGGCGCAAGGACGGGAACATCACCTTCCAGGCCACGAGGGCCCCGGTGTAGTTGGCCACGCTGTAAACGAAGAGGGCGAGACCCTGCTGATCGGCCGCAGGGGCGATCATGGGGCCGATCCAGAGCTGCGCGGCGGCCTGGAAGGCGAAGCCGGTCAGGAAGATCAGCACCGCGGACAGGGCAAAATTGGACAGGGACGCCGGCGTGACCGGCAAGGCGTTGGTGCCGAGCCAGCGCGTGCGGGCGCCGGGGTTGCCAACCAGCCAGAGGGCCAGTCCGGCGCCGGACAGCAGCAGGCAGATTTCGAACAGGACAATGGCGATCTGGGCAGGCTCGGTGGGCATGGAGTCGGGCTCATCCTTGGCGGGCTCCGCTGCAAAACCAACCTGAAAGCGGTGTTTCAGCGCGCAGGTCAGGCGGTTAGCGGCCCTGCATCAATGAATCCGGATTTTTCCCCAGTAAGCCCAGTCGAAATTCTCGTTACCGTTGGTGCCGGTGAGCAGCACCAGCCGGGCCCCCGCGGGGATCGGTCCCAGCGCAACTTCCGCGGATTGGTCGCCCCGGTCACGTTGATCCTCGGTAGGGGAAAGCACCCGGCGGTAGATTTCGCGGCGGCTGCCGTCCGGCAGCTCCCAGGCGGCGCTGAAGCTTACGCCATTGGTGCCCTTGTCGTAGGCCTCGGGCAGGATGCCATACACACACTCGAGCCGTGTTGCCCCGGGCGGCACGACGAAGGTCAGCTCCGAGTCGGGGTGCGCGCCGAGCACCTGGTGGGCGCCGAGTTGAAGGACGGAAAGACCGAAGCGCATCCGGTAGCTGACCGGCGCCGGTGACATCATGGGGAAAGCGGTCGCGCCCACGCCGGGCGCGACCAGCACCGGTGGGGCGGCCAGAGCGCCCGCCGGATCAGCCGGCCGGGCGGTGGTGGCGATGCCGTCGAGTCCGTGCGGCAGCCGCAACCGCAGCACGGCATTCTCCCGGTAGCGCCGGCTCAAATGAACCTCGGCATCGTAGTGGGTGAAGGTGACGGTCTCATCGAGGCCGAACCGGGCCACGGTGCGCCGGCGCAGCTCCTCGTTGTTGCGCTGGTCGCCGATCAGGATCAAGGCGCTCACGTCCTCGCCCTCCAGGTCATTGAAGGCCCGGTCCTGGTAGGCCCAGTCCCACTCGAGCCCGGCGCGGATCATGAGCGCCTTGCGCTGGCTGTAATAAGGGATGATGGGCACCCAGTTTTGTCCGGCGATGATGATGACGCTCCCCGGAGGGGTGTAAGCCTTGATGGCCTCGGTGAGGCCGGAGCCGCCGATGCTGCGGACGTTCTGCCAGGTCGCGTAGCTCTGCCGGTAGGTGTTGAGTCCCGCGGCCGCCGGCACGAGCACGATCATCCAGACCAGCCAGCGCGGCCAGCGCGAGTCGAGCAGGCCCAGCAGCCCGAAGCCCAGCGCCGCGAGCACAAAGAACGCACAGGCGTAGAAATAATAGTCGTGATAAGCGTAGGCGTTCGGAAAGAGCGACTGGCCGGCCAGGAAGCAGAGCAGGGCGAGCAGGATCCGGCGGCGTGCCGCCGGCGCCCCCCACAAGGCCAGGGCCAGGACGGCACCGATGATCCAGGGCGGCATGATGGCCTCGTTCCACCGGGCCATAAGCCGGCTCCAGTTTTCGGGCGTGAGGCGGTAGAGCAGGTTGTAGAGTTGAAAATTGTCGGTCGAGAGGCTGGTGGACGTGAGGATGTGCGCGGACGCATGGGTGGCCTTGAGGGCGTCGCTGAAGCGGATCCAGCTCACCAGGGCGGCGGCGGGCGCGACGACCGTGCCCAGGCCCCAGGCTAGGGTCGCGGCGACGGCCTGGGAGCCGGCCTGCCGGCGCAAGTCCGTCCACAGGCACCACGCCCCGTAAGCGGCGGCCGGCAGCAGCCACACGAAAAAGGTCGTATTCTTGATCAGGGCGGCGCCGGTCCCGCTGGCGGCGCACAGCAGCAGCCAGCCGGCGTGCCGGCGTTGCATGGTCCGCACGAACGCGAGCAGGAACCAGACGGAGCACATCAGCTCCATCGATTCCATCAGGAAGGCCCGCGAGTAAAATATATAGAGCGGACAGGTGAGGATCAGCGCCAGCACGAGCAGCCGGCGGGGCGGACTCACGCCGCAATGACCCAGTAACAGGAACACGGCCGGGAGACAGAGATAAAAGCAGGCCAATGAAAGGGTGCGCGCGGATTGGAAATGAGGCCAGCCGGTGAGCCGGCTGAGGCCGGCCACGCTCCATTCGTAGAGCGGAAATTCGAGCGGGACGACCCACGGTTTGCCGAGCACCGGCGACTCGTAGCGCGGCGTGAAATTGTCCTGCGCGTCGATGTAGTAAGTGTTGATCGCCGTCAGGGTCTGGCGGAATTCATGGCCGATCAGAAAGCCGGAGTGCCAGTTGCGCGTGACGAGGAAGAAATGCAGCGCCAGCGCGACCAGGAAGGCGCCGAGCAGGAGACGGCGGTCAGGGCCCGGGTTCGGTGGGTTCGGATTGACCATGAAGAAGCGCGCATTTTTGGCGGGCTCCCCCGGAAAAACCAACCTGAAATGCCGAAGGGTAGGGTTGCCCTCAACCACCGGGCCGTTGGGGCAACGGCCCCCTGCCGTTCCTTCGCCGAAGGTGAGGGGTCAGGCCCGCAGGATTTTTTCCATCGGCTTCCCCTGGGCCAGTTCGTCGATCAATTTGTCGAGGTAGCGGATTTCCTTCATCAGCGGGTCCTCGATCTCCTCGATGCGCACGCCGCAGATCGTGCCGGTGATCAGTTTGCGCGCGGGATTCAGCCGGGCCTTGCCGTAGAAGGTCTCGAAGTCCGTTGCCTTCTTCAGGTGGACCTCAAGCTGCTTCGGGGTGTAACCCGTCAGCCAGCGGATGATCTGGTCCAGCTCCGCCTGCTTGCGCCCCTTCGCCTTCACCTTCTTGACGTAGTAGGGATAAACGTTCGCGAAGGGCGTCGTGTAAATCCGGTGCTTTGTGGTCATGCCAATGGGGAAGTTGTGTCTTCACTTCCGTCCAGCCGGCGAAATCTCACATGACGATCTTGCCGCCTTGGAAGACAATCCTGCCCGCGACGATCGTGGTCTTCACGCGGCCCGTGAGTTTCTGGCCGGACCAGGGGGAGTTGAGGGACTTGCTGAAGCCCTTCTTGGCGTCGTAGAGCCAGGTCTCGTTCGGGTCGAAGATACAGACGTCGGCGGAGGCGCCGGGGGCGAGGGTGCCGGCGGGGAGCTTGAGCAGGTTGGCGGCCTTGCGGGTCATCAGGTCGATGACGAAGGGGAGCTTGAACTTGTTCTGCTTCACGAGGACGTCGAGGCACACGGGCAGGGCGGTCTCGAGGCCGGTGATGCCGTTCGGCGCGTAGTCAAATTCCTTGTCCTTCTCGTCCGGCGCATGGGGAGCGTGATCGGTGCCGATGCAGTCGAGCGCGCCGTCGCGGAGCCCGGCGATGATCGCCTTCCGGTCCTTTTCGGTGCGCAGTGGCGGGTTCATCTTGAAGTTGGTGTCGTAGGTGCCGAGCGACTCCTCGGTCAGCGCGATGTGGTGCGGCGTGGCCTCGGCCGTGACGTTGATGCCGTCCCTTTTTGCCCGGCGCACGAGCTCGACCGACATGGCCGAGCTGATGTGCTGCATGTGGATGTGCGCGCCGGAGTAGGCGGAGAGGATGATGTTGCGGGCGACGATGATATCCTCCGCGGCGTGCGGCCAGCCCTTGAGGCCGAGGCGGGTCGAGACGGTGCCCTCGTTCATGACGGCGCCCTTGGTCAGCGACTCGTCCTGGCAGTGGTCGAGCACGGGCAGGTCGAACATCTTGGCGTATTCGACGGCGTTGCGCATGAGCTGGTTGCTCTCGACGCAGAGGCCGTCGTCGGTGATGGCCACGACGCCGGCCTTCTTGAGCGAACCGTGGGGGGCGAGTTGCTGGCCCTTCATGCCGACGGTGATGCAGCCGGTCGGGTAGACGTGGACGGCGGCCTTGCGGGCGGCGTTGTTGATCAGCTCGATGGTGCCGGCGTTGTCGGCGACCGGCGAGGTGTTGGGCATGCAGACGACGGTCGTGAAGCCGCCGGCGGCCGCGGCCTGGGAGCCGGTAAGGATGTTCTCCTTATGCGTCTGGCCGGGCTCGCGGAAGTGGACATGGATGTCGACCAGGCCGGGGCATACGACGAGGCCCTTGGCGTCAATGACCTTGGCGGACTTCTTCTGTGCGGCGGTGAAACTTGCGACGATCTTGCCATCGGCGATGAGGACTTCGCCGACCTTGTCCCGCTTGCTGGCGGGATCGATGACGCGGCCGTTCTTGATCCAGAGGGTGTCGGACATGGCGTTACTCAAGGGGGGTGGTGACGTGTTCGGGCTGGCCGCCGGCGCAGAGGTAGAGGACGGCCATGCGGACGGCGATGCCGTTGGTCACCTGTTGCAGGATGACGCTGCGCGGGGAGTCGGCGAGGTCGCTGTCGATCTCGACGCCGCGGTTGATCGGGCCCGGGTGCATGATGATGGCGTCGGGCTTGATCCACTCGGCGCGGGTCTTGTTGAGGCCGAACATGCCGGTGTATTCGCCGACGGACGGGAAATGGCCGGCGGCCTGGCGCTCGTGCTGGATGCGGAGGAGCATGACGACGTCGGCATCGCCCAGGGCGGAGCGGAGGTTGTGCGAGACCTTCACGCCGAGGGCCTCGAACCAGTGCGGGACGAGGGTGGAGGGGCCGACGATGGTGACGTCGGCGCCGAGCTTGGTGAGGGCGTGGATGTTGGAGCGGGCCACGCGGCTGAAGAGGATGTCGCCGAGGATGACGACCTTGCGGCCCTTCAGGCTGCCGAGCTTCTCGCGCATGGTGAAGACGTCGAGAAGGGCCTGGGTCGGGTGTTCGTGGGCGCCGTCGCCGGCGTTGACCACGGGGATGCCGAGGACGCGGCTGAGGTAGAGTGGGGAGCCGCTGGCCGAGTGGCGGAGGACGATCATGTCGGCGTTGAGCGCCTGGATGTTTTGCGCGGTGTCGCGGAGGGTCTCGCCCTTGGTCGTGCTCGAAGAGGCGGCGTCGAAGGAGATGGTGTCGGCGCTGAGGAGCTTGGCAGCCATCTCGAAGGAGATGCGGGTGCGGGTGCTCGGCTCGAGGAAGAGGTTGACGATGGTCTTGCCGCGGAGGGCGGGGACCTTCTTGACCTTGCGGTCGAGGATGCGGCGGAAAGCACCGGCGGTGGCGAGCACCTGCTCGATCTCGGCGCGGCTCAGGTCCTCGATGGTGAGAAAATGTTTACGATGCCAGGGCACGGGAAGGGTGGGTTTTGGCGGGCAGGACCGCGACGGAGTCGGCGGCGGGAAGCTTGTCGTCGAGCGTGACCACGACCTTCTGGCCCTCGGTGGCGGCGACGATCAGGCCGCTGTATTCGGCGGCGACGGGAAGCCGGCGGCCGCCGCGGTCCACGAGGACGGCCAGCTCGACGCGGGTGGGGCGGCCGTGGTCGAAGAGCTCGTCGAGGGCGGCCTTTACCGTGCGCCCGGAGTAGAGGACGTCGTCCACGAGGATCACAGTCGCGCCGTTGACGTCGTGGGGGATGATGGTCGGCGAGAATTCCTTCGGGATCGGGTTGCGGCCGATGTCGTCGCGATGGAACGAGATGTCGATGGTGCCGGTGCCGGGCCGGAGGCCGGCCTTTTTCAGGCGGGCGGCGAGGCGGGCGGCGAGAACGATGCCGCCGTTGGCGATGCCGAGGAGCAGTAGGCGCTCGGTCTTGGCGTGCCGGGTGGCAATGGCGGAAGCAATACGCTCGATGGCTTGGGTTATCGCTTGGGCGTCGTGCTTCAGAGGTGTGGCCACGAGCCCAAGGTTTTGAGGGCGGGCATGGGGGCCGTCGAGCGCAAAGGTTAAACCGGCGCGATGCAGTCGGGCGCCTCATACCGGACATTATTAACCCGCGGGTCGACGCGGTGGCCGGTCATCTTTTCCGCGGGGAAGGGGCGGCAGAGCCGGGTCAGGTGGGCGGGAGGCAGAGGCTCGTCGCCCAGCCAGGCCGGGCCGCTGTTGGGACCCAGGATGACGGGCATCCGGTCGTGGATGGCGCCAAGCAGGGTATTGGGCGTGGTGGTGACGATGGCGAAGGCGGCGGGAGTCGTTGCACTCTCCGGTTCCCAGATTCCGGCGAAGAAGAACGCCGGGCTGGCGGGAAGCGCGAAATAGTGGGGCAGGCGCGTGGAGCCCTGTTTCTCCCATTCGTAGAAGCCGTTCGCCGGCACCAGACAGCGCCGGTGTTGCGTCGCGTCGAGGAAGGACGGCTTGCCCAACAGGGTCTCGGCGCGGGCGTTGGGGAGGAGCATCGGCTTTTTGGCCGGCGGGCGCGCGGGCAGCAGCAGGCCGAAGCTCATGGCCTCCAGCTTGGGTTTGGCGCGCTTGGTGATGACCGGGACGCGCTGCGTCAGGGCCACGTTGTGCCGCGGGGCGGCGCCATCCAGATCCACATCAACCCCCAGGCCCGCCGCCTCGACCAGCGCGGCGATGGCCTTGAGATCGGACAGGGTGTAACGGCAGCACATGGGCAAAAACAAAGCCCTTCCAATGAAGGGCTTGCGCGGAAAATGGTGGACCTTACTGGACTCGAACCAGTGACCTTTTCGATGTCAACGAAACGCTCTAACCAACTGAGCTAAAGGTCCGCGGGAAGCGAGGAGTGAACGATTCGCCCGGGGCGGTGCAAGGATAATTCCGACCTTCTGAAAAAAGCTGTCAGGAGACTGTGGTGCGACACGTGGCGGCGCTTGAACCCGCGCTAATTCGTGTCCATTCGTGCTTTCGAAATGCTGCAATCGCTCCGCATCCGCAACCTAGCCCTGCTCGATGAAGTCGAGCTGGACTTCGAGACTGGCTTCACGGCCGTGACGGGCGAGACCGGCGCGGGCAAGAGCATCCTGCTCGGGGCGCTCTCGCTGCTCGCGGGCGCCCGGGCGGACAAGACCATCATCCGGCAGGGCGCGCCCGCCACCGAGGTCGAGGCGGCGCTTTTCTTTGCCGACAGCCGCAAGCTGGACGAAGCCCTCGCGCGGCTCGACCTGCCGCCGTGCGACGACGGCGTGCTCATCCTCAAGCGCAGCCTGCCGCGCGACAAGGCGCCGAAGATCTCCGTCAACGGCAGCATGGCCACGCTCAACGCCCTGCAGGAACTCGGCGAGCACTGGATCGATTTCCACGGCCCGGGCGAACCGCGCCGCCTGCTCAAGGAGGGCTGCCAGCGCGAGTTGCTCGATTTGTTCGCCAAGAACGAGACGGTGCTCGGGCAATACCAGAAGACCTACCGCCACTGGCGCGAACTGGTGGACGAGCGCGAGCGCCTGCTCGGCGCCGAGAAACTGTCTGCCGACCAGATCGAATTCCTGAAAATCCAGCTCGGCAAGATCGACGCCCTCGACCTGACCGGGGAGGCCATCGCCGAGCTCGAGCGCGACTTCCAGCGCCAGAACAGCGCGCAGGAGATCATCCAGCTCGCGTCGGGCCTCAGCCACGGGCTCAGCGGCGAGGACGGGTTGCTCGGCCGGCTGTCGGCTCTCCTGCGCGAGGCGCGCCAGCTGGAGTCGCTGGACGAGGCCAGCAAGCCGCTGGCCGACCGCCTGCAATCGGCGGCGGTGGAGCTGGGGGACCTCGACGCGGAGTTCACGTCGCTGGCCTCGTCGCTGAATTTCGATCCCGAGCAGGCCGAGGCACTGCAGGGGAAGATGAATTCTTGGCTCGAGCTGAAGCGCAAACACGGCGCCAAGGTCGAGGCCGTGATCGCCGCGCGCGACGAGATGCGGCGGAAGCTGGAGCTGCAGAGCGACGTCGAGGGCTCGCTGGCGAAGCTGGAGAAGCAGGTCACTGACGCCCTGAAGGCGGCGAAGAAGGCCGCGGCCGAACTGCGCGCCACCCGCGAGAAGGCCGCGCTGCAACTGGCCAAGACCGCGAGCAAGGTCATCGTCCAGCTCGGATTCAAGAAGGCCGATTTCCGCGTGTCACTCACGCCGTTGCAGGAGCTTGGGCTGCATGGTGACTGCGGCGTGGAATTCCTGTTCTCGCCGAACGTCGGCGAGGCGCCGCTGCCGCTGCACCGGATTGCGTCGAGCGGCGAGCTGGCGCGCGTGATGCTGGCCCTGAAGGCCGTGCTGGCGGAGATCGACGACGTGCCGCTGCTGGTGTTCGACGAGGTGGATGCCAACGTCGGCGGCGAGATCGGGCGGATCGTCGGCGAGAAGATGGCTGACATCGCCGAGCGGCACCAGGTGCTGTGCGTCACGCACCTGCCACAGGTGGCGGCGCAGGCCGCGAATCATTTTGTCGTCACGAAGGACCAGAGCGGCGACCGGGCGTCGGTCGGGATCGAGGCGATCCACGGCAACCGCAAGGTGCGCGTCGGCGAGCTCGCCCGCATGCTCGGCGACCGCAACGCGAAGAGCGCCGTGGCACACGCCGAGGAGCTGCTGAAAAAATAGCCATGAGCACCAGTCGATTTGCTAGTGTCGTGCTTTGCCTCATTGGCGCGAGTAATCTGTATGGTTTCACTCGGGATTATCTTCCCGATGGAATCCTCACCTCTCGGGAGGAGGGGATTGTCCTGCAGTTGGCTCGGGACAGGGGGATTGAAAAAGTCGGGACAATTAAAACCGACTTCATCTACCCCGGGTCATCAATTGCCATCATGATTTTCGAAGAGGAATCGCGGTCGAGAGATAAGTTGAAATCCAGATCTCTGTTCATCGCAAAAAAAGGTTGGGCGCGCTTGTCTCAAGCCGAGGAGAGAGATGCGTTGCGTAGCGATGATTTCTCAGCCGGTCTGGTTCAGGAGAGCATATGGGATCTCTTTATCATAAATGGGAAAGAATTCAGGATCCGCTTGGGAGAAGATGTTACCCGGGCGATAGCGGAGCATATTCTTCGTATGGCGCAGGGTGGGAAAATTGTCTTTCGCACCACAAAAGAGGAAGATGATCGCAAGACGATGAGCAGCTTTGATCTGGCTAGGCCCGATTCAATCAACCGCACGAGGAATAAAAACGAGTATCGAGTTTGGTTTGCGCACCGATCTGACCGTTTGTGTTCGGGTAGCCTTACAATCACTCTCGAAGGTGGCACCCTTGTGGTATCTGACATTGGCGTCGTGTGTGTATAAGCGCTGAGCGCGCCTACGGGAAAACCCGTAGGGAATGTCTCTGCGGGTGCGTCGGAAATCCGCGGCGACTTGCTAGAGCGGCGTAAAAGCCGGCGACGGAGGCGATGGCGACTTGTGCGGAGCGGGGAAATACACGCTCAGGTGGGCATGCATTCCACCATGCGACGCCTTCGTCCTCTCCTGTCAGCGCTCTCCGCTGCCGCCCTGCTTTTGCTGGCCGGCTGCGGCGTCGCCGAGGAGTCGTTGGCCGGTGTCTGGGAGGGCCGGAGCCCGGACACGACTTATGTTTTCTCGCTACATGCCGACGGCGCCGTCCGGGTCAGGATAGTCACGAAGGGGTGCACGGCGGACTATGCCTGCAGTTGGTCGGTGGCCGGCGACCGGCTCCGGCTCAACCGGGAGCGCGGCGCTTCCACCAGTTTCAAGATCATGGACCAGTCCGCGGACGAAATGTCCCTGCGCGTCGGTGGCGGATCCGGAGGGGTATGCCGGTTGCGGCGGGTCTCGCTGCGGTAGGCTGCCTGCTTGCAGGCAACGTTGCGCGCGAGCGCGCAACCTACGCCCGAAAGCTCCGCCACTTTTCGAGCGGCAGCTGGGCGAGGGCGATGACGGCGACCTGGGTCAGGACAAAGAAGAGCAGCCACCAGAAGGCGGCGTCCATGAAGCCGTAGCTGTGGAGGCCGACGCCGAGCATGTTGGTGCCGAACCAGCTCCAGCTCGTGATGATGTTGCCGATGACGGCGAGGCACATGAGGCCGCGCTGCTTCACTAGGCCGCCCCAGCGGGCGTGGAGGATGATGGCGTTCCAGAGGACGATCATCAGCGCGCCGTTCTCCTTCGGATCCCAGCCCCAGAAGCGGCCCCAGGACTGGTCGGCCCAGATGCCGCCGAGGACGGTGCCGGTGAGGCTGCACAGGGTGGCGAAGCAGACGATGCCATAGACCATGCGGCTCAGGCCGTCGGCGGTCTCCCGGTCAAGGGACCGCGTGAGGACGCCGCGGAAGATGTAGATCAGCGCGAGAAAGCCGGCCAGGAAGGTGGCGGCGTAGCCGATGGTCACGACGACGACGTGGGTCGCGAGCCAGAGGTTGGTGTCGAGCACGGCGCGCATCATCTCGAGGGTGTCGCCGCTGAGCGACAGGTGGTGGGCGATGAGCAGCGCGACGAAGCCGATGATGCCGGCCGCGACAGAGCCGATGGCGTTGCGGTAGATCTTCTCGAGGATCAGGCAGAGGCCGACGGAGCCCCAGCCCACGAAGAGGGCGGAGGAGTAGAGGTTCGTGACCGGCGGGCGGTCCTCGAGCCACATGCGGGTGGCGATGCCGGCGGTGGTCGCGATAAAGGCGAGCAGGGTCAGGTAGAACGCGCTGCGCCCGAGCACTTCGGGCCACTTGAGCCACGAGAAGATGGCCAGCAGGAAGGCGACGGCGTAAAGCTGCATGCTCTTGTAGAACGGCTCGGCCGCGTTGAAACGCGTCTCGATGTCGCTCTTGGCCAGCTGCGGGGCGAAGCGCTTGGTGAACTGGGCGCCGAAGAGGCGGACGATCTCGTTGAACTGATCCGCCTTCCGCTCGCGCCAGGAGCTGCCGAGGGCGGCGTAAGCCATGACGTTGGGGTTGATGTCGCCGGTCTCGAAGGTCTCGAGCAGGGTGTGACCGACGCTCTGCCAGTGGGTCGGGTCCGTGTCGGTCGCGGCCGGCGGGATGGTCAGCAGGTAGCCCAGCTGGTCCATGGTGTCGTAGCGCTGGGCGGCGGCCAGCATGGCCTTGAAGGCGGCCTCATCGTGCGCCTCGCCCTTCTGGCGGGCGCGGACGGCGGCGATGCCGGTGGCGAGGTTCTTCTGAAACTGGACGATCTCACCCAGGAAGCCCGCTGAGTCGGGCATCTGCACGCTGTGCTTGAGGCGCTGGTAGAGCATGATCCGCTCGCGCAGCTGCATGACGGCCTTCTGGAACGGGGTGCGGAGCTGCGGATCCACCGGGCTGGCGAGCTGCGCCTGGCGGTCGAGCTCGGCGAGTTTCGGCGCGAGCTGGTTGAAGGAGAAGCGCGTGCGGGTGCCCGGCACGAAGTCGGCGAGGGCGAGCGTGCGCAGCACGGCGCTCTCATAGGTGATCTTTGTCTCCTTCTCGGTGAGGCCCATCAGCGTGAGCAGCTCGGGCGAGTCGGTGGCGCTGAGGCGGAAGGTCGGGTAATCGTCGGCCTTGGCCGGGTTAAACAGCACGTCGGCCAGCCACTCGGCGGGCGTGGCGACAAACGGCTGGGCGACGGTCGGGTCGCTGACGCGCTGCCGGCCCTGCATCATCAGGAGGGAGGTGCGGGCGACGGTGTCGAGGGGCTTGATGCGGCCGTTGACGAGGACGGGCAGGCGGCCGAAGGCGACGAGGTCGAACTCGCCGGTGTTCTGCTGCGGGCGCAGCGTGGACGCCAGCCAGCCGGCGGCGAGGACGAGGACGATGAGCGGGATCCAGCGTTTCATGTGGCGGAGCGCTTGCGAACGAAGCCGAAGAGGTGGATGCCGAACTGCACCAGGAGACCGAGGCCCATCATCACGCACGACACGTAGGGCAGCACCCAGCCCGGGTTGCGCACGACCTGCAGGATGCTGACGGTGTCGCCCTTCTCGAAGCTGGCCTGGTAGAAGGTGAGGCCGGCGTGCCGCAGCGGGTTGTTCATGTAGATGAGCACCTCGCGGTCGCCGCGGCCGTCGTCGGTCTTGAGGCGGATGCGGCTGGAGAAGTTCTTCGGGATATCGGTGCCGGGATACTTGTCGTGGGAGAAATCAAGCAGCGTGATGGCGAAGGGGTGGTAGTAGCGCTTGAAGCGAAGGGTGAGCTCCCAGGTGCGGCCGGCGTAGTCGAACTTCTGCGGCGCGCTGAGCAGCGGCGAGACCAGCCAGGTGCCGAGCGTGCCCTCGGGGCCGACGAACTCGATGTGCGCGGCGGGGGCGTTGCGCTCGTCCTGCTTGTAGGTCAGGCGCAGCGGGGTGACGGCGACACGCGGGCCGATGCCGGCGGTGGCGGGGGAGGGGGCGGCGCCCGGCACCTGGTCGCGCATCTGGAGCGCGGCGTTGGGATAATAGTCGCGGATGCGGATCTGGAACGGGAGCTTGGGGTGCTGGATGGTGCCGCCGTCGGCGAGCACGGCCTCGGGGATGGCGACGACCTCGTCGAACTCCGGGCTGGTCGTGTCGAGGATCGCGAGCTCGTTGTTCCGATAGCTCTCCGAGTAGTGCATCGTGCCGCCCTCCTCAAGGCGCATGTTGCTTTCCACCTGCATCAGGCTCGTGATGAGTTCGCCGACCAGCAGGAGGATGAGGCCGAGGTGGGTGAGCTGGATGCCCGCTTTCTTCCACTCGAGCTTGAAGCGGTAGATATGCGCGGCGACGAGGTTGAGCAGCAGCAGGCCGCCGAGGAGGTAGCCGCCGGGAAACACCGGCACGGGGATCGCGGTGCCGGGGATCGTCTCGAGCACGAAGAGGGTGTGGAAGAATTTCTCCTGCACGCCCCAGATGCCGAGCTTCACCTGGGCGAGGGTCGCCCAGAAAATCAGGATGATCGAGAGCCCGAGCAGCCAGACGGTCAGCTTGAGGGAGACGAAGAAGTCGCGGAACTGGCGGACGAGGGGCGTCATGGTTCAGCGGGGACGGACGGAGCCGAGGAACTCGCGGAAGGCGGCCTTTTCGCGGGCGACGAGGGCGTCGGGCCCCATGAGCTTGAAGAACCAGGTCTCGCCCTCGAGCGGCACGACGGCGCCGATGATGCGGACCGGCGAGCCGTTGGCGGTGCCGACGAAGTCCACGACGTCGACGTGAAGCGGGCCGATGTCGACGTGCTCACGGTTGGCGTTGAGCTGGTCCTGGGTGAGCGGGGGCAGCGAGATCTGGCCGCGCCAGCGGTTCAGGTTGGCCAGCAGGCCGCCGGTGTCGCCGGGGAAGGAGGTGATGGACAGATCGGCCTCGGCGTCGCCGTCCTTGATGGCGAAGCTGCCCTTGCGCATGGCGCTGGCGGGCTTGGCGGTCCAGTGGGCCGGGGCGGTCCAGGTGAGGTTGTCGCCGCCGGTGGGCACCGCGGTGTTGGCCATCGTGGCGTCGCCGCCGGCCTGGTTGCCGACGGGCGGGTGGTCGGCGGGCAGCGGGCCGGCGGTGACCGGGCCGGGCGCGGCGGCCACGGGATCCTTGGGGGCGCGATAGGCCGTGATCTCGCGGTCGCGGCAGCCGCTCGTCAGGAGCAAGACCAACACGGCGCAGGCAAGGGGACGGGAAAGCATGGCTGGCCCCCACATTAGTGTTCCCGGGAGAACCGCAACCCAAACCGGCAGCTATCAGCCGGACGGTGCTGAGCAATTAGTTGCGAGATTTTGGCTGCCAAACACCGGACAGCACTTAGGCAAGTAGGCATGCAGATCACGCCGCTGGGCGACAACGCGCTGGTGCTGGAGCTGGGGACCGTCATCAACGAGTCCACCCACCGGCATGTGCAGGCGGCGTGGCGGGCATTGGCGGCGGCGCCGTTGCCGGCGGTCAGCGAACTGGTGCCCGCTTACACAACGGTAACAATTTTCTACGACCCCTGGGCGGCGGTTCAGGCCGGGGCGCCGGCGATGGGCATCGCCGACTGGCTTGGCGGCCTCGTGCGCGAGCGGCTGAAGCATCCGCCGAAGATGGAGAAGGCGAAACCGCGCGTGGTGGAAATCCCCGTGTGCTACGGCGGCGAGTTCGGCCCCGACCTTGCGCGCGTGGCGGCGCAGGCGAAACTGTCGCCGGAGGAGGTCATCAAGCGCCACACCAAGGCCGAGTATCTCGTGCACCTCATCGGTTTTGCGCCGGGCTTTCCCTATCTCGGCGGGCTGCCGAAGGAATTGCACACGCCGCGGCATGCGAAGCCGCGCATGACCGTGCCGCCGGGGTCGGTCGCCATCGGCGGCGAGCAGACCGGCATCTATCCGCTCGCGACCCCCGGGGGGTGGAACCTTATCGGTCGGACGCCGCGGCGGATTTTCCGTCCCGAACAGACGCCGCCGGTGCTGCTGGCCGCCGGCGACCGGGTGAAGTTCCGCGCGATCACGCCGGGGGAATTTTCCCAGCAGGAGGAGCGGCCATGATGCGCGTGAGCAAACCCGGGCTGTTGACGACCGTGCAGGACCTCGGCCGGCCCGGTTACCAGCAATATGGCATCGTGGTCGGCGGTGCGCTCGACAGTTTCGCCGCGCGCGCGGTCAACCTGTGCGTGGGCAACGACGACAACGCCGCGCTGCTCGAGATGGCGCAGACCGGCCCGGACCTGGTGTTCGAGCAGGACGTGCTGGTCGCGTGGGGCGGGGCCGATTTCGACGCGACCGTGAGCGGGCAGCCGTTGCCGCGCGACCGCGCGGTGCGCATTGCGGCGGGCGAGGTGGTGAGCTTCGGTCTGGCGCGCGCCGGCCTGCGAGCCTGGCTGGCGATTGCCGGCGGCATCGACGTGCCGCTTGTCATGGGCAGTCGCACGACCTACCGGCGCGCCGGGATCGGCGGCCACCAGGGCCGGCCGCTCGTGGCGGGCGACGTGTTGAAGCTTTTCGCGCCGTCCCCATGGGCGAGGCAGATCCTGGGTTCGCTGCAGTCCGGACTGAAACGCGCGGTGACCTGGACCGTGCGGCCCGAGACGATGGGCCAGCCGGCGAAGCCCGGCGTGGTGCGGGCGTTGCGCGGCCCCGAGTGCGACTGGTTCGCCAAGGAGGCGCAGCGGGCGTTTTTCGCCGCCGAGTGGACGGCAACCAAGGAGGCCGACCGCATGGGCGTGCGCCTGAGCGGACCGGAGCTGCCGCTGCTGAAGCCACGCGAAATGATCTCCTCCTCGGTCAACGCCGGCGTTGTGCAGGTGCCGGCGTCAGGCCAGCCGATCGTGCTGCTGCCCAGCCGCCAGTCGGTGGGCGGATACCCGCGGCTGGTCGCGGTGCTGTCGGCGGACCTCGGGCGGTTCACCCAGATGCGGCCGGGCGACAAGGTGCGTTTCGTGGAAACTACGCTCGCCGCGGCGCATGACATCTACCTCGCGCGCGAACGGGACCTGGCGCGGGTGCGCCTGGGACTGGCCCGGCTGGCCGGCTGAGTCATGCCGCGCATCGATCTCAACTGCGATCTCGGGGAGGGCGCCGGCCACGACGCGGCGCTGATGCCGTTGATCACGTCGGCCAACATCGCGTGCGGAGCGCACGCCGGCGACGAGGCGACGATGCGGGCGACGCTGGCGCTGGCGCAAAGGCACGGGGTGGCCGCCGGCGCGCACCCGGGTTTCGCCGACCGGGAGAATTTCGGCCGGCGCGAGCTGCCGGTGACCCCGGACGAGGTGCACGACCTGGTGCTGCACCAGGTGCGCAAGCTGCAGCGGCTGGGACCGGTGCGCCATGTGAAACCCCACGGGGCGCTCTACAACATGGCGGCGCGCGATCTGGCCCTGGCCCGGGCGGTGGTGGACGCCATCTATGAAACCGATCCGCGGCTGATCCTGTTTGGACTGGCCGGGAGCCATCTGGTCGCGGTGGCGGAGGCCTGCGGGCTGCCGGTCGTAAGCGAGGTCTTTGCCGACCGGACCTATCAGGCCGACGGCTCGCTGACGCCACGCGCGCAACCCAACGCGGTCATAACAGATGAGGGCGCTGCGGTGGCGCAGGTGCTGCGGATGGTGCGGGAAGGCAAGGTGCGGGCAACCGATGGCACCGACGTGGCCATCAAGGCGGACACAGTCTGCCTGCACGGCGACGGCGCGCATCCGGTGGAGTTTGCCCGGAAACTGCGCGCGGAACTGACGGCGGCCGGCGTTGAAATCAAGGCCATCGGCGCATGATCAAGCTCATCGGCATCCTGCTGGTCGCGGTCGGGTTCGGATTCCGGGTGAACGCGCTGGTGGTGGTGCTGGTGGCGGGGGTGGGGACGGGACTGGCGGCAGGTTTTTCGCTGCGCGAGGTCGTGGCGCTGATGGGCCGGTTTTTCGTGGAGAACCGCGGCTTGGTCCTGCCCATTGTGCTGATGTTGCCGGTGGTGGGCCTGCTGGAGAAGCACGGCCTGCAGGAACGAATCGCGACGCTGATGCGCCAGGCCCGGGCGGCGACGGCGGGCAGGATCTTCTGGCTTTACCAGGCGCTGCGGGGCGGACTGAGCGTGCTGGGCATCAGCCTGGGCAGCCACGCAGGCATGGTGCGCCCGCTGATTGTCCCGATGGGGGAAGCGGCCGCGAAGGGCCGCGGCGAGCTGACGGAAGCGACGCGTGAGCGGGTGCGGGCGCACGGCGCGGCGGCGGAAAATGTCGGCAATTTTTTCTCCGACGACATTCTCGTCGCCGTGGGTGCGCTTTTGCTGGTCAAGGGCGTCCTCGACAACGCCGGTGTGCCTGTGACGTTGGAGCAGATCAAGCTGTGGAGCGTGCCCACGGCGCTGTGGGTGCTTGTCATCGGCTGGTGGCGGTATCGGGCGCTGGACCGCTGGCTCGCGCGACGAAAGGACGGTGACAAATGAGCCCCGGGCTGACCCTCGAGCACTTTTTCATGCTGACCGGCCTGTTCGTGGCAGCGGTCGCGCTTGGCATCGCCCGCAGCCCGGGCCATCCGCGCCGCTGGGGTTCGACGGTGTTCTGGCTCGGGCTGGCGGTTGCGATCGGCGCAGGCAAAAGCCTGCCGCATGAGCTGGTGGGCTGGCTGGTGCTGGGGTTGGGCGCGCTGGTGGCGACGCGGCAGGTGGCGGTCCCCGGTTTTTCCGGGGACGGCGCGGCGCGGGAGGCGAGTGCGGTCCGGCTGGGCAATCGCGTGCTTTGGCCGATCCTGGTCGTGCCGTTGCTGGCCATCACCGGCAGTTTTTTCGTCGGGTCGCAGGTTGCGCTCGGCCTCGGCTGCCTGGCCGGCCTGGCAGCCGCGCTGTGGGTGACCAAGGACACGCCGGCGGCGCCGGTGCGGGAAGGTGGGCGGCTGCTCGAGCTGCTGGGATGGACGATCATCCTGCCGCAGTCCCTGGCCGGTCTCGGCGGCATCTTTGCGAAGGCCGGGGTCGGCGAGGAGGTGGCGAAGATCGTCGCTGGCGCCCTGCCGGTATCGCATCCGCTGGTGGCCGTGATCGCCTACTGCGGCGGCATGGTGATTTTCACGGTGATGATGGGGAATGCATTCGCGGCGTTCCCGATCATGACGCTCGGTGTCGGGCTGCCTTTCATCGTCAATGCAAACGGTGGCAACGCGGCTATCATGGGTGCGCTAGGCATGCTGTCAGGCTATTGCGGGACGCTGGTCACGCCGATGGCGGCGAACTTCAACCTCGTGCCGGTGCGCCTGCTCGAGCTGGGAGACGACTGGGCGGTGATCAGGGCGCAGGCGCCGTTCGCCGCGGCCATCTGGATTTTCAATGTGGCCGTGATGTATGCGTGCGTGTATAGGTTCTGAGATGAAAACCGTCCTGCTCACCGGCTTCGAGCCCTTCGGCGGCGAGTCGATCAACCCGTCCGGGGAGATCGCGCGCCAGCTGCACGGCATGGTCATCGGCGGGCATCGCGTCGTCGGGGCGCTGCTGCCCTGCGTTTTCGGTGCGGCCATCACGGAGCTGAAGAAGCAGATCCGCGCGACCAAGCCGGCGCTCATTGTCTGCGTCGGGCAGGCGGGCGGCCGGGCGGAGATCACGCCGGAGCGCGTGGCGATCAACGTCGACGACGCGCGCATCCCCGACAATGCCGGCCGGCAGCCGGTGGACCGGCCGGTCGTGCGCGGCGGGCCGGCGGCGTATTGGTCCACGCTGCCGATCAAGGCGATCGTGGCGGAACTGCGGCGGCGGGAAATCCCGGCCGCGGTGTCGCAGACGGCGGGCACCTTCGTCTGCAATCATGTTTTCTACGGGTTGATGCACGAGCTGCGGCGGAAAAAGGTGCGCGGCGGGTTCATCCATGTGCCTTTCCTGCCGGCGCAGGCGAAACCGGGACAAACCAGCCTGACGCTTGAGATCATGACCGCCGCCATCGGTGCGGCCGTCACGGTGGCGCTCAAGACCCGGCGCGATACACGCTCAGCGGGCGGAGCGACGCATTAGCCGGCGCCAGGCAAACAGCCCGGTGAGCGCACCGAGCAGCAGCGCGCCGTAGGTGGAGGGCTCCGGCACATTCGGGCGGATTTGATCGTCGTAGGAGTCCCAGCCGGTCTGGTTTGCGCCGAAGCCACTGAAGACAACCTGGCTGACCGGAAGGGCGCCGGCGTTATCAAAGATGTCCTGCGTCACGCCGCTCCAATTCGTGGTGAAGAAATAATCCGAGGCCTTGGTCCAGTTCTGGATGGTGAGGGTGACACCGGCGCTGATGTTGAGGCTGGTCAGGCTCAGCGTGGTGGCGCCGGCGAAGTCGATGGTGCTGTTGCCGGTGACGTTGAGCGTGCCGAAGCTGTAGTTCGCGCTCGCAAGGCTGAGGGTGCCGCCGCCCAGCGTGACGGTGCCGCTGAGCGTGGTGTCGGCGGAAAAAACGGTCGTGCCCGTGAAGCTGGCGCTGCCCAAGTTCAGGCTGTTGTTGCTGCTCGTAAGCGCGTTGGTGAACGTCAGGGTGCTGCCCGCGGCGACCAAGATATCGGGGGAGGTGTCACTGAAGTTGATCGTGCCAGAGTCCAAGGTCGGGCTGCCTTCCTGGACGGTGATGCTTGAGACGTTTTGCGTGCCGCTCACCGTGACGGAGTAGGCGCCCGTGGCGTCCGTGCCGGCGCTGAACACGGCGTCGGCACCGGAAGTCCAAGCCACAGGATTTGTCGTGTTGCCGGCAGCCGTGGCATTCCAGGTTTTGTTGGAATTCGACGTAGTCCAAGTTCCGGCCGGAGCGGTGCCTCCGGCTCCGACTGTTTTTCCATTGGTGTCCCAGTAGAGCGTCTGGGCGGAAGCGGCCGTCGCGAGCAGGCATAACATGGTCACCCATATGCCCCTACAAGTGGTGGCAAAGGAAGCAGAAGGAATTGGGTGACGAAGTAGACGCACGGCAGAACTTTGTCCGTCTGCAGTTTATCTGCGTCATGCTTAGCAGGCTAATGGTATTAAGGCCCTATTGATATAGGGCTAAACGGCTCATTGCTTCCTTTCGGAAGCGTCAGGCGCCCGACCGGCGGCGCCAGAGAAAGAAAGCTACGAGGCCACCCAGCAGCCAGGCGCCGTAGGTGGCAGGTTCCGGCACCGGGGTGACCTGATCATCGTAGCCCTGCCACTTGGTGTTGCCGGCGCTGAAGCCATTGAAGGTGACAAGATTCATCGGGGCCGCGCCGGTGGTGTTCTCCACCGCACCGGTCCAGTTGGTGGCGTAGAAGAAATCCGTCATGTTCGCCCAGTTCTCCACGGTGAGCGTGAAGCCGTTGAGATTTAGGGTGGTGACCGTCAGTGTGGCCGCGGTGGCAAAATCGATGATGGAGTTGGCCGTGAGATTGAGGGTGGTGATTGCGGTCGTGGCGGTGTTCAGCCGGAGCCGCCCGCCGGCGAGGGTCACCGTGCTGCCGGTGCCGAGCGCGGCCGCGCTCTGCACGGTGAGCGTGCCGGCGGTGATGGTGGTGCCACCGGAATAGGTGTTGGCGCCGGACAGGATCAGTTCACCGGCGCCGCTCTTGCTCAGCGCGCGCGCGCCGCCGCTGTCGATGATGGCGGAAGTGATGGCCAGGCTGCCACTGCCCGCAATGCTCATCGCCGCGTCCCCGCCCAGGGCCAGCGTCGCAAAGGCGAGCGACTGGGTGCCGGAGCTTCCGGCGGTGCGCGTGATGTCGCCGGAGGTCAGCGTGAGGGTGCGGCTGCCCGTGCCGTTGATGAGGCTGAAGTTGTCATCAACATTGTTGAACGTGAGACTGTTGGCCGAAACGTTGCCGCGCAGCTCGATGTTGCTGACGGTGGCGTTGTCATCCGTGGCGTTGAACTGGACGTTGGAGACCGCCGTGGGCACGGCGTTGGGATTCCAATTGTTGGCCGTGCCCCAGCGGTTGTTGCCATTGCCATTGTCCCAGATCACCTGCGCGAAACAGAAGCCCGGCAGCAGCAGGATTCCCCAAATAGGCCGCAGCCAGCGCCGGTGGAGGCTCAACGGCGAGGGCGCAGCAGATTGATGGGTTACACAGGGCATAGTCTTCTCGGATGAGAATATACGCCAAGGCAGGGCCTATTGGCAACGCGTATAAGGTAAAAAGGCCCTATTAACCGGGCGCATGTTTATACGCCGGTTTAATGGGCCAAAGGGTTTTCACCCTAAGCCGGGCGATGATTAAGCCATCCCCCCGTTCCGATCGCCTCCAGTCAGTTATTGAAACGGAAAAGCGCCACGTCGCCGTCGTGAAACACGTATTCCTTGCCCTCGAGCCGGTATTTGCCGGCCTCACGGGCGGCCGCGACGGAGCCGAGGCGCGTGAGATCCTCATAAGAAACGATCTCGGCCTTGATGAAACCCTTCTCGAAATCGGTGTGGATGACGCCGGCGGCCTGCGGGGCCTTCCAGCCTTTCTTGATGGTCCAGGCGCGCACTTCCTTTTCGCCGGCGGTGAAGTAGGTCATCAGGCCGAGCAGGCCGTAGGTGCCCTTGATGAGCGAGGAGACACCGGAGTCGTCGACGCCGAGATCCTTGAGGAACGCCTTCGCGTCCTCCGGCGGCAGGTCGATGAGCTCGGCCTCGATCTTCGCGCTGATCGGCACGTAGGCGGCGTCGTGGTGCGTGCGGACATAGTCCGCGACCTTCTGGACGAAGGGATTCTGCTCGGCGGTGGCGAGGTCGGACTCGGCGACGTTGCAGGCGAAGAGCACGGGCTTCGCGGTGAGCAGCTGGAAGAGCTTCATGAGCGCGACTTCCTCGGGCGTGGCGGGCAGGGTGTTGGCGGTCTTGCCGGCGTTGAGGTGGGGCGTGAGTTTCTCGAGGAGGGCGAGCTCGATTATCGCCTCCTTGTCGCCGGCCTTGGCGGCCTTCTGCGTCTTCGTCATGCGCTTGGCGACGGCGTCGAGGTCGGCCAGCACGAGTTCCGTGGTGATGACCTCGATGTCACGGACCGGGTCCACGCCACCCATGGTGTGGACGACATCGGAATCCTCGAAGCAGCGGACGACCTGCACGATGGCGTCGACCTCGCGGATGTTGGCGAGGAACTGGTTGCCCAGGCCCTCGCCCTTGCTGGCGCCGGCGACGAGGCCGGCGATGTCCACAAACTCGATGGCGGCGGGCACCACGACGTTGGTCTTGGCGATCTTTTGGAGGACGTAGGCGCGCTCGTCGGGCACGATCACGACGCCGACGTTGGGGTCGATGGTGCAGAACGGGTAATTGGCCGCCTCGGCCTTGCGGCTGCGGGTCAGGGCGTTAAAGAGGGTGGACTTGCCCACGTTGGGGAGACCGACGATACCGGCTTTGAGCATAAAATTGGGTGCGTTAAGGGTCGGATGGAGGGGCGGCACTGGGGGCTTGACAAGGGCAAAGTTGTTCCGTCCATTCTGCCCCTTTTCCAACCGCAATTCCGTCTCCCGTAAAGTAACCAGATACATCAAATGGCACTCAAAATCCGTCTTTCCCGCGTCGGCACCAAGAACGAACCGCACTACCGTGTGGTCGTCGCCGAGGAGCGTTCCCGCCGCGATGGTGACGCCGTCGAGCAGATCGGCGCCTACAATCCCCGCGCCAAGGGCAACACGCTGACCATCAAGCTCGACCGCGTCGACTACTGGGTCTCGAAGGGCGCCAAGCCCACCGCGACCATGCACTCGATGATCAAGCGCGCCAAGCGCGCCGCGGCCGCCACGGCCTGAGCATTGCACCACAGAGGCCCGGAGGTCACCGCGTGACTTTGGGGCCGGACGAAACCTCGGAGCGATCCGGGGTTTTTTGTTAGGCGGTTTTCTCTGTGCTCCCCGCGCCTCCGCGGTTAAATCAATTCCCATGCGCATCGACGTCCTGACGCTGTTTCCCGCCATGCTCGACGGCTTCCTGTCCGAGAGCATGCTGGGTCGCGCCCAGGAGGCGAAACTCCTCGAGATCAAGGTCCACAACCTCCGCGACTGGGCCAAGGACAAGCACAGCACGACCGACGACCGCCCCTTCGGCGGCGGCGCCGGCATGGTCCTCAAGTGCGAGCCGGTCTTCGCCGCCATCGAGCAGGTGCAAACCCCCGGCTGCCGGCGCATCTACCTGACCCCCGACGGCACCCCGTTGTCGCCGGCCCTGGCCATGGAATTGTCCCGGCAACAGCACCTCGTGCTTTTGAGCGGCCACTACGAGGGCATCGACCAGCGGATCCGGGAAAAAGTCATCGATCAGGAGATCAGCATCGGGGATTATGTGCTTACCAACGGCACACTTGCGGCGGCCGTGGTCATCGACGCGATGGCCCGTTTCATCCCCGGCGTGCTCGGGGAAGAAAAGTCGTTGACGACAGAAAGTTTCACCAGCAAGTTGCTCGACTTTCCGCAATACACGCGTCCAGCCGTTTATCGCGACATGTCCGTGCCCGAAGTGCTCCTTTCAGGCAACCATGGCGAGATCGAGAAGTGGCGGCACGCGCAGCAGGTGGAAAAAACGCAGAAAGTCAGACCAGATTTACTCAAATAACTCCCAGCCATGAATCCCATCATCCAAGAAATCACCGCCGCCCAGGTGAAACACAAAATTGCGCCGTTCAAAGTCGGCGACGGTGTCCGCGTGCACACCAAGGTCCGCGAGGGTGACAAGGAGCGCGTGCAGGTTTTCGCCGGTGTCGTCATCGCCCACAAGGGCAGCGGCATTCACGAGACCTTCACCGTCCGCCGCATCAGCTACGGCGAGGGGGTCGAGCGCGTGTTCCCGGTGAACTCCCCGAACCTCGAGAAGATCGAGGTCGAGAAGGATTCCGAGCCGGGCAAGGCCCGCCTCTACTACCTTCGTGACCGCTCCGGCAAGGCCGCCATGGCCGTCAAGGAGAAGCGCTACGACGCCGAGGCCGCCAAGGCCTGAGTTTCGTTTCCTTTTATTTCTTAGGGCGGGATCTCTGATCCCGCCCTTTTTTGTGTCTGGCCGCGGACGCCGTTGCCGTGGGCTCACGGCCCGGAGTTCGTCCCGGTTTCTCGCTGCGCGAAAACCGGGCGAATCGTTTTTTTATGCCGAAAATTGGGCTTTGCACGTCCTTCGGGGGCGGCGTAAATGAACATTCACTCTTCGTTCGTTCCCTCTCTTTTCCATGAAACTCCAGACCGACATCCTCGCCCAAGCTGCCAACCAGGCCCGCGGCCTCGCCATCGACGCCGTGCACAAGTCCTCCTCCGGCCACCTCGGCCTGCCGCTTGGCTGCGCGGAAATCGGCGCCGTCCTCTACGGCCACGCCCTCGTCCACAACCCCGACGAACCGCGCTGGCTCAACCGCGACCGCTTCGTCCTCTCCGCCGGCCACGGCTCGATGTTCCTCTACAGCTGGCTCCACCTGAGCGGCTACGACCTCTCGCTCGACGAGGTGAAGAACTTCCGCGTCCTCCACAGCAAGACCCCCGGCCATCCCGAGTTCCATGAGACCCCTGGTGTCGAGTGCACGACCGGCCCGCTGGGGCAGGGCATCGGCAATGCCGTCGGCCTGGCCATGTCCGGCCACATGGCGGCCGCGCGGTTCAACACGCCGGGCCACGAGATCTTCAACCATCACGTCATCTGCCTCGCGGGCGACGGCTGCATGCAGGAAGGCGTCGCGATGGAGGCCGTCGAGTTCGCCGGCCACCAGGGCCTCGACAACCTGATCCTCATCTACGACTCGAACGACGTCACCCTCGACGCCATGGCCGACAAGACGCAGAGCGAGAACACCGCGCTGCGCTTCAAGGCGATGAACTGGGATGTGCAGACGCTGGCCGATGGCCACGATCTCGCCGCGATCCTCAAGGCGATCAACAAGGCCAAGAAGACCAAGAGCGGCCGCCCGCAGCTCATCATTGCCAAGACTATCATCGGCAAGGGCATTCCCGAGGTCGCCGGGACCTCGAAGGGGCACGGCGAGGGCGGGGCGAAGTTTGCCGACAGCGCCCGCCGGGGCCTCGCCTTGCCCGAGGAGCATTTCTACGTCAGCGAGCCGGTCCGCGCCTACTTCGCCGACCACAAGAAGCGCCTCAAGCGCGCCCACGGCAAATGGAAGAAGGCCTTCGCCGCCTGGCGCGAGGCGAACCCCGACAAGGCCGCGCTCCTCGACCAGGCCGGCCAGCAGCCCAGCGCCGCCGCGTTGCTGGAAAAAATCCCGGTCTTCCCGGCCGACGCCAAGCTGGCGACGCGCGCCGCCGGCAAGGATGTGCTCCAGCCGGTTGCCGCGGCCCTGCCGCTGTTGATCTCGGGCTCCGCCGATCTCCACGGCTCGACGCTCAACTACATCGCCGCCGACAAGGATTTCGACCGGACCAACCGCGGCGGCCGCAACCTGCGCTACGGCATCCGCGAACACGCCATGGCCGCCATCAGCAACGGCGTGGCCTACGACGGCATCTTCCGTCCGTCGTGCGCGACCTTCCTGGTGTTCGCCGATTATTCGCGCCCCTCGATGCGCCTCGCGGCGCTTTCGAAACTGCCGGTCGTCTACATCTACACGCACGATTCCATCGGGGTGGGCGAGGACGGCCCGACGCACCAGCCGGTCGAGACCGTCTCCGGCCTGCGGGTCATCCCGAATCTCGATGTGATCCGCCCCGCTGATCCGGAGGAGACCGCCGGCGCCTTTGCCGCGGCGCTGGAGCGCACCGACGGACCGACCCTGCTCGCGCTTACGCGCCAGGCTGTCCCGATGCTCAACGACGCGTCGGCCCACGAGCGCCGTGCCGGCGTCCTGAAGGGAGCCTACATTCTGGTCCAGGAAACCGCCCCGCTCACGCATATCCTGCTGGCCAGCGGCAGCGAGGTGCAATGGGCCGTTGCCGCGGCCAAAATCCTCGGGCCGGGCACCCGGGTTGTTTCCATGCCGTCGTTCCTGCGCTTCGACGCCCAGCCGGCCGCATACCGCGAGGCGATCCTGCCTGCCTCGTGCCGCAAGCGCGTCGCGATCGAGGCTGGCGTGACCGCTCTCTGGAGCAAGTATGTCGGCTTGGACGGCAAGGTGGTAGGCATCGATCGTTTTGGGCTCAGTGCTCCAGGCAACATCGCCATGAAGGAACTTGGCATCACGGCCGAGTCCGTCGTGGCTGCCGCCAAGTCGCTGTAAATAACTGTAGGATGCGTGCTTGCACGCAGCGTGGTGCGCGAGTGCGCCACCCACAAGCCGGCCCTGCGAGCCGGCTTTTTCATTTCCAGCACAGTTCCTAGCCTTTCGGCTAGTTTCGCAAAACTCCTCTTGCAATAATCGTTAGGAGGCTAACTTTCAGCCTCCTGATAGTCTAGATTCCTCAGACAATGCCTCATCTTCTGCTCAAAGACCTGCCGCGCTATGAATGCCTCCTCGAGGCGGCGAAGGATTTTCCCGATCTTGATCCGTCGGCCGCCGAGGCTTTTCTGCACCTGCTGCACACCAGCGACGAGGTGTTCGCGATTTCCGACCGCAGCCTGGCCGGCCACAATATCTCCCACGGGCGTTTCGGGGTGCTGATGCTGCTCTGGCGCAGCGTGCAGCCGCAGGCCGCCAACCTGTTGGGGGCGGATGCCTGTGTGCCCGGTCCGCGCACCCCGGCCGAACTTGCGGACGCCGCCGGTGTCACCCGGGCCACCATGACCGGCCTCATTGATACGCTGGAGCGTGATGGCTACGTGAAGCGTGAACCTGATCCCGTGGACCGCCGCCAGATGTCCGTCCGCCTGACGCCGAGCGGGGAGAAATTCCTCATGGAATTCCTGCCCGGCCACTTCAAGGCCATCGCGGGCGTCATGAGCACCCTGACCGAGTCCGAGCGCAAGACCCTCGTCCGCCTCCTTATCAAGGTCCAGCAGCAGGCGGCGGCGCTCAGCCCCCGGCGCGACGCGGCGCCGGCTGCGTCCATCGGCTAATTTCCCTCCCTTTCAATCCAACCTATAATCCACGCTCCCATGTTTAAGAAGTTCCTCATCGCCATCGGCGGTTTCGCCGTCGTCGTCTTCACGCTCGGTGCGATCAAGGTCGCGCAAATCAAGCAGATGTCCTCCGTCAGCCACGTGCCGCCGCCGACCGCCGTCACCACGCTGGAAGCCCGCGCGGTGGACTGGCACACCTACCTGAAGGCCATCGGCACGCTCGCCCCGGTGCAGGGCGCGACGCTCAGCGCGGATGCCGACGGCATCATCGCCCGCATCGTGGCCGACAGCGGCACCGCGGTGCAGGCGGGTGACCTCCTGGTCGAGTTCGACACCAGCGTCGAGGCCTCCCAGCTGGCCGCCGCCCAGGCCCGCGCCGAACTGGCCCGGGTGAATTTCGAGCGCGCCAAGGAACTCTGGGCCCGCCAGGCCACCTCCAAGTCCGAATACGACGTGGCCGAGGCCACCACCAAGCAGACCGTCGCCGAGGTCAACGCCCTGCAGTCCCAGATCGCCAAGAAGCAGGTCCGCGCGCCCTTTGCCGGTCGCGTCGGCATCCGCCAGGTCAATGTCGGCCAGTTCGTCGGCCGCGGCCAGGCGCTGCTTCCGCTCCAGAAGCTCGACCCCATCTATGTCAACTTCAGCATCCCGCAGCGTCAGCTGCCCGCGCTGACCATCGGCCAGAAGGTCGACATCATCGTCGACGCCTTTGAAGACCAGCCCTTCAAGGGCGAGATCACCGCCATCAACTCGGAGGTCGATGCCGCCACCCGCAACATCGCCGTGCAGGCGACCCTCGCCAACCCGCAGGAAATGCTCCGGGCCGGCATGTTCGCCCGCGTCGAGGTCGAGCTGACCCAGTCCGAGGCGGCCGTGGTCGTCCCGGCCACCGCCATCTCCTACGCCTCCTACGGCAACTCTGTGTTCATCGTCGAGAAGCTGAAGGATGCGGAGGGGAAGGAATACCTCGGCGTCCGCCAGCAGTTCGTGAAGCTCGGCGCCACCCGCGGCGACCTGGTTTCCATCACCGAGGGCGTCAAGGCCGGCGAGACGGTCGTGAGCTCCGGGGTCTTCAAGCTCCGCAACGGCGTGCCCGTGCAGGTCAACAACATCGCCCAGCCCTCCAGCAGCGCCGCGCCCAAGCCGGCCAACACCTGAGCCCCGCGCCCGCCGGAGGATCCCCGCCATGCTATCCAAAAGCTTCACCGACCTGTTCATCCGCAAGCCCGTCATCGCGCTGGTGGTGAACATCGTCATCCTCGTCGTGGGAGTCGTCTCCTACTTCAAGCTCAACACCCGCCAGTATCCGCGCAGTGACAGCGCCGTCGTCAATGTCTCGACGGTCTACTTCGGCGCCAGCGCCGACACCGTGCGCGGCTACATCACCACGCAGCTCGAGCGCGTCATCGCCAGCGCCGACGGCATCGACTACATCGAGTCCGAGAGCCGCGCCGGCTTCAGCTCGATCAAGGTCTACCTGCGGCTCAACTACGACACCAACGCCGCCCTGGCGCAGATCAGCTCCAAGATCGACCAGGTCCGCGGCGAGCTGCCGCCGGAGTCCGAGGCGCCCACCATCAACATCGAGACAAGCGACAGCCAGTTCGCCTCGATGTATCTGAGCTTTTATTCCGACAAGCTCGACCAGAACCAGATCACCGACTACCTGAACCGCATGGTGCAGCCGCGCCTCTCCGCCATCAAGGGCGTGCAGAAGGCCGACGTGCTCGGCGGCCGCGTGTTCGCCATGCGTGTCTGGCTCAAGCCCGAGGAACTCGCGGCGCACAACCTCAGCCCCGCCGAGGTGCGCGCCGCGCTCGCCGCCAACAACGCCCTCGCGGCCGTCGGCTCGACCAAGGGCTCGATGCTCAGCGTGTCGCTCATCGCCAACACCGATCTGAAGAACGTCGACGAGTTTAAGCAGCTTGTCGTCGCGGAGAAGAACGGCACCATCATCCGCCTCTCCGACGTCGCCGACGTCGTCCTCGGCGCCGAGAGCTATGACGAGGAGGTCAAGTTCGGCGGCAAGACCGCCACCTTCATGGGCATCTGGGTGCTGCCGACCGAGAGCACCGTCGAGGTCATCCAGCGCGTTCGCGCCGCGATGCCCGACATCCAGCGCTCGCTGCCCGCCGGCCTCGAGGGTCTCATCGCCTACGACGCCAGCAAATACATCGAGGACGCCCTCAGCGAGATCGTGAAGACGCTCACCGAGACGCTGCTCATCGTGATGGTCGTCATCTTCCTCTTCATGGGCTCGCTCCGCTCGGTCCTCATTCCGATCGTGGCGATGCCGCTGTCCCTCGTCGGCGCCATGGCGCTGATGCTGGCCTTCGGCTTCACCATCAACCTGCTCACCCTCCTCGCCATCGTGCTGGCGGTCGGCATCGTGGTGGACGACGCGATCGTCGTCGTCGAGAACATCGAGCGCCACATCCGCGAGGGCCAGACGCCCACCGAGGCCGCGATCCTCGGTGCCCGCGAGCTGGTCGGCCCCGTCATTTCGATGACGATCACCTTGGCGGCGGTGTATGCGCCTATCGCCTTTCAGGGCGGCCTCACCGGCGCCCTGTTCCGCGAGTTCGCCATGACGCTGGCCGGCGCCGTCGCCGTATCGGGTTTTGTCGCCCTCACGCTCTCCCCGATGATGAGCGCCCACCTGCTCAAGGACCACGCGCACGAGGACCTGGGCCTCACCGGCACGATCAACCACTTCTTCGATCGCGTCCGCAACCGCTACGAGCGGATTGTCGGCGCCAGCCTCGGCTGGGTGCCCGTGACCATCACCGGCGCGCTGCTCTTTACGCTGCTGCTCGTGCCGTTCTTCGTCCTGGCCCAGCGCGAGCTCGCGCCCAAGGAGGACCAGGGCGTCGTGTTCAGCCTGCTGCTGCCGTCCCCGACCTCGACGATCGACCAGAATGTCATCTACGCGAAGGAGGTGCAGAAGATGTTCGAGAGCGTGCCGGAATATGAAAACTCCTTCCAGCTCACCAGCACCAGCTTTGGCTTCTCCGGCATCATCCTGAAACCCTGGTCGGAGCGAAAGCGCTCCTCGCTCGCGATCGAGCAGTCCCTCCAGGGCCCGGCGGCGGCCATCCCCGGCATGAACGTGGTCATCACCACGCCCGACCCGCTGCCCTCCGGCGGCTCGATGCCCATCGAGTTCGTCATCCGCTCGACCGCCGACCACAAGGAGATGCTCGAGTTCGCCGAGCAGCTCGCGCTCTACGCCAACACCGAGGCCAACGCCGGCGGCGGCGCGCCGACGTTCTATTTCGCCGACACCGACCTCAAGTTCGACGTCCCGCAGGTGGAGATCGAGATCGACAAGGACAAGGTCGCCTCGATGGGCCTCAACCTCAGCGCCGTCGCCCGCGACCTCGGCTCGATGCTGGGTGGCGGCTACGTCAACCGCTTCGTCAACGAGGGCCGCAGCTACCGCGTGATTCCGCAGGTTGAGCGCGGCCAGCGCCTGAACGCCGCGCAGCTGCTCGACTATCATGTGCGCGGGCCCAACGGCCGGCTCATCCCGCTCTCGACCATCGCCACGCTCAAGGAGACGGTGCAGCCCCGCACGCTCAACCGCTTTCAGCAGCTCAACTCCGTCAAGATCACGGGCGTCGGTCCGAGCATCGACGGCGCGCTGAAGAAGCTCGAGGCCAAGGCCGCCGAGATCCTGCCGGCGGGCTACACCATCGACTACGGCGGTCAGTCCCGCCAGCTGCGCAACGAGGGCAACGCCCTCTGGTCCGCCGCCGTCCTCGCGCTGGTGCTGATCTTCCTGGTGCTCGCCGCGCAGTTCAACAGCTTCCGCGACCCCTTCATCATCCTGCTCGGCTCGGTGCCCCTGGCGCTGGTCGGCGCCATGGTGCCCATCTTCCTGTGGAAGACCTCGCTGAACATCTACTCGCAGATCGGTCTCATCACGCTGGTCGGCCTCATCGCCAAGAACGGCATCCTCATCGTCGAGTTCGCCAACACCCTCCAGGAACAGGGCGTGGCCAAGGTCGACGCCATCCGCCGCGCCGCCGCCACCCGGCTGCGCCCGGTGCTGATGACCTCCGCGGCCACCGTGTTCGGGCATGTCATGCTCATCTTCGTGACCGGCCCCGGCGCCGCCGCCCGTAACTCCATCGGCTGGGTCCTCGTCATCGGCATGGCGGTCGGCACGATCTTCACCCTCTACGTGGTGCCCGCCTTCTACATGCTCATCGCCAAGGATCACGCCAAGGTGGCCAAGGCCCACGCCGCGGCCGCCGTGGCCGGCGGCGCCGAGCCCGCCCTTGCCAAGTAACCTTCCGTCCCTTCTCATGAAATCCCTTATGCGTCTGCCCAGCCTCTTCCTTGTGGGAGCCAGCCTCCTCGCGGCCCTGCCTGCCGTCGCCCAGATCAACGACGGCAAGCCCGATCCCGAGTTCGCCGTGCCCCAGGGCCTCGACCTGCCGTATGCCCTCGGCTTCGCCCTCGATAACAACTTCGCGATCCGCCAGGCCAAGGAGCGCATCCGCCAGCAGGAGGGCATCGTCCTCGAGGTCCGCTCCGCGCAGATCCCGAACGTCGGCGCCGCCGCGGGCTACTCGCGCAACGCCGACGAGATCAGCAGCAACGGCCGCGATCACAACTGGTCCGTCAACATCACCGCCCGCCAGGTGCTTTATGCCGGCGGCGGCGTGCGCGCCGGGGTGGAGGCCCAGAAGCTCTCGCTCGACGCGGCCGTGCTCACCCTCCGCGCCGTCATCAACGACGTCCTGCTCGAGGTCCGCACCCGCTTCTACACCGTCCTCGTCAACCGCGAGCGCATCAAGGTGCAGGAGCAGAACACCGAGCTCCTCCAGCGCCAGCTGCAGGACGTGAAGAACCGTTTTGAGGCCGGCACCGTGTCCAACTTCGAGGTCCTCCGCGCCGAGGTGGCCCTGGCCAACGCCCAGCCGGCCCTCATCACCGCCCGCAACGACTACCGCCTCGCCATCGAGGAGCTCCGCCAGTCGCTCGGCTTCGTCAACACCAGCACCGAGAACGTGGCCAAGGTGCCCGATTTCATCGGCACGCTCGATTTCAAGCCGGTCGACTATGACCTCCGCTCGGCCCTCGTCTCCGCCCGCGAGAAGCGGCCCGACCTGCAGCGCCTTGCCAAGATCGAGGCCGCCGCCGAGCAGGGCATCATCGCCCAGCGTTCCAACTACCTGCCCACCGTTTCCGCCTACGGCGCCTACGACTGGCGCATGAACTCCACCGGATCCAGCAGCCTGTCCAACGCCCGCGACGGCTGGACGGTCGGCCTGTCGTCCTCGTGGGACATCTTCGACGGCCGCGCCACCGCCGGCCGCGTCGCCCAGGCGCGCTCGCAGCTCGAGCTGGCCAAGCTCGCCGTCGCCCAGGCCCAGCTCGATGTCGATGTCGATGTCCGTCGCGCCATCTCCACCTACCAGCAGGCCACCGAGCTCGCCGAAGCCTCCAAGAAGGTCGTCGAGCAGGCCGAGGAGGCCGTCCGCCTCGCCAACGCCCGCTTCGGCGCCGGCACCGCGACCCAGCTCGACGTGCTGACCTCGCAGGTCGACCTGACCACCGCCCGCCTCAACCAGCTGCAGGCCTACTACAGCTACAACGTCGCGGTGGCCAATGTCCGCCGCGCGATGGGTCTCGGGGACGAACTCACCCCGGCGGGCGAGCTGCCCTGGCCAGCCCGGTAAGCTGTGTCAGCGCGAGGCCGCCTCCGGGCGGCCTTTTTTGCGCCCGGCGCTCCTTTCAATGTCGCCCGGATCACGCAACCTGCGTCACCTTCCCGTGTCGTAACCCCACCCGTTCATGAAGCCGGCCCGCCTGCTGCTCATCCTTCTCGGCTTGTTGCTCGTGCTCAGCCTTGCGCTCGGCGGTCTCGCCCTGACGCCGGCGGTGCAGCGTTGGGCGGTGCTGCGGGCCGTGCGGGGCGAGCCGGGCCTCAGGTTTGAGGTGACGACCGTCGCGGCCGGCCTCTCGCGGATCCGGCTGGACGGCCTGCGGGCGGAGAAAGGCGGCCTCGCCGTGCAGCTCGCGCAGCTGGAAGCAGATTATTCCTTGTCCCAGCTTCTGTTCCGCCGCCGCCTGGTGATCAGCCGGCTGTCCGGCAGCGGCCTCGTGGTGGATGCCAGCCGCCTGGCGCGCGAGAAGACCGCTGCCGCCGCTGCCGGGGCGCCCGCCGCCGCGCCGGGCGTGATGACTCAGGTCAGCCTGCCGTTCGCCCTGGTTCTCGATGACTGTCTCATCGAGGGCCGAGCCTTGCTGCCGGGTTCCGCCGGCGGCCCGCCGGTCACGGCGGAATACAAGATCACAGGCGGCAGGTTCTCGCCGGGGCAGGAGGGCACGCTGGTCTTGGCCGCCACGTTGCAAAATCCCGCGCCGTCCGCCCGTGTCGCCACCCTCCGCACCACGGTGACGCTACGCGCCCGGCAGACCGAGCAAATGACTTTCAACCGTGTCAGCCTGACCGCGGTGGTGGATGCGGAAGGCCGGAACCTCTCGGGGGAGGAGCAGTTGAAGATTGCGGCGGAGCTCGGACTCACCGCGGCGGGCGAGAATTACGGCCTGACCGTCGATACGCTCATCCGCGGCACCGCCGAGAACGTGCTGGCCGTGCACGCCGCGCTGCCCGCCGGCGGCAAGGAGTATGCCGGCGACTGGAGGCTTCTCGCGCGCACCGCGCAGCTGGAGCCATTTTTCCTCGGCGCCGCGTTGCCCGACTTCAACGCCCGCGGCGAGGGCCGCTTCACCTTCAACCCCACGAACTTCGCCGCCAGCCTCCAGGGCGGCCTGACGGGCGAGGTCAGCCGGCTGGAGGTGCTCGAGCCCGCCTGGCGGGCGATCGGGGCGGTCAAGGTCGCGGCGCAGTTCGATCTGGCCGAGGCTGACGGCGTGGCCCGGCTCAACCAGCTCAACCTCACGCTGGCGGGCGAACAGCCGGTCCTCGCGCTGTCGGCGGCGCGGGCGGCGGAGATCAATTTCAAGGAACGCCGCCTGCAGGTCGGCGGCTCGACCCCGGGGGAGGCCCTGACCCTCACGCTCCACGGCCTCCCGCTGGCGTGGGTGCGGCCGTTTGTATCCGCGGCCGATGTGTCCGGCGGACTGATCACGGGCCAGCTGGCCATCACCGGGGAGAGCGACCGTCTGCTGCTGCGCTCGGTCCAGCCGTTGCGGATCGGCCAGCTGAACCTGATGCAGTCCGGCGAGCTCCTGCTGACGAAGGCCGATGTGGCGCTGGCCTTCGAGGCCGTGCTGACGAGACGCGAGATGGAGGCCGCCGTTTCGGAGTTTACGCTCAAGACCCCGGCCGGTGACACGCTGTCCGCCCGGGCGAAGGTCGTCCTGCCGGTCGGACCCGATCCGTCCATCTCCGTCGTGGCGACCTATCAGGCTGATCTGCCGGCGCTGCTCGCGCCGTGGCTGCCGCTCGGTCACATCAAGGCGGCCGGCGAGGCCGACCTTACCTTGGCCGGCGAAAGGATCGAGCTGCGCCGGCTGCAGGCCGGCCTGACGGATGCCGCGGGCCTCGACCTGTTCAAGGCGGTGACGTTGCGGCCGTTCGCCTTCGACCTCGCGACCCGGCGGACCGCGGTAACCGGTGTGACGGGAGCCGTCGAGCTCGCGCGCGTGGCGCTCGGGCGCGTGCCCCTGTCGATGCTGCCTTTGTCGCAGCCTGGGTCGAAGCTCGGGGGTTTTGTCACTGCCGGTGAACTCGTGCTCGCGGTGGATGGCGACAAGCTGACCGTGCGGGCCCCGGCCGCGCTCAGGCTGTCGGAGGTTTCCCTCACCGAGCAGGGGCGGCCGGCGCTCACGGGCCTGCAAATCGAGGCCCGGCCCGTGCTCGAGCTGACCGGACAGGCCGGAGTCAGACTGCAGAGTGGCGACATCACGGTCCGCACCGCCGGCGGGACACTGCTGCTTGCTGCCAAGGGCGAGGCGACCCAGTCGGCCGCGGCCGGGCTGCAGGGGGCGATGACCTTCACCCTGGAGGTGCCGGCGCTCGCCGCGCAGCCGATGTTTGCCGGGACCCAGGCGGTTTCCGCCGGGCGCGCCAGCGGCGAGCTGCGGGCCGCGCTCGGCCCGGTCAACCAGCTGGAGGCGCGGATGACGGTGAACGGCCTCGTGACCACGGTCACCAACGAGACCCTGCCGGTGGCCAACCTCAGCTTTCGCGCCGTGGCCCAGTCTGATGGGAAAATTTCCGTGCAGGCGCCGCTGTTGCTGGATCGCGCGGGCCAGCGTTCGGACCTGGGTTTCACGATGGATCTCACGCCGGCCGGCCGGGGCTTTGCGCTGCAAGGCAGGCTGGCGGGCGAACACATCGAGCTGGCGGACGCGCTGGCGGTGCTTGGGGTCTTTCTGGCGCCCGCGGCGGGCGCAGGCGAAAAGCCGGTGGTGACGACGACTCCGGCCAAGGTCGTGGCGGACGCTGCGCCGGCCTGGTCGCGTTTCACGGGCCGACTCGCGCTCGACATCAAGTCCGTTGACCGTGGCACCGACTGGTCGATGACGGGCCTGAGCGGCCTCGTGCTGATCGAGCCGGACACCGTCGCCCTGCAGCAGCTGGAGGCCACCTTCGGCGAGAAGGGCCGGCTGGCGGCGAAGGCCCGGGTCGGCTTCACCCGCGGGGCGCAGCCGTATGACCTGACGGGGGATTTTTCGCTGACCGAATTTGATGCGGGCCGGTTGTTCAAGGCGCTGGAACCCGCCAAGCCGGCGACGATCGAGGGCGTGTTCACGGTGAACGGACGCTTCACGGGCAGGGGCGAGACCTTGGCCCGCACCTTGGAGCGGAGCCATGGCACCTTCGACCTCACCAGCCGCGCGGGTGTCTTCCGCGGTCTCCAGCGCACCACCACCAAGATTTCCATGACCTCCAAGGCCGTCGAGCTGGGCGCCTCGGTGCTCGGCTCCATCTTCGGCTCGGAGAAGGTGACGAAGACGGCCGAGAAGGTCGCGGGCCAGGCCTACTTCGTTGACCAGCTGGCCCAGAGCATCGGCGAGCTGCCCTACGACCAGCTCAGCGTGAAGCTGGCGCGCGACGAATCGCTCAACGTGACGCTGGAGGACATCAGCCTCGTCTCGCCCGACATCCGGCTGATCGGCCGGGGCACGGTGACGCATGTGGTGGACAAGCCGTTGCTGGAACAGCCGCTCAGCGCCTCGCTCACCATCGCCGGACGGGGCAAGCTGGAGGAGCTGTTCGGCAAGCTGCGCCTGCTCAACGGCGCCAAGGACGACCTCGGTTATGCGAAGACCAAGGAGACGGTCACGCTCGGCGGCACGCTGCTGCGCCCCGACCCGACGGCCTTCTTCACGCGCATCGCCACGGCGAAGCTTGGCGACATGCTGGCGCCGGAGAACTGAGGAGGGCTTAACCTTTCTCAGGCTTGTCGTCCGGCCACGCCCCGCCAACACTGTCCGCGATGAACTCCCGCATCTTTGGCAAGACCGGCCGGCTGGTCGGTGAAATCGGCCTCGGCACCTGGCAGCTTGGCGCTGGGTGGGGGGATGTCACCGACGAGGCCGCCCTGGCCACGCTGCGCGCGGCTTATGAGTCGGGCACGACCTTCTTCGACACCGCCGACGTCTACGGCGACGGTCGCAGCGAGACGCTCATCGGGCAATTCCTCCGGGAAGCCAGGCTGCGCGACCGGGTTTTCGTCGCCACCAAGCTCGGCCGCTTTTCCGATCCGGGCTGGCCCGCCAACTTCACCCGCGCGGCGGTGCGGCAGCACACCGAGGCCTCGCTCCGGCGCCTTGGCGTGGACGCGCTCGACCTCACGCAGTTCCACTGCGTGCCACCGGACGTGTTGATGCGCGGCGAGCTCTTCGGCTGGCTCGCGGAGCTGCAGCGCGAGGGCAAGATCAAGGCCTACGGGGCCAGCGTCGAGGCGATGGACGAGGCGCTCTGGTGCTGCACTCAGCCCGGGTGCGCCGCGTTGCAGATCATCTTCAATATTTTCCGGCAGAAGCCGATCCACACCCTGTTCGACACGGCCCGGCGCAACGGCGTGGCGCTCATCGTCCGCCTGCCGCTCGCGAGCGGCCTGCTCGGCGGCAAGATGACCGCGCAGACGAAGTTCCCGGCGAACGACCACCGCAACTTCAACCGTGACGGCCAGTCCTTCAACGTCGGCGAGACCTTCGCCGGCCTGCCGTTTGAGAAAGGCGTCGCGCTGGCCGACGGATTGAAGCCGCTGGTGCCCGCCGGCCTGACGATGGCGGAGATGGCGCTGCGGTGGTGCCTCGACTTCGAGGCGGTGAGCGTGCTCATCCCGGGCGCGCGCAACGCGGCGCAGGCGCAGGGCAACGCGCGGGCCTCCGTCCTTGCTCCGCTCGGCGCCGACCGGCACGTGAAGCTGGCGGCCTACTACGAGCGTGAGGTCGCCGCCCACATTCGCGGGCCGTATTGAGCCGGTGAAATCGACTTAGGGAGCCAGACCGAGCTTGGCCAGTTTCTTGGCGGCGTCCGGTTCGCCGGCGGCCGCGGCTTTCTTCCACCAGTCGATGGCGACGGCTTCGTCCCGCTCGACACCGAGGCCGCTGTCGTAGGCAAAGCCCAGTTTCGTCATGGCGCCAGCGTGCCCGCGCAGGGCGGCCTGACGATACCACCCGGTGGCCGCGGCATGGTCCTGGGTCGTGCCCTGCCCGAAGCGGCAAGCGCGGCCCAGCTCGAACATCGATTCGGCGTCGCCTTGCTGCGCGCGCTGGGACCAGAGGGCGAATTTTCCCGCGGCATCTAGTCCCTCGAGGGCCGGCGGCGGCAGCGCCGGGGCGGTCATGGGCAGGGCCGCGGGCGGCGGCGTGCTGGCCGGCTCCGCGGGTTTGGCCGGGGCGGCGACGGGTTTGGCCGGGGCCGGAGCGGCCGGAGCGGGCGCCGGGCTTACTTGAGCGATCTGTTGCTCCGGCGCCAGGGCCTTGGCGAAGGCGGCGTTTGCGACCAGCGAGCTTTCGGCGATCGGCTTGGACACGATCCGGGAACTGGCCAGACCGCGGACCGACCGGCCGGCCGGCTTGCCTTCCTCGCTCAGGGGCGTGAGGGCGTAGAGATAGTCGAAACCGCCTTTCTCAGACCCCATGGCCGTTCCCTCATAGACCTCACCGGGCTCAAGGACGAAGTTGAGGGAGGGGGGCCGGGCCTCGGTGGGCGCCTCCCATTGCTTGGAGCGCGGATCCCTCGCGGCGAAGCCCAGGGCGACCTTCACGGTCGAGCGTTTGAGGTTGTTTCGCACCTCGATGAGCCAGCGGTGGCTGCCGTCGGCCCAGCCGCGGCCCTCGTTGTCATCGTAGCTGGTGCGGATGCGCACGCCGTTGAGCTGCGCGTCGATCGGCCGCCACGGCGACCACTTGCGGGTGTCCTGCGCGGACAGCAGGCAGGGAAGGAACAGGCAAAGCAGGCAGAGGGCGAGGCCCGGGCGTGGCAAGGTGATCATCGGGTGGGGGAGGGGTGACGCTCGGGAAACGTAGCGGCGCGACGCGTTCTTCCAATCATTTTCAGTGCGCAGAAGATGAACTTTGGTTTCTTCGCGGATTGTTCGGATGGTAACGGCTGATGGGAACGGGGATTTATCCGTGTTCATCCGTGCAATCCGTGGCGAAAAAGCTCCTCGTTTCAGGCCTTAATCTTCGTATGGTGGTGCCGTGATCGCCGCCGTCCATTTCAAGAACTTCAAGGCCCTGCGCGAGGCGGCGGTGCGGCTCGAGCCGTTCAACCTCGTCATCGGGCCGAACGGCAGCGGCAAGACCAGCCTGATCCAGGCGCTGTTGCGGCTGCGCACGCTTTCCGGCCTGCCCGTCACGCATGTCCATGAGCTCAAGGGGCAGCTGCCCGCTGGCCCGCAGATCGAGTTTCATTTCAATCCGCCGTTTCAGAACGTCCGCGTAACCCTCGGCTGCAATTCCGACGAGCTCGTCTGCAACCTGCTGGTGGTCGACCATGCGCCGGGCATCGCCGGGGAGGGGGAGTGGGCGGAACTGCGCACCAGGCTGCAGGGCATTCGCGCCTACCTGTTCGACCACTATGCGATGGCCGTGCCCGCGAAGCGCAGCGAGGGGGGCGAACTCGCCTCCAACGCCGGCAACCTCGCCGCGGTGCTGGCGGCGCGGCGCGAGCAGGCGCCCGCGGCATGGAAGGCGTTCGAGGAGGATTTCCGCCGGATCCTGCCGGAGTTCGCCGGGCTGGATTTTCGCGATGCCGGGGAGGGTCGCGTGGAACTGGTCGCCCGGCTGTCCGGCGGCAACGAACGCGTCACCGCCGACAGCCTGTCGCAGGGCACGCTCTACCTGCTGGCTACGCTGGCCCTGGCGCACGCCCCGGTGCCGCCCACCGTGGTCTGCATCGAGGAATCCGATCGCGGCGTGCACCCGCGGATGCTCCGCGAGGTGCGGGACGCCCTTTACCGGCTGAGTTATCCCAAGGACGCCGGCATGGAACGCGCCCCGGTGCAGGTCATCACGACCACGCATTCGCCCTACCTGCTGGACCTCTTCAAGGATCATCCCGAGGAGGTCGTGCTCGCCAGCAAGTCGGGCAACGCCGCGACCTTCATGCGCCTGTCCGAGCGCACCGACCTGCTTGACCTGATGAAGGAGGCGCACCTCGGCGACCTCTGGTATAGCGGCATCCTCGGCGGGATTCCTGGCGAATAATACACCACCAAGCAGAAGAATGAGTTTAGCCACAAAAAATCACAAGAACCCGATGGCAGACGAAGCTCCCAAGGCGCCCATAGGCGCGCGGAAGATCTGCCCCGAAGTCGGGGATATTTTTTGTGACTTTTCGTGGCCAACCTGGGCATGAACATCGCCCTGCTCAGTGAATCCCCGGTGGACGAGGCGGCGCTGCGCGTGCTGGTGGAGTATGTGCTCGGGCAGAAGTTCAACCAGATCACGCCGTCGCTGCGGGCCCGCGGCTGGCCGTCGGTCGAGCTGGTGCTGCCGGCCATCCTCCGGCACCTGCATTTCAACACCCGGGCGGACGGGCTGGTCGTCGTCGTCGACTCGGATGATACGCCCGTCCACACGGCGGAGCACGAGGCGCCGGGTTATTATCATCCCTACTGCCGGATCTGCCGCCTGCGGGCGGTTTTCCGGCGGTCGCTCAAGAACCTGCCTTCGCCCCGGCCGCGCTTCGGTCCGCCCGATCCGGCCCATCCGGTCCTGGGCCGGGAGCGGGTGCTGCGCGCGGTCGGCCTGTGCGTGCCGGCGCTCGAGGCCTGGCTGCTCTGCGGTCGCGACACCTCGATCACGGAAGCCGCGTGGATGAACGGCCAAGCGGCCGGCCGGCTGCCCTATACGCGGCGGGAATTGAAGTGGAAGGTCTACGGCACGGACCGGCCGTCGCTGCCGCATGGCATCCAGCGGGCGGTGCAGGAGGTCAGCCGGCATCACGGCGACATCCGCCGGCTCGAGAATGATTTTCCCCACGGCTTCGGCGCGCTTGCGCGGGATCTGCGAAGCTGGCGCACGGCCGCTCAGGCCGGCGGCGGGCCGCGCAGCACCTGATAGAGCAGATCGAGGCTGGCGCGGGATGCCGGGGTGTCATCGCAATAGATGCCAATGCGGTCGGCGAGATCGGCGCAGGTCCAGAGCACACCGGCGAGCGCCTTGGTCGCGGCGGCATCGGCCCCGGTGGAGATGCAGATCTCGACCTGGATGCCCGGGTTGACCGCGCGGGCCTCGTGGACGAGGCGTTCGACATAGGCGCGGTATTCGGCCGCACCCCGCCGCATCCGCGGGTTGTCGTAGATGGTCAGGATCGAGGCGTGTGGGGCGATCTCGGCGATATGATTCAGGGTCCGCGCCTGTTCCGGTTCCAGGCCGACGATCAAGCGACAGCCGAGCAGCCCGGCCCTTTCGGCCAGCTGGCGGGCCTCGGTCGAGAGGCGACGGGCGGACAACCGGCCCGCAGGCACGTAGACAATGCCCTTGGCGCCCTCGAGGTTTTTGCGGCCGTTCTGGGTGAGATCCAGGTCGCGGGGCACATGGACCCAGACCTCGCCGTGTTCCACGCCGAGCTGGGCGATGCGTGCGGAAACCTTGAGCGCGTCCCCATGGGATATCACGATCGCATCATCCGCGCGGGCCCGGGCGCTGAAGTAGCGCGGCAGGTCCGACTGCGCCGGCACAATCTCGGGGTAGAGCGTGATGGGTTTGGCCTGCAGCTGCTCATACCGCTGCTGGTCCGCCGGGCTCATGACGGCGGATGCTGTCAGCGCACCGGCCGCGACAACGAGGGGCAGGATGGCGTCCCGAAATTTCATGGCCACATCTTGGGCCTATTCGCGGACCTGTCAGCCAGAATACTTGCCGGCGGCCCGCTGGCGAACGGACTTGCCCGCCACTGCCGGCCCGGCACAGTTCGTCAACCCCGCATGAAATCCCCCCGTGCTTCGCTTGCGGCCTTGTTGACGGCGCAGGCCCAGGAAACCTTCAACGACTGTGCCGCCAAGATGATGCTGGGCGCGCTCGCGCAGCAACTCTGGCGGGCCTCGGGTGATGATTCCAAGCCCATCCTCGCCCTCATCGCGGCGCTGCTGGTGCTGCCCTACGTGGCCTTTGGTCCGATCTGTGGCTGGCTTTCCGACCGGTTTCCCAAGCGCACCGTGCTCAACGCCACGCTCATCGCCCAGATCGGCGTGATGCTCCTGCTGGCGGGAGCCCTGTGGCTGCAATCGTTCTGGGGCGCCATGGCCTGCTTTTTTCTCCTGTCCGCCGAGACCGCGGTGCTCGCCCCGGCCAAGCGCGGCATTCTCCTGGAATACGTCGGGGCGCAGCGCCTGTCGCGCTGGGTCGGCTACATGGAGATGTTCAACATCACGGCCATCCTCGTGGGCTCCTTTGCCGGTGGCGCGTTGTTCTCCCATTGGTTCACGGCCGGCGGTGACCCGTGGGCGGCCGCGCTGAACACCGCCTGGGTGCTGACCGCGCTCGCCGTCGTCGCGTGGGCGCTTTTCCAGGTGGCGGACCCGACGAAGTCCCACTCGGCCGAGCCGTTCCGCTGGAGCCTGTGGGTGCGGCATTTCACCGACGTGGCCGAGGTCTGGCGCGCGCGCCCGCTGTGGCGGGCGACGATGGGCATTTGCTTTTTCTACGGCGTGGGCGGCTACGTCACGGTGCTGCTCCAGCAGGTGGGCTATGAATTGACGCACGGCGGCCCGGACGCCGCGCTCACCTCCAGCAAGCTCCTGCTCATGGTCGGCGTGGGCACGATGCTCGGCAACCTGCTGGCCGGCCTGCTCTCGCGCCGGGGGGTCGAGCTGGGCCTCGCGCCGCTGGGCGGGGCGATGCTGGCCCTGGCGCTCATTGCCCTCGGCTTCACGGCGCCGGGCACGACGCAGTTCACGCTGCTGATGATCGCCATGGGTTTCTCGACGGGTTTCTTCCTCGTGCCGCTCTACGCCTTCATCCAGGAGAAGGCCGGCGACCACCGCCGCGGCCGCATCCTGGCCGGGGTGAGCCTGCTCGACAGCCTCGCCGGCGTGTTCGCGAGCGGCGTCTACTGGCTCGTGGCCAGCGACGCGCAGCTGGCGCTGCCGGTCAGCATGCAGTTCTTCCTCCTGGCGGCCGTCACGCTGGCGATGCTGGCCTACGCGCTCTACCACCTGCCGCACCAGACGGTGTGCACGGTGATGCGGCTCGTCGGCCGGATTTTCTACAAGGTGAAGCGGATCGGCCCGGACAACATCCCGGAGGGCGGGGCGCTGGTCCTGTGCAACCACCTGTCCTACGTCGACGCCGTCGTCCTGCAGATCGCCTCGCCGCGGCCGCTGCGCTTCGTGGCCTTCGCGGGCTTTGCCAAAAGCCCGGTCGTGCGCTTTCTCTTCCGCGCCGCCGGCGTCATCCCGGTCAATCCCAACAAGCCGCTCAAGGGCATCCGCCTTGCCTGGGACGCCCTCAAGGCCGGCGAGCTGGTCTGCGTCTTCCCCGAGGGCGCCATCTCCCGCACCGGCCAGCTGATGGAGCTGCGCCGCGGGTTCGAGACCATCGTCAAGCATTCGCATGTGCCGGTGGTGCCCGCCGCCATCGACGGCCTGTGGGGCTCGATCTATTCCTTCGCGGGCAACCGCTACCTTTGGAAATCCCCGCGCCTCATGCCGACGCCGGTGTGCGTCGTGTTCGGCCCGGCGATCCCGAGCGAGCAGGCCGACGTCGCCCACATGCGCAAGGCGATGCTCGACGTGGGCGAGCTGGCCTTCCAGGAGCGCCCGATGCTCCGGCGCCACCTCGGCCGCGAGATCGCCCGGTCGCTGGCGAAGCGCCCGCGTCACGTCGAGATTGTCGACCGCACCGCCGACCGGCGCCCGGTCACCGCCGCGCAGCTGCTGGCCGTGGCCTCGGCGCTCTCCCGCCACCTCCGCAAAACGGTGCCCGAGAAACGCGTCGGCATCGTGCTCCCGCCGGGCGCCGGCGCGCACATCGCCAACCTCGCCGTGGCCTTCGCCGGCAAGGTGCCGGTGAACCTCAACTTCACCGCCGGCAAGGCCGCCGTGGAGGCGTCGCTCAAGCTGGGCGAGATCAACACCGTCATCACGGCCGACGCCATGCGGGCCAAGGTGCCGAATTTCCCCTTCCCCGAGAAAACGCTCGACCTGAAGCAGGCCATCGAGGCCGCCGGCGGCAAGAAGGCCATCGTGCCGTGGCTGCTCGCGGCGTGGTTGCTGCCCAACCAGTGGGTGGCCGACCTGCTCGACCTGCCCAGGGTCGGCGACCGCGAGGAGGCGGCGCTGCTCTTCACCAGCGGCAGCTCGGGCGAGCCGAAGGGCGTCGTGCTTACGCACCGCAACATCTTCGCCAACTGCGCGCAGATCTCCTCGCTCTCCATCCTGCCCGACACCGCCGTGCTGATGGCGTGCCTCCCGGTGTTCCATTCCTTCGGCTTCACCGTGACGCTCTGGTATCCGATGCTGCGCGGCTGCAGGGTGATCACCGTGCCGAGCCCGCTCGACACCAAGAAGATCGTCGAGGCCATCCAGCAGGAAAAGGCGACCGTCATGCTCGGCGCCCCGACCTTCGTGCGGCCGTTCCTCAAGAAGGCCACCAAGGAGGAGCTGGCGTCGCTCAACCTCGTCGTCACCGGCGCGGAGAAGCTGACGATGGACCTCTACGAGTCCTTCCTCGGCCAGTTCGGCATCGAGATCCTGCAGGGCTACGGCCTCACCGAGACGACGCCCGCCACCAACATCAACCAGCACAACCCGCCGGTCACGACCTCCACGGCGGAGGAACAGCTCGGCAAGCGCACCGGCGCCGTCGGCCGCCTGATGCCCGGCATGACCGCGCGCATCGTCGATCCCGACACCGGCGCCGAGCTGCCGATGACCTCGACCGGCATGCTCTGGCTGCGCGGGGCGAACGTGTTTCCCGGTTATCTCAAGGATCCGGAAAAGACCGCCGCCGCGCTCAAGGACGGCGGGTGGTTCGTCACGGGCGACCTCGGCCGGTTCGACAATGACGGTTTCCTTTTCATCGAGGGCCGGCTCTCGCGCTTCTCCAAGATCGGCGGCGAGATGGTGCCGCACGGCACGATCGAGCAGCGCTGCGTCGATCTCCTCGGCCTGGAACAGGCCGACGGTCCCGCGGTGGCCGTCACGGGCATCCCCGACGCCACGAAGGGCGAGGCGCTGGTGGTGCTCACGACGCAGGACGTCACGATCGAGCAGCTGCGCTCGAAGCTCCTCGAGTCAGGCCTGCCAAACCTCTGGGTGCCGAAGATCCTCCGCAAGGTGGACAAAATCCCGATGCTCGGCACCGGCAAGACCGACCTCAAGGGCGTGCGGACGCTGGCGCTGGAGCTGACGAAGGAAACGACGGAGTAATGGAGGGCCCGCGTCTCTGAGGGCCGTGGCCCAGCGACAAGAGCCGGCCCAGCCCTTGGTAGGGGTCGTTGCCCTTAACAGCCTTGGGGTTTGGCCGCGAAGGGCGACTGAGGTAAGCTGCCTAGAGATCAGTCGCTTAGCCGCGCGCTCGCCCATAAGCTTAGGTACGGAGCTGACGCGATCAGCGTTTGTGCGTTTGATCTGAGTATAATATTACTTCCCGCCCCGCACCTATCTGATTCATCATAGGCAGAAGAATTACCCGCGAATGAAATCCAAGTTCATCTTCGACAGCGGCGAGAACATGTCGCCCAAGATCTTGACGACGTTTCCTCATCTTCTGCGTAAGGACGATATCGTGCAGTTCGGATCGCGACACTACAAGATCGAGGACTGCTCCTACTCGCCGGAGAAAAACGAGGCCACCTATTGGCTCTTATTTGGCGACGATCATCATCCCACCGCTCCTGACGAATCATGAGCGACACATCCCAGTTGCAGCTTTTCATTAGCCACGCGTCAGAAGACAAGCCGAGCTTCGTTCGGCCGCTTGCCGAGGCCCTCAAGGTCCACTTCAAGGTCTGGTATGACGAATACGAGCTGACCATGGGCGATTCCCTCTTGGGAAAGATCAACACGGGTCTGGCGTCTTGTGATTACGGCGTTGTGGTGCTGAGCCCTGCTTTTTTTCAGAAGAAGTGGCCAAAAGCCGAATTGGATGGCCTGTTCTCCTTGGAGCAGGGCAATCGCAAGGTAATTCTCCCCATCTGGAAGGACATCGACGCTGAGGGCGTGGCGATGTATTCCCCGATCCTTGCGGGCCGGCTAGCGGTTCCTTCGTTGGATGGAATTGACCGTGTCGTCGCGGAGATCAAGCGCGCCGTGGGCGTAACCGAGCGCGTGCGGGAGTTTTCTCAGTTCGATGCGCTTGAATTGCGCATGAAAAAACTCGCCCTCAATTTGGCGACCCGGACCAACGCCGAGAAAAAGCTTCGCACCAGTGAAGGAGTAAAGGAAGTCGAGGCCGAAGAAACTAAGCTTTGTCAGCTGTTGCAGACGCAGTTCGAGAAAGTCGGCGCGACTTCGTCGCAACTTAAATGCGCTTTTCATCGCGACATGAGTGGATTCCAAATTCGTGGCCCGTTCAGGCTGCGATTAGGGGTCCGCTTGGGCGGCCATGCGATGAACAATGTCACTGACACTAGGCTCGATTGCATGATATATCAGATGGGAAAAGGGGATGACTTCGTGGAAATGCGGCCCCAGCCAGTCACCTTGAGAGAACGAGCGTTTCGCCCCTATTTTGGCCATGACGGCGAGCCGGTCTGGACCAGCCCGAACTCCACCGAGGAATTCATGACGACGCAGCAGGTTGCAGTGCTCCTGGCGGAAAATTTCATCGAATTCATTGAGCGCGAGAGCCGGAAACCGTAGCCAATCACCGCTACCGGAGGCGGGATTCGGCGATCCCGCCCTACAACGGCCCGCAGGGACGCGGGCCCTCCAAAGAAAAACCTGAGCCCGAATTTCTTCAGGTCTCAGGTTTCAAGTTTCAGGTTTCTGTCTTAATCAGATTGTCACTGTCTTGAACGACTCCGCCTTCCACAGCGGCTGCTTGGCCTCGGTGGCGAGTTCATTGAAGGCGGCGACCTCCGCGGCGCTGAAGAGCAGGCCGCCGGCCTTGGCGGTGTGCGCGGCCCATGTCGCCTCGAGCTGGCCGGGGAGCATGGACTTCTCGTTGCCGTGGCCGAGGACGTCGTCGATGACGGCCTTGACGTTCTGCGCCTGGTTGCGGCCCTTGGCGAAGGCGCCGCTGCTGATGGCGTCTGGGTGGATGACCTGGAAGAAGAACACGCAGGTGCCCTTGTCGCCGGCGCCGACCTGGTCCCAACGGTTGCGGATGGTCGGCAGCGAGCCGCCGATGAAGCCGCCGACAATCTCGTTGATAAGCGAGAGGCCGTAGCCCTTGTGGGCGCCGAAGGGCAGGAGCGACGTGGCGAGGTTCGGGTCGGTGGTCGGGTTGCCGTCCTTGTCCACGGCGGCGAGCGGCGGGAGCTGCTTGCCTTCGCGCTTGAGCTGCTGGACGCGGCCCATGGCGACGACGGACGTGGCCCAGTCGATGACGATCGGGTAGCCGACGGCGTCGGTGGTCGGGAAACCCCACGAGTGCGGGTTGGTGCCGAGGGTCGGGTATTTGCCGCCGAAGGGCACGACCTCGGCGAGCGCCGCGGTGCAGTTGGTGTAGGCGATGTAGCCCTTCTTCGCGGCGTCCATCACGTAACCGCCGCCCCAGAGGTAGTGGAAGGCGTTGTCGACCGACACGGTGCCGACGCCGTATTTGTCGGCAAGGCGCATGGCCTCGGCCATGGCGCGGTAGGCGGTGGACTGGCCGAGCTTCTTGTTGGCGTTCCAGATTTTCGCGGCCTCGAACTTGGACTTCTTCTCCTCGATCTGCGCGCCCGGCACGCAGCCCTTCGAGCCGGAGCCGAAGAGGTGGTCGAGGTGGAGGGCCTTGATGCCGTTGTGGGTGCGGATGCCGTGGCGCGAGGCCTCGGCGCAGAAACGCGCGCCCTCGGCGGCCTCGTCGGCATGGAAGCCGCGGTGCTGGTAGGCGGCCTGGATCAGGGCGTTGTGCTGCTGCTCGGGGACGATGAAGAATTGTTCGGGCATGGGAGGAGGGAGCTGTAAGCTTTAAGCGATAAGCGTTAAGCGGAGGTGATTGAGAATGGTTTGGTGGTTCGGAAGCCTAAAGCTTATCGCTTACGGCTTACCGCTTACTTCCGGATTGGCTTGAGCGATCGGCGCCTTGCCGGCGAGGTAGCGGGTGAGGTTCTCGACCGCGCAGGAGGCCTGGCGTTGGACGCTCTCGTGGGTGCGGCTGCCGATGTGCGGCGTGAGCACGGTGCCGGGGAGGCCGAGCAGCGGATGGTCGGCGGGCGGCGGCTCCTGGTCGAGGACGTCGGCCCCGTAGCGGATCTTGCCGGCCTTGATGGCTTCGACGAGCGGGGCGAGGGAGATGAGTTCGCCGCGACCCGTGTTCACGATGACGGTGCCGGGCTTGAGCAGGGCAAGACGGCGGGCGTCGATCAGGCCCTTGGTCTTCTCGGTGAGCTTGGTGTGGAGGGAAACGAAGTCGGCTTGCTTGAGGCCCTCATCGAGGTCCTCCACGCGCTCCAGGCCGTGCCAGCGGGCGAAATCCTCCTCCCAGTAATTCGCGAACACGAGGACGCGCAGGCCGAAGGCGCGGGCGCGGATGGCGACCTCCTTGGAGATGCGGCCGAGGCCGACGAGCAGGAGGGTCTTGCCGCAAAGCTCGTTGCCGGTGATGCGCGTCCAGCGGCCGGCGGCGACGTGGTTGGCCTCGACGACGAGGTTGCGGACGACGGCGAGCAGGAGGGCAAAGGTGTGCTCGGCGACGGTGGTGTGGTTGACGCCGGGGGTGAAAAGGACGGGGACCTTGAGGTCGGTGGCGGCCTTGACGTCGATCTTGTCGAGGCCGATGCCGTATTTGGAGATGACCTTGAGGCGGGGGAGGGATTTCTGGATGACGGCGCGCGTCAGGGCGTCGTCGCCGCAGAGGTAGGCATCGAACTGGCCGGCGAGCTCGAGCATCTTGGCCTCGGGAAGCGGGCCGCGCTCGCGGACGATCTCGAAGCCGGCCTTGGCCAGCATGTCGTGGTGGATGCCGGGCGTGTCTTGGAAAGAAGTGGTCGTGAGGAGGACGCGGGTCATGGGAGGAACGGGGATTCAAGCCGGGCGAGGTGGCACATTCAAAGCGAAACTTGCGGGGAGTATGTCATGCGGAGGTGTTTTTGGCCACGGATTGCACGGATGGGCACGGATAAACAAAAGACGGGTTGGCCACGAAAAGGCACAAGAAGGCACAAAAAACACCCGGGCCCTTTTTGTGAGCTTTTGTGACTTTTCGTGGCAAAGAAATGCCTTGGAGGGTTGGCGGTATCGCCTGTAAACAGGCTGCTACATGATTGAGAAGCATGCCATCGCCACCCGGCAGTTGAAGAAGCGTCTCGGCGCTTTGGTTGATATATCAAAGGACGGCCGCTGGGCGGCCTCGTTCGACAGCAGCAAGATCTCCTTCCTGCCGGACGCGGTCATCACGCCGAAGCGCGAAGCCGACATCGGTCCGGTCCTTGAGCTGGCGAACCGGCACCGCGTGCCGGTCACGGTGCGCGGGCGCGGCACGACTTTGATGGGCTCGGCGGCGCCGGTGCTCGGCGGCTGGGTCATCGACATGCGGAAATTGAAGACCATCCGGATCGACGCCGACGCCGGCATGGCGCACGCCGGGGCCGGGGCCACGACCGGCGACATCCAGCGGGCCGCGGCGGCGCAGGGCTGGTTTTATCCGCCCGATCCGTCGTCGAAGGAATATTGCACCATCGGCGGCAACATCGCCTGCAACGCCGGCGGCATGCACGGCGGCAAATACGGCGTGACGCGCGACTTCGTCATCGCCCTGCGCGGCTTCCTGCCGACGGGCGAGTTCGTGGAGTGGGGGACGGCCACCAAGAAGTTCGCCGCCGGCTTCAACCTGCGCGACCTGTGGATCGGCAGCGAGGGCATGCTCGGCGTCGTGACCGGTGCCGTGCTCAAGCTCGTGCCGATGCCCGCGGCGCGCTGGACGCTGCTGACGGCGTTTGCCGACGAGACCGCGGCGCTCGGGGCGGCCAAGCGGCTTTTCCGGCAGCGCGTGCAGCCGGCCATCTGCGAGTTTCTCGATCGCGAGAGCGTGCTCTGCGCCGAACGGGCCACGGGCAAGACCGTGTTCCCCGGCCAGGCCGGCCGGCCGGTCATTTTGCTGGAGCTGGCCGGTTCGCTCACCGAGGTGGACGACTTGAAGCAGGATGTGCTCGCCTGGGCGCAGCAGAACACCGTGGCGTTCCGCGAGGCCACCAACCGGGCCGAGGTCGAGGAGCTCTGGGAGGTCCGCCGCAAGTGCTCGGGCGCGATGTTCGAGCTCGGCGACTCCAAGCTCAACGAGGACATCGTCGTCCCGATGCGCAACTACGAGAAGTTCGCGCGGTTCATCACGCGGTTGAAGCAGCAGTCCAAGCTGCCCATCCCGACCTTCGGCCACCTGGCGGACGGCAACCTGCACGTGAACATCATGTATCACCGCGAGAACCCGGCCGAGACCAAGGCGGCCGAGGCGGCGGTGCAGAAGCTCATGGAGACCGTCGTGTCGCTCGGCGGCGCCATTTCCGGCGAGCACGGCATCGGCCTGGCCAAGACGCCCTTCCTGCGCCTCCAGCACAACCCGGCGCAGGTGCGCGCCATGCAGGCCGTCAAGAAGGCCCTCGATCCGCGCGGCATCCTGAACCCCGGGAAAATGTTCGGGGTCGTCCGGATCTGGAAATACCCGAAGCTGAAGCTGCGGCTGCCGTGGGACCACAAGTGAGCCGGCCCGGCCTCACGCCGCCTCGGCGGCCTCGGGCGAAGTCGGCGGCGTGCGGCGGTTGCTGACATTGTTGCCGTCGTCGGCGCGCAGCCGCCAGAACATGAGCGAGGAGAGGATGGTGAGCGTCCCCATCGCCAGCAGCGACTGGTGCAGCGCGCTGACAAAGCCGGTTCGGTCCGATTGCGGCAGGCCGCCGAGGAAGAAGCCGGTCATGAGCGAGGCGACGGCGATGCCGAAGCTCCACGACATCATCTGCGCGGTGAGGGCGATGCTGTTGGCCATGCTGGCATCGCGGTCCGGGATGTCGGCATAGACCAGGGTGTTCATGCTCGTGAACTGCAGGGCGGAGAACAGGCCCTGCACGAAGCTGAGGGAGAGGATGAACCACACGGGCGTGCCGGGACCGACGCGGGTGAAGACCATCAGGGTCGCGCCGAAGCACACGGTGTTGGCGATGAGGATCTGGCGGTGGCCGAAGCGCGCGAGGAGGGACTTGCTCATGACCTTCATCAGGATGGCGGCGACGGCCTGGGGCATGGTCAGCAGGCCGGCCTGCCACGCCGGGTAGCCCAGGCCCACCTGGTAGAGCAGGGGCAGCAGGAACGGCGTGCCGCCGACCCCGAGGCGGGTGATGATGCCGCCGAGCACGCCGACGCTGAACGTCCGGGTGCGGAAGAGCGACAGCCGGATCACCGGCCGCGCGGCGCGGCGCTCGTGCCAGGCATAGGCGGCGAACAGGCCCAGGGCGACGGCCAGCCAGGCGAGGAGGGTGCCCGCGGGCAGCCGGTGCTCGCCGAAGATCTCCAGCACATAGGAGAGCAGTCCGATGGACCCGCCCAGCAGCACAAAGCCCAGGAAGTCCAGCGGCGTCTTTTCCGCGCCGCGGTAATCCGGCATGTAGCGCCCGATCAGCCATAGCCCAAGCAGGCCCATGGGCAGGTTGACGAAGAAGATCATGCGCCACGGCAGCCAGTGGACGATCAGCCCGCCGGTAACCGGCCCGAGCAGCGGACCGATTAGGGCGGGAATGACGACGTAATTCATCGCGACGAGCATCTCGGACCGGGGGAAGGTGCGGACGAGGGCCAGCCGGCCGATGGGCGTCATCATGGCGCCGCCGATGCCCTGGAGGACGCGGGCCGCGACCAGCATGGGGATGTTCAAGGCCAGGCCGCAGAACAGGGACCCGAGGGTGAAGAGGATCACCGCCCACCGGAACACCTGCCGCGTGCCAAACCGGTCGGCCATCCAGCCGCTGATGGGGATGAAGACCGCCAGGCACAGCGTGTAGCTGGTCAGCACGGCCTTCAGGCTCAGGGGCTCCACCTTGAGGCTGGCCGCCATGGTCGGCACCGCGGTGTTGACGATGGTGGAATCCAGACCCTCCATGAACAGCGCGACCGCGACCAACCAGGGCATGTAGCGCTTGGTCCGGGCGAGGTGATCGGGGGAGCCGGTCATGTCACCGGGATATCCGGCGGGGGCGGGGACGCAAGAGGGCCGCGCAACCAGTAGCCGGGGACATGGGACGACCCGGAAACATATCACTTGGGCTGCTGGGTCGGGGCGGCCGGCCCGCCCAGCGAGCCGGTTGCGGCTTGGCCAGCCCAAAATCGCGTTTGCGAGCAACTTTTCAGAGGGGAAGCGGTCGTTTTTTCCGTTGCACGGCGCAAAGCCGCTGCCTCTAGTTTGCCCTTTAAGCTCAATGCATCTTAAGGCGCTAAAAATCCACGGCTTCAAAAGCTTCGCCGACAACACGACCCTCAGTTTCGAGCCCGGTGTGACCGCCATCGTCGGTCCCAACGGCTGCGGCAAGAGCAACATCGCCGACGCCATCCGCTGGGTGCTCGGCGAGCAGAGCGCCAAGGCCCTCCGCGGCGGCAAGATGCAGGACGTGATCTTCGAGGGTGCCGACACCCGCAAGCCCGCCCAGTTCTCCGAGGTCGCCCTGGTCATGACCGAGTGCGAGAAGCAGCTCGGCAGCGAATTCCACGAGATCGAGATCATGCGCCGCGTGAACCGTGACGGCGGCGGCGAATACTACTTCAACGGCCAGCCCTGCCGCCTGAAGGACATCCACAAGCTTTTCATGGACACCGGCGTCGGCCGGACCAGCTACTCGATCATGGCGCAGGGCCAGATCGACCAGATCCTGTCGTCCAAGCCCGAGGAGCGCCGCGTGGTGTTCGAGGAGGCCGCCGGCATCACGAAATACAAGAGCCAGCGCCGCGAGGCGATGAACAAGCTCTCGCTCACCGAGCAGAACCTGGCGCGCGTGTCCGACGTCATCACCGAGGTCGCCCGCCAGATCGGCACCCTGAAGCGCCAGGCCGCGAAGGCCATGCGCTACAAGCGCCTCAATTTCCGCCTGCGCCACCTCGCGCTGGCCCAGAGCGGCCACCAGTTCGGCCTGCTCAGCGCGGCGCTCAACGAGCTCGACGGCCGCGTGGCCACGCTCCGCGAGGCCGCCGACACCCGTCGCGCCACGCTCGAGGAGCGCAGCGTGAAGCTCAACGAGGGCCGCACCCTCCGCAATTTCCTCGGCCAGCGCGTGCAGGACGCCCAGCAGGCCGTGTTCGACCTCCGCTCCCAGAAGGAGGCGGCCGAGAACGCCGCCAGCATGGCCCAGGTCAAGCGCACCGCCCTCGCCGAGCGCCTCGACGCCGGCAAGGATGACCTCGCGGAACTCGAGATGCAGCGCCGCGAGCTGGCCACGCAGGTGGACAGCAGCGCCCAGGACAAGGACGCCCAGCTGACGCTGCTCGGCAGCTCGGACGCCGTCTTCCAGGACCGCAACCGCGAGCTGGCCGTCACCGAGGGCGAGCTGACCAAGGCCGAGCAGCAGCTCAGCCAGGACAAGTTCCACCTGCTGCAGCTGGAGAGCGCCGTGGCGCGCCACCGCACCGAGAGCTCCGGCCTCGAGGTCGACGCCCGCACCAGCCAGAACAAATTCGACTCCCTGTCGCAGGAGCTCGCCGAGCTGCGCGCCGCCGTCGAGGGCGCCGCCGCCGCCTTGTCCGAGGTCCGCGCCCGCGTCGAGGCGGCCCGCGTCGAGCAGAGCCGCTCGAACAACGAGGCCCAGGCCGCGCAGGCCGCGCTGCAGGATGTCACGCACAAGTTCCGCGACGCCCAGCGCAAGCTGCAGGAGATCGACCGCAACCTCGCCCAGAAGACCGCCCGCCTGAAGCTGCTCCAGCAGCTGCAGGAGAAGTGGGAAGGCTTCGGCGAAGGCGCCAAGGCCATCCTTCAGGGCCGCTTCACCTCGCTCTTCGGCGAGCAGAAATTTGTCCCGGTCACCCAGGGCCTCGAGGTCCGCGCGGAATACGCCAAGGCCGTCGAAGCGCTCCTCGGCGCCTCGGTCGAGGCCATCTCGGTTTCCGATCTGGCCACGGCGCAGAAAATCCTTTCCCAGCTTGAAGCCGACAAAATCGGATCGGTCTGCCTTCAGGTTTCAGGTTTCAGGTCTCAGGTTTCCGCGGGCGATCTGCCCGCCGGCTTGAAGCCGGCCACGGACGCCGTGGCCAACCTCGAGGCATCGCATCCGGCGGCCTCGATTCTCTCCGCGTGCTATCTGGCCGATGATCTCGGGGCTTTCCTCGAGTTCTGGCAGGCCAACCCCGCGTTCAGCTTCCTCATGGTCGCGACCGCCAAGGGCGACCTGGTCGACCGCCGCGGCCTGATCTACGGCGGCCACCACAAGAAGCCCGCCAACAGCATCGTGCAGCGCGAGGTCGACATCCGCGAGACCGGCAAGGCCGTCGTGGCCGAGCAGCAGGCGCACGACGACCAGAAGGCCGTCATCGACCAGCTCAACAACGCCCTGGCCGAGGCCGAGCAGACCCTGGAGCAGAAGCGCAAGGAAGTGCTCGCCACCTCGCAGCTGGCCGCCGCCATCCACACCGAGGAAAAGAACGCCCAGAAGGCGCACGACGATGCCGTCAACCGGCTCGCCCGGATGGAGAACGAGCTCAACAATCTCAAGCGCGAGCACGACGAGGCCTTGTCCCGCCTGGCCAAGGCGCAGGCCTTGCTCGCCGAGGCCGAGGCCGGGGTTGCCGCCCAGAAGCAGGTCATCAACGCGACCGAGACCGCCATCGCCGACAAGCGCGCCGACCGCGACCAGAAGAAGGAAATCCTCGCGCAGGCCCGCCTCGAGCTGGCCGAACGCCGCCAGAAGGTCGAGGTCCTCGACCGCGGCCTGACCGAGATGGAGCGCCGCGGCGAGCAGCTCGAGGAGCTGATCACCCAGCGGCAGATCGAGCTCGAGACGTGGACCGAGCAGATCAACGTGCTCGAGGAACAGGGCACCGGCCAGAAGCGCCGGGCCGAGGAAATCACCACGACCCTCGCCGTCGCCCAGGAGAACGTGGAGAAGGTCCGCGTCGAGCTTTCCACCGTCGAGTCGGAGATCACCGCGGTGGAGGACGGGCTTTCGTCCATCCGCGCCGAGGCCGAATCCTCCCAGGCCGAGCTCTCCAAGCACGAGGTCAAGGTCGCCGAGACCCGCGCCCGCGTGCAGTTCCTGACCGAGGAGGTCACCCGTGAATTCTCGGCCGACATCGCCCAGCAGGACTGGCGCCGGCTGATGTGGCACGCCGACGACGAGCCCGAGGGCATGAAGGACCTCGACCTCGACGAGGACGAAGAGGCTGGGAGCAAGGAGCAGGGAGCAGGGATTTCTGAATCAGGCTCCGCGCTCCAGGCTCCGGGCTCCGAGCTTTCTGCCGCCGAGGCGAAGCCGAAGCGCCGCAAGAAGAAGGAAAACAAGGGCGAGCCGACCGAGGACGACCTGAAGTCCATGGAGGCGACCAACTGGGACGAGGTGAAGGCCGAGGTGGACGCGCTCCGCCAGCGGCTCGGCGCCATGGGCGCCGTGAACCTCGTGGCCATCGAGGAATATTCGGAGCTCAAGCAGCGCTATGAGTTCCTCAAGACCCAGAGCGACGACCTGGCCAACGCCAAGGCGCAGCTGCTGAAGGCCATCGACGACATCAACCAGACCTCGCTTGAGCAGTTCAAGGTGACGTTCGAGCAGATCCGGAAGAATTTCGCCTACACGTTCAACATCCTGTTCGGCGGCGGCCGGGCGGAGATCGAGCTGGTGACGGCCGAGGATCCGCTGGAGAGCGGCATCGAGATCGTCGCCCAGCCCCCGGGCACGAAGCTCAAGGGCATCACGCTGCTTTCCGGCGGCCAGAAGACGCTCACCGCGGTCGCGCTGCTCTTCGCGCTCTACATGGTGAAGCCGTCGCCCTTCTGCTTGCTCGACGAGCTCGACGCGCCGCTCGACGAGTCGAACATCCACCGTTTCACGAACCTGCTGAAGCAGTTCGTGAAGGAGTCGCAGTTCATCATCATCACGCACAACAAGAGCACGATCGCCGCGGCGGACGCCATCTACGGCGTGACGATGCAGGAGCGCGGCGTGTCGAAGACGCTTTCGATGAAGTTCGACCAGCACAAGGGCGAGCCCGAGGTGCTGCCGACGACGATCGCCGACTCCGTGCGCGCGGCGCGGCCTTCGGCACCGGTGGAGTCGTAAGCGTAGACGACTAGAATTTGATGTGTTTGGCTGACGTCCACGCCCCGTCTTGGGGGCGCTGTTGCTCCAAATCGGCGATGTAGTCCAACGAGTCCCAGTAAACTGCCGCTGGGTTTGGTTTTAGAAGCCGTCCGGCGATGTCGGGCGCGATTTTTGAACGGACGACGAAAATCCCGAGGGCGAATCCCAGTTCGGCTTCGTTCAGGTAACCGCGCTTGCTCCATTGCCAGCCCGATTGCTGACTGTCACTCCATTGGCTGAAATTGAAGGCGGAGTTAGCTAGGAAGACACCGAATCCCTCGTGCACGGCGGCTAGATCAGTAAGGGGCTCATGCTCCGGCCATCCGCAGGGCGGCTCGCTTTTCACCGCGGCGAGCAGGTAGTGGCAGAGCTCATGTGCTAGAGTGGAAACCAAACCCACGGGTTCGCGCAGCAGGCTGGGGGAGTATGTGATTTCGACCTGATCACCGTTTTTGAATGTTCCGGCAGCATCTTTCGTGGGCATTTCTCCGATTATACCTCCGGCAGCCATAGCGGCGGCGGCGAAATTGCGTTCCTCATCAGTTTGAGGAATCAGCATGCACGGCCACTCAAGCAAACCCATGAATCCGCGAGTAGCATCGAAGACAGAATGAGCATAGGCATGATCCATCGTGTTGCGCATCGGGTAGAACTCCGGCAACGGCAGAATAAGCTGGGCAGAACTTCCATCCGTGCGCTTCGGCAGATTGGCCTCCAGCCACAGATAGTTCTCATACAACCAGGCGGCACGTGCTTCAGTGAACATGATTCGCGATATTCGAGACTGGCAGGGTTAGTCAGCCTGCATGTGGTTTTAAGGCAAGCGTCGGCTGATGCCGGGGCGTGGAAGGATCCGCCTTCGCCTCACTGAGGCTTCGGCGGATGGCTTTCGGCTTCCGAAAGCCAAAAGGCGCGACCCTTGCGGATCGCGCCTCTTTTGCTTGCCCGACCGGGGGGTAGTCCGGACGAGAATTATCAGTGGCCGTGTTTCTTGGCCTTGGGCTCGGCGGCCTCGCCGCCGTCCATCGCGATCATGTCGGCCGGCACGTTGGCCAGGGCGTCCTCCATGGTGGTGAGGCCCATCTTGACCTTGAGCATGGAGTCCTGGTGCATGGTCTTCATGCCGGACTTCATGCAGACGCGCTTGAGGTCGGCGACCTCGACTTCCTTGTTGATGGCCTCGACGATCTCCTCGCAGTTGACCATGAGCTCGTGGATGCCGACGCGGCCCTTGTAGCCGTTGCCGCTGCAGATGTGGCAGCCGCCGGGGGCGGCCTTGAAGATCTCGGGCGCCTCCTTGAGGTCGAGCGCCTTCATGATGATCTCGGCCTCGCGGCCCTCGGGCTTGTATTTCACCTTGCAGTTCTTGCAGACGCGGCGGAGGAGGCGCTGGGCGCACACGCACACGAGCGCGGCGGAGATGTTGAATGGCTCGATGCCCATTTCACCCATGCGGGACACCGTGGAGGGCGCGTCGTTGGTGTGGAGGGTGGAGACGAGCAAGTGACCGGTGAGCGCCGCTTCGCAGGCGATCTGGGCGGTTTCCTTGTCGCGGATTTCGCCCACGAGGATGATGTCGGGGTCCATGCGGAGGTAGCAGCGCAGCGCCCGTTGGAAATCGAGGCCGATCTGCTTGTTCATCTGCATCTGGTTCAGGCCGGGGAGGGTGTATTCGATCGGGTCCTCGGCGGTCTGGATGTTCACGTCGGGTGTGTTGATCTCGGCGAGCGCGGCGTAAAGGGTCATGGACTTGCCGGAGCCGGTCGGGCCGCAGTGCAGGATCATGCCGTAGGGCTGGCGCACGCATTCGCGGTATTTGGCGAGGTTGTCGTCCGAGAAGCCGAGCTGGGGCAGGGGCAGGGTGGACTTCGCCTTGTCCAGGATACGCATGACCACCTTCTCGCCGTGGTTCATCGGGCCGGTGGCGACGCGCAGATCGATATCGATGTTTTTCTTCGTGAACTTCTTGAACACGATACGACCGTCCTGCGGCAGGCGGCGCTCGGAGATGTCCAGGTTGCACATGATCTTGAGGCGGGCGACCATGGCGAAGGCGACCTGCTTCGGGAGGCGCATCTTCTCGGTGCACATGCCGTCCACGCGGTAGCGGACCACGAGGTCCTTTTCCATGGGCTCGATGTGGATATCGGACGCGCCGGATACGTAGGCGTCCTCGATGATGCGGTTGGTGAGCTGGATGATGGGGGCGGAGTCCTCGCTCTCGAGGTCGGCGGCCTTGACCTCGCCGGAGCCGCCGCCCTCGGTGTAGGCGCCGGAGATGAGGTCCTTCACCTCGTCCATGTCGACCTCGGCGGCGGCCTCGCCGGTCTTGGCGGCTGCGCCGGCCTTCTCGCCGAAGCATTTCTTCAGGAGGGCGTCGAGGAGGCTGGCGGGGATGACCTTGACGTCGTCGATCGACATCTCGGTGGCCTGGGAGAACGCCTCGCGCTTGGCGTAGTCCAGCGGGTTGGTCATCAGCACCGAGCAGGAGTTGGTGCCGGTCTTCTTGTAGGGGAAGATGCACTCGCGGCGGATGACGGCGTCACCGGTGATCTCGACCAGCTTGTCGTCGATCTCGACGTCCTCGATCTTGGTGACGAGGGGCAGCTCGGTGAACTTGGAGATGAACTTGGCGGTGTCCTCGGGGGTGAGCTGGAACTTCGGGTCCAGCATGCGCTGGATGAGGGTGGAGGAGTATTCGGCCACCTCCATGAGGACGCTGAGGTCCTTGGGGGTGAACGAGCCGCCGGTGCCGGCGGAGGGCTCCTTGTTGAGGACCTGGATGGCGCCGATGACGATGTTCGTCTTGAGCGGCACGGTCAGCATGGAGTGGACGTCAAAGCCGACGTCCATCTTCTTGAGGGAGGCGGCGTCGGCACCCTTGCCGCTGAAAAAGAGGGGTTCGCCGGTCTGGATGACCTTGCCGACGTTGCCGGTGCCGGCGGGGAGCTTGAGGGTGAGGAGCTTCTTGGCGGTCTCGCGGAACTGGACCTCCTTGCCCTTGTCGGCGCCCCACAGGGTGGGCGAGTAATACACCTGCTTGAACGCGATCTCGCCGCCCTCGACGAGATACATCGTCATGGACTGCGCCTGCAGCGACTCGACGACCTTGCTGGAGGTGAGCTCGATGACGGTGTTGACGTCCTCCTTGCTCGGGGCGGGCTTCGAGATGACCTTGATGAGCAGGGAGCGGCGCAGCGTGCCGGTAAGATTGCTGGAGGTAGCCATGAGGAGGAGAGGAGGTGGAGGGCCGGCCGGCCGGCGCCGGGTGGAGCGGCGACGGTGGATTGAAAAACGCGCTTGCTTGTAAGGGCGTTTTTTCGCGTGGTCGAGGGCGAATTGCAAATGCTTGGCTGGCTCAAAGAGGTCTGGAGCAAGGTCCTGCGACGCGAGGCCCCCACGGCCCGCGCGGAGGCCGGGGCCCGGGGCGAGCAGGCCGCCGCGGACTACCTGCAGGCGCGCCACGGCTTCAAGATCGTGACCCGGAACTGGCGCAGCCCGCGCGATCTCCGCGACGAGATCGACCTCGTGTGCCGCGACGGCGACGTGCTGGTGTTCGTCGAGGTCAAGGCCCGCGCCGAGGGCGCGCTCGTGTCGGGTTTCCACGCGGTGGACGAGCGCAAGAAGCGCGCGCTGCAGCGCGCGGTGCACGCCTACCTCGGGGCGCTGTCCAGCCCGCCCCGCACCTTCCGCTTCGACGTCACCGAGGTCACCCTTAGCGGCCGGCTGCCGCCGCAGGTGATGCATTACGCGAACGTCCCGCTTTTTCCCAAGGGCTACCATGCCGCCCGGCAGAGTGGCTCGCTCGACGAGATGTGAGGGCCCGGCCGCCCGCGGTTAGGACACGGGCCGGGAAGTATAGCCTTGCGGGTGCCTTCCATCGGGCCGATTTTTCCGGCCATGGCTGAAGAAGTCCGTCACCCTTTCCTCCATGGCCTCAGCAAGCACCGCGGCGCACCGCCGACGGTGATCGTGATCTTCGGCGCCTCGGGCGACCTGACCGCCCGCAAGCTCATCCCCGCGATCTACAACCTGGCGCACGACGGCCTGCTGCCGGCGGATTTCTACCTCATCGGCTTCGGCCGGAAGGCGATTCCCGACGCCGAGTTCCAGCGGATCGCCGCGGGCGCCATCAAGGAGTTTTCCCGCCGCGAGCCCGGCACCGAGGTCTGGAACCGCCTCGCCCCCCGCACGCTCTATGTCAGCGGCGGCTATGACGAGAAGCCCGCCTACGACCGGCTCGCCCAGCGCATCGCCGGGTTGGAAAAGGAGATCGGCCAGCAGCTGCAGTCGCTCTTCTACATCTCCACGCCGCCGACGGTCTTCGCCCCGATCATCCGGAATCTCGGGGCCAGCGGCCTGGCCGCGCGCTACCTCGGCCAGGCGCACCAGTCGAAGGTCATCATCGAGAAACCCTTCGGCCGCGACCTCGCCAGCGCCCAGGCGCTGAATCGCGAGCTCACCGCCGTCTTCGCGGAGCCGCAGGTCTTCCGCATCGACCACTACCTCGGCAAGGAGACCGTGCAGGACCTGCTCGTCCAACGCTTCGCCAACGCCATCTTCGAGCCGATCTGGAACCGCAACTTCATCGACCACGTGCAGATCACCGTGGCCGAGCAGGTGGGCGTCGAGGCCCGCGCCGGTTACTACGAGCAGAGCGGCTGCCTGCGCGACATGATCCAGAACCACACCATGCAGCTGCTCGCCCTGACGGCGATGGAGCCGCCGGTGTCGATGGACGCCGAGTCCGTGCGCAACGAGAAGGTGAAGGTGCTCAAGGCCATCCAGCCCCTGCGGCTCGCCGGCCCGAATCCCGACGTGGCCCGCGCGCAATACGGCGCGGGCGTCATCAGCGGCAAGCCCGTCCGGGGCTACCTGCAGGAGCAGGACGTGTCGCCGGCGTCCGGCACCGAGACCTTTGCCGCGCTCCGCCTGAGCATCAACAACTGGCGCTGGCAGGGCGTGCCGTTCTACCTCCGCTCCGGCAAGCACCTCGCGCGCCGCGTCAGCGAGATCGCCATCCGCTTCAAGCGCACGCCCGGCAGCCTCTTCGCCGAGAGCGAGCGCTCGATGCTCGCGGCCAACACGCTGGCCTTCCAGATCCAGCCCGACGAGGGCCTGAGCCTCATCCTCAACGCCAAGATCCCGGGCCTCGAGACGCGCACCCAGCCGGTGAAGATGAACTTCAAATACGCCACGACCTTCGGCTCGAACACGCCCGAGGCCTACGAGCGCCTCGTGCTCGACGCCATGATCGGCGACGGCACGCTCTTCATCCGCGGCGACGAGACGGAGCGCTCCTGGCAGCTCTGCACGCCGGTCCTCGAGCACTGGGCGCAACAGGGCCGCACCGGCCTCGACACCTACGCCTCCGGCGCCTGGGGTCCGAAGTCGGCCGAGGACCTGCTCGCCGCGAACGGCCACAGCTGGCGGGAGCCCTGAGCCATGCCCGCGGTGTTTGACGCCTTGCCCGGCCAGGAGGTGCCCGTCGGGGGCATCGCGGCGGGTTTCCAGAAATTCTGGGCCGACTCGCCGGCCCAGGAGAGCCGCGCCGTGCAGCTCAACCTCGTGCTGCACCTCGGCGCCAACACCACGCCGGCGGACGCGGCCGCGCAGTTCCAGGCCACGCTGCGCTTCGCCCAGCGCTACCCGGCGCGGGTCGTCGTGCTCTGCCCGGATTTCGACGAACAGGCGCCCGCGGAGATGCGCGCCAAGATCTACGGCGAGTGTTTCCTCGGCAAATCCAAGAACGACACGCGCTGCGTGGAGTTCGTCCTTCTGCACTACACGATGGCGGTGCGCAGCCACCTCGAGAACCAGGTGTCGGTGTGCCTGTCGACCGACATGCCGCTCTACTACTGGGGGCACCGCTTCTCCGACGCGCGGCGGCTGGCCGACTACGGCTACCTGCTGTCCCGTTCCCAGCGCATCCTGTTCGACAGCGCCGTGGTGCCGGCCGACGCCTTCACCTATCCCTGGCCGAACATCGCCGCGGTGCGCGACCTGGCCTACACCCGCACGCTGCCGCTGCGGCAGAACCTCGGGCAGTTCCTCAGCCGCTATGCGCCCGCGCTCATCAACGAGGGGCTGAAAAAGGTGACGATCCGCCACCGCCAGGAATACGCCGCCGAGGCCAGCTGCCTGCTCGGTTGGGTGAAGAAGGGCCTCGCCCGCAGCGGCGCCACCGGCGTGGCCTTCGAGCTGGGCGGCGTGGACTGCGCCGGCTGCTTTGCGATGGAGTTCACCTACGCCGACCCGAAGAAAACCTTCGCCTGGACCGCCGACCTCGGCACCGACCACGCCGAGTTTGTCGGTGACCTCGGCACGGGCCGGACCGCGCTGGTGGCCGGGGCGCATTTCCTCGCCCCAGAAATGGCTTTAAGCGAGGCCATGTTCTTCTAAGTTGCCGCGATGCCCGCCGACCACTGGCGGCGCCGGCCGTGGGTTTGCGGAAGTGCGGACCGCTACCCGGCCAGCACCCGCAGGCCGCGCAGGGCGGACTCCATCCGGTCGAAGACGGGCAGGCCGGCGCGCTGGAGGACCGAGCGGAACTCCGCGTATTCCACCCCTGCGTCCACGACGAGCGCGATGGGCTTGCGATGCACATCCCGCAGCGCGGTCAGCATGCGCGCGAGTTTCGCGGCCCCGGCCCCGGTCGTGTCGAGCCGCGGGGTGAAGGGCACGAGGCCCAGCACCATCACCTCGGCGCATTCAATCAGCAGGGACGTCGCGGCGATGAAATCGGTCGGGCCGGCCATCGGGGTCAGGTCCAGCGGCAGGCGCGGGGCGACGAGGCCGGCCAGGCCGTGCCGTTCCAGCAGCGAGGCCAGCGACTGCACGAAGATCCCGTCGAGTGACGCGGAGGGCAGGCCGTGCCGGTCGAGCAGGTCGCTGCCGTTGACGCTTTCAAAGCCCGCATTCGTGATGAGCGCCACCGGACCGGGGCGAAGCCGCGGGCAGGCGGCGAGCCAGAGCAGGGCGGCGTCAAATTCGACGATCGTGTCGGCGAAGCGTGCGCCGGCGCGTTCCAGCAAGGCCCGTTCGAGGACGGTGTCACCGGCCATCGCGCCGGTGTGGCTGGCCGCCGCGGCCTGGCCGGCGGCCGTGCGGCCGGCGCGGTGCAGCAACACGGTCCGGCCCTGGGCGCACAAGCGCCTGATCGCCTCCGCCGCCACCGGCAGCTGGCCGGGACCGAAGCCCTCGACATAACACGCCACCGGTCCGGAGCCAGGTTCCGCGGCCAGCGCGGCGAGCAGGTCGCACAGCGCGACGTCGAGCTGGTTGCCGAGGGCTACGCCGAGACCGAACCGCAACGCGGGCAGGCGCGACTGCAGGCAAAGCAGAAAGGCGCCGCTCTGGCTGAGCAAGGTGAGTTCACCACCTTGCGACGACGGTGCGGCCAGTTTGGCGGCGGGAATGAAGGAGGTGTTGAGCCGGCGGGCCGGCACCCAATGGCCGAGGAAATTCGGACCGAGCACGGCGGGCGTCCACCGGCCGGCGGTGCGGGCGAGGTGCAGCGCGGCAGCCAGACGGCGCCCGAGTTCCGCGTGGTCCGCGCCATCACCGATCCCGCCGGCGACCAGCGCCACGCAGCGGGCGCCGCCGCCCTGTTGGATGAGTTTTTCCAGGGACTCGACCGCGGCGGCGGCGGGGAGCGCGAGCAGCAGCAGGTCCACCGGCTGATCCTTGAGGGCCGCCACGTCGGGCCGGCAGGGGAGGCCGAACAGTTCGGTGTGACCCGGCTTGATGACCAGCAGGTCGCCAGCGGGCAGCGGGTAAGGGATGAGATTTTCCAGAATGGTCCGGCCGACGCCGCCCTCCTGCGCCGAGACACCCGCGAGGGCGATGCGGCGCGGCGCGGTCAGGGCGGTCAGAAATCCCGCGGGTGGCGCGAGGCGGCCCGCCGGCCGCGGGCTGCGGCTGCCGACCGCATCAAGCGGCCGCGGCCGGCCCTCCGTGTCGAGCGCCACCGGGTTCAGTTCCAAGAGTGTCAGGCCGTCCTGCTCGAGCACATCGGCGAGGGCCCACAGGGAGCGCAGGAAGGCCTCGAGCGTGGCGCGGTCGGTCAGGGCCTTGGTGCCGCGGATCCGGCCGAGCCAGATGCGGCCGAGCAGATGGGTTTCCAGGTCGGGCAGCGCTTGCGCGACGGACGTGACGGCCACCGGCCACCGGCGCGGCGGGGCGAGTTCGGCGAGGGTGTCGGCCTGCAGCCCTCCGAAGCCGAAGACCACGGTCCAGCCCGCTTCGCCGCGGGTGAGTGAGACCAGCGCCTCCGACGGCAGGTGGGGGCAGCGGGCGATGTCGACCTGCTCGCAGACGAGGCCGTCCATCCAACGGTGTCCGCCCGCCTCGAGCCGCTGGTGCATGCCCTTGAATTCGTTGAGCACGGTCTGCCGCTCGAAAGGCAGGAAATGCACGGCGCCCAGCTCGGACTTGTGCCAGACGTTTTCCCCGAGGCCCTTCACCACCACGGGTTCGCCCGGCTCAAAGGGCAGGGGGCCGCCTTCGCAACCGTGGCGGGGCGGACGCAGGCCGGCGCGTTCGAGCAGCGTGTAGGCCTCGGTTTCGGGAACGAAGCGCGAGGAGTTCATACGGGAGCGGGAGCCACGGCCTGCTGGCCGGCGGCAAAGGCGGCCTCGTTCAGCGGCAGGAGCGCGGCCTTGTCCTTCAGGACGTGGCGCAGCGTTTCCAGCAACGCGGAGGCCGGCAAAAGGTCGCTGGCGGCCTGCAGGGCGCCGAGGGCGACGATGTTCTTGACGACCGGGCGGCCGAGATCGGCGGCCAGCCGCGAGAACGGCACGGGCAGCACGCGGCGGCCGGCGGGCAACGGGCCCGGCTCGGGAATGAGCGTGCTGTCGTAGAGGATGATCCCGCCCTCGACGACGGTGCCGGCAAACTTGGCGAGGCTGGGGGCGTTGAAGGCGATGAGGATGTCGGGTGCGGGCGAGGCGGGATTGAGCACCTCGTGCGCCGCGAGGTGGACGTCCGCGTAGGAGGTGCCGCCGCGGCTTTCCGGGCCGTAGCTCGGGATGTGGGTGGCGTCGAAGCCCTGTGCGATGGCCGCGCGGGCCAGGAGCAATGCGGCGGTCTGGGCGCCGTCGCCCCCGGCGCCGGCGAGCTTGAGGCTGATGTCGCGCTTGCCGAGGTGGGCCGGCCAGACCGCGGCGGGGCGGGCGCCGGCGGCCGGATCGGCGCCGCAATAGCCCAGGATCTCCTCCGGCTCGAAGCGCGGCGGCGCGGGATTGAACCACGGCTCGCGGGTCAGGTCCTTCTTCACCCCGAGCGGGTAGATGGGCTCCATCTTTTCGCGGACCCACTTTTCCGCGTCGACGGGGGACAGCTTCAGGTGAGTGGGGCACTCGCTGAGGATCTCGATGAAGGCGTAGCCGCGGCCCTCGGTCTGCAGCTGGATCGCCTTCTTGATGGCGCGACGGGCCTTCACGCGGTTCTTCGCGTCGTAAAGCGCCACCCGCTCCACATAGACCGGGCCGTCGAGCGAGGCGATGAGCTCGGCCATCTTGAGCGGCTGGCCCATGGCCGCGGTGCGTCCGTCCGGGCTCGTGGCCGTGCGCTGGCCGATCAGCGAGGTCGGCGCGAGCTGGCCGCCGGTCATGCCGTAGACGGCGTTGTTCACGAAGATCACCGTGATCGGCAGCCCCATCTGGGCGACGGAGATGGTCTCGGCGAGGCCGATGGAGGCGAGGTCGCCGTCGCCTTGGTAGGAGATGACGACAGCCTCGGGGTTGGCCAGTTTGTGGCCCAGCGCGACGGCGGGGGCGCGGCCATGGGCGGCCTGGGTGTTGCCGACGTTGAAGTAATAGAAGGCGAACACGGCGCAGCCCACCGGGCTGACGAGGATGGTCCGGTGCTGCAGGTCGAGCTGCTCGATGATTTCGGCCAGGTCGCGATGGATGACGCCATGGCCGCAGCCGGCGCAGTAATGCGTGCTGTGGCCCTTGAGGCCCTCGCCGTGCGCGTGGCGCCGGAAGTTTTGATAAAAGACACCGCTCATGATTGCACCCCACCGGTTGAAAGGATGGCGCGCAGGATCTCGTCCTGGGACGGCAGCACGCCGCCGTAATGCTGCACCGGCGTGATGGGCGGCGGCGCGATGCCGGCGTGGCTGAGGGCTAGGCGCAGCTCGTCCTCGAGCTGCCCCGGGCTGCCCTCGACGATGACCAGGCGTTTCACGGACGGCAGGATCGTCTTGAGGATGGCGATGGGGAAAGGCCAGAGCGTCACGGGCCGGAACAGGCCGGCGCGGACACCCTGCGCGCGGGCGGCCTCGACCGCGCCCTTGGCCATGCGGGCGGGCGTGTTGCAGGCGATGACGAGCACGTCGGCGTCCTCGCAGCGGAAGGCGTCGCTGCGCTGTTCCTCGGCGGTGATGCGGGCGTATTTCTCGTTGAGCCGGCGGTTGTGCGCCTCGAGGTCGGTCTCCGCGAGCTGGATGGAGCAGATGAGGTTGAGGTGGTGCGCGTGGTCGCCGCAGACGGCCCAGGCGGGGCGGCCGGGCTTGCGCAGGGTGGCGGGCAGGTGCACGACGCCCGTCATCTGCCCGAGGAAACCGTCACCGAGGACGATGACCGGGTTGCGGTAGGTGAAACTCAGCTCGAAGGCGTGCATCGTCAGGTAGAGCATTTCCTCGGGGGTGCCCGGCGCGAGGACGATGGCGTGGGTGTTGCCATGGCCGAGGCCGCGGCAGGCGAGCTTGATGTCGGCCTGCTCGGGGCCGAGGTTGCCGAGCCCCGGGCCGCCGCGCATGATGTTGACGAAGACCCCGGGCACCTCGGCGCCGATCATGTAGCTGATGCCCTCGAGCATGAGGCTGAAGCCGGGGCCGCTGGTGAAGGTCATGCACGGCACGCCGGCGCCGCCGGCGCCATACATCATGTTGACGGCGGCGGTCTCGCTCACGGCCTGGACAAAGTGGCCGCCGACCTTGGGCAGGATCTTGGCCATGAGCTCGGAGCCCTCGGTGCTGGGCGTGATGGGGTAGCCGAAGAAGTGCCGGCAGCCGGCGAGCAGCGCGCCGACGGCGGAGGCATAGGTGCCCTTGAGGACCAGCGGCTCGCAGGCGGGCAGGGGCACAAACTCGTCGGGCTGGTCGACCTTGGCGATCGGCGGCAGCTCCTTTTGGCCGAAGAGGTGGGCCGGGTCCTCGAGCTCAAAGTCGAAGGCGCCGGTCGGGTGCTCGGTCGAGGGACGCAGGCCGTAGGGCTCGGGACAGGCCTGCATGCACAGCGAGCAGCCGTTGCAGGCGTCGAGGTGGAGCTCGACGGGCACGACGCCCGTCTGCGGGTTGATGGCGGTGCCCGGCGTGATGCAGTCGCGCGGGCAGGCGTCGATGCAGCGCAGGCAGCCTTTGCAATATTCCGGCTGGAGGAAGGGTTTGGGGCGGGCGGGGGCGATCATGGCGCGGGGGGCGCGGGACGCCGGCCGGGCGAGCGGCCGGACCAACGCGGGGTTTTGGCCGAAGATAGCGGGGGCTTTACCGGGGGACTGCGCATGCCTTGTCGGACGCTGCGCGGATGTTGAACGGGAAGGGCGTTTACGCTGAAAGGACTAGGCGCCGGGCGGCGCGAAAAATTATCCGTGCCTCGCGGCCTGATCCGTGGCTAATGGGTTCATGTCCTGGATATGGTTGATCATCGCCGGTCTCCTCGAGATCGCCTGGGCCATCGGCCTGAAATACGCCGACGGCTTCACGAAGCTGAAGCCGAGCATCGTCACGGTGCTGCTCATGCTCGCCAGCTTCTGGTGCCTGGCGCAGGCGGTGCGCGGGCTCCCGCTCGGGACGAGCTACGCCATCTGGACCGGCATCGGGGCCGTGGGCACGGCGATCCTCGGCGTGATCCTGTTCAAGGAGCCCGCCACGGTGGCGCGGCTGCTGTGCATGCTGCTGATCGTCGCCGGCATCGTCGGCCTGAAGCTGACGACGAAGGCCTGAGCTTTGTCCGCCGTGGGCACGGGTTCCCGCGGCGGAGCCCCGCCGGAATTTATCCGTGATAATCCGGGCAATCCGTGGTTAATGACCGGACATGAAACGGATGCTGCTCGGTCTCCTGCTGCTGCCGGTGGTTTTGTTGGCGGCCGATGCGCCTGCGGGCAAGGCAACGGCGGCCATCGCCCTCAACCAGCTCGGCTGGCTCGCGGGGCACTGGCGGATGGAGAAGGCAGGACGCGTGGTCGACGAACAGTGGATGGCGCCCGCGGCCGGCGTGATGCTCGGCATGGCGCGGACGATCGCGCGCGGCAAGGTCGTCGAGCACGAGTTCATGCAGATCCGCGAGGGTCCCGGCGGGGCGCTGTATTTCGTCGCGCTGCCCTCGGGGCAGAAGGAGGCGGCGTTCCAGATCGTGTCCCTGTCGGCCATCGAGGCGGTCTTTGAGAACAAGGAGCATGATTTCCCGCAGAAGATCACCTATGCGCGACAGCCCGACGGTTCGCTGCTGGCCGCCATCGAGGGGCCGGGCAAGGACGGCACCACGCGGCGGATCGAGTTTCCTTACCGGCGCGTGCAGTAAAGCGACCGATTTTTTGGCCACGGATTGCACGGATGGGCACGGATAAAAGCAAAATGCCCGGCAGAGGATGACGGGTGGGATAATTTATCCGTGATAATCCGTGTCATCCGTGGTTGAAGCTCTTTCATGAAAACCAAGTCACGCGTGACCGGTCTCGGGGGTATTTTCTTCAAGGCGAAGAACGCCACGAAATTAAGTGCCTGGTATCAGAAGCACCTTGGCCTGCCGGTCGAGCCGTGGGGCGGGTGTGCGTTTCCTTGGCGCGATGCGAAGAACCCGAAGAAGAAAGGCTCGACGGTATGGAGCCCGTTCCCCGGCAACACGGAGTATTTCGGCCAGGGCAAGCAGGGGCACATGGTGAATTACCGTGTCGCCAACCTGAAGAAGGTGCTCGCCGCCCTGAGGAAGGAGAAGGTCTGGATCGACCCGAAGGGCATCGACAAGTCCGAATACGGCCAGTTCGCCTGGATCAAGGACGGCGAGGGCAACCGGATCGAGCTCTGGCAGCCGCCGCAAGGCTGCTGATCAGCTCACGCGCAGCACCGCGTAGCTTTTCTTGCCCTTGCGGAGCAGGAGATACTTGCCGAACAAGAGGTCGGAGGTCGTGACGCTGCGGGTGTGATCGGGGACGCGGACGTTGTTCAGGTAGATGCCGCCGGCCTCGAGGGCCTTGCGGGCGGCTCCCTTGGAGTTTTCCAAGCCGGAATGGACGATCAGGTCGGCGATGGGCGTGCCGGCGCCCTCGAGCTTCGCCTTCTCCAGGTCCTTGGTCGGCACCTCGCCCGCGACGTCGTTGAAGATTTCCTCGGTGATGCCGTCGAGCGAGCCGCCGAAGAGGATCTCGCTGGCCTTGAGGGCGGCGGCGAGGGCGTCGGGCCCGTGCACGAGGACGGTCATCTCTTTCGCGAGGGCCCTTTGCGCGGCGCGGGCGCCGGGATTGGCCTGCAGTTCGGCCTCGAGGGCGGTGATTTCGTCGCGGGAGAGGAAGGTAAGGGTCTTGAGCAGCTTGACGACGTCGGCGTCGTCGGCGTTCACGAAGAACTGGTAGAAGCGGTAGGGGCTGGTCTTCTTCGGGTCGAGCCAGACGGTGCCGGTGGCGGTCTTGCCGTATTTCGAGCCGTCGGACTTGGTGAGCAGCGGGAAGACCAGGCCCCAGACGGTGGCGCCGAGTTTCTTGCGCGTCAGCTCGGTGCCGACGGTGATGTTGCCCCACTGGTCGGTGGCGCCGACCTGCAGCTCGCAGTTGAAGGTCTTCCGCAGGTGCTGGAAATCGAAGCCCTGCAGCAGCATGTAGCTGAACTCGGTGAAGCTGATGCCGGTGCTGCGGTCCTCCATGCGCGAGCGGACGGAGTCCTTCGCGATCATGGAATTCACCGTGATGTGCTTGCCGGTGTCGCGGAGGAACTCGAGGAAGGTGACCGAGCCGGTCCAGTCGTAGTTGTTGACCAGACGGGCGGGGTTCTGGGCGCCGGAGAAGTCGAGGAAGCGGGCGAGCTGTGGCTTGATGCAGTCGAGGTTGTGCTGGAGCTGGGCGGGCGTGAGCAGGTTGCGCTCGTCGGATTTGCCGGAGGGGTCGCCGACCATGCCGGTGGCGCCGCCCGCGAGGGCGATGGGCAGGTGCCCATGCTGCTGGAAGCGGCGCAGGGCGAAAAGCGGCACGAGGTTGCCGACATGGAGCGAGTCGGCGGTGGGGTCGAAGCCGCAATAAAGCGTGGTCGGGCCCTCGGCGAGGCGCTTGGCCAGGGCTTCGCGGTCGGTGCAGTCGGCATAGAGGCCGCGCCATTCAAGTTCTGCGAGGATGTCGCTCATGGGATGGGTGGTTATCAGGTGGGCGGGGCGGGGGAGGCAAGGGGAAGTTTCAGTCCGCCGACAGCTGCGCTAATGGGGTGCGATGCGAATTTAGTAAGCGGGGTCATACCTGCCTGAAATGGGTTGCCCGGGGAGCACGAGCGGCTCTACTTTTTACGCTCTCTCAACCCTCAGCCCTCAACGCTCAACCTTTACTCCCATGCCCATCGCCGTTGGTTCCAAAGCCCCCGATTTCACCCTCAAGACGAAGACCGCCGACGGTCTCAAGGACATCAAGCTGAGCGACAACTTCGGCAAGAAGCAGACCGTGCTGCTGTTCTTCCCGCTGGCCTACACCGGCGTGTGCACCCAGGAGATGTGCGACATCTCCAACGGCCTCAGCGCCTACTCCGGCCTCGGCGCCGAGGTCTACGGCATCAGCGTGGATAGCCCCTTCACCCACGAGGCCTGGGCCAAGGCCAACAAGATCACGATCACCTTGCTCTCCGACCTCAACAAGACGGTCACCAAGGCCTACGACGTCGTGTTCCCGAATCTCGCCGGCGTTGGCGACACCTCGGCCCGCGCGGCGTTCGTCATCGGCACCGACGGCACCGTCAAATACGCCGAGCAGACCGCGACCCCGAAGGACCTGCCGGATTTCAACAAGGTCAAAGCCGCGCTGGCCAAATGATCCCGTAGGGGCGCGCCTCGTGCGCGCCCGGGCGTGGTCAAGCCACGCCCCTACAAAATTCCAATCTCCCATGAGCAATCTCCCGAATCCCTTCAACACCCTCCAGACCTTCGAGGGCGGCAAGAAATTCTACTCGCTGCCCGAGCTGACCAAGCAGTTCCCGGGCGTCGCCCGCCTGCCGGTGAGCATCCGCCTCGTCCTCGAGGCCGTGCTGCGCAACTGCGACGGCAAGCGCGTCCTGGAGTCCAACATCAAGGAGCTCGCCAACTGGAAGCCCACCGAGGCCCGCACCGCGGAGATCCCCTTCGTCGTCGCCCGCATCGTGCTGCAGGACTTCACCGGCGTGCCGCTGCTGGTCGATCTCGCCGCCATGCGCTCGGCCGTGGCCAAGCTCGGCAAGAACCCGAAGATCATCGAGCCGCTCGTGCCGGTGGATCTCGTGGTCGACCATTCCGTGCAGGTGGACTTCGCCGGCAACGCCGAGGCCCTCAAGAAGAACCTCGACCTCGAGTTCAGCCGCAACCGCGAGCGCTACCAGTTCCTCAAGTGGGGCATGCAGGCCTTCGACACCTTCAAGGTCGTCCCGCCGGGCATCGGCATCGTCCACCAGGTGAACCTCGAGTATCTCGCCAAGGGCGTGCTCAACCAGGGTGACGTCTATTATCCCGACACGCTCGTCGGCACCGACTCGCACACGACGATGATCAACGGCATCGGCATCGTGGGCTGGGGCGTCGGCGGCATCGAGGCCGAGGCCGGCATGCTCGGCCAGCCCGTCTATTTCCTCACGCCCGACGTCGTCGGCGTGCACCTGACCGGCGCGCTCCGCGAGGGCGTCACCGCGACCGACCTCGCGCTCACGGTCACGCAGCTGATGCGCAAGGCCAAGGTCGTCGGCAAGTTCGTCGAGTTCTTCGGCCCCGGAGCCGCCGCGCTGCCGGTTGTCGACCGCGCCACCATCGCCAACATGGCGCCGGAATACGGCGCGACCATGGGCTTCTTCCCGATCGACGCCGAGGCGACCAACTACCTCCGCGCCACCGGCCGCGATGAGAAGCACATCGCCACCTACGAGGCCTACTACAAGGCCCAGGGCCTGTGGGGCATCCCGGCGAAGGGCGCCATCGACTACTCGCAGGTCGTGGACCTCGACCTTGCGACCGTCGTCCCGAGCGTCGCCGGCCCGAAGCGCCCGCAGGACCGCATCGAGCTGCCGAAGATGAAGGAGACCTTCGTCGGCGCGTTCGCGAAGCCCGTCACCGAAAACGGCTTTGGCAAGAAGGCCGAGGAGTTCTCGACCGTCAGCGCCCAGGTCAACGGCACCAAGGTCGGCCACGGCTCCGTGCTCATCGCCGCCATCACGAGCTGCACCAACACCTCGAATCCCTCCGTCATGCTCGCGGCCGGCCTGCTGGCCAAGAAGGCGGTCGAGAAGGGCCTCAAGGTGAACCCGGTCGTGAAGTCCTCGCTGGCCCCCGGCTCGCGCGTCGTCACCGACTACCTCGACAAGACCGGCCTGTCGCCCTACCTCGACCAGCTCGGCTTCCAGACCGTCGGCTACGGCTGCACGACCTGCATCGGCAACTCCGGCCCGCTGTCGGCGCCGATCGAGGAAGCCGTCGTGAAGAACGACCTCGTCGCCGCCTCCGTGCTCTCGGGCAACCGCAACTTCGAGGCCCGCGTCCACCAGAACATCAAGTCGAACTTCCTCATGTCCCCGCCGCTGGTCGTCGCCTTCGCGCTCGCCGGCCGCGTCGACATCGACATGTCGACCGACCCGATCGGCACCGGCAAGGACGGGAAGCCCGTCATGCTGAAGGATATCTGGCCGACGCTGAAGGAAGTCCGCGACCAGATGGCCGCCGCGCTCAAGCCCGAGGTGTTCCGCCGGCTCTACACCGACTTCGCCGCGCAGAACCCGAAGTGGAACGAGATCCCTTCCACCACGGGCAACGTCTACGCCTTCGACGCCAAGTCGACCTACATCCAGGAGCCCCCGTTCTTCACGAATTTCTCGCTGAAGCCCGGCAGCATCCAGCCGATCAACGGCGCCCGCGCGCTCGGCATCTTCGGCGACTCGGTGACGACCGACCACATCTCCCCGGCCGGCGCCATCAAGAAGTCGTCGCCCGCGGGCAAATACCTGCTCGATAACGCGGTGGCCTTCGAGGATTTCAACTCCTACGGCTCCCGCCGCGGCAACGACCGCGTCATGACCCGCGGCACCTTCGCCAACGTCCGCATCAAGAACCTGATGCTCGGCGGCAAGGAAGGCGGCAACACGCTCGGGCCGGACGGCGCCGAGACCTCCATCTACGACGCCTCGATGGCCTACCAGGCCAAGGGCGTGCCGCTGATCGTCATCGCCGGCCAGGAATACGGCACGGGCTCGTCCCGCGACTGGGCCGCCAAGGGCACCAACCTGCTCGGCGTGAAGGTCGTCGTGGCGCAGAGCTTCGAGCGCATCCACCGTTCCAACCTCGTCGGCATGGGCGTGCTGCCCCTGCAGTTCAAGGAAGGCACGACGGCGCAGACGCTGAAGCTCGGCGGCACCGAGACCTACGACGTCGTCGGCCTCACCGCCGCGATCAAGCCGCAGCAGGACCTCACGCTCAAGGTCACCCGCAAGGACGGGTCGGTCGAGAACGTGCCGGTGCGCTGCCGCATCGATACGCCCATCGAGATCGACTACTACCAGCACGGCGGGATTTTGCCCTACGTGCTGCGCCAGATCGTGGCGGCGAACTGAACCGGTAGCCGAGGTCATTGGTCATGGGTTATGGGTGATAGAAACCAGCCCATGACCCATCACCTATAACCCATTACCTGTTTCGTTTCATGCCCGAAGCGACCAAGCCCACCTTCCTTGTCGATGCCTACGCCGATCCCGTCGTCGTGCGCATCGAGGGCCGGGCGTCGTTCGCCAACAGCGGCAGCCTGAAGGATTTCGTCACCGAGATGATCCGGCAGGCCAAGACGCGTTTCGTGATCGATTTCGCCGCCTGCACCAGCATGGACAGCACCTTTCTGGGCGTGCTGGCCGGTGCGGCGCTGGAACTCCGCCGGCAGACGCCGCCGGGCGCGCTGACGCTCGTCCGGGTGGGGGAGCGCAACCTGGAGCTCATCCGCAACCTCGGCCTGCACCGTCTGGCCACGGTGGATGCCGGCGAGTTCCCCATGGATTTCAAGGGCGGCGGTCAGGCCCTGGACAGCAAGGCCCGGGACGAGATCGAGAGCGCCCGGCTGGTGCTGGAGGCGCACGAAAGCCTGGTGAGCGCCGACGCGGCCAACGCGGCCAAGTTCCAGGACGTGCTGGCGTTCCTGCGCAACCGGGTGGACGGGCGCTGAGGCGCGCAAGTGACAAGTAACAAGGGACAAGTAACAAGGCATCGCCCGGCCACTTATCTTGTCACTTGTTACTTGAAACTTGTTACTTAAAAATTCCCTCATGATGCCCTTCATCCTCGGCGGGTTGCTTGGCGCCCTCCTGGTCTACGCCCTCTACTGGCGCGCCCAGCGGGAGGCCGCGCGCCTGGAGGAGGAGAAGCAGGCGCTGATGGAAGAGCGGCAGATCGTGCTCGATTACATGCACACCATGGTCGACGCGGTGGGTGAGCGGCTGCCGCGCGAGGAGCTGTTCCAGCGCATCGTGCACGCGGCCATCCTGAGCACCGGGGCGCTGAGCGCCTGTATCTTCGAGAAGGGCGCGGACAGCATGATGCGCGGCGTGGCGGTCGAGGGCCTGTTCCCGCCGCACCGGCCGATCCCCGACACGCAGAGGATGAAGCTGGGCTCGCGCGCCAAGTTCATCGAGCAGGTGCTCAAGTCCGAGTCGTTCCCGGTGGGTGAGGGGGTGGTCGGGCGCGTGGCCGCGACCGGCCGGGGTGAGCTGATCACCAACGCCGCCGCCGATCCGCGCATCGTGAAGCACGAGGACGAGGCGCTCATGGTGCGCTCGGTCATCGCAGCGCCGATCACGGTGCGGCAGCGCCTCATCGGCGTGCTGTGCGTCTGCAACGCCTCCGACGGGCTGCCGTTCACCGCGACGGATTATTCGCTGGTGGAGGCCCTGGCCGAGCAGGCCGGCCTCGCGGTGCACAACGCCGACTTCCTCGCGCTGCTGGTGGACAAGCAGCGGCTCGACCTCGACCTGGCGCTGGCCAGCGACGTGCAGCAGATGCTCCTGCCCCGCGCCATGCCCGTGGTGCCGGGACTCGACATCGATGCCCGCTACCTGGCTGCGCAGAAGGTCAGCGGCGACCTTTACGACGTTTTCCGGCTCGGCTTCGACCGGGTCGGCGTGGCGGTGGCCGACGTTTCCGGCAAAGGGGTGTCCGCCTCGCTGCTCATGGCCATCTGTCGCACGACCCTGCGGCAGATCGCACCGCTGCACACCTCGCCCGCGCGCGTGCTGGCCGAGCTCAACCGCTCGCTGGCGGGGGACATGCGCGAAGGCATGTATATCACGATGACCTACGCCGTGGTGGACGCGGGGAAGAACCAGGTGACCGTGGCGCGGGCCGGCCATGAGCTGACCCTGCTGTCGCGGCGGGAGCCGTCCACGGGCGGCCATGTCAGCGAATACATCGGCTCCGAGGGCATGCCGGTCGGGCTGGTGGATCCGGAGCTCTTTGACGCGGCCATCGAGGACAAGCTGCTGGAGTTTTCCGCCGGTTCGACGCTGGTGCTTTACACCGACGGCCTCACCGAGGCGCCCAACGCCGAGGAGAAGGAGTTCGGCGGGGCCCGCCTTGCCGACGCCCTGCGCGCCGGGCATGCCGGCTCCGCCCGGGAGATCAACGACTCGATCCTGGCCGCCGTGGAACGTTTCGCGGGGCCCACGGGCCTGCGGGACGACTACACCCTGCTGACGGTCAAGCGGGTGTGAGGCCGCCGGCGCTCACTCGACGTTGGCGATCTGCTCGCGGATGCGCTCGAGCTCGTTCTTGAACTCGATCACGCGTTGCGAGATCGCCAGGTCGTTGGCCTTGCTGCCGATCGTGTGGATCTCCCGGCCGATCTCCTGCAGGATGAACTCCGCCTTGCGGCCGATCTCACCGTCCGAGCGCAGCAGTTCCTTCAGGGAGGCCAGGTGGTGCCGCAGGCGGGTGATTTCCTCGGCGATGTCAGAACGGTCGGCAAAGAGCGCCACCTCCTTCAGCACCCGCTCGTCATTCACATCCAGCTCGAGGCCGGCCGTGCGGAGCCGTTGCAGCAGCAGGTCCTTGTAGGTGCCGCTGATCTGGGGCGCGCGGTGCGCGATCGTCTCGACCGCCGCGTGGAGCTTCTCCAGCCGGCCGAGGAAATCGATCAGGAGGGCCTCGCCTTCCTTCGCGCGCATCGCGCCCAGCCCGCGCAGGGCTTGGCCGAGCGTCTTGAGCAGCAAGGCCGAGGTCTCATCGTCGGCCGGCAGCCTGGTGCCCGAACGTTGGGCGCTCGCGATCGACCAGAGCAGCTCGCCCGTCACCTCAAAATTGATGTGCTTGGCCCGGGCGAACTTGGTGAGCTGGTCCAGCGTTGCCGTCAGGGCGTCCTGGTCCCACTCGGTCGTCGCGTTGGCCTGGCCGGCCACCTCGACGGCGACGTGCACCTTGCCGCGCTGGACGAGCTTGCGCACGGCCTCGCCCACGGCCGGCTCGAAGGCCTGCCACTCGTCGGGCAACGACATCGACAGGTCGAGCCCGCGGCGGTTCACCGAGTTGACCTGCACCGTCAGGGTCTGGTTGCCGAGGGTGGCCGTCCCGCGGCCATAACCGGTCATGCTGTTCATTGAACAGAAGTAACAAGTATCAAGGGACAAGTGGCAAGAACAGGCATTCGAAGAACATGTCATTCTTCGGTATCATCCTTGCCCGCGATAGACTGGAAGATGCGCTTTAATTCATCCGCTTCCTGCACGAGGTGCTTACGCTCGCTCTCCATCGCCGGCTCAGGCCCTGTTTCCAACAGAGCAAGCCAAAGACCAGATTCGCGCGACTCTTTGCGGCAAACTTTGATCCGATAAAAGAAATCCTTCCGACTAAGCCCTTCTTGTGCTTCCAGATAGTTTGCTGACACGGACCCCGAAGACCGGACCAGCTGTTTTGCATCTTCGTAGTTTGAGATGGACCGGGGCAAACGATTCACGAACTGCCTGACGCGTCGGGCAAATTCGAAGGTTCGCTTAACGAGATTATTGGGTTGGCTGGCCACGTCATTGTTTTGGTTCTTGCCGAGTCGCGTGGCCCCGTAACTTGGCACTTGATCCTTGCTACTTGTTACTTTGCTCCGTCAGGAGCTTTTGCACCGTCTGCACATCCTTGTCGCCGCGGCCGGAGAGGTTGATGAGCACGATCTTGTCCCTGCCCAGGGCCTTCGCGCGCTTGAGGCCGTGGACGATGGCATGCGTCGACTCGAGGGCCGGAATGATGCCCTCGTGACGGGAGCAGAGCTGGAAGGCTTCCATGACCTCGTCGTCGGTCGCGTAGGCGAATTCAATCCGGCCGGTTTCGCGGTAATACGCGTGCTCCGGCCCGATGGCGGCGTAGTCCAGTCCGGCGGACACGGAGTGCGTCAGCTCGATCTGGCCGTCGGGATTCTGGAGGATGTAGGTCTTGCTGCCCTGCAGCACGCCGAGCTTGCCGCCCTCGAACCGAGCAGCGTGCTCGCCGCGCTTGATGCCGCGGCCGCCGGCCTCGACCCCGATGAGCTTCACGGCCTTGTCGTTCAGGAATTCGTAGAAGCAGCCGATGGCGTTGCTGCCGCCGCCGACGCACGCGACCATCTCGTCCGGCAGCCGGCCCTCGCGGGCCATGATCTGTTCGCGGAGCTCCTGCCCGATGACCCGGTGAAAATCGCGGACCATCATCGGATAGGGGTGCGAGCCGAGTGCCGAGCCGAGGATGTAATGCGTGCTGCGGACATTGGTCACCCAGTCGCGCATCGCCTCGTTGACGGCGTCCTTGAGGGTCTTCTGGCCGGCCTCGACCGCGGTGACCTTGGCGCCCATCAGGCGCATGCGGAAGACGTTCAGGGCCTGGCGCTCCATGTCGACCGCGCCCATGTAGACGGTGCACTCGAGGCCGAACTTGGCGCAGACCGCGGCCGTGGCGACGCCGTGCTGCCCGGCGCCGGTCTCGGCGATAATGCGCTTCTTGCCCATGCGTTTCGCCAGCAGGGCCTGGCCGAGGGCGTTGTTGATTTTGTGCGCCCCGGTGTGGAGCAGGTCCTCGCGCTTGAAATAGATCTTTGCCCCGCCGCAGTGCTCGGTCAGGCGCCCGGCGAAATACAGCTCGGTCGGCCGGCCGGCGAACTCCTTGAGGTGGTGCCGCAGTTCCTGCTGGAAGCCCGGGTCCGATCGCGCCTGTTCGTAGGCCGCGGTGAGCTCGGCGAGGGCTGTCATCAGCGTCTCCGGCACAAAAACCCCGCCGTAACGGCCGAAATGCCCCGTGGCATCGGGCAGCTGGTCGGGGGTGGCGGGAGCGGGCTTGGCGGCGACGGACATGGTGCCAAAGCAGTAGATGCCGACCGGCCAAACGCAAAGGGATTTCTCGTCATCCGGCCGGGTCCTGCCACCCGCGGCCCAAAGGGCGCCGTGCGGCCTTGCGTCCGGCCTTCAGGTTGCCGGCGGAGCCGGCTGTTTCAGCGACCACAGCACATACCAGAAGACGCCGATGCAGATGCCGATGTCGGCGACATTGAAGGTCGGGTAGATGTAATCGCCGAAGTGGAAGTCGAGGAAGTCGATGACATGCCCGTGCAGGAGCCGGTCCACCAGGTTGCCGACGATGCCGCCGCAGAGCAGGCCGAAGGCGGCCTGGGCGGAGGGGGAGCGCAGCCCGAGCTGGCGGCGCCAGAAAAAGATGGCCGTCAGCGTGCAGAGCCCGAGCAGGGCGAGCCAGACGCCGGCCCCGGCGAACATGCTCCAGGCGGCTCCGGTGTTGCCGACGTGGACCAGGTAGAAGAAGTCCCGGAAAATCTCGATGCTCGCGCCGGGGCCGTAGGTGCCCAGCGGCATGCGGGCGTTGATCCAGGACTTGGTCAGCTGGTCGAGGCCGAAGACGATGACGGCCAGCACCCAGAGCCGCCGGTAGGCGAGGATCCGGCTGGTTTTGGATTGCGGATTGAGGATGGGGGATTGGCCCTTGGCCGTGTTGCTCCCCGGTTCCGACGCGGAATTGGCGGGGTGTGTGTTCAATCCGAAATCAGCGATCGCCAATCCGCAATTGGCGTCACTCGTCGTCGCCGCCGTCGGAGATCTTGCCGCCTTCCTCCTCGGCGCCGTCGCCGAACAGGCCGCCGCGCTCGATGGAGCGGTGGGAGTGGCGCTCGACCTCCTTCTTGGCCTCGGTCGAGTAGCGCGTGAAGGGCACGGCGAGCAGGCGCTCCTTGGCGATCGGCTTCTGGGTCGTCTCGCAGATGCCGTAGGTGCCGGCGTGGACGCGCTTGATGGCGGCCTCGATCTCGGCGAGGGCCTCCTGCTCGTTGGAGACGAGGCTGAGGGCGAAGTCGCGGTCAAAGGTGTCGGTGCCCGCGTCGGCCATGTGCTGGCCGTAGCCGGAGAGGTCGCCGGAGTCGTCCTTGGCGGACTTGAGCAGGGTCTCCTCGGTGTGTTCGCCGAGCTGGGTGAGCACGTGGTTGCGCAGCTCGAGCAGCAGGCGGTAGTAGCGACGGAATTTCTCCGGGACCTCGGACTCGTCGACCATGGCGGCGGGGGCCTTCTTGCCCTTGGCCGGGTTGAAGCCGAGGATGTCGGCCAGCGAGGCGGTCTTGACGTGGTGCGGCTTGTGGGGCTTGGCCAGGTCGGCGGCGAGGGGGTTGTGCTTGGCCGGGGTGCCGGGCTTGCCGTTCTTGCCGTTCTTGGCGGCGGTCTCGACCTGCTTCTCGTTCTTCTTCGCGATCTCGCGGACTTCATCGAGGCTGAAGGCGATGGCCTTGGGGGCGGCCTTGCGCTCGAGGAGCAGGCGCTTCAGGTCGGCGACGGACGAGGCCTTGCCCTTGGCGGCCGCGGCGGGCTTCGCGGCGGGGGCAACGGGCTTGGCGGCCACGGGTTTGGCCGCGGCCTTCGCGGCCGGCTTGGGGGCCGGGGCTTTCTTGGCGGGAGCGGGCTTCTTCGCGTGGGTCTTTTTCTTCGTGGCCATAAGGGGATCGGGTCAGGAGTTAAGGGCTTCTTCGCACCGAGGGCAAACTTCTCCGTGCGGCGTGTGAACAACTTTCGGCACCCAGCGCCAGCAGCGCGGGCAGCGGGTGTGGCCGGCTTCCTTGGCGTGGCGGGCGGTCGGCGCCGCACCGTGGCCGGTGGCGAGACTGACCTCCGAGACGATAAAGAGTTCGGGTAGAAATCCGCGGTGCTTTTCCAGCACCCGAGAGGAGGCCTCGTCCGCGCCGCCAAGGGTGACGACGGCATCCAGCGACTTGCCGATGGTGCCGGCCTGGCGGAGGGGTTCGAGGGTCTCGGTGACCTTGGCGCGCAGCTGGAAGAGGGTGGCGAAATCGGCCTCGATCTCTGCGTTGCGCCAGTTGGCCGGCGCGACGGGCCAGTCCTGCAGGTGGATGGACTCGTTCGAGTATTCCTGGCCGGTCTTCGCATAGCTCCAGGCCTCGTCGGCCGTGAAGGTGATGAAGGGGGCCAGGATCTTCACCAAGGCGTCGAAGATGGCGGCGATGGCGGTCTGCGACGAGCGGCGGAGCGGGTGGGCGGCGCCGAGCGTGTAGAGGCGGTCCTTCAGGACGTCGTGATATGTGGCCGACAGCGTGACCGAGCAGAACTGGTTGCAGAGCTGGTACACGCGGTGGAACTCGTAGGCGTCGTAGGCCTTCGTGCACTCGTTGATCAGCGCCGCAGTCTGGTGCAGGGCCCAGCGGTCGAGGGCGTCGAGCTGCGCGTGCGGGACGGCGTGCTGCCGGGCGTCGAAGTCGAAGAGGTTCGAGAGCTGGAAGCGGAAGGTGTTGCGGAAAAGGCGGTAGGCCTCGCCGACATTCTTGAGGATCTCGTCGTCGACGGGGATGTCGTCGCGGAAGTCCTGCGAGGCGATCCAGAGGCGGATGACGTCGGCGCCGTACTGGGCGATGTAGGCGTCGGCGGTCTGGGGCTTCTGGTAGGTCGAGCTCTTGGAGATTTTCTGGCGGTTCTTGTCGACGATGAAGCCGTGGGTGAGGACGGCCCGGTAGGGGGCGGCGCCGGAGGCGATGACGCTGTTCCAGAGCGAGGACTGGAACCAGCCGCGGTGCTGGTCGCTGCCCTCGAGGTAGAGGTCGGCGGGCCAGTGCGTGCCGCCCTGGCCGCGCTTGAGCACGGCGGCCTGGGTGGAGCCGGAGTCGATCCAGACGTCGAGGGTGTCGCGGCCGCAGGTGAGCGCGTGGGCGGCGGGCCAGTGGGCCGGGAGCGTCACGCCTTCCAGGATGGCGGCCGGTTTGGCGTCGTACCAGAAGTTGGTGCCGCGGGTGGCGATCTTGTCGGCGACGGCGCGGACGACCCCGGCGTCGAGCCAGGCCCGTTTGTCGGGGCCGTAGAAGGCGATGATCGGCACGCCCCAGGAGCGCTGGCGGCTGATGCACCAGTCCGGACG
>DASWWD010000008.1:0-154426 GCA_036401015.1 Lacunisphaera sp.
CTCGACATCGACGCGCTCCGCATCGTCGCCGAGGGCGTCAACGCCATCCGCGCCGGCGCCAAGCCGCCGGGCGTGCTCCTCATCACGCACTACCAGCGCCTGCTGAACTACATCGTCCCCGACTTCGTCCACGTCATGTACGACGGCCGCATCGTGAAGAGCGGCGACAAGCACCTGGCCCTCGAACTCGAGGCCAAGGGCTACGACTGGGTGAAGAACGAACTGGTCAATGCCTAACCCCGCCCGGCCATGTCCAACCCTCCCGAAACCCTCGATGCCGGCGCCGCCGTCGAGAACCCCGTCGCGGGCATCGACCAGTCCGTCGGTGACTTCAAGTACGACGTTAACTACGAATTCGACGCCGGCACCGGCCTCAGCGAAAAAGTCGTCCGCTACATCTCCTCCGTCAAAAAGGAGGCCGACTGGCTGCTCGATTTCCGCCTGAAGGCCCTCAAGACCTTCCTCGAGAAACCCATGCCGACCCACTGGGCGACCAAGGACCTCGAAAACATCAACTTCGACAAGATCCGCTATTACCTCGCCCAGGGCCAGAAGCCCAAGCGCACGTGGGACGAGGTGCCGGACGACATCAAGAAGACCTTCGAGCGCCTCGGCATTCCCGAGCAGGAGCGCAAGTTCCTCGCCGGCGTCGAAGCCCAGTTCGACTCCGAGGCCGCCTACTCGAACATCAAGGACATCGTCGCCAAGCAGGGCGTCATCTTCGTCAACTCCACCGAAGGCCTCCGCGAGCACCCGGAGATCTTCCGCAAGTTCTTCGGCAAGGTCATCCCGACCGGCGACAACAAGTTCAGCGCCCTCAACAGCGCCGTCTTCTCCGGCGGCTCCTTCATCTACGTCCCGCCGGGCGTGAAGGTCGCCCAGCCCCTCCCGGCCTACTTCCGCATCAACGCGGAGAACTTCGGCCAATTCGAGCGCACCCTCATCATCGCCGACGAGGGCTCCGAGGTCGTCTACATGGAGGGCTGCACCGCCCCGAAGTTCTCCACCTCCACGCTCCACAGCGCCGTGGTCGAGCTCGTCGCGCTCAAGGGCGCGAAGATCCAGTATATCACCGTCCAGAACTGGGCGAACAACGTCTTCAACCTCGTCACCAAGCGCGGCATCGCGCACGAGGACGCCGAGATCAAGTGGATCGACTGCAACATCGGCAGCCGTCTCACCATGAAATACCCGGGCGTCGTCCTGAAGGGCGAGCGCGCCCGCGGCGAGGTCCTCTCCATCGCGCTGGCCAACGACGGCCAGCACCAGGACACCGGCGCCAAGATGATCCACGCCGCCAACAACACGACGTCCAACATCATCGCCAAGTCCATCAGCGTCGGCCAGGGCCGCTCCACCTACCGCGGCGTCGTCCACATCCCGAAGCACCTCAAGGGCTGCAAGAACAACACCGAGTGCGACGCGCTGCTGATCAACACCAACAGCCGCACCGACACCTATCCCGCCATCTCCGTCCGCGGCGACAAGAACGCCACGCAGCACGAGGCCAGCGTGTCGAAGGTTTCCGAGGACATGATCTTCTACATGCAGTCCCGCGGCCTGACCGAGGCGCAGGCCATGAGCCTCGCCGTCAACGGCTTCATCAACGACCTCGCCCGCGAGTTCCCGATGGAATACTCCGTCGAGCTCAAGCGCCTCATCGACCTCGAGATGGAGGGCTCGGTGGGCTGACGCCCACATTGCGGATTGCCGATTGCGGATTGGGGATTCCCCGCCGCAGCCAATCCGCAATCCACAATCCGAAATCCGCAATTCTGCCATGTCCGTCTCCGCTCCCACTTCCCTCGCCGGCTCCTTCACCGCCGAAGCCTTCGCCGCCCACCTCGAGCGCGTGAAGCACCTGCCCGCCTGGTGGCTCGACCGCAAGCGCGCCGCCTACGCGCGCTTCGCCGCCGCACCGATGCCCAGGCGCACCAACGAGGGCTGGCGCTTCTCCAACCTGGCCACGCTGACGCTCGACGGCTTCAACGCCGCGCCCGCCGCCGTCCGCTTCGACCAGATGGCCCACCGCGAGCTCGGCGTCGCCGGTGCCGGCCACCTCGTGTTCGCCAACAACCGGCTCGTGGCCTCGCAGCCGCTTGACGCCGGCACCGCCGGCTCGGGCATCATCTTCGACACCCTGCAGAACGCGCTGCTCAAGCACGGCGACCTGGTGAAGGCCCACCTGCTCACCCAGCCCTCCAAGCTCGGCTCCGACAAGTTCGCCGCCCTCCACGAGGCCTTCCTCGAGGACGGCGCGTTCATCTACGTGCCGAAGGGCGTCACGGCCAGCCTCCCGGTCGGCGTCTTCCACTACGCCTCCGGCGCCGGCACCGCGGTCTTCCCGCACACCCTCGTCATCGCCGAGGAGAACGCCAAGGTCACCGTCGCCGACTTCTTCCGCTCGGGCAAGACGACCGAGGCCCACTTCGCCTGCGGCGGCAACGACCTCTACGCCGGCCACGGCGCCCAGCTCACCTACGTCGCCATGCAGGACTGGAGCCGGGAGACGCTCTCGTTCCAGTTCAACGCCACCGTCGCCCGCCGCGACGCCAAGGTCCTCTCGCTCAACCTGCACGCCGGCGCCCGCCAGGCGCGGCACGAGTCCTTCTCCCAGCTGGCCGCCCCGGGCGCCCACTCCGAGATGCTCGCGCTCACCGTCGCCCACGGCACGCAGGAGTTCGACCAGCGCACGCTCCAGATCCACCAGGCGCCGCACACCAGCTCGAACCTCCTCTACAAGAACGCGCTCCTCGACCAGGCCAAGACCATCTTCTCCGGCCTGATTGTCGTCGATCCGGACGCACAGAAGACCGACGCCTACCAGAGCAACCGCAACCTGATGCTCTCCGACGAGGCCGAGGCCAACTCGCTTCCCGGCCTCGAGATCCAGGCCAACGACGTCCGCTGCACGCACGGCGCCACCTCGGCCCGCATCAACCGCGAGCAGGAGTTCTACCTCGAGTCGCGCGGCATCCGCGCCGCGCAGGCCCAGGAGCTCCTCGTGTTCGGCTTCTTCGAGGAGGTCCTCGGCAAGATCGAGCACCAGGAACTGCACGACATCCTCACCGAGATCATCCGCGAGAAATTCAAGACGTGAACCAAGCTGTCAGCGATCAGCGTTCAGCAATCGGCAAAATGCCGGTTGCCCGGGCTGAAAGCTGACCGCTGAATGCTGATAGCCATCCTCCCATGAGCACCACCGACAAGCGCGACCGCACCCTGACCCGCGAGGTCACCGTCACCCAGATCCCGAGCGGCGACAAGCAGACCCTGTTCGCCGGCGACACCGTCTTCATCCACCAGGTGCTCGGCGGCAGCTACACCGTGCAGACCAGCACCGGCCTCTTCCGCCTCGACGGCAAGGACGCCGACGCCATCGGCGAGACCGTCACCGTGCAGACCGTCACCGCCGCCACCCTGGCCGACGGCGCCCCCGACCCCGAGGCCATCTGGGAACAGCTCCGCAAGGTCTACGACCCCGAGATCCCCGTGAACATCGTCGACCTCGGTCTCGTCTACTCGATGGACGTCAGCAAGCAGGACGACGGCGGCTTCAAGGTCGACGTCGCCATGACGCTCACGGCGCCCGGCTGCGGCATGGGCCCGGCCATCGCCGAGGACGCCAAGGGCAAGATTCTCCTCGTCCCCGGCGTCGCCAACGCCGACGTGCGCATCACCTGGGAACCGGCCTGGAACCAGAGCATGATCTCCGAGGAAGGAAAGATGAAGCTCGGGCTGATCTGACCCGTCCGCTGAAAACCAAGCTCCTCTTCGTCTGCTCGGCCAACCAGTGGCGGTCGCCCACGGCGGAGTCGCTGTTCAAGGATCATCCACGCTACGAGGCCCGCAGCGCCGGCACCGGGAATGGCGCGCGCATCAAGATCACCGCCGGCCACCTCGGTTGGGCGGACATGATCTTCTGCATGGAGAAGAAACACGCCGACCGGTTGCGGGAGCGATTCCCCGAGGAGATCACCGGCAAGCGCCTGATCACGCTGCGCATCCCCGACAATTTCCACTTCATGGACCCGGAGCTGATCGAGCTGTTGCGAGCCGAGCTGGCCGCAAACCTGGAACTCTGAGTTTTCTGGAGGCGGGGTGTCCTCCTCCATCAACGGAGCCTCACTTGATCAAATTAACCACCGCGCGCGGCACCCGCAGCACGGTGCCGTGGCGGATGCCCTTCGGCATCACCAGCTCCGCGCTCAGGTCCTCCCACGTCATGAAATCCTTCGTGCGCCGCACGCCGTATTTCTTGTCGCGGTAGATGTCGTAGTAGAGGTGCCACCAGTCGCCGATCTTCACCGCGGTGCCGCCCTCGACCCACAGGCCCGGCGGCGTGACCGGTGCGCTTGGCGCCGTCCACGGCCCGTCGGGTGACGGGCCGCGCACAAGGTAGATGTTTTTCGCGGGCGCCGGGATCTCCGTCTCATTCTTGACGAACATCACCCATTCCTTGCCGTGCGGCACCATGGTCTCGTCGATGACATTGAGGCCGGGCTCATAATGGACCTTCGTCGGCGTGAAGGTTTCGAAATCCTTCGTCGTGGTCGAATACAGGCGGTGGTTGCGCGGCGGGCGGTTCTTGTCCTTGCGCTCGGTCTCGTCCGGCACGGGAAACCTGCCCGGCACGGTGGAGGACCAGAAAATCAGGTAGTGCCCCTGCGCCGCGTCCCAGATGATCTCCGGCGCCCAGCAGTTGGCGGTCGTCGGCTCGTGTCCCATCACGGCCAGGGTCTTCTGCTTCGTCCAATGCACGAGGTCGGTCGAACTGGAGTAGCCGATGGTCCCGCCGGTCCATGAGGTCGTCCAGACCATACGGAACACGCCGTCGGGCCCGAGCAGCAGGCAGGGATCGCGCATCAACTTGTTTTCGCCCGCGACCGGTTGCAGGAACGACGCCCCGGCGCGGAGCGCCGTCCACTTCAGGCCATCCTCGCTCGTGGCCAGGTGCAGGCCGTCCTCGCCGTTGCCCATGAAGTAGCTGAACAGCAGGACCTCGTCCCGGGCCTCGGTCGCGAGGACCCGGCCGCCGAACGCCAGCAACCACAGCACGAGCCGGGCAACGGTGAGGGGTTTCATCCCGCGGACCATGCCCTTCACCTCAATCCGGCTCAAGCCGGGAGTCCGCCCCTTGCAAATCACCCGCCACCTGCTAGGGCTCGGGCATGCGTTGCCTCATGTCCGTTCTAGCCGCGTGCGCCCTGTCGGGCGCGCTGGCCTCGGCCGCGGAAAGCCGTGACCTTTTTCCCGGCGGGTCGCTCGCCGGCTGGGAATTCACCGGCAGCCCCTCCGCGGACATCGCCACGCTCTGCACCGGGCGGGCTGACGGCGTAATCGCCGCGACGGGCCAGCCGGTGGGCTTCATCGCGACCACGGTCAGCCACAAGAATTACCGCCTGCACGCCGAGTGGCGCTGGCCGGGCAAACCCGGCAACGGGGGCGTGCTCGTCCACATCAGCTCCGGCCCCAAGGACCGGGCCTGGCCGCTTTGTTTCCAGGTGCAGACGAAGCACGGCGCCGCCGGCGACGTCCTGCCCATGGCCGGCGCCACCTTTGCCGAGCCGCTCACCAGCGCGCCCGGCGCCGCCCCCGCGATCAAGGCGCACGCCGCACCGGACAGCGAGAAGCCCGCGGGCGAGTGGAACACCTACGACATCACCTGCCGCGGCGAAACCATCGAGGTCGTGATCAACGGCGTGCGCCAGAACCTGGTCACCGGCGCCTCCCTGCAGGAGGGTAAAATCGGATTCCAATTCGAAGGGACCCCCTTTGAACTGCGCGGGGTCACGGTGGTCGGACTTGACTAACCCCGCCCAAACCGGCCGTCTGTCCCTCCGCCACTTTCCCCATGTTGGACGACATTCCTCCCAGCCACCCCGAATTCTGGAGCTCGCGCTACCTCAGCGCGAACACGCCCTGGGATTGCGACGGCGTGCCGGGCGACCTGAAGGAATTTCTCAAGCGCAAGGACACCGGCTCGAACCCGCAGGCGCGCGGCAAGGTGCTCATCCCCGGCTGCGGCCTCGGCCATGAGATCAAGGCGTTCATGCAGGCCGGCTACGATGTCACGGCGATCGACTTCGCCCCCGGCGCCGTCGAGCGCGCCCGCCGCCTCAACGGCACCGCGCTGGCCAGCCGCATCATCCTCGGGGATTTCTTCAGCCACGATTTTGCGCCGGCCTCGTTCGACTACATCTACGAGCGCGCCTTCCTCTGCGCGCTGCTGCCGGACCGGCGCGAGGTCTACCGCGCCCGCATGGCGAGCCTGTTGAAATACCAGGGCTCGCTGATCGGCTACTTCTACTACCAGAAGCCGGTGATCTCCGAGGGCCCGCCCTACGGCTTCGCCTGGGGCACGGCCGACGAGCTCTTCGCCCGGTATTTCCTGCTCGTGAAGGATTCGCCCGTGAGCGACTCGGTGCCGATGTTCGCCGGCCGCGAGCGCTGGCAGGAGTGGCGCCGCACGTCCTTCAAGGGCTGAGGTTTGTATCCGGCCTAGCCGACCGGCCACCCGCCGGAGGCTTGCCCGCGCACCGGGGAGATGCGCCCTAGCGCCCATGCCCCATTTGTGCGAACCCCGACACTGGCCGAATCTCACGGCCGGCCGTCAGGCCCTGCTGACGGCGCTCGCGCTGCATGACGGCGCCTTTCCGGACGCCACGCTCGCCGCGCTCGCCGCCAACCCCGCCGACGTTGATCAGCTCGTGGCCGACGGCTGGATCGAGGAGACCACGCCCGGCCAGTGGCAGCTCGTCCCGGCCGCCCCGGCAGTGATCGCACTCGCCCCGTGGTCGATGCGGCGCGAGGCGCATCTCGCGCTCGCCCGACAGCTCGGGCGCAATCCGCAGCACGGCGCCCGGGCCGCGGCCCACTACGAGTCGGGCGGCCAGCCCGACACCGCCGGCCGGCTCTGGCTCGCCACCGCCCGGCTCTGCTGCCGGCACCACCAACCGGCGGAGGCGGGCAGGGCTTTCGCCGAGGCGATCCGCCTGCTGCCGGACGGAATCCCCGAGGACGAGCTGGTCGTCGCCGTGCATGAATTCGGCGCCTGCGCCGCGCTGCACCGCCAGTCTCCCGACGCCATCGAGCTGCTGCGGACATGGCGCAATCGCCCCGACTGGGCGGGCCGGTCCCTTTTCCAAGGCCATGCGGGCCGCGTCCTCGCCGACCTGCTGGCGCGGGACAGCCGGCACGTCGCAAGCGCCGAGGCCCGCCGCGAGGCCGCGCGCCACTTTCTGCCGGCCGGCCTGGGCGGCGATGCCGCCGGCGAACTGCTGGCCGCCGCCACAACCCTCGTCTGGGCCCTGCGCTTCAGCGCCGCCCGCGAACTGGCGGACGAGGCGATTGCCCTCGCCCGGCAGCACCGCCGGCCGGATCTCGAGTCCCAGGCCATGGCCGCCCTCGGCCTGACCCTGGGCATGCTCGGCGAGACGGCCGCCGGCCGCGCCACGCTGGAGGGCGCCCTCGACGTTGCGCTCGCCCACCGCCTGACCGCCCAGGCCGCCAACGCCTACCGCCTGATGGGTAACGTGGACGACTACGCGTCGTGCTATGACGACCAGACCGCCTTCCGCAAGGCCATCGGCTATTGCGCGCGCCACGACCAGCCGATGATCGCCGACCTCTGCCGCGGCTGCCTGTCGTATTCACTTTTTCGCAGCGGCCGCTGGAACGAGGCCCTGAAAACCGCCCGCCTCGTCTCCCGCAAGCCGGGGGTGCCGGAAAGCTCGCGGGCCGCCGGCATCATGGTCCACGGCCTCATCCGCATCATGCGCGGCGAACTGCGGCCGGGCGTCGGCCTGGTCGAGCAGGGCCTGCTCCTCGGCCGCAGCTCCGGCCTCGGGGCGGTCGAGCTGTATGCCTGGGCCGCGCTCGCCGCCGCCCACGAGATCAGCCAGCGGCCCGACGATGCCGCCGCGTGCTACCGCCGCCTCATGGAATACTGGCTGACGACCGAGGACCGGCACGATGTGCTGCCCGGCTTCTGTGCCGCGGTCGCTTTTTTCGCCCAGCGCGGCGACCGCACCCAGGCCGCCGAGTTCGCCCTGCCGTTGCAACGCATCGCCGCGCTCACCGGGAGCCCGGAGGCCATCGCCAGTGCCCATTGCGCCACGGCCGAGCTCAAGCTGCTCGACGGCAAGCCGGCGGCGGCGATCCCGGCCCTGCGCGCCGCCCTGCAGGCTTTTGCCGCACACAACTGCTGCATCGAGCTCATCCGCACCCGCCTCCGGCTGGCCGCCGCCCTGCTGGCCGTCGGCCAGCCGGACGATGCCCGGGTGGTCCTGCGGGAAGCCCGCGCGCGGGCGGTCCGGCTCGGTTGCCGGCCGCTCGCGGCCCTCGCCAGTCACGCCTTGGCGGCCGGAAACCCGCGTCGGACCAAGACAAGCCCCTCGGCCACCCTGTCGCCGCGCCAGCGGGAAGTTGCCGTCCACCTGCGCGCCGGGCGCACCAACAAGGAGATCGCCGCCGCGCTGGGACTCAGCGTCCGCACGGTGGACATGCATGTGGCCCATCTGCTGGCGCGGCTCGACTGCCGCACCCGCACCGAGGCGGCCGCCCGGCTGGCTGACTGAGCGCGATACGGTAATCGCCGCCGCCCGATACGGTATTCCTGCGGTTTCGGGCGCCGGGGTGGGATTTGCTAGGATGGGCCCAGTCTCATCTCCCACCATGTGTGTCCTTACCGAACCCGTCCCTCCCGTCCCCGATGCCGAACAGCTGCTCGGCCTGGTCTTCCTCCAGATGCCCGGCACCATCGCCCGGCTCGACCTGGGTGCCAACCTGCTCGTCGCGAACTGCGGCCGGGGCCGGACCTTGGTCGCGCTGGCCCGTCAGTTTCCGCGCAGCCGGTTCTTCGGGCTTGAAACCGCCGTCGCGGATCGCGCGGCGGCTCAGGCCGCGATCCGCGGCGCCTGGCTGCAAAATGCGTGGATCGAGCCCGACTCGGGTCACCTGACCGCGCTGACCGGCAGCTTCCAGGTCGCGCTTCGCCTGCCGCATCCGGCCGGTGTCCCGCTGCCCACGCTCGTCTCCCTGCTGCAGGACGACGCCCTGCTCTTCGACCTGCATCCCGGGGCGGGCGGCGCCGGCAGCCACGAGTCCGCCGGTCTCACCCTCCTGCGCCACGCGCGGCTGCCTGATGGCATTTGCACCATCGCCCGCAAATAACCCGCCCGCCTTTCCACCCAATCCCGCCATGAACCCAACCTCCACCCTCCACCGCACCGCCGTCCTGCTCTACGGCGTGATTTCCTACGCGATCTTCTTCGCGACCTTCTGCTACGCCGCCGGCTTTGTCGGCAATCTCGTCGTCCCGAAGTCCATCGACTCGGTCTCCACCGGTTCCGTCGGGCCGGCTCTGCTGGTCAACGCCGGCCTGCTCGGCCTCTTTGCCCTCCAGCACAGCGTCATGGCCCGGCCGTTCTTCAAGCGCTGGCTCACGCGGATGATCCCGGAAGCCGCCGAGCGCAGCACCTACACCCTGGCCTCGTCCGTCGCCCTGATCGCGCTGTTCGCGCTCTGGGCCCCGATGGGCGGCGTCGTGTGGCACGTGGAAAACCCGGCCGGCCGCGCGCTGCTGCACGGCGGCTTCGCCTTCGGCTGGCTGCTCGTGCTGGTGACAACCTTCCTCATCAATCATTTCGACCTCTTCGGCCTGCGGCAGGTCTGGCTGCATTTCCGCGGCCGGCCCTACACCCCGCTCAAGTTCACCACGCCCGGCCCCTACAAGCTGGTGCGCCATCCGCTCTACGTCGGCTGGTTCTTCGCCTTCTGGTGCACCCCGACCATGACCGCCGCGCACCTCTTCTTCGCGATCATGACCGCCGCCTACATCCTCGTGGCCATCCGGCTGGAGGAGCGCGACCTCCAGGATTCCCACCCCGAATATGCCGACTACCGACGCGCCACGCCGATGCTGGTGCCGCGTCTCGGCGCCGCGCCGGTCCAGCCTTCCGCCCGCTGATCCCTTTCCCTCAACCCAACCAAAAACCATGAAAAAATACATCATCGAACGTAACATCCCCGGCGCCGGCAACCTGACGCCCGAGCAGCTCAAGGCCGTTTCGCAGAAATCCTGCGCCGCGCTCGAACAGCTCGGCACCACCGTGCAGTGGGTGCAAAGCCTGGTCACGGCGGACAAGGTCTACTGCACGTATCTGGCCACCGGCCCCGAGGCGATCCTCCGCCACGCCGAGCTCAGCGGCATCCCGGCCCACCAGATCACGCCCGTGCGCACCGTCATCGACCCGATCACGGCCGTCGCCTGACCGGGGGATTCCCCTCGCGCCAGCCCGCCGGAGCGCGGGCTTGCGCGACCCGCCCGGCCCGCCAGCATGCCGGCATGAGTGACGCCGGCTTCTACGAGCAACTGACCGCCCTTGAGCGCGAAGGCACGGCGTTCGTGCTCGTCATCCTCACGGAGTCGCTTGGCAGCACGCCGCAGGACACCGGTGCCAAGATGCTCGTCACGGCCGCGGGGCTCCACACCGGCACCGTCGGCGGCGGCAAGGTCGAGGCCAAGGCCATTGCCCTCGCCCAGGAGATGCTCGCCGACGCCACCGGCGCGCCGCGCTTCGTCAACTGGGCGCTCAAGACCGACGTGGGCATGACCTGCGGCGGCTCGGTGAAGCTTTATTTCGAACCACACGCCGGCGGCGGGGCCGGCGCGAGGTGGCCCGTCTGGATCTTCGGTGCCGGCCACGTCGTGCAGGCCCTCGTGCCCGTGCTCGCGCCGCTCGACTGCCAGCTGACCGTCGTCGACCCGCGCCGCGAGTGGCTCGACCGCCTGCCGCGCGCCCGCAACGTCCGCTACGTCGAGGCCGCCGAGCCTGCCGACCTCGTGCCGACCATCCCCGACCACGCCTTCGTCCTTTGCCTGACCAAGGGCCATGCCTCCGACCGGCCCGTGCTGCAGCGCGCGCTGGCGGAGCGGAAGTTTCCTTTCGTCGGGGTCATCGGCAGCGACGCCAAGGCGAAGGTGCTGCGGCAGGAACTCATCGCCGCCGGTCTCCCGGCCGCGCAGGCGAAGGACTTCCACTGTCCCGTCGGCCTGCCCTTCGGCAACAACGACCCGCGCGAGATCGCCCTCAGCATCGCCGCCCAGCTCCTGACCGAGCGCGACCGGCTGAAGGGCGGTTAGAAACAACCCTGGGGATTCCGACGCCCGCGACCTTGCAACTTTCCGGCTTCTGCCGAGTTTTTCCCTCATGCGCCTCTTCCAGTTCATCGTCGCCAGCCTGATCGTGATCGCCGGCCTGGTCGGCGGCCTGCTGCTGGTGGCGGCGGGCTTCGTGATCTTCGTCGTGCGCCGCCTGTTTGGCCGGCCGGCCACCCTGCCGAGCTTCCAGCGGCCCGTCCGCCCGGCCACGGCGCGGCCGGCTTACTCCAGCCGGGACGATGTGATCGACGTCGTGACGACCCCGGCGAAGGACTGACCGGCTGCCCCGCCGGCTCAGGCCGACCGCTCGAACACGAACAGGTGGTTGAGCCCGCCCTGGAACCTCGAGCGGTGCAACAAGCGGAATTGCGGCGCGGCAAAGATTCGCGGGGTGTCCGCCGGCTCGAATCCGTAGTGCTCTTCCAGGGACATGCCGTCGATCAACCGGAGGAAACGTAGCACGGCAAGAATGTGATCCACCGCCTTCGCCGGCACCGTGATGATGACCCGCCCGCCGGGCTTGAGCAGCGCGTGGCAGGCCGCCGCGAGCGCCGGCTGCTCCTTCGTCGGCACATGCTCCAGCACGGCCAGCATCGTAACCGCATCCCAGCCACCCTCCGCCGGCCGCACCGCCGGGAAAAAGCCCGGCGCGATGGTGAAGTTCGCGGCACTGAGCGTATCCTTTCTCAGCGGCTCGATGCCGAACCCGCGGTCCAACCGGTCGCCGAGCGCGGCAAACAGCTCGCCCTCGTGCGCGCCAACATCGATCACCCGCGCCGCGGCGGGGATAAAACGCATCGCCTGGCGCATCCGCCAGCGTTGGATGAAACGGTCCAGCGCCTTCACGTTGTCGTGCCTATCCGCGCCCGGATCGCCGCAAAAATCGCCTCGCCGGTCGCGGGCGAGGCCAGCGGCACGTCGCCGCCGGGTTGACCGAACGCCGCCACGGCGTCCCGGATCGCCTCGCGCACCGAAAAGGCCAGCATCAGCGGCGGCTCGCCGACGGCCTTGCTGCCGTGGACCACGTTGGGCTGCGCCGCCTTCGGCAGGAGCGTGACGTTGAACTCGACCGGCGCGTCGCTGAACGCCGGGATCTGGTAGGTGCTGGCGCTGTGCGTGAGCAACCGGCCCTTCGCGTCCCATTTCAATTCCTCGCGGGTCAGCCAGCCCATGCCTTGGACGAATCCGCCCTCGATCTGCCCGCGGTCCACGCCAGGGTTGAGCGAGTCGCCGACGTCATGGACGATGTCCACCCGCCGCACGCGGTGCATGCCGGAAAAGCCGTCCACCTCAACCTCGGCCACCGCCGCGCCACAGGCGAAGTAATGGAACGGCCGGCCCTCGGCCTTGGCCCAGTCCCACTTCACGCCGGGCGTCTTGTAGAATCCGGTCGCCGAAAGGCTGATCCGCTCCGTGTAGGCCTTGGCGCAGACCTGGGCGAAAGGAACGCTTCTGCCCGCACCGGTGACCTCGCCGTTCCCAAACTCCACCTGCTCCGGCGCAACGCCCAGCATGGCCGCCGCCACCGGCAGCAGCCGCTCGCGCAGCGTGACACAGGCCGCCGCCACTGCGGCGCCGTTCAGGTCGGCCCCGCTCGAGGCCGCCGTGGCCGACGTGTTCGGCACCTTGTCGGTGCTGGTCGTCATCAGGCGGATGCTGGTGGCCGGCAGCCCGAACTCGCGCATGGCCACACCGAGGATCTTCGTGTGCAGGCCCTGCCCCATCTCCGTGCCGCCGTGGTTCACCTGCACCGAGCCGTCCTGGTAGATGTGCACGAGCGCGCCGGCCTGGTTGTAGTGCGACAGCGTGAAACTGATGCCAAATTTCACCGGCGTCACCGCCAGCCCGCGCTTCATGTGCGGATTGGCCCGGTTCCACTGGTCGACCTCGGCCCGGCGTTGCGCAAACTCCGCCTTGGCCAGCACCTGCTGCCAGATGTCCTGGATGCGATTGTCGCCGATGTCCTCGTTATAGTGGGTGCGGTTGGTCTCGCCGGTGCCGTGGTAGAGATTGCGCTCACGCACCACCTCCGGCGGCAGGCCGACCTGCCGGGCGACGCGGTCCATGATCTCCTCGATCACCAGCATGCCCTGCGGCCCGCCGAAGCCGCGGAACGCGGTGTGCGACGTCACGTTGGTCTTCGCCACACGCCCGCTGAAATTCACCGCCGGGATGTAGTAGGCGTTGTCGAGGTGGAAGAGCGCACGGTCGTTGATCGCCGTGGACAGATCGAGCGACCAGCCGCCGTCCGACACCAGCTCGACCTGCGCGGCGAGCAACCGGCCGGCGGAGTCATGGCCGATGGAAAACTTCGCGTGAAACGGGTGTCGCTTGCCTGTCAGCTTCAGGTCGAGGTCGCGGTCGAGCTGCACGCGCACCGGCCGGCCGGTCTTCACCGCGGCCAGCGCCACCAGCGCGGCGAATCCGTTGCCCTGGGTCTCCTTGCCGCCGAAGCCGCCGCCCATGCGCGGGGCCTGCACGACCACCTTGTGCCGCGCGAGGTGCAGCACCTCGGCCACGATGGCCTGGATCTCCGACGGGTGCTGGGTCGAGGAGTTCACCAGCACCGTGCCGTCCTCCCCCGCCTCGGCCCAGGCCGCGTGCGTCTCGAGATAAAAATGCTCCTGCCCGCCAAACTCGAACTCGCCTTCCAGCCGCGCCGGGGCCGTCGCCAGCGCCGTGGCCGCATCACCGCGCTTCAGCGCGTGCGGCTCGGTGTGGTAGCTGCCGGCCGCGATAGCCGCCGGCAGGCCGATGACCGCGGGCAGCGGCTCATAGTCCACCTCGACCAGCGCGGCGGCGGCCCGACAGGCCGCCAGCGACTCGCCGACCACCCACGCGACCATCTGGCCGTGAAAAAGGACCTCATCCTTCGCGAGCAGCGGCTCGTCATGCCGCACCGGGCCGGTGTTGTTCTCGCCGGGAATGTCCTCGGCCAGCAGCACGGCATGGATGCCGAGTGCTTGCCGGGCCTTGGTGGCGTCGCGGCGCAGGATTTTCGCGTGGGCGTGCGGCGCGCAGACCGGCCAGCAATCAAGCATCTTCCGGCGCTGCGCCGTGTCGTCGACATACAGCGCGCGGCCGGTCACATGCCCCACGGCGCTCTCGTGGCCGAGGTTGCGCGAGGCATCAGCGATCGGCCAACGGCTGTCGCCGGCATAACCCAGATCGGCATCCTGCGCCTGGCTCTGCTCGCCCGAGACAAATTTCTCCCAAAGGCTGACGACCAGCCCGCGCCGGTATTCCGCCCCGCCGCGCGCGTCGTCGATCGGCTGGAAGGTGTCGCGGAGGATGGGCCCGACGGCCGGTTCGGTGAGTTTCTTGCCCACCAGCGCCGCCTCGGCCTTGAGGGCGCGCATGGGCATCGCGGCCACGCCGCCATAGGCGAGGCGCGCCTTGCGGACGGTGCCGTCCTCGCTGAGATCCACGCAGAACGCCGCCGCCACGATGCTGATGTCGAGCTCGCGCCGCTTGGAGACCTTCAGGAAGTCCACGCGCCGGGTCAGGCCGCGGGTGGGCCCGCCGCGCGGCAGCACGATCTCGCGCATGATCTCGCCGGGCTTGAGGACCGTCTTGCGGTAGGCGGTGAAGAACTCACTGAGCGGCACCGTGCGCTCGCCCTTGGCGGTGGCGAGCACGACGCTCGCGTCGAGTGTCAGCAGCACCGGGGCGCTGTCGCCGATGGGCGAGGCGGTCACGAGGTTGCCGCCCAGCGTGGCGCGGTTGCGGATCTGGCGGGCGGCAAAGACGCGGAGCATCTTGGCGACCGAGGGATACTCGCCGCCGATCGCCTCCTCGATGTTCGTCAGCGTGGCACCCGCGCCGATGCGCCAGGCCTCGGCGGTCGCGGTGATGCGCGTCAGCTCGGGCACGCCCTCGGTCGAGATGAGCAGCGGGAAGGCCTTGAACTTCTTGTTCAGCTCGACGCCGATCTCCGTCGCGCCGGCGACCAGCTGGGCCGTCGGATGGGTGTCGAGGAGCGTGAACAGCCCGGGCAGCGAGGTGGGACGGAAGAATTTCTGTTCGCCGACGCCGTAGTTGAGTGCGACGGGCGGATGCACCGGCACCTGCAACCGGCCGGCAAAGTGGTCGTCGGCCGCCGGCGGACGCTGCGCCAGTGCCGCCGTCGCCGCATCCCGGATCGGCCGGTAGCCGGTGCACCGGCAGAGGTTGCCGCAGAGCTGGTCGCTGACCTGCCACGGCTCCTTGCAGCCGTCGCGATAATAGGCCTCGAACAGCGAGACCACGAAGCCGGGCGTGCAGTAGCCGCACTGCGAGCCGTATTGCTCGACCATGGCCGCCTGCACCGGGTGCAGCAGCTGCTGGTCCGCGCCGCATTTCGCCAGGCCCTCGACCGTCACGATCTCGCGGCCGGCGAACATCGGCACCAGCGCGATGCAGCTGTTGAAGGCCCGGTAGGTGGGCTTGCCCTGCGAGTCGCGGTCGACGAGCGCGACCGAGCACGCGCCGCAGTCACCCTCGGCGCAGCCTTCCTTCGAGCCGGTCAGGCCGTTGGCGCGCAGCCACGCGAGCAACGTGGTCGTGGGCACCACGCCGGCGGTGGAGACGGCGCGACCGTTGACGATGAGGTCGAGACTGGCCGGAGCCGCCGGGTCAGATGGCCGGACGGTTGACATCCTTGTAATAGAGATAGGAGGCAGGGACCTTGCCCATCGCGACAAACCACTGCGCGCAATACGGCGCCATCCAGATGGCGTCGCCCGCCTGCACCGGATACCAGCTGTCCTCGAGCCGGTAGACGCCGGCGCCGCCCGTCATGATGAGCCCGTGTTCCATGACGTGCACCTCAACGAACGGCAGGTGCCCGCCGGGCTGGTAGGCAAACTGGTTCACGGCCATGTCGAAGGCCGGCTCGTCGGGCAGCAGCACCTGCAGGTTGGCCGCCGGGTCGCCGAGGAAGGGCGTGCCCTTCACCTTGGCGATGTCGCCGATGATGGCCTTGGGCAGCGCCACGCCGGGCAGCGCGACGTATTTCTTCTGGAAAAGGGTGAGCTGCGTGCCGGCCTTGGGCGCGGTCAGGCTCCAGGGCTGGCCGGCGGGCACGTAGAAAAAACTGCCCGGGTGGACCTTCGCCTTGTCCTTGCCGACCGTCAGCGCGCCGCCGCCGTGCATGACATAACCGAAGGTCTGCGTGCCGCTCGCCGGCTGCGCGGCACGGCCGTCGGCGGTGAACGTCACCAGCAGCTGCGCGAACTTCGCGCCCAGGGCCTCGTTGATCAGGACGACCGTCGTGGCGCCCGTGATACCCGGCACCGAGCTGTTGACGTGGTTGCCCGGCGTGATGAGCGCGTGACGGGCGGCAATGCGGGCGCGGGTATGGCCAAAGAGGTCGGACATGGTCAGGTGTGGGTTGGGCGCAGAAACTGACCTTTCGGGGAGCCGGATGCAACCCCGCCGTCGGCCCATACCGGGCAGCCGCGGACATAAGTATGGGTCACACGCACCTTGCTGGCCCGGCCGACATAGGGGCTGATCCGGTGCCGCGTCCACAATTCGTCCGCCTTGATGGTCCGCTTGGCGCCGAACTCGACCAGCGTGAAGTCGGCGTCGCGCCCCACGGCCAGCAGGCCCTTGCGGTCATCGAGCCGGAAACGGCGGGCGACATTCCGCGCCAGCACCGCCGCCAGCCGGGGCAGGTCCTTGTCGGCCGTCGCGACGCACTCGTTCATCAGCAGCTGGAAGCCATGCTGCACGCCGGCGATGCCGCCCCAGATCTCGAAGAAGTCCTTTGATGTCTTCAGGTCCGGCGGCGACGGCGAGTGGTCGGAGCCGACGGTGTGGATGTTACCCGCGCGCAATTCCTGCCACAGCGCCAAACGGCGCTTCTCGTCGCGGATCGGCGGGGCGCACTTGGCGGGGGCGCCGAGCTTGGCGACATCCTTGTCGTTGAGCAGCAGGTAATGCGAGCAGGTCTCGGCCGTGACGTCCACGCGCATGCTCCGCGCCTCGGTGATGAGCGCTACCCCCTCGGGACTGCTGACGTGCACGATGTGCAACGCACAACCGGTCTCGCCGGCAAACTCGATGGCCTGACGGATCGCGGCGAGCTCCACCTCGACGGGACGCGAGGCGAGCCAGGCCTTGGCGTCCTTCTTGCCCTTCGCCTTCTGCTCCGCGGCGAACTTCGCCGCGAGCGCATCGTCCTCGGCGTGCACGGCGACGAGCAGCCCGAGCTTCGCCGCGCGGCGCATGCCTTCGTGGAGCGATTTGGCGTCCACGCGCGGAAAGCTGTCGATGCCGCTGTTGGACATGAACGCCTTCAGGCCGATGGCGCCCGCGTCGCGCAGGCCGGCCAGCTTGTCGAGGTTGCCCGGCACCAAGCCACCCCAGAGGGCGAAATCCACGCACGACTGCTGCTCGGCGAGCTCCCGCTTGGCCCGCAATGTCGCAGCGTCGAGCACCGGCGGCTCGGAATTGAGCGGCATGTCGAAGAAGCAGGTGCCGCCGCCCGCCGCGAGCGCGAGCGAACCGTGAGCGAGCCCCTCCCACTCCGTCCGGCCGGGCTCGTTGAAATGCACGTGGGCGTCGACGATGCCCGGGAAGACATAACGGCCGGCCGCGTCGAGCTCGGCGTGCGTCGGGTCGGCGACTTCCGGCTCCAGCCGCACGATCTTGCCGTGCAGGATGCCAAGCTCGGCATCGAACACGCCGTCCGGCGTCACGACCCGCCCGCCCCGGACCACGAGGTCGAGCACCTCGGGCTCGGCGGCCTCAATGATGTTTCTGCCGCGCCGCTTCATCTGCGATGATCCTTCGCGAGCCGTTCCAGGAAATCGGTCATCACCGCCAGCGCCACCGCCAGATCCTTGGGCGCGGCATATTCGTCCGGGTGGTGGCTGAGCCCGTCGCGACAGCGCACAAAGAGCATCGCGACCGGCGTGAGCGATGACATCACGACGCCGTCATGGCCGGCGCCGCTGACGAGCGAGAGCGACCTGCCCTGCACGGCCTTCACGCTGCGTTCGAGAGCAGTGGTGAGGGCCGGCGAGCAGGCCACGGCGCCGTTTTCCTGCGTGCGTTGCCAGCGGCGTTGCAAACGGCGCCGGTCGGCAATCTGCGTGGCCAGCCGGCCGATCTCCATCAGCGCGGCGCGGCGGACGGAATCCTTAGCATGGCGGACGTCGAGCGTGTGGACGACCGAGCCGGGAATCACATTCGCCGCTCCGGGCGAGACCGTCAGCGCGCCCACCGTCGCCACGAGGCCGGGCCGGCGGCGGGCGATGGCCTCAACACCCACGATGAACTCGGCGGCCCCCGCGAGCGCATCGCGGCGCAGCGCCATCGGCGTCGTGCCGGCATGACCGGCCTTGCCCGTCCACGTCAGCTTGAACCGGCTCTGCCCGGCGATGGCCGAGACCACGCCAACCGCGAGTTTCTTCGCCTCCAGCACCGGCCCCTGCTCGATGTGCACCTCGACGTAGCCGAGCAGATCGCCGCGCTTGTGCGCCGGTCTGGGCAAAACAAATTTTCCGCCAAACTCCTCCAGGGTCTGCCGGACCGTGATGCCATCGGCGTCGGTCAGCTTGAGCGTGTTTTCCTTGAGGCGACCCGTGTAGCCCTCGCTGCCGAGGTAGGCGCTGGCGAAACGCACGCCCTCCTCCTCGGAGAAACCGAGCACCTCGACGTTAAACGGCAGCTTCACGCCGCGAACCTTTAATTCCGCCAGCGCCACGATGGGCAGCAGCACGCCCAGCGGGCCGTCGAAACGGCCGGCATCACGCACCGTGTCGAGGTGCGAGCCGAGGAGCAGGGTCTTGGCCTTTGGATTGGCCGCCGCGGCATGACCGATGAGATTGCCCACGGAGTCTTCCCTCACCTCCAGGCCGGCCGCGTTCATGCAGTCGCCCACCAGCCGGTTCGCGTGCCGCATGGCCGGCGACAGGAACGTCCGCGTCAGCCGGCCGGGCTCGTCCGTGATGTGGCCGAGCTCGTCCAGCATGGAGACGAGAAGCTGCGCCGCGTGACTCATGCCCTCAGCTCCCGCGGTAGGTCTGATAGGCCCAGGGGGTGACGAGCAACGGGACGTGGTAGACAGCCGCGGCGTCGGCGATGGCAAAACGGACCGGCACGCGGTCAAGGAACGGACTGTCCTCGAGGTGCGTGACAAAATAATCCTTCACAAAGAAGACCAGCTCGTAGCTGCCGACGCTCATCTCGGCGCCGGCCAGGAGCGGACCGTCGGTGCGGCCGTCGGCGTTGGTCGTGACGGCCTTGAGCATCGTGTGCTTGCCGTCGTTTTTCCAAAGCTCGATGCGCATCCCGGCGGCGGGCCGGCCGGTGGTGAGATCGAGGACGTGGGTGCTGAGTTTGCCGGGCATGGGGGAATTTTTAACCACGGATTACACGGATATACACGGATAAAGGCAGTGTGGTGAATAAGTCATCCGTGCCAATCCGTGAAATCCGTGGTCAAACCGCCTTGAGCAGGTCACTGAGCCGCAGCCAGGCGATTTTTTCGATCTCACCGAGGGCGGTGGTGAATTCCACCTCCGGCGGATTCGACCGGCGCGCCGCCATGGCGGCAAGGATGGACGCCTTGGCGTTGAGCCGGGCGCAGATGATGAACGGGAAGCCGAACTTCGCCTTGTAGCTGTCGTTGTGGCGCGTGAATTCCGCCAGCTCGGCGTCAGTCAGCTGGTCGAGCCCGGCGCTGGCCTGCTCGCGGGTGGACTCCGCCGTCAGCTGCCTCTGCCGCGCCAAACGGCCCGCCAGGTCGGGATGAGCCCGGATGAGCGCCAGCTGCCGGTCACGCGTGGCGCCCCGCATGGTGGCGCAGAGCGCGGCATGCAGGGTTTCGGCGCTGGCGAAGGGCCGCTTCGGCCAGGTCTCCTCCGCGACCCAAGGCGAATGCTCGAACAGGTGGCCGAGCGCCGCGGTAAACGCGGCCTGAGGAAGCAGGTTCAATTGGGCAAGAGCAGGCATCAGAAGAATGTGGAACTCAGGAAATCAGGAACCTGACCGGTTTCATTTTCCCGCTTTCCTGATTTCCACATTTGATTTTTCAGGGCAGCAGCTCGTAGGCCGGCAGCGACAGGAACTCGTCAAACTCGGCGCTCTTCGACATGCGCATGAAGAGCTCGACCGCCTCAGGGAAACGGCCGCTGTTGTAGCGCTCGTCGCCGTATTCGGCGCGGATCGCCGCCAGCTCGGCGGGCAGCAGGTCATCGTAGAGCCTCGCCGTGACCGGCCGGCCGTCGGCCAGCTTCGCGCCGAACTTGAGCCACTGCCAGAGCTGCGAGCGGGAGATCTCCGAGGTCGCGAGGTCCTCCATCAGGTGGTGGATCGGCTCGGCACCGGATCCACCCAACCAGGCCTCAAGGTAGCGGACGCCGACGTGCAGGTTCCAGCGGACGCCGGCCTCGGTGATCGGGCCGGACAATGGCGCGAGCAGGTCGGCGGCGGTGACCTTGACGTCGTGGATCACATGAAGCTGGTTCGGCCCCTTCATGTGCTCGGCAAACGCGTCGAGGGCCGTCTGCACGAGGCCCGGGTGCGCGACCCAGGTGCCGTCGTGCCCGGCCTTGACCTCGCGGGTCTTGTCGGCGCGGACCTTGGCGAGCGCGGCCGCGTTGGCGGCCGGATCGTTGCGGATCGGGATCTGCGCGGCCATGCCGCCCATGGCGTAGGCGCCGTGGCGGTGGCAGACATTGATGACATGGGTGACGTAGGCGCGCAGGAACGGCACCTCCATGGTGATGAGCGTCCGGTCCGGGAACATGTAGCCCGGGCGGTTGCGGAGCTTTTTCACCATGCTGAACATGTAGTCCCAGCGGCCGCAGTTGAGCCCGGAGGCGTGTTCGCGCAGCTCGTAGAGGATTTCCTCGGCCTCGAAGGCGCCGGTGATCGTCTCGATCAACATCGTGCAGCGGATCGTGCCGCGCGGCAGGCCGAGCGCGGCCTGGGCGTGGACGAAGACGTCGTTCCAGAGGCGCGCCTCCAGGTGGCTCTCGAGCTTGGGCAGGTAATAATACGGGCCGCTGCCGCGCGCGATCAGCGCCTTGGCGCAGTGGAAGAAGTGCAGGCCCCAGTCAAAGAGCGAGGCGGAGACGCGCGCACCCCGGTAGTGGACGTGCTTCTCCTCCATGTGCCAGCCGCGCGGACGGGCGATGATGACGGCGATCTTCTCCTTCAGGGCGTATGATTTCCCCTCGGGCGAGGTGTAGGCGATGGTGCGAAGGGCGGCGTCGCGCATGTTGATCTGGCCCTCGATACAGTTCTCCCAGGTCGGCGAGTTGGCGTCCTCGAAGTCGGCCATCCAGCACTGCGCGCCGGAGTTGAGGGCGTTGATGGCCATCTTGCGGTCCACCGGGCCGGTGATCTCGGTGCGCCGGTCGACCAGGTCGGGCGGGACGGGCGCGACCCGCCAGTCGCCGCCGCGGATGGCCGCGGTCTCCGGCAGGAAGTCCGGCAACTGGCCGGCATCGATCTGCTTCTGCCGCTCGACGCGCCGGGCCAGCAGCTCGAGGCGGCGCGGACCGAATTTCTCGAAAAGCCCGGCGATGAACGCGCAGGCCTCGGGGGTCAGGATCTCGGCATAGCCGGGCTTCATCGGGCCGCGGATCTCCAGGCCGCGGATGGTGGGATGTGCACTCATGGGGATGGAGGAGAAGCAAGGCCGGAAGCCTCCCGGGTGTCAGCACCAGAAGTGGCAGAATGCATCCTGGTGGGAGGGGCTTTACGCCCCGACTTCGCGGTCGGCCTCAAGCCCGTCGGGGCATAAAGCCCCTCCCACCCAAGGCTCGCGTCAGGACCGCCGGGGTGTTCTCATCCCGCCCGATGAGTAACGAAAATTTCATGCGCGAGGCCATCAGGCTTGCCGACGAGGGCATGGCCTCCGGCCGCGGCGGCCCGTTCGGCTGCGTCGTCGTCCGCGCGGGCAAGGTTGTCGGGCGCGGCAACAACCGCGTCACCTCCACCAACGACCCGACGGCCCACGCCGAGGTCACGGCCATCCGCGATGCCTGCGCCAACCTCAAGACCTTCCAGCTGACCGACTGCGAGCTCTACACCAGCTGCGAGCCGTGCCCGATGTGCCTGTCGGCCATCTACTGGGCGCGCATCCCGACGGTCTATTACGGCAACACCCGGAAGGACGCCGCGGACATCGGCTTCGACGATGATTTCATCTACCAGCAGGTGCCGCTGGCCCCGGAGAAGCGCGCGATCAAGATGTCGCCCTTCCTACGGGAAGCCGCGCTGGCCAGCTTCAAGGGTTGGGCGGCCAAGCAGGACAAGGTGAAGTATTGAGCCGGCCGGCCGGAGGCCGCTGATCCGCGCTGCCGGCAGGGTGCGCGGATTTTTCATGTAACCCCGGCGCGGCTCCGGGGTTCTACCGGAAGCACGCCATCCTCCCCACCCTGCCGATGTTTACCGACCTACGCCTCGCCTTACGTCAACTGGCCAAAGCCCGCAGCTTTGCCTTCATCGCCACCTTCACGCTCGCCGTCGGCATCGGCGCCTCGACCGCCATGTTCAGCACGCTCCGGGCGCTGGTCGTGCAGCCCTTCGACTATCCGGACGCCGACGAGATCGTCCAGGTGTGGTCCGGCGACGGCTGGCCCCTCTCGCCCGCCGATTTCCACGACCTGCTGGCGCAGAGCACCTCCTTCGAGCACTTCGGCGTCTACAGCCCGGGCACCGTCAACGTCGGCCTGGAGAACGCCCAGGCGGTCCCCGGCGTGCGCGCCACGGCCGGTGTCCTTCCCGCCTTCGGCATCGGCGCCTTCCGCGGCCGCCTGCTCGCGCCCGAGGACAGCCTCGAGGGCGCCGCCCCCGTGGCCGTGATCAGCCACAGCCTCTGGCAGCAGACCTTCGCCGGCGACCCCGGCATCCTCGGCCGTGCCATCCGCCTCAACGGGAGCGATGTTACCGTCGTCGGCATCATGCCCGCCGGCTTTGAGTTCGCCGCACCGTGGATGCGCACCGAGGACTGCCAGGTCTGGCTGCCCTACCGCTTCACCGAGCGGGAGCTCAAGCAGCGTGACAGCCACTGGCTCTGCGGCGTCGCCCGCCTGCGCAACGGCGTCACCGTCGGCACCGCCGACGCCGAGATCAAGGCCATCGGCAAGAAATTGTCCGCGCTCTACCCCGACTCGAACACGCGCAAGGAATTCCTCGTCCGCTCCCTCCATGTCGAGATGACCAAGGATGTGGGCAAGAAGGTCTGGCTGCTGTTCGGCGCGGTTGCGCTCGTGCTGCTGGTCGCCTGCGCCAACGTCGCCTCCATGCTCCTCGCCCGCAGCGCCCAGCGCCAGGGTGAGTTCGGCGTGCGCGTCGCCCTCGGCGCCACCCGCTTCCGGCTCATCCGCCTGGCCCTGACCGAAAGCCTCGTCCTTGCCGCGCTCGGCGCCGGGCTCGGCCTCCTGCTGGCCTACGGTGGCATCGCCGTCCTCCAGCTCATCGCCCCGGTCAGCGCGGCCCGCAAGGCCGCCATCGAGCTCGACGGCCTCGTGCTGCTCTTCGCCCTCGGCGCCAGCCTGCTCACCGCGCTGCTCGCCGGCATCCCGCCCGCGCTCGCCGCCGCCCGCACCTCGCTGGCCGGCGTCATCCGCAGCGACGCCCGCGGCGCCGTCGGCTCGCGTTCCCGCCACCTCATGCTGCGCGGCCTGATCGTCGCGCAGATCGCCGTCGCCTTCGTCCTCGCCAACGGCGCCGCGCTCTTCTCCGCCAGCTATTTCAAGATCCTCGAACAGAACAAGCTCCTCGCCACCGACTATGTGCTCTCGGCCCAACTCAGCCTGCGGGGCGACACCTACAAGGAGAACGAGGCCCGCGTCCGCTTCTGGACGACGCTGACCGAGCGCCTCGCGGCCCTCCCCGGCGTCACCTCGGTCGGCCTCACCTCCAAGCTGCCGCTCGAGGGCGGCAGCAACACCAGCGCCCTCGTCAACGACGAGGTCTACGACCCCGCGCAGCGCCGCACCAGCGTCGAACGCTCTTCCGTCACCACTGGCTACTTCGAGACCATGGGCATCCGGCTCCTGCGCGGCCGCAATCTCACGCCGGCCGACGACATGTCCAAAACCGGCATCCTGGGCGTCGTGGTCAACCAGGCCTTCGTCGACAAGGCCTGGCCCGACAAGGACCCGATCGGTCAGGTTTTCCGCGCCAACCAGGCCAAGGACCCGTGGTATACCGCGACGGTTGTCGGTGTCGTTGAGAACGTCCGCCAGTGGAACGCAACCGCCAAGGTCCAGCCCGAGATGTATACGACCCCGCCCGGCCACTGGGGCAACACGGTGTATATCAACCTGCGCTCCAGCCAGCCAGCCGCCTTCCTCACCCCGCTTCTGCGCCAGACCATCGCCAGCCTCGACCGCGAACTCCCCCTCGAGGGCATCCGCACGCTCAACCAGGTCGTGCGCGACGCCACCGCCGGCGAGCGCGCCGTCGCGGGCCTTGTCGACTTTTTCATGGCCGCCGCCCTCGGACTCGTCGCCGTCGGCCTCTACGGCACGCTCAGCTACCACATCGTGCAGCGCACCCGCGAAATCGGCGTGCGCCTCGCCATCGGCGCGCTCGGGGGCGACATCCTCCGCCTCGTTTTCGGTCAGGGCCTGCGCTGGGTCGCGCTCGGCCTCCTGCTCGGGCTCGCCGGCACCTTCGGCCTGGCCAAGATTCTCAAGGGACTCGTCTACGGCATGGAAGGCCTGACCGCCCCGCCCCTGCTGCTCGCCGCCGCCATCGTCGCCTTCGCCGCGACCCTCGCCATTTTGATTCCGGCCTGGCGCGCCGCGAAGCTGGACCCGCTCGTGGCACTGCGGATGGATTAGCCAAGGCAGGACACGGACTCCGCTCCGCGCCTTTCCCCGCCTAGGCCAAGGAGGGCACGAAGCCCCACTGCGTCGCCGAGAACAACCCGCGGTCGCTGAGCTTCAGGTCGGGGATGACGAGCAGCGCCATGAACGAGAGCGTCATGAACGGCGCGTCGAGTTTCGAGCCCAGCCGCTTGGCCGCGGCGTCGAGCGCCGTGTAACGCCGGGCCACGACCCGGCCGCCCTGGTCCGACATCAGCCCGGCGATCGGCAGCGGCAGCACGGCGCGCTTGCCCCGACCCACGACGCTGATGCCGCCGCGGGCCTTGATAACGAGGTTGACCGCCGCGCAGAGCGAGGCGTCGTCCACGCCGACCGCGACGACGTTGTGCGAATCGTGCGCCACCGACGAGGCGATGGCGCCGGCCTTGAGTCCGAAACCCCGGATAAAACCCACGGCCACCGGCGCGCGCGGGGCGTAGCGGTTGATCACGGCAATCTTGAGGATGTCGCGCTTAACATCCGCTTCGATCACGCCTTGGACGATGCGAGGCGCCACACGCAGGTGGCGGGTGATGAGCTGGCCGTTGAGCGCCTCGATGAGGTTGAGGATAGGGCGCGGTGGCGAAGGGACTTGCCGCCCTGCCTTCACGGCAAAATCCGCCACCTTTCTCGGCCGCGCCTTGAATTTATTGGGCGTCTGCGCCTGCTGCCGCGGCAGCAGGCTGCGGCCGTCCCGCGCCACCAGTTCACCGCGCAGGTAGGTGCGCCGCACCTTCAAATCCTGCCAGCCCTCGAAGACGATGAAGTCAGCCGGATCGCCCGGGCGCAACAGACCGACGTCCAGCCTGTAGTGCTCCACCGGATTCACCGAGGCGCAGCGCAGCACGTCGAATTTGTCCGCCCCGCCGCGCAGGGCGCGGCGCACGTGCTCGTCGAGATGCCGCACCATCAGCAGATCGGGATGCAGGTCGTCGCAGCAGAACATCGCCTGCGCCGGGTGGGACTTCAGCAGCGGTTCGAGCGCGGCGAAGTTGCGCGCCGCCGAGCCCTCGCGAATCAGGATCCTCATCCGGGCCTTCAGCTTGTCGAGGGCCTCGGGCAGCGTGAAACACTCGTGGTCGGTCGTGATGCCGGCCGCGGCGTAACACGCGGCCGTTTTCCCGCGCAGGCCCGGCGCATGGCCGTCGACCGCTTTGCCCAGTTTTTTCGCCGCGGCGATCATCGCCATCAGCGACGGATCGCGCGCCAGCACGCCGGGGAAATTCATGACCTCGCTGAGGTATTTGATCTCGGGCCGCGCGAGCAGTTTCGCCACGGCCTTCGCGTCGAGCGCGGCGCCCGCCGTCTCGAACGTGGTGGCCGGCACGCAGGACGGCGCGCCAAAGTTGAACTTGAAGGGCGTGCGCCGCCCGTCGCGGATCATGTAGTCCACGCCGGCCACGCCCAGGACGTTGGCGATCTCGTGCGGGTCGGACACAGTGGCCACCGTGCCGTGCACCACCGACCAGCGGGCGAATTCCGCCGGCGGCAGCATCGAGCTTTCGATGTGGATGTGGGCGTCCACAAAACCGGGCGCGATGAAGTGTTTCACCCGGACCGTCCGGTCCTCCTGGACGCGCACAATCCGCCCGCCGGCCCACTCGACCACGCCGGGGAAAATGCGCCGGCGGTGCAGGTCCACGATCTGCCCCGCGAGATGTTGCCCTGATGCCTTCACTTAAGTGCAAGCTGGTTGGGACGATGGGGATTGGCAACCCCAGCGACGAAAAACTACTCGCAAAAGGGGCCAACCGGTGCACGTTTCGGACCCATGTCAGCCCACAATCTCTCCCGCGAATACCAGAGCCCGGTCACGCCCCGCCTCGACGACGAGGATGAGGACGAGCGCGAAGACGCCGCCCCCAAGCCCACCGCCGCGCCGGTCGGCGCCCTGATCCAGAAGAAGTTCCTGGAACAGCGGAAGATCTTCCTCTGGGGCGCCGTCACCGACGAGACCGCCAAGGACCTCACGGAAAAGCTGCTCTATCTCGAGACCACCGGCCCGGGCAAGGAGATCACCTTCTACATGAACACCCCCGGCGGCTCGATCACGGCCGGCATGGCGGTCTACGACACCATCAAGCTGATCAGCTCCCCGGTGAAGATCGTCGTCACCGGCATGGCCGCGTCGATGGGCTCGATCCTCCTCTCCGCCGCCAAGAAGGGCAACCGCTACATCTACCCGCACGCCCGCGTGCTCATCCACCAGCCGCTCATCACCGGCCGGATGGTCGGCCCCGCCTCGGACATCAACATCCAGGCGAAGGAAATGGAGAAGCTCCGCACCGAGTTGAACCAGATCCTGGCCACGGCCTCGGGCCAGACCTTTGAAAAAGTCGCCAAGGATTCCGACCGCGACTTCTACCTGAACGCCGAGGAAGCCATCACCTACGGCCTGGCCGACAAGATCGTCGAGAAGATCTGAAGCATAACCCGCGGGACCGGTGGTTCCTCCTCCAGCAAAGCCCGCCATCCGGCGGGCTTTTTATTTGGCCGCCGGCTCCAGCTCGCTCAACTGCCGCGCGAACTCCAGCGACTGCTTCAGGTCGCCCGCCGCGTCCGCGGTTGCGCGCACCTCCGTGAGCAAAGCCTTCAATGCGTCCGGGGCCGGCGCCTTGGCACGGGCCAGGTTAGCATAGACCTGCAGCGCCGCCGGCCGCGCCCCGTGCGCCGCGAGCAATCCGGCGGTTTGCCGGAGCAACGCCCAGTCCTCGGTGCGCACCGTCTTCAGCGCCGGAGCAAACCCCAGCGCCGCCACGACGGCGGCCGGATCGCCCTGCGCCGCCGCCAGCTTCGCGAGACCCAGCGCCACCGCGAGGCCGGGCCGCTCCCGCATCACGCCCTGCAACAAGGTGCGCGCTTCCCCCGCCTTGCCCTGGCGGACCAGCAGGTTCGCGCGCCGGAGGTCGGCATAGGCCGCGAGGGCCGGTGGCAGCCGGTCGCGGGCCTGTAGCTGCTGCTCGAGCGAAACCTTGAAGGGCCGGTAAAGCGGATCGCCGACGGCCACGGCCTGCCAGCTCAACGCCGGCAGCGAATAATAAACCGCATCGCCGAAATTCTTTCCCTCACTCAAGGCGCGCAGCATAAAATGCGGCCGGTGCGTGAGCCCCAGATAGGGCTCGAAGACGTTGCCCACCGTCGCGGCCACCCCGCGCGCCACCAGCGGGCCGCACCAGCCCGAGTCGGCGGAGCGGAGCGTCGGCGCCGAAAAGCTGTGGATGTGCAGCGCCACCGCGCCGGGGGGGAACGCAAAGCCCTCGCGGGCAAACGGGCCGTTGAGGTTGCCCGCATACCAGCCGAAGTAGAGCACGGGTGCGTCGAACCGCGCGGCGGCCCCGAAGGTCCCGCCGCCGGTGTCCGCGTCGCCATCAAAACCCAGCTCCTTTAGCTGCTTTTGCGCCGCCTCCAGCCATTGGTCGCCCTCCGCATGCGGGCCCTTGAGGTCGACATAATAGCGGCCGAGCAGGCCGGTGCGTTCGGCCTCCAGCGCCGAGGTGACGAGATGCCGCGCATTTTCCCACGTCGGCCCGTCGAGCCGGGAGACCTTGACCACCATGGCGGTGTCGAGGGTCGGGGGCCGGTCGTTGGCGAACAATGGATTCGGCACCATCGCCGCGATCTCGTGCCCGCCCTGCGCCAGCAGGCTCAGCTCCGCGTCGACCGCCGCCTCGTTCTTGTTGAGTTCCGGGGCGACCTTGCGGACCGGCTTTTCCTCCAGCAGGGTCGGATCATTGAAGATCCGCAGCGGCACGCCGCGGCACACCACCAGGTAGGAGATGCGGTTGCCCGTGGGCGCGTAGCGGCGGCGGCCCAGCCGGTCGAGCAGGTTGCTGCTGGTGCCCTCGATCCAGCCGCGCCGCAACAGCTCGTCCTGCAGCGGCTGCCAGACCTGATCGATGAACTCGCGCCACGTGATCGTCTCGGCCTCGGGCAGCGGCAGGGCGATGATGTTGGCCGGCGGCACCGCGCGTTTCTCCGCATAAAACTCCGCGAGCCGCACCGACTCGGGCTGGCGCGAATTCGCGAGAATGACCACACGCGCCGCCAGATCGTCCGGCTGCGCCAGGGCGGTGACCGCCAGGAGCACCCAGAGGACGAGGCACCGTTTCATGCGCGGCCGAGCCGGAAACCGAGCCAGACCGCCAGCAGGCAAAGGGCGACCGACAGCAGCACGTTCGCCGCCGCGGCGCCCCACTGCCCCTTCTGCATCTGCTCCAAGGTCTGCCAGCTGAAGGTGGAGAATGTCGTGAAGCCGCCGCAGAAACCGGCGACCAGCAGGCTCCGCAACGAGGCCGCCGTGCCGCCCTCGATCGGGCCGAGCCGGGCCATGAGCCAGCCGATCAGGAGCGAGCCGAGCACGTTGACCAGCAGCGTGGCCCACGGGAATCGCGCCGGCAGCGACAGCGCCACCATCGCGCGGGCCACCGAGCCGGCCGCGCCGCCCAAGGCGATCCAGACGAGGGCCGGCAGAGCGCTCACGGCGTCTTGACCGGGGCCGACCCGACGGTCCGCTTGGCCAGCTGGGCCCGCAGGTAGGTGTCGACCGGGGCGCTCTTCCACGCGCTGGCCCAGAAAGTCGCCAGCATGTTGCCGCCCGTCAGCAACCGCTCCTCGACGAACGCGCGACCCTCGGGCGCAACGGCCTTGGGCGGAAAGGGCGGCTTGCCGTCCGGACCGGGCTTTTCGTTGCCGAGCTTGCCGGCCTTTTCGAGCTGGTAGAGCGGCTCGACCAGCTTGTGCTGTTCGATGATATAATCGAGGGCGACCACGAAGAACGGATCGCGGCCGTCGTTGCGCGCATTGAGGGCGAGAGCCTGCCCCGGCTTCACCCGCTGCAAGAGGCTGTCGGCCGTGATGCCCGACCGGGCGACCACCGAGCCGTCGATCCAGCTGTGGAATCCACCCCAGGTGGTGTAGCCGTTCGGGTTCGGGCCGTCCCAGCCATTGTGATGGACCGTGGTGTGCAGCGGCTGGGCGCAGTCCCCGACGTAATGGGCCAGGACGCCCATCGCGTAGATCACATCCTCCCTGGCGTTGGCGATCTCCTCGGGCGTGCCGCCGAGCTCCTCGTAGGCCTTGAGATAACCGAACGCGGAACGCAGCTTGTTGAACCAGTCGGCGATGGCCCACGGCGCGGAGCCGGGCCACTCGCGGGTGTGGTCGAGGTTGCGGGCGGGATCGACGGGCTTGAATTTCTCCGGGTGGGCCGCACGGCCAGCGGCAAAGGCCACGGCGAAATCGAGGCGGAACGAGGAGATGGCCTGGAGATCCAGGCCGGCGTCCGGCACCTGCTCGACGTCGAAGAAATGGTCGGTCCAGCTCGCACCCGATTGCTTCAGCCACGGATCGACGTTGCGCCAGCGATCCGGGACATTCGTGAGGAAATCAATGCGCGACGCCGCGGCCGCATCGTGCGCGAAGGCGGGATAATCCGCGGGCAGCGCGGCCAAGCCGAGCCGGGCGACGATGCGATGGCCTTCCGCGTCCCAAGCCCGGGCGGTGCCGGCGGCGAAGAGGACGGCGGTCAACAGCAGGCAGCGAAGGGACGGCGGTGTTTTCATGAACGGAAGCCTAGGGTTTGACCGTCGCCGGCGCGGAACGCAAGGCCGCGAGCGTCGCGGCGTAGCTGCCCACCCCCTCGGCCACGGCTTCGGCGATCTGCTGGCGGAACTCCGGGGTGGCGACCCGCCGGGCCTCGGCGTCGTTCGAGAGATAGGCCGCCTCGACCAGCACGCCCGGGCAGGCCAGCGTGCGGAGCACCGCGAGCCGGTAGCGCTTGTAACCGCGGTCGGAGGCCTTCAGGTCCGTGACCAGCTGGCGGTGCAGGTGGTAGCCCAGCAGGGCGTTGGCCGTGTCCTGCCGGTTGCCGGGATAATATTCCTTCACCATCGCCTTGTCCTGTTCCGGCTGGGTGGAAACCTGGAACTGCGGCGTCAGCACGTAGGTCTCGACGCCGGACACCCGCTCGGGGTCGCGGTCCACGGCGTTGAAATGGAGGCTGATGAAGAGATCCGCGCCGGCCTTGTTGGCGACCTCGGCCCGCATCGGCAGGTCGACCGTCGGGCTGTTGGAAAAGCGCGTGTCCGTGGCGCGGGTGAGCACGACCTTGTAACCGCGCACCTCGAGCAGTTTTTTCAGGCGCAGGGCGACGTCGAGCGTCATGTCCTTCTCGTCCAGCTTCAACCGGAGGTTCTGCTTGCCCGGGTCGGTGCCGCCGTGGCCCGGGTCGATGACGATGAGCCGCGGGGCCTCGGGCAGGAACTGGGTGTGGTCGGCCGGCGCGAAGATCGGCGCGATGGTCTTGATGACATCGAGCTTGGGCACCCACAGGTCGTCGCCGCTCAGGTAGGTCAGCTCGCCGAGGAAGACCCGCGCGCCATCGAGGTGAAAGTCCCGCTGGTCCCGCTCGAAGACGAGGCGCGCACCACGGGCGTCGCTGAGCGTCAGGATCACGCCCGGCTTCGTCCAGGCGGCCTTGAGGCCGTAGCGCTTGGCGATGTCGCGCACGGCGACGTAGTCGAGGCCGCGGAACCTGGTGAAGGGCCAGACCTGGACCGGGCGGGTCGGCGCGGCGCGGACCGGCGCAGGCCTGGCCGGTTCAGCCGGCGCGGGTTTGGCCGGGGCCGCGGGCTTGGGCTGGGCCGGCGCGGTGCAGGCGGTCAGCAACCCCAGGAGCAGCGACAAACCGCGTGCGGACAACCGCGCCATGGCATCGGGCTCCGGGCTTACGGCGCGTCGGGCGGCGACTCCGGCTCGGACTTGGCCGGGGCCGTGGGCTGATTCGGCTCGCGCACGTGGAACTTGGGCTTGCGCTTGTTCACGGGGAGCGGGGAAAGCATGACGTTGATCTGCTTGCCGTTCAGCTTCGGCGGGGAATCGGGCGTGCCCATGCTCTCGAGGTCGGCGAGTGCTCGCTTCATGACTTCGAAGCCCATCTCGGTGTGCGCCATCTCGCGGCCGCGGAACTTGAGGCGCAGCTTCACCTTGTTGCCGTGGTCGAGGAACTCCTCGGCGTGGCGGACCTTGGTGTTGAAGTCGCCCTTCTCGATGCGGACGGTGAACTCGATCTCCTTGAGCTTGGCGCCGGCGGGCTTGCTGTGGGCGTGCTTCTTCTGCTCCTCGTAGACGTATTTGCCGAAATCCATGATGCGGCACACGGGCGGCGTGGCGGCGGCGGCGACCTCCACGAGGTCGAGGTTGAACTGGAGCGCGAGGGCGATGGCCTTCTGCGTGTCCATGATGCCCAGCTGGCGGCCTTCGGGACTGATGACGCGGACCTGGGGCGACTTGATCCGCATGTTTCGGCGGATGGCGGCGAAGGGATCGTTGTTGCGACGGTTGTCGCGATTATAGGGAGGGCGGCCGCCGGGCGAAGGAGAAGATAGTGCCATTCAGGAGGTGGGATTGCTGGTCAGGTTGGTCGGGCGCTGTTTTTGCGCGTAAGGCCGGGGATGACAACACCTATTATTTCAGAGGGAAAACGGCCCTTTCAGACGCTGAAACTCTCGCCGCAGGAGCAACTGGCCTTGGCGTTGGGGTTGGAGAACTTGAAGCCGCCGGCGACCATCTTAAACGAGTAGTCCAGCACCGTGCCCTTCAGGTAAAGGGCCGTCTTGGGGTCCACGGCGACCGGCACCCCGGCCGACCGCACCAGGATGTCGCCCCGGCGCAGCTCAGGGACGAATTTCATCTTGTAACTGAGTCCGTTGCACCCGCCACCCGTGATCGCGATGCGTAAAAAATCACCCGCCTGCTCGCGGGCGATCAAAGCGGCGACCTTGGCGCCGGCCTCGGGCGTGAGGCGGACGAGCTGCTCGCCGCCTTCGCGGACGCCCTCGGGCAGCGGCGGGATGATGGTGGCGGTGGACACGGGCACACTCATGCGCCGGAACGGGATTTTATCAAGCGCCGCGCCACGGTGACGGCATTGGCAAAGCTGCGCGGGCTGGCCTTCCCCTGCCCCGCGAGGCCAAAGGCCGTGCCATGGTCCGGGCTCGTGCGCACGAACGGCAGGCCGAGCGTGACGTTCACCGCCTCGTCAAAGTCGATGACCTTGAGCGGCGCGAGACCCTGGTCGTGATACAGCGCCACCACCACGTCGAACTCGCCGCGCAGCGCGCGGGCGAAAAGCGTGTCACCCGGCTGGCAGGAGGAGAGCCCCGGAAATTCCGCGCGCAAATGATCGAGCGCGGGATCGAGCAGGTCCTTCTCCTCGTAGCCGAGCAGGCCGCCCTCGCCGGCGTGCGGGTTGAGCCCGCACACGCCGATGCGCGGCGCCGCGATGCCCTCGGCGCGGGCCAGGGCGACGGCCGCCGCCACCGTGCGGTGGAGCAGGTGCGGGCCGAGCAGGCGCGCGACTTCGTGCAGCGGCACGTGCCACGTAGCCAGCACGACGCGGAGCTTCCCGCCGCAGAAAGCCATGACCGGATCCCCGCCCCACTTCGCCGCAAAAAACTCCGTCTGACCGGGAAACCCGTAACCGATCTTCGCCAACGCCGCCTTGCTGACCGGCCCGGTCACGACCCCGGAAAATTCCCCCGCCTGGCAACCGGCCGCCGCGCGCTCCATCGCCGCCCAGGCCACCAGCGCGCCCTCGCCGTCCGGCTGACCGGGTCGCGCCACAAATTCCTCAAGCCCGACGGCGATCTTCGCCCCGACAGCCGGCAGGGTCTCCAGCCATTTCGCCGGGCCGAGCACCGCGACATCCGGCGCCTCGCCGGGATGGGCCGCGAGCCAGCTTGCAATGATCTCCGGGCCGACACCGGCCGGATCGCCGCAGGTGAAGGCCAGCTTAGCGCTCATCGTCACCGTCGGTCGCGGCGCCCGCGGCCGGCCGCACAAAGCCGCGCTTGCCTGCGGCGAAAAACTCCAGGAAACGCCGCGCCTCGTCACCGGTCACCCCGGCCGCCAGCCGCGCGGCCGCCCGCTTGCGCGGATCGCCGCCGGCGAAGACCGCGTGAAAGCAATCCTTCAGCTCACGGATGGACTCGCGGCCGAAGCCGCGGCGCTTGAGCCCCACGACATTGAAGCCCGGCACCTCGTCGCGCTCGGCGACCATGAGGAACGGCGCCACGTCCTTGGTCAGCCGCGTGAGCCCGCCGACCATCACGCCCTCGCCGATCCGGACAAACTGGTGGACGCCCGCGCCGCCGCCGACGAAGGTGAAGCTGCCGACGGCGACGTGGCCGGCGAGCATGACGTTGTTCGCCAGCACGACATCATCGGCCAGTTCGCAGTCGTGCCCGACGTGCGAGCAGGCCATCAGAAAGCAGCGCGCGCCGACAACGGTGTCCCGGCCCGCATGGATGGAGCGGTTGACCGTCACGTTTTCGCGAATGACCGTGCCGGCGCCGATCCGCACGCCCGAGGCGGTGGCGGGATCGAACTTCAGATACTGCGGGTCGCCGCCCACGACGGCCCCCGGATGCACCACGACGCCGTCGCCGAGCACGGCATGCTTCCGCACCACGGCCAGGGCGTGCACCACACAGCCCGTGCCCAGCCGGGCGCCTTCCTCGATGATCGCGGTCGGATGGATGCTCATGGGCGCGGATTGTTGCGGCGCGGCCCGGACTGCCGCTCAGCGATCAGGTCCAGCTGCGCGTCCTTCAGGAGATCGTAGTTCTTCAGGATGCGGATGACCTGCAGCGTGTCGGACTTGCCGTAGCTCTTGTTGATTTCAACACGGTCAATGATGTCGAGCAGCATGGAACGGAACGAGATGATGCCGTCGATGCCGTGTTCCTTCAGCATGGCCACGCTCTGGGAGCGGAAGGGCTCGGCGGTGGGCAGGCTCGGGAGCACGAGGATCTTCGTGACGTCGGGCGCATTGCCCGGTTCCTCGGCGTCGACCGGGAAGAAGCGCGTGACCTCCTTGAGCACGTTCTCCTCGAGGAAACGGAAGATCTCGGGGCTGCTCTTCAGCATGTTCGGCGTGAACCGGCCGGTGTGCCAGCCCTTCACCACCACGATGGCGCGGTGGATGTAGGCCAGCTCATTTGCGAAGAGAAAGAACTCCGGCTTGCGCGAGCTGCGCGTGTAGGCCGGGTTATACACGACCAGGTCGACCTCCTCGTCGCCGGTCTTGCGGCGCGCCTGCACCTGATATTTGCGCACCTGCCGCACGAGAAAGCCGTTCTGCTCGAAATACTCGCGGACAATGCCTTCGTCGATGGCTGACATGGGTCTGACAACTTAGCTATTAACGCCCGGATAGCACCCCTAATCTAGGAGGCGCCCAGTTCGCGCCAGACCGCCTCGACCGTGGCCGGCGGGATGCCGGAACGGGTCGCCGCCAGGCCCAGGGAGTTCAGCACGACGAAGCGCACGCCATCGGCGCGGTTCTTTTTGTCCCGCGTCATGGCGGCCTGCAGCTCCGCGACCGGCAACGCCGCGCGCAGGCGCACCGGCAGCGCGTGGTCGGCCAGCACCCGCTCGATGCGGACAACCTCGTCGGCCGTGATCAGGCCGAGTTTCTGCGAAAGGCGCGCGGCCCCGGCCAGGCCGACCGCCACCGCCTCGCCGTGCAGGTAGGCGGTGTAGCCCGTCACCTGCTCGATGGCATGCCCGAAGGTGTGACCGAGATTCAGCAGCGCGCGCCCCCCCTCGGCGGCGAGCTCGTGTTCGTCGTCGCGCACGATGCCGGCCTTGAGCTGGCAGCAGCGATGGACGACCGCCGGCAGGTCGGCGTGCGCCGGCGTGAGGACGGTTTTCTCCAGCCGGGCAAACAGGGCGGCGTCGCCGAGCAGGCCGTATTTGATCACCTCGGCCATGCCGGCGGCGAACTCCCGCGCGGGCAATGTCGCGAGGAAACCCATCGCGATGTGCACCGCCTGCGGATGATGAAAAGCGCCCACGAGATTCTTGCCCGCAGAGAGATTGATGCCCGTCTTGCCGCCGACCGAGCTGTCGACCATGGCGAGTAACGTCGTCGGCACCTGCACATACTGGATGCCGCGCAGATAACTGGCCGCGGCAAAACCGCCGAGGTCGCCCATGACCCCGCCGCCAACCACCCACAACAGCCCCTGCCGGGTGACCTTGTTGGCGGCTAGGAAATCCTGCACCCGCCCAAAGCTCTCCAACGATTTGGCCTTTTCGCCCGCGTTGACGGTCAGGCGCGAGATCGACCCAAAGCTTTTGGCCAGAAACTCCGCCTGCGCCTTGGCCACACCGTCGTCCGTCAGGAGCACGGATTGTTGACCCCGCTTCGCCGCGTCAGCCAAGGCCTGTTTAATGGCCACACTGGTATCACTCGAGATATGAATCGGATAGCTCCTCGCCCCTAATTCAACTGTAAGTGACTGCGCCATAGAGTCGTTAAAAGCCAGCTACTTGCACAGGTCAATGCTCGTTATACAAGACGATGTGAGACAAATTCTCAACTATCCTCTTGACGTGAGATTGCGTCTCATAATCAGATAGCGCCACCTTAAATGAATCCCACCCATCCAACTCACAGCAATCGGCGCGATGATCTTCGATTTGTCCTCAAGTCGATGCTGGCCGTCGCCGTGGTGGTGACATTCGTCCTTCTCCTCCACTTCTCCTGAACTTCCAACCTGCCGCCGTATGTTCCCTCGGCCAAACCAGCAATGTGTGTGCGGTTCTGATAATCACCGGCCCAGGCCGGCGGCAGGTTGATTGATTTTTCCTTCCATGCAAAACCCACGCCCACTTCCTGAGACCGAGTCTCGCTCTCGCGCGCTCCGCGCCTTCCAACCCATGTTGGCCTGCTGCACCCTGGCAGCCGCCGCCATCGTCCAGGCTGAAATGGCCCCGAGCTACCTGCCGCCCGCCGAAGAGATCGTGCATTTGGAAAAAATGCAGGTGAAGGGCCGCAGCGAAGACAAAGGCTACTCGATCCAGCGCAGCCTCACCGCCACCAAGACCAACACGGCCCTGGTGAACGTGCCGCAATCCATCACCGTGGTCACCCGCGAGCTGATCGACGACCAGGCCATGCGCAGCATCGGCGACGTGACCCGCTACGTCCCGGGCGTGGGCATCGCGCAGGGCGAGGGCAACCGCGACACGCCGGTGATGCGCGGCAACAGCACCACGGCGGACTTCTTCGTCGATGGCGTCCGCGACGACGTCCAGTATTATCGCGACCTCTACAACGTGGACCGCGTCGAGGTCCTGAAGGGCCCCAACGCCATGATCTTCGGCCGCGGCGGCTCCGGCGGTCTCATCAACCGCGTGACCAAGCAGGCGCTGGGCAAAACCCTGCGCGAGGTGACGGTGCAGGCCGGTTCCTGGAACCAGCTGCGCGCCACGCTGGATATCGGACAGGCACTCAACGGCTCGCTGGCCTACCGCCTGACCGGGCTTTTCGAGGACAGCGACAGCTTCCGCGACGAGGTCACGCTCCGGCGTTACGGCGTGAACCCGACCTTCGCGCTGGCGCTCGCCCCGCGGACGACGCTGCGCTTCGGCTACGAGTATTTTCATGACGAGCGCACCACCGACCGCGGCGTCTCCTCGTTCCAGGGCCGGCCCCTCGCCACCGATCCCTCGACCTTTTTCGGCGACCCGGCGCAAAGCGACACCTGGGCCACCGTGAACACGGTGTCCGCCATCCTGGAACACAAGTTCGCCAACGGGGCCAGCCTGCGCAACCACACGCGCTTCGGCGGCTACGAGAAGTTTTATCAGAACGTCTTCCCCGGCGCCGTTAACGCCGCGGGCACGAGCGTCGCGATCTCGGCCTACAACAACGCCACCAACCGGGACAACCTGTTCAACCAGACCGATCTGGTCTTCGCCTTCGACACGGGCCCCGTCCACCACCAGCTCCTTACCGGCCTGGAGCTGGCCCGGCAGGAGACCGACAACCTGCGCCTGACCGGCTACTTCACGACCGTATCCCCCACGACCACCTCCATCCTGGTGCCGGTTGCCAACCCGCGCACCACCCTGCCCGTCACCTTCCTGCCCAGCGCCACCGACGCCAACAACCAGGGCGTCGCCAAGTCCGTGGCCGCCTACGTGCAGGACCAGGTGCGCCTGCTGCCGCAGCTGCAGGCCATCGCCGGCGTGCGCTTTGAGCGGTTCCAGGTGGATTTTCTCAACAACCGCACCGCGGTCCGCCTCGACAGCACCGACACCCTCGTCTCGCCGCGCGCCGGCCTGCTGTTCAAGCCGTCCGAGCCGGTCTCCGCCTACGTCAGCTACAGCATGTCCTACGTGCCCCGGGCCGGCGAACAGCTGTCCTCGCTGAGCCTGACCAACCGGTCGCTCGATCCCGAGGAATTCACCAACTACGAGGCCGGTCTGAAGTGGGACCTGCGTCCCGACCTGGCGTTCACCGCCGCAGTCTACCGTCTCGACCGCAGCAACGTCGTGATCACCGATCCCGCCGATCCGACCAAGTCCCTCCTCGTCGACGGCCAGCGCGCCAAGGGCGTGGAGCTGGGTCTCGTCGGCCGCCTCACCCGGAACTGGAGCGTCGCCGGTGGTTACGCCTACCAGGACGGCGAAATCCTCGCCACCCAGTCCGCCACGGTCGTCGCCGGCGCGCGCCTCGCCCAGCTGCCCCGGCACACGGTCTCGCTCTGGAACCGCTATGACCTCACGAAGCAATGGGGCGCCGGCGTGGGCCTGATCTACCGAGATGCGATCTTCGCCTCGACCGACAACACGGTCGGGCTGCCCGGTTTCGTGCGCGTCGATGCCGCGATCTTCCACCGCTTCAACGATCACCTCCGCGCCCAGCTCAACGTCGAGAACGTGTTCGACCGGGTCTACTTCGCGACCGCCCACAGCAACAACAACATCAGCCCCGGCTCGCCCCGCGCGGTCCGCGTGAGCCTGACCACCACGTTCTGACCGGCCCGCCGCCCCCGGATTCAGCTTGGCTTCCAAGTTGGATCCCGGGCAATACGACCACGCGCCGGCACCGCATGAAAATTTTCCGCTCCATTCTTTTCTGGCTCCACCTGGCCGCCGGCCTCGTGGCCGGGATTGCCATCGGCATCATGTGCTTCACCGGCACGGTGCTCGCCTTTGAGCGGGAAATCATCGCCTGGGCGGAACGTGACCTCCGCCGCATCACGCTGCCGGCGGACGGCGCGGCGCGGCTGCCTTTGTCGGAACTGGTCGCCCGGGTGCGCGCCGCCCGGCCTGAGGCCCGGCTCGCGAGCGTCGTGGTCTCCGCGGATCCGCGGGACGCCGTCACCTTCCCGCTCGGCCGGGAAGGCGCGCTCTACGCCGATCCCCACACCGGCGAGGTGCGCGCCGCCGCGACCACCCGCACGCGGGACTTCATGCGCCTGATGACGGACTGGCACCGTTACTTGGCGCGGACCGGCGAGCAGCGGCCCCTCGGCAAGGCGATCAACGGCGCCTGCAACATCGCGTTCTGCCTCCTGGCCATCACCGGCCTCTACCTGTGGCTGCCCCGCTCCTGGTCCTGGCGCGGGGTGAAGGCCGTGGCCCTTTTCAACTGGCGGCTCACCGGCAAGGCGCGAGATTTCAACTGGCACAACGCCATCGGCCTCTGGTCCGCCCCGGTGCTCATCGTGCTCACGCTCACCGCCCTGCCGATCTCCTATCGCTGGGCCGGCAACCTGATCTACACGCTCGTCGGCGAGACGCCACCGGCCCCCGCAGGCCCGGGTGCCCCCGCGACACCGGCGGCCAGCGGATCAAAGACCTCCGACCGGCCGGCCGCGGAACCGTCGTCCCCGGCGGGCACCCCGGCGCTTGACTATGATGCCTTGCTCGCCGCCGCGCAAAACCTCACGCCCGGCTGGGAACTGCTGACGCTGCCATTGAACAATGATCCGGCCGGGCGCAGCAGCCGGCCGGCCCAGATAACAGTCAAGCAACCCGGCTCCTGGCCCCGCACCGCGACCACCACGCTCACCCTCGATCCTTTTTCCGGCGCGGAGCTCAAGCGCGAAGGCTTTGGCAGCCTCAGCACCGGCCGGCAGATCCGCACCTGGACGCGATTCCTGCACACCGGCCAGGCCCTCGGCTGGGGCGGGCAGTTCGTCGCCGGACTGGCGTGCCTCGGCGGCTGCTTCCTCGTCTACACCGGTTTCGCCCTCGCGTGGCGCCGCTTTTTCGGCCGGATGAAAAATCATTCCGCCATAGAGCCTTCGGCCTTAGGGTAAGAACTCTAGCATCCCCGGCTCGCGTTGGCGCGGGGCCTGCAAGATCTTGCGGGCATGTTCCGGCGAGTGTCATGCCTCCTGATGGGATTGATTCTCTCAGCCGGACGGGTTGCTGCGGCGCAGGAGACCGATGACCCGTGGATCCGCGGCGTCTTTACCGGCAAGTCGCCCCGCGCCGTGGCGCTGGCCGAGACGGATGCGTGGCAACGCGCCAGCACCGTCGCCGAACACGCCCCGGACTCGTTCGTCCTCGTCGGTTCTGGCCGGTCGATGCATCCCCTCTACGCCCCCGGCACCATTTTGGTCCTGCAGCAGTTTCCCTACGAGCTGCTCGAGCGCGGACAGACCGTCCTTTATCGCAATCAGGCGCGCAAGATCGTCGCCCACGTCCTTGTGGCCAAGGCGCGGGACGGCTGGCGGGTCGCCGGCCTGAACAACCGTGACCATGACATGGAGCCGGTGTCGGCCGCCAACCTGGTGGGCGTTGTCATCGCCGCCTTCCAACCGCTGCCGGGCCCGGTTCGCGTGCGGGTGGCCGCGCTCAACGACTGACCCGCGGAGGCAGGGCCCAGCGGAGAAACTCCGGGAGTGCCCGGGCCCAGGTGCCCTCGTGGTGCTCGCCGCCCTCGGTCTCGTGATAGACCACCTCGCGGCCCCGGCTAAAACCCTTGGCCACCAGTTCATCGACCAACTCGGTCGTGTCCTGGATCGCGTCGATGACCCCGTTGCCGTCGCGGTCCGCCGCCTCATCGCGCGTGCCGGCCTGAAACCACAGCCGCAGGGCGGGCCGGGTGACCGTGTCCCGGACCATGCGGTGCGCGAGCCGGCTCGCCTGTTGCGCGGCGGCACTGGAGTCGTCCGCCCGCCACCACAGCGAGCCGGAGAAAATCCCCGCGAGACCAAACACCTGCGGCCGGCGCCAAGCCGTGTCGAAGGCGCACAAGCCACCCAGCGAGGCGCCGAAGATCCCCGTGTGCGCGGCGTCCACCGCCACATGATGGCTTGCCCGCAACCAGGGCAGAACCTCGCCCGCCAGCAGGTCCTGCAGGGCCTTGGCGTGACGCCCGCGGCCGGCGAAATCCGGCTGCCCGGCCATGCCGTATTCATCCATGCGCTCGGCCGAGGCCGGCACCGCCGCCACGACCGCCGGCTCGATCGTCCCGGCCGCCGTGAGCTCATCCAGCGTTTCCGCCAACCGCCACTGCGGCATGGTCTGGCCGTCGAGGGCCAGCAGCAGCGGATATGGCCGCGCCCGGGTCGCATCATAGCCGGGCGGCAGGTAGACCGTCACGCGCCGCGGCGCGAGGCCGCGCACCGCCAGCACCTCGCTTTGCCCGGCGATCGTGCGTGCTGCCGGCCGCCGCCGCCACCATTTGCGCACGAGGCTCATGCCACTGGAAAAAAACGTCTTCCGGTCCCGGTCATGCCGCTGGTCTGGGGTGCTTGGCCGCTTTTGTCCATGCTGCACCCGACCGGGCGGGGGGACCCCGCCGCGGGCCGAACCGGGGCCGCCCCGCCTCCGCTCTTGCCCCCCGGGGCATTCGTTGCCCGACTGGCCGGAATGAATCCCCACCCCACCCCGGCGGCCGACGTGGTTCCCGCCGTTCCCACCGACCTGCACACCGGCGGCCTTGGCGGCCATCCCCGCGGCCTGACCACCCTGTTCCTGGCCGAGATGTGGGAACGCTTCTCGTTCTACGGCATGCGCGCCATCCTGATGCTTTTCATGGTGCTGGCGGTGAGCGAGGGCGGGCTGGGTTACGACACCAAGACCGCGGCCGGCATTTACGGCACCTACACGATGAGCGGCTACCTGCTGTGCATCCTGGGCGGATTTCTGGCGGACAATTTCATCGGGGCGCGCCGCTCGGTGCTCATCGGCGGCATCATCATCGCCCTCGGCCATTTCACGATGGCCCTGAACTCGGAGCTGACCTTCTTCATCGGCCTCGCCCTGGTGGCCGCCGGCACGGGCCTCCTGAAGCCGAACATCTCCACCATGGTGGGCAGCCTCTACCGTCCCGGCGATGAACGCCGGGACGCCGGGTTTTCAATTTTCTACATGGGCATCAATATCGGGGCGTTTCTTTCCCCCCTCGTCTGCGGCTACCTGGCCCAAAGCGAGGGTTGGAGGGGAACGCTGGCCGGCTGGGGCCTGGATCCGCGCAGCAGCTGGCATTGGGGCTTCGCCGCGGCCGGCGTCGGCATGACGCTGGGGCTCGTCGTTTATGTGCTGCAGCGCGGCCGGCTCGCGCACGTTGGCAACAAACCGGCGCCGGAAGCCGACGGTTCCCGGCCCTGGGGCCGGCTCGGGCTGGTGCTGCTGGGCTCGCTCGCGCTCATCACCGCGATGTGGTTCAGCGACACCTACAAGTGGATCGTCTATCTGCTGTTCGCGCTGCAGATCGCGCTGATCCTTTTCTTCGCCTTCCGCCCGACCCAGGAAAGCAAGCGCCTCGCCGCGATCCTCGTGTTCTTTTTCGCCGCGGAGATCTTCTGGGCCATCTTCGAGCAAACCGGCTCAAGCATCTCGCTGTTTGCCGACCGTCTGACCGACAACCGGATCCTCGGCCAGGGCTTTCCCTCCTCGTGGTGGCAGTCGGTGAACTCCATCTGGGTGATCCTGCTCGCCCCGGTCTTCGCCTGGCTCTGGATCAAGCTGGGACCGCGGCAGCCCTCGAGCCCGGTGAAATTCACGCTCGGGCTCCTGTTCGTGGCGCTCTCCTTTGTGCTGATGGTGCCCGCCGCCAAGCTCACCGCACACGGCCTGGTCAGCCCGGTCTGGCTGCTGGCCCTGTTTTTTCTGCAGACCGTGGGCGAGATGCTGCTCAGCCCCGTCGGCCTGAGCACCATGACCAAGCTGGCGCCGCCGCGCCTGCTGGGGCTGGTGATGGGCATATGGTTCCTCGCGGCCGCGCTTGGCAACAAGCTGGCCGGCGTGCTGGCGGGCGATTTCAAAAGCGAGAACGCCGGCGAACTCGCCACCTTCTTCTGGCACCAGGCCCTCGCCGTCGGCGCCTGCACCCTGCTCCTTTTCGCGCTCGTCCCGTGGGTCAAGCGACTCATGGGTGGCGTGCGCTGACGGGCTCCATCCTTTTAACAAAGAAGGCGCGGGTCACACCGCGCCTTCTTCATTAACACCGCCATCTACCCTGGCTAAAAAGGGTCGGGCTCGCGCGCGCACAACGGGCCAGTCAGGCACACGCGAGCCCTTTTTGGTCACCTCTCGCACCCGCTACCGGGCACGAAAACTGGACCGGGATACAAGCATATGGCTCTCGGTTCTTAGAGAGCCCAAAACACCTATATTCAGGTGCTCGATTTAAAACCCATCGGGCCGGTGGTTTAGCCGCTCCATCCACCGCTTGACGACTCTGGCAGAATGCTGGCTAGCTTCCCTCCGCTTGCCCGCCGCGACCGCCGCCTCCCACCGCCCAATCCCCCGCACCCTGCGTGGCGTGGCGGCGCTGTGCGCCCTCACGGTCTGGCTGCTGGGCCTGTTCGTCGCCAGTTCACAACTGCACGTTGCCCTGCACACTGACGCCGGCCATGCCGGCCACAGCTGCGCCATCACGCTTTTTAGCCAAGGCCTCGAGGCTTCCCTCGGTTGTGCCGATCTGGTCGTCACGCCGGCGCTGTTCCCGGCCGGCAAGATTGCGACGCTCCCCGTCGTATGGTTGAGCGATACGTCTGACCGGCTGCCACCGGGCCGCGGTCCCCCGCTCTGCTAAGTCCCATTCGTCGTCCGGCGTCCCTCGGGACCGCCGTTGCCTGAACCTGACCGGCCGCGTGCCGGCAGGCTGTCCGTTTCACACGAATCCTGTTCTTAGCATGAAAAATTTCCGTTCCTATTCTGTTTTATTTATCCTCGCCGGCCTGGCCGAGGCGCAGACCGCCCCGGCCAAGCCCGCCTTCGAACATGACGAGCCCCTTGCCCTCGAGGCCATGGTCGTCAGCGCCGGACCCGATGGAAAATCAGCGTTCGATCTCGCCCAAGGCACCTCCGTCCTGGTCAGCGACCAGCTCCGTCGCAGTGTCATGACCACGCTCGGCGACACCCTCGCGACCACGCCGGGTGTCAATGCCACCTACTACGGCCCGGGCTCCAGCCGGCCGATCATCCGCGGCCTCGGCGGCGACCGCGTGCGGATGCTCGACAACGGGGTGGGCTCGCTCGATGCCTCCAGCGTCAGCCCCGACCACAATGTCAGCGTCGAACCGCTGCTCGTGGACCGCATCGAGGTTCTGCGCGGCCCCGCGACTCTCCTCTACGGCAACTCCGCCGTCGGTGGCGTCGTCAACGTCATCGACAACCGCATCCCTGCGGCCGCGCCCGCGCACCCGCTGGGCGGCCGCACGGAGTTCCGCTACGACTCCGCGGCGAATGAACGCACCGGCGTGCTCGCCGTCACCGCCGGCGGCCCGGCCTTTGCCTTCCAGGTCAACGGCCTTCGCTCCGCCACCGACGACGTGAAGATTCCCGGCTACGCCGACCCGGCCAGCCCGGTGGACAGGGGCACGCTGGTCAACAGCGCCGTCTCCACCCGCAGCGTCTCCGTCGGCGGCACCCGCTTCGGCGAGTCGGGCAACATCGGCGTGGCCGTGAGCGAATACGACACCGTCTACGGCGTGCCCGTCGGCGAACCGATCGCCATCGACATGCGCCAGCGCCGCGCCGATCTGCGCGCCGAGCTCACCCGGCCTTTCGGCCCGTTCAAGTCCGCGAAGCTCCGCCTCGGTCTTGCGGACTACGCCCATGCGGAGATCGACACCCTTACCAGTCTGGCGAACACCAGGTTCCGGAACAAGGCCTACGAGGCACGGCTCGAGCTGGCCCAGCAGGACGCCGGCGACCTGACCGGCACCGTCGGCCTGCAGACCTCGCGCAGTGATTTCTCCGCCGCGGGCGAGGAGGTTGTTACCCCGCCGACACTGACTCACAATCATGCGCTCTTCGTGCTGGAGTCCTACCAGGCCCGGCCGGACCTGACCCTGCAGTTCGGCGGCCGCTATGAGTTCCAGGGCATCGAGCTCGGTGAAGTCGACCCGCTGCTGCCCGCCTATCCCGGATATGCCGCCACCACGGGGGAGAAACGCAACGCCCATGGATTCAGCCTTTCCGCCGGTGCGGTGTATTATCCAGCGGCGGATTACTCCCTCGGCTTCTCGCTGGCCTACACCCAGCGCCTGCCTGTCGCCCAGGAGGTGTTCTCGAACGGCCCGCATGGCGGCACCGGCGCCTATGAGATCGGCTCGGCCGGCCTGGAACGGGAAACTTCGCTCGGCCTCGACCTCACCCTGCGGAAGCGGGCGGGCTTTGTCACCGGCTCGATCGGGCTGTTCGCAAACCGGATCCAGGATTTCATCTTCGAGCAGAGGGATACCGCGCAATATTTTGACGAGGACACCGGCGCCTTCCTCCCGTATCCCGAGCCGCCGGGCGCGGCCTTCCTGCCAATCTACCAGTTTGTGGCCAAGGACGCCCTCTTCTACGGCGGCGAGGCCGAGCTGGCCCTCCACCTCGTGGACACCGAGACGCACCACCTGCACCTGGACCTGACGGGAGACTATGTGCATGCCCGGCAGTCGGCCGACGACGAGGCGCTGCCGCGCATCCCACCCCTGCGCGCCGGCGCCGCCCTGCGCTACGACCACGGTCCGTGGAACGCGGGGCTCGGCGTGCGCCACTCCTTCCGGCAGGACCGGGTCGCGCCAGGCGAGACGGAGACCGCCGACTACACCCTGATCGGCGCCGATCTCAGCTACCGTTTCAGCCGGGGCCGGATGGAATGGGAGTTCTTTGCCCGTGGTTCAAACCTCACCAACGAGGAGGCCCGCGTGAGCACCTCCTTCCTCAAGGACATCGCCCCGCTGCCCGGTCGCAGCCTCACGCTCGGCCTGCGGCTCGCCTTCTGAACCGGCGGCCCCGCGCGGCGGCTCAGATGTCGCCGCGCGGCGGGCGCTGCTCGAGCACCACGCCGTTGATGCGCCACGCGTCGCCTTCCTTCACCAGCCAGTAACGGTAGACCGTGCTGCGGTTCTGGCGGTTGGTCACCGTGACGCCGATCTGCGCCGTGCCCGCGCCGTCGTCGCGGACCACGCCCAAGTCGACCTGGTCCGGCCTGAGCAGCGGGGTATAGCCGCGCTTGATCATCAGCGTGAACAACCGCTCGTCGAACTGCCGCCGGATGCCCCGCGCCGCCAGGTCGTAGGCCGCCGCGAAATCACCGGCCTGTAGCGCGGCCAGCTGGGCCTCAACGACGGCCCGGACTTCGTCGCGCACCTTTTTCGGGCTGAGCCGCATCTCCGGCTCGGCGGCGCCGGCCAGCAGGCCCAGCAACAGGAAGATGACCCCAACCAGCGGCTTCATCACGCCTCCAGACCAAAGACGGCCCGGGCGTAATTGTCAGCCGAGAAAGGCTGCAGGTCGTCGGGCTGCTCGCCCAGGCCGATGAAATAGATCGGGATCTTCAGCTGGCGCCAGATGCCGACGATCGCGCCGCCCCGGCTGGTGCCGTCGAGCTTGGTCACGATCAGCCCGGTCAGGCCGAAGCTTTGGTGGAACACCTTCGCCTGCTCGATGGAGTTGGCCCCGAGCGAACCGTCGACCACGAGCCAGCGGTGCTGCGGCGCCGCCGGATCATTCTTCTGCAGGACGCGGCGGATCTTCGCCAGCTCCTCCATCAGGTTGCCCTTGGTGTGCAGCCGGCCGGCCGTGTCGACGATCAGCCAGTCGTGGCCGCGGGCCTTGGCGGCCTGCCAGGCGTCGAACGCCACCGCCGCGGCATCGGCTCCCGTGTGGCTGGCGACAATCTCGATCTTCAACCGCTCGGCCCAGCTCTTCAGCTGCTCGACCGCCGCGGCGCGGAAGGTGTCGCACGCCGCCACGATGACCGTCTGGCCTTCGCCGATGAGCCGGTGGGCCAGCTTCGCCGTGGTGGTGGTCTTGCCCGAGCCGTTGACGCCGATCATGGCGATGACCGTGGGCTTGGCGGCGGCCGGCTCCAACCGGCCCTCCGCGCCGGCGAGCACGCGCCGCAGCACCGTGGCGCCGATGGCGGCGGCTTGCTGGCCCTTCAGTTCCGGGTCCTTCCGGTAGGCCGTCTTGATTTCGTCGAGGATCTCCGTGGTCGTCTCGACGCCGAAATCCGCCGTGTAGAGCGCCTCCTCCAGCTCCTCCAGCGAGGCGGCGTCGATCCGGCGCCCGCCGAAGAGCCCGTGGGTCTTGGCCGCGATGGCGGCGACGGTCTTTGTCAGGCCGTCCTTGAACTTCTTGAAGAGGGAGAACATGAGGAAATCACGGATACGCGGCAGGGCGAAAGCGCTGAAATGGGTTCCGTGTTCCCGCGCCTGCGCGCCTGCGCGATGGAATTATTCCGTCGAGGGCTTGCGTGAGTCGCGGCCGAGCTTGTCCTTCATCCGGTCGAGGATGCCGTTGATGAAGCGCTTCGCGTCCGCGCTGGAATACTGCTTGCTCAGGTCGATGGCCTCGTTGATCGAGACGACCGGCGGGATGTCCTTGCGGTAAAGCATCTCGAACATCGCGAGGCGGAGGATGGCGAGGTCGATCTTGGCCACGCGGTCGAACTCCCAGTTGTGGGCCAGGGACTTGATGTGCCCGTCGATCTCCGCGACGTGCTCGATGGCCCCGTGGATCAGTTCCTCGGCGAAGGCGTAGTGGTCGCGCGGGTGCTCGAGGTGCTGGAAGAACAGGTCGAGGTCCGCGCTCATGCTGGACGGCTGGTTGACGCTCCACGCGTAAAGATACTGGAAGGCCGCGGCGCGACACTCCCGGCGCTGGTTGAACTGGCTGGTCATGATTGGCCTCCGATCGTGCGCTTCAGCGCCGCCATCTCAAGCGCGGCGCGCGCGAACTCCGCCCCCCGGTTGATCCGGCCGGTGCAGCGCGCCTGCGCCTGTTTCAGGTTGTCCGCCACGATCACACCGTTGATGACCGGCGTGCGGGTGGCGAGCGCCACTTGCTGGCAGGCGTGGGATACGCTCTGCCCCACCATCTCGTGGTGGTTGGTGTCGCCGCCGATGAGCACGCCCAGGACGATGACCACGTCGCGCCGGCCGCCTTGCGCCAGCCACTGGGCGGCCACCGGCACCTCGTGCGAACCCGGCACGCGGACGACGGTGATGCGTTTCTCCTTCACGCCGGCGGCGGCCAGGACGGCCAGGGCCCGCGCCAGCAGGGCGTCCACCAGTGCCGGGTTGAAACGCGCCGCCACGATGCCGACCGTGAACGGGGCACCGGCGATGGCGTTTTCCTTGGGCGCGTCGAGACTCATGGGAGGTTCAAGGCAAGGTGGAAGCGGCCGTGCCGCAATCGAAATCTCAGACCGGGATCTGCTCCACGATCTCCAGGCCGTAGCCGTCGAGGCCGACGACGCGCTTGGGCGAGTGCTGCAACAGGCGGATCTTCTTCAGGCCCAGCGCGGTGAGGATCTGGGCGCCGGTGCCATAGTCCCGCAGGTTGGCCGGGGCCGCCCCGCCCGCGGCCGGCTGGCCGGCGTTCAGGAGCGCCTCCTGCATCCGGCCGGTCTGCTCCATGTAGAGGATGACGCCGTGCCCGGCCTGGGCGACCCGCTCCAGCGAGGCGAGCAACGACCGGTGGCTGCCCATGTCCTTCGCGTGAAAAACATCGCTCAACAGGTTCTCGGTGTGGACGCGCACCAGCGTGGGCTCCGCATCGAGTTTCCCCTTCGTGAACGCCAGGTGGTGCCGCCCGTCCACCTTGCTGCGGAAAATGCGCAGCTCGAACTCACCGTATTCCGAGGCGAAGGGCCGCGTCGCCACCTGCTCGACCAGCTGCTCGCGATGGTGGCGGTATTCAATGAGCGCCGCGATGGAGACCAGCGGGATCCCGTGCCGCCGCTTGAACTCCATCAGCTCCGGCAGCCGCGCCATCGTGCCGTCGTCGCTCAACACCTCGCAGATGACCCCCGCCGGCTTCAAGCCGGCCAGGGCGGCGAAATCCACCGCCGCCTCGGTGTGGCCGGCGCGCTCCAGCACGCCGCCGGGCCGGGCGCAGAGCGGGAAAATGTGTCCGGGCTGGACCAGCTCGTCGGAACGCGTCGCCGGGTCGGCCAGCAGCCGGATGGTGCGGGCGCGGTCGAAGGCGCTGATGCCGGTCGTGATGCCTTCCGCCGCGTCCACCGACACCGTGAAGGCCGTGCGGTGCGCCTCGCGGTTCTGCTGCACCATGGGGTTGATGCCGAGCCGCTTCAGCTGCGGCTCCGCCATCGGCACGCAGATCAGGCCGCGCGCGTGGCGGATCATCATGTTGACCAGCTCGGGCGTCGCCTTCTCGGCCGCCATCAGCAGGTCGCCCTCGTTCTCGCGGCCCTCGTCGTCCGTGACGAGGATCATGCCGCCGGCCGCGATCGTCTGGATCGCGGTCTCGATGGGATCAAAGGGGCCGGCGGCGGTCATGCAGGAAAGCCGCCAAGCTTTGCATCCGCCCCGCCGCTGTCAAATCCCGGCTCGCTCAGCCCTTGACCGGGACCGCGTAGTTCTCGACGGCCTTGGCCTCGTCGCCCTCGCCCTGGAGCAGCGTGAGGAAGACGGTGAACGTGTAGGGCGGCAAGACCGGCCGGGCGCCGATCAGGGAGGTCCCGCTGCCGTTGAGCACGGTGCGATAATCCGAGGGCGTGCCGGAACGCGTGTTCGGCCAGCGGGCCGTGGCCCGGGTCACGTCCATGGCCATGGGTTTGTGCTTCTTGTCGTAGAAGGTGAGCTTGAATTTCCCGTCCACCACCTCGAGGCCGAGCTTGGTGCCGTTGGGCCGGGCGATCTCCGTGCCGGGGATCTTGGGCAGCTCCTCCTCCTTCTTGGCTTCCGTCTTGGCCGGGGCGGCCTTGCCCGGCGCCGCCTTGGCGGGGGTCGCCTTCGCGGCCGGGGCCTTGGGATCGGCCGGCTTGGCGCCCGGGGGGGTCTGCGCCTGCATCAGGCTGGTGGCGAACAAAAGGCACACGGCGGCAGCGATGGGTTTCATGCCCCGACCTTAGCCCACTGACGGTCCCGTGCAAGCCCCGGCTCACCCGCCGCACTGCCCGCCGCCGTGCTTTCGCAGCTAATTCACGCCTTGGGCGGCCGGATCTTGGCGCGGAGTTCGGCCCAGCGGGCCAACCGGTCGGCGATCTTGGCCTCCCACCCCGCCGTCTTGGGCATGTAGAGCGCGAGCGGTTTTTCCAGGTAAGCCTGGCCGGAAATGTTCTCCGGGAAGTCGTGCGAATAGAGATAACCCTTGCCGTGCCCGGCCTGCTTGCTGGCGGCCCCGCTCTTGTCGCGGAGTGGCGGCGGCACGGCCTGCACGGGGGACTCCTTCAACACGCGATGCGCCTCGGCCAGCGCCAGGGTCGCGGAGTTGCTCTTCGGCGCCGTGGCGATGTAGAGCGTGGCGTGAGCGAGTGTCAGCTCGGCCTCGGGCAGCCCGATGAAATCGCATGCATGGTGCGCCGCCACCGTCAGTGGCAGCGCCTGCGGGTCGGCCAGGCCGACATCCTCGCTGGCGAGGATCACGAGCCGCCGGGCGATGAACCGCGGGTCCTCGCCGCCGGCCAGCATCTTCGCCAGCCAATACATCGCCGCGTCCGGGTCGCTGCCGCGGCAGCTCTTGATGAAGGCGGAGATCGTGTCGTAGTGCTCGTCCTCGTCGGCGTCGTAGCGGATGCGCCGCTCGCGGGCGAAGATCTCGAGCTCCTTCTCCCTGATTTCCGTCTGCTCGGGCAGGCTGAGCGCGATGACCTCGAGCGCGTTGAGCGCCCGGCGCAGGTCGCCGTCGCACAGCACCGCCAGGTCGCTGAGCACCTTGTCCGCCGCGGTGTGCCCGCGGGCCCCGAGCCCCCGTTCGACGTCGGTCAGCGCACGGCGCAACACGCCGGCCACGGCGCCGGCCTTGAGCGGCTCGAGGCGGAACAGATGGCTGCGGCTGAGCAGCGGCGGGTTCACGTAGAAACCGGGATTGTGCGTCGTCGCGCCGACCAGCCGCACCGTGCCCTCCTCCACGTCGGGCAGCAGCAGGTCCTGCTGCGACTTGTTGAAGCGGTGCAGCTCGTCGATGAAGAGCATGGTCGCGGCCTCGGGCCGGCGCCGGGCGGCGGCGAGGATCTCGCGCAGCTCGGCGACGTTCGACATCACGGCATTGACCCGGACGAATCGGCTTTTCGTCTCGCGGGCGATGACCTCGGCGAGGCTCGTCTTGCCGCAGCCGGGCGGGCCGTAGAAGAGCAGGCTGCCGAAGCGGTTGCTGGCGATGAGGCGCGGCAGCAGGTTGCCGGCCTGCAGGATGTGCTCCTGGCCGACGATTTCGTCGAGCCGCTGCGGCCGCATGCGCGCCGCCAGCGGCTGGTGGGCCGCGGGTTTGTCGGGCAGCGCGGAGCCGGCGCGCGGAGTTTCCTCCCCGAAGAGCGAACCGGAATCATCGTCTGGACGGACCATGCGTCCCGACAGGTTGGGCCGCCTCCGCGGAGAAACAAGTTTGAAGGCACCGGGGAAAGCTGCTGGCCTCGGTCCGCTGCCCCGCGGGCCAAGGCGCAGTCCGTTCATGCCTTCGCCCGCCACGCATCTCCGTGCGCCACTCCTGTGGCTGCTCGTGCCCTTCATGGCCGGGCTGACCGCCGCCAGGCTCTGGCCGCCACCCGGTTCTGGCCTGATGCCGCTGGCCCTGACCGCAACCGTCGCCGGGCTGGGCGCCGGGTGGTGCGCGCTGAGACCGGGCCGGGGGGACGCGTTCCTCTGGGCTTTGAGCCTGGGATTCTCCGCGGGGCTGGGCGGCTTTGTCCTGCTGCACATCCGTCAGCCCACGCTGCACCAGCTGGAATCGCGGCCGCCACGGGAGGTCACCGTGACCGTCCGGATCCGTCAGACCTACCCGCCCGCCCCGGCCGCCCGGAGCCTGACCGGGCTCGCCGAAATCATCGCCACCGGGGAGAACGATCGGGAACTGCGCGGCCGGCCGGTCTATTATTCGGCCATCCGGAAGATCAGCGTGCCGCCGCAGCGCTCCGGGGCCTATGTCATCCGCGGCGTCATCGAGCCCCTGCCCGCCACCGCGGCCGACGCCGGGTTCAACGACTACCTGGCGAATCTCGGCATCCACCAGCGCATCACCCGGGCCCACCTGATCAGCGAGGCGGCGCCGCCGGGCCGGTTCCAGGCCTTCTGCGCCCGGACCCAGGACCGGCTTGAGCTCATCCTGCGCCACGGCCTGGCGGACCGGCCGCAGACCGCCTCGCTCTACCTCGCCATGCTGCTGGGGGAAAAGGCCGTGCTCTCCGCCGAACAGGAGAACGCCTTCATGCGCAGCGGCACCTTTCATATCTTCTCCATCAGCGGGCTGCATGTGGCGGTCATTGCCTTCGCGCTGTATGCCACGGCCGGCCTCCTGCGGTTGCCCCGGCCGGTGGCGACAGCCGGGGGACTCGTGGCACTGTGGCTCTACGTCCAGATCACCGGGGCGAGCGCACCGGCGATGCGTTCCTTCCTCATGATCGCCTTCTTGTCCGCCCACCAGTCGTTCCGTCTCCCCGGCAATCCGCTCGCCGCGCTGGCCGCGTCGGCCCTCGCCACGCTGCTGCTCGATCCGCTGCAGCTTTTCAGCACCGGCTTTCAGATGTCTTACACCGTCGTGATCGCGCTGGTGGCGATGGCTCGGCCGCTGGGCGAAAAGTGGCTGGCCGCCTGGCGGCCGTTCGCGCTGCTGCCCCGGGTGAGCTGGCGCTGGCATCATCGCGTGATCGAGCAAAGCGGCCGCTGGGTGCTGAACTCCCTCGCCGTGTGCTGGACGGCCTTCCTCGCCAGCACGCCGTCTGGCATCGGTTATTTCGAGCTCTTCACCCCGGGCTCGCTGCTGGCCAACCTGGTCGTCGTGCCCCTCTCCTTCGTGACCCTGTGGGCGGGCTTCGTGTCGATGGTTGCCGGCCTGGCCGGACTGCTGCCGGTCAGCGCGCTCGGCAACCTGGTCGCCGCACTGACCATCGTGATCATGGACTGGCTGCTGCGCCACGGCACCGCGGTGCCGGGCATGTGGTTTAATGCGCACTATCGCGCCGGTTGGCTGGCGCCGGTCTCGCTGGTCCTGCTGACGAGCGTGTTCCTCGCCGGCGCCGCCGGCCGCTGGTCGCCGCGTTATGGCGGCTTCTGGCCGCCCGTGGTGGCGATCGCCCTGCTGGTCATTTTGGGCGTGAAGTTCGGCTGAAGCCCGCAATCCTTCCTCCCATGAAAAGCGCCTACGAACTCGCCATGGAACGCCTGGCCAAGGCCGATCCCGCCGCCGCCCCGCTGAACGCGGAGCAAAAGGCCCGCCTGGCCGAGATCGACCGCGTCTACCAGGGCAAGCTGGCTGAACGGGAGATATTCCTGCAGCAGCAGCTCAACGCCGCGCTGGCCGCCCAGAAACTCGACGAAGCCGACCAGGTCCGGAAACAAATCGCGGGCGAGAAGGCCCGCCTTGAGGAGGAACGCGAGGACGAGAAGGAACGCGTGCGCCGCGGAAAAAGGTAAGGCGGCTTATTCTTCGGCCGCCGCGTCGAATCGGAGCTAACGCGCCCTACGGCGCGAACTCCAGCTCCGCCGTCAGCGTGTGATGGTCGGACGACATCGTCGGCTTCACTTCCCAGCCGACCGGCCGGAGCCACTTGTTGTAGAAGATGTGGTCGAGCACGTAGGGCCGCCGGCGCCAGGTGATCTCCGTGGACTGCACCGTCTGGTAGCCGGCGTCGGCAAACTGCTGGATCAGTGACTCGTGCTTGCTGACGTTGAAGTCCCCGGTCAGCACCGTCGGCATGTCGGCCGTCTGCCGCAGTTGATCCTCGACCAGCTTGCGCTGGTCCAGGTGCATCTCACTGCTCGACTTGAGCATGAAGAAGGCAAGCAGGTGGGTGTTCAGCAGACGCAGCGGGCGGCCGTTGATGGTGGTCGTGGCGCCGATGAGCAGGCGGTCGGTCGGCGTCTTTTTCTCACCAAAAAAATCAAACTCCACCGGCGGCGACGGCAGGTTCAGGCAGATGTGCTCGCGCAGCGGGGTCTTGGAAAAAATCGCCAGGCCGATGCCAAAGGGCAGCTCGCGCGCGTCGGGCTTGGGATAGCAGAAGTAGCTGTCGTAACCCGGAAATTCCTTTTTCATCCGCGTGTAATGCGGCGGGGGCTGGGCTTGCTGGCCGCCTGGCAGGGCGTGCTCGACCTCCTGCAACATGATGATGTCGGCGTCGTGCGCGCGGATCTCGGCGATGGTCTTGTCGAGGTCGATCGGCGCGTGGTCCGGGTAGGCGTCGTCCCATGGCTGCCCGAACTGCATGTTGAACTGCAGCATCTTGAAACGGCCTCTCGTGCTCACCAGCCACCTCCCGCTTTCCTGACTGCGCCGGGCGTGACCGTAGCGTCCCCGGCCCGGGCGAGCGTCATGCCGCCCGGCCCAACCTGGACCGTGGCAGGCGAGCTGGCGGTGATGCGCTGAACGCTGGCACCCTGCCAGAGCCGGTTGGCGACGAGGGCCTGGGCAGGTTTCATCACGACCGGCTTGGTCAGGCCCGGGGTCCGGCCGGGCTGAAAGGCCGGGTGGCGCTGCCCGGGGTTGAGCAATGCGCCCGAGGCCGTCAATGCGCCGACGAGGGTAAAAAGGACGCTGATTTTCGCTCGGCGAATCATACGCGGCAGGCTGCCAACATGTTCGCCCAGCTGAAATTTGCAGCAAGCCTATTCTGGCTCGGCCGTGCCCTCAACGACCCAGTCTTTAGCCTCTGGCACCTGGCGGGAAAACTCCCGCAACGCGGCACTGAGGTGCTCGGCATAACGGTAATGCGCCCCCATGCCGGTCCGCAGCTCGGCCTCATAAATGAACTTGTCGGCCTGCGTGCTGTGCTCGAAGGGGGTCTGCGCCCCCAGCAGCAGCGAATAGACGTAGGCCGCGGAACCGCGCGTCATCAGCTCGCGGGTCAGCGCCGCCTGCTCGTCGAGCAGGGCCTGGTGCGGGACGTGGGCGATCTCGGGCGGCAGGTAAAACCCGGCCTGGATCAGCGGCGTGTAGCGATGACCGGTGCGGTGGCGGTTGAGGTCGCGCAGCTCGGCGATCGCCATGTTGTTCCAGGCAAAAGTCACCCGCATCCGGCGCGTGGCCTTGCCCTGGTAACCATAGCGGTTTGCGCGGTGCTTCAGGGCCTCGGGCACCGGCTGGGTCTCGCCCAGCCACGGCGGCGCGGCACGGTCAACCTTCACCCAGACCTCGTCGGCGAGCGGTTTGGTCGACAACCGGGCCAGCCCGAGCGCCAGGCTCTCGGCCAGCTCCTGCTGCGCCTGCACCTGGAAGGATTTCTCGGCAAAGCTGTGCTTCATCAGCCGCGGCGACTGCTTCAACAGCTCGTCGCGGATGAGTTTCGCCGCCAGCGAAGCCTCGGGCAGGCCGAGCGAGTCGAGGTGCTTCACCGTGGTCGCCCACATGCGCGAGCTCTGCACGAGGCCGAGGTTGGTGCGCGTGGCCAGCGGGATGAAGTAGCGCGCGCGGTCCAGCGCGTAGTTCTTGCGGAGCCGGGTGACGACCGCCGGCTTGGCGTCCTTCGGCAGGCGCACCAGGCCGGGGTTGGCCAGCGCCGCCTGGTCGAGGCGGGCATACTCGGCGTGGTAGGCGGCAAAGGCATTCGCCATCACGGCGGACCAGCGCGGGGCGAGGTCGTCCGGGATGCCGAGTTCGGCGGGCGTGGGCAGGTTCGTCGCCGCCATCGTGATGTAGCGCGTGCTCGATTCCTGGCCGTCGGCCATCTGGGCGATCTCGAATATTTTATACGCCAGCCACATCGACACGTCGTCGAGCGCGATGGCCAGGCCGCCGGTCAGGCCGCCGATCGAGGCGTGGCCGTAGTCGACGAAGTTGAGAATGCGATCGATCGACGCATCCGGGTTGGCGAGATCCACCTTCTCGAGGATGGCACCGATGCCCTGGTTGCTGCGCGAGTAGCGGGCGAGGACGGAGGCAAGCAACTCGGGGGTTACCTTGGGGAGGTTGGCGGCCGCGGGGGGCGGCACAATGGCGAGTCCGGTGACCTTCATGCGCGGACCCACACGAAACGGTTTCGCCGGCCGAGGCGAAGAAAATATGCGCGCAGACGCGCGATTACGGCAGCAGCCAGCTCGTCAGCGGAGCTTGGAAGAAACCGAGCAGCACGGTAGCGAACACCAGCACGGCCAGCGTGGCCACGCCGGCCCACTTCGGGCCGGCCGGCATCGGCCGCACTGGCGCGGCGCCGGCGACGGGCGGCGTCCACGACTCGAACCAAGCCGAGCGGATCCACCCGAAATAATAGAAGATCGAGATCACCACGCCCACGATGGCGACCGCGAGCAGGGCGTAGAGGTGGGCCTGGAAGGCGGCCATGAAGAGCAGCAGCTTGCCCATGAACCCGGCCAGCGGCGGGATGCCCGCGAGCGAGCCGACGCCGATCGCCAGCACCGCACCGAGGAAGGGCCGCTCCTTGGCGAGCCGGTCGTAATGGTCGAGCTCCTCGCCACTGTCGTCCGGACCGGCCACGTAGGCCATCACGCCGAACACCGCCATCGAGGCCAGCAGGTAGGTGAAGAGGTAGAACCAGACCGCACCCTGCGCCCAAGGCACGGTGAAGGAGGCCACCACGCCGATCAGCAGGTAGCCGGCATGCGACACGCCGGAGAGGCCCATCAGGCGCTTGGTGTTGCGCTGGGTCAGCGCCGAGAGGTTGCCAAACAGGATGGTCGCGGCGGCAAGCAGCGACAGCACCGGCACCAGCACGGCCTCGAGCGGGGCGAAGACCTGGTGCACCAGCGTCAGCAGCACGGCGAAACCCGCGGCCTTCGACGAGACGGCCAAAAAGGCCGTCACGGGCGTCGGCGCCCCCTGATAGACGTCGGGCACCCAGATCTGGAACGGGAACGCGCCGATCTTGAAGGCCACGCCGCCGATCACCAGCAGCGCGCCAGCGGTGGCGAGGAAGTTGTCGGGATTCTCGCGGAGGAAATTCAGGACCGTGCCGTATTCGAAGCCGGTGTGGACGACGCCGTCCACCTCGACCCGGCCGACCGCGCCGTAGATAAGCACGATGCCGAAGAGCAAGATCGCCGAGCTGAGCGCGCCGAGCACGAGATATTTCAGGCCGGCCTCGAGCGACAGGGACCGCTCGCGGTAATAGCTCACGAGGATGTAGAAGCCGATGGTCACCGTCTCAAGGGCGACGAAGAACATCACGAAATGGTTGGCCTGGGCCAGGAGCATCAGCGCGGCCGTCACGACCAGCACGATGTGGTAGAACTCCACCCGCGGCGCGCGGGCGCGCGGCAGGCAGATCGTCGCGAGGAAACACACCAGCAGCGAGGAGATGAGGAAGAAGAGGCGGGCCGTCTGGCTCGCGTCGGTGATCCGGATCAGGCCGCCGAACAGCAGGTCCTGCTCCTGCCAGCCCGTGTGAAAATACAGCCCGACGGTCACGAGCACCATGCCCAGCGCCAGGAGCGCGAAATAGGGAATGGCGTAGTGGTCCTTCTTGGGGAGGATCATTTCCAGCACCAGCAGGGAGAGCGCGGCACAGGCCACGATGATCTCCGGCCCGAGGGCCCACCATTCGTTGGAGGCAGCGACTGCTTTGAGAAGTTCGGTGGACATGACGGTGGATCAGCGGGTCGGCAAGGTGACGGCGGCCGCGGGCACCGGGACGGCCAGCGCCTGGTCCACGGGTTGCGAAACGGCCTTGGGGTAGAAACCGAAGAAGAGCAGCGCGGCGATCAGGATGAGCGCGGGCAGCTTCTCGCGCCAGTCGAGGTCGGCCGGCGGATGCTGGGCGGTCACCCGCTGCAATTGCTCGCTGGCCGGGCCGAAGAACACGCGGGCCGCGGCGCGCAGGCCGTAGATGGCCGAGATGACCACGCCGGCGACGGCCACGGCGGTCAGGGCGGGCGAGAATTTCCACACCGCAACGAAGACCGTCAGCTCACCCCAGAAGTTGGCGAAGCCCGGCAGGCCGATGCTGGCCATGGTGGCGGCGACGAAGAAGGCCGCCAGCACGGGGGTTTTCTGGGCGAGGCCGCCCATCTCGGACAGGTCAAAGGTGTGCGTGCGGTGGTGGATGCTCGTGGCGAGCAGGAACAGCAGCGCGACCGACAGCCCGTGCGCCACCATCAACATGACGACGCCGCCGGAGCCGATGGTCGAGAGGCAGGCGATGCCGAGGAAGCAGTAGCCCATGTGCATCACGGAGCTGTAACCGAGCATCTGCTTGAGGTCGCGCTGCGCCATGGTGACGAAGCCGACGACCAACACGTTGCCGAAGGCGGCGAGCAGGGCGAGCTTCCAGGCCCAGTGCTGCAGGCCCAGCGGGATGAGCGGGATGGCGATCTGGATGAGGCCGTAGAGGCCGAATTTCTTGAGCACGCCGGCGTGCAGCATGGCGGCGGAGCTCGGCGCGGCGCCGTAACCCAGCGGGGCCCAGGTGTGCAGCGGCCAGAGGGAGACGAGGGTGCCGAAACCGAGGAGCAGCAGCCCGCCGATCCAGTTCTGCGTCGAGCCGCGGAGGCCGCCGGCGGCGATGGCGTCCTTCAGTTCGATCAGGTCGAAGGAGTTCGCGCCGCTCTTCACGTAGAGGGCGATCAGGCCGAGCAGGGAGAGCATCGCGCCGGCCGTCAGGTAGATGGTCAGCTTCATCGCCGCGTAGTTGCGGTCACGGCCACCCCAGATGCCGACCATGATGAAGGTCGGGATCAGCGCCAGCTCGTGGAAGAAATAGAAGAAGAAGATGTCCACCGACGCGAACACGCCCAGCAGGCCGCCGTGCATGATGAGCAGCAGCACCAGGTAGAGCTTCAGCCGCTCGGCGCCGGAGCGCAGCGCGTAGAGACCGGCCGCGAGGCCGACGGTGGCGGCGAGCAGGAACATCGGCAGCGCGATGCCGTTGAGGCCGAGCTTCAGGCTTATGCCGAAATTCCCCAGGCCGGTGTAGGTCGTGCTGAGGTAGGCGTAGTTGTGCGCCCCCTCGGCCGGGAACTGCGACCACAGCCACAGCGCGATGAGCAGCGGCACGGTGAAGGCCACGGCGGCCAGCTTGGTGGAGAACCGCTTGGGCAGGCCGCACGCGATGATGACCGCGGCCACGAGCGGCGTGGCGATGGCGAGCTGCAGAAGTTGGGCGTTGGAGGGATTCACGAATTAGAAGAGGCCGGCGGCGTAGGCCCAGAGGAGCGCGGCGCCGAGCAGGAACCAGTAGGCGTAGGCCTGCAGGCTGCCGGTGTAGAAGGCGCGGGCGCCGTAGCCGACGAGGCCGGCGAAACCCGCCAGGCCGCGGATGATGGCACCGGCGAGCACGATCTGCTCGAGGAAATTGATGACCATCGCGAAACGCTGCTGCACCTTCGCCACGTAATAATCGTAGGCCTTGTCGAAGGACTCCTTGAGCCCGGTGAGCATGCTGAAGCCGAAGCGGAACTTCTCCTCCAGCGTGTCGGTCGCGGCCGACTTGTAGAAGAACAGCGCCGCGCCGCCGCCGACGGTCATGACGGCGAGCGAGACGAGCAGGATGGTCGTGTGGGCCGAACCGTGAGCCTCGGGGATCCATCCGGCGATTTCACCGGCGAGCTTGCCGTAGACACCGGCGTAGCCGCCGGCGACGGACAGGGCCGCGAGGATGATCAACGGCAGGGTCATGACCAGACCGCTCTCGTGGGCGTGCTTGGCCGCCTCGGAACGGGCCTCGCCGAGGAAGGTGATCTTCCAGAGGCGGACCATGTAGAACGAGGTCAGGACGGCCGTGAAGGCGAGGATCGCGAAGACAGCGGTGTTCTTCTCCATCGCGAGGTAGAGGATGGCGTCCTTCGAGAAGAACCCCGAGAGGAACGGCATACCGATGATCGCCAGCACGCCGATCGTGAAGGTGAAGAAGGTAACCGGCATCTTCTTCCTCAGCCCGCCCATCTTGAAGATGTCCTGCTCGTGGTGACAGCCGTGGATGACGGAGCCGGAGCCAAGGAACATGAGGGCCTTGAAGAAGGCGTGGGTGGTCAGGTGGAACATCGCGGCGCCGACGCCAAAATGGAGGTAAGTAGCGATATCACCCGGAGAAGCCTTGTCCGACAAAAAGTGACTACCGGGGGCCCCATAATGCACAATACTGCCCAACCCGAACGCCGCGACCATGTAGCCGAGCTGCGAGAGCGTCGAATAAGCCAGCACCTTCTTGATGTCACGCTGGACGATGGCGCAGAGCGCGGCGTAGACCGCGGTGACCGTGCCGATCCACATGATGACGGTGAGCGCATCCGGCACCATCAGGACGTTGATGCGGCACAGCATGAAGATACCGGCGGCGACCATCGTGGCGGCGTGGATGAGCGCGGAAACGGGCGTCGGGCCCTCCATGGCGTCCGGCAGCCACACGTGCAGCGGCATCTGGGCCGACTTGCCCATCGCGCCGCAGAACAGCAGGAGCGGGATCGCCGCGCCGGCCGCCAGTTTGCCGGCCGCGCCGAGTGCGCCCAGCTCGGTGAAGTTCACCGTGCCGTTCGCCCAGTAGCACATGATGATGCCGAGCAGGAAGCCGAAGTCGCCGACGCGGTTGACGATGAAGGCCTTCTTCGAGGCGTCGGCCGCGGACTGCTTCTCGTGGTAGTGGTTGATCAGCAGCCAGGAGCTGAAACCGACCAGCTCCCAGAAGATGAAAATCATGAACAGGTTGTCGGCGAGGACGATGCCGATCATCGAGAACATGAAGATGGACAGGCCGCCGAAGAACCGGGCGCGGGCCTGGTCGTCGTGCATGTAGCCCAGCGAGAACAGGTGGATCAGGAAGCCGACGAAACCGACGATGAAGAGCATCAGTGCCGCGAGATCGTCGTATTTGATGCCCAGCGACACGCTGAAGGTGCCGAAGCGCAGCCACTCGACGGACGACTCGAAGCGCTCGCCGTGCTGCAGCAGGATGATGGAGATCGCCGCGATGGCGCCGGCGACACCAGTGGACAGCCACGAGGCCACGGCGCCCTGCTTGCGCAGGAACAGGGCGATCAGCGCCGCGGAAGCCAGCGGCAGCAGGAGGATCAGGATGGCGTGATTGAGCATCGAATGCATGGCGCGGGCGTCAGTGCTTCAGCTGGTTCAGTTCCTCGACCTGGACGGTGTGGCGCTGACGGAACAGCGCGACGATGATGGCGAGGCCGACGGCGACCTCGGCCGCCGCGATGGTGAGGATGAAGAAGACGAAGACGTTGCCGTCGAGCGTGCCGTTGAACTTCGAGAAGGCGACCAGCGCCAGCGTCGAGGCGAGCAGCATGAGCTCGAGGCACATGTAGATCACGAGCGTGTTCTTGCGCAGCAGCACGCCGAAGAAGCCGATGGCGAACAGCAGGGCGCTGACGAACAGGTAGGACGGCAGGCCGTAGGCGGGAGCGGTGGCGAGGAGCGGGATCATTTGGTCTCCTCCGTCACGGCGAATTTCTTGCTGAGCACGATGACGCCCAGCATGGCGATCAGGAGCATGAAGCCGACGAGCTGCACGGGCAGCAGGTAGGTGGTGAAGAGCTGCTCGGCGTAGTGCTTCATCGTCGGCACCGGCACGGCCGCCGGGGCCTGCGGCAGCACGGCGCGGGTGGTGAGCGACCAGAGACCGAGCGCCAGCAGCGCGGCGCCGAGGGCGGAGGCCGCGATGGTCATCGGCTTGAAGGCCTTGAAGCTGCCCGGGGTGGTGTCGAGCAGCATGATGATGAACAGGAACAGCGCGACGACCGCGCCCGCGTAGACCAAGATGAGCACGAAGGCCAGCAGCGGGGCGTCGAGCAGCACGAACAGGCCGGCCATGCCGACGAGCGAGAGCAGCAGGAACATGGCGGCGTTGACCGCGTTCTTGTTCAGCACGACGAGCAGCGCCGTGGCGACGGTCAGAACCGAGAGGATGAGGAAAAGCGTGTCAGCCATGGCTCAGTGCGCGTTGCCGTGCTCGGCGGCGGCCTTTTTCTTGTCCCACTTGAAGTGCTGGTCGGGCAGCGTGCCGCCCAGCTCGTAGAGTTTCGCCTTGTCGTTGACCATCTCGGCGCGGGTGTAGCCGGACATGGAATACTGGTTCTGCAGGAAGATGGCTTCCTCAGGGCAGACCTCCTGGCACAGGCCGCAGTAGATGCAGCGCAGCATGTCGATGTCGAAGGCCTGCGGGCCCTTCTCGACGTGGGCGCGCTCCGGCTGGTCGGCCGGGATCTCGCCGGGGGTGATGCGGATGGCCTTGGGCGGGCAGACGAACTCGCAGAGCTGGCAGGAGACGCACTTCTCGCGGCCGTGCGGGTCCTTCACGAGCGTCGGCACGCCGCGATAGCCGGTCGGGATGGGCGGACGCTGCTCCGGATACTCCATCGTCACGTTCGGCGCGAACAGGTGCTTCAGGGTGACCCGCAGTCCCGCGATGATCTGCGGGAGGTAGAGCCGCTCCGGGAGCGTGAGGGGTTTGCGTTCGACGACGTAGGCCATGGCTCAGGAAACGGGTTTCTGCAGGAACGCGATGAGGATCGCGTAGAGGAGGAGGTTGGCGATGGCGAGCGGCAGCAGCTTCTGCCAGCCGAGCTTCATGACCTGGTCGTAGCGGAAGCGCGGCACCGTCCAGCGCACCCACATGAAGAGGAAGATGAAGAACAGCACCTTGCCCATGAAAATGGCGATCGAGAGCAGGCCGAGGATCAGCGGCTGGTCCGCGAGGTTCAGCCACGCGGCCAGCGTGGACAGCGGCACGAAGGGCAGCGGGTTCCAGCCGCCGAGGAACAGCAGCACGAACACGCCGGAGCCGATGAGCATGTGCGAATACTCGGCGACGAAGAACAGGCCCCACTTCATCGCGCCGTATTCGGTGTGGAAGCCGCCGACGAGGTCGGCCTCGCCCTCGGCCATGTCGAAGGGCAGGCGGTTCGTTTCCGCAAAGAGCGCCACGAGGAACACGATCGCGGCGACCGGCATGGTGAGGCCGAACCAGAGGCCGTGCGCGCTCGCCAGCGTGAAACCCTGCCACGTGCCGCTCTGGAACTCGACCACATTGAACAGGCTCAGCGTGCCGCCGCCACCGGGGGCGTTGACGGCCAGGAACACCGGCAGCACGGAAAGCGTCATCGACAGCTCGTAGGAGATGAGCTGCGCCGAGGCGCGGATGCCGCCGAGGAAGGGATACTTCGAGTTCGACGCCCAGCCGGCTAGGATCAGCGCATAGACGCCGAGCGAGGACACCGCGAACACGGCGAGGATGCCGACATCGAGGTTGGCCAGCACGAGCGGCATCAGCTTGCCCGCCTCATTGAGGTAGGCGCCGAAGGGCACGACCGTGACGGTCGTGAGCGCCGGGATCATGGCGACAACGGGCGCCAGGTAGAAATAGAACTTGTTCACGTGACCCGGCACGGGGTCCTCCTTGAAAAACATCTTGCCGCCGTCGGCCATCAGGTGGAACACGCCCAGCCGTTGCAAAAAGCCGATGCCCGGCACCCAGGCGACCCAGAACGGGAGCGCGCGGTTCGGACCGGGACGACCCTGCATCCAGGCGGAGACCTTGCGCTCAATCAGCGAGCAGGCGCCGCCGAAGGGGAACATGACGCCGATGACCGCCAGGCCCTTAATGACGGCCTGCAGGAGCGGGTGGAGGCCCGACCAGAGTTCGATCACGGCGGTCATGCGGTGGCGGCCGCGGGCGCGGCCGGTTTGAAGTGGAGCGTCTCGCCCTCGCAGAAGGGCAGCGCAGCCCACGGCGTGGCATCAAGCAGCAGGCCGGTGGCGGGGAGATTGGCGTAGGTGGCGGCCGCGAGCGGCTTCACCTCGGCGGCGATGACCGCCCAGAGCGAACCGAGGTCGGAAGCCACCGTGGAACGGGTGACGGCGCCGACGAGGGTGGCCAGCGTGACGAGGTCGTCGGCAACACCCGCCGGGCCGGGGACGGCCTTGGCGAACTTCTGCAGGCGAAACTGCTGGTTCACGAGCGTGCCGGACTTCTCGAAAACGGTGAGCGTCGGGATGACGACCTTGGCCGCGTCGCTCGTGGCATTCTTGTGCGTGCCGAGATAAACGACCGAGACCTTCGCGAGTTGCGCGGCGCTGAGGCCGGCGGCGGTCAGGTCCTCGCCGACGGAGAGGACGGTCTTCACCTTGCCGGCGTCGATGTCGGCCGCGAGCGCGGTGAGCTGTTGCGCCGGCAGCGCGGAGATGAGGCCGGTGACGAGCGCCCCACGGACGTTCGGGTTGCGGTCGGCGGAGACGAGGATCTTGTCCCCCGCCCCGACGCGGCTGACGAGCACGGCGGAAACCTTGAGCGCATCGGCTAGCTTCTTGGTGAGGAACTGTTCCTCAACAGAGCTGCGGCCCGAGCCGACGATGGCGACGGAGCCGGCATTCAACAAATCACCAGCCTTCGCCAAGGCTACGGCCGGCAAGGCGGCTGTCCGATCGACCGAGTATTCCAGCAGGCGGTTGTCGGCCTTCACCTGCTTGTAGAGCAGGCGGCCGGAGTCGGCCATCCACGTGTCGTTGACGCCGTCGTTCTGGCGCGGGGTGATGCGGTAGATGACACCCTCGCGGCTCCAGACCTCGGTGTTGGCGCCGACGGAGGACTCGGTGTCGATGGACGGCGTCTGCTTGAGGAACCAGACGCGCATCTTGAAGCGGAAATCGGTGCTCGTGAGCGCGCCGACCGGGCAGATATCGACGGTGTTGAGCGAGTAGTTGTTCGCGAGCTGCTTGCCGGGATAGCAGGTCAGCGTGCTGTAGCTGCCGCGGTCGACGAAGCCGAGCACGTCGTCCTTCGCGACCTCCTTGCTGAAGCGGATGCAGCGCGAGCAGAGGATGCAGCGCTCGTCGTCTAGCGTGACGCGCGGCCCGAGCTGGGTGCGCTTGGGCTTCACGTTCTTCTGCTCGACGAAGCGCGAGTAGCCGCGGCCGTAGGCGGTGGAGTGCTCCTGGAGCTTGCACTCACCGGCCTGGTCGCAAATCGGGCAGTCCAGCGGGTGGTTGATGAGCAGGAACTCGGTGACGCCCTCGCGGGCCTCGCGGGCCATCGGCGAATTCGTCTTCACGTGCAGGCCGGGCGAGGCGTTGGTGGCGCAGCCGATCTGCGGGCGCGGGATCCAGTTGATCTTCTGCTTGCCGGTGGCCGCGTCGACGATCGGCGCCTTGGTGGCGGGATCCATGGCCGGCATGCCCATCTCGATGAGACACATGCGGCAGTTGCCGGCGACGGTCAGCTTCGGGTGGTAGCAGTAGTGCGGGATCTCGATCCCGAGCTGCCGGGCGGCCTCGATCACGTTCGTGCCCTTCGGCACGGCGATGTCCTTGCCGTCGATGTTGACGGTCACGAGGTCGGGTTTGGGCGGAGCGATCATTGCGGCGGGAAAATCAGATGAGCGGCAGGGCGTCGGCCGGTTTCGCGGCCTTCTTGTCCTGGTGGTAGTTTTTGAACTCGTCGCCGAACTTCGCGATGAAGCTCTGGGTCGGCCACGAGCAGGCCTCGCCGAAGGCGCAGATGGTGCGGCCGGGGATCTGGTCGGCCACGCCCTTCAGCAGCGCGGCATCCTGCTCGCGCGCCTCGCCGTGGACCATGCGGGTGGTGATCTTCTTCATCCACAGCGAGCCCTCGCGGCAGGGCGTGCACTGGCCGCAGCTCTCGTGCGAGTAGAACGCGTTGATGTTGGCCAGCGCCTCCACCATGTTGACGGAATCGTCCATCACGATGACGCCGCCGGAGCCGCCCATCGTGCCGATCATGGCGAGTGAATCGAAATCCATCGGGACGTCCTCGACGCCCCAGTCGTAGTCGACCAGGTCCGCGCCGATCTTGCGCTTGCCCTTGTAGCGCTCGCCGAAGCGCATGATCTTGGCCGACGAGCCGCCGGGGATGACGGCCTTGAAGGTGCGGCCCGGCAGCGGGCCGCCGCAAACGTCGTAAAGCAGCTGGCCCATCGTGATCTTGCCGGCCTCGAACTCGTAATAACCCGGCTTCTGCACGTGGCCGGAGACACAGAAGATGCGCGTGCCGGTGTTGTTCGGCGTGCCGATCTTCGTGTAGGCCTCGCCGCCCATGTCGACGATGTGCTTCACGTGGCAGAGCGTCTCAACGTTGTTGACGATCGTCGGACACTGGTAGAGGCCGAGCACGGCGGGAAAATACGGCGGCTTGATGCGCGGGTTGGCGCGCTTGCCCTCGAGCGACTCGATCAGGCCGGTCTCCTCGCCGCAGATGTAGGCGCCGGCGCCGCGGTGGACGAAGATGTCGCAGCTGTAGTTCGAGCCGAGGATGTTCTTCCCCACGAGATTGGCGTCGCGGGCCTCCTGGATGGCCTTCTCCAGGATACGGGCGCCGTGCGGCATCTCGCCGCGGATGTAGATGTAGGCCTGCTTCACGTTGTTCGCGAAACAGGAGATCATCGTGCCCTCGATCAGCTGGTGCGGGTCCTGGTGGATGATGTAGCGGTCCTTGAAGGTGCCCGGCTCGGACTCGTCGGCGTTGACGATGAGGTAGATCGGCTTGCCGCTCTTGCGGTCGACCAGCGACCACTTCACGCCGCAGGGGAAACCCGCGCCGCCGCGGCCGCGCAGGCCGGACTTCTTGACCTCGTCCATCAGCTCGGCCGGCGGGCGGGTGAAAGCCTTCTTCATGACCTCGTAGCCGCCGTGCTTGAGGTAGCAGGCAAGGTCATTGGTGTAGCCGGGCTCATCAATGTGAGCGAAAATCAGACGGCGTTGGGTGGGAGCGGGCATCGAAAAGTGAGAGTGAAAGTGAAAAGGGTCAGTCGTTGATGACGATCTCGATGCCGCCGGTCCACCGGGCGGCGAAGTTGTAGACCATGGCGAGCAGGACGCCGAACACGAAGCCGCCCACCGCGTGGATGAACGGCATGAACAGCGCGCCGGCCCCGGCGAAGAGCCACGGGATGCCGAGGAGCTTGGGCGCGATGGCGAGGTCGGCGGCGGTCGCCGCGGCGCCAAGCGTGAACAGCAGGATGGGCGCGACGATCATGCCGATGACGCCGTTGATCAGCCCCAGCACGAGGCCGAAGCGGATGGGCGGAACCTGCAGGATGCGCACCTTCTTCATTTCTTCAGGGCCTCCCGGCGGATCTGGTCGCTCAGGGCCTTCACCTTGGCGGCGTCAACCTTCTCGTGGAGGTCGTCGTCGATCATGACCACCGGGCCGGTGCCGCAGCTCGCCAGACACTCGACAAAATCAATCGTCACCTCGCCGTCGGCGGAGACCTCGCCGGTATGGCAGCCGAACTCCTTCTGGAACTGCTCGCAGGTCTTGTAGCCGCCGGTGAGGGCGCAGGAGAGCGTGCGGCAGACCTTGATGTGGCGGCGGCCGATCGGCTTCTGCCGGAACATCGGGTAGAACGTGACGACCTCGTAGACGTTGATCGGCTGCAGCTCGAGCTTGGCCGCGATCCACTCGATGGCCTCGGTGGAGATCCAGCCGACATCCTCCTGGATGAGGTGCAGCAGGGGCAGCGTGGCGCTGCGCTTCACCGGGTAATGGGTGATGACCTCGTCGATTTGCTTGAGCGTTTCGGGTTTCAGTTTCATCGACGCGGTGAATCAGCGGTCGCACTCGCCCATGACGAAGTCGAGCGAGCCGAGGATGGAGACGACGTCGGACACGAGGTTGCCGACGCAAAGCTTGGGGAGGATGGACAAATTGCAGAACGAGGGGCTGCGGATCTTCATGCGGTAGGGCACGCCGCCGCCCTTGCTCACGATGTAGAAGCCCAGCACGCCCTTCGGGTTCTCGGCCTCGAAGTAGACCTCGCCGGCCGGCATCTGCGGGCCCTCGGTCACGATCATGAAGTTGTTGATGAGCTCCTCCATCGAGGTGAGCACCTTGTCCTTCGGTGGGGCGAAGATCCTGCGGGCGTCCTTCGCATACCAGTCGCCGCCGGGAAAATTCTTCACGACCTGCCGGATGATGCGGATGGACTGCTTCATCTCCTCGCCGCGGCAGAGGTAGCGGTCGTAGCAGTCGCCCTTCGAGCCGACGGGCACGTCGAACTCATACTGCTCGTAGCCGGAGTAGGGCTTGTCCTTGCGCAGGTCGTTCGGCACGCCGGAACCGCGGAGGTTCGGGCCGCTGAGGCCGTAGGCGATGGCGTCGGCCTTCGAGATGACGCCGATGTCGACCGTGCGGTCGAGGAAGATCTTGTTGCGCGAAAGCAGGCCGAGGATCTCCTCGAGGATCGGCAGGAACTGGTCGCAGAACGCGTCCACCCGCTGGATCCAGCCCTCGGGCACGTCGCGGGTCAGGCCGCCGATGCGGGTGTAGCTGGTGGTGAAGCGCGCGCCGGTCAGTTCCTCGAAGAGCTTGTAGAGCTTCTCGCGCTCCTCGAAACAATACATGAACACCGACCAGGCGCCGACATCGATGCCATAGGCGCCGAGGCCCATCAGGTGGGACGACACGCGGGCCATCTCCGCCGTGAGGACGCGGATGGCCTGGCAGCGGGGCGGCATCTCGAGGCCGGCGAGGCGCTCGACCGCGATGGCGTAGGCCATGTTGTTCGCCAGCGGGGCGATGTAATCCAGCCGGTCCGTGTAGGGCACGAACTGGTTGTAGGTCATGTTCTCCGCGATCTTCTCGTCGCCGCGGTGCAGGTAGCCGATGACCGGGTCGGCCTTCGTCACGATCTCGCCGTCGAGCTCGAACTGGATGCGCAGCACGCCGTGGGTGGACGGGTGGGACGGACCCATGGAGAGGGACATCTTCTCCGGGTCGAACTCCTTGGGGAGGTTCGAGGCGGCTTTCGCGGCGGCGTCGGGATAGGAAAAATCGGTGGCCATGTTACTCGGGTTTCTCGCTCTTTTCGTTCCAGGCCTCGTCCTTGGCGCGCGGTTCGGCGTCGCTCATGGGTTCGCCCGGGGTGGCCACGAAGGGGCCGCCGGCCATCGGGGCGGGGATGACGCCGACGCCGGTCTCGGCGTTGATGTCGGCGTCGGACATCTCGGTCGGCAGGCCGGCGAGGGGAAACTCCTTGCGGAGCGGGAAATACGGGTAGGCGTCCCACATCAGGATGCGGCGCAGGTCGGGGTGCCCGGTGAACTTGATGCCGAACATGTCGTAGGTCTCGCGCTCGTGCCAGTCGGCGCCGGCCCACAGACCCGAGGTGGTCGGCATGGCCGGCTCGGCGTCGGAGGCGCAGTTGGCGGCGAGGCGGGCGTAGGTGTGCTTCGTGCTCGAGTAGAGGTGCCAGACAACGGTGAAGCGCGGGGAAACCTCGGCGCTCCAGTCGATGGCGGTCAGGTCCATCAGGAAGTCGTAAGCCTGGGTGTCGCGCAGGTATTGCAGCACGGCGAGGACGTCGGCGGCCGGGACATTGAAGGCCGGGCAGTCGAGGCTCGGGCGGGGGGCAGCCGCGGGAAATCGCTGGCTAACGGCGGACGGAAGGTCGACGTCGGTGTTCATGCGCGGCGGCGGGGATCAGGCGGCGCTGAACTGTTTCTTCAGCGCAGGTTCGCGACGAACCTTCGTCTGGAGCTTCATGAGGGCATCAAGGAGGGCCTCGGGCCGCGGCGGGCAGCCGCTGATATAGACGTCCACCGGCACGATGCGGTCCACGCCCTGCAGGGTGGCGTAGCTGCGATACATGCCGCCCGAGCTGGCGCAGGCGCCCATGGCGATGACCCATTTCGGGGCGGCCATCTGATCATAGATGCGGCGGACCACCGGGGCCATCTTGTAGGTCACGGTGCCGGCCACGATCATGCAGTCGGACTGGCGGGGGGAGAAACGCATGACCTCGGCCCCGAAGCGGGCGATGTCGAACCGGCTGGAAGCCGTCGCCATCAGCTCAATGGCGCAGCAGGCCAGACCCATCGGCATGGGCCACATGGAGTTCGTCCGGAGCCAGTTAATCGCCGAATCGAGGCGGGTGACGGTGACATCCCCCTCGATTTTGCTGTTATACGTGACTTCCTGGTTGGCGGTGACCATGTGTGTAAAAAAATCGACCCAAGCTACCACCCCACCCCCCTCAAGCAAGGCACTTTCGGCCGTTTTGGGGAGAAATTTCCAGAACAGGATTTGCCGTTGACCGCGGAGCCGGGGTTTCCCTTTACTCGACCCCTTTCGCATTCACGGAGAGGTGGCAGAGTGGTCGAATGCGCGCGCTTGGAAAGCGCGTGAACCGCAAGGTTCCGGGGGTTCGAATCCCTCCCTCTCCGCCACTTTTCTTTCGGGATCCGAAAGAAAAGTGCCGCGCCGAAGCCTTGGCGAAGGCGGGCCTTACACGATCGATGGCGGCGTAGCCCCAACGGGCGAGTGATCCCCGCCCCCAACCCCGTATTGCCTTCGGCGCCCTCCCCGGCAGAGTGACCCTGCACGCACCCCATGCCCTCGAAACGCATTGTCATCATCGGCGGCGGCTTTGGCGGGGTGAAGTGCGCCCAGACCCTCCGCGGCCAGCTCCGCCACGGCGACGCCGAGATCATCCTGTTCAACAAGGAGAACCACCTCGTCTTCAGTCCCCTGCTGGCCGATGCCGTCGGCTCCTCTCTGAGCCTTGACGATGTGATCGTCCCCCTCCGCCAGCTCCTGCCGGGAGTCCAGTGCCGCACCGAGGAGGTCCGGGGTGTCGACCTCGCCGCCAGCCGCCTCGAGTTCGAGAGCCACGACGGCCAACCGCGCTCGCTCGACTACGACCACGTCGTCCTCGCCTGCGGCAACATCTCCAACCTCAACGTCGTGCCCGGCATGGCCGACCATGCCTTTCCTCTGAAGACCGTCGGTGACGCCGCGGTCCTGCGCACCCATGTCCTCTCCTCGATGGAAAAGGCCGAAGTCTGCGACGACCCGGCGAAACGCCGCTGGTATCTGTCCTTCGTCGTGGTCGGCGGTGGCTACAGCGGCGTCGAGACCGCCGGTGAGATCAACGACCTCGTCCGCTCCAGCCTGCGCTTCTACTCCAACATTCGCGATGACGACGTCACCGTGACCCTCATCCACTCGCGCGACCAGCTGCTGCCGGAGATCAGTCCCCAGCTGCGGGAGTTCGCCCGCAAGAAGATGGAAAAAGCCGGCGTCACCATGCGGCTCAATGCCCGCGTCATGCTCGCCACCGGCGAGGGCGTGGGCCTGAAGGACGGCTTCGTCCGCGGCGGCACCATCGTCTGCACCATCGGCAGCACCATCGCCCCTGTCGTCGAGCGGCTCGACACGCCGAAGGAGAAGGGCCGCATCCTCACGCAGGCCGACATGCGCCTGCGCAACCGGACCAACGCCTGGGCCATCGGCGACTGCGCCAACATCCTCAACGCCCACGACGGCCAGTCCTCCCCGCCCACCGGCCAGTTCGCCGAGCGCCAGGGCCGCCAGTGTGCCGACAACATCGTCCGCGCCCTCGCCGGCGAGGCGACCCGCCCGTTCTCCTTCAAGGTGCTGGGTCAGCTCTGCTCCATCGGCGGCCACAGCGCCGTGGCCGAGATGCTCGGCTTCAAGCTTTCGGGCTTCTGGGCCTGGTTCACCTGGCGCGGCGTCTATCTTTTCAAGCTCCCCTCGTGGTCCCGCCGTGTGCAGGTGGGCTTTGACTGGGCCTGGCTCCTGATCTTTCCGCGCGACCTCAGCTGCATCAAGACCGACGTCACCGAGCGCGTCACCCACGCCCACTACGAGCCGGGTGACTACATCATCAAACAGGGCGAGCCGCCCTCCGGCTTCTACGTGATCGAGCACGGCGAGGTGGAGATTGTCCGTGTCACTCCGGAAAAACCCGACGGGGAGGTCATCGCCGCGCTCGGCGCCGGCAACTTCTTCGGCGAGCAGGCGCTGATCACCAACCAGCCGCGCGGCGCCTCCGTCCGCGCCCGCACCCCCGTCGAGGTCGTGGTCATGGGCCGCAACGTCTTTACCACCATTTCCAAGTCGCTCGCGCCGCTGCGCGCCGCCCTCACCGCGGCCATCACCCGCCGCTCCACCGCCTCCTGGCAGGAACGCCCGGCCGTCCTCGCCGCCCTGCGCGATTTCAAGCTGGCCGATTTCATCGAACCCGCGCCCACCCCGCTGCTCAAGCCGACCGACACGCTCTACGACGTCACGCACCAGTTCGCCCGCCACCCGTCCGACTTCTTCTTTGTCTCGCCCGACGGCGCCCGGCTCGACGGCATGATCACGCTGACCGACCTGCTCCACGCCCAGAGCAACGGCGTGAAGCCTGCGACGCCCCTCGGCGACTTTATGAAGAAGGATCCCACCGTGCTCGCCGCCACCGACAGCGCCCTCATTGCGGCATCGGCGTTCCAAGAACACGGTTTCAAGACGATCCCCGTCGTGACCGACAAGACCAGCCGCCGCATTGTCGGCGTCGTCCGCGTCCGCAAGCTCATCGCCAAGGTCCTCGAGGTCGTCCCGCCGCCCACCGGCCTGACCGCCCCACCGATGCCGGGGGCGTAAGCAGGGCCGTGACTTCGTTCATCGTCTCGGCATGGAACGGAGTCCACGCCCTGCCCCTTATGTCCCGAAACTCTGTTTGCCAAACGGCCACGCTGAAGTAGCCTCTGCCCTTCCCTTTCCGGCCGATGCAAGACCTCACCGACCTTTACCAGTCCGTCATCCTGGACCACAACCGCCGCCCGCGGAACCGCGGCAAGCTTCCCACGGCCAACCGCGTCGCCCACGGCGACAATCCCAGCTGCGGCGACCAGTGCACGGTCTACCTCCGGCTCGACGGCGACCGCATCGGTGACATCTCCTTTGAGGGCTCGGGCTGCGCCATCTCCCAAGCCAGTGCCTCCCTCATGACCCTCAACCTCAAGGGCAAGACCATTCCTGAGGCGGAGGCCATCTACGCCGATGTCCACAAGCTCGTCACCACCGGCAAGGTCGACGAGGACAATCTCTCCGACCTCGCCGCGCTCGCCGGCGTCCACCAGTTCCCAGCCCGCATCAAGTGCGCCACGCTCGGCTGGCACGCCGCCCTCAACGCCGCGAAGGGCGACCCGATCACGGCCACGACCGAAACCCACAAGGACTGAGCATGCCCTCCGCCTGGGACAATGTCCGCGCCGATTTCCCGATCCTGCACCAGCAGGTGAACGGCAAGCCGCTGGTCTACCTCGACAACGGCGCCACCTCCCAGAAGCCGCGCCAGGTGATCGACGCCCTCGTGCGCTACTACGAACGCGACAACAGCAACGTCCACCGCGGCCTGCACGCACTCTCCACCCGCGCCACCGACGCCTATGAAGGCGCCCGCGCGCGTGTCGCGAAGTTCCTCAACGCCGCCGATCCCGCCGAGGTCCTCTTCACGCGCGGCACCACCGAGAGCATCAATATCATCGCCCGCAGCTGGGGCCACGCCCACCTCAAGGCCGGCGACGTCGTGCTCACAACCGAGTTCGAGCACCACTCCAACCTCGTGCCCTGGCAGCAGGCCGCGAAAGCCTCCGGGGCCACGCTGAAATACGTGCCACTGCTTGGCGTTGATGGCGAGGGCGGGCTCGATCTGGCCGCGCTGGACCAGCTGCTCACGCCCCAGGTGAAGCTTTTCGCGTTCACGCACATCTCGAACACCCTCGGCACGATCAACCCCGTGGCCGAGCTCTGCCGCCGTGCCCGCGCCGTCGGCGCCGTCACCGTGATCGACGCCGCCCAGTCCGTCGGCCACGTCCCGCTCGACGTGCAGGCGATCGGCTGCGACTTCCTCGCTTTCTCCGGCCACAAGATGTGCGGCCCCACCGGCATCGGCGTCCTCTACGGCCGCCGCGCCCTGCTCGACAAGCTCGCGCCCGACGAGACCGGCGGCGGCATGGTGGTCAGCGTCACCTACGAGGGCGCCACGTGGAAACCCGCCCCCGAGCGTTTCGAGGCCGGCACCCCTAACGTCGCCGGCGCCATCGGGCTCGGCGCGGCCTGCGATTACCTGGATGCCCTCGGCCGCGACAAGATCGCCGCGCACGACGACGCGCTGATCAAGGCCGCGATGGAGCAGCTCACCGCCCTGCCCGGTATCCGCATCATCGGCCCGCGGAAAGGCGCGGAGCGCAGCGGGCTCGTTTCCTTCGCCTTCGATAATGTCCACGCGCACGACATCGTGACCTTCGCCGACGAGGACGGCGTCGCCCTTCGCGGCGGCCACCACTGCAACCAGCCCCTGATGCGCAAGCTCGGCCTGACCAGCACGACCCGCGCGAGTTTCTACCTCTACAACACCGAGGAGGAAATCGCCCGCCTCGTGAAGTCGCTGCAGAGAATCCAGAAGTTCTTCGCGGGGTGACCGGCGCAGGATGCCGGCAAATGGAATTCCTGCGCGGAATTCCAGCAGCCCGGGCTTGCTCCACTGAAACCGGATCATCTATCTCCGTGCATGGCCAAGCCTGATTCCCGCACCGAAAAACTGCTCGAAAAGACCATCTTTGCCAGCCGCTGGCTGCAAGCGCCGCTCTATCTCGGCCTGATCGTCGCGCAGGGCATCTACGTCTACCAGTTCTTCACGGAGCTGTGGCACCTGTTGCATTTCGCCATCCAGCACCCGGCCGAGGTCAAGGACCCCAGCACGCACATCATGCTTGGCGTGCTCGGCCTGATCGACGTCGTGATGATCGCCAACCTCCTCATCATGGTGATCATCGGCGGCTACGAGACCTTCGTCTCCCGCCTGCACCTTGACGACGAGGAGGACCAGCCGGAGTGGCTGAGCCACGTGAACGCCGGCATGCTCAAGGTAAAGCTCGCCACCGCGCTCATCAGCATCTCCTCGATCCACCTGCTCAAGACCTTCATCGAGATCCGCTCGCCGGAAATCTCCCTCAACCCCGACGGCGTCAAATGGCAGGTGATCATCCACCTCGTCTTCGTGCTCTCCGCGGTCGTCCTCGCCTGGACCGACAAGCTGATGATGGCCGGCGCCGCCGCGGCCCATCCCGCGGAAAAGCCGGCGCATTAATTGGGACTTTGCAGCCGCGGCGGATTTGCCCTTGGGTAGCGGCATGGACCCCAAGCAAGTGAAGCCCGCCAGCGCCACCGCCCAGGCTCTCGGCTGGGTGGACGAGAAGACCCGCGCCGTCACTCCCGCCATCCACCCGTCGACGACCTATCTCCGCGACGAGGACAACCAGTATCGCTCCGGCCGTGGCTACATCCGGGCCGACAACCCTTCCTTTGACCAAGCCGAGGCGCTGTTGACCCATCTCGAACACGGCGCCGGCGCCATGCTTTTCAGTTCGGGCATGGCGGCGGCCACGGCGGTTTTCATGGCACTCAAGCCCGGCGACCACGTCGTCGCGCCGAAAGTGATGTATTGGGGCCTGCGCAGCTGGCTGCAGGGCTTCGCCAAGGAGTGGGGCCTCGACGTCGAACTGGTGGACACCACCGACCAGACCGCCCTCGCCCGCGCGATGCAGCCGGGCCGGACCAAGCTCGTCTGGATCGAGACGCCGGCCAACCCCACCTGGATCATCACCGACATCGCCGCCACGGCCAAACTGGCGCACGCGACCGGCGCGCGGCTCGCTGTAGACTCAACCGTGGCCACGCCGGTGCTCACGCAACCGCTGGCCCTCGGCGCGGACATCGTGATGCATGCGGCGACCAAATACCTGAACGGCCACTCCGATGTGATCGCAGGCGCACTGGTCACCGCCCGGGACGACGAGTTCTGGAAGCGACTCAAGGCCATCCGCCACGACATGGGCGCGACCCTCGGCTCGTTCGAGGCCTGGTTGTTGCTGCGCGGCATGCGAACCCTGTTCGTGCGCGTGCCGGCCGCATGTCGCGGGGCGCAGCAGATCGCGGAACATTTCTCCCGGCACCCCAAGATCACCGCGGTGCTTTACCCCGGGCTGCCGTCGGCCCAGGGCCACGCCGTGGCCGCGCGTGAAATGTCGGGCGGGTTCGGCGGCATGCTTTCCCTGCGGGTGAAGGCCGGCGAGGCTGCGGCCATCGCCACCGCGGCGAAGGTGCGGCTCTGGAAACGCGCCACCTCCCTCGGCGGCGTGGAGAGCCTGATCGAGCACCGTGCGAGCGTGGAGGGCCCGACCAGCCCCGTGCCCGCGGACCTACTCCGCCTGTCCGTCGGCCTCGAGGACCCGGCGGACCTGATCGCCGACCTGGAGCAGGCGTTGGGCGCGTAGGATCGGTCCTTGTGGCCGTCCGCGGGTGCCGACCAGCGGCACCCCGGCAACTCAGGGGATCCTCAGCTGCATGCCGGCCTTCAGGTCGGTCTCGCTTTTCATCACGCCCCGGTTGGCAGCATAGATGTCACGCCAGCGCGCGCGGTTGCCGTAATACTGCTGAGCGATTTTGAACAGGGTGTCGCCCGGCTGCACCGTGTGTCGGCGGTTTACCGCGACCGGCTGTGCGGCCGGAGCGGCCGGGGGCGAAGCTTTTTGCGTCGTCGGGGCCGCCCGGACGGGCGCCGGGGCCGGGGTGCGCGGGGCCGGTGCCACCGGCCGCGTGCGGACGGTCGGGATCGTCTCCACATTGAAGCTGAGGGCGGGCGTGGCCGCCGGCTCGTTCGCGGCCGGGCCGCCGTCGAGTCCGGGCACCGCCACGGCATTGCGCCCCGCCTTCACGTCCGCCAGCTCCTGCTTGAGCGCCTCGTTCTCCTGCTTGAGCTTGTCGAGCGCGGCCACGAGGTCGACCCGCTGCAGCTGGTTCTCGAGTGGCTGCGCCGGCAGGGTGCGGGCGAATTCGCGCGTGGCGGCGTCGATGCGCTGCCGGACGAGCGGGGCCTGCGGGCTGTTGGGCCGGAGCGCCAGGTATTTCTTGAAATGATAGATGGCGGAGAGCGGATCGTTGATATGCTGCGCGTAGAGCAGGCCGAGCTCCAGGTGCGACTCCGGCGCGTCGTTGCCTCGTTTGTCGATGACGCGGAGGAAAGCCGACAGGGCCTCCTGCCGGCGCCCCGTCTTCAAGAGGGACTGGCCCTCGCGATAGGCCGGCTCGTCGATCTCGGCGGCCGTTTTCACCCGATCACTGTCGGTGCACCCGCCCAGCCACAGGGCCACGAGCCCCAGCAAGGGGCCCAACCAGCGGACGGACAAGGAGACAGGGCGTGGCACGGGCGGAAATGAATTGAACGAGTAATCGTGACCGCTAGGTTTGCGCCAGCGTTCCGCCAACACAAGTTTTTGATGCCCCTCACCGACAAGACCATCCTCGCCTCGGCCCGCCAATGCCTCGCCATCGAGCAGGAGGCGCTGGCGGCCACCGCAAAAGTGCTGGACCGGGATTTTGTCGCCGTGGTCCGGGCGGTCGAGGCGGCGGTCGCCACCGGCCACAAGGTGATCTTTTCCGGCGTGGGCAAGAACGCCCACATTGCCGAGAAGCTCACCGGCACGCTCAACAGCATCGGCGTCCCTTCCTGCTTCCTCGACCCGACCCAGGCGCTGCACGGCGACCTCGGGTTATGCGCCGAAGGCGACCTGGCCATCCTGCTCAGCAACAGCGGCGCGACCAGTGAGATGCTCCGGCTGCTGCCGCTTTTCGAAAAATTCGGCCTCGAGACGGTCGCCCTCACCGGCGCACCCGACAGCGAGCTGGCCCGCGGGGCGGACTACCGGCTTTTTTACTCGGCGCCGCGCGAGGCCTGTCCCCTCGCCCTCGCCCCCACCGCCAGCACCACCGCCGCCCTCGCCCTCGGCGACGCCCTCGCGATGGTGCTGCTCGAGAGCCGCGGCCTGACCCGCGAGGATTTCGCCCGATACCACCCCGCCGGCACGCTCGGCATGACGCTCCTGCTCCGCGTCAAGGACATCATGCGCACCGGCGACGCCTGCCCGGTGCTGCAGGAAGCCAAGACCACGGTGCAAGCCGCCATCTTCGCCATGACCAAGGCCAAGGCCGGCGCCGTGGCGCTCGTGGACACCAAGGGCCGGCTGAGCGGCATCTTCACCGACGGTGATCTGCGCCGCAGCGCGCTGAACGGCGGGGCGGATTTCCTCAAGAAGCCGGTCGGCGGCTTCATGACGCGCGGCGGCAAGACGGTGCCCGCCGAGGCGCTGGCCGTGGAGGCCCTGAAGATTTTCCAGCAGTTCAAGATTTCGGACCTGTTCGCCCTCGACGCCAAGGGCCGGCCCACCGGCTACATCGACGTGCAGGACCTGCCCAAACTGAAGATCCTGTAGGCCGGGTAATGCGGCCCAAACAAGCCGTTATACACCGCCGGCGCACCCTCCCGGCCCCGGTTCCGTGTTGCAGCCGTCGCCTCCCTGCCTTGTCCTCCAAGGTATCATGAACTTCCGCATCGAAACGGACACTATGGGCGAGGTGCAGGTGCCCGCCGAGAAATATTGGGGCGCCCAGACCGAGCGCTCGCGCAACAATTTCCGCATCGGGCCCGAGGCCAGCATGCCCCGCGAGATCATCCACGCGTTCGCCGTGCTCAAGAAAGCCGCCGCCCTGGCCAATCACGAGCTCGGCGTGCTCCCGGTCGAAAAACGCGACCTCATCGCCCGTGTCTGCGACGAGATCTCGGCCGGCAAGCTCGACGACCAGTTTCCCCTCGTGATCTGGCAGACCGGTTCCGGCACCCAGAGCAACATGAACGCGAACGAGGTCATCGCCAACCGCGCCCATGTCCTCACCGGCGGCAAGCTGACCGACGCAAAGAAAGTGCTGAACCCGAACGATGACGTGAACAAGTCGCAGTCGTCGAACGACACCTTCCCCACCGCGATGCACATCGCGGCCTACGAGGTCACCGTCACGGTCACCCTACCCGGTCTCCAGCGTCTTCGCGACAGCCTGGCCGCCAAGTCCGCCGCCTTTGCGCAGATTGTGAAGACCGGCCGCACGCATTTCATGGACGCCACGCCGCTCACGCTCGGCCAGGAGTTCAGCGGCTACGTGCAGCAAATCGACAACGGCATACGGGCCATCCGCAACGCCCTGGAGATGATCCGCGAGCTGGCGCTCGGCGGCACCGCCGTCGGCACCGGGCTCAACACGCCGGCCGGCTACGACGTGCTCGTGGCAAAGAAGATCGCCGAGCTCACCGGCCGCCCCTTCGTCACCGCCCCGAACAAGTTCGAGGCCCTCGCCGCGCACGACGCGATGGTCGAGCTCTCCGGCGCCCTCAAGCGCGCCGCCGTGTCGTTGATGAAGATCGCCAACGACATCCGCATGCTCAGCTCCGGTCCCCGCTGCGGCATCGGCGAGATCATCATTCCCGACAACGAGCCCGGTTCCTCGATCATGCCCGGCAAGGTCAACCCGACCCAGCCCGAGGCGTTGACCATGGTCTGCGCCCAGGTCATGGGCAACGACGTTGCCGTCGGCATCGGCGGCGCCACCGGTCATTTCGAACTGAACGTCTTCAAGCCCGTCATCGCCGCCAACGTGCTGCAGAGCGCCCGGCTGATCGGCGACGCCTGCGTGTCATTCGCGGAGAAATGCTCCGACGGCATCGCCGCCAACAAGCCCGTGCTCCAGCAACACCTCGAGAATTCGCTCATGCTCGTCACCGCCCTCAACCCGCACATCGGTTACGCCAAGGCGGCCGAGATCGCGAAGAAGGCGCACAAGGAAAACACCACCCTGAAGGCCGCCGCCATCAAGCTTGGCCACCTGACGGGCGAGCAGTTTGACGCCTGGGTCCGGCCGGAGGACATGACCGGCTCGCTCAAGGCATAAAAAAGCCCGCCGGGCAACGGCGGGCGAAAGCATCGGGATGCGCTTCGTTTAAAACCGGAGCGCCACGATCTGCGGCATCGGTGTGCTGAAGGAGTCCATGTCCCTCGCCAGACGGTTGCTGCGGTCGCTGACCTCGGCATCCCCCAGCCGGCGGGCCAGGCGCTCACGCACCACGGCGGGCGGCGCGGGCTCGGGATTGAGCTGACGGCCGCCATACTGGGCAAGCAGACGGTTGCGGCGGGCCGAGTGGGTGGGCACAGAGGCGAGTTCCTCGGTGGCCAACGCGACGGCCTGCTCGCGGACAGGCGCACTCAGGCGGGTGCTGAGGGCATTGTCGCCAAAATCCGCGTCCGACTGCTCCAGCCGGGCAAGATTGGCGGCCAGAAGACGGGCCGAGGGCGTTTCTTCCGCACGGGGCGCCACCAACAAGGGCATCAATTCAATGGGCTCAGGGGAGGCCTGCGCCGAGACAGGCGCTGCGGACGCCACCAATGTCTCCTCGGCCGAAGACTCGCTGCGATTGACCAGAGGTGACGTGACCGGGGCGACCAGAGCGGCCGCCTCGCGATCCACGCTGACCGGAGAGCCCGCCGGCGGAGCATCCACCTGGGCGAGTGGCGCGGGCGTGTAATATTTCACCGAGACCAGAGTGAAGGCGAGAATGGCTGTCGCCCCAACGGGCAGGTAGGCGCGCCGGGCAAGAAATTGCGGAATCTCCTGCCACCACGGGCGCTTCTCAAGCAAAGCCGTCAGCTGCTTCTGGCGCAGTTCACGCTCGAAATTGCTCCAAAACTCAGGCGCCGGGCGCTCGGCGCGCTTGAGGCGCAGGAGGTCCTCGACGGTCACTTTGGGGCGTTGATCGAGTTCGGGCATTGGTTTCAGGAGCGGAGATATTTACCGAGTTCGCCCTGCAGGAACTGCTTGGCGTAGTGAAGACGTGAGCGGACGGTGCCTTCGGAACAGCCCATGACTTCGGCGATCTCGGAGTGGCTGAGCCCGTCTATCTCAAAAAGGGTGATCACGGTTCGGTGTGGGATAGACAATTTTTGAAGCGCTTCGTTCAATTTTTCCTTGAGCTCCTGTAGGTAGGTATCCCTATCGGCACCCTTCTTATCAGTAAGCTGTTCAAGAACTTCTGCATTTGTCCCATCCTCGTGAAGCTTCTCGAGGCTGAAAAAGCTGCGCAAGCGATTCTTCCGCAGGTGGCTGAGGGTGGTATTAACGGCAATGCGATACAGCCAGGTGAAAAAGGAGCAATGGCCCTGAAACCGGTTGATTGACTGAAAGGCCTTGATGAAAGCGTCCTGGGTCAGATCTGAGGCATCTTCGCGGTTGGCCGTCAGATTGTAAACAACCCCGAAGACCCTCTCGCGGTATTTGAGGATCAACTTGTCAAAAGCCGCGACATCGCCCGCCTGCACCTGCTTCACCACCGCGAAATCCGCATCCGCCTCCTGCTGACGCTCGGGAGAGCTTATGATGGCCTTGGTAAAAACCTTGGACAGATTCATCGCGCGGATTGACAGGTTAGAGCAGCGCCGGAGCCAAGCAAACGCAAATTAGGGGGATCTCGTCGGCACGGACAGGGCGGTGACCTGCTTGTGCAGCATCTCACCGAGCTGGAGCATGAGCGGGACCGGGCCCAGCTCCATAAAGGGTGTCAGCGCCGCCCGGGCCGAGGCCAGTTCCTCGTCAATCGCCCGCACCACGCCGGCAGCGATGTCGAGTTCCTGCATCCGTTGCTTGCTGGCCGGCAGGCCAAGGGGCTGTCCGTCACGCAGGGCGGCCACCATCGCGGCACGCTCTGCGGCCGACACGCGCTCGAGCAGCAGCATCAGGGGCAGGGTGAGTTTGCCCGTGGCGAGATCGGTGCCGAGCGTCTTGCCGATGCGCTTTTCTTCTCCAACGAAATCCACGAGATCGTCATAGATCTGGTAGGCGATGCCAAGATGGTGTCCGAACCGGTCCGCCGCAGCGGCAAACGCCCCGTTGTGACCCGACAACCGGGCGCCCAGAAAGCAGGAGACGCGAAAAAGCTCGGCGGTCTTCAGGTCGATCATGCGCCGGTATTCGGCGAGCGTGATGTTGATGTCGCGCCGGCGCAGCGTCTGCATGATCTCGCCCGAGCAGACCTTGCGGGTGGATTCCGACACGACCCGGCAGACCTCGGTAGTGGGAAACTGCGAGGCGATGTGCAGCGCCTGGGAAAACAGTGCGTCGCCGAGCAGCACGGCCGCATCCGGCCCGAACTCCCGCGCCGCCGTGCGGCGGCTGCGACGGATCTCGGCCCGGTCCATGATGTCGTCATGCACCAGCGTGGCAAGATGCACCATCTCGACCACGCCGGCGGCGCGCACCAGGTCGTCCGCGACCACGCCCTCGCCCTGCCAGCCGCTGACGAAAACCATCGTCGGGCGCAGGCGTTTGCCCGTGGTGTCGAGACAATAGGCCGCCATTCCACGAATCTCGGGCTCGAAGTGCTCGACCTCGCTGCGCATGAATCGGTCCAGCGCCGCCATGTGCGGAGCCACGCGCTCGAAAAGCGCGGAAAAATCCGCCGGAGGCGGGGTTGGCATGCTGGAGGAGGTCACTACGCGAGCCATCGGCTGCAACCTAGGCGGAGCGCCCCAAATGGCTAACAAATACTGCACGGCAGTCTTGCCATGAATGGGCGCGATAACCTTTCGTTAAACCCATGGCACCGGACAATCCTTGGCTGCTCGCCGGCATGATCATCGCCGGCGGCGTGGTGGCCAGGTGGTGGCGCGATGACTATCGGGCCGCGCGGGAGGGTAAACCCGTGCCGCAAGCCTTTCCGGGTGCAACCCCGGCAGATGGCCGGACCCTGCTCATCGCGGCCGGCGGAGCTCTTATCCTGCTAGCGGGCGAGACGGCCGGGGAACACATGCTCGGCCTCACGGCGGCACAAAGCCAGATGACGGTCCTGTTTGGCCTTTACACCCTCGTCGCCGCATTCGGGGAAGAGCTTGTTTTCCGAGGTTACCTGGTAGTGGAAAATCGCGGACGGGCGGCCCTCATCGCGGGCATAATCGGCGCCTCGCTCGGGTTCGCCCTGCTGCATCCTTTCCTCTGGGTATGGGAAGGAGGCCGGCTGAACTTCCGCGTTGAAACCAAAGCCTGGTTCAGCACCGCCGCGGTGTTCGCCGGCTCATTGTGGTTCTATGCCGTGCGGTTCCTGCCGCTGAACCCGACCCGCTCCTTGCTGCCTTGTATCGTCGCTCACCTGACGAAAAATCTGGGGGTCTTCGCCATCAAATATATCCAGGGATTTGTGAGCGGCTGGTGGTAGCCCAGGATCCGCGCGGGCACAAAAAAGGCCGGCGGAAATCCGCCGGCCTGAAAGGAACGAGCTTTCCGAAGTTTACTTCTTTTCCGGGGCCGCCGGCGTCGCGAATACTTCGACGCCAGCCGGGGCGCGGAATCCGGGCAATTCGTCGCGGGTCATGCCCGTCGCCTTGATGGCGCGCGGGTCGAAGACCTGTTCCGGAGAAGCTCCGTCCGCCGTGACCGTCTTGGCGGTGATGAAGATCAGGAGGTTGGTCGAAGTGTCGTTGACGTTCTTCGAGGAGAAGAGACGGCCGAGGACCGGGATGCTGCCGAGGACCGGCACCTTGGTGCCGCCGTGTTCGCGGGAGTCGGTGATGAGGCCACCGATACCCATCGTGAAGCCGTCCTGCAGCGAAACCTGCGTCTTCACCTTGCGGGTGGCAATGATCGGAATGGAGGCACCGCCGGCGCCGCCGAAGGTGGTGGAACCGTTCTGCTGGCTGACCTCGGGCTCGAGGTTGAGCTTGATGACACCGCGGGCGTTCACCTGCGGGGTGACCTTGAGGATGATGCCGATCGGCTTGTAGGTGAAACCGGACACCTCGAAGGTGCCGCGCTCGCTGTTGTAGTTGTAGCTCGGGACCGGGAATTCCTGGCCGATGTTCAGGATCGCCTCGGTGTTGTTGAGGGTCACGACCGTCGGGTTCGACATCACCTTGGTGTTCGACTGCGTCTTGAGCGCAGAAATGATGACATTAAAGTCGGAAGAGGAGAACACGGCGGTCGCCACGCGGGAGGTGCCGCCGCCATTGATCAGCGAGTTCAGCGAGCTAACGGCGGTGTTCACCGCACTAGTGGATCCGTTGGTGGTGTTGACCTGGGTGCTGCCCGAGGTGCTGGTCGTATTCGTCTGCGAGCTGGCAGGCGAACTGTTGGTGGTCACGTTGGTCACCGGCGGAACCGGAGTGACCGTCGGCAGGTTCGTGGTCGGATTAAAGGTCAACAGATCGCCCGTGCTGGTGACGGTCGTCGACGTGGTCACCGCCCCCGTGGTGGTGGTCGTGGACGAGTTGGTGGGGCCGACGACGCTGGTGGTTGAACCACTGGTGGAACCGTTGTCCGTAGTCGTGTTGTTGGTGCCACCGTTGGTGAAGGTCTGGTCGCGGTTCCGGCCGAAGGTCTGGCTGATACCGCCGACACCGAACCTCATTTGATCAAGCGAGGCCCAGTTGACACCGATGTTGCGGATGTCACGGTCAGTCACCTCGACGAACTTGGATTCGATCATCACCTGGTCAGTGGCCTTGTCGAGCTGCTCGATGATGGTGCGGATGCGGGCCATGCGGGAGGGGCGCTCGGTGATGACGAGGGCGTTGCTGCGGGCATCGATCACGATCTTGCCGCCGCCGGCGGCGTCGATGAGACCGTCGATTGTGGGCTTGATGTCCGCGGCCTTGGCGTTGTTGAGCACGAAGACCTCGGTGGTGCCGGGCTCAAGCTGCAGGAGCTCGTTGCTCACGATCTTGATGATGTTGCCTTCCTTGACGTAGGTGTAACCGACCGGGGCGAGCACGACCGTGAAGATCTGCTCCCAGGTGACATCGCGCAGCTTGATGGAGGTCTTGCCGGTCAGCGTATCGGGCACCACGAGGTTGAGCTCGAAGAGGTCGGCCACGTTGCGGAGGATGGTCTTGATGTCCTCGTCGGGGAAATCGACCGAGAGGGTGTCCTTGTCGCGGCTGACGGGCGCGGCGGTGGGCTCGGCACCCTGGACGGTGGCCACAGGTGCCGCGGCCTCGGTCGGGGCGGCGGGGGTGGCAGGGGCGGTTTCAGACTGCGCCAAGGCCGGCATGGTCAGTGCCGTGGCGAAGAGCGCGGTGAGGAGGGTGCGTGTGCTCATAGTTCGTTCCTTATTTGATGGTCCGGGTAAATTCCTCGCGGTTCAGACGGAGGGTAAAGTTGGGCGGGGTGATGGTGGTGATTTCTACGGTGTAGTCAGCCCCTTCAAAGTTAATAGTCACGCTGCCACCGGCTTTGACCCGCTTTTGACCGAAGACCAGCGTGGGCTGCCCACCGAGGGTGAAGAAACCGCTGGGCTTGAGACCGGCGGCGATGGCTTGCAGCAGTTCACGGTCGGTGCGCGGCCCGGTCGGGGCGCGGGTAACAGCCGCCTCGCCGCCGCCATCGTTGGCCGGTGTCGTGGCGCCAGGCGACACCCGGCCCATGCCGGCAACCGTCTCGGCAAAAGCCGCCGGATAAAAGGGGTTCACCGCAATCGCCGTAATCTCCCGGGGAGCAATCAGCGCCTTGCCCCGCTCCAGAGCTTCCTGCCGCTTGGCCGGGCTGAGGACTGTGTCGCCGGCCGCCGCAGCCGCGCCGCCCAACAACACAAAGGCTGCGCCGATGATGCGAATGAGATGGTTTTTCATGGCTGGCCGAGAAGTTCGAGACTGAGAGCGAGTGTAATGGACGAGCCGTCACCCATTCCGGCCGTTCCGGCGAATTTGGTGAAACTGGCGGTGTTGACCCGGCAGAAATGCCGCCCCTTCTCCAGACGCTGCAAAAAGGCCATGACGTTCTTATACGGCCCTTGGATGTTCACGTTGTATGGGATACCAACAAAGAGGGTCTTGGCGTTTTTGGGGACCGGGTTTTGGCGCACATCCAGCAGCTTGACCTCATTTTCGGCCTCAAGCTTGTAGAAATACTGCAGATTGACCGCCAGTTGTCCGGCCCGGACGAGGCGCCCGTCCATTTCCTTGGTGATAGTCTGCAGCTCGGCGACCTGCTCGGGCAGGTTCTTGGAAATAGCCACGTTGGAGATGAACTTGGCCGCCTGCTCGGACTTGGCGCGATATTCCTCCTGACGGGCATCAATTTCACCGCTGCGGTAATAAAGCCAGCCACCTGACAGGAGGCAGATCATCACACAGGTAAAGCCAATGGGCTGCTTCTTGATACGGGCAATGAGGTCGGCAAAGGTCATTATTTCTTCCCCTCGGTTTTGACTTTCAGCGTGATCTCAAAGGACATGAAGCCCGTGCCGCCATCGGGCGTAAGCTTGTCCAGGGTGATGGGATCCAGCACCGCGCCAAGCCGGGGATGCGCCCGCAGGGAGTCCACGTAGCTGGAAGCGGTGCCGGCGGCCTGATCCCTGGTGCCGGCAACCAAGCCGCGCAGCACATATATCATAGGCTGCTTGGGGTCGGACGGCATGCGCGCGTCGGCAAAATCAATGGAAATCTCCTTGGGCAGGGTCTGGCCGATCAACTCGATGTATTCGGAAACCGGGATCGGCACCTTCTGGAAAACCTCGGCCTCCACCAGCTTCTTGTCCTCGTCGGTGAAAATCTTGGTCAGACGGAGCGCCTCGGCGTTCTGCTTCGCATTGGCGTCAATCTGGGCCTGCGCCTCCGCAATCTGCTCGCCGAGGTTGAAGATGGTATACTCGCGGTAGCCCAGCCAGAGCAGCAGGGCGATCGCCGCCGCACCTGCGGCCGTATTGACGAAAAAGGTCGTCCGCACGACCTTGGTGTCCGGCAACCGTTCAAAGTTGCGGAAATTGGTGTGCCACAACGGGGCGGCTACCGGCACGTCACTTTTTTTCGTCAGGGACAGCATTTTGGTAAGAGGCCATCAGGGAAAAGAGCCCGGACCAGCGTTCCTCGGGCTGGCCCAGAGTCACGCCATCGGCGAGCTTGATGTTGAGTGATTCAAGCCAGGGCATCATGTCCATCTTCATGGTCGGAACGCCAAGCGATCCGGCCATCGTGGTGCTCAGCCAGCCCAGACTGGCCGGGAGTTGGGTGCAAAGCACGCTGCCAATCGACTGGCCGGTCTGCACCTCGTAGAAACCGATGGAGGATTGCAGCTCCTTGAGCAGCTTCTTGACGAGCGCGCCGCCCATGCTGGTGAAATCAAAGGTGTTCGAGTAAAACAACTTCTTCGCCGACTCCTCGTCCTTGAGCCCCAGCTCCTTCTGCACGACCGGAATCATGGCGGCGATGCCACTGGGAATAGGACGGGAGATGTCCACACCATCGGCACTCAGGATGAAGCTCTGGGTCGACTCCTCCCCGATCTCAAGCAGCAGGAGGGGAGACTTGCTTTGCTTGAACTTCAGGTAGTTCACCAGGCCACCCAGCGTGGCTACCGTGCCAAGTTCGAGGCGTTCCGGGTAAATCCCCTGCTCCAGCAGCTTGTCCTGCAGCGTGATAATTTCTTCCGAAGGCAATCCACAGAACAGGACTTCCTTCTGCGAGGCCTTTACCATGTCGTATTCACCACCGTCGTCAGGGTTAAGCGCCTTGATGGTATACTTTTCCGATTCAACACGGAACTGCTGGGTGTAGATCTCGCTGAAATAGGCCGGTTCCTTAACCTTTTTCAGGTCCAGGGTGTGACGGCGGATGATCCGTTTGTTTGGATAAACTCCGCAAGTCGCGTGGGCATAACCGGTCGAGCCCTTGCCATCAGTGCCCTTGATCCAATCGGTGATGGCAGCAAGGTCGGTCGAAGGAAACTCCTTGAGCTCCTCGACAATATACGGCGCTTCCGGCTGCGACAGGCGCGCCATGAGGGTCGAATATTCGCCAATTTCGACGCAAAAGCCTTTCGATTTTTTCGCGAGAAACATGCTCAGTGCCAGAGGGGAGGTGGAGTGTGTGCTTACGGTTTCAACAAGCGTTCCGTGGGTTAGGTGAACCTCGGGAAAGCCCGGGCAAAACTCATTTGCAGGACATGCTGGATATGGGGCACTTACCCACCTGACAAGACGAAAACCATTATCGGGGCGTCAGACCCCAATAGTTTCCCTAATGTTTTACCTGCAGGCATTTTGACCCAAAAAAGCAAAAAACCCGCCAATTCGGGCGGGTTTGTGAAAAAATCAGCCTTTTACAGACTGGCGCAGGCTTATTTCTGCCAAGTGCGCTTCTTGTGGCGGTTCGCCTTGAGGCGCTTCCGGCGTTTGTGTTTCGACATCTTCAGACGTCGTTTCTTCTTAAGATTTCCCATGGTGAAAGTTGGTTTTTAGTCGGCCAACGTGCGATTCACCGCCGACGCTGTAAAGCACAATTTAAGTGCCCGCGACCACGGTAATCCTCCTGGTCGTCTCGGTGAAAATCAGGTCCGCCCTGACGGCCGCCAAAGGCAATCCCGCCAATACCGCTACGACCCGCCGGTAAAGCAAGACCTGACCCGCGTGCCGCGCCACCGCCCTTGTCCGGCCCGGATCACCTGCCTCCCGGTCCGTCTTGAAATCATACACGACCGCGTGGACCGCCCGGCCTGATTCATCAAACTCCACCACAACACGATCAAACACCCCGGTCACCCACGTTCCTTCGAGCACAATCTCGAATGCACGTTCCCGCCACACTTCCACCCGCGCCGCCGCCGGTTTCGCCCACACCGCCGCCAGCTCCGGTGCCCGCAGGCACGCCAGCGCTTCCAACCCGGCCGCACCCTCGGCCCGCCACGCTGCCGCCCGTTCCGGCGGCTCACCGCCCCACTCCACCTGCGCCAGCAGGCCATGCACGGCCCGGCCAAACCGGGCCGCCTCGCCGCCGCCTTCCAGCGCGAACAGCCGTTCGCCCGCCACCTCAACCGCCTTGGCCTCCGACGGAGTGTGCGCCGGCCGGCGCGGCATCCGCGCCGCCGTCACGGTCGCCAGCCCCGCCTCCGAACCCGGTTCCGGCGATGCGGCCGCGATGGCGTTGAACCAGTGGACGTCACCCGTTGACCACTCCTCACCAAGCGTTTCCTGCAACAACCGCGGGAAATTGTGCGACTGCGACGTGCCCACCGGCTCCGTGATGACATACATCGCCCGCTTGGCCCGCGTCATGGCCACGTAAAGCACCGCCAGCTCCTCATAACACGCATCGGCCTCCGCCGCCGCCACATGACCCGCCAACACCTCGTCCTGCGCGTAAAAGGTTTCCGGCGGCAGGTCGAACACCCACTCCACCGTCCGGTCGGGCGCGCGTTGCACCGCCAGCCCGCGGCGCCGCGCCGCGAGCCGCGTGCCTTCCAGGTCCGGCAGCACCACCACGTCAAAACCCAGCCCCTTCGCCTTGTGCACCGTCATCACCCGCACCACCGCCGCGGTGTCGGCATCGCGCACGGTGTGCCGCTCCACAAATTGCACGAACTCCGCCACGTCCCGGCTTCCCGTCTCGTCGAACAACCGCGCCGCCTCGGCCAGCTGGCGCCCGCGTTCCCGGCTGAACGCATCATCCGCCGCCAGCGCCGGCTCGAGCCGGCGCACCCACGCCTCCACGGTCCGCTCGAACCCCTCGGCATGGATCTCCCCGAGCAACCGCAAAGCCAGCGTGTCACGCTCGCCGCACTGCTCCGCCGCCAGCACGGCTTGCAACGGCGTCATCTTCATGTGTGCCCACGCCGCCTTGTCGCCGGGATGTGCCGCCGCCCGGAACAGTGCCAGCAGCGCGCACGCCAGCGGATTGTCCGTGCCGACGTGCAGGTCCGACTCCGCCACCGCCGGCAGCCCGCCCTCGCGGCGGAGATAATCCGCCAGCTCCGCCGCGGTGCTGTTTTTCTGCACCAGCACCGCCACGCTGAGGCCGCGGCCCAGCGCCTGCGTCTCCTGGATGATTTTCAATGTCTCTGCAAAACGCCCGGCCTCGTCCTCCGCGGTCCGCAACGCCGCATAACCGCCCAGCCTCGGCTGCGCGCTCTCATGGTCGCGCCACTCGCGCGTCCACCGCGCCACCGCCTCCGCGGGGAACAGCCGCGCCAGCGCCTCGCCGTCGCCCATCACCCGGTTGACCATCGCGATCACCGCCGGGCCCGACCGCCACGACCGGTCGAGCCGCTCCTCGCGGATCGTGCCGGGTGCCTCCGCATTGTATTGGTCGAAAATTTCCCGGAACAGCCGCGAGTCGCCCTCGCGCCAGGCATAGATCGCCTGCTTGACGTCACCCACATAGAAGAGGCTCCGCGCCTCCGTCGGATCCTGCACCGCCTCGTCGATCAGGTTCCGCAACACGCTCCACTGCCCGTGGCTCGTGTCCTGGAACTCGTCCAGCAGCCAGTGGTCGATCTGCGCGTCGAGCCGCCAGTCGATGAACAGCCGCGCCTCCGCCGCCGCGTCGCGCGTCAGCAGCCACGTCCCGTCCGGCGTGTCGGGCCGCAGCAGCCGCTGCACGTCGGCAAACGTCAGCCGCCCCGCGCGCCGCACCGCGCCATCATAGACCTGCTCGTAGCCGCGCAGCACGGCGAACATGCCCTGGGTCGTCTCCAGCCGGCGCGCCAGCTCCGCCCCCACGACGCCGCTGACCAGCGCGCGCAGCGCCCGGCCCGCGTCTGGCGTCAGCGGCACTTTCTTCCGCTCGACGGTGATCTCCCCCAGCCCCGGCCAGGCCTTGAACGCGTTGCCGACCACATACGCCACCGGCTTGGGCAGCGGCGCGCCGGGCGCCCAGTCGGGCAGCGCCGCGAAAAAATCCTCCCACCGCGCCCGCTGCGCATCGCTGAACGTCGCCCACGGCAGCGCCGCCTGCAACGCCGCGGCCGCCGCGGTGCGCTTCTTCGCGTCGGCCGCGGCCAGCCACTCGCTGCCCGCCGGCCAGATCCGCTCCGCGCGGCCCCACGCGGCCGCGTCGGGCGCGGCGAGATACACCTCGGCGTGCTCGTCGAGGAACGCGTCCAGCCGCGCGCCGAGCCGCTTCTCCTCGGTGCCGAAGGTCGCACGCTTGAACGCCTCGATGAAGTCCTGCCGGGCCGGGCCGCCGTCGGTGTGCGCAAACATCCGCCGCAGCACCCGCCGCCGCTCCAGCCGCGCCGCATGCTCCTGCAGCACCTCAAAGTCGCCGGCCAGCCCGAGTTCCAACGGGAAAGCCCGCACCACCCGCGCAAAGAAGCTGTCGAGCGTCCCGAGGTTGAGCCGGTGCATCGCCTCCGTCATCCCGCGCAGCAGCCTCAGGAAATCCGCCGCGCGCAGCGCCGGCACGGCGATCTCCGCCGCCAGTCTTTTCGCCACCGCCTCGTCCGCCGCCGCACCGGCCAGCTTCTTGAGGATCTCGTCGAAGAACTCGCCCGCCGCCTTGCGCGTGAACGTCAGCGCCGCGATCCGCTCCGGCTTCGCGCCGAGCGCGAGCAGGCGGACATAGCGGTTCGTCAGGGCGTAGGTCTTCCCCGAGCCCGCCGACGCGAGGATCATCACATGGCCGGTCGGGTTCATGACGCGCCCCTCCAGTCCACGCTGTCCGCCGTGCCATGATGGAACAGCCCGGCAAACACATCGTCCTCGTCCCGGGGCGGCACCTCCGCCGGCGGCCAGAAGATCCCCGCCGCCACGCCCGCGGCCACACCCTCCGCGCACCGGCGGGCCGCCGCGCGCCAGCTGTCGTCAAAATCCTCCCACCGCATCAGCTCCGTCTCGCCGACCGCCTTGGGCAGGTTGAAATATCCCGCGCCGGCCGCGACGCCCAACTCGCCGGCCAGCGCTTCGAGGTAGAGCGGCAGCTGCAGGTCGGTCCACACGAGTTCCTTGCCGCCCGCCGCGAAACGCGCCCAGGCCGGCGCGGTCTCCACGCGTCGCGCGCTCCGCACGTGCGCCGCGATCGGCGCCACGCCCTTGTCCGAGGTCTTGTAGTCGATCACCCGCACCGCGCCGGTCCCGGCGTGGCGCTCGATGCGGTCGATCTTGCCGCTCACGGTGACCGCCCCGAGCGCGAGCTCGAACTTGCGCTCGACATGCTCGATCACCCAACCGGCGGCGCGCTGCTCCGCCTGCACCTCCGCCGCGCGCGCCAGCCGCTGCCGCGCCGACTCGAGCTGCACGATCAGGGGCAGCGTGAGCTCGGCACCGTAACGCTCGCGCGCCCGCCGGTCCACGCGCGCCAGCAGGAATTCCCGCAGCACCGCCGCATCCGTGCAGTCGCGCAACGCCGGCTCCTTCCCCATCGCCTCCAGCGCATCGTGGCACAGCGTGCCAAAATCCAGCGCGTCCAGCTCGCTCTTGAACGGATCGATCGTTTCCATCCTCAGCGCGTGCTTCAGATAGAAGCGAAACGGACAACGCAGGTAGTCGCGGAAGGCCGTCACCGAAACCCGCGCCGGCGGCGTCACCACCGGCGGGACCAGCCGCCACGCCCGCCGCCACGGCAGGCCGGGCTTGGCCGCCTCCACCGGCCGGAACAGCGCCGCCACGCGGCGCGGCAGCTCCGCCTCGGCGCAGGCCAGGAGCAATCGCGACGGTCGCAGCGGATCGCCTGCGGCCGACACCTTGCCCACCAGCAAATCCAGCCGGCCCGTCGCCGTGCGGCACGCCGCGAGCGCCGCGAGCAGATACGCATCGCGGGCGAAACGCGCCTCGTTGGTCTTCAACCCGAGACGCCCGCGCAGCGCCTCCGGCAGGAACGCATCGCCCGCCACGGTCTCCGGCACCCGGCCGTCATTCAACCCGGTCACGACGAGGTGCGGCGCGTCCTCCCACAGCAATTCCAGCCAGCCGAGCAGGTCCACCGCGCCCGCCGCCCGCGCCTCGAAGCGCCGGCTCTCGCCGAACCGCGCCAACCCCAGCTCCCACCACTCGGCGGCCGTCAGGCCGGGAAAATTGCCCTGCGCCTCGCCGGCCTCGCGCAGCACCTCCATCCAGGCCTCGGCCGATTCCGCCAGCGCCGAGTCCCCCGCCACGCGCCGCGCGCCGAACAGCGTGCCGAGGGCGGCCGACGCATTCGCCGGAAACCCGCCGCCCATCAGCTGCGCGCGCAACTCAAGTGCCGCCGCCAGCGCCGCGCGCGCCGCCGGCCGTTGCACCGCGTGACCGAGCGCCGCCGCAATCGTCGCCGGCAGGTGCCGCGTCTGCAGGTCATCGAGTTCACTGAGCACATCCGCCGCCGAAAACGCCCCGGCCGCGCGGACCGCCAGCCAGGCCATGAAATCCGGGCAACGGGCCAGTGCCTGCGCCGTGTCGAACGCCGGTTCGCGCACCAGCGCCGCCAGGACCGCCAGCAGCGCGTGCAAACCGTCGCGCCGGCGCGACCGCCCGCCGGGATTGAACACCGCCAGACCCGCGCCGCGCAGGCCGTTCTCCAGCGCCGGGGCAATCTCCGCATCGGCGACGCCGACCGCCAGCGCCCCCTCGGGTTCGCCGTAGCTCCGCGCCAGCGCCGTCACGCGCAGCGCCTGCTCCGCCGCGTCGGCGCACAGACGGACCTGGCCTGCAAAGTCCGGCAGCTCCAGCGGCCGGCGCGACCAGGCGTCCTCCACCGGCCGGCCCCATTCATCAAAGAGGTGCGCGCCATCGGCCGGGCCGAACACCGCGATGTCCACGGGCAGGGATTGCGCGAATTCCGCCAGCACGCCGACCGCCAGCGGCAACGGGTCGGGCGTGGCCAGCAGCACGATGCGCGTGATGTCCGCCGGCAGGGGCAGGCCGCGGGCCATCGCGATGCGGGCCGCCTGCGGTTCGGTCCGGCCGCAATTCCTGAGCACGGCATCACAGCGGCGCTCCAGCTCGGCGAGCTGTGTCCAGCGCTCAATCTCCGGCAGGCCGTCGCCGGCGCGGCGCACGACGTCGCGCAACCGCAACCCGTTTTCCCCGAGCGTCGCCTGCAGGCGCTGCAGCTGCGCCGCGAGCCGCGCGGCCCAGGCGAAATGGCGCGCCGGAGGATCGACGGGAAACACGGCGCGGAATTCCTCCAGCTCGGCGGCGCGCAAGACCTCCGCCCAAGCCAGCTGGGTCTCCAAGGACGACGCCACAGCGGCCGCCGGAGCGGCCTCGGCCGGCGCGAGCAAGTCCTCGGGCAGCACGACGCGCGGCGCCAGCACGGCCGAACTGCGGGCCGCGGCATGCTCCGCCAGCGCTTCCCGCAACCGGCGGCCCGATTGCCGCGTCGGCACGATCACCAGCACGGCGCTGAGATCCAGCGGCCCGGGTCCCGTCCAGTCCCGTGCCAGCCACGCCGCCGCCTGCGCGGGCAACGGCCGGTCCCACGGCAGGAAATGACGGCGGACGTTGGCGGTCGGAGGCACGGCCGCCCATGAACGCGGATTGGCCGCGCGAATTCAACCCCGCAGAACCGGCCAACAAAAAGCCCCGCGGCGGTGAGGCGCGCGGGGCAAAGGTTTCCGGTTTCGGTCCGCTTACTTCTTCGCCGGGAAGATATACTTGGCGACCTGCGCCTTGTGGTTCGAGGCCGAGTTGCGGTGAATGACGTTGCTCTTGACGGCCTTGTCGAGGGCGGAGCTGAAGGCGATGGCGGCGGCGCGGGACTTCTCGGCGTCGGTGCCCTTTGCGGCGGCGGCGACGGCCTTGGCCAGGGACTTCAGGCGGGTCTTGATGGCCTGGTTGCGGGCGGCGTTGCGGAGCGACTTGCGGGCGGCTTTGATAGCTGACTTGGTGTTGGCCATGGTGGTTGGAAAATTTGGAAGGGCGAAAGACCCAAAATCCCCCCGGTGAGTCAAGGGCGAATTGTTCGGGGTTTCCGAGGTGGAACCCGGCCTCCGGCCGGATTTTCAGGATGGGCGGATGAAACCAAGGTCGCCTGCGCTCGTTCGCGCAACCCGGCAGGGACGCCGGGTTCCACCTTCAAATCCTGTAAAAATGGAGCGGGGCGCGTCGCTTTTGGCAACGCGCCCCGCGTATGGTCTAGTTCCGAAGCCGATAAGCCGGATTTTGTCGGGCGCCGCGAACGGCGCCGTGATCTTCATTTCTCTAGGCCCGCCCGAAGGCGAACCTCCCCAGGCTGACGGCTTGCGCCGGCGTCTGGAGTGCGACTAACCCGGGACTATCCGACGGGCCGCCGAGTCCCCTATTTAGTCTTGCACCGGATTGGGTTTTTCATGCCGCCGTCGTTGCCTTCGGCGCGGTGGGCTCTTACCCCACCTTTTCACCCTTACCTCGCGGTTGCCCGCGGGGCGGTATGTTCTCTGTGACACTGTCCGTCAGGCCGCTTTGAAGCGCCCTGCCCCCGCTTTCGTGGGGAATCCCGCCCTGTGGTGTCCGGACTTTCCTCTCCTGGTTCAAAGAACGCGGAGCGAAGATCTGGCTCCGAAACTAGGATTCCCAATAGACCACCCGGCCGCACTGGTCGCAAGTGGCAATTTCCGAGCCGGTGCGGGCGGCCGACACGATGTGCGTCGGCACCTTCAGGTGACAACCCCCGCAGCGCCCGCTGTTTACCGGCACACACACGGGGTGGCCGGGCTTGATGGCCACGCGGTCGTAAATCTTCAATTGCGGCGCCGGCACGTCGGGACGGGCGGCCGCCACGGCCGCCAGGGCCGCCTTGTGCTCGGCCTGCAGCTGCGCCTCACGCTCGCGCAGGGCGCGGATCCTACCCTCGTGGCCGGAAATGTTCTGCTTCAGTTCAGCCTCGGCGGCGGCGAAGCGTTTCTTCGCCTCGTCGATCGAATACATCACCTTCAGCTCCTCCTCCTCGAACCCGCTGATGGCGGCCTCGGTGTTTTCAATCTCGTGGGTGAGCGCCTTGTATTCGTCGTTTTTGCGCACCTCGAGCTGCTGCGTGCGGTATTTGCCCGCCTTGTCCTCGGCGCTCTTGATTTCCACCTCAAGGAGCTTCTTCTTCGATTCCAGGGCGTGCCACTCGGCCTTCGCGGCCTCGATGGCGGCCCTTTCCGCCGCGATCCGGGCTTCGACCGCCGCGATTTCGCGGGGCGCCGCCTGCAGCTGCTGCTCAAGCGCGAGGCGCTTGGAGTCGGATTCCTGGAGCGCCAGCAGCTTGGACAAATCGAGAGCAGCCATGGCGGCGACATTGCGGGGCGGGTCGCCCTGCGGTCAAACGAAACTTTCCGCCGCGGAAGTGGTCGGCTTCCGACCCTCATTTTCAGCCGCAAACCCGGCCAAAAATCAGGTTCGTTGCAGCGTTATTTTTTGGACGAAAATAGGCTATTTTTAATTATTGTTTATCAACGTTTTAAGCACGCGTTTTTTACCGTAAAAATAACTCGGAAAATCGCGAGAAAACCCTTGTCGGAGCGCACGTTTTGCATGACCTTTTTTCAACCCATTTTCGCCCTAAATGTCCGCCTCCGAAGAAGCCTCCGCCCACGCCAAATCCAACGCCGCCGCCGCCGACTACGACGCCAATAAACTGGGTCAGTTGAAGGGCCTGGAAGCGGTCCGCAAGAAGCCCGGCATGTATATCGGCGGCACCGACGAACGCGCGTTGCACCACTGCGTTTCCGAGGTCCTGGACAACTCCGTCGACGAACATCTCGCCGGCCATTGCAAAAAAATCGAGGTCGCCATCCACGTCGACGGCTCGATCAGCATCCGCGACGACGGCCGCGGCATCCCGGTTGATATCAACAAGGATTCCGGCCTGCCGGGCGTCGAGCTCGTGCTCACCACGCTTCACTCCGGCGGCAAATACGGCCAGGGCGGCTACAAGTTTTCCGGCGGCACCCACGGCGTCGGCGCCAAGTGCGTCAACGCCGTCTCCGAGTGGTTCGAGGTCGAGGTCTCCCGCGGCGGCGAGGTCCACCACATGAAGTTCGAGCGCGGCAAGACCATGAAAAAGCTCGAGGTCATCGGCAAGGCCAAGGGCACCGGCACCCTCATCACCTTCAAGCCCGACGCCGAGATCTTCCGCGAGACCACCGTCTTCAAGGCCGACACCATCGCCCAGCGCCTGCGCGAGCTCGCCTTCCTCAACTCCGGCCTCGAGATCGCCTTCACCGACGAGCGCCCCTCCACGCCGAAGACCGAGGTCTTCCTTTACAAGGACGGCGTCGTCGAGTTCGTGAAGCAGATCAACACCGGCAAGACCGCCCTGCACCCCGTGCCGGTCCGCATCACCAAGGAGCTCCAGACCACCCTCGACGACAAGCCGATGGAGATCCACGTCGAGATCGTCCTCCAATACAACGACACCTACAACGACCTCGTCCTCTGCTACACCAACACCATCCACAATCCGGATGGCGGCACGCACCTCTCCGGCTTCCGCAGCGCCCTCACGCGCGCGATCAACCAGTTCTCCAAGGCCAACAACCTCCTCAAGGACAAGGATCCCCAGATCACCGGCGATGACGTCCGCGAGGGCCTCGCCGCCGTCATCTCGATCAAGCACAGCGACCCGAAGTTCGAGTCGCAGACCAAGGTCAAGCTGCTCTCCCCCGAGGTCGAGAGCATCGTCGGCTCCCTCGCCTACGAGGGCCTGATGTTCTACTTCGAGAGCAACACGCCCGTCGCCAAGCGCATCGTGGAGAAGGCCCTGACCGCCGCCCGCGCCCGCGAGGCGGCCCGCAAGGCCCGCGAGACCATCCGCAAGGGCGCCCTCCACGGCGGCGGCCTTCCCGGCAAGCTGGCCGACTGCTCCGAGAAGGACCCGGCCATCTGCGAGCTCTACATCGTCGAGGGCGACTCCGCCGGCGGCTCCGCCAAGCAGGGCCGCGACCGCCGCTACCAGGCCATCCTCCCGCTCCGCGGCAAGCTCATCAACTCCGAGAAGGCCCAGCTCGACAAGGTCCTCAACAACGAGGAAATCCGCACCCTCATCACCGCCATCGGCACCGGCATCGGCACCGGCGAGGACGACTCCGCCTTCAACGCCGACAAGGCCCGCTACCACCGCGTCATCATCATGACCGACGCCGACGTGGACGGCTCCCACATCCGCACCCTCCTCCTCACCTTCCTCTACCGGCAGATGAAGGGCATCATCGAGCGCGGCTACGTCTACATCGCCCAGCCGCCGCTCTACAAGATCAAGCGCAAGAAGCGCGAGCAATACGTCGACAACGACGAGCAGCTCAACCGCATCCTCCTCGAGCTCGGCTCCGAGGAGATCGTGCTCACCCGCACCGGCGACGCCCACGTCTTCGCCCCTGCCGCCATCGACCAGATCATCGAGATGCTCGGCGCCCTTGAGAAACTCGGCCACGGCATCACCCGCCACGGCGCCTCCCTCGTCGAATACCTCGACGAGCACGACCGGACCACCCACGAGCTGCCGCGCTACATCGCCCGCGTCCGCGAGGGCAACAAGGAGTCCCACCAGTTCCTGACCGACGACAAGGCCCGCGCCGACTTCCTGAAGAAACAGGGCATGGACGCCGAGCTCAACAGCGCCGCGCCCGGCGCCACCGCGCCGGTCATCCAGGTCACCCGCCGCGTCACCATCCACGAGATCTTCGAGTCCACCGAGATGACGAAGCTCCTCAAGGCCCTCGCCAAGGCCGGCCTCGACACCACCCGGTTCGCGCCGACCGAGCAGGCCCGCTACACCATCACCGAGAACGCCGGCCAGAAGTCCGAGGTCAAGACCGAGCTCTTCTCCCCGCTCGACATCCTCGCCCAGATCCGCGCCAACGGCCGCAAGGGCCTTTCCATCCAGCGCTACAAGGGCCTCGGCGAAATGAACCCGAAGCAGCTCTACGAGACCACGATGGATCCCGACAAGCGCCGCCTTCTCAAGGTCAGCATCAACGACGCCGCCAAGGCCGACGCCCTCTTCACCCTCCTCATGGGTGACGAGGTCCCGCCCCGCCGCCAGTTCATCGAGGACAACGCCCTCAACGTGCAGTATCTCGACGTCTGATGATCAGGTCATGGGTGAGAGGTTATAGGTCATAGGACCGAGCCCCACCCATCACCCCTTACCCATCACCTATCACCTTCCCTTCCGTGTATACCGCCAACGAAAAACTCTCCTCGGCCAACATCACCGACATCATGCAGACGGCCTACATCGATTATTCGATGTCGGTCATCATCTCGCGTGCCCTGCCCGACGCCCGCGACGGCCTCAAGCCCGTCCAGCGCCGCATCCTCTACGCGATGCTCCGCGAGGGCCTGGTCCACAACCGCGCCTTCGACAAGTGCGCCGGCGTCGTCGGTGAAGTCCTCAAGAACTACCACCCGCACGGCGACTCCTCGGTCTACGACACGCTTGTCCGCCTCGCCCAGAACTGGGTCATGCGCTACCAGCTCATCGACCCGCAGGGCAACTTCGGCTCCGTCGACGGCGATCCGCCGGCCGCCTACCGCTACACCGAGGCCCGCCTGAAGGACATCGCCGAGGAACTCCTCAAGGACATCGAGGAGGACACCGTCGACTTCGCGCCCAACTACAAGGAGTCGACCACCGAGCCGACCGTCCTCCCCGCCGCCCTGCCGAACCTGCTGATGAACGGCTCGACCGGCATCGCCGTCGGCATGACGACGAACATCCCGCCGCACAACCTCTCCGAGATCATCGACGCCGCCTGCGCCATCATCGACCGCCCCGGCATCACGGTCGAGGAGCTGGTCAGCTACATCCCCGGTCCCGACTTCCCGACCGGCGGCTACATCAACGGCCGCGCCGGCATCAAGTCCTACCTCACCACCGGTCGCGGCATCGTCCGCATGCGCGGCAAGGCCCACACCGAGGAGCTCAAGGGCGGCGGCGAGCAGATCGTCATCACCGAGATCCCCTACAACGTGAACCGCGCCTCGCTCGTGCTCCGCATCGCCGAGCTCGTCCGCGAGAAGGAGATCGACGGCATCCGCGACCTGCGCGACGAGTCCGACGAAAACACCCGCATCGTCATCGAGCTCAAGCGCGGCGAGCAGGCCCAGATCGTCATCAACCAGCTCTACCAGAAGACCGCCCTCGAGTCCTCCTTCGGCGTCATCCTGCTGGCCCTCGACAAGAAGCGGCCGAAGCAGATGAACATCAAGGAGCTCCTGGAATGTTACATCGACCACCGCCGCGACGTGGTCACGCGCCGCACCCAGTTCCGCCTCGCCCAGGCCAAGGCCCGCGCCCACATCCTCGAGGGCTACATCATCGCCCTCGATAACCTGGACGACTTCGTGAAGATCATCCGCGCCTCGTCCAACCGCGACGAGGCCAAGGTCCGCCTGATGGCGAAGTATCCGCTCTCCGAGATCCAGACCAACGCGATCCTCGAGCTCCGCCTCTACCAGCTGACCGGCCTCGAGCGCGGCAAGATCGAGGCGGAATACCTCGAGCTCATGAAGCTGATCGAGGAGCTCCAGGGCATCCTCGACTCCGAGGCCAAGCTCCTCGCGCTGATCAAGAAGGAGCTCGTCGAGCTGCGCGACAAATACGCCTCCCCCCGCCGCACCGAGATCCTCGATGTCGAGGGCGAGCTGCGCATGGAGGACGTCATCCCCAACGAGGGCTGCGTCATCACCGTCTCCCACCTCGGCTTCATCAAGCGCACCCCCGTCGCCGCCTACCGCGCCCAGAAGCGCGGCGGCAAGGGCGTCATCGGCGCCGAGACCTACGAGGAGGATTTCGTCGAGACCCTGTTCACGGCCTCGACCCACGACTACGTGCTCTTCTTCACCAGCACGGGCCAGTGCCTCGCCAAGAAGATCTACGACATCCCCGAGGGCACCCGCACCGCCAAGGGCAAGTCCGTCTCCTCCTTCCTCCGCCTCAACGCCGGCGAGAAGATCGCCGCCATGGTCTGCGTGAAGGACTTCTCCGAGTCCAACCACATCGTCATGGCCACCAAGGCCGGCATCACGAAGAAGACCAACCTCGGTGACTACGCCAACGCCACCCGCGAGAGCGGCCTGCGCGGCATCAAGCTCGAAGAGGGCGACACCCTCATCGGCTGCGTCTTGACCAACGGCGAGAACGAGGTCGTCCTCGTCTCCGCCAAGGGTCAGGCCGTCCGCTTCGTCGAGGCCGACCTCCGCGACCAGGGCCGCGACACTGTCGGCGTCACCGGCATGCGCTTCAAGTATGAGGGCGACTACGTCAAGGCCATCGAGGTCTGCGACGCCCAGGCCCGCCTGCTCATCGCCCGCGAGGACGGCATCGGCAAGCGCACGCCGTTCGAGGACTACCGCCTCATCTCCCGCGGCGGCACCGGCGTCATCGCCATCGATCTGCCCGAGGACGGCTCCGTCAACGTCGCCGGCGCGCTCAGCGTCCACGACACCGACGAGGTCATGCTCCTGACCGCCAAGGGCCAGAGCATCCGCACCCGGGTGAAGGAAATCCGCGAAACCGGCCGTGGCGCCAAGGGCGTCCGCCTCGTCAACCTGGAGGAGGGCGACAAGCTGCTCGCCATCGCCAAGGTCGTCGAGTCCGACGAGGAGGAGTCCGCCAACAGCACCCCGCCGGTGGAAACCCCGCCGGCGACCTGATCCCCCGCCCAGTTGTTCACCAGGCGCGCCCGCAACGGCGAGCCTTTGTTTTGGGCGGAGCGTGCTTCCGGGCGCTTTCAGGACGAAGGCCATCCGCCCGAAGATCAAACCCGCGCATGGCCCGCGACCACTTCGCGACCCGCAGCCGGCCCGGCCGGCCGCCAGGCTCCATCTCGAGCCCGGCGCCCCGGGAACTCCGCCTACTCCGGCCTTGCAACCGCCGGGGGCGTGATTCTCCTTTTGTCATCCGTCACCTGCATGGCCGCCCGTCTCTCCAGTCTTCTCTCCCCGGAACGCATCAACCTCTCGCTCGGCAGCACCAAGCGCACCGCCGCCATCAACGAGGTGGCCAAGCTCCTGGAAAGCGACCCGAACGTCGCGAACTTCCAGGGCTTCTACAACGAGCTGCTGGCCCGCGAGCGCCTCGACACCACCTGCCTCGGCAACGAGATCGCCCTGCCCCACGCACGCACCGAGCACGTGAAGAAGATCGTCATCGCCGTCGGCCGCAGCGAAACCGGCGTCCACTTTGAGAACAGCAACCAGAACGTCCGCCTCATGTTCGTGCTCGGCACGCCCAAGTCGAACCCCGGCGACTACCTGATGCTCGTCGGTTCGCTCTGCCGCCTGATCAAGGAGGCCCCGCAGCGCGAGGCGATGTTCGCCGCGAAGACCCCCGCGGAGTTCATCGCAACGGTGAAGGAGCTCGAGGACAAGATCCTCGGCCCGGCGAAGTAGCACCGACCAGCGGCGCCCGCGCTCCGCGCCGGCCTTGATCACACAACCGGCGCGGCGCCGGTTCCCGCCCCACGCGGGGCTTGCCACCATCGCGTCGCCCCGCAGCATCAGGCCCCGAACGCATGATCCATTCCTTCATCTTCAGCGAGGGCAAGCTGGTCGGCCGCGACCTCGAGCTGGAGGCACTGCGCCTCGTCCACGGCGACAAGGGCCTGATCATCTGGGTCGACCTCGACGCCCCGACCGACGACGAGATCAAGAACGTCCTCGAGGGCCTCTTCCAGTTCCACCCGCTGGCGATCGAGGACTGCGTCACCCCCAGCCCGTTGCCCAAGATCGAGGATTACGAGGACTACCTGTTCATGGTCACGCACGCCGTGGATTATTCGCGGCAGGACAAGTTCGCCACCACCGAGCTCGACCTCTTCCTCGGCCACGAGTTCATCGTCACCTTCCACCGCCAGCCGCTGCGTTCCGTCAATGCCTTGATCGACCGCCTGGCCAAGAACGTCGGCCCCGGCCCGCGCGGCCCCGACCGCATCGCCCACTCCCTCCTCGACCTGATGGTGGACAACTACACGCCCATGCTGGCCGAGCTCCACACCGAGCTGGAGGAGATCGAGGAGATCGTGCTCAGCAAGTCCTCCGACGAGCAGTTTGTCAGCGAGCTGCTCTACGTCCGCGGAGATTTCTCGAAGCTCCGCCAGATCGTCCGCCCGCAGCGTGACGTCATCGAGCGCCTCGCCCGGGGTGACAGCAAGTTCATCCGGGCGAAGCTGCTGCCCTACTTCCGCGATCTGCGCGACAACCTCGCGCGCCTCGAGGAGACCGTGACCGGCTATCACGAGCGGATCATGATGGCCTTCGACATCTACCTCAACAAGGCCGCCTTCGAGGCCAGCAAGGGCATCAAGTTCCTCACCGCCATCACCGCCATCACAATCCCCGTGATGGTCATCGGCACGTGGTATGGCATGAACTTCGAGCACATGCGCGAGCTGCAATCGCCGCACGGCTACACCTACGCCCTGGGCCTCACGCTGGTCACGACCGTGCTGATGGCCATCTACCTGAAGAAAAAAGACTGGTTCTGAACCGGTTGCGGGCCAAGTCCCCGCTTGCCAGAAAGTTCGCCGCGGCAATCTTGCCCGGATGCGCCTTTCGTTCCGCCTCGTCCCCGTCGCGCTCTGTGTCGCGGCCTGTTTTAATCCCGCGGCCGGAGACACAGTCACCGACGAGAAAATGCTCCGCGCGCTCTACGACGCCGCGCTCACCACCAGCCCGGCCTACGAGCAGTTGCGCGAGCTGACCACGAAATATCCCGGCCGCCTCAGCGGCTCGAAGAACCTCGAGGGCGCCGTGCTCTGGGGCGAGGCCGTCCTCAAGGCCACCGGCGCCGACCGCACCGAGCTCCAGCCCGTGATGGTCCCGCATTGGGAACGCGGCGCCCCGGAGAGCGTCCGTTACTTCACCCGGCAATTCGTCAGCCCCGCGCCGCTCAACGCCGTCGCCCTCGGCGGCTCCGTGCCCACGCCAGCCGGCGGCCTGACGGCCCCCGTCGTCGAGCTCCAGACCCTCGACGCCCTCAAGACGACCGACGTGCGGGGCAAAATCGTGTTCTTCAACCGGCCGATGAACCCGCTGCTCATCGTCCCGGGCCGGGCCTACGGCGAGGCCGCCGACCAGCGCAGCAAGGGCCCGGCCGAGGCCGTCAAATACGGCGCCGTCGGCGTGCTCGTGCGTTCCCTCACCCACGCCCGCGACGACATCCCGCACACCGGCAACACCAGCTACCCGCCCGACGGCCCGCGCATCCCCGCGGCCGCGCTCAGCGCCGTCGCCGCCGACAACCTCAGCGCCGCGCTCAAGCTCGACCCGGCCCTCACGGTGGAGATGAGGATCCACTCCCGCTGGCTCGCGGACGCCCCGTCGCACAACGTCATCGGCGAACTGAAGGGCTCGGCGTCGCCCGAAAAGATCATCGTCATCGGCGGCCACCTTGATTCCTGGGACATCGCCCCCGGCGCCCACGACGACGGGACCGGCATCGTCCAGTCCATCGAGGTGCTGCGCCTGCTGCAGGCGGTCGGCTACCGGCCGCGCCACACCATTCGCGTCGTGCTCTTCACCAACGAGGAGAACGGCCTGCGCGGCGGCGGCGCCTACTCTACCGCCGCCAAGGCGAGAAACGAGATCCACGTGCTCGCGATCGAGACCGACACCGGCGGCTTCCAGCCCCGCGGCTTCAACCTCGGCAACCCCGCCGGCGACGCCCACCTCAAGGCCGCCCGCTGGCTGCCGCTCTTCGAGCCCTACGGCATCCATTACTTCCAGAAGGGCACGGGCGGCGCCGACGTCGGCCCGCTGCTCGCGCACGGCGCGACCGTGGCCGGCCTGCAGCCGGACTCGCAGCGCTACTTCGACATCCACCACACGGTCGAGGACTCGTTCGACAAGGTGAACCGGCGCGAGCTCGAGCTCGGCGCCGCCGCGATGGCCTCGCTGGTCTATCTCGTGGACCAATACGGACTGTAGGCAAAGATCACGGAAGCACGGAGGGACTGAAACGCGAAAACCTGATCCCGTGTTTTCGCTCTTCCGCGTTTCCGCGATGGTTGGGACTCAGAACAAATCCCCCTGCTGCAGCGCGCCGCGCTTGTCCGCGTCGAGCGTGCTCATCTGCAACAGCCACGGGATCGTCGCCTCCTTGCACTCCGGCCGCTGGAGCAGCGCCTGCAGCAGCAGCGCGCCGGCCAGCGCATCATAGAGCGCGGCATGGTAGCGACGCCGTTCCGGCGGACAGTGCCGGCGCGACACGACCTCCAGCTCGGGCTGTAACCCCTGCCGGGCCACCAGATCCTCCAGCCGCACCGACCCGAGCTGCGGGAAGAGCTGCGGATAAAGCCGGCCGGTGTCGATCCACGGTCCCCACTCCGTCGCCGTCTTTCCGGGCCGGGCGAAATCCGGCGACTCGCGCGGATAAGGCCAGACCTTGCGCAGGAGCGAATTTTCCACCGGCGCGAAATGGGCCGCCAGCGGACCGCTCGCGCGCAGGCCGGCGAAACGCTCCCACTCGGCCGCGAAATAATCCTGCCGGGCGAGACCATCGGCGCTCAGCCCGTGCACCTTGGTGTCGTCCGCCGCCACCGGCCCGGTCGCCCGGCACAGCCGCGTGTGGGCCGCGGTGATCCCGCCCCCGTGCAACGTCACCACACCGAACTCAAGGATGCCGGACGCGGCGCTGCCCTCGAAGTCGATGAAGTGGATCGGCGTGTTGGCCCAAGCCATGGCGGATGATTGAACACAAAGCAGCGAAGAGGCAAAGACTCCGTGCCGGGAACCGACTGCCTCGCTGCCTGGCTTCTTGGTGTTAGCCCTTACCTCCGCTTCTTCCATTCGGCCGTGATGACCGAGGAAAAGCCACCGCGGGCCTTCCACTTCGCGATGATGGCCAGGCTGCGCGGCTTGAGCATAGCACCGAGATCGTCGCAGATCTTGTTCGTCGCGGCCTCGAAGAAGATGCCCTCGTTGCGGTAGGCGTGGAAATAGAGCTTCAGCGACTTCAGCTCGACGCACTTCTTGTCCGCGACATAGCGGACGGTGATGTCGGCAAAATCCGGGTGACCGGTCATCGGGCACACCGAGGTGAACTCGTGGTGCGTGTGCTCGATGAGAAAGTCGCGGTGCGGCGCGGGGTTCGGGAAGGTTTCGAGGATTTTTTTGTCGGCCATGGGAGGGAAAGGATGAATGATGAAGGAAGAATTAGGAAAGGAAGGCGGGAAGAAAATCTGCAGGCGTCGGGAATTTCTTAATTCATCCTTCCGCCTTCTTACTTTCTCAGGTCGCGGTCTCGGTATACCGCTGCTCGCGGATCACGGTGATCTTGATGGTGCTCGGGTAGTCGAGCTCCTCCTCGATCTTCTGGCGGAGGGTCTTGGCGAGCTGGTGGGCCTGCTCGTCGGTGACGACGCTCGGCTGCACCACGACGCGCACCTCGCGGCCGGCCTGGATGGCGAAGGCCTGCTGCACGCCGGGCATGGTCATCGCCAGCTTCTCGAGCCGGCCGAGCCGCTCGATGTAGGAGGTCATCGACTCGGCGCGGGCGCCGGGGCGTGACGCGGAGATCGCGTCGGCGAGGATCACCAGCCCGGCGTAGATCGTCTCGGGCTTCACCTCGGCGTGGTGCGCGGCGACGGCGTTGACCACGATGGCGGTCTCGCCGTAGCGGCGCACGAAGTCGGCGCCGATCAGCGCGTGGCTGCCCTCGTATTCCCCCTCGATGGACTTGCCGACGTCATGCAGGAGGCCGGCGCGCTTGGCGACGTTCGGCTCCAGGCCGAGCTCGGCGGCGAGCATCGAGCAGAGCTGCGCGACCTCGATGGAGTGGTCGAGGACGTTCTGCGTATAGGAAAAGCGGAAACGGAGCCGGCCGAGCAGCTTGATGACCTCGGGATGCAGGCCGGAGATTTTCAGGCGGTCCACCGCCTCCTCGCCGATCTGGGCGACGTGCAGGTCCATTTCCTGCCGTGCGCGGTTGACGAACTCCTCGATGCTCGCGGGATGGATGCGGCCATCCTTGACGAGGCCCTCCAGCGCAAGCTTGGCCACCTCGCGGCGCACGGGATCGAAGGACGAGATCAGCACCATCTGCGGCGACTCGTCGATCAGCAGCGTGGTGGCGGTGGCGGCCTCGAAGGATTTGATGTTGCGGCCCTCGCGGCCGATGATGCGGCCCTTCATCTCCTCGCTCGGCAGCTGGACGATGGTGGCCGTGAGGTCGTTGTTCGGCTTGCTCGCGAGGCGCTGCATCGTGGCGACGAGGATGCGCTTGCCCTCCTGCACGATGTCCTGCTCCGAGCGTTCCAGCAGCTCCTTGCGCAGGGCGCGCAGCTCCTCCTGGCACTCGAACACGACCTCCTCGCGCAGCTGCTTGCGGATCTCCTCGCCGTCGAGCGCGGCGACGCCCTCGAGGCGCTTGCGGAGGCTCTTCGAAAGGTCGCGCATGGCGTCGCGCGCCTGCTTGATGGCGCTGGCCTCACGGGCGAGGCGTTCCTGCCGCTGTTCCAGCTGGTAGTCGAGCAACGCGAGGGACTCCTCGTGCGAGCGGATCTCGCGCAACATCAGCTCGATCTCGATCTTGCGGCGGTCAAAATCGCGGTTCATCTCCGCCTCGCGGCCCCGGATGTCCTCCTCGGCCTTGCTGATCAGCTCCTGGGCGGCGACCGCGGCCTCGCGCTTGGCCAGCTCGAGGTGGGAAGCGGCGCTCTGCTCGGCCAGCCGGCGGCTCTGCCGCATGATGAACCAGACGCCAAAGAACCCGCCCATGACCCCGACCAGCCCAGCCGCCAACAGCGCCCACAAATACGGCTCGGCCGCACTGGACGTGATGACAGGCTTGGTGGCTGCGATGAAGGTCAGCATCTCAGGGGTGGCGAACCTACGTGCGCCACCCGGCTTGGCAACCATACAAAGGGCCGTTTTACAGGCAGGAGGATGTAGGGGCGCTTGCCCTCAAGCGCCTTCCGAAGGGCCGTTGGGGACAACAGCCCCTGCCCTAGCGACCCACGAACGGGGCGGTCCATCCACCCGCACTGCGCCGTTGCCAGCGACCAACCCGGCTGTTTAGTGGCGGGTCTTCCCTTGTCGTGAAGTTTCTCCGCAGCCTCGATCTCGCCAGTTTTTTCAAGCTCACCACGCGCGAGCGCTTCGACGGCATCACGCCCGCGGCGCTGGTCGTGCTGAGCCTTTTCGGCGTCTTCTTCATCTACAGCGCCCAGCTCGCCACCGACCAGCAGCAGTGGGTCAACCAGCTGGTGTGGCTGGCCATGGGCGCGGTCATCTATGTCATGACCTCCCTGCTGGATTACCGGCTCTGGCTCAAATACGCCCACTTTGTCTACCTGTTCGCCCTCGCCCTCCTCCTGCTCGTCCTGATCCCCGGCGTCGGCACCACCCACGGCATGGGCGCCCAGCGCTGGCTGGACATCCCCGGCCTCGGCGCCTTCCAGCCCTCGGAATTCGCCAAGATCGCCGTCCTTTTCGCCACCGCCTCCATCCTCACCGGATCGCGCCTCGGCACGGTGAAAGACTCCCTCCAGGTGCTCGTAAAATTGGCCCTTGCGGTGGGCATACCCATGCTGTTGATAATGGCCGAACCCGACCTTGGCAGCGCCCTCGTGATTGCGCCGATGGTCTTCGCCATGCTTTACGTTTCCAACCTCTCGATGCGGTTCTTTGCCGGGGCCATGGGCGTGTTTGCCCTGCTCGTCGGCATCGTCGCGCTCGACGTCTGGAACTACTCCAAGTTCATGGAGGAGAACAAGCTGAGCTACAGCCGCGACCGCGGCGCCTACGAGAAACACTCCTGGCTGCCGCTGAAGGACTACCAGCGCAACCGCGTGCTGTATTTCGCCCTGCCGGACAAGGTCGACCCCATGGGCATCGGCTGGAACAGCCGCCAGTCGCTCATCTCCGTCGGCTCCGGCGGCCTCACCGGCAAGGGCTGGACCGAGGGCACCCAGGCCAAGCTGGGCTACCTGCCGCGCGCCGTCGCGCACAACGACTTTATTTTCTCGGTCATCGCCGAGGAGAAGGGATTTTTGGGAAGCATCACCGTCATCGGACTGTTTGGCGTGGTGTTGTGGAACGGACTGCGGATCGCCGGGCTCGCCCGCGACCGCTTCGGCGCCTTGCTCGCGCTCGGCGTCACGGTGCTCTTCACCGTGCATGTGTTCGTCAACATCGCCATGACCATCGGCCTGATGCCGGTTAAAGGCATACCGCTTCCCTTCATTAGCTACGGCGGCACCTTCGTGCTCAGCTGCTGCTTGCTGCAAGGACTGGTCCAAAGCGTCTATCGGTTTCGGAAGGACTTCTAACATGGGTCTCCTGCCACACGATATGGACCGCTCTGCCGGAATTTCCTGCGCACAGCCCGCTGCTCACGGGTGCCCCGTGTCCACAACCACCCGGGATACACCCCACCATGAACGACCAGTCCACCAACTCCGGCTCCCCCCAGGACGCCGCCTCACGCCATGAAGAGGAACTCCAGCAGCCCCCGCCCCAGAAGCACACGGAGCCCCTCACGGCCGAGCAACTTCGCAAGGAATCCAAGGAACGCGCCGCCGACCGGCCCATCCTCCAGAAAATCCTGAGCATTTTCCGGAAGGAAAAGGGCACCTTCCGCGAGCTCGTCATCAACTCCGAGCCCCTCGAGAAGCGCGTCGCGCTCCTCGTCGACGGCACCCTCGACCGCTTCGAGATCGAGCGCGACTCCGACTCCCGCATGGTCGGCGGCATCTACAAGGGCCGCGTCAAGAACCTCGACCCCGGCCTCAAGGCCGCCTTCGTCGACATCGGCTACAACAAGAACGCCTTCCTCCACTACTGGGACATGCTCCCGGCCGCCGCCGACTCCTCCGTCGAGGTCGTCCGCGTCAACAAGAAGAAGGACGCCGGCCCGCGCAAGGCCGAGCCCACCGTCAAGGACATCCCCGGCCTCTACCCGCCGGGCTCCGAGATCGTCATCCAGGTCACCAAGGGCCCCATCGGCACCAAGGGCCCGCGCACCACGACGAACCTCTCCCTCCCCGGCCGCTACCTCATCCTCACGCCGTTCTCCGACGGCTGCGGCATCTCCCGCAAGATCGAGGACCCCGCCGAGCGCAAGCGCCTCAAGACCCTCATCAACGAGCTCACCATCCCCGAGGGCATGGGTGTCATCGTCCGCACCGCCGGCGAGGGCAAGAAGCCGCGCTACTTCGTCCGCGACCTGCACCTCCTCCTCACCAAGTGGCAGGAGATCCAGCGCAAGATGGAGACCGACCGCGCCCCCGCCTGCCTCTACCAGGAGCCCGACATCGTCGAGCGCACCGTCCGCGACTTCCTCACCGAGGACATCGACCGCGTGCTCGTCGACAACGAGGACGACTTCAAGCGCACCCAGGAATACGTCGGCCAGATCTCCAGCCGCTCCAAGGGCAAGATCGTCTATTACAAGGACTCCATCCCGGTCTTCGAGCGCTACAACATCGAGCGCCAGATCGAGCAGACCTTCCAGCGCCGCGTCCCCCTGCCCTCCGGCGGCGAGATCGTGATCGACGAGACGGAGGCCCTCATCTCCATCGACGTCAACACCGGCTCCCACAAGAGCCGCTCCGGCGACGAGAAGAACACCATCTTCCAGGTCAACATGGAGGCCGCCACCGAGATCGCGCGCCAGATCCGCCTGCGCAACATCGGCGGCCTCGTGATCATGGACTACATCGACATGAAGGAACGCCGCCACCGCAACGCGGTGTATGACCGCATGGTCGAGCTCATGTCGGAGGACAAGGCCAAGACGCACATCCTGCCCATCTCGTCGCTTGGCATCATGCAGATGACCCGCCAGCGCCAGCAGGAGTCGCTCTCGGCCAACCTCTACACCAGCTGCCCGTATTGCCGCGGCCGCGCGGTGGTGAAGTCGGCCACGACGATGTCCGTCGAGCTGCAGCGCAAGCTCTCGTCCGTCGCCCGCCGCCTCCAGGCCCGCAAGGATGGCAAGGAATACTCCCTCCGCGTCCACGTGCACCCCTCGATCCTCGAACGCCTGCGCGTCGAGGACTCCGAGCTGCTCGTCCGCATCGAGAAGACCTTCGGTATCAAACTGGCCTTCCGCGCCGACCCGAACTACCACGTCGAGAACTTCAAGATCATCAACGCGAACACCAACGAGGAATATCGCTGACCGCAGGGGCGGTTGCCCTCGACCGCCTTTCCTCTTTTCCAAACGCCGGCCCACCAGGCCGGCGTTTTTCTTTTGGTGGGCCGGTCGCCGCACCCGTCAGGCCAATCTCCGGAATGCCCGGACCCGCCCCGCGGCTTGCGTTCGCCACCCTCAGCCTTTCCGCGCAGGCACCGTCGTGGCGCAGGCCCGCCGGATCTGGTCGCGCAGCCAGCGGTGGGCCGGATCAGCGTCCATGCGCGGGTGCCATAAAAGCGAAACGGTCAGCTCGCGCGTTCGGAACGGCAGCGCGAAGGTGTGCAGGCCGGTCCGGAGGTCCGCCGTGTGCCGTTCGGGCACGGTCGCGACCAGGTCGGTCGAGCGGGCCAGCGTCAGGGCGGCGGAAAATCCGGTGAGCATGGTTCCGATCTTCCGCTCCATGCCTAGCGCCGCCAGATCGGCATCGACGGGCCCCTTCTCCGCTTCACCGCGGAAGACGAGGATGTGATCCGCAGCCAGGTAGCGCGCCGCCGTCATCTTGCCGCGGCTGAGCGGGTGGCCCTGGCGCACCACCCCCACAAGCCGGTCGCGAAAAAGCGCCTGGGTGCGGATCTCGGGGCTGAGCGTCGCGCCAACCACCCCGGTCTCAAGGTCGACGGTTCCGTCGCGGAGCAGGGCGCCGTCCCGGGTGACCTTCTGCACGAAATGGATCGTGATGCCCGGGGCCTCCGCGGCGATCTGCGCCAGCAGCGCCGGACCAAAGTTCTCCACAAAGCCGTCGCTGGTCCGCAGGGTGAAGGTTCGCTTCACCTCCTTCACGACCAGCCGCTCCGCGGGACCCAGCAGCCGCATGGCCCGGGCCACCACCTGACCGGCTTCCGCCCTGAGCTCGAGCGCGCGCGGCGAAGGCACCAGCCCGCGGCCCGCGCGCACCAGCAACGGATCCCCCGTGGCGGCCCGGAGCCGCGCCAGGGTGCGGCTCATGGCCGACGGACTCAGGCGGAGTCGTTTGGCGGCCCGGGCGACATTCCCCTCCGTCAGCAGGACGTCCAGCGCGACGAGCAGGTTCAGGTCCGGGTGGGTCATGGGGGAGCTTGCCCGATCCTGTCAGACATGGCGTTTGATGCACTATCAAAGTGCAGATGCCGCGTCTTCCGCCCTGGTCGTGGATCAACTATGCTGCCGGAGTGAACCCCGCCGCCAACTTGCTTTCCGCGCCAAAGCCTCCCGCGCCCGCCGCTCGGGCGGGTCGCTCTCCCGCACTCGCCCTTGCGGGCCTCTCGCTGGCCGTCCTGCTCTCCACGCTCAATACCAGCATCGTGAATGTCGCGCTGCCAACCCTCACGGGCGTCTTCCACGCTTCAACCCAGGCGGCGCAATGGGCGGTCATCTCCTTCGTCCTGGCGATCACCACGTTGATCGTGGGCGTGGGCCGGCTGGCCGACATCGTCGGCCGCAAGCGGCTGCTGCTGGCCGGGATCGCCTTGTTCACGGCGGCCGCGGGGCCTGCGCGGCCGCCCCGAGCCTCGGCGGGCTGATCGCCTTCCGTTTTCTTCAGGGGACCGGTGCGGCGATGATGATGGCCCTCAGCGTCGCCCTCATCGGGGATCTGGCCCCGCAGGGCAAAACCGGCCGAGCGATGGGATTGCTCGGCAGCATGTCCGCGATCGGCACCGCGCTCGGCCCGGCGCTCGGCGGGCTGCTGATCTCCGCGTTCGGCTGGCCGGCGATATTTCTCCTCAACGTCCCGCTTGGGCTCGGCACCTTTGTGCTCCTGCTCCGCCATCTGCCGGCCGATCGCATGGCCGGCGCCGCCCGTTGGCGCGAATTCGATGGATTCGGCACGGTGCTGCTGGCCCTGAGCGTGGCGGCTTACGCGCTCGGGCTTACCCGTCAGCAAGGCGGATTTGACGGTGGAAACCTGACGCTGCTGGCGCTGGCGGCCGGCGGAATGTTCCTGTTCATGCGGGTGCAAGGACGGAGCGCCTCGCCGTTGCTGCGCATGGAATGGCTGGAAGCCGGTGCCCTGCGCTCGGGTCTCGCCATGAGCCTGCTGGTGGCGGCCGTGATGATGTCCACCCTGGTCGTCGGGCCTTTCTATCTCGCGCAAACGCTGGCCGTGCCCCCGGGAACGATGGGCCTGGCGTTGTCCGTCGGGCCGCTGATGGCCGCGCTCGTGGCCGGTCCCGCCGGCCGGCTCGTGGACCGGATCGGGACCCGCCTGACGACGGTGTTCGGGCTGGCCGGAGCCGGAGCCGGCTGCCTCGCGCTGGCGCTGCTGCCGGAACGGAGCGGCATGGCCGGCTATCTGATCCCGGTCGCCATCATGACAGCCGGCTACTCGCTGTTTCAGACGGCCAACAACACGGCCGTGATGCACGGGGCCGCGCCCGATCAACGCGGCCTGGTCTCCGGTTTGCTGAATCTCTCCAGGAATCTGGGGCTCATCACCGGCGTGTCGCTCCTGGGGGGCGTCTTCGCGTTCGCCGCCGGGGACGCAAGCCCGCCCGGTCCGGATACCGTGGCCTTTGCCACCCGCATGACATTTTCGTCCGCGACCGTGTTCATCATGGGCGCCCTCGTTCTGGGGCTTCGCCCTTTCCGACCCAACCCCGCCCAGGCGCCTGTCGGCCCGGCGGCCGGGCAGCCCGCACGATGATTGCATAATCTCGCGGGAAGTTCTTAGTGGCGTCGCCCCAGCCGGGTCCTCGTCACCCCGGTTTTCACCCGATTCCCTCCTGTTCCACCCCCGACCCCAAGATCCCATGCGCCGTCTGTTGAAAATCGTCCGGAACATCATCCTCATTGGCCTGGCGCTGATCGTGGCCGGCATCGGAGCGTTGCTCGCGTTGCGGACGATTCGCCAGCACGCGAACGAAAAGACTTTCGCGATCACCGCGGCCAGCGGTATCGACGAAGCCGGTTACGTCGAGATCGGCGGCATCAGGCAGTGGATCCAGATCCGCGGCCAGGACCGGAACAACCCGGTGCTGCTCTGCGTCCACGGCGGGCCGGGCGGAACGTGGCTGCCGGTGACGCGCCTGTTCGCCGCATGGGAAAAGGATTTCACGGTCGTCCTGTGGGACGAGCGGGGCGCCGGCAAGACCCTGGCGGCCACGGGGCCCGGGATCGCCGGCAGCATGAACATCGAACGCATGGCGCAGGATGGCATCGAGGTGGCCGAGCATCTGCGCCACCGGCTCGGCCAGGAGAAGATCATCCTTCTCGGACATTCGTTCGGATCCATCCTCGGCGCAAAAATGGTGAAAAGCCGGCCGGAACTCTTTCACGCGTTCGTCGGCACCGGGCAGGCGAGCGACCTGCCGCGCAGCCTGGCGATGGAATATGCCCGCCTGGTGGAGTCAGCCAAGGCACAGGGCGACGCCAGGAGCCAGCGCGAGCTGGCCGCCATCGGGGCGCCACCCTTCTCCAGCCGGCAGCAGGCCAATGGCTTTTTCCAGTGTGCCGAGCGTTACCAGGCGCGGGCCGACTCGATGGCCATGGCGGAATTGCAGCGCAGCTTCCTGTCCCCGCCGCCCCGCTACACATTGAGCGACGAATGGAACCGCATGCGGGGATTCATGGTGGTGCCAACCTGGTCCCTCTATCAGCAGATCCTGGGCACGAACCTGGCAACCCTTGGCCTCGACTTTCAGGTCCCGGTCTTCGTGTTCCAAGGCACGGACGACCACGTGACACCCCTCGCGCTGGCGGAGGAATACTACAACTCAATCAATACGCCGCACAAGGAGCTGGTGCGCATCGAGGGTGGCGGTCATTTCGCCGCCTGGAGCCACGCCACCCAGTTCCACACCGAGCTGGTGCGGCGCGTCCGCCCGCTCGCCACCAAAGCCAGCCGTCCGCTCTGAGACGGCGCCCAGCCTCGGCCGGGCAATGACAAAGGGGCCTGTCACATTTCCGGCCTCCTTTTTCCCGGGGGCAATCGCCCGCCGTTCATCGCCTCGCACCGGTGCGTTAAACGTGAAAATCACGCTCTTGGGCGAAAAATTGTTCCGCTTGGCCGGGACCGGGGTCAAAATGACAGCGATGAAATCCCAAAAGACTCCCCCGAACACGATCTGCATTTGGTATGACAAGGATGCCCTGAAGGCCGCGAAGTTCTACGCCTCGGTCTTCCCGAACAGCAAGGTGACGGCCATCCACAAGGCCCCGGGCGATTTCCCGGGCGGCAAGAAGGGCCAGGTCCTGACCGTGCAGTTCACCGTCCTCGGCATCCCCTGCCTCGGCCTCAACGGCGGCACGGCCTTCAAGCAGACCGAGGCCTTCTCCTTCCAGGTCGCCACCGACACGCAAAAGCAGACCGACACTTACTGGAACAAGATCATCAAGCACGGCGGCAAGCCGAGCTACTGCGGCTGGTGCAAGGACAAGTGGGGCGTGAACTGGCAGATCACCCCGCGCGTGTTGACCGACGCCATGGCCGCCGGCGGCAAGACCGCCCAGCGCGCCTTCGCCGCGATGATGGACATGGACAAGATCGACATCGCCAAGATCAAGGCCGCCATCCGCGGGTGATACCAAAGCAGTGTTTCACGCGAAGGCGCGAAGCCGCGAATAAGCCAAAAACCCCGGATTGGATCTTCTCTTCGCGTCTTCGCGTGAGACAGATTGTGTTTCTGGCTTTTGTCGGGCGGGTGTGCTGAGGTGGGAGCGAATGACGCCTTTCACCACGATCCTGACGCATCCGGGCAGCGCCCACAAAGATGAGTTCCTCGCCTGCTGCGTGCTGCTGGCCGGTTCGCCCTGCCCCATCCTGCGCCGCGAACCGACCGAGGCCGACCTGGCCGATCCCGCCATCGCCGTCGTGGACGTGGGCCACCGCCACGAGCCGGCGCTGAACAACTTCGACCACCATCAGCTCCCCGCCGACGCCGCCCCGACCTGCGCCCTCTCCCTCGTCCTCCAGCACCTCGGCCTCTACGCCGATGCCCGCGCCTTCTGCGAATGGCTCGAGCCGGCCGAATGGTTCGACTGCCGCGGCCCCAACGAGACCGCCCGCAAGCTCAACATCGGCCGCCAGGTCGTCGACCAGCTGCTCTCGCCCATCGATATCACGCTGCTGCGCCGCTTCGCCGCCGCGAAACAGCATGCGCCCGGCGAACCCCTGTGGGAAATCATGCGCCTCGTCGGCACCGACCTGCTCGACTTCATCCGCCATCTCCGCGCCCGCCTCACCTTCATCGGCCGGCATGCCCAGCTCTGGACCCTGGATGAGCTGGCTCCCGCCGGCGGCCCGGCGCCCGCGGTGCTTTTCCTGCCACGCACGGAGCCCCTCCCGGAAGACAGCTCGGCCGGACTCGACCGCTATGTGGCGGAACAGGGGCTCGACGACCGCGTCGTCGCCCTCGTCGCCCCCGACCGCCGCAACACCGGCTACGGCCTGTCGCGGCACCGCGACCACCCCCGCCTCGACTTCACGCGCATCAAGACCGAGCCCGACGTTCATTTTACCCATCAGCGCGGCTTTGTGGCGAAAACCTCCGCCACCGACCCGCAGCGCCTGCGGCAGCTGCTGCGGCTCGCGGCCGGTTAGGAGTGGCCGGAACCGCTGCCCGCTCCAGTCCTTCTGCCCCCGACGATTGAAGGTGGCCCGACCCCTGCCAGTGGCCCCTAACCCACTCACAGTCAGGCCAGCGCCTCAACCTCTTCGCCTCCCGTCGCTTCCGGACCCTATAAGTGCCCGTCGCCCACGCTGTAAAGGCGACTGCTGTCCGCCGTGCCACGATCAGCGCCGTTGACGGCCTGGTTATTTGATGTCACTTAAAGTGACATGAATAAAAAACCCCGCCGCTACCACAGCCCTCTGCGGGCTGCGCAGGCCGAGGAAACTCGCGAAGCAATCCTGCGCGGCGTTGCCACCTGGATGCACCGGAAGCCCCATGAGAAGTTCACCCTCGACGGCATTGCCCGGCTGGCCGGCATCGAGCGTCGCACGGTGTTCCGCCACTTTCCTGACAAGGACGCACTGCGGGCCGCCTTCTGGGAATGGATCAACCGCCGCATCCTGCCCCGGATTCTCCCGTCCACCCTGGAAGAGCTTCGGCAGGCACCTCGCACCACTTTCGCAGCATTCGATGCGGAGGAGGCACTCATCCGGGCCAGCCTCCACACGGCCGCCGGGCGTCAGATGCGGCTGGCCCGGGTGGCGGACCGGCGCCGGGCTTTTCGGGCGGCACTGCGGGAAGTCACGCGCTCGGCGTCTGCGACCCAGCGCCGGAATCTCGAGTGTGTGGCGCACGCGCTCTACAGCGCCGCCGCGTGGGAAACGATGCGCGATTACGCCGGCGTCACCGGCCGCGAGGCCGGCACCGCCGTGTCCTGGGCGCTCACCGTGCTTACCGAGGCCGTCCGCGAAAGCGGCGAAGGCCGGATTTCAACCCCCCAGGAGTAACTTACCATGTCCGCCACCATCACCCTCTTCACACCCGCCCAAGCCGAAACGGTCTGGGTCGTTCGCGATCGTATCCGTTTCATGGGCGAAGTGCCCGGCACCGATCTGGCCATCGTCGAGGTCGAGGTTCCCCCAGGCTCGGGGACTCCACCGCACCGCCATGCCTCCCCCGAGGTTTTCCGCGTGCTTACCGGCGAAATGACCTTCGGGCTCTTCGAGCCGGGACCGCCCCGCGAGGTGTCGGCCGGAGCCGGTGCGGTCGTCACCGTGCCTCCCAATGTGCCGCACAACTACCGGAACGCAGGCAGCGTGACGGCGACCATGCTGGTCGTGGTCGACCGCTCGATGGCCGCGTTTTTCCGCGATCTCGGCCGGCAAGAAGTCCCGGCCGGCGGGCCGCCGGCGGAGGCGGAAATCGCCGCCGTTCTCGCTGCTTGCGCCCGCCACGGGATCACGCTCCTGCCAGGCGCACCCAGATGAGGCATCCACCCTGACCCAGCTTCAACTCCCGCCCAACATGACCACGCATATCCCCGTCATTCCCTTCGCCACGATCGATGTGAAACTCACGCGCTGGATGGCCCGCCACGCCGTGGCGCTCCTGCGCCTCAGTCTCGGCGTGGTGTTTCTCTGGTTCGGCGGGCTCAAGTTCTTTCCCGGGCTCAGCCCGGCCGAGGATCTGGCCGGCCGGACCATCACCATGATGACCTTCGGCACGATCCCGGCGTCGGCTTCCCTGCCGCTGCTGGCCCTCTGGGAGGTCCTGATCGGGTTGGGCTTCCTGACCGGCCGGTGCATGCGCGCCACAATCCTGCTGCTGGCCGGGCAAATGCTCGGCACTGTGACGCCGTTGCTTTTCTTCCCGCACGAGACCTTCACCGCGTATCCGATCGCGCCGACGCTCGAGGGCCAATACATCATCAAGAACATCGTCCTGTTAAGCGCCGGCCTGGTGCTCGGTGCGGTCGTCCGCGGCGGTCAGATGATTGCCGACCCCAAGTTCGCCGGCGAAGCCCGGGCCAAGGAAGACCGGAGCCCAGCCTGACCAACGTCAGGACCTGTAACGGTTGGAGGTTAACGTAAATCCATCAACCCCGGACGGGCAAATCATCACCCACCATCACTTTGCGCCGCCCAGCAGTCTGGCCGGCAGGAACAGGATGGCCGTGACCAAGGCGATGATCGCGTTCATTAGCGCTCCGACGATCCGGAACGGGATCGAAAGCAACCAGAGCAGCGGCCAGAGGACCAGCAGCACCAACGCCAGCGGCCAGCACAGCGCGAGCAGAATGGCCCAGAGCAGAAGGGAGATCAGGAATTTCATGGGACGCCTTTGTCCTTATAACCCGGCAGCCCGGCCGAAAGTCGCACCGGCAGGATCCCGGCCGGGGCCCGGCCTTGCACAATAAATGCGCTGATTCTGCTGGGATTTGCGCAGCTCCGGCCCTTAGCTGCCTGTAGGCTCTGGACGTCACCTCTTCCGTCACCGCCCTCTCCCCGGTGCCCATGCTCCCTGCCACACCATCCCAGCCGAGCGCGGCGCCGCGTCTGCGCAGCAAATCACCGGCCTGCTGCATCACACTGGTCCTGGGCTGGATCCTCCTTTCAACCAGCGGGCTGGCGGCCGATCGCATCAAGGTGCGGATCGGCATCGAGACCAACTCGCCGCCGATGTCCTTCGTGAACGCCGCGGGGCACCCGGACGGTTTTGCGGCGGAAATGCTGCGGGAAGTGGGGCAGGCGGGCGGCATCGACTTTGAGATCCTGGCCAGCAACTGGAGCTTCATCACGCAGGAGTTCAACGCCGGCCGGCTCGATGCCCTGGCCAACGTGGTCATCCTGCCTGAACGGCGCGCGACCATGGATTTTTCCATCAGCCACGCCTACCTGCATGCGATCGCCTTCACCCGCCCCGGGGCGCCCCCGATCCGGCACATCCAGGACTTTGCCGGCAAGACCATTGCCATCGTGCCCGGCACCCTCTCGGAGCTGAGCGCCAATCAGAACGCCGCCTGGGGCGGACGGCTCGTCTCCTTCCCCACCCGCCAGGCCACCATCCAGGCGGTGCATCGGGGAGAGTGTGACTTCGCGCTGCACATGCGGCCAACCCATGAGCCGGTGGCCAAGGAGCTCGGCCTGCAGGCCTCGTTCGTGGAAGACCTCGTCTACCGCTTCCATGTGGCCGTGCACCGGGGCGACAGTGCCCGGCTGGAGCGCATCAACGAGGGCCTTGGCCGCATCCTGGAAAACGGCACGTTTGACCGGCTTTACACCAAGTGGATCGGCCCGATCGAGCCCCGGCCTCTCCTTTTCTCCGATCTGCAGCCCTACCTCTGGCCGGCGGGCCTGCTCGGGCTCGTGCTGGCGGGTCTCCTGGTCTGGCAGCAAAAGGTCATCCGGGAGCGCAGGCTCCACGAGCGCGAGATTGTCCGGCTCAACCGGGTCTATGCGACCATCAGCCGCGTCAACTATGCGATGGTCCACATCAAGCAGCGCGACCAGCTGCTCCGCGAGATCTGCCGCGTGCTGGTGGAGGAAGGCGGCTTCAAGATTGCCTGGATCGGCTGGCTGGACCCGACCGCCAAGGTCCTGGTGCCGCAGGCCATCGCGGGTGATGATCACAGCTACGTCAGCACGGTGGAGATATCCAGCGACCCGGCGCACATCGGCAGCCAGGGTCCCTCGGGCACCAGCTTCCGCACCGGCCGGACCTATGTCTGCAACGACTTCTTCAACGATCCCCTGACGCTCCCGTGGCGCGACCGCGCGCGCGGCATCGGCTTCCAATCGAGCATCACCATGGTGATCAGGCAGGAGGGCGAGAAAAAGGGCGTGCTCGTGGCCTACGCCACGGAAAAAAACTTCTTCGGCCCGGCGGAGGTCGCGCTGCTGGAGGAGACGGCGGCCGACCTGGCCTTCGCCCTCGAGGCGCTGTCCCGCGAGGTCAAGCTGCACCACAGCGAACACATGCTGGCCCGGATCTTCGCCGCGATCCCGCAGGCGATTTTCTGGAAGGACACCCGGAGCGTCTACCTGGGCTGCAACGACGTCTTCGCCCGCCTCGCCGGCCTGCAGCGGGCGGAGGACGTGACCGGCAGGACAGATTTCGACCTGCCGTGGCAGCCGGCCGAGTCCGCCAAGTATCGGGCGGACGACCAGCGCGTCATGCGGAGCCGCACGCCGGAGCTGCATATCGTCGAGCAGCTGAAGGCCGCCGGAGGCCAGCTCCGTTGGGTCGACACCAGCAAGATCCCGCTCCTGGACGCCGCGGGGCAGGTTTACGGCGTCCTCGGGCTGCTGGAGGACATCACGGAACGGAAAAAAATGGACGACGCCCTGCGGGAGTCCCGCGCCCAGACCCTCGCGGTGATGAACAGCACCGACGACTTGATCTGGTCGGTCGATGCCGCGCATTTCCGGGTCACCAGCTACAACCAGGCCTTCGCCAATTTCCTCCGGGAGATCCGCGGCGTCGAAGTCGGCGTCGGCACGTCGGCGGATGCGGTCCTGCCACCCGAATACGCCCGCCGCTGGCTCGGCTACTACCAGCAGGCGCTGGCTAACGGGTCATTCACCACCGAGTTGGAGCCCCCGAACTCCAGCCGGGTCTACTGGCTCTCCCTCAACGTCATGAAGCGCGAGAATGAAGTCTTCGGCCTTTCCCTCTTCGCGCGGGACATCACGGCGCAAAAACAGGCCGAGAACCGGCTACGGGAGAGCGAGCAGCGTTTCCGCCTGCTCATCCGAAACCTCAACGCGGGGGTCGTCGTGCACGACCACTCCGGCAGCATCACTTTCTGCAACGAACGCGCCCTGGACCTGCTCGGCCTTTCGCAGGAGCAGCTGCTGGGCAAAACCTCGCTCGATCCCTCCTGGAAGGTGGTCCGCGACGACGGGTCCCCCTTGTCCGGGGACCAGCACCCGGCCGCCGTCGCCCTCGCCACGCGGCAGCCGGTCCGCGATGTGATCATGGGCGTCTATAACCCCGCCCGGCCCGGCGTCGTCTGGCTGCTGACCACGGCCGAACCCCTGCCCGGGGAACCCCTCCAGGTCATCTCCATCTTTTACGACATCACCAAGCTCCGGGCGAGCGAGGCCCGTCTGCGCCTCCAGAGTGCCGCGCTGGAGGCGGCCGCCAACATCGTCATGATCACCGACGCCAAGGGCACCATCGAGTGGGTCAACCCGGCCTTCACCCGGGCCACCGGCTACACCTTTGCCGAGGCGGTCGGCCGGAACCCCCGGTTCCTCAAGTCCGGACAGCATCCTCCCGCGTTCTACGCCGAGCTGTGGCGCACCCTCACCGCCGGGCGCAGCTGGACCGGTGAAATGGTCAACGTTCGCAAGGACGGCGGGCTCTACACGGAGGAGTCCACCATCACCCCCGTGCACGACCAGACCGGCGCCATCACCCACTTCGTCGCGGTGAAGCAGGATATCACGCAGCAGAAATCGCTCGAGAAGCAGCTGTTCCAGACCCAGCGCCTGGAAAGCATCGGTCTCCTCGCCAGCGGCATCGCGCACGACCTGAACAACATTCTCGCGCCCATCTCACTCTCCATCGAGCTCATGCGCCACAAGTATCCCGGCGAGCAGCGCGGCCTTGACCTGGTCGAGCAGTGCGCCCGGCGTGGCGCGGACATCGTGCGCCAGGTGCTGACCTTCTCCCGGGGCATGGACGGCACCCGCGTGCCGCTCAAGCTCAGCCGCCTGGTCAAGGAGATGAACCACCTGATGGCCGAGACCCTGCCGCGCAATATCACGCTCTCCTATGACGTGGCCACGCCGGAGGACACGGTGCGGGTCGATCCCACCCAGATGCACCAGGTGCTGCTCAATCTCGCCGTGAACGCGCGCGACGCCATGCCCGCGGGTGGCAAACTCAGTTTCGCGCTGGCCACCGAGACGCTCACGAAAGACGACACCCGCCTCACCACCGGATCCCGGCCGGGACCCTATGTCGTGATCACGGTCGCGGACACCGGTCAGGGTATTCCGCCGGAAATCCTGCCCCGGATCTTTGACCCGTTCTTCACGACCAAGCCGCGGGGCCAGGGCACCGGGCTCGGCCTTTCCACTGTTCACGGCATCGTCCGCAGCCACGGGGGCTTCATCCGGGTGGAGAGCAAGCCCGGGGAAGGCACGACCTTCCGGGTCTATCTGCCGGCCGAGATCCAGTCCCGGGAGAACTCGAACCCGGCCACACCCGCCAGTGCCTTTGCCCGGGCGCAGGGCGAGCTCGTTCTCATCGCCGACGATGAGATCTCGATCCGGGAGATCACCCGGCTGGTGCTGGAAAAGCACGGCTTCACGGTGCTGGCCGCGGGCGACGGCAACGAGGCCGTGGCGACCTTCCGGGCCAACCAAGGGCTCATCAAGTTTGTCATCCTCGACCGCATGATGCCGGAGATGGACGGGGTCAGTGCCGCGCGGATCATCCACCAGCTCGCCCCGGCGGTCCCGATTTTCCTTTCCACCGGACTCGTCACCGATGACAGCCTGGCGGACAAGGAAGCGGAATTGAAGCTGGCCGGCATCACGAAGGTTCTGCGCAAGCCCTACTCCGAGGCGGAGCTGATGCAGGTGCTGCAAGGCGTGGCCTGAGCGCCGGGTAATTTTCCCGGAGGGTCCCGGCCGCGGCGGTTTCACCGGTAATTCGCAAAATAACCCGTTGCCCGCACAACGGGCTGAACTAGAACGGTGGCGCTGGCGGCACCCCACACCCCACATGGAACAGAAAGACCCATCCCAACCCGGCCACGATACGCCACCGGCTGCCGGCGCTCCCCGCAAAAACGCCCGGCAGGCCGCCGATGACAACGCGCCCCTGCCGGAATCCGTGCTCAAGGCGAAGGGTTTCTACGACAAGCTGTTCCCACCCGACTCCCCCCGGCGCAAGGCCGGCCCGTGGGTGATCATCGCCGCCGTGCTCATCGTCCTGCTGGTGGGCAAATGCGCCGTGTCCTCCGCGGGCCACAAGATTACCGAGGTCACCCAGGCCCGGGCCGAGGAGAAGCGCGTGCGGACGACCGGCGTGCTGCTCGTGAAATCCAACCGCCCCGAGGCCACGATCGAGGCCGTGCGCCTCGCGTCCGCCGACGATCCCTCGACCGACCGCGTCAGCTGCGCTCTCGGTCAGACGCTGCCCAACCTGACGCCGGGAAAATACGCCGTGAAGCTCCGGACCGAGGGCTGGCCCGACGCGCTCGGCGAGGTGGACGTGCCGCCCGGACAGCAGACCGAGGCCATCGTCAATTTCAAGACCGGCTCGCTCCGCCTCGAGACCGTGCCCGCCGGCGCCACCGTGAAACTGGGCAAGGCCGTGCTCGGCAAGACGCCGCTCCTGATCCCGCAGCTGCCCCCCGGGGAAAACGATCTCTCGCTCGAATACCCATCCTGGCCCGCCGTGCCCCACCGGGCCACGATCACTGAGAATCAGGAGACCGCCGCCACCGTCCGCTTGCCGCATGGCCGGCTCGTCGTGGACAGTTTCCCCGCCGGCGCGACCGTCGTGCTGCAAGGTAAGGCCTACAACAAGACCCCGCTCTTCTTCGATCCCATCGCCGTCGGGCCGCACAAGCTGACGCTGCAGATGAAGAATTTTCCACCGATGGAAATATCCGCCGACGTGGCGGATGGCACGGAGACCAAGGTCCGCCCCATCCTTGGCACCGCCTTCCCGCTGCTGGATCCGGCCGCCCTGCTTAGCGCGGTATGGCTGCCGGACGATTCAAACGTGGCCCGTGTGACCACCGGCCTCTACAAGGCCCGGAACGACGTCGTCAAAAACCTCCGCCGCGACTGGCTCTACAACGGTTGGCTGAACAAGATCTATCGCTATTCCGGCCCGATCAAATCCTACGACGCCGCCACCGGCCGCGTGGAATTCGCCGAGCAGAAAAGCGACCTCGCCCGCTACCGGCTGGTGGCGCTGGTCAAGCCCGGCACTCCGTCCCCCGTGCCACCCAAGCAGGACCCGAAGGACAAGACCCCCGCGGTGCTCTCTCTCTATGGCCGCCTCACCGCCGTCGATGAACCCTCCTGGCCCGGACGTGTGATCACGCTCGAGCTAACCGAGGCGGAGTTCCTTCCGGACGGGACGCCGTAAAGTGCCGCGACCGGTAGAGGCGCTTGACCCCAAGCGCCTTGGGTATTGGACGGGCCGTTGAGGGCAACGGCCCCTACCGCCCTCCTCAGCTCAGCAGCGTCAGCACCACGTTGCGCGTGTGTGCCGCCTTCCGGTGTTCCCACAGGAAGATTCCCTGCCACGTGCCGAGCAGGAGCCGGCCGTCGGCGAAGGGGATCGTTTCGCTGGTGCGCGTCAGCGCCATCTTGATGTGACTCGGCATGTCGTCCGGCCCCTCCGAGGTGTGCGTGAAATTCGGATCATTCGCCGGCACGAGCCGTTCCAGCCAGGCCTCCAGGTCGCGCCGCGCGGAAGGATCGGCATTCTCCATCAGCACCAGACTGCAGCTCGTGTGCTGGCAGAACACCGTCGCGATGCCCGACGTCAGCCCGCTCGCCTTCAACGCGCGCGCCACCCCGTCGGTGATCTCATAGGTCCAGGCCCCCTTCGTGCGGACCGTCAGTGTCGTCTGATAAACAGCCATGCGGCGACGCTAGGCGACAAAGGGCCTGCGGCAAGCGCGACAAGATCCGCCGACCTCGTCCGGGACCGGACACAAAAAAGGGCGGCCGAAGCCGCCCGTATGTCTGTGAGTGTCGCCTCGAGCCTCAAGCTTGGGTGAAGCTCCGGCGGCGCCAGACCACAAGTCCCAGCGCCAGCGCACCAAAAATGGCTGCATAGGTCGAGGGCTCAGGAATCGGGGAGGCCACGGCAGAGATCTTATCGAAGCTGAAGTTGAAGCGCGCCGTGCCCGAGGGAATCGCACCGGTGATAATCATCGAGTCGATCGAGGCGGCGTTAAAGCCACCACCCATGGTGAGAGCGGAATAGGCGGTGGAGTAGCTGCCGACCAGGAAGGAAGAGGCGTTAAACGTGGCGGTCGCGGTTACCGCGCTCGTATCGACCAGCACAACTTGAAATGAGGGAGCGGCGTTCAGGGTAAGCGCCTGGGCAGCGACTTCCAAAAAGCCGTTGGATCCGATCGAAAAAGGCGAGGAGAAGAAAAACTCGATCTTGGACAGATCCGAGTTGTTGGCCGTGGCGCCGGTGATGTCGTAAACGCCCGCGCCTTGCACGAAGCTGGCGTTGGGATTTACCGACGAACCGCCGCCCGCTTCCCAGGTGCCGTAGAAAAAGGTGTTGGCATTAATCACGGCCGAGAAATCCTGAATCACCTGCGAAAAGCCGGTCGTAGCCAAGACACTGAAGAGGATAACTTTCAGGGATTTCATAGGGAAAAAATTAGAATGAGTATGGCCTTAAGCGAGTAAAAACTGCCGATCCGGAAGCACTGCCTCGCTTGAAGAACTGAACGGCGGTGCCTGCGTTGATAACGATGGAATCACGGTTGGTCGCGGGGCCGGTCGTGCGCTGCCAATTTGTCCCATTGTGGAAATAGTTCAGCCAAGTCCCACCTACATTCACGGCGAGCATGTCGGCATTGTCAGCCACGCTGGCCGAGACCCATCCCGGGATGGCAGTCTGGAGCGCCAAGGACCCGATGGTCACGTTGGTCGGGAATCCGGTATGGGTGTAGGTGGAACCTGCGTTTGCCACCAGGGCATTGACTTTGGTCTCGGGGACGCGACCGACGATCCGTAAAGTCATACCGCCCGACTTGCGGGTCACGGCAATCACGCTGCCAAGAGGAATGGGTGTGTTGCCTCGATCCGTGGTCGGGCCGGTGGTGCGAACCCAATGGCCCAGAGTCGTGTTGTAATAATAGGCGAGCTGCACGGAGCTGCTCAGCGTGATGACATCGGCGGAATTGGCATCGACCCCGCCCAGAAACGTATCGGGACCGAAGAGCGTGTTGAGCGTATCAACCGGAACGAGCTGAAAGACATCACCCACGACCACGCCCAGCTGAACCAGATCGCGACCTGAAACCGTCAGCGTGTCGGTGGTATTCGCCGAGACACTCAAGGTGGCTCCCTCCCCGGCGCCGCTCAGGAGGCGAACCGCGTAGGGGAACGCCGCATTGGACAGGGCGCCTGAGGTCCAACCGGCCCCCGTCAAAGTAATCGAGCCACTGGTAAAGGATGTGATTTTGCCGCGGCCAGCTCCAGAGGCCAAGGGCTCATCCAACACCGGAACCGCAAACCAAGTCGTCACAGGCGCCACCACGGTCCCTCCGTTGACGGTGAAAGTCATGCCTCCGACCGGCGGTGAATAGGCCGTGTCGGCCGCACACGGGATGCCGGCCAGGGCCAGGAATAAAATGATGGATGATTTTTTCATGCTGTCACCCCTGTCACTGGCCCGAGACGCTCAAACGGAAGAAGACATTGGGGGCCGAGACAAGGGAATACTTGGCACGCCAGGTTTCGAATCCGCCCGAGGTCGAGACCAACTCGTGGATGACGCCAACCGACGACCAGTTCGTAAGATTGGTCGAGGCTTCGGCGGTATAGGTGACATCCGTGCGATCAGCCGGGCGGCTGTAGGTATAAGTCCAGTCGGAGCCCAGGGTGCCGATCTGAGGCAGGTTTGTGGTGTTCGCGCTTTTCGGCTCCAGCCCAAGCGCATACTCCAGCAGGTTGGCGAAGCCGTCGTGATCCGGGTCAGCGTTCGGCCCGCTGATGTTTGCGTCCGCCCGCTCTTCGGCCGTGAACTTGGCCAGCAGCCAGGAGGCGAAATTGGCCGTGACCGTGAAAGACTGGTCGATCGCGGGCGCGGCGTTGCGGTTGGCATCCCCATCTTGCGTCGCGCGCACCGTGACCGCGCCGGCGCCGGTCAGGGTCAGGGAATCGCCGGCCAGCGTGGCGGGACCGGAGACCACGGTGAAGGTGACCGCGAGGCCCGAGCTGGCCGTGGCACTGAGCGCGATTGGCGTCGCGCTGTAAGGCTGGTTGGCCGGCCCGGTGAAGGTGATCGTCTGATCGGCCTTGGCGATGACGAGGGTGCCGTTCGCCGTGCCCTGGTAGTTGGCCTCGTTGACGGTGCCGACAATCGCGTAGCTGCCGGCGTTGGTCGGAGCCGTCGCACTGCCATCATAGCTGAGGTCGACCGCCAGGTTGGCCGGGGTCGTTGTGGCCGTCGCACTCTTCGCCGTGCCGTCATAGGTGGGCGAAAGGTTACCCAATGTCACCGTGGCGACCGCCTTGGCAATCACCAGCGTGCCGCTGGCGGACCCCTGATGATTGGAGTCACTGATGGTGCCGACCACCATGTAGCTGCCGGCGTTGGTCGGGGCCGTGGGACTGCCATCATAGCTGAGATTCACGGTCAGGCCGGCCGGGGTCGTCGTGGCCGACGCGCTCTTTGCCGTGCCGTCATAGGTTGGCGTAAGATTGCCCAATGTCACCGTGGCCGTGGCCTTGGCAATCACCAGCGTGCCGTTGGCTGAGCCCTGGTAGTTCGCCTCGGCAATCGTGCCGACCACGGCGTAACTGCCCGCGTTGGTCGGAGCCGTCGCACTGCCATTGTAAGTGAAGGCGACCGCGAGGTTGGCGGGATTGGTCGTGGCCGTAGCGCTCTTCGCCGCGCCGTTGTAGGTGACCGCGAGATTGCCCAACGTCACGGTGGCCGTGGCCTTGGCAATCACCAGCGTGCCGCTGGCCGTGCCCTCGTAGTTCGCCTCCGTGATCGTGCCGACCACGGCGTAGCTGCCGGCGCCGGTCGGCACCGTCGCACTGCCGTCATAAGTAAAGGTGACATTGAGGCCGGCCGGACTCGTCGTGACCGTCACGTTCTTCGCCGTGCCGTCATAGGTGGCCGTGAGGCTGCCCAAGGTCAGGGTGGCCGCGGCCTTGGCAATCACCAGCGTGCCGCTGGCCGTGCCCTGGTAGTTCGCCTCGGCAATCGTGCCGACCACCGCATAACTGCCCGCGTTAGTCGGAGGCGTCGCACTGCCCTCATACGTGAAAGTGACGTTGAGCGCGGCCGGATTCGTCGTGGCTGTCGCGCTCTTGGCGGTCCCGTCATAGGTAGCCGTCAAGCTGCCAAGTGTCACCGTGGCTGCCGCCTTCGTGACGGTAAAGCTGCGTTCGACGTTAGTCGCGGCCGCGTAGGTCGCGTTACCGCCCTGCGTCGCGCGCACCGTCACAGTGCCGACGCCGGTGATTGTCAGGTCACTGCCGGACAGCGTGGCCGGACCGGACACGATCGAGAATGTGACGGGCAACCCCGAGTCCGAAGTAGCCACCAGCCCGAACGGAACCGTGGTGTAAGCGCGGTCGGCCGGCGCGGCGAAGGTGATCGCCTGGGCCAGCTTGTTGACGGTGAGGACAGCCGCGGCGGAAGTGACGCTGCCCGCACCATTGGTCACGACGACATCGTAGCTGCCTGCGTCGGTGGTGGCGACCCCGGTGATGGTGTAGGTCGAAGCGGTCGCAGCGCCGATGGGATTGGTGCCCTTCTGCCATTGGTAGGTGAACGGCGCGGTGCCGCTGGCGGTGACGGAGAAAGTCACATTCGCACCGACGTTAACGGTCTGGCTTTGCGGCGGGGCGGTGATAACGGGAGGTGCGATGGAGCCCGCGGTGCCGGCATCGCCGGCAGAGAACGCCCCGACGCCCGCCGCGTTGACGCCCTTGATCCAGTAATAATACGGCTGATTCGGCGTGACGCTCAAATCCTCATAATAGGGCGTCGACACCCGCGCACTCAGCCGGGTGGCGGCGGCCGGAACGTTCGTCGTGCCACGCCAGAGTTCGTAATAGCCGCTGCTCAGGCCACCGGTCCAGGAAACCGCGATGCGGTCCGGGTAGACGACGTCGCTCGCCGTCACCGCCGTCGGCGGGGCCGGCAGCGGCACATAACCGTTCATGACGCGCCAGGGACTGGACCGGTTCTGATTGGCTTGGTCACCCAGCTGGCCGGAATCGCCCCGCCCCATGGCCCAGTAACTGCCATCCGTGGTGATGTAGACGCTGTGGTTCTCGCCGGCGGCCACGGCGATGACGCCGGTCGCCACCTGCACCGGGGAGCTGCGGGTGAAGGTGTCGCCCGTGCCCAGCTGGCCGTAGGTGTTGTCACCCGTGGCCCACAGCGTGCCGTCGGTCTTCACGAACAGGCTGTGGAACATCCCGGACGCCACCGCCATCACGTTGGTGGCCACCTGGACGGGAGTCGCCCTCGTGTCCAAGGTTCCATCACCCAACTGGCCGACATTGTTGTAGCCGACGGCCCACAGCGTGCCATCGGTCTTGATAAAAAGGGTGTGGTAACCCCGGGCGCTGAAGGCAACGACCCCGGTGGCGGTTTGCACCGGCACGTTACGGTTGAACGGGCTGCCGTCGCCCAGCTCGCCGAGCCCGTTGTGGCCCATGGACCACAACGTCCCATCGGCCTTGAGGAAGACACTGTGCACAAAGGCGCTGGCCGCCGCGACCACGTGGGTGGCAACCTGCTTCGGCACGAGGGTGTTGGTGTTCGTGCCATCACCCAGCTGACCGTAAGTGTTGTCGCCCGTGGCCCAGAGCGTGCCATCCTGCTTGATGATGAGGCTGTGGGACGTGCCCGGAGCGGCGGCGGCCACGCCGGCCGCCACCTGCACCGGGCTCAGGCGGTTCGCGGCATCGCCCGTGCCCAGCTGGCCGTTGGCGTTGCGGCCCATCGCCCAGAGCGTGGCATCGGACTTGAGGTAGAAACTGTGGTTGGCCCCGGCGGCCACATCGATGATGTGTCCGTAAACATTGCCGAGGCCGGGTCCGTCGACCCAGCTGCCGAAATTGACATTGGTGGTGGTGCCCCGGCCAAGCTGGCCGAAGCCGTTTGCTCCCGTGGTGTAGAGCACGCCGTCGGAGCGGATGAGCAGGGTGTGGCCGGCGCCGGCAGCCACCCGGACCACGCCCGCCTGCTGCGGCCAGGAGAGGGTCGCCGCGTTCGAGGTGGCGCTGCCGAGGTAATTGCTCACGACACACCGGACCTGGTCCTGGTCGGTCCAGCCCGCGCCGAAGTAGACGGTCAAGGTCGGGGTGGTGGAACCGGTGACATAGATCCCGTCCGGCAGGTCGGCCCAAACCCCGGTGCCCGCAGGCCGGCGCTGCCACTGGTAAGAGGGCGCCGGCACCGCGGTGGCCGTGACGTTGAATTGGAGGATCAAACCCAGCAGACCGGTCTGGTCCTGCGGGTGGCCGGTGATGACCGGGCCTTCCAGCACCGTGTGGATCGCCGCGTTGGAGGTAGCCGCACCCGCCGTGTTGGAGGCTACGCAGCGATATTGGTCGCCATTGTTCGCCAACAGGCTGCCCAGGACACTCAGCGTCGCAGTCTGCGAGCCGCTGTAGCCCGCGCCATCGACCGTGTTGCTCCAAGTGCCGCCACCGGCGCGCTGCACCTGCCACTGATAAGCCGGCGCCGGCGCGCCCGAGGCCGCCACCGTGAACTGGACGGTGACCCCCGCCCCCGCGCTTTGACCGACCGGCTGCGTGGTTATGACCGGCGCCGCGAGGGGATTGACTGTCAGCGTCGCCGCGCTGGACGTGACCCAGCCGGCGAGGTTCGTGACCACGACGGAATAATCGGCCGCGTCCGCCATCTGGGTGCTCGCAATGGTGTAGGTCGCCGCCGTGGCGCCGCCGATCGGTGTGCCGTTCTTGCGCCACGCATAACTCAGCGGCGCGGCGCTCGTGGCCGTGACCGAGAAGGAAGCCGTCTGCCCGGCATATACAGTCTGCGCCACAGGCTGGGTGTTAATGACGGGCGGCGTCACCACAATCACCGTGGCCGCGTTGGAAGTGACGGAGCCGGCGCTGTTGGTGATGACCACGGTGTAGTCCGCAGCGTCAGTCAACTGGGCCGAGGCTATGGTATAGATGCTGGCAGTCGCGCCTCCGATGTCGGTGCCGTTCTTGCGCCACTGGTAGGTGAGGGCGACAGGACTGGTTGCGGTCACGGCAAGATCGATCGACGTGCCCACCGCCACTGACGCAGCAACCGGCTGAGCCGAGATAACCGGCAAGGGAACCGTCACGGTCAGCGTCGCCGGATTCGACGTGGCCGAGCCGGAGGGATTGGTCGCCACGCAGCGGAATTGGTCACCAGTCATCGCCAGTGTGGTTCCTGTGACCGTCATAGTGGCCGTGGTGGTGCCGGAATAAGCTCCGCCATTGGCCAGGGCGCTCCATGTTCCACTGCCGGCCGGCAACCGTTGCCATTGATAGGTAGAACCCGGATTGCCAGTCACCGAGAGAGTGAAAATCGCATTGTTTCCCATCAGCACCGCTCGATCCTGCGGCTGCAACGTTACACTAGGTGGAGATGGGGGAGGGTTGGTGTCGCGGAGCGCCAGCGCATGGTCACTCCCCTTGGCAATTGCAAATACGGCATCGAGTCCGGCGGGGACCACAATTGGCCCGAAATAGACATTGGTTCCCCACGTCACGACCGAACCATCGGTTTTCAACGCTAGCGAACCGCCGCTGCCCGCCGAAATCGCCACAACATTGTTTAGGCCGGCGGGAGGCGCGCGCGTGGGTTCGCCAGAGAACGACGCCGTTCCCCAGAAAAGAACCGTGCCATCGGACTTTAAGGCCAGCGAGAATGCATCAGACCCTGATAGTGCGAGTATATTGGTCGCCGTGTTCGGCACGGAGCTTTGCCCGAAGTTATTGGCCCCCCAGGCGACTACCGAACCATCCGCTTTGAGAGCGAGTGAATGATTTTCTCCGGCGGCGATTGCGACGACGTTGGACAAACCAGCCGGAACCGTTGACTGGCCGTTGGTATTCCGCCCCCAAGCGACGACTGTGCCGTCAATCTTAAGGGCAAGAGAATGGCCTCCACCGCCCGCCACTGCCACGATGTTGGATAAACCAGCCGGAACCGCACTGGCTGGATTTAGCCCCCAAGCTATGACAGTGCCGTCCGCCTTCAGAGCCAAGGAATGATTCCATCCAGCCGCAATGGCTGCGACGTCGGATAAACCAGCTGGAATCGAAGTTTGGCCAAAATTATTGTCTCCAACCGCAACGACCGTCCCGTCTGTTTTCAGGACCAAGGAATGAACTGCTCCCGTCGCGACCGCCACCGTGTCTGTGAGGCCAGTCGGAATATTGGCCTGGCCTAAATCATTTCTTCCCCAAGCGACGACCTGTGTGACGGCAGGCGCGACTGTCACAAAGAAGGCAGAGCTCCGACGCGTTCCGTAATTGTCGGTAACGGCCACATAATAGTAACCCGCATCTGCGAAAATCAGATTGGTCCGGTCAAAAACGCTGGCGGTCGCCCCGGCGATCGGCTGACCATTTCGCATCCACTGGTAGGTTAATGAGTCTGTGCCTGTTGCACTGACACTCAGGCTTAGGTTCTGCCCCGGTGTCAGGACCTGGCGTGCTGGTGACAGATTCGTCACGACCGGCAGGGGATTCACCACCAGTGTCGCCACCCCGCTCAAAGCCGAACCGACATTGTTGCTAACCAGCACGCGATAATTACCTGCGTCCGCCAATACTAGGTTCGAAATGGTGAAAGAGGCGGAGGTCGCTCCCGCGATATCCACGTTATTCTTGCGCCATTGGTATGTGAATGGGCCCGCTCCACCCGCCACAACAGAAAAGACGGCGGTTTGGGCTTCAACCCGGGTTAGGTCAACGGGTGGAGCGACAATGTTCGGAACCGTATCATCCGAGGAATCCCGTAAAGCAAATGAGTTACCGCTGCCGGCCGAAATCGTGAAGACTTTATCGAGACCTTCTGCTGGCGGGGCCGCTTCTCCGTTCGGATTGAGACCCCATCCCGTCACCGTGCCGTCACTTTTTAATACCAAGCTGTGCCTTTGACCGCCACTGATCGCCGCAACATTGCTAAGTCCTGCAGGAACAGTGGCTGCGCCATCGCCGTTGTAGCCCCAAGCCACCACAGTGCCATCGCTTTTCAGGGCCAATGAATGATAAGATCCAGCTGAAATAGCGACAACCCCGGTCAGTCCGGCAGGAACGTTTATCTGCCCCAAACCATTGCTTCCCCACCCGATAACCGTCCCGTCATTCTTCAGGGCCAAGGAAAAGCCATCCCCAGAGGAAATCGCAATCACGCCGGTCACCCCCGCCGGAGCCCCCCCGCCGGCTCCCCAAGTCGCCACGGTGCCATCCGTCTTAAGCGCCACTGAATTGCCCCCATCGGTTGAGATGGCCACGACTCCCGTCAAGCCCGCAGGAATGTCCAATCCACCTTGGGTCGAGGAATTTGACCAGGCTACGACCGTGCCATCGCTCTTGAGCGCGAGCGAATGATACTTGCCCGCGGCAACCGCCACAACCCCGGACAATCCGGCGGGAATGGTGACCTGCGCGAGATGATTTTCGCCCCAGCCCAAAACTGTGCCGTCGCTCTTGAGCGCCAGAACACTCAAATTCTTACTACCTGAAACCGCGACGGCATCGGTGAGACTGCTAGGAATATCGAGCACCCCTGCACTGTTCTGCCCCCATCCGCGCACTTGGGTGCTCGTCGGTGCGACCGCGACAAAGAATGGGGCGCTGCGGCCCGTGCCGACGGCGTTTGTCATCTCGAGCCAATAAGCCCCGTTGTCCGCATACGTCGCACTGGTGAGGACCAGGCTGCTGCTTGTAGCACCGCTGATCGGTCGGCCATTGCGCATCCACTGGTAGCTAATGCTGCCGTTTACACTGAAGCCAGTGACGCTGAGGGTCGTGCCACCACCAAGCGTCAGGACTTGCCTTGGATCGCTTTGCGTGACCGAAACCGGCGCCGCATTGGTCACGGTCAGCGCCAGAGACCCCGTGCCGGTCGCGGATGCATTGCTGGCACTGAGGGTGATGTTGAATACCCCCGTGACGGTCGGTCGCCCGCTGATCACCCCGGTGCTCGTATTGATCGTCAGGCCGGCCGGCAGGCCCGTGGCCGCGAAAGTTCCGGCACTGTTTGTCGCCGTGATGGCATAGGAAAAAGAGTTACCCACGCCGATTGTTGCCGACGTCGGGCTGGTGATCACCGGAGCCGCAAGCACGATGCTCAGGCGGTATTGTCCGATGCTCCCGTAATTATCATAACCATAGTCAGACCCACCGCTCCCATTGCGGCCAGCGCCGCCAACCTTCACATAATATGTCCCGGCGGAAAGCGTTCGCGTGATTGAGGCGTCCAGCGCCGCGGCGGGATTCGCATAGGCTTCCGGAAATCCGCTGCTAACCTGCAATTCAATCTCCGCATCGAGGTTGGCTTGCTTGGAATAGGTGCTGGGTGGAGACACGCTGATGGTGACTTCACTCGCCGAATTTAGCGTGAACGTAAAATAGTCGAGGTCGGCGGCGGAGGAAATGATTCCGGTCACTTGCGGCGCACCGCTCGCGAGATTCACCTCCACGGCCGTTGCACGGGTGTTCCCGGCGTCATCAGGAACGTAACCAACACTATTGGTGTAGGCCGGCCCACCAAATGTGAACGAGGCCTGGCCCGAGATAATGGCGACGTCGTCCTGCTGATTGTTGGCGGCTGGATACTGCCCCTTGCTCCACTGCACCAATTTTTGATAATAACCCGCACCCATGATCGGGGCCCAGCCAACGGCGCTGCTCGGGTCACCGTGGCCGTAATAGTATTCACCATCCGGGGTGGAAAAATCGGTGAGCGGCGGATTGCGCCCGTCGTGCTCCAAGCCGAGGGTGTGCCCCAGTTCATGTGAGATCGCCTCGGCGATGCCGTCCACCGAGGAATTGAAGACCCAGGCGGGATTGTCGGACTGGAAATAGAAATACGGGGAACCCGCCAGCCGGAAGCTGCCAACATAAGCCACACCACCCGCCCCAGGCGCCGCCGCGTCATTGGGTGTAATGATCACGCGCATGCGCTGCCCGAGCGGGGCGTTGTTGTAGCGGTTCAGGTCGGTGGTGACGTCAATGTCGAAAGGCCAGTAATCTTCCTTAACCCGATTCCACACCTCCGTGATCTGCGCATTGGAAAGCGTGGAGGCCGGCGCCACGATGGTTGGCCCCGTGATCGTGACACCGTCGCTCGCATAAGCCGGCCAGTCGGGATCGGTTACCGTCTCACCGTCAAAATCCAGGTAGAGCACCGCCGTGGCGGCGGGCCGGCTGCTCAGGATTGGTGGAGCCGCCTGCGGTCCGGACGACCCTCCTTCCACCGGGACCGCGGGGCGGGGCTCCAGCGGGAACGGATAACAGATGATATTGCTAAGGGGCAGGGCCTGAACGGTTGCCGCCCCGCCACCCGCACTGCTGATCAAATAAGCCAGTTTCTCCTGCGGCATGAGCACGCGGCCGCTCACTTGCCCGGAATCATCCACCAACGAAAAGCTGCCGCGGTGGTTGCCGGTCAGGCGGCCGCCCACTCGGATCAGGCCGCGGGCCTCGGTTTGCACCAACTGGACCACACCTGTGGCTACTCCGCCGCCTGGCAGGGGGATCATTATCTGGCTGCGCTCCGTTATTTTCCCGAGCCGGGCCAGATCACTGCCCGTCACCTTCAGCGAGGCCTGGTTCGCTGCTGCCGCACCGGATGGAGCGGATGATTTCTCACCGGCAGCGGGCGGCACCGATGCCTGCTTATCATCAGGCTTTCCGGCCGATTGTTTTTCTGACGGAGGCTGCTCCCTCTCGGAATTAGACGCCGTTGACTTCATGCGCTCCGTCGGTTTCTGCGAACGAAGCAACTGCCACCCGATCAGCCCGATTGCCGCGAGGATGATCAAACCCAGGAAAGCCTTGAGCTTGCTCACAGCCGGACCCCCTTGGGCTCAACCGGGTGGCGAACGGACAAACGAGTGGTGGCTTGACGCTTGGTGTGCAAAACAAACAGGTCGACTCATGCGACCCGGGACATGGGGGAGAAAAATACCACAACCCCACAGCTCACGGTGGCCATTATTGGCCGAGCTGGGAATGATGGCGTGGAAAGAAAGCATCATCCCGCCTTGGCCCCGGCTGTCCGATGCGATGAGGAATTTGCCTCAGCCCGGAGCCCCGGCAAGACCGTAATTTTTGCTTGTTCAGGCCGGCCGACTCCCGGGCCACTCACTCCCGCGGCCGCTTATCTGTAAACCCTGCGGCTCCCCTTACTTGCCCCTTTCGACCCACCCCTTCAGCGGACCAACACAATGTCCGGAAGACGAGCGCTTCGCACGGTCCGCCAGTCAGCAAGGGTTTCCCTCAAAACGTCTCCCCGGCATTCCATCGGCCGGCCACCAGCGTAGTGACCGCATCCGCCGGCAGGCCAGTGCGGTGGTGTTGCAAGGCCCCGGCCAGCATGTCGACGGCCTGCGTCCCGATCAGGTGGGCGTTCTGCTCGATTCCCGTGACCCGGTCGCCGATCGCCGGCACCGACAGGCTCACCAGCCCGATATCCCCGGGCACCGCCAGGCCGAGTTCCTCCAGCATGCCTGCCAGAAAGGCATGCAGGTTCGTGACGATCACATCCGGTCGCTGGCGTTTCAGCCACGCCCGCAGGGCCCGGGGATTCCGCTTTGTCTCGGACAGGAGCAACACTGCGTTGCGGGCGAAGCCACATTCCATCGCCCCCATCTCGAACCCCGCGCGCCAGACGTGCTGGAGCCGCTCATCATGCGCCTGGTCGATGACCAGGCCGGGCCGGCGGTATTTCCGCTCCGCGCACCGCCGCACCGCGTCGAGCGAGCCCTGGTAATGATTGTGCGCGATCCGCGGGAGATTCAGTCCGGCCGGGGCGGTGCCGATCTGCACCGCGGAGAATTCCTCCCAGGGCAGGTCGTATTGGAGCGATTTCTCCGCCACCGGGGCAAACACCAGCCCGCGGACGGCGCGGGTCCGCAGGATCTCGAGCAGCCGGCGCGGACGCACCGAACCAAGCCAGAACTGCTCGACGCTGTAACCGCACCCATGAATCCGCGCGAGCGCCCCCCGGTGCATCTCGCGCAGGCTCGCCGAGGAATGGGTCCGCCACCCGTCCGCCCCTTCATAATGGTGCAACAGGGCGATGGAGGGATGCCGGAGCGCCCCGCGGTTGCGCCGCCAGCTCATGTAGGCCGATACATACGGATGCGCCTGGTAACCCATCCTGCCCGCCAGCGCCGTGATGCGGGCGCGGGTGGCCGCGGAAATCAGGGTGCTGCCCCGCAGGGCGAGCGAAACGGTCGCGACGCTGACCCGCGCGCACAGGGCGATATCCCGCAATCGGACATGGTCGGGCACAAACCGAGGCTAGGGATCTCCGGAGGATTTTAACAATTTAAATATCCGCCACCTTTCGTTTCCCCGTGTCCTGCCCAAGGTGCGCATTACGCGGCTTCCCCCTCCCCACGCGCCCGCCCCAACACCCGCTCCCCATGACCATCCGTCGCTACCTGCCGTCCTGCCCCGTCCTCCTCCTGGCCCTCGCGCTTCCCGCACCGGCCCAGCTCCAACCGCCGGCCTCCGGGGATGACACCCTCGTGCTGTCGACGTTCACCGTCTCGACCAAGCAGGACAAGGGCTACCTCGCCGGCAATTCCGTATCGGCCACCCGCGTGGACACCCCGATCAAGAACCTGCCGTTTGCCATCAACGCCTTCACCGAGCAGTTCATCAGCGACACCGGGGCGGGCGACCTGCAGGACATCGTCAAATACGCGCCAGGCGTCACAGGGGCCGGCCGCGAGTTCGTCTCGGGCAACACCCGTTTCAACATCCGCGGCTTCGACACCGGCACACCCCAGCGCAACGGCTTCGTCGGCGCCCGCTACGTCGACCCCGTCAACATCCAGCGCGTCGAGGTCGTCAAGGGTCCTGCCTCGCTGCTCTACGGCGCGATCGAGCCGGGCGGCACCGTCAATTACATCACCAAGAAGCCGTTCGACAAAACCTCCCTCCAGGTGAAGCAGGACTTCGGCACCCTCGAATACTGGCGCACACAGGTGGATCTCAATGTCCCCCTCATCCCGGGCAAGCTGCTCGCCCGCTTCAACGGCGCGTGGCAGAACGGCCCCAACGCAACGGAACAGGTCGGCGACATCCGCTGGGTGCTCGCCCCGTCCCTCACCTGGCGGATCTCGCCGGACCACGCACTGACCGTCGACTACGACCACCACACCCGCGAGGAGCGCACACCCTTCAACACCGTGCCCAGCATCGTCGTCGTCTCGCACAACATCTCCTCCGCCGCCAACGCGGCCAACCCGACCGCCGTCCGCCGTCTCACCGACCCCGTCGCCACAACCTTCGACTACGGCCTGCTCTATCCCTTCCCGCTCCCGAAGGATTTCAACTGGACGGGCAACGACGACTGGCGCACCTCCGAGATCGACAGCCTGAACGCCGAATACACGGGCAAGCTCGGGCGGGACTGGACCGTGCGCGCCAACGCCAGCTACAGCCGCAATGACGTCAACAACAAGGCCACCGGCATCGGCGACATCAACAGCTACGCCCCCGGCACGGCGAACAGCAGCGGCATCATCGATCCCGCCACGATCCCGGGCGCCACCACGGCCGAGAAGACCGCCTACCTCGACAACCTCGCGCGCCAGTTCGCCGCGCGCGTGCTGGCAGACCCGTCCGTCGTCTTTGAGTCGCCCTACATCTTCCAGGTGCGGCGCAAGCGCGTCACCGGCAACATGTCCGAGGCGCGCAGCTATCAGGCCGAGCTGGCGGGCAACCTCGAGTTCACCTTCGGCAAGATCAAGCCCCTCGTCGGCGTCTTCCGGCAGGAGAACAGCGGGGAGTCGTTCAACCGCCAGTCCACCGCCAACCCCCCGGCGGGCGTCGCCAATGAGGCGACGACCCCGACACAAAGTTTCCAGACCTGGAACTACCTCAACCTCGCCGCCCGCACGCTCAACGAATCCTACGACGAAAACACCCTCCCCTTCCAGGCCAGCGCCACCAACGAAAGCACCGACACGGCCTATTACGCCGTGCTCAACGGCTCCTTCCTGCAAGAGCGGCTCTTCGTCGTGGCGGGCGCGCGCTACAGCCAGGCCGAGGCCACATCGTTCAACCGCCTCTCGGGCAACCCGGGCAATGATTTCGAGATCAGCGACACCTCCCTGCAGGGCGGCGCCGGCTACAAGCTCCTGCCCAGCCTGCTCGTCTTCGGTTCCTACAGCGAATCGTTTGTCCCCTCGAACGCCCTGCTCTCGCTCAACGGCCAGCCCGCCGGACCGGCCAAGCCCGTCACCTCCGACGGCCTCGAGTTCGGCCTCAAGACCGACTTTCTCGCCGGCCGCGTGTCCTCGACGGTCTCCTACTTCGAGATCAACCAGCTCGACCGCATCTCGCGCTTCTCCATCCCCGACCCCGTCACCGGCACCACGCTCTCCAGCGTGATCCAGGGCACCAAGGACAAGAGCAGCGGCTTCGAGATCGACCTGACCTTTTCTCCGGTCAACCACTGGCAGACCTACGTGTCGTTCAGCCAGATCAACGCCCGCACCCTCGGGGCGCCGCCCGCGCTCTCCCAGGCGATCGGCAAGAAGATCGAGAATTCCGCCGAGCGCCTGTTCAACGTCTGGACCCGGTATGATTTCCAAGGCGCCCGCCTCAAGGGCCTGTGGATTGGCGGCGGCGTCAACTATACCAGCGAAAAGAAACTGAGCATCGCCAACCCCGACCTCTTCTTCGAGCCCGTCACGCTGTGGGACGCCGCCCTTGGCTACAACTGGAAGGCCGGCAAGGCCGCCTGGTCCGCCACGCTCAACTGGAAAAACCTCACCGACGAGGTCTACCTCACCGGTCTCATCGGCCACGGCCTGCCCGAGCGCGCCTGGATCACCCTCTCCGTCAAGCTCTGACCCGCCATGCGCCGCCCGCTCACCCCAACGCTGGCCTCCATCGCCCTGATGCTTGTTGCCTGGCTCCACGCCGAGGAACCGAAAAAAAACGCCCCGGGGACCGCTCCGCAACCCGCGCTGGCGCCGGTCGAGGATGTGCCGGGTCTGCCACGCGTGTTGCTCATGGGCGACTCCATCTCCATGGGCTACACCCTGCCCGTCCGCACCCGCCTGCAGGGCCGCGCCAACATCCACCACCCGCCGGAAAACTGCGGCGACACCGGCCGCGGGCTGCGCCGGCTCGAGGCCTGGCTAGGGACCGGCCGGTGGGATGTAATCTATTTCAATTTCGGCCTGCACGACCTGAAGTATCTCGACGCGCAGGGAAATTACGTCCCGCCCGAAAAGGGGGCGCAGGTGACGCCGCTCCCGCAATACGAGGCCAACCTGCGCGAGCTGGTCACCCGCCTGCGCCGCACCGGCGCCAAGCTGATCTATGCGACCACCACGCCCGTCCCGACCGGCACGCTGGGCCGCGTGGCCCATGACGAACTGGCCTACAATGCCGTGGCCCGGCGTGTGATGCAGGAGACGGGCGTGACCATTGACGACCTGCACGGCCTAGCCACCGCCCGCCAAGGAGAGTTGCAGTTGCGGGACAACGTGCACTTCACGCCGCAGGGCTACGAGCAGCTCGCCGCGAGAGTGGCCTCGAGTGTGACCACCGCACTTTCCTCCGCCGGCCCGTAGGCCGACCGGCGGCAGTCCGGGTTCATTCGCGCGACGGCCCGTCGTCGACGAAGACGAGGAGCGTCATGGCTCCGAGGAGGAGGGTGGCGATGATCATGTGAAAGGGTCCCGGCGCCGATATTGCCGGCGCCGGGAGAGTTGATGTTCAGTAGATGCCGCCGCCAACGCGCAGCAGTTCGCCGGTGACCCAACCGGAGTCGTCGGAGGCGAGGAAGACCGCCGCCTTGGCGATGTCCTGCGGCTGGCCGGCGCGGCCGAGCGGCGTCTGCTTGACGGCATTCTTCTCCATCTCCGAGCCCGCGATGCCGCCACTGTGCGTGCCCTCGGTGATGGTCAGACCGGGGTTGAGCGCGTTGACCCGGATGCCCTTCGGCCCGAGTTCCTTCGCGAGGACGCCGGTGATGGCGTCGACCGCACCCTTCGTGCCGGTGTAGACGGCGCTCATGGGCGGCGTCAGGTCGGTGACGACCGAGCCAAGGTTGATGATGCTGCCGCCGGCGGCCGGGAAATGCTTCACCGCCTCCTGCGTGGTCAGGAGCAGGCCGAGGACGTTGATGTTGAACTGACGGTGAAAATGCTCGGGCGTGATGGCCTCGATCGGCAGGAACTCGTAGACGCCCGCGTTGTTCACGAGGATGTCGAGCCGGCCGAAGGCCTTCACGGATTCGGCAACGAGACGCTTGATGTCGTCAGGCTTGGCGACGTCGCCGTGGATGGCGACGGCCTTGCCGCCCGCGGCGATGATCTCGGCGACGACCTTGTCGGCGCCGGCCTTGCTGGAGGCATAATTGACGACGACGGACGCACCCGCGGCGGCGAGGTGCTTGGCAATGGCGGCGCCGATGCCCTTGGAGGCGCCGGTGACGAGGGCGGTTTTACCCGCAAGCTTGGACTGGTTGTTGGTATGCATGGTATGAACTGAGTTGAGAGTTGAGAGATGGCTTAGTTGGCCGCGACGGCCGCGCCATGCGTCCACCCGCCGCCGAGGGCCTTGATGAGGCCGACGCTGTTCACGAGGCGCTGGGCCGTGAGCTGGACGGAGGCCCGCTCGGCGGTGAGGACGGTGCGCTGGGCGTCGATGACCTCGAAGTAGTTCACGTAGCCGGCGTCGTAACGCGTCTGCGCCAGCTCTCCCGCCCGGCGCGCGGCCGCAACGGCGCGGTCCTGCGCGGCGGCCTGGTCGGCCAGCAGCTGCGTGGCGGTGAGCGCATCTTGCACCTCGCGGAAGGCGACGAGCACGCGCTGGCGGAAGAGCGCGACACTCTCCTCGTAAGCGGCGCGGCTGCGCGCGAGGTTGGCTTTGTTCCGGCCGCCCTGGAAGATCGGCAGGTAGAGGCTCGGCCCGATGGACCAGAGCTTCGAGTCGCTGTTGGTCAACCGGTCGATGTCGCCGCTGGCGAAGCCAAACGAGCCGGTCAGCGAGATGGCCGGGAAGAACGCGGCCTTGGCCACGCCGATGCGGGCGTTTGATGCCGCCAGGCTGCTCTCGGCCGCCGCGATGTCCGGCCGGCGCTCCAGGAGTTCGCTTGGGAGGCCGGCGGGCACCGCCGGCGGGCTCGAAAGCTGATCGCTGACGGCTGACAGCTGATAGCTCGGTGCTGCTTCGCCGAGCAGCACCGCTAGCGCGTTCTGCAGCGCAGCGCGGCGATTCGCCAGGGCGGCGGCGTCCGCCTCGGTGGCGGCGAGCTCGGCCTCGGCCCGGGCGACGTCGAAGTCCGTGGCCGCGCCGTTGGTGCGGCGCGAGTTGACCAGCTCGAGCGTCTTGCGGCGCAGGCCGACGCCGTCGTTCACCAGCGCGGTCTCACGGTCGAGGGCGCGCAGCGAAAAATAGCTGGCTGCGACCTCGGCGGTGAGCGCGAGGCGGACGTTCTCGAAGTCGGCGGCGCTGGCCGCGGCCTCGGCGCGCGCGCCCTCGCTCAGGCGGCGCACGCGGCCGAAGAGGTCCAGTTCCCACGTGGCGTCGAGGGCCGCGCGGTAGGTCGTGCTCTCGGCGACCGGCTGCACATTGTCGGTGGTGCGCGAGCCGCGGCTGCGGTTGACGGAGGGATTCAGCCCGACCGAAGGCAGGTAGCTGCTGCGGGCGATGCCGGCGGCGGCGCGCGCCTGCTCGACGCGGGCGGCGGCGGCCGCGAGGGTCTGGTTGGCGTTCAGCGCGCGGGTCTCGAGCTCGTCGAGCGCGGGATCGTTGAACAGTTTCCACCAGTCGCCGCGCGGCAGGGCCTCGGCCGGGGCGGCCTGTTTCCAGGCAACGGGCGAGGCGACCGCCGGACGTTCGTAATCGGGACCGACGGCGGCGACCGCAACGGTCGCAAGGATGAAGGCGGAAGGAAGAAGCAGGAAGGATTTCATGGCGGGAAGGATGAGGTTGGACTCAGGCGTGTTCGGGCGTGGGTTCGGGCAGGGCCGCCGGGGCGGGCTTTCGGACGCCGAGCTTCTCGAGCACGGTGTAGAACACCGGCGTGAGGAAGAGGCCGAAGAAGGTGACACCGATCATACCGGCGAACACGGCGACCCCCATGGCGCGGCGCATCTCGGCGCCGGCGCCGGTGCTGACGACCAGCGGGAAGACGCCGGCGATGAAGGCGATCGAGGTCATGAGGATCGGCCGCAGGCGGAGGCGGGAGGCCTCGATGGCGGACTCGACGATCCCCTTCCCCTCCTCGCGGAGCTTCACGGCGAACTCGACGATCAAGATCGCGTTCTTGGCCGCGAGGCCGATGAGCACGATGAGGCCGATCTGCGTGAAGACGTTGTTCTCACCCCGCGTCAGCCAGAGGCCGACGAGCGCGGAGAACAGCGCCATCGGGACGATGAGGATGACCGCGAACGGAAGGCGGAAGCTCTCGTATTGGGCGGCCAGCACGAGGAACACCAGGAAGATGCTCAGCGGGAAGATGTAGATGCCGGTGTTGCCCGCGATGATCTTCTGGTAGGTCAGTTCGGTCCAGTCGAGGACCATGCCCTTCGGCAGGTTCTCGGTGGCGAGCTTCTCGATGATGGCCTCCGCCTGGCCGGAGCTGTAGCCGGGCGCGGGCGCGCCGTTGATCTCGGCGGCCGGGTAGCCGTTGTAGCGCATGACGCGGTCCGGCCCGTAGGTCTCGTGGACCTTGACGAGCGAACCGAGCGGCACGAGCTGGCCGGCGGCGTTGCGGGTCTTCAGGCGAAGGATGTCCTCGGGACCGTCGCGGAACTGGGCGTCGGCCTGCGCGACGACCTGGTAGGTGCGGCCGAAGCGGTTGAAATCGTTCACGTAGAGCGAGCCGAGGTTGATCTGCATCGTCTCGAAGACGTTCGCGAGCGGCACGCCCTGGGCCTTGGCCTTGGCGCGGTCGACGTCGGCCGAGAGCTGCGGCGTGTTGATCGTGTAGCTGGAGAACAGTCCGGTGAGGCCGGGTGTCTGGTAGGCCTTGCCGATCAGGCCCTGCGTCGCGCCGTAGAGGGCATCGAGGCCGTTGTCGCCGCGGTCCTCGACGTAGAGCTTGAAGCCGCCGATCGTGCCGAGGCCCTGCACGGGCGGCGGCGGGAAGATCGCGATGTAGGCGTCCTGGATCGACGCGAACTCCGCCTGGAGCTGCTGCGCAATGGCTTGGCCGGCGAGCTCCTTGGTCTTGCGCTCCTCGAAGGGCTTGAGGGCGACGAAGACGATGCCGCTGTTCGGCGAGTTGGTGAAGCCGTTGATCGAGAGGCCCGGGAAGGCGATGGCGTTGGCCACGCCCGGATGCTTCAGTGCGATCTCGCTCATGCGGCGGATGACGTCGTCGGTGCGCTCGAGCGAGGCGGCGTTGGGCAGCTGCGTGAACGCGACGAGGTATTGCTTGTCCTGCGTCGGCACGAAGCCGGTCGGCGTGTTTCGGAAAAGCAGCGCCGTGGTGCCGACGAGGCCGAGATAGACGAGCAGCGCGACGACGGACACGCGCAGGAGGCGGGCGACGCCGTTGGAATACTTCTGCGAGGCCCACTCGAAAAACCGGTTGAACGGGCGGAAGATCCAGCCGAAGGCAAAGTCCATGGCGCGCGTGAGGCGGTCCTTGGGCGCATGGTGGTCCTTGAGGAGCAGCGCGCTGAGGGCCGGCGAAAGCGTGAGCGAGTTGAAGGCCGAGATGACGGTCGAGATGGCGATGGTCATCGCGAACTGCTTGTAGAACTGGCCGGTCAGGCCGCTGATGAACGCGGTCGGAATGAACACGGCCGAGAGCACGAGCGCGGTGGCGATGATCGGGCCGGTCACCTCGCGCATGGCCTGGCGGGTGGCCTCGTAGGGCGTCTTGCCGAGGGCGATGTTGCGCTCGACGTTCTCGACAACGACGATGGCGTCGTCGACCACGATGCCGATGGCCAGCACAAGGCCGAAGAGCGACAGGGCGTTGATGGAAAAGCCGAGGGCGTGCATCACCGCGAAGGTGCCGACGAGCGACACCGGCACGGCGGCCAGCGGGATGATCGACGCGCGCCAGGTCTGCAGGAACAAGATGACGACGAGCACGACGAGCAGGATGGCCTCGAAGAGCGTGTGGACGACGGCCTCGATGGAACTGCGGACGAACACCGTCGGGTCGTAGACGATGTCGTAGCTCAAGCCCTCGGGGAAGGATTTCACCAGCTCCTTCATGGTGGCGCGCACGGCATCGGAGGTGGCGATGGCGTTGGAGCCGGGGAGCTGGGCGATGGGCAGCGCGACCGCCGGCTTGTTGTTGAGCAGCGAGCGCAGCGCATAGGCGTTGGCGCCGAGCTCGATGCGGGCGACGTCGCGCAGCTGGACGCGCTCGCCGGCCGGGCCGGACTTGACGATGATGGCGCCGAACTCCTCCTCGGTGGCGAGGCGGCCCTGGGTGTTGATCAGCAGCTCGGTGTCGACCGGGCGCGAGTTCGGCTGCTGGCCGACGGCGCCGGCGGCGACCTGGACATTCTGCTCGCGGATGGCAGCGACCACGTCGGAGGCGGTCAGGCCCTTGGCGGCGACCTTGTTCGGGTCGAGCCAGACGCGCATGGCGTAGTCGCCCGAGCCGAAGACGCGGACGTCGCCGACGCCGTTGAGCCGGGCGAGCACGTCGCGCACCTGCAGCGTGGCGTAGTTGCGCACGTAGATGTCGTCATAGCGGTTGTCCGGCGAGAAGAGGTGCACGACCATCAGCAGGTCGGGCGAGGCCTTCTGCGTGACGACGCCGATGCGGCGGACCTCCTCGGGGAGCTTGGGCAGGACCTGCGAGACGCGGTTCTGCACCTGCACCTGGGCGTTGTCCAGGTCGGTGCCGATGGCGAAGGTGATGGTGAGCGTCATCACGCCGTCGCTGGTGGCCTGCGAGAACATGTAGAGCGAGTGCTCGACGCCGTTGATGGCCTGCTCGAGCGGTGCGGCGACGGTCTCGGAGATGGTCTTGGGATTGGCGCCCGGGTAGGTGGCGCGGACGATGACGGTCGGCGGGACGACCTCGGGATACTCGCTGATGGGCAGGCGCCACATCGAGATGAGGCCGACGAGGAAGACGACGATCGAAAGCACACCCGCGAGGATCGGGCGCTTGATGAAATAATCGGAGAAGTTCATGGGCGTGAAAATTTGGGCAAGGCGGTGGCCAGAGGGGCCGCTTTTAAGGCGGCCCGTTGGACGGAGACGTGGGTGCGTGGGTAGCTCCGGGCGGTTAGCGGAGGGCGGCGACCTTGCCGGCGGTGGATGCCGGGGCCGGGGTGGCGGCGAGGGCCTGGAGCTCGGGCGCCACGGTCATGCCGGGACGCACGCGCTGGAGGCCGTTGACGATGACCGTCTCGCCGGGCGACAAGCCCTCGCGGACGACGCGCTTGCCGTCGATGACGGGTCCGAGCTTCACCGTGCGGTAGGCGACGGTGTTGTCGGGACCGACGGCGAGGACGAACTTCTGGCTCTGGTCGGTGCCGATTGCACGCTCGCTGATCAGCAGCGCCGAGGTCGGCGCGCTGACGGGAACGCGGACGCGGGCGAAGAGGCCGGGGAGCAGGGCGTTGTCGTCGTTCGGAAACACGAGCCGCACGGCGAGCGAGCCGGTGGCGGGATTCACGCGGTTGTCGGTGGACTCAAGGTAGCCGTGGCGCGGGTAATCGCTCTCGTCGGCGAGTTGCAGGTCGACCGGGATGCGGCCCTTGCGGGTCAGGATGCGACCCTCGCGGGCGAGGCGGTTGAACTTGAGCAGCGTGGCCTCGTCGAGGTCGGCGTAGACGTAAGCGTCGCCGACCGTGACGATCGTCGTCAGCAGCGTGGCGTTGCCGGGCGAGCCGGCGACCAGGTTGCCGGGAGTGACGAAGGCGCGGCTGATGCGACCGGTGATCGGGGCGCGGACCTCCGTGTGCTCGAGGTCGAGCCGGGCGGTCTCCAGCGCGGCCCGGGCCTCGGCGGCGGCGGCGCGACGGGACTCGGCCTCCTCGCTGGAAATGGCGGCGGCGGCGAGGAGCTTCTCGGCGCGCGCGGCCTCGCGGGTGGCGACCTCGGCGCGGGCCGAGGCCAGGTCGAACTGCGCCCGATACCAGCGCGGGTCGATGGTGAAGAGCACGTCGCCCTTGTTCACCAGCTGGCCGGCCTGGAAGTGGACGGTGTCGAGGTGGCCCGAGACGCGGGCGCGGAGCTCGACCGTCTCCATGGCGTCGACGTGGCCGGTGAGCTCCTCGTAGTCGGTGACGAGCTGCTGCTCGACCGGGGCGACGGTGACCTTCGGCGCGGGCGGCGCGACCGGAGCCGAGGCCTGGGCGGCCTGGGCGGGCGTGACGAGATAAAGCCCGGTGGTGAGGGCGGCGAGAACACCCGCGGCGGCGAAGAGAAAACGCGGCCGGAGGCGGTGGAGGGCGGAACGGTATTGGGCGGTCATGGGTTGGCGTGGATTAAGAGAGTGGCGTGAAGAATCAGTTGGAAGCAGTGGGCGAGCTGGCGTCGTCGGCGAAAACGAGGAGCGTCAGGGCTCCGAGGATGAGAGTGGCGGTGATCATGGTGCGTGGTGGTTGAATGGTGGTGGAAAACCGGGCTCAGGCGGCCGATGCCGCGGGGCCCGCGGCATCGAGGCGGCGGAGAATCTCGGCCTTCGAATGAACGCCGACCATCGAGTCGACGACCTCGCCGGCCCGGAACACGAGCAGCGACGGGATCGAGCGGATGCCATAGCGCGAGGCGAGCTCCGGGTGGGCGTCGACGTCGACCTTGGCGATGACGGCGCGGCCGGCGCGCTCGGCGGCGATTTCATTGAGCGACGGGGCGATAGCCTTGCACGGGCCGCACCAGGACGCCCAGAAGTCGACGAGCACCGGCTGGTGCTGCGAGGCGGCGAGGACGTCGGCCGCAAAGGAATTGTGGGAGACGGAAACAGGATGGGAAAAGGTGGTGTTCATGTTGGCGGTGGTTGGTGGTGGCGGAAAATCAGGCAGGTTAATCGCGATAGCGCGTGAGCGGCGCATGCAGGCGGTCGAGCAGATGCGGATCGCCCACACTGCCGAGCGGCGGCAGCGGCAGACGGGCGCGAGCCGCCGCGGCGTGAGTGAAACGCTGCACAAAAAGGGACGGGGCGAAGGTGGAGCTCATGCGATTTGCAGAGTCTGACGAAGGTGAGTTTTGAATCTTACGGTTCATGATTTTTGGTGGTTATAGTTGACTGGTTATCTAGTATTTAGGCCCAAAAAGAGCGCACGCGGAGAACGTGCGCTGCGAGCGGTTCAGGCTTTGGTGGTGGCGGTTTGGGCGAGGGACTTGGCCCCGAGGATGCGCATCGCCAGGTCAGGCAGGGCGCGGAGCACCTCGGGATCGTTGAGGATCCGCGCCTGGGTGAGGATGCCCTCGATCAGGCCGGCGACGGCGCTCGCTTTTTCGGCCGCATCACCGGGCTCGATCGAGCCCTCGGCGAGCGCATCGCGGATCGCGGACTCGTAATAGCGGCGCTTGCGGATGAAAAGTTCGCGGATCTTGTTGCCCACCGCCTGCTCGTCGGGGCAGGTGCAGGTCTCGGAGCCGACGGACATCACGGGGCAACCCAGCACCTTGCCGTGCCTCCGTTTGATCTCGGCCTGGAAGTCATACATGGTCGCCAGGTAATTCCGGATGCGGCTGAGCGGCTCGACCGACGGGGAAAAAATGCCATCCATCTTCGGCTTGCTCTCTTCCTGCCACAGGCGCTCCAAGGCGGCGATGGCCAGATCGGACTTGGAGCTGAAGAAATAATAGAAACTCCCCTTCTTCACGTCAGCCCGCTTGCAGATGTCATCGATCGTGACGGCGCCGTAGCTCTCTTCCCAGATCAGGTCGAGGGCGGCGTCCATCAAGCGTTCGTTGGCGTCTGAGGTTCTCCCCATGGCACAAATGAATAGTTGACCATTTGGTCTAGTCAACTCCGTTTTTATTATTCCTCCCAAATTGCCGCCTCCCTGCGGCAATTAGGAAGCCCTCATCCTCCGGCAATTGATCCGGTAGACCGTGAATTCTAAGCACTTGGACGAAAAGGGGTGGAATTTAAGCGAGGTCTGGCTTCTCTACCCTCCCTATGACCTCACTGCTTCGTCCCCTCGTTGCTGTCATTGCCGGGTCGGTCCTCGCGACCGGCCTGTTTGCCCAGGCTACCGCCCCCAAGCCGCTGGAGTTCCCGGCGGCCAGTCCCGCTGCCACGATCAAGCAGCGCGTCGGCGTCACCGACATCGAGATCAACTATTCCCGTCCCAGCATGCGCGGCCGCGAGATCTTCGGCCGCCTCGAGCCTTACGGCGCCGTCTGGCGCACCGGGGCCAACAACGCGACGAAGATCACCTTCAACACGCCGGTGAAGTTCAACGGCACCGAGGTCGCCGCCGGCACCTACGCCCTCTTCACCATCCCCGAGCGCAACGAGTGGACCGTGATCCTCAACCAGGTCCCGGGTCAGTGGGGCGCCTACGCCTACGACGCGAAGAATGACGTCGCCCGCGTCAAGGCCACCCCTGTCCCCCTCGCCCAGCCGGTCGAGACCTTCACCATCACCTTCACCGACCTCGCCAGCGAGTCCGCCGCCACGCTCAACCTCATGTGGGAAAACGTCCGCGTGCCGGTGAAGCTCGAGGTTGATGTCGCCGGCACCCTCGTCCCGCAGCTTGAGGCCATCATGGCCTCGGCCGAGCCGAAGAAGCCGTATTTCTCCGCCGCGATGTTCTATTATGAGAACAACCTCGACCTGAAGAAGGCCGCGGCCTGGATGGACGCCGCCATCGCCGAGCGCCCCAACCAGATGTGGATGATCTACCGCAAGGGTCTCATTCTCGCCAAAATGGGCGACAAGGCCGGCGCCCTCGCCGCGGCCCAGCAGTCGCTCGACCTCGTCAAGAACGACACCCAGTCCCCCGCCTCCCTGAAGGACGAATACACGCGGTTGAACAACGCGCTCATCGCCAGCCTCAAGTAAAGGCCGGGGCACATCCTGTCAGCCATAGCCTCGGCGACGGCTGGTGCCCCCCAACACGCCCGGTCCAGAAACCTTCCCGCCGGGGCACCGTCTCACCGACGGCGCCCCGCGCGTCTTTTTCCCCCGCATCCCCCCGGCCTCAACCTGGAGATTCCATGAAGCTCATCCGCCCGACCTACGTCCTGCTCGCCGCCCTCGCCGGCACCGCCTCGGTCAACGCGCAAACCGCTCCCGCCCCGGCCACCCCCGCGGCTCCCGCCCCGGCACCGCGCCAGCGCACCAGCCCGCACGACACCATCAGCGCCCGCATCGACACCTGCCGCATCACCGTCGTCTACGGCCGCCCCTACTCCAAGGACCCGAAGACGGGCGAGCTCCGCAAGGTCTGGGGTGCCCTCATCCCGGCCGACAAGCCCTGGCGCACCGGCGCCGACGAGGCCACGCTCTTCATCACCCAGCTCCCGCTCGACCTCGCCGGCACGCACCTGCCCGCCGGCGCCTACACGCTCTACACCCTGCTCGCCGAGGACGGCTCCGCCCAGCTCCTCATCAACAAGAAGCTCGGCCAGTGGGGCGCCGATCCCTACGACGCCACCCAGGAATTCGCGAAGGTCCCGCTCACCAAGGAACCGCTCGAGCCGCAGCTCGACCAGTTCACGATGGCCCTCGACCGCAACCCGGCCGGCGGCGGTTTCCTCCGCCTCAAGTGGGAGACCACGCAGTTCTCCGTGCCGTTCACCGTCAAAAAGTAACGCACCTCGCCCATGGCTTTCCCTTTCTGGCGCCGCGCGCTCCTGCTGCTCGGCGCCACCGTGACCACCTTAGTCTCGGCCGCCACCACCGCGCTCGCCCCCGCCGAGATCCGGCAGGAGCTGCGCAGCCTCGGCACCACGGGGACCGTCCTCCACATCGCCGCGCATCCCGACGACGAGAACACCGAGCTCATCACGTGGCTGTCGCTCGGCCGCGGCTACCGCGCCGCCTACCTGTCGCTGACGCGCGGCGACGGCGGCCAGAACGAGCTCGGCAAGGACTTTGACGAAAAGCTCGGCGTGCTGCGCACGCAGGAACTCCTAGCCGCCCGCCGCCTCGACCGCGGCCGCCAGTTCTTCACGCGCGCGATCGACTTCGGTTTTTCAAAGACGCCGGAGGAGACGCTCCGCTTCTGGAACCGCGACGCCGTGCTCGGCGATGTCGTGCGCATCATCCGGCAGTTCCGGCCCGATGTCATCGTCACGCGCTTCCCCATCCCGCCCGGCAGCGGCGGCCACGGCCACCACACCGCGTCGGGCATCCTCGCCGTCGAGGCCTTCCGGCTCGCGGGCGATCCCACCGCCTATCCCGAGCAGCTCGCGCAGGGCCTGACCGTCTGGCAGCCGAAGCGCGTCCTCTGGAATTCCTTCCGCATCGGCGCCGCGGGCCCGGGCTCGCTCAACGGCCCGGTCTTCAAGCAGGACATCGGCGGCACCGATCCGGTCAGCGGCCGGGAGTTCGGCACCATTGCGGCGCGCAGCCGTTCGATGCACCAGACCCAGGGCCTCGCCGGCGCGGCCAACCGCGCCCGCACCGGCCCCAACGAGCAGAGTTTCATGCTGCTCGCAGGGGAACCTGCCACAGCCGACCTGATGGACGGCATCGACACCACCTGGGCCCGTTATCCCGGTGGCGCGGAAATCGGCGAACATGCCGCCGCCGCGCTCGCGCAGTTTAAGACCGACGATACCGCCGCCTCCGTGCCAGCACTGCTTGACCTGCGCGCCAAGCTTGTCGCGCTGCCCTCCGACCCGTTCGTTGCCGACAAGCTCGCGCAGCTCGACCGCATCATTTTCTCCTGCCTGGGCCTCTCCGTTGAAACCACCGTGACCCGGGCCGAGGTCGTGCCCGGCGAAACCGTCCAGATCCGCTACGCCATCAGCCTCGCCGCGCGGAACATACCCGTCCGCTACGAGTATACCCGCAGCCCGGCCTTGAAAGGCTCGGTCGAGCTCAACCGCGACCTCGTCGCCGGCGAGGTGCTCGAGGGCAACCTGAACGGCGTGCTCCTCACCAATGCGCTGCTCACCCAGCCCTACTGGCTGCGCGCCGACGGCGCCGCGGGCATCGCGCGGGTCGATGATCCCAGCCTGATCGGCCGGCCGGAAAATCCGCCCGCCGTCCCCCTGACGCATGCCTTCATCGTCGGCGGCCAGACGCTCCTTGTTTCCGACGAACCCGTTCCGCAGACCCCGGATGCGGGCCGCCGGCATCTCGATGTCATCCCGCCCGTTTCGCTCGCACTGAATTCGGACGTCTACGTCATCGCCCCCGGCGCCTCCAGGCAGGTCACCGTCGAAGTCACGGCCGCCCGCGCCAATTCCAACGGCCGGCTCAGCGTCGACGTGCCGGCCGGCTGGAAGGCCGGCACCGGCCCGCAGGAATTCCGCCTGCCCAACGCCGGCGACAAGGCCCGCTTCACCTTTACCGTAACCGCACCTGCCGCCGGGGGCAATGGACGCCTGATCGCCGTCGCCGACGTCAACGGCCAGCGAGTCACCACCCAGCGCATCGAGCTCAATTACTCCCACCTGCCGGTCCAGCTGCTCCAGCCGCCGGCCCGTGCCCGCCTTGCCAGCTTCCCGCTCGCCACCAAGGGCCTCACTGTCGGCTATCTGCCGGGTGCCGGCGACTCCGTGGCCGAGTGCATCGCGCAGATGGGCTACGTCGTCCGGCCCCTGACCGGCGCCGACCTGACGCCCGAAAAACTCCAGGGCCTCGACGCCGTCGTCATCGGCGTGCGCGCCTTCAACGAGCGAACCGACCTGAAGGACGCCTTCCCCGGCCTGCTCGCGTGGGTCGAGCAAGGCGGCACGGTCATCGCGCAATACAACCGGCCCAACGGCCTGCTCGCCGACCGGCTCGGGCCCTATGCGCTCTCGATCGAGGGCCCGGCCCCGGCCTTGCGCGTCACCGACGAGACCGCCCCCGTCACGCTGCTCGCGCCCGACCACGCCGCGCTCAACACGCCGAACCGGATCAAACCCGCCGACTTCGACGGCTGGGTGCAGGAGCGCGGCGCGTATTTCCCCAGCAAGTGGGATGAGGAGCGCTACACCGCCCTCCTCGGCATGAGCGACCCCGGCGAGGCCCCGCTGCGGAGCAGCATCCTCGTCGCCAAGCACGGCCGGGGTCACTACGTCTACACCGGCATCGGCTTCTTCCGCCAGCTGCCCGCCGGCGTGCCGGGCGCCTACCGGCTCTTCGCCAACCTGATCTCCCTCGGAAAATGATTTTCTTCAGGCCCGTTTTGCTTGGCACGGATTGCCTGGATGAAAATAGCCGCCCGGAAGGCAAGATCCGGCTTTATCCGTGAAATCGGCGGTCCATTAATCGCCCGCCCGTCCCATGCCTCCCGCTCCCGAAAACGATCCCCATGATGCCCCCGGCGTGCCCGGCTTCCGCACCTGGCGCGGGGTCTACCTTTTTGTCTTCGGCTGCTTCCTGGTGGTTGTTTTCGCGCTGACGCTGTTCGCGCGCTTTTACGCATGAGCGCCCTCGACTGGTTCGTGCTCCTCGGGACGATGATCGGCATCGCGGCCTACGCCACGTGGCGCACGCGCCACACCGACAACCTCAACACCTACCTCAAGGGCAACCACTCGACCAAGTGGGGCACCATCGGCCTGTCGGTGATGGCGACCCAGGCGAGCACCATCACCTACCTCTCGCTGCCGGGCCAGGCCTACGAGAACGGGATCGCCTTCATACAGAATTATTTCGGCCTGCCCCTCGCGCTGATCCTGGTCTGCGCGGTCTTCCTGCCGATCTACCGCAAGCTCGGCGTCTACACCGCCTACGAATACCTCGGGCGGCGCTTCGACCAGAAGACGCGCCTGCTCGGCGCCGGCCTCTTCCTCCTCCAGCGCGGCATCCAGGCCGGCATCACGATCTATGCGCCCGCCATCATCCTCTCGACGGCCTTCGGCTGGCGGCTCGACCTGACCATCATTTTCACCGGCGTCGTCGCCATCGTCTACACCGTCACCGGCGGCAGCGCGGCGGTGAACCTCACCCAGAAATGGCAGATGGCCGTGATCTTCGGCGGCATGATCACGGCGTTCGTCATCCTGCTCACTAAACTGCCGGACAACGCCACGCACCTCGCCGGCGTCATGGGCAAGCTGCAGGCCGTGGATTACACGCCGGACCCGAAGCTGCGCTACACCTTCTGGAGCGGCCTGCTGGGCGGCTTCTTCCTGTCGCTCTCCTATTTCGGCACCGACCAGACGCAGGTGCAGCGCTACATCGGCGGCGCCGCGCTGCGCGAGGGGCGGCTCGGGCTGATGTTCAACGCCCTCTTCAAGATCCCGATGCAGTTCGGCATCGTGATGCTCGGCGCGCTGCTCTTCGTCTTCTACCAGTTCCAGCCGGACACCCCGCTGGTCTTCAACCAGTCCGCCTGGCAGCGGCAGGTGCAGGGCCCGGCCGGCGCGGAGTTCCGCGCGCTGGAGGCGCAACACACCGTCCTCCACGCCGCCAAGCAGGAGAAAATCCGCGCCTGGACCGCCGCGCAGGCCGGCGGCGCCGCCGCGGCCGAAGCGGCCGCCCGCACCGAGCTGGCCGCCGCC
>DASWWD010000009.1:0-258618 GCA_036401015.1 Lacunisphaera sp.
AAGGTAGATTGTTCACGTGTTACGCACCCGTTCGCCACTGCTTTTCAAATGTATTGCTACACCTGAAAAACCGTTCGACTTGCATGTCTTAACCACGCCGCCAGCGTTCATTCTGAGCCAGGATCAAACTCTCCGAAAAAAGAGAGTCACGAATCCTAGTGATTCATGAACTACTTATTGGAACGAGTCCGAAGACTCGTTCCGTATTAACTTGGAATATGATGATTGGGGGTCCCAATCAATCGCACAAAGTAAATTTCAAAGAACCACTTCCCGCTAGGGGAAAGATTTCTAAGAGAACATTCGCTTTTCTCTCCGTCAATCCTTTTCCCGAAAAAATCCGAAAAAAGTTTTTGGAAAGAGCGATATTTTCTCCGCCCTTCACGCACCTCGCCCGCGCTTTCTGTGGGAGATTTGCCGAAGGGACCGCGGAACATGGGAATTGGATTTTCTTAATCAAGACCTTTTTGAGGAAAAAATCTAATGCCATTGCATAATATTAACTATCAATAATATGCGATATATTAAAGTCGTCTCCTTCTTTAAAGAAAGCTCAAACAAAATCCACTAATAGCGCTAGCCCGATAGGTATATTTTAAGTATCTAGTATGTTGATACAACAATACAGCTATGGACCTAATTTGCCCGAGGCGCACCTCAAACACGCACTCCCGACCATGCTCAACCCGGCCTACTCGTAGGCGGCATTTCGTCACATAGGCCAATGCCAGGATGTGATGTTATAATTTCCCCAAGCCACTCACATCAACATGGCCGACTGGGCGCTAAGGCTTTCAATTAGCCTGCTAGCCCAAAATTCGTCCGACGCGCACAGCGGACTTCATGCAAACTGCGGATGCCATCCTCAGGGGGCTTTTCATCAGCGAAGCCGCGCACCCGCGGCAGGTATTTTCGATCTTAGGCTTTAGGCAGCCCAATTTCTTGAAATGGGCCCCTCAAAAACCGAGCCATTATTCACTAATTTAGGCGGATTTTTTGAGGAAATTGGCGCATTTCGGATCTAAATTCACTATTTTTACAAATTCCACCCTAAATGGGAAATCGGTAGTTGCTATGCCCATTGAAAGTTCTTTTGAACGCGGGCTTCCAGAACGGCACTAACCTGTGCACCACTAACTCAACCAAGGCGATTGCTTGGACCTAAAACAAATCAAACAGATCATCGATTTGATGAAGCGCTCCGAACTCAGTGAGTTCGAATTCGAAGAAGAAGGCTTCAAAATCAAGATCAAGCGGGGATCTGGCGGACAGCCTATCATTACCTCAGCCCCACTTTCAGGGCACCCCCTGCCCGTAATATCTTCTGCTCCCTTGGAGGCAGCATCGCCTACGCCCAAGGCAAGCGCTCCGACTGCTGCCGCGAATTCTTCAGGGGCAGATGAAGCGGGGTTTGCCTATGTAAAATCGCCAATGGTAGGCACTTTCTATCGATCGCCCTCTCCCGAGAATCCGGCTTTTGTGGAGGCTAACACCAAGGTGGAAGAAAAAACTGTGGTTTGCATCATTGAGGCCATGAAGATCATGAACGAAATTCAGGCTGAGACCAAGGGAACCATCGTTGAAATCTTGGTGGAGAACGGCCAGCCCGTTGAATACGGACAGCGTTTGTTCAAGGTTAAGCTCACCTAACCGAGTATCTCTCATGGGCCGGGCAGATCCCTGTCCGGCCTAAATTTTTATACCAGTATGATTCAAAAGGTTCTCATCGCCAATCGCGGTGAAATCGCGCTCCGGATCATCCGGGCCTGCCGCGAAATGGGGATCAAGACCCTTGCCGTATACTCCGAAGCCGACGTCCAGTCCCTGCACGTGCAGCTCGCCGACGAGGCGATCTGCATCGGCGGACCCAAAAGCGCCGACAGCTACTTGCGCGCCGACCGCATCATCAGTGCCGCGGAAATCGCCGACGTAGACGCAATCCATCCTGGCTATGGCTTTCTGTCCGAGAACGCGAAGTTCGCAGAGCAATGCGAGTCGTGTAACATCAAGTTTATCGGCCCGAAATCAAAGAGCATCCGCATCATGGGCGACAAGGCCATCGCCAAGGACACCGTCCGCAAAGCCGGCGTAATCACCGTCCCCGGATCAGACGGCCCGATCGAAAACGAAACCGAGGCAGTCAAGGTCGCCCGCAAGATTGGCTACCCGGTCATCATCAAGGCGGTCGCCGGTGGCGGCGGCCGTGGCATGCGCATCGCCCACAACGATGTTTCCTTTGCCAAGGAGTTTCATGTCGCCCGCAACGAGGCGGAAAAGGCCTTCGGGAATGGCGCGGTCTATATCGAGAAATACATCGAGAAGCCGCGCCATATCGAATTCCAGATCCTGGCCGACAGCCATGGCAAGGTCATCCATCTGGGCGAGCGCGACTGCTCGGTCCAGCGCCGGCACCAGAAGCTGATCGAGGAGTCCCCCTCCCCCTTCCTCACCGCCGACCTGCGCAAGAAAATGGGCAAGGCCGCCGTCAAGGCGGCCGAGGCCGCCGAATACCAGAATGCCGGCACCATCGAGTTCCTCGTCGATGCCAAGGGCAATTACTACTTCATCGAGATGAACACCCGCATCCAGGTGGAGCATCCGGTCACGGAGGAGGTAACGGGCATCGACCTGATCAAGCAGCAGATCAACGTGGCCAACGGGGAAAAGCTCTCCTTTGACCAGGGCGACATCAAGTTCGAGAAGCACGCCATCGAGTGCCGCATCAATGCCGAGGATCCTGCCCGTAACTTCACCCCCTCGCCCGGCACCATCAGCCTTTATTATCCTCCAGGGGGACTCGGAGTCCGCGTGGACTCGCACGCTTACAGCGGCTACACCATCCCTCCTTACTACGACAGCATGATCGGCAAGCTGATCTGCGTCGGCCCAACCCGCAAGATCGCCCTACAGCGGTCCTATCGCGCCCTGAGCGAATATCTGGTCCGCGGCATCAAGACGACGATCCCACTGCACAAGGCGATCATGAGCGACCCGATCTTCATCGAGGGCAAGGCCACCACGGCCTACATGGAAGACTTCATGTCCCGCACCCCGACAGATCTGTTCTGATCGGCCGGCCTGCATCTCAAATCTTGAGCATTAACCGCGAAACTCCCGTCTCGCGGTTAATTTTTTGTCACCCCGCTCGATGAACCGGTCCACCGCCTGCGGGATTGCCGCCACCCTGTTTGCGGCGCTCGTGCTGGCCAAATTCAGCCCACAAACCGCCTTCACCAGCCTGATCCGCTTTGGCGAGACGCGGCAGGAACGCCGTCTGGACTCCCTGCGACAACTTCCGCTTGCGACAGTGCCCGGTTCAAGCGGCTACGACGGTCAATTCTATGCCCAGATCGCCTTGGATCCTCTTCTGCTGGACCCGACGCTGCCCGCGGCGCTTGATGCCCCGTCTTATCGCGCCCGCCGCATCCTGGTGCCGGCAATCGCCGCCATAGCCGGTCAGGGCAACGCTTGGTGGACGCTCCAGGCCTACGCCCTGCTCAATGCTTTATGCTGGTTCGCGCTGGGTTGGCTGCTTTACCGGCAGATCGACCCCGACCGCGGACACGCTTTTGCCCGCTGGGCCGGATGTATGTTCAGCCTAGGGGTGCTCGATAGCGTGCGCCAGTCGCTGGTCGACCTGCCGGCTCTGCTCATGCTGGTCCTCGCGACCACCGCCTTCACAAAGGCTTATTCTTCCCGCTCCGCCCTGTGGCTTGCCCTCGCGAACCTGGCCAAGGAAACCAGCCTGCTGGGTTCCTTCGCCCTGCTCGCCGGCAAACCGCTTCATCCTCTCACCTGGCGGCACGCCGCTATGGCGCTGCTCTCGGCCGCTCTCCCGCTCGCACTCTGGTCGGTTTATGTGCAGCAACGCTTCGCCAGTGCGCCCGGCACCGATGGCTTGGGCAATTTCACCTGGCCGCTCCTCGGCCTGTTTGCCCAAGTCAAAAACGCATTACGGGAGGTATCCTTCGGCAACGTGGACAGTCGCTACATTTTCAGCCTGGTCGGGGTCGCCGGGCTCGGAACGCAAGCCTGGGTCCTGTGGCGCAGCCCGCACCCGCAATCTCCATGGTGGCGCATTGGCGCAGCCTATTCGATCCTCCTGGTCTTCCTCAGCCCGTGGGTCTGGTCGGGCTACTGGGCTGCCTTTCGGGCGGTGCTGCCCATGACCATCGCCTATAATCTCCTCCTCCCCGCCGGCCGCAGTTTCTGGCCCCTGTGGATTCTCGGCAACCTGACCATGCTTCACGGTGTCTGGCGCTTTCTCTGATCATGCGCCCTGTCCTTGTCCTTATTACCAGCCTGCTCCTGCTTGCCTCCCCGGCACTGGCGGAACCAACCACCCTCGAGCACCTGACCGTCTTCCTGACCGGCTCTTTCTCGAGCGCCGAGCAAGCACGGGGTGACCAGAATTTCCGCGCGGCCACCCTGCATATCACCCCCATCTGGACCGATCGCGCCGACGGCCCTTGGCTTTACCTTGAGCAGGCCTTGGCGGACGCTCCCGCGCATCCTTATCGCCAGCTGGTCTATCAACTCGCGGCCCAATCCAACCACGCACTCGAAGTGCGTGTCTTTGAACTTCCCGATCCCGTCGCCGCGACCGGGGCCTGGAAAGACCCCGCTCTTCTCGCCAGGCTTACCCCGGCCAACCTTCTGCCTCGCGAAGGCTGCACCCAGGTTCTCCACCTCCAGCCGGGCGGCACGTTCAAGGGCGGCACCGAGGGCACGGCTTGCACGAGCACCCTGCGCGGTGCGGTCTACAGCACGACCGAGACCCTGATTTCAAACCTGCAGATCGTGACCTGGGAGCGAGGCTACAACGCCACCGGCACCCAGGTCTGGGGCTCGATCCACGGCGGCTACGTTTTCAAGCGGGTCGAGTAAGCGCGAGGTCGGCCCACTCGCCAAGCACGCGTGACTCCACGCGCCAGTCCACGGCCAGGGCGGCGAACTTCGCCCGCACGGCTTCCAGCTCCTGGCTGAGGATGCCGCTAAGCACCAGCTGCCCACCCGGGGCCACGGCCGCACACAATTCTCCCACAAACCGCGACAGCACATCCGCCTGGATGTTGGCCAGCACCAGCTCAGCGGTGCGCCCACCGGCGAAACCCGTCACCAGGTCGCCAACATAAAATTCAATCCGCCCCGCGAGTCCGTTCAGCGCGGCGTTCTCCTCGCTCACCCGGATCGCCTCCGGATCGTTGTCAAAACCCGCGACCCGGCCAAACCCCAGCTTCGCGGCCGACAGCGCCAGGATACCCGACCCGCAGCCGGCATCGATCACCCGGCCCGAGTTTCCACGCGCCGCGGCAAACAACGCCAGGCGCTCGCAACACAGCCGGGTCGTCTCATGATTGCCCGTGCCGAAGGCCATGCCCGGATCCAGCCACAGCACCTCCTCGCCCGCCGGCAGCGCGAAGGTCTCTCGCTCCCAGACCGGAACCCAGTTGAGGCGGCCGAATTTCCACGCCTTGAAATGTGCCTTATAGCTGTTCTTCCAATCCTCATCCGGCATTTCCCGCACGACCGGCACGGCCTTCGCCCAGGCCACATCGACGGTTCCAACCAGATCCTGCCAAGCCGTCATCGCTTCGGCCTGCGACCCGAAATAACCGGTCAGCCACGCCCGGCCCGATGGTTTGTCCTCCAGCACCATGAGCCGCTGTTCCTCGCGTTCCGCGAGCAGTTCCTCCAGCGCCGGCGTCACATCCGGCGGCACCTCGGTTTTGAGTTCGAAGACGGCCATGATTACTTGGTTGGCTGGCTCAGCCGCGCGATGACCGCCGGCAGCAGCTTGTGCTCCGCGGCGTGCACCTTCGCCGTCAGTGTCTCGAGCGTTTCGCCCGGTTCCAGCGGCACCGAGGCCTGGTCGATGATTTTCCCGGCATCCACCTCCAGCGTGACATGATGGACCGTGCAGCCGGTGACCTTCGCGCCGGCCCGGAACGCCTGTCCGATGCCATCCAGCCCGGGAAACGCCGGCAGCAGGCTCGGGTGCAGGTTGATCACCCGGCCGGCAAACGTGCCGAGAAACTTCGGTTTCAACACGCGCATGAAACCGGCCAGCACGACGAGGTCGGGCTGCGCGGCCTGGATCGCCTCGATGAACCGGTCCTCGCCCGGGCCCTCCAGCTTGGTCTTGAAGGGCGCCGGATCCACGAAAGTGGCGGGCACGCCATACCGCGCCCCGAGCGCCAGGATGCCGGCGTCCGGCTTGTCCGAAAGGATCTGCACGACGCGCGCCAAGCCGAGCCGGCCGGCCTGCTGGGCCTGCAGGATCGCCTCCGCATTACTGCCGCGCCCCGAGCCTAGAATGACGACACGCATGGAACGTGCTCAGAAAAACTTCTTCGCCTTCTCGAAAAAGCCCTTGCTCATCGGCTCGTCGGTGTCGCCACTGACCCGGCCGAACTCCTCGAGGATCTTCTTTTGCTCGGACGACAGGCTCGTCGGCACCTCGACCTGCACCCGGATAAGCTGGTCGCCGTGCGCGCCGCCGCGCAAGTGCGGCATGCCGCGCCCCTTGAGGCGGAAGGTCGTGCCCGACTGCGTGCCAGCGGGAATCTTGAGCGACGCCTTGCCCTCCATCGTCGGCACGTGGATCGTGCCCCCGAGCGCGGCCAGCGTGAACTTGATCGGAATCTCGCAATAAAGATCGTCGCCCTGCCGCTCGAAGACCTCGTGGTCCTTCACGTGCACCACGATGTAAAGGTCACCGGACTCGCCGCCCATCGCCCCGGATTCGCCGTTGCCGACGGAGCGCAGCTTGTTGCCCGTGTCCACGCCGGCGGGAATCTTGACGTTGATCTTGGCCGTCTCGTTGACTCGGCCCTCGCCGTGGCACTTGGCGCAGACCTTCTCAAATTTCTGGCCGGAGCCATGGCAGGTCGGACAGGCCTGCCGCACATGGAAAAACCCGCGCGAGGTCGTCACCTGGCCCGCGCCCCGGCAGGTCGGGCAGGTGGTTTTCTTCGAGCCGGGCTCGGCCCCGCTGCCGTGACAATGGCCGCATGAACCCAGCTTACGGAAGGAAATCTCCTTCTCCACGCCGCGCGCGGCCTCCTCAAGCGTGATCTCAAGGTCGTAGCGCAGGTCGGAGCCGCGCCCGGCGCCGCCGCCATTGCCATCGCCGCCGAAAAACTGGTCGAACATCCCGCCGCCGCCACCGCCCTGCTGGCCGAAGACCTCGCGGAAAATGTCGAACGGATCATGGAAGCCGCCACCACCCCCGCCAAAACCACCACCACGCGGCGCCCCACCCTGCTGGAAGGCCGCATGGCCGTAGCGGTCATAGGCGGCGCGCTTCTCGGGATCCTTCAGCGCCTCGTAGGCCTCGGAGACCTTCTTGAACATCTCCTCCGCCTCCTTGTTGCCGGGATTTTTGTCCGGATGATACTGCACGGCCTTCTTGCGATAGGCCTTCTTGAGATCCTCCTCGGTCGCATTCTTCGCGACGCCGAGCAGCTCGTAATAATCCTGTTTTTGTCCGGCAGCCATGGCGTCAGGCTTGCGCCTCCTTCGCCGGACCGCTCGACACGATCACCGAGGCCGGGCGCAGCAATCGTCCGTTCAGCGTGTAACCGGGCCGCACAACCTGCATCACATGCTCCTCGGCGACCTCCGCGCTGGGCTGGTGCGAGATGCACTCGTGAAAATTCGGGTCGAAGCGCTGGCCGTCCGGCTTGACCTCCTTCAGGCCGTGGCGACCCAGGGTGGTCTTGCACTGCTCGAGGACGAGGCCGACGCCGTCGACGATGCCCTTGACCTCGGTCTGCTGCCTGGCCGCGGCCAGGCCGAGACTCAGGGTGTCCAGGATCGGGATCAAATCCTCCATGAGACCGGAGGTGGCGAACTGCCGCAGCTCTTCCTTTTCCCGGAGCGTGCGTTTGCGGAAATTCTCAAGGTCGGCCACCGCGCGCATGTAACGGTCGTAATTGGCCGCCGCCTCCTTCTTGGCCGCCAGGATCAACTCCTCCGGGCCGGCCTCGGCCGCACTCGCGGCAGGCACGGCCTCGGGGGCCGCCGGGGCGGGATTGGGGTTGGTGGCTTCGGTCTGGGTGTTTTCGCTCATGAATGAAGGTGCGACGTTACCTGATTGTTTCTACTTTTCAAGCGAGCCAAATTTATCCGTCACCAGCACGACTGCTTCCTGCCCGGCGGTGAAATCATAGGCCCCGGCATAGGGCAGCAGCACATTGTCGCCCGTCCGCAAGATCGCTCCGTCCGCCGTCAGGGTCCCTTCAACCAGCGAGAGAATGCGGGCCTGCTCGCCGGCCGCGAAGGCCAGCCGCTCGCCCGGGGCCAGCCGGTGGCGGGTGATGCGGAATTCGCGGCATTCCGCCAGCACGCTTGCCTTGTCCGCCGTGCGCACCAATTGCGGCGCGGCGGCCGTGTTGGCCTCCAGCGAGGCCATCGATTGCTCGACGTGCATCGCGCGCGGCTTGCCGTCCAAGCCGACCCGCCCCCAGTCGTAAACGCGGTAGGTCGTGTCGGAGTTCTGCTGGATCTCGAGGATGAAGTTGCCTCCGTCGATCGCATGCATGACGCCGCTGTGAATGAGCAGCGAGTCTCCCGCCACCGTGGGCAGGCGATGCACCAGCGACTCCGCCGTGTTGTCCTTGAGCGCCGCGCGGAACCGCGCCGCATCCACGCCCGGCTTCAGCCCCGCCAGGACGGCGGCGCCCGGCTCGGCCCGCGCAATATACCAGTTTTCCGTCTTCGGCTCGCCCCCGAGCCGCGCCGCGATGCTGGCCGGCGGGTGCACCTGCAGGCTGAGCCGCTCACGGCAATCCAGCCACTTCACCAAGATCGGAAACGGCCGCTCCTTCGGCCACGCCGGGCCCATGACGGTTTCCGGATGGGCCGTGATCACTTCACGCAGGGATCTGCCCGCCCAAGGACCATTCGCGATCACCGACTGCGCCTCGGGTCGGTCAACCAGCTCCCAGCTTTCGCCGATGGGCGCGCTTCCGGGCAGTTTTCTCTCCAAAAATGACTCTAGCGCCCGTCCGCCCCAGACACGTTCCTGATAGACTGGCTTGAATTTGAGAAATGGCGTCATTCGTTGGTCTTTAGTGGCTTGCGCAGATCTTGGCAGGGGATTTTACATTGACCCTCCGACCCGATGGACCTGCAATAAATTCCACTACAAATGGCCAAAGCGGAGAACTCAAATGCAAAGGCAAAAGACAAGGACGCGCCGTCCTTTGAAGGCCCGCGCCATCGCCCGCACTGGCTTGCCGCCTTCACCTGTTTGGTTTTCGGCGTGCTGCTGATTGTGGCCCTGCTGGATTTCGAGCCGGAGCAAAGCATCCAACACACCACCAATCCCACGAGCGTTAACCTCGTCGGCGTCATCGGGGCGGAATACACGTGGTGGGCCTATCACCTGCTGGGCGCCGCCTCGTGGCTGATCCCCGCCTTTCTGCTGCGGATGACCTACATCTATCTGCGCAGCTCACGCAGCCTCACCACGACCCGCCTCCTCGCCATCGCCTGCTGCCTGGTCTCCTTCTCCGCCCTCATGGCGATGCAGGAAACCGTCTTCACCAACAAGGCCATCTTCACCGGCGGACCCGGCGGCCTGCTCGGCGCCTTCCTCTACCAGACCCTGCTCAAGGACAGCCTGGGGGTCTTCGGCTCGGCGCTGATCTTCGGCACGATCTACCTGCTCGGCTTCATCTTCATCTTCACCCGCGACTTTATCGCCGACGTCTCCCGCCTGATCCAGGCCTTCACTGAGTGGCGCCAGAAACGTGCCGCCCTCGCCGTCGCCCGCGCCGAGGAGCTGCGCCAGCGCCGCGAAGCCGCCGCCAAGGAGGCCGCCGCCGCCGCGACCAAGGCCGCCTCGGTCACCACTCCCCCCATGGCCCCCGGCTCTTCCAAGAAGATGATCGTGCCCAAGGGCGATGATCCGCTCGTCGAGACGCCGCGCACGGCCACCGTCCCGCCGATCGCCAAGCAACCGGCCGTCGAGACGCCCGCGCCCAAGCCGGTCACCCGCCCCGCGGTCCGCCCGGCCGAGCCGGCCGACGCCAAGTCCGCCGCCGGCAAGATCGAGCTCAACATCGTCAAGGCGGAGGAAACCAAGAAGGCCAAGATCGCCCTCCCGCAGAGCGACGACAAGAATTACGAGTTCCCGCCGCTCAAGCTGCTCCGCGAACAGGTGAAGGGCGACATCTCCAACTCCGAGGAGGAACACCGCCAGAACGCCGAGAACCTGCTCCGCATCCTGAGCGAGTTCGGCGTCGAGGTCACGCTGGGCGAAATCCACGTCGGCCCCGTCATCACCTGCTACGAGGTCATCCCCGCCGCCGGCGTGCGCGTCGAAAAAATCTCGGGCCTGGACAAGAACATCGCCCTCGGCATGCGCGCGCAGTCGGTGCGCATCCTCGCCCCGATCCCCGGCAAGGCCGCCGTCGGCGTCGAGGTGCCGAACCAGAAGTCCACCCCGGTCGGCATGCGCGAGATCCTCGAGAGCTCGGCCTGGAACGACGAGAAACGCGAGCTGCCGATCGCGCTCGGCAAGGACGTCAGCGGCAAACCGCTCATCTCCGACCTCACCAAGATGCCCCACCTGCTCATCGCCGGCGCCACCGGCTCGGGCAAATCCGTCTGCATCAATTCCATCGTCGCCTCCGTCCTCTACTCGAAGAGCCCGAAGGATGTGCGCCTCATCATGGTGGACCCGAAGGTCGTCGAGCTGAAGATCTTCAATCCGCTGCCGCACATGCTGATCCCGGTCGTGACCGAGCCGAAGAAGGTGCCCGCCGCGCTGAAGATCCTCCTCAAGGAGATGGAGCGCCGCTACCAGGTCTTCGCCAAGGTCAACGTCCGCAACATCACCGGCTTCAACAACCGCAAAAAGGAGAAGCCCGATCCCCTGCCGCCCGAGCAGCAGGCCGAGCTCGACGGCGTCGTGGAGGAGATCGAGATTCCGGACCGCCTGCCCTACATCATCGCGATCGTCGACGAGCTCGCCGACCTCATGATGGTCGCGCCCGCCGAGATCGAGACCTCCATCGCCCGCCTCGCCCAGCTGGCGCGCGCCGCCGGCATCCACCTCATCATCGCCACCCAGCGCCCGTCGGTGAACGTCATCACCGGCGTCATCAAGGCCAACCTGCCCTCGCGCATCGCCTTCCAGGTCGCCTCGCAGGTCGATTCCCGCACCATCCTCGACGGCAAGGGCGCCGACACGCTGATTGGTCGCGGTGACATGCTTTTCTCGCCTCCCGGCACCTCCAAGCTCGTCCGCGCCCAGGGCGCCTTCGTGGCCGACGAGGAGGTCTCCAGCATCGTCGAGTTCCTCAAGCGCAACGGCCCGCCGCAATACGACCAGTCCGTCCAGCAGCAGATCGACCGCGCGGCCAAGGAGGACGAGGAGGGCGAGGAAGGCGGCGAGGACGAGGACGGCGAGATGGGCGACGATGGCGCGCTGTTCCAGCAGGCGCTCGACGTTCTTAAGTCCACCAAGCGCGCCTCCACCTCGATGATGCAGCGCCGCCTGCGCATCGGCTATAACCGCGCCGCCCGCATCATGGACCTGATGGAGGACAAGGGCATCGTCGGCCCGGAGAACGGCTCGTCCCCGCGTGAAATTCTGGTCGATCTCGACACTTACCAGCCCTGAGTCGCGATTAGACTTTCAAAACCCCGTCAAACCCACTTAACCAATTACCATGCAGACCATCGGCGAAAGGCTCGAGGAGGCGCGCAAGCGCAAGGGCGTCTCCATCCGTGAGGCCGCGGAAACCACCAAGATCCGTGGCGACTACCTGCAGAAGTTCGAGGCCAACTCTTTCGACGTCGACCTGCCCCCGCTCTACGTCCGCGGTTTTCTGCGCTCCTACGCGCGTTTCCTGGACATCGATCCCGAGCGGATCGTCAATGATTTCGACGCACTCGGCGGTCGCGAGCGCAAGCCCGCCCGGCGCGAAAACCGCGAAGTCTTTGGTCGCGTGGACTTCAATGAACCCGCGGCCAAGACCGAGACCGGCGAGGCCGCGCCCGCCGGCGGCCGTTCCGCCCAGGACCAGGCCGTGATGCTCAAGTTCGCCCTGCTCGGCGGCGGCGCGCTCCTCGCGATCATCGTCATCATCCTTCTGATCAACGTCCTCTTCACCCGCTCGCCGGCCAAGTCGGCGGCCGCCACCCAAGGCCCGGCGGCCACCGTGCAGGCCGAGGCGGCGCAGACCCTCACGCTCACGGCCATCGAGGCTACCCGCGTCAAGGTCGTGCAGGACCTGGACGGCGCCGTGCTCTTCAACGGCGCCCTCGCCCGGGGCGAAACCAAGCCCATCAAAAAGCAGGGCAAGCTCCTCATTACGGTCGAGGCCGGCAAAAACCTCCGCATGGAGGTCAACGGGCGGAATTACCCCGTGCCGCTCGACGGCTACGGCCGCTTCGCCCTCGACTGACAAAAAAGGCCGGCGCGAGCCGGCCTTTTGATTTTAACGGCGCAGGGCCACCGGCGGCCCGAGCACCTCGCGCAGGATGAATGCCCGCCGCAACGCTGCGGGATCGCGCAGATCATCCAATACGGTGGAACGGGAAAGTGACCGCGCCACCGTCGTTTGATCGGCCGTGGCCGCCTCGTAGCGCGCCCGTTTCTGGGCCGCGAGCTTCATCTGCTCCGCCTCCTGCAGTCGCTCGGCCAGCGACGCCTGCTCCTCAAGGATCTCCGCCTGGCGCTGGGCCTCGAAGGCCGTCAGCCCCCGCCGCGGCGGCGGAGTCGGCGTGACCACGACCTCGCGCACCAAGGGCGGCTCGTCCGGCTGGTCGAGCGGCAGCGTCGGCTGCTCGCTCGGATAACCGCGGGCCCGCTCGGCGATCTTGCGCTGGATTTCCTCGCGGATCTTGCGGGTGCGCTCGGCCAGCTCCGGATCGTCGAACGTCGTTTCGGACGGCGTTACCGTCTCGTCGCCCTCCGCCTGGCCCGGCCGGCGTTGGTTCAGCCACCAGGCGACCGCGCCGGCGGCGGCGATGATGAATTGCAGATGATCGAATACCCAGTCCATGGGAGGGCGCGGGCCGCGGGGTTACTTCTTCCCCTCGGGATGCGCGATCGAGCCGCGCATCGCCGTGTCGGACTGGATGTTTTCCATCTTGTAGTAGTCCATGACGCCCAGCTTGCCCTGACGGAAAGCCTCGGCCATGGCCCGCGGCACCTCGGCCTGCGCGCGCACGACCTCGGCCTGCATCTCCTGCACCTTGGCCTTCATTTCCTGCTCGAGCGCCACGGCGGCCGCGCGGCGGATTTCCGCCTGCGCCTGGGCCATGTTCTTGTTGGCCTCGGCCTGCGACTCCTGCAGCTTGGCGCCGACGTTCTCGCCGACGTCCACGTCAGCGATGTCGATGGAGAGGATCTCATACGCCGTGCCGACGTCGAGGCCGCGCGCGAGCACGGTCTTGGAAATGCTGTCCGGGTTCTCGAGCACGACCTTGTAGGTTTCGGCCGCGCCGATGGTGGTCACGATGCCCTCGCCCACGCGGGCGATGATCGTCTCCTCCTTGGCGCCACCGACGAAGCGGGCGAGGTTGGTGCGCACGGTGACGCGCGCCTTCACCTTCACCTGGATGCCGTCCTTGGCCACGCCATCGATGGTGGTGCGCCCGCCCTCGGGGTTGGGGCAGTCGATGACCTTCGGGTCGACCGAGGTGCGGACGGCCTCGACGACGCTCTTGCCCGAGCCCTTGGTCGCGAGGTCGATGGCACAGGCGCGGTCCCAGTTCAACTCGATGCCCGCCTTCTGCGCGGCGATGAGCGCCTGCACGGTCGGGACCACGTTGCCGCCCGCCTGGAAGTGCGAGGCGATCTGGTCGGCGCTCAGCTCGATGCCGGCGCGCACCGCGGTGATGCGGGCATCGACCACGAGGCCGTAGGGGATGCTGGCGAGCTTCATCGCGATGAGCTTCGAGATGGAGACCGGGGCGCCGTTGAACAGCGCCCGGACCCAGGCGCCGACCAGGCTGAAGACGAGCCCGGCGAAAAACAGGACGATGATGCCGCCGATGACTACTGCGGTGATGAACAAGCCATTCATGAGGAGGTTTGGTTTTGGGTTACGATTAGACGGAAATTGTCGAGGCCGGTGACCCGCACGGTCACGCCCTTGGCCAGGTAGCCGGACTGCGAGAAGGCCTCGTAGCGCCGGCCCTGCACGGTGACGTAGCCGCTCGGGGCCAGCGGCGTGACGGTCTCACCCTGCTGGTTGAGCACCGCCGAGAGATCGGCCACGGCCGGCTGACTGGTGCCCTCCACCGTGGCCTGCATCGAGAGCGCCTTGGCCAGTTTGGTCTTGGGCAGCAACACAAACTCGATGTAAAGCGTCACGCCCAGCAGCACGCCGCCGCACAGCAGCGCGATCATGCCGCCGCCGGAGCCGTAGAGGTTGAAGGCGGTCACCACCCCGGCGAGGATGGACAGCGCGCCGATGATGCCCACGATCATGCCCGGGACAAAAACCTCGATGGCCAGCAGGAGGATGCCCGCCAGGAACAGGATGATGATCGCGGTCATGATTGGTGCACCTTTTCCACGGTCAGGCCGAAATCCGTGTGGCCGGTGACCACGATCACGGATTTGGCCTCCACGAAACCCAGATCGACCTTTGCCTGGTAGCGCCGGCCGTCCACCTCCACCTCGCCGCTGGGAAACAGGCCGGTCACGGCGATGCCCTGCCGCCCGGTCAGCCCGGCGATCGTGCCGGCGGCCTGCGGGCCAACGCCGGCTGTTTGCGCCGGGACCGTGGAAGCACCTTGCACGGCCAGATGCTGGTATAGCCCGGTCTTGGGGAGGTATTTCAACAGGACCGAGAAAAAGCCGATGGCGATAACCAGCGCCAGGGCGAGATTGACCACGGGTTGCATCAGCATTTCTCCGGAGAAATTGACCGTCATGGGCTGGTTCGGCCAGTAGTCGGCCCCCGCCCAGACCAGCGACCCGAGCATGAAGACCACACCGGTCAGCGCCACCACCACGAGGCCCGGGAAGAAGATCAGCTCGGCCGCCACCAGCGCGGCGCCGATCACAAAAAGCAGGGCCGGCTCATGACCCGACAGTCCCGCGACGTAGTTCCCAAGAAAAACCAGCGCCAAGAGCAGGATACCGATGGTGCCGGGCCAGCCGAAGCCCGGGGTCTTGAATTCAATGAAGAGCGCCAGCAACCCGAGGCCCATCAGGACCGGCGAGAGCGCCGTGAGGTATTTCGCCAGTGATTCGGACCATGTGACCTCAAAATTCCTGATCTCGTAATTGTTCGCCCCGTATTTGCCGGCCAGCAGCGCGGAAATGTCGGCCGCCTTGCCGGCGCCGAGCAGCGCCTGGGGCGGCTCGCCATATTTTTCCAGGGCCTCGGAGGCGGTGAGCGAGAGCAATTCGCCTTTGGGCTTCAGCACCTTTTCCCCGATCTTAAGTTCATAATCCTCGTCGATCATCGCCGAGATGACCTGGCCACGATAACCCTTGCCCTCGGAGGTGGCCCGCATCCGCGCGCGGAGATAGCTGACGATCTTCTGTTTCATCGACTTGTCGATCTCGCCGCCGGTGGACAACACGGGCGCCGCCGCGCCGATGACCCCGTTGGGCACAAAATAGATCTCGTCGGTCACTGCAGAGATGAATGCCCCGGCCGACATCGCCTCACGGTCAATGAAGGTAAGCTTCTGCCCGGGGAACTTTTCCAACGCCTCCATGATCTCAAAGGTCACGTCCAGCGCCCCGCCGGGGGTGTTCATATCCAGCAAAACCACATCCGCCTTCTGCTCGATCGCCTCCTTCAGACCGCGCCGGAGGATGTAAAGGGTCGGGCTGTTGATCTGCTCCTTCACCGGAATCACATAAACCAGCGTCTTTTTGGCCGGTGCGACCGCGCCAAGCGCCGCCGCGGTCGGTTCGGCCGTTTGACCGGCCAAGCCACCGAGGAGAAGCATCATCAGCATGCCTGTTCGTTTGAACATCAGGCGCACAGCTTACGCCCCTCATCCCGGCAGGCAAGCGCCGCCAACTTATAATCCGGCTCCTTCTTTCAAAATCCGCGCTGTTCCGGGCGCGGCATCCCGGCGGCGTATAATTTAACTGACTTTGTATTGGAACGCTGCGGTCATTTCGGTTTACCAAGTTACCCATGGAACGCATCCCGTATCTCGGGCACACGATCTTCAAGTGGCAGGTTGGCGCCTCGTCCTTTCTGGCCCTGCCCGAAAAAGGGGCGCGGCTCATGAACTGGAACGTCACGCTCGGGGACGGCAGCATCCGCGACATCGTCTACTGGCCCGAGGTGGAGAATCTCGACAACATCGGCAGCGTCCGCGGCGGCAACCCGATCCTTTTCCCGTTCAACGGCCGCACCTACGACCAGGGTGAAATCCACCAGTGGCGCGCCGAGGACGGCGTGCGCCGGCCGATGCCGATGCACGGCCTCGCCCGCCAGGGCAAGTTCCGCACCATCCGCCTCGATGAGGGCGGCTTCTCCGCCCAGTTCGTGCCCGACGAGGCGGCCAAGGCGGCCTACCCCTACGACTACGAGTTTGTCGTCAGCTACCGCTTCGATCCCCGCGGCTTGTTCGTCGAGTTGCAGCTGACCAACCTCGGCAGCAAGCCGATGCCCTGGTCCGCCGGCCATCACTTCTATTTCACCCTGCCGTGGAGCCCGGGCCGCTACCGGCAGGATTACCTGCTCGAGACCACCGCGACCAAGTTCTACCAGCGCGACGAGCGCGGCGGGCTGGTGCCCTTCACCAAGGTCGGGCCGCGCGAGACCCTCGCCAACCCCAACCTGATCGACACCATCCACACCGGCCTGCGTCGCGAGGTCTTCGCCGTCACCGAGGTGCCGACCGGCAACCGCCTGCACTTCCGCAGCGGCATGGCCAACAGCCCGGCCCAGGATCTCGCCGTCGTCACCTGGACTGCGGACGACAAGGCGCCTTACTACTGCGTCGAGCCGTGGATGGGACCGCCCAACGCCCCCGAGACGAAGATCGGCCTCCATTCCGTCGCCCCGGGCCAGACCCAGAAGTTCTACGTCGAGATCACGATTGGATGAACTTGTGCCGCGCCAGCGCGGTCGGCCTGACTTTGGGACTCGCCGCCTTTGCCGCCGAGACCGCCGAGACCGCCGAGCCGCTCACCGGCGAGACGCGGATCCACTATGTCGCCGCCGACGAAGTGGACTGGAACTACGCGCCGGCGGGCAACGTGGTTTTAAGCCTAGAATGCTGCGGCGATGACTCGCCGTGGCTCAAGCGCGGCGCCGATGCCCGTCCGCCCGTTTTCAAGAAGGCGGTGTTCCGCGAATACACCGACGAGACCTTCACTCAACTCAAACCGCGGGACCCCACCTGGGAGCATGCCGGTATCCTCGGCCCCATCATCCGCGCCGAGGTCGGCGATCGCATCGAGGTCACGCTCAAGAACAACACTTCCTTCCCCGTCAGCCTGCACGCGCACGGCGTGCATTACCTGAAACCCTACGAGGGGGCCGGCTATCCCGACGGCACCTCCGGCTCCGACAAGGACGACGAGGCCATCGCCCCCAGCGACACCTACACCTACCGCTGGCAGGTCCCCACCCGCTCCGGCCCGGGCCCGGAGGACGCCAGTTCGCTCGTGTGGCTTTATCATGCGCACGTGCACAGCCCGAAGGATGTGAACACGGGGCTGGTGGGCGCCCTGATCGTCACACGCCATGGCGAGACCCGGCCCGACGGGTCACCCCGGGACGTCGACCGGGAGTTCATCACGCTCTTCATGAACTTCGACGAGAGCCAGAGCCGCTTCGCACCGCGGAATGCAGCCCTGCTCGCGCCTGGCGGCAGCTCCGCCGCCAACCGGTTTCACAGCATCAACGGCTATATCTTCGGCAACCTGCCCATGTTGCGCATGAAGCTCGGCGAACGCGTCCGCTGGTATCTGGTCGCCCTGGGGGACAACACCGACCTGCACACCCCGCACTGGCACGGCAACACCGTGCTGCACGAGGGCCGGCGCACCGACGTGATCGAGCTCCTGCCTGCCAGCATGAAGGTGGCCGACATGCGCGCCGACAACCCCGGGATCTGGCTCTACCACTGCCATGTAAACGACCACGTGAAGGCCGGCATGGTGGGCCGCTACGAGATCGTGAAATAAGCGGCTTTTTTCCGTTACTTTTCCCGGCCGAATCCGTCAAATCCCCCCATGACACTTTCGCTGGCATTCATCGAGGGCATCGGCGGCCCCGAGTTGATGATGATAATGTTCATCGTCCTGCTGCTTTTTGGCGCCAACCGGCTGCCTGAGCTGGCGCGCGGCCTCGGCAAGTCCGTCCGCGAGTTCAAGAAGGCTGCGAGCGGCGTCGAGGCGGAGGTGCGCCGGGCGATGGAGGAGGAGCCTCCGCCCAGCAAATTCCCCACACATCCGCCCGCCCGCCCGGGCCTGCCCACCGGCCCTGCGCCGGCCGCGCCTGAAAAGCCGGCACCGCCGACGGCCACCGATTAATCGAAGATCGGCCCGCGGTTGAACCGCCACACCGCGACCGTCATCACGCCGGCCGTGATGCCCAGCAGCACGCCGACGGTCGGCAGGATCTGCCGGAACGACTCGCCCGCCCAGAGCACCTGCGAGAAACCCTCCATCGACCAGTAAACCAGGGTGAACCGGGCGATGGTCTGCATGAACTCCGGCATGAAGCTGACGGGGAACCAGGCGCCGCCGGTCGCGCTCATCGTCAGCACCAGGAAGGTGGCGAGCCCGTTGGCCGCCGCGGCCGTCGGCGAAAGGGCCGCCAGCAGCATGCCGAAGGCCGTGCAGGCCGCCGCCGCCGCCGTGCAGATGACGACGAGGTTGCCGAAGTTGCCCAGCACATCGATGCCATACAGGAGGCGCCCGGCAAAGAAGAGGGCCGTGAGCTGCACCAGGCCGAGGAGCACGCCGTAGAGAAATCGGCTCCACAGGATGTGCGCCCGGCTGACCGGCGCCGAGAGCAGCCGCTGGAACAGCCCGGCCTTCTTCTCGTCGAAAAACGCCGCCGCCGAGTGGCTGAGCGCAAACATCAGGAACATCATCGCCCAGCCGCCGACCACGCGCGTGGCCTCGGGGCTCTTCACCTCCCGGCCGACCACCTGCTCGCTCTCGATCTTTACCACCTTGGAGAAAAAATCGGCCGAGGCTGCCTTTTGTCCCGGCGCGTTGGCCCCGCCGATCGCGCTCAGGCCAAAATCCCCGTCCGCGAGCGCCTGCTTGGTCTCCTCCACGTCGCCGCCAAACGCCTTCGTCACCGCGACGGCCAGGTCGCCGTTGAACTGGTCGAGGCGCGGATTGCCCAGGTATTGTCTGGCGCTCGTCTGCAGCGACTGGCCGAGCAGCTGCGGCACGTTGGCGAAGATCGCCTTCTGCAGGAGGCCATTGACCGTCTGCGTTTCGATCTCGTTGCGTGGGTCGGAGAGGATCTTCAGATGCAGCCCGAAGCCCTTGGCCGCAATCACGTCGCGGGGTATGATGAGCGCGAAGCGGAACTCCCGGTCGCGGATCATCGGCCGCAGGTCCTCCTCGGTGAGCGGGCGCTCGGATTTGTCCGGGTTGACGCGGTGCGTGAGCACGCGGAAGGATTTCTCGGCCTTCAGTGCGTCCACGAGCTTCCGGGCGGCGGGATTTTCGCTCTGGTTCACCACCGCCAGCCGGATGCCCGTCGGGCCGGTGTCCTTGCGATTCAACCCGAAAACCTGCCCGAAGATGTAGATGAGCGCGACCGGCACCAGGAAGGTGAGGCTGACGGCGGCCTTGTCGCGGAAGAAATTGGCGAAGTCCTTGCGGAGGAGCGTGAGGATGATGTTCATGGTGGTCCTTATTCGCGGAGGGTGCGGCCGGTGAGGTGGAGGAAAACGGCCTCCAGCGTGGGCCGCTCGGTGACAAACATGCGGGCGGAGAGCTGTTGCGCCTCGGCCAGTGCATAGAAGGCGGAGGTTTTGAATCCGGGCGCGGGATGAAACCGGTGGGTGCCGCCGTCCGTGGCGACCGCCCCATGCGCGGCAAGGTCCGCGGCCAGCTGCGCCGTCGCGGCCGTCGCGGGAAAACTGATCTCATCGCTGAAGGGCAGACGCGCCAGCAGCTCGTCCAGCGTGCCGAGGGCGTGGATCTTGCCATGATCAATGATCCCGATGCGCGAGCAGAGGCGCGTGGCCTCCTCCATGTAGTGGGTGGAATAGATCACCGTCAGGCCGTCGCGCACCCGGGCCTCGAGGAAGTCGAAGATGGCGTTGCGCGACTGCGGATCGACGCCGACCGTCGGCTCGTCGCAGAGCAGCAGCTTCGGCCGGTGCAGCAGCGCCGCCACGAGGTTGAGCCGGCGCTGCATGCCGCCCGAGAAGGTCTTCACCTGGTCGCGCCGGCGGTCCGCCAGTTGCACCGCCGCGAGCGCCTCGTCGATCCGGGCGCGCAGGTCCGCACCGCGCAGGCCGTAGAGCTCGCCGAAGATGCGCAGGTTCTGCTCGGCGCTCAGATCCTCGTAAAGCGCGATGGATTGCGGCACGAGCCCGAGCGAGGACCGTGTGGAGGGATCGGCCGCCGTGACCGGTTTGCCGTCGAGCGTGATGCGGCCGGACTCGGGTGCGCGCAACCCGGCGACGAGCGACATGAGCGTGGACTTGCCCGCGCCGTTGGGGCCGAGCAGGCCGAAGAATTCGCCCGGGGCGATCTCGAGCGAGACGTCATCGAGCGCGGTGAGCGTGCCATAACGCTTCGTGATGTGATCAAGTTTGAGCATGAGTGACGCGGGGTGTGGGGAAAATTGAGACCGCACGACACCCGCAGCGCGAGCGCGGGCGTCCGGAAGGAAGTCATGGTCATGCATGACCCCGTTTTGTCCCATTCGCGGGAACCGCGGATTTCAACTTCGTGCCTGCCGCGCGCCGCGCACGACGGGGAAAATCACGAAGAATATTTCTATTATCTGTTTTCCATGCACTTACAACTCCACCTGTAACTTGGCACATCGCTTGCGTGTATGTAGGGCAACAAGCCATTCATCATGAAAAAGAATTCTCTCCTTTCCTTCGTTCTCCTCGCGGTGCTCGCCACTGGTGCCAGTGCCGCTGACAACCAGAGCGCTTCCGACATCGTCAATCTGCCTACCTACGTGGTGGAAACCGAGCGCTACGCGGAAGCCGAGCAATACATCAACGCGAGCCTGGAAGCCCTCCGCGCCCTGGCCGGCGTCCCGGTGAGCGTCGCCGTCGAACTCCCTGCGCTCAAGACGCAGGTCGCGCAGACGGCCCGGCCGCTGAACGCCGTCCGCGTCGCGAAATCCTGAAACTTTAGTGGTTAGTGTGTTCTTTGCTAGTGTGTGTGTGTCAAAAACCCGCCCCGCCAGGGGCGGGTTTTTTGTCGCCTGCCCCTGAACCGCTGCAAGCCTGTGACCGTGTCCGCGGACGACCCGAACGAGCCCATCGCCCTCCCGATCACCGGGGAGCTTGATCTCCATGCTTTCCGTCCGAACGAGGTGACCCGCCTGCTGGACGACTATTTTGCCGAGTGCCGCTTGCGCCGCATCCACCGCATCCGGGTGGTGCACGGCAAGGGCCGCGGCACGCTGCGCGCGACCGTGCATGCGCACCTGCGCCGCTCGCGCGCCGTGCACGGTTTCGCCCAGGGCGACGAGACCTCCGGCGGCTGGGGTGCGACCATCGTTACACTCCTGCCGGCAGATTCTTGATGAATTTCACCCCGCATCCTGCGATGATGCGGCCGTAATTTTTTCCACCTATGAACCCAATGCACGAAGTAGACTACAAGATCCACGGTGACGACATGCAGTTCGTCGAGGTGGAGCTCGACCCGCAGGAAGCCGTCGTCGCCGAGGCCGGCGGCATGATGTATATGGACGACGGCATCGGCATGGAGACGATCTTCGGCGACGGCTCGCAGCAGAATTCCGGTTTCATGGGCGCCCTGCTCGGTGCGGGCAAACGCCTGCTCACCGGCGAGTCCCTTTTCATGACCGTGTTCATGAACCAGGGCGCCGGCAAAAAGAAGGTGGCCTTTGGTGCGCCCTACCCCGGCAAGATCATCCCGATCCACCTCGCTGACCTCGGCGGCGAACTCATCACCCAGAAGGACTCCTTCCTCTGCGCCGCCAAGGGCGTGAGCATCAGCATCGCCTTCCAAAAGCGTCTCGGCGCCGGTCTCTTCGGCGGCGAGGGCTTCATCATGCAGCGCCTCACCGGCGACGGCTGGGCCTTCATCCACGCCGGCGGCACCCTGCTGGAGCGCACGCTCGCCCCGGGCGAGACGCTGCGCGTGGACACGGGCTGCATCGTCGGCTTCCAGCCGAGCGTGGATTACGACATCCAGCTCGTCGGCGGCATCAAGACGGCGCTGTTCGGCGGCGAGGGCCTGTTCTTCGCCACGCTGCGGGGCCCCGGCAAGATCTGGCTGCAATCCCTGCCCTTCTCCCGCCTGGCCGGACGCATCGTGGCCGCGGCGCCCAAGACCGGCCGCGGCGGCCGCGAGGAAGGTTCGCTCCTCGGCGGGCTCGGGCGCGTGCTGGACGGCGACAACCGATAAAACCGCTCATCCGGGCGGCCGGCCGCCCGTCACATCGCCATTGAGCTTTTTGCGGCCAAGGCCCAAGGTCCGGCCATGAGCACAAAATTCATCTATGCACTCACCCTGACCATCTGCGGGGCGCTCCTGAACCTGCTGCTGTATTTCACGGGCTTCCAGACGGAGAAACTGGCGACCGGTCAGTATTTCCAGTGGCTCGGTTTTGTCATCATGTTCGCCGTGCTCTGGCTCGGCATCAAGGCCGTGCGGGACGAGGCGCCCGAAAAGGGCCTGAGCTACGGCCGCGGCGTCGGCTCGGGCACGCTGATCTCGCTCTACTCGGGCCTGATGAGCTCGGTCTACTCCTTCATCCATTTCAAGTTCGTGAACACCGAGTTCGCCGACTACCAGCTGGCCTTGATCCGCCCGAAATGGGAAGCCGCCGGCATCGGTGATGCCCAGATGGAACAGATGGAGAAGATGACCCGGACCATGATGAGCCCGGTCGCCCAGGCGATCATGACCCCCATCTTTGTCGTCATCTTCGGCCTGATCCTGTCGCTCATCATCGCCGCCATCCTGAAGCGCCCGGCGCCGGACCAGATCAAGGCGGCCTGAAGCAAACCGGGGCGACGTTTGCACGTCACCCCGGAGCATTGCTTGCACACACCGGCGCGGCTCTGAGCCGCGCCTTGATTGTTTACAGGGGACGTAATGCCGGCCGGGCCGGGCGGTCGAGTTCGCGACGGATCTTGGTCTTGGCCGGCTCAGAGGGCAGCGGCAGCACCTCGTGCTCGAACTTCTCGCCGGCCTCGAAGCTGATCGTGTCGTTGTCCAGCTTCTCCAGCTGCTTGACCACCTCGGGCGGCAGCTTCTTGCGCTCTTCCTCGGTGTTGATGGGGCCCTGGAAGGTCACCTTGCCCTGGGCGTCCTTCACGGTGAGCTGGCGCTTGCCTTCATCCGCCTTGATCTCGATGGACCCGTCGTCGTCGGAATAGGAAATGTTGCTGTTGGGCAGATCGAGGATCGTGGAGCCCTTGCCGCCGCGCCGGAAAATGCGCACCCCCGGGGTGGCCATGAAATTGCGGTGCTCGCGGCCGATCATGCGCAGGACGTCCTTCGCGTCATCGTCGTCCATGCCGGGCAGCTGGCGCAGGCGGGCGAGACCCTCCGGCAGCGCCCCCATGCTCCAGGTCATGCCGCCCGGAGCGCCCGGGAAGGAAAAGGCCGCCGCCATCCGCGGCACCTCGTGGGTGGCGAGCTTCGCCTTGACGGTCGTTTCCTTGCCGCTCCGCACCACGGTCAGCTTGACCTCGTCGCCTTCCTTCTTGCTCCGCACCAGCACGCCGAACTGCTGCTGGTTGACGAGAATCTGGTCGTCGAGCCGGGTGAGCACGTCGTCCTCCTTGAGGATTTCGGCCGCCGGGCTTTTTTCCGAGATGCGGACGACCACGAGGCCGGTGTCGCGCCCGAGCCCGAGCTGGGCGGCGAGCGTGCGGCTGACCGGTGCCGTCTCCACGCCGAGGAAAGTGACCTTTTCCTTTTCCATGCGGTCGTCGTTCTGGTGGATCACCATGCCCTGGTGCGGGTCGTCCTTGTCGAGGCGGCGGATGGTGACTTCCTTCTGGGCCCAGGCGGCGGGCGCGAGGCTGAGCACGGCCAGGGCCGGCAGCAGGTATTGGCGGGATGATTTCATAGGGGATGAGGTTGGGTTTCTGCGGGAAAATCAGTTCGGATTGTAGCTGGCCGGCACGACGCGGATCTCGTCGCGCGGCACGGTCCACTTGATCGAGGCGTTGTTGCGCGGGTTCTTCCAGGTATAGGTGTCCACATAACGCGCGCGGACCTGGCGGGCGGAGGCGTCGCCGGCGAGCTTGACCTCGCCCTCGTCCTTCAGGTCGTAAAGCACATTGCTGGCCGCCACCGGCTCATAGAGCGGCTCCGCGGCGGGCGCCGCCGGCGTGGGGACCGCGGCCAGGCCGGCCGGCGCGTCGGCCGGAACGGGACGGCGGAGGCTGACGAGCCCGACCGTGGCCACAAGCGCCAGTGCCGCGGCCAGGCCGACGGTGCGCCAGCCGAGCCATTTCCACGAGCCGAGATTCGTCGCGGTGGCGTAGCGCGGGCGCGCCGGGGCCGGCAGCTCGGCGGCCAGTTCGCGGTTGATCTGGTTCAGCCAGCGCGCCGGTGCGCGGCGCGGCTGCAGCTTCTTCAGTTCGTTTTCGAGTTCCTGGAGTGATTCATCCATGGCAGGCGGGCTTCAATTCCTTGCGGAGCGCGGCGAGCGCGTAACGGTAACGCGAGGCGGCGGTGTTGGCCGGGATCTCGAGCGTCTCGCCGATTTGCTCGAAGGTAAGTTCGTTCCAGATCTTGAGGACCAGCACCTCTCGCTGGACCGCCGGAAGGCGTTGCAGCGCGACCTCGATCTCGTTCCGGCGATCGGCGTCCTCCCCGGGTTGGGGCTCGAAGGTGCCGTCACGCTCCTCGAGGCCGCCGTCGGCCTTTTCCTCGCGGGCCGTCCGGCGGGCGTGGCGGCGGGCGTGATCCAGCGCGGCCCGGCGGATGGACGTGATAAGCAGGGCCTGCGGGTCGCCCGGCAGGTGCCGCTGGTGGCGCCAATAACGGACAAAGGCTTCCTGCACCACGTCCTCGGCATCGGCGAGCGAACGGGTCCACTGGCGGGCGCACAGCAGCAACTTGGGGCCGTGGGCTGCGAGCCAGTCTTTCCAGGTTCCGTTATCATGTGTCGCCTCCATGCAATCCGTCGGGGGTTGTTTCCTGAAGAGCGTCACGGGACCGGGGTTTTGTCTAATCTGCGCCGGACGGCGCCGGATGCAGACATTAAAAGAGGCCGGGAGTTGCCTCCCGGCCTCTGTTACACACTGGCACCTGACTTAAATTGGCGGCTTAGCGCGAAGCGTAGTTCTTCGGCCCTTGGCGGTAATCCACGGCCGCCACAGCGACCAGGATGGCCACGGCGACGTAGCTGACGGCGACCGCGATGTTGGTGATGGCAAAGAGGGCGATACCGCTGGTGGCGATGGCTGCGACGGTGATCTGGAGAGTGTTGTTGTTCATAAACTTGGTTGGTTGGTTGGTTGTTTTGTCTTGGGCACCTTTCTTGGTGCTGGACGGAGTATACGACATAGCTTGCAATAGTCTAAATACTTAGTTTCTATTCTATCTATTTGATTTGCCTATGGAGTTATATCAATTGCGTTACTTCTTGGCAGTCGCTGAGACAGGGAATTTTACAAAAGCCGCTCAGCGCTCTTTCATCTCCCAACCTTCCCTCAGCCAGCAAATCCTGAACCTCGAGGAAGAGTTCGGGCAGCAGCTCTTTCATCGTCTGGGCCGCAAGGCCGTCCTGACCGAGGCAGGCAAAACCTTGATGGAAGGCGCCCGCCGCATCCTGGGGGACGTCGACCAGACCCTGCAGGAACTCAAGGAAAGCACCGGCCAGGGTCCCAAGGTGGTGGTCGGAGCCATCCCCACGGTCGCCCCATTCTTCTTTCCCGCCATCCTGGCCTATTGCCGGGCCAGCGAGATCCTCCTCAACATCCAAACCCAGGAGGACTTTCGACGGCCGCTGGCCGAGGCCGTCCTGGACGGTCAGCTCGACTGGGCCTTGATATCACTGCCGTTCAACGAGCCCCGGCTGCACATCGAGAAACTCTACAGCGAGCCGCTCTGGGTGGCGATGAGCGCCAGCCACCGCCTCGCCCAGGCGGAAAAGCTCACCTTCGAGTCGCTGCGCGACGAGCAGTTTATCCTGCTCGGCGAGGCCTCCACGCTGACCCTCCAGATCCAGCGGTTCTGCGGCGACCATGATTTTGAGCCCCGCATCAGCCACCGATGCGGCCAGCTGGCCACGGCCAAGTCGCTCACGGCGCTGGGTCTCGGAGTCACCGTTCTGCCCAAAAGCGCCCGCAGCGCCACCGATCCCGAGGGCTTGATTTTTCGCAAGTTCACCGGCCCCGTGCAGCCTTCGCGTGACATTGCCCTCGTCCGCCACCGGCGGCGGCACCTCGGCAAGGGAGCCCTGCTTTTCGCGGAGGTCGCGCGGGCCGTGGTCGGCCCGCTGCCGGCCGCGGCCGAGTCAACCCCGCCCTTCCGGCCCACCCTCGGGGCCGGAAGCTGAGTTGCACCGGCCCCCGTTCCGTGAAATCCTGACCGTTTCATGCCAGCCTCCGTCCAGCACCATGCACTGACCAAGGGTCGCGAGCTCACCACGCTGCTCGTGCTCTGCGCCGTCCAGTTTACGCACATCCTGGACTTCATGATCATGATGCCGCTCGGCGGGCAACTCATGCGGGTGTTCGAGATTTCCCCGGCCCAGTTCACGCAGTTGGTCGCCTCCTACGGGCTCGCCGCCGCGGCCAGCGGCTTCGCCGGCGGATTCTTCCTCGACCGCTTCGACCGCAAGCGCTCCCTCATCGTGCTGTATGCGGGTTTCGGGCTGGCGACCCTGGCCTGCGGCCTGGCCCCCACCCACCACACCCTGCTCGCGGCCCGGCTCGCGGCCGGGGCCTTCGGCGGACTGGCGGGCTCGATGGTCACGGCGATGGTGGGTGACGTGATCCCGCCCGCGCGGCGCGGCCGGGCCATGAGTTTCGTGATGGCCGCCTTTCCGCTGGCCTCCGTGCTGGGCGTGCCCGCGGGGCTCGTCCTCGCGGGCAAGTTTGGCTGGCACGCGCCTTTCTTCCTCCTCGCCGGTTGCGCGGCGGCCAACGTGATCCTCGCCTCGTTCGCCCTGCCGCACATTCTCACGGCGGTCAAAGGCCACCAGCCCCTGCGCCAGATGAAGGCGATCCTCTCCCACGGCGTTCATCTCCGGGCCTTTGCCGTCGGCACCGTGCTGGTGATGTCCGGCGGCGTCATCATTCCTTTCCTCGCCCCTTCCTTCGTCGCCAACGTCGGGCTCGACGAGACGTTCCAGCTGCCCATCGCCTACGCGGTCGGCGGCATCGCCACCGCCTTCAGCACGCCGCTGATCGGCTGGCTGAGCGACCACATGGACCGGCTGCGCCTGCTGGCCATCATGTCGGCCGGCGCCGTGATCGTCGTCTTCTTTATCACCCGCCTCGGCCCGTCCTCCGTGGTCACCGCCAGCCTGATGATGGCGCTGTTCATGGTCACGATGTCGGGCCGCTTCGCCCCCGCCATGACGATGGTCACCAACGCAGTGGAGGCGCGCTACCGGGGCGGCTTCATGAGCGTCAACGCCGCGCTCCAACAGGCCGCCAGCGGGTGCTCCAGCATGCTGGCCGGCCTCTTCGTCACCCGGGACGCCGCCGGGCACCTCGCAGGTCTGCCCTTGCTCGGTTACGTTTCCGCGGGTTTCTTCGGGTTGACGGTGCTGCTGGCCTTTGAGCTCCGGGCCGCCGCGCCGCACGTGGCCACGCCCGCCACGAAGGACGTCCACCCGCTGCCGCCCCCCGCCGAAACCGCCGTCTGAAGACCATGTCTACCGCGCCCTCCCTCGAGACCTCCCCCGCCCCGCGCCCTGTCCCGGTGCGGCCCGAGCTACTCGCGCCGGCCGGCGACTGGGAGTGCGCCCGGGCCGCCGTGGAGAACGGTGCCGACGCCATCTACTTCGGCCTCGAGCGCTTCAACGCCCGCATGCGCGCCAAGAATTTCACGGTCGCCGACCTGCCGAAGCTCATGGAATTCCTCCACCGGCGCGGCGTGCGCGGCTACGTGACGTTCAACACGCTGGTCTTTGCCGACGAGATCGCCGCGGCCGCCGACTACCTGCGGGCCATCATCACCGCCGGCGTCGACGCCGCCATCGTGCAGGACATCGGCATCTGCCGGCTGATCCGCTCGCTGTCGCCGGATTTCCCGATCCATACCTCGACGCAGATGACCGTGACCAGCGCGGCCGGCGTGGACTTCGCCCGCGAACTCGGCGCCAACCTCGTCGTGCTCGCCCGTGAGAATTCCCTCAAGGAGATCACCGCCATGCGCGCCGCGCAGCTCGCCACCGGCGCGACCATGCCGCTCGAGGTCTTCGTGCACGGCGCGCTCTGCGTGGCCTATTCCGGCCAGTGCCTGACCAGCGAGTCGCTCGGCGGCCGCTCCGCCAACCGCGGGGAATGCGCCCAGGCCTGCCGCATGCCCTACGAGCTCGTGTCCGACGGCAAGACGGTGGACCTGGGCGACCGCCGCTATCTGCTCAGCCCGCAGGATCTCTCAGGCCTCGACGTCCTGCCCGACCTGGTGCGCGCCGGCGTCGCCTCCCTCAAGATCGAGGGCCGGCTCAAGAGCCCGGAATACGTCGCCAGCATCACCCGCGTTTACCGCCAGGCGCTGGACAAGGTGATGACCGAGATCTTCGGCCCGGCACCCGCCGCTGAAAGCGCCGTGATGGACGACGTGCGCCGCCAGTCGCTCTACGACCTCGAGATGGGCTTCTCGCGCGGCCTCTACACCGGCTGGTTCCGCGGCATCCAGAACCAGGAACTCGCGCACGCCCGCTTCGGCACCAAGCGCGGTGTCTATCTCGGCCAGGTCAAATGGGTCGGGCCCGACAGCGTCTCCCTGCGGCTCACCGGTCCCGCCAAGCCGGGCGACGGCATCGTGTTCGACGCCGGCCGGCCGGACGAGAAGGAGCAGGGTGGCCGGATATACTATGTCGACGCGCGCGGTGGCGACACGGTGCTCCGCTTCGGCCGCGGCGACATCGACTTTGGCCGGGTCCATGTCGGCGACCGGGTCTGGAAGACCAACGATCCCGAGCTGGACCGCCGCGTGCGCGCGACCTTCGAGGGCGACCAGATCCGTTTCCGGCGCGAGATTCACCTCGAGGTCCACGGCGCCGCCGGCACGCCACTCACGCTGTTCGCCCGCGACGAACAGGGCCACGTGACCAAGGCCGAGTCCACGCTGCCACTGGCCCGCGCCGAGAAACAACCCCTCACCACCGAACGCCTCACCGACCAGCTCGGCCGGCTCGGGGGCACGCCGTTCCGGCTCGGCACGCTGCAGAACCATCTTGAGGGCGAGGTCATCCTGCCGGTCAAGGAGCTCAATGAGCTGCGCCGGCGCATCGCCGCCGAGCTCGAGGCGCAGCGCGCCACGCCCCTGCGCTGGCAGCTGGCGGAGAAATCCGCCCCGCCCCGCTTCCAACCCCAGCCGGCCGCAGCCGACGCCGAGCTGATCGTGGTCATCCGCGAACCGCACCAGCTGGAAGCCGCCTGGGCCGCCGGGGCGCGCACCTTTTATTGCGAGTTCGAGAACCCGAAGCACTACCGCGACACCGTCGTCCGCTTCCGTGGCTTGCAGGGCACCGATCCCGCCGCCTCGATCTGGGTGGCCGCGCCGCGCGTGTTCAAGCCCGGCGAGGACTGGATCATCAAGCAGGTGCTCTCCTGCGAGGCCGACGGCTACCTGGTCCGCAATTATGACCATCTGAAAGCCTTTGCCGGCCGGCGCCGGCGCGGGGATTTCTCCCTCAACGTCGCCAACCCGCTCACCGCGGATTATTTCATCACCCATCACGGGCTGGAGCGCGTGACGGCCTCCTACGACCTGAACATCGGCCAGCTCGAGGCGCTGCTGCAGCACGCGCCGGGCACGTGGTTCGACATCACGCTGCACCAGCACATGCCGATGTTTCACATGGAGCACTGCGTGTTCTGCGCGTTCCTCTCCACGGGCAAGGATTACCGCGACTGCGGCCGGCCCTGCGACACGCACCGCGTCGCGCTGCGCGACCGCGTCGGCGCCGAGCACCCGCTCAAAGCCGACGCCGGCTGCCGCAACACCGTCTACAACAGCCGCGCCCAGACCGGGGCGGAATACGCCGCGCGGCTCATGGCGCTCGGGGCCCGCAGCTTCCGCGTCGAGTTCCTGACCGAGCCGGCCGACGAGGTCACGCGCACCGTCGAGCGCTACCGGCAGCTGCTCGGCGGCCAGGTCAGCGGGGCCGAGCTCTGGCGGGAGCTGAAGCTGATCAACCAGCTCGGCGTCACCCGCGGCCAGATGGAGACGCCGGCCCGTGTGCTGCCCCGGAAAGGCACCCAGGCTCCGGCTTTTTAATCCTTATCAGTCCTTCGGGCTAAATCCTCGCCGGCCGGATCAAATATTGTCGCCTCGGGCGAAAGCCGCCCCCTAGGCTTCGCGCACCCTGACATGAGCGAAGCCCCGAAACCTTCCGCCCCGGCACCGACCACAGCGCATCCGGCCAACGGCGACCTGGAAATCAAGGACGCCCGGATCATTTTCGAGCCCATCTGGGACGACCTCGAGGCCCACTTCGGCCGGCAGCACCTGCGCTTTCCCAAGGAGATCATCCTCCTCGGCGGCGCCCCCGGCGCCGGCAAGGGCACCAACACCGCCTTCATCGCCAAGACCCGCGGCCTGACCTGCACGCCGATCGTGATGAGCTCCCTGCTCGACACGCCGGAGATGAAGAAGATCAAGGACGCGGGCAACATGATCGGCGATCGCGAGGTGCTGGCCGTCCTCCTGCGCCGCCTGCTCAAGCCCGAATACCGCGACGGTGTCATCCTCGACGGCTTTCCCCGCACCAAGGTGCAGGTCGAGTGCCTGAAGATGCTCTACGAGAAGATGACCCAGCTCTGGCGCGAGTTCTACGGCACGCCGCTCGCCATCCATTTCCGCCAGCCGGTCATGCAGATCGTGGTCCTCTTCATCGACGAGAAGGAGAGCGTCGCCCGCCAGCTAAAGCGCGGCCGCGAGGTCAAGATCCACAACGAGGAGGTCCGCCGCTCCGGCCACGGCGTGTTGCACGAGGAGCGCGTCACCGACTTCGACGAGAAGCTCGCCCGCCGGCGCTACCGCGTGTTCAAGGAGCAGACCTGGGACGCGCTGCTCTCGCTGAAGGACGTCTTCCACTACCACCTGATCAACGCCCAGGGGACCTTCGCCGAGGTCGAGCAGAACATCCTCGAGGAGCTCGAATACCAAAGCTCGCTCGAGCTCGACCCGCGCACCTACGACCGCCTGCGCACGCTGCCGCTCGCCAGCGAGATCATCGTCCACGCGCGACAGGAGCTCGTGAAACGGCTCGACGGCTACGAGCTGAACCATCCCGAGGTCTTCCAGCGGGTCGTCACGCTCATCGAGAAGAAGATGATGCCCATCATCACCCGGCACGCCCTCTCCGGCCATGCCAACATCAACAGCGAGGACGCCGTCTTCGACGAGCCGCTCGCGCTAGCCATGCTGATCGACATCTTTTCCGAGCGCGGCTACCATGCCGTCGTGGACGTGCACCGCATCGAGATCCCGGAGTCGGTGGACCTGAAGACCGGCAAGATCGCCTGCCGCCTGAAGAAGGTCTACCGCTGCATCATCCGGTTCAAGGGTTCCGAGATCCGCCGCGGCTGACCGCCCGGGTCCGGTCCGCGACCGGCCGGGCTCCCCTGCTGCGATGAAAATCCTCGAAACCGCCCGCCTGGCGCTGCGCCGGCTGACGCCGGAGGACGCGCCGTTTATCCTCGAGTTGCTGAACGACCCGCTGTTCCTGCGTTTTGTCGGGGACAAGGGCATCCGCACCCTCGAAGGCGCCCGGGACTACATCATCAACGGCCCGATGGCCAGCTACGCACAACACGGCTTCGGCCTGTTTCACGTCTCCCTCCGGCACGAGGGCACGCCCATCGGCATGTGCGGACTGCTGAAGCGCGAGGCGCTGGAGGATGTCGATGTCGGGTTCGCCTACCTGCCGCAATTCAGCGGCCAGGGCTACGCCACCGAGGCCGCGCGCGCGACGCTCGACTACGGGCGGGGCGTGCTGGGCCTGAAGCGCATCGTGGCGATCACCGCGCCGGACAACGCCGGTTCGCAAAATGTCCTGAGAAAAATCGGCCTGCGGCACGAGAAGACGCTCAGGCTGCCCGCCTACCAGACGGACAGCCTGCTGTTCACGCCCGCGGCGGAGTGATCACGGCCCCGCCGGCCGCGGCGTCTCGGCCTCCCGGACCAGCCGGGTCGCCGCGGGATCATCCGGCAGCAACCGCGCGATCTCGCGCGCCAGCAGCAGGGCCGGCTCCGGCTCGTCCCGGGCCAGCAGGTCGCGCACCAGCTTGAACGCGGCACTGCGCGCCGCGCCGCCCTTGATCACAAGCTCCTTGAGCGCAGCCTGCGCCAGCGGGCGCTGATCCAGGCCCAGGCGCACCTGCACCTCGCGCACCTTCACTTCCGTCCCTCCGGCCGCGAGCCAGGCGGGCGGCTTGTCCCGCAAGGATTTCAGCAGCCGCTCGGCCTGCGCCCACTCCTGGGCCAGGATGCTCCGGTCCAGCGCCGCCAACGCCGCCGCCTGAGTGCCGGTAGCGGCAGCCACATCATCGGCCAGATCCAGCGCCCGCAGCGCCTGCTGCACGCGGACCGTGGCGGCGGGCGCCGCGCCGATCTCCTCCGCCAGCAGCCGGGCCTCGTCGACCCGGCCACGCGCCGCCAGCCGCTGCACGACCTGGACCAGCTGAAGCACGTCGGCCTCGCCCCGGTGGCGATCCAGGGCGGCCCGCGCGGCGGTGCGGCTGGCGATCTGGTCGAGCGTGAGATAGGCCAGCTCGACCTCGCGGGCCGTGAGCTCGGTCTCGATCACCGGCAGCCACGCCGGTTTCTGGGCGCGGATCGCCCGGGCCAGGTCGCGCGCCCCGACGAGCGCATCCTGCTGCAACAAAGCGTCCAGCTGCTGGCGGGCCTCGCCGGCATTCGCGGGCAGCAGGATCAGGCTGACGGCCGGCGTCTCGGAGGTCTTGTCCGCCGGCACGGCCGCCGTGGCCGCCAGGATTTCCGCCAGCTGCTTCTGCGCCACGAGCAGCGGCTCGCTGCGCGGATAAAACCGCAGCCCCCCCCGCGCCACCTCGGCGGCGCCGGCCGGGTTGCCGGCCTTTTGCAGCACCGAGACGGCGAGCTGGTAGACCGGCACCTGGGCCTGGCCGCGGGCGGCGGCCAGATGGGCCAGCAGGAAGGCCACCTGGTCGGGCGTGCCGGCAAAGGCGGCCCGCGTCAGGCGCTTGATGAACTCGGGATGAAATCGCTGGGACGTTTTCAGGGTGTCGATGTTGTTTTCCCACGCGCGCAGCTGCCGGGTGGCGGCTTCGATCTCGCCCCGGCGCAGGTGCAGTTCCGTCTGATGCACCTGGAAGGCAAACTGGCTCAACCGCGCCCCGGCCGCCACGCGCTGGGCGCGGGCGACGACATCGGGCAGGTCGAGGTTCACGGCCAGCGCCGCAAGCGCCTGCAGGGCGCCGTCGCTGCCGCGGAACAGCTGGTAATATTCCTGCTCGGCCGCGTCGCGATAGCTTGGGCGTTTCATCCGGTGCCACGCCTGGAAGCCCAACAGGTAGGGGCCAGGCTTGTCCGGGGTCTCGGCCTTGAGCCGGCGCACCGCACTCAGGAGGAGATCGGCGTCGCCCTGCGCCACGGCCACCTCGACGGCCTGCCGCCAGGTTCCCGGCTGGACCGTCGGTGCGGCCAGCAAACGATCCAGCAACACCCGGGCCTCCGCGGTCCGCCCGGAGCGCAACAACAGTTCCAGCTCCAGGCTGGCCAGGCCAGCGCGGCCGGCGGCTTCCGCCGGCGGGGTGATACCCGCAAACGCCGCCGCGGCCTCGGCCTGACGGCCGAGTTGCAGGAGGAATCCGACGCGGGCCCGTTCAAGCAGCAACCGCGTCTCGGGCGGCAGCAGCCTGGCCGGGGCCGCCTGCAGCAGACCTTCCACCACTTCCAGGCCGTGCGACTGAATCTGAAACACGCCGTAGAAACCAAGCAGCCCGGCGATAAACCTGGGGTCCGCGGCGGAATGCTTCAGGCCTTCCTCCATCAAGGTCACCGCCTGGGCCGGCTCGTAGCCGGCCATCAGCCGGGCGAGCGTCAGCCGGCCCTCGACATTGCCCGGGGAGCGGCTGAGGCCGACGCGCAGGTTGTAGAAGGCCGTGGGATAATCACCCGCCTTGATCGCATCGAGCGCCCCGAGCACGGCGGTGTCGCCGCGCTTGGCCCGCAGGCCCGACCACCGCCAGGGCGCCGCGAGGTCGAACCAGCCGACCTGGTTGTGTGGCTGCCGGTCGAGCCAGAAAAACAGCGCCGTGACCGCCGCCAGCCAGCCGGCCAGGGCCAGCGCCGCCAACCCGATGAACAGCCGGCGGTGGTAGATTTCAAACCGCCACAGCGGATTGGCCTGCCGCTCGATGCGCAGCGCGACGGAACGCAACAGCCAGAGCCGGCGGTCGCCGGGTTCCAGCACGCGCTGCAACGAGGGGTTGAACTTGAAGTGCAGCTGCAAGACGAGACGATGAAGCCGGAGCGGCCCGCGACGGGCAATCCGCAATTACCCGGGCATTCCCGCCTGCTTACTCGTAACGCAGGGCCTCGATCGGGTCGAGGGAGGCGGCCTTCCACGCCGGGTAGAAGCCAAAGCCGACGCCGATGCCCGAACAGACCAGCAGGCCGATGGCCGCCCAGTCCCACGGGAAGACCAGGGAGGCCTTGAGCATGACCGCCACCAGGTTGCCGACGCCGATGCCGAAAAGGATGCCCATGACGCCGCCCGCCAGCGAAATGGCGACCGCCTCGATGAGGAACTGGGAGAGGATGTTCTTCTTCCGCGCGCCGATGGACTTGCGGATGCCGATCTCCTTGGTGCGCTCCGTCACGCTGACCAGCATGATGTTCATGATGCCGACGCCGGCCGCCAGGAGCGCGATGCCGCTGATGACGAACGAGCCGGCGGCAATCACGTCGGCGATCTTGGCAAACGCCGAGATGAGCGAATCGTTGGAATAGAGCTCGAAGTCGTTCTCATCCTCGGGCTTCAGGCCGCGCACGATGCGCATGGCCGTGATGGCCTTCTCGATGGTCTCGTTGTAGACCAGCTGGCTGGGCGCCTGGGTGGCGATGTTGATGGTCACGCGCTCGCTGCCAAAGTCGTTCAGGAAGCGGGTGACCGGCACCATCGCGATGTCGTCCTGGTTCTGGCCGAACTGGCTGCCCTTCGTGGCAAAGATCCCGATGACCGTGTAGGTGCGCTCGCGGATCTTGATGACCTTGCCGAGCGGGTTCTCGGCCGGAAAGAGTTTTGCCACTATGCTCTGCCCGATGATGATGACGGGGCGCGCCAGCTCGATGTCGTCCGCCGTGAAGTTGCGGCCGACATCCACGCCATACTGGTTGGCGGCCAGGAAATGCTCGTTGGTGCCGCCGAAGGTGAGCCCCGGGGTGCTCTTGCGTCCGCCGTAGACGGCCTGGGCAATGCCGTTGCGGTCGAAAATCTTCAGGCAGATGACGTCGCTGACGCCCTCCATCAGGCGCTGGTAGCGCATCGCCTGGTCGAGGGTGATGTCGCGGCGCAGCTCGATCCGGCGGCGCTGCGGGCCGTCGCCCCCGCCGTTGGCCGGAAACTTCGAAAACTGGAACATGTTCGAGCCGAGGAAGCTGAGCCCCGTCTCGATGGAACCGCGCAGCGCCGACACGGCCGTCATGACGCCGATGACCGAGAACACGCCGATCGTGATGCCCGACATCGTCAGGAAAGAGCGCAGCTTGTTCACCCCGAGCGAGCCCAGGGCCATGCGAAGGATTTCGGCGAAGTTCATTCGTAGCGGAGGGCGACGACGGGATCGAGGCGGGAGGCGCCCCACGCCGGGGCGAAGCCCGACACGATGCCCGTGACAATGGAAACCAGCATGCTGACCAAGACCAGATCCGGCGAGAATTCGACCGGGAAGCTCGGCGCGGCCGACCGGATGCCCATGAACATGAGGAAGGCGACGACCATGCCCGCGAGGCCGCCGATGAGGCAGATGGAAACGGCCTCGATCAGGAACTGCATGAGGATGCTGCGGCGGCGGGCGCCCAGCGCCTTGCGGGTGCCGATCTCCTTGGTGCGTTCCTTCACGCTGACGAAGGTGATGTTCATGATGCCGATGGCGCCGACGAAAAGCGAAAGGCCGGTGATGAAGAGGCCCGCCATCGCGATGCCGGACTTGATCGGGTCCAGCTGGGCCTTGAACGCCTGCTGCTCATTGAGCGAGAAATTGTCGCGCACGCCCGGCAGCTGGCCCCGCACGCGGCGCATGGCCCCGGTCAGCTCCTCCTTGGCGGCCACCAGCTGGGTCTTGTCCTTGACCTTGACCCGCAGCTCGGCGCCGCGACGCGTGCCGAAATATTTCTGGAAGGCGTTGAGCGGCACCACGGCCTGGTTGTCGAAGCTGAACAGGCCGAGGAACTCGCCCTGCTTGGCAAACACCCCGATGACCGTGAAGGGCTGGCCGGCCACGAGCACCGTCTGCTCCAGCGGGGAGCCGTTGGGAAAGAGGGCCTCGGCGACATCGTAGCCGAGCACGACGACCTGCCGGCCGGCGCTGGCCTCGGTGTCGTTGAACAGGCGGCCCTCCTTGTAGTCGGCGCCGCTGATGCGGGCGTAATCCGCCGTGGTGCCGATGGTGAAGACGGAGCTCACCTTGGCGTCATCCTTCTTGATCGCCACGCCGCGGGCGACCACCGGCACGGCGACCTCCAGCAGGCTGTTGGGCGTGTCGGCGATGATCCGGTTGAGCGCCTCGGCGTCGCGCGGCTTCACGTTGGGCCGGTTGGCGTAGTTCCACCAGTCCTCCACCCCGCCCCACGGCCACTTCTGGACGTAGACGACGTCGTCGCCCAGCATGGCCAGGCTGTTCTGGAAACCGGTGTCGATGCCGCGGATGGCCGTGCCCATGAGGGTGACGGCCACGATGCCGATGATTACCCCGAGGGCGGTGAGCACCGAGCGCATCTTGTTGGCCCGGATCTGGGTCAGCGCGATGCGGAAGGATTCAGTGAACTCGTAGAAGAAACGTTGCATGGGACGCGAAGGTTCGGGGTGGGCTTGTGGCGTTCGCGGCGGACCCAGTTGTGTCGGAAAAGGCTCAGTGCTGGCGGACGTCGGACTCGATCAGGCCGTCGCGCAGACGGACGATGCGGCGGGCGTGGCGGGCGATGTCCTCCTCGTGGGTGACCACGATGATGGTGTTGCCCTGCGCATAAAGATCCTCGAGCAGCTGCATGATCTCCTCGCCGGTGCGGGAGTCGAGATTGCCGGTCGGCTCGTCCGCGAGGATGATGGAGGGGTTGTTGACGAGGGCGCGGGCAATGGCCACGCGCTGGCGCTGGCCGCCGGAGAGTTCGTTCGGCTTGTGGCCCATGCGCTCGCCCAGGCCGACATCATGCAGGGCCTTGACCGCCTTCTCGCGGCGCACGGAGGGTGAATAGCCGGCGTAGATGAGGGGCAGCTCGACGTTGGCCAGGGTGGTCGAACGCGGCAGGAGGTTGAAGGTCTGGAAGACGAAGCCGATCTCGCGGTTGCGGATGTCGGCCAGCTCGTCGTCGGTCATGCTGGAGACGTCCTTGCCCGTGAAGTGGTATTTGCCCGTGGTCGGGGTGTCGAGGCAGCCGAGCATGTTCATCATGGTCGACTTGCCGGAGCCGGACGGGCCCATGACGGCGAGGTATTCGTTGCGCCGGACGTTCAGCGAGACGCCCCGGAGGGCGTGCACGATCTCCTCGCCCATCTTGTAGAGCTTGGTGACGTTCTCGATCTCGATGACCACCGGGCCGGGTGCGCGGTAATCACGCGACATGGCGGCGGCGGGTGCGGTGGAGGAGCTCATGGTGGTGGCGCGGTAGCGGGGATGGCGCGGAGCGAAGTCCGCGCCCGGCCCTTACTTGGCGGCCTCCTCTTTCTTGGGCTTCTCGATCATGACCTTGCTGCCGTCCTTGAGGCGGCGGCTGATGGCGGCATAGCTGCCGGAAACGACCTCGTCGCCGGCCTTGATCCCGCTCTTGATCTCGATCGAGGTGTTGTCGGCCAGGCCGGTCTCCACCAGCTGCTGCTTGACGGTGTCGCCGCTCTTGATGAAGACGACGCGCTGGAGGTTGTCGCGATTGCGGCGGGCGTCCTCCTTCTCATTGACGAGCTCAAGGTCGTTGCCCGAGCGTTCCTTCGCCTCCTTGGCCTTGGCGGCCTGGAGTTCCTCGGCGGTTTTGCCGCCGGCGGCGCGCACCGTGACGCTCTGGATCGGCACGGCCACGACGTTCGTCACCGTCTCGGTCTCGATGTCCACCGTGGCGCTCATGCCCGGGCGGAGCTTCACGTCGCGGTCCTTGACGCGGATTTTGACCAGGAAGTTGGTGACCTCGTCCGAGGCGGAGGCGGCGGCGGACTGGGCGCCGGAGGTGATGGCGGAGCTGCTGATCTCGCCGACCACGCCGGTGAACTTGCGGCCGGGGAAGGCGTCCACCAGCACGGCCGCCGGGTCGCCGACCTTGACGTTGATGATGTCGTTCTCGTTGACCTTCACGCGGACCTCCATGCTGGCCAGGTCGGCGATGCGCATGATCTCGGTGCCGGCAAAGGAACCGGTGCCGACGACGCGCTCGCCCACCTCGCTGGTCAGGGAGCTGATGCTGCCGTCCATCGGCGAGTAGATGGTGGTCTTGGCCAGCGAGTCCCGGGCCTGGCTGAGGGAGCCCTCGGTGCGGCGGATCTGCGCCAGCGAGGAGTCGAAGTCGGCCTTGGCCACGTCGATGTTGGTCTTGGCGGCGGTGAAATCGGCGTCAGAGACGAGCTGCTTGCCGTAGAGTTCCTGGGCCTGCTTGAAGTCCTGCTCAGCCTTGTTCAGGCGGGCCTGGCTCAGCACGCTGGCGGCCTTGGCGGAGGCGAGCGCGGCTTCCTGCTGTTCCAGCTGCGCCTGATAGAAGTCGGGTTTGATGCGGACGAGGAGGTCGCCCTTCTTGACCGTCTGGCCCTCGATCACGGGGATCTCGATGAGTTCGCCGGCGACCTCAGGGGAGATCTTGACCTCGACCTCGGGCTGGACCTTGCCGGTCGCGGTGACGAGGTGGGTGATGGTCTTGACCACGGCCTTTTCCGTGGTCACGGGGATGCCGGTCTCCTTTTTGCGCGTGGCCGCGAAAACAACGAGAGCGACGAGGACCAGTCCGGCCACCCCGAGCAGGATGAAGAGCTTGCGTTTCGATTTCTTCTTCGGGGCGGCGGGGGACGCGGGGGAGGATGGGTTCGTAGGTGCGGACATGGGAATCAGTTGGGCGGTTAGATTGGGAGGAAAGACAGGGGGTTGGCCAGCGCTTTACGCCACCCTGCCGCCCGGGCCGGTCCGGAAACACAGAAGGGCCCCTGTGGGCCCCTCTGCAACACAACTGATAACTACGAACGGGCGCAGTGAAACAGCCGGGGCCGGGCGGGAAAACACCAGAGCGATGAGGCGGAAGGTTTTAGCGACGAACCACCCCGGGGACGGGACGAAAAGCGGCAGGCCGCGGGTGGTGCTGGGCATGGGCTCAAAACACACGGTTTTCGCCCAAAGTTGCAGCCAGTTTTGATGAGCGGACGCCCGGACCGGATGAATGGTCGGCCCCCCGGCCCCGGTCGGATCAGCGGCCGGTCTGTTCCCAGGCCAGCGCCGCACCGACGATGCCGGCGTCGTTGTTCATTCTGGCAGGGACGATACGAGCCTTGGCCTTCAGGTATTTGAACCACTTCTCGGATTTTTTGCTCACCCCGCCGCCGATGATGATCAAGTCCGGCGAGCAAATCCGCTCGGCGACCTGGAAAAACACATTCACGCGCAGCGCCCATTCCTGCCAGCTCAAGTCGCGGCGTTTCTTCACGGCGGCCGAGGCATAACGTTCGATCGGCTTCCCCTTCCATGGGATATGGCCGAACTCGACGTTCGGCATGAGCCGGCCCTGGTAAAACAGCGCCGAGCCGATACCCGTGCCGAAGGTCAGCATGAGCACCGAACCCTGGTGCCCCTTGCCCGCCCCGAACCTCATCTCGGCCAACCCGGCGGCGTCGGCGTCATTGAAGAGCCGCACCTTGCCGCCGGTTGCCCGACCAAAAAGCGCCGCCCCGTCCTTGTGCTCCCAGTTGTGCCCGAGGTTGCCTACGACGCCGATGCGGTTGCCCTGGATGACGCTCGGAAACCCGATGCCGACCGGACCCTTCCACTTGAAGTGCCGGGCGATCTCCCGCGCCGCCGCCAGGCCCTGGGCCGTCGGGCAGGGCGCGTCAATCTCGACGCGGTGGCGTTCCGCCAGCAGCTTGCCGGTTTTGGTGTCAACGGGCGCACCCTTGAAGGCGGAGCCGCCGATATCGATGCCAAGGACTTTCATGGGCCCCGAGCTAGGAGGGATTCCTGACTTGTTGCAACTCCGCGGGCGTGGCGGCCCGCACGGCCACCAGTTCCACCTCGAAATGCAGTTCCTGACCCGCCAGCGGGTGGTTCGCGTCGAGCAGCACCTCGTCGCCCTCGATGGCCACCACCGTCACCACCGGCGCCGCCCGGTCCGGGCCGGTCTGAAACTGGTCGCCGACCTTTATGTCGTCCACCGGCAGGTTCGCCTTCGGAACCTTTTGCACCAGCTCGGCCTCGCGCTGGCCGTAAGCCCGCTCGGGCGGCACCACGACGGTGCGTTTCTCACCCGCGGCCATCTGCCGCAGCGGTTCCTCCAGCCCGTCGATGATCTGGCCGGAACCCTCGAGAAACGGCATCGGCTCACCGCCGCGGGAGGTGTCGAGCACCCGACCGGCGGCGTCGCGCAGCGTGTAATGGAAGGTCAGCAGGCGCATGGTCAGGTCTCCTCGCGCAGGACGGCCAGCGGCGGGTGGTCGCAGATGCCGCGGTTCGACAAGAGGCCGGTCGTCACGGTCATCGCGCTCACGGCGGCCCAGCCGCCGAGCAGCACCACGGCCGACGGGGCGACCCATTTCACCTGGAAGACATAATACGCCAGGGCCCAGTTGGCGCCGATGGCGAGCACCGCGCCCACCGCCGCGCCGAGCGTGCCGAGCGCGAGGTATTCGGCGAACATGATGCGGTTCACCTGCGCCTTGGTCGCGCCGAGCGTGCGCAGCAACACGCTCTCGCGCACCCGCTGGGACCGGCCGATCAGCACGGCGCCGGCCAGCACGATGGCGCCGGTGATCACGGTGAACAGGGCGATGAACTCGACGACAAACGAGGCCTTCGAGTAGACGCTGTCGATCGTCTGCATGATGATCGCCAGGTCGATGGCCGAGACGTTCGGATGCTCGCGCACGACGGCCTGCTGGACTTTGGCGGAGTGGTCGGCGTCGGCGACCCGCAGCGCCATGACGTGGAATTTGGGCGCACCCTCGAGCACCCCCTCGGGAAACACGATGAAGAAGTTCGGTTGCATCCGGCGCCAGTCCACCGCGCGCAGGCTGCCGACCTTGGTCTTCACGGGCACGCCCTGCACGTCGAAGACGATCTCGTCGCCCACCGCGACCTGCATGTCGCGGGCCAGGTTTTCCTCGATCGAGATGGGGACGGGTTCAGTGCCCGGCCCGACCCGGCCCGTGAACTGGCCGCCAGTCAGCTTCTCGGTGTCGGTCATCTCGCCCCGGTAGGTCGAGCGGTATTCGCGGCGAAGCGTCCAGCCCGGGATGCCCGACTTCGGGTCCTTCAGGATGTCCGCCACGACCCGGCCCTTCACAGACGCGATGCGCATGGTGATGATGGCGGCATGCTGCTTCACCGGCGCACCGTTGTCCGCGAGGAGCTTCTTCAACGGCTCCACCTGGTCGTCCTGGATGTCGAACAACATGAGGTTCGGCCGGTCATTGCCGCCAACCACCCGCAGCTGGCCGAGCAGGGTGTCGCGCGATAGGTAGAGGGTCATCATGAGGAACGTGCCCATGCCGAGCGACACGAGCAGCAGCAGCGTGCGGTTGTTCGGCCGGTGCAGGTTGGCCACGCCCTGGCGCCAGGCGTAGGGCAGCGCGCGCAGATTGAGTTGCTTTGCCAGCCACGACACGGCCTTGGCCAGCCCCGCCAGGATGGCGAAGCCCAGCAGCAGCGCCACGCCGAAGCCCGCACCCCACTGCCAGCGGCCGGTCTGCCACACCGCGAAGGCGAAGATCAGGAGCACGATCACCCCGAGCAGCGCCACCTGCCACCAGTCGCGCCGGCGACCGTTGGTATCCGCCAGCGCCGAGCGCAACGTCAACAAAGGCGACACCCGGCGCACCTCCAGGAGCGGCAGCAGCGCGAAAAGCACGCTCACGATCAACCCCGCGCCCAGCCCCTGCCCCAGCGCCGCCCACGAGATGGAAAACTCGAAGGCAAAGGGCAGGAAGTCCCGCAGCAGGCCCGGCAGCGCGAGCTGCACTCCGATGCCGAGCGCGGCGCCGAGCCCGGCGCCCACGACCCCGAGTCCGAGTCCCTGCAGCAGATAGATGGAGAAGGCGGTGCGGGCCGAGGCGCCCAAGCACCGCAGGACGGCGACTGTCGGCACCTTCTGGCGGATGTGCGCGTGGATCGCGCTGGCCACGCCGATGGCGCCGAGAAAGAGCGAGGCGAAGCCCACGAGGCTGAGGAAGGCGTTCACGTTGCGGATGGACTGGCCGAGCTCGCGCTTGCGTTCTTCCACCGTGTCGGTGCCCAGCCGGAACTCGCGAAACCGCGCGCGCTCGTCGCGCACCAACGCCTCCACGTCGAAACCCGGGGCGTATTTCACATAGACCCGGTGCCGTGCCAGGCTGCCGGCCTGCAGCAGGCCGGTGTCACCGACCGCCGCAAAGGGTATGAACACGCGCGGCGCCATGGTGGCCACCGCGGCGGCCTCGCCCGGCACGGCCAGCAGGCCGCCCGCGACGATGAACTCCGCCGAGCCGAGCTTCACCCGGTCGCCCGGCTTCAAGCCGAACTGCACCATCAGGCTTTCCTCGAGGATGACGTTCGACCCCGCGCCGAGCCGGGAGCGCAGGTCCGCCGGGCGGGTGTCAAAATTGCCGTAGAACGGGAAGCCCGGCTCGACCGCGCGCACCTGCACCAGCCGCGTGCGGCCGCCGGCATCGGGCAGGATGAGCATGGAATTGAAGGAAATCTCGCGCGCCTGCTCGCCGCCGAGGCCGGTGACGAACTTCTCCGCTTCGCCCTCCAGCTTGGCGCGGGCGGTGACGGTCAGGTCGGCGCCGAGCAGCGTCTTGGTCTGCTCCTCGATGGCGAAGCGCAGGTTGTCGCGCAACGAGCCGACGGCCACGAGCGCGGCCACGCCGAGCACGATGGCCAGCGAGAAGAGCAGCAGCCGGCGGCGCGAGGCGCGGGTGTCGCGCCAGGCCATCTTGAGGATGAAGTTCATGCGCCGGTGGCCTCGTCGGAGATGACATGGCCCGACCGCAGGCGGAGGATCCGCTGCGTGAGACGGGCCAGCTCAAGGTCGTGGGTCACGAGCACCAGCGTCGTGCCGCGCTCGCGGTTGAGGCCGAAGATGAGGTCCACCATCGCGTGCGCCGTGTCGCCGTCGAGGTTGCCGGTCGGCTCGTCGCAGAAGAGGATGCGCGGGCGGTTGATGAAGGCGCGGGCCAGGGCCACGCGCTGCTGTTCGCCGCCGGAAAGCTGCGTGGGATAATGGTCGAGCCGGTCGCCCAGGCCGACGCGGGCCAGCAACTCGGCGGCCTCCTTCTCATCGGCGCCGTTGCCCCGGAGCTCGAGCGGCACCAGGACATTTTCCTGCGCGGTCAGTGTCGGGATGAGCTGGAAATTCTGAAAGACGAAGCCGACGCACTCGTTGCGGACGAGCGCGCGCTGATCCTCGGACAGGCCGCCGATCTCGCGACCATCCAGATGGACGCTGCCGGTGGAAGGTTGGTCGAGTCCCGCGCACAGGCCGAGCAGCGTGGTCTTGCCGCTGCCCGAGGGACCGACGATGGCACAGGTGCCGCCGGCCGGAATATCAAAGGACACCTCGTGGAGAACCGTAAGGGCGCCGGCCGCGGTGGGATAGGTCTTGGTCAGGCGCTCGACTTTTAGGATAGATTGGGCACTCATGGATTCTCCAAATGGGCCTGAACAAGAGTGGATTTGCCCCAAATCGCCAATGCCAAACGTGGCGGGCGGTCGTTCTCTGCCTATGGCTGGTCACGGGCCTCGGCGCGGCGGAAACGAAGACCATGCTCTTCTTCGGCGACAGCCTGACGGCCGGCTACGGCCTGGACCCGGACGAGGCCTTCCCCGCCCTCATCCAGCGCAAGCTCGAGGCCAGTGGCCGCGCCTGGCGGGTCGTCAATGCCGGCCTGAGCGGCGAGACCACCGCCGGGGGGCTGCGGCGGCTGGACTGGATCCTGCGGCAGCCGGTGGATATTTTTGTCATCGAGCTGGGCGGGAACGACGGATTACGCGGAATAGACCCGCAAAACTCGCGCTCCAACCTCGAGACCATGATCAAGCGCATCCGCGAACGCTATCCGAACGTAAAGGTGGTGCTCGCCGGGATGCAGATGCCCACCAACATGGGACCTGAATACACCCGCGAGTTCGCCGCCATGTATCCCGACCTTGCCCAGAAGCTCCCCATCACCCTCATCCCCTTCCTGCTGGAAGGCGTGGGCGGAGTGCCCGAGCTGAACCTCCCCGACGGCATCCACCCGACCGCCGAGGGCCACAAGATCGTCGCCGAGACCGTCTGGCGCGCCCTGCAACCGCTGCTATGAACTATCCGCGCCAGATGGTGTTCACCGCCGCCCTGCTCGCCGGCACCGTGTTCGCGCCGCATCGGGCGACCGCCGCCGGCTGGCTTGACGCCGTCACGGTGACCGCGACCGGCACCGCGAGCTGGGTGGAGAATCTCAGCCGCACCTCCTTCGAGCCCACACGCAAGGACGCCGCCACCTACGAGCTCAGTCTCAGCGCCAGCCGGCACCAGCAACTCGCGTCCGCCTGGCTCGTGCACGGCGGGATCGAGGCCACCCTGCTGGCCGTGCCCGACTACGACCTGGGCAATCACCTTGAACTCGGCCCGCGGCTCGGGTTGCAGCGCAAGTTCGGCCTCGGCCCGCTCGCCCCGGTCCTGCAACTCGACACCGCCCTCTCCTACAAATCCACCCGGCTCGACGCCGACCGCGGCTGGACCGCCGAGGCCAGCCTGCGCCTGGGCAAGCGGTTTACCCCCGGCTTCAAGGCCGGCCTCGCCGGCCAGTGGATCGAGCATAACGCCCGCCGCGCCACCTTCGACCTCTCGCAGCACTCCTTAAGCGTCGACGCCACGTGGGACCTCACGGAGCAATGGAGCCTCAACGGCAGCGTCGGCCGGCTGAGCGGGGACATCGTCGCCAACGCGGCGTGGCCGGTCTGGGCGCAGGCCATCTCCGGCGGCTTTGGCGCGACGGTCTTCAACTACTACACCGCCCGGCCCTGGGAGGTCACCAACCTCTACGGCGACGGTTGGGTCTCCTACAACGTCGAGGCCGACGTCGACCTCTGGTCGCTGGCGGCGGCCTATGCCCTTTCCGACCGCACCACCGCCGAGCTACGCTATGGCAGCGCCTTCGTGGTGAACAAAATCGGCATCCGCTACCCGACAGATTCTTGGGGACTTAGCGTGGTTCATCGGTTCTAATCGGGGCATGAGATCCCGGCTTCTTTTTGCGCTGCTCGTGCTCACCGCCGCGACGAGGGTGGCGGCCGCATCCACCACGCTCACCGGCACCGTCAGGGACAACAAGGGCGCATTCGTGTCCGACGCCGTCGTCTCGCTCATCCCGCTGGACCAACCCGCTCCGCCCCCCGCCGAGCCGCCCGGCGAGATCGCCCAGCAGACGCAGGAATTCCTCCCCTACGTGACCGTCGTGCAGGCCGGCACCAAGGTGGTCTTCCCCAACCGCGACACGGTGCAGCACCACGTTTATTCGCTCTCCAAGGCGAAGAAGTTCGAGCTGCCGCTCTACAATCCCGGCCAGAAGGAATCGCTCGTCTTTGAATCCACCGGCCTGGTCACGCTCGGGTGCAACATCCACGACTGGATGATCGCCTACCTCCTGGTGGTGCCCACGCCCTATTTTGCCAAGACTGACGAACAGGGCCGGGCCACGGTGACGGCACCGGCCGGCCGCTACCGCGTCGAGGTCTGGCATCCCCGCGTGTCGGCCGCGCTGACCCAGGAAATAGCCCTGACGGCCGGCGAGGCCAGCGCCCGCGATTTCGGCCTCACCCTGAAACCGGACCGCCGCATCCGCCGCGGCGGCGCCACGAAGACGGGCGGCTATCGCTGATCGTGGCTTCACCCCTCCTCCGCTTCCGCCGCTTCAGCACCCGCCTGCTGGTGATCGTGCTCAGCCTGCTCGCCGCCGCGCTCCTCAGCACCTACCTGCTGGTCACGCGGGCCAACCAGACCAACGCCATCGCCCACATCGAGAGCCGGCTCGCCGGCGACGTGAAGGTGTTCTGGGCCTCGATTGATTTCCGCAAGCGCTTCTTCGTCGAGGGCGCCAAGGTCGTGAGCCGCGACTGGCCCATCCGCACGCTCTACCTGCAGCCGCAGCTCGACCTCAAGACCCTCCGCACGACGATGGAAAGCTACGCCGCGCGCCTCAACGCGCCGGTCTTTGCCACGTTCGACGTCGACGGCGCGATGCTGGCAACCACCAACGACAGCCTCACCAACGATTCCTGCGGCCCCTTCCGGCACCTGATCCAGAAGGCCGACGAGAACGGCTGGGAGCAAAACAGCGACTTCGGCTATCTCGCCGAAAAGCTCCACGTGCTGATCGTGGTGCCGCTCTACGCCCCGGAACCGAACATCATCGGCTGGTTCGGCATCGCCTTCCCCATCGACGACCGGTTCGCCCGCGACCTCAAGGAGACGACCCAGACGGAGGTCACCTTCACCAGCGGGCTGACCGAGGACACCAAACGCGTGCTCGCCACCACGCTGTCGCCCGGCCTCGCCCAGCAGGTGGCCGACCAAGCCCCCGCCGAGCTGAAGCCCGACGGCCAGGTCATGGTGACCAACATGGGGTCGGACCGGTATGTCACCCTGTATGCCCCGCTGGAACTGCTGGCCGAGGATCCGGCCCGCATCACGCTGCAGCGCTCGCTGGAAACCGAGCTCGCCCCGGCGCGGCGCCTGGAGCAAACCATGTTGTTCATCCTGCTCGCCGCCCTGATCACCGCTTCGCTGATCGCCCTGGCGGTCGCCCGCGGCGTCAGCCAGCCCCTGCAACAGCTGGCGGGCCACACGGAACTTGTCGCCGCCGGCGACTACACGCGGCGCATCGCGCTACCCCGCGAGGACGAGATCGGCCAGCTCGCCACGGCCTTCAACCACATGACCGCCGGCCTGGCCGAGCGTGACCGCGTGCGCGACCTGCTCGGCAAGGTCGTCTCGCCCGAGATCGCCACCCAGCTGCTCCAGTCCGACCTCAAGCTCGGCGGCGAGGAGCGCGAGGTCACCATCCTTTTCTCCGACCTGCGTGATTTTACGGGCATGAGCGAGCGCCTGGCGCCCACCGAGGTGCTGACCCTGCTCAACCGTTATCTCGACCGGATGAGCACCATCATCGAGAAGCACGGCGGCGTGATCGACAAATACATCGGCGACGCCATCATGGCGCTGTTCGGCGCCCCCGTTGCCCTGCCCGACGCCGCCGCCCGCGCCCTGGCCGCCGCCCGTGACATGGCCGACTCCCTGCAAGACATGAACCGCGAACTCGAGGCCGAGGGCAAACCGGCCCTGGCCTTCGGTATCGGCATCAACACCGCGCGGGTCGTCGCGGGCAACATGGGTTCCCAGACCCGGCTCAACTACACGGTCATCGGCGACGGCGTGAACCTCGCCTCCCGCCTGGAAACCATGACGAAGGATCCGGCGCACCGGACGAACATCATCATCAGCGAGGCCACCGCCCGCGCCGTGGGCGAGGAGGGGAAACTGCGGTCGCTCGGCGCCGTGACCGTGAAGGGCAAGACGGAAGCCGTGAAGGTCTTTGCCGTGGACATCCAGCCCCGCCCCTGGCCGACCCGCCCGCAGGCGCGCCCGCCGACCAATCCGCCTTACGGGGCGTAACCGGGCTGAGCCTCAGCGCCAAGCCGACTCCGGGGCTTCCTGCAGCTGCGCGCGAACCTCCGCGGGGATCGGCTGGGCCACCATCCCACCCTTCGCGTCGGCCGTCACGCACACCGCCGTCACCTCGCCGGTCGCGCACAGCGTGCCGTCCTTCCTGAACTGGAAGACATAGGTGACCGAGCGGGTCGTGAGTTTCTTGACGAAAAGCTTCACCACGACGGTGTCGTTGAAACGCAGCGGTGCGCGGTAGGCGCAGCTGACGTTCACCCGCGGCCAGCCGACGACCTGGCCCGGCACGAAGGAGATGAGCGGCAGGCCAAGCGAGCGGTAAAAGGCCGTCTCGCAGGTCTCCATCCAGCGGAAGAAATTGGCGAAGTGCATGATGCCGGCCATGTCGGTTTCGTGAAACTCCACCTGGCGCGTGAGGCTGAACTCGCTGGGCATGGGTAAATACTCCCTGAAACCGGCCGGCCGTGGCAATGCCGTTCAGCCACGGCTTGAATCGGGCCTGCCGACCGTCAGACTGCCGGCCATGAAACTCCTATCATCCTTTCTCGCCGTGGGCGCGCTGCTCACCGCCGCCCAGGCCTTTGCCGCCGGCAACTTCGAGGGCAAGGTCAGCCTCGCGCTCACCGCCGAGCGCGGCCGCACCATGAACATGGATTATTCCCTGAAGGGCCAGAAGGTCCGCATGGACATGAGCGCCGAGGGCAATCTCGTCTCCACCATCATGGACACGGCCAAGATGGAGATGCTGATGCTCATGCCCGACCAGCAGATGTATATGGTCATGCCGATGCGACAGAAGGTCGAACAGGCCATGGAGAAGGCCGGCGTCAACACCGCCGACGTCGAGGTCACCGGCAAGACCGAGACCATCCTCGGCTACAAGTGCAACCAGATCCTCGTGAAGGACAAAGGCCTGGTCACCGAGGTGTGGGCCGCCGAGGGCCTCGGTGCCTTCATGGGCCTGGGCGGGGGCGGCCCCATGGGCGGCGGCATGATGGGCGGCGGCAAGCCGGCCAACTCCGCCAAGTGGGAGGAGGCGCTCAAGGGCAAGGGCGGCTTCCCGCTGCGTGTCATCACCCGCGATGCCAAGGGCAAGGAATCCTTCAAGATGGAGGCGACCAAGATCCAGCCCGGCTCCCTCCCCGACTCGCAGTTCAGCGCGCCGGCCGGCTATCAGAAATTCTCCATGCCCGGCATGGGTGGCGAATAAACTGAATTTGCAAGCGGGACAGATGGTCCCGCGTCCAGCTTAGATCCAAAACAAAAGGCCGGGCTCACGCCCGGCCTTTTTGGTGTTCGTAGCCTGGAAAGCGGTCAGTTGCCGATCTTGAGCAACTCGGCGGCGGTCCAGAAGGTGTTGCGGCCGGCGGTCTCCGCGCGGACCTTGGCGACGGTCTCCGGGGAGACCTCGGGGGCGGTGTTGCCCCAGGAGGCGCGCACATAGGAGATCACGTTGGCAATCTGGTCGTCCTTCAGGCTGCCCAGCGGAGCCATGACATTGTTGTATTCCTTGCCCTCGACCGTGATCGGGCCGTTGAGGCCGTGCAGCACGATCCGGATGATGCGTTCCTCGCTGCCCGTGACCCACTCGGAGGCGGCCAGCGGGGGATACTGGCCCGGGACGCCCATGCCGTTGGCCTGGTGGCACGCGATGCAGGTGGTGTCGAAGACCTTCTTGCCCATTTGAGCACGGGTAAGGGCGACAACCTTGACGGCGCCGGGCTTCTCGCGGTTGGCGTGCTCGCTGTAGACCAGCGGGTCGAAGCGGAGCGAGAAATGCGCCAGGTAGATGGAGCCGAAGAACACGGCGCAGCACATCAGGCCGAGCAGCACGAGCGGCAGCATCGAGTAACCGTCGGTCTTCTCGGGCTTCTGCTTCTGCAGCCGGGCGTGGACCTGCTGGATGCTGTCATCGCTGGCCGCCGACTGCTCGACGCGGAAATTGGAATCGTTCGCGCTCATCTTAGTGGCCTCCCTCCTTGGGCGCCGGCGTGTTGCGGCTGCGCTCGGTGGGATAGTCGTAGGTGTCCTTCAAGCTTTGCAGGTAGGCCACGAGCGCGACCGCGCGGGGCGTCGGCACGACCTCCAAGCCGGGGCCCGGGGCGAACTTGGACGGCAGGGCGAGGGCGTGCGCCGAGGGCTGGCGGCCGGCCACCGGGTGGACGTCGAAGAGGAAGGGGTGCGCCGGCATGTTGGTGCCCGCCGCGACGGACTGCGGGGCGTAGAGGAGTTTGTAGAACCACTGGGCGTATTCCTCGGGCTTGGCGTCACCGAGGCGGCTGCCGACGTTGCGCAGGTCGGGTCCGAGGCGGTTCTGGCCGATGAGGACGGTCTGGTCGCGGATATAGTCGCGGGCGTAGCTGCCGCGCTCGCCCCACTTGCGCCCCTCGGCGAGATCATTGCCAAAGCCCTGCTGGCGGACCTGCTGGGTGTGGCAGCTCACGCAGCCCAGGTCCTGATAGACGAGGCGGCCTTGGTTCGCGAGGCCGGAGAGCGGCTGCGGATAGAGTGTCTCGTCCGCCGGGTCCTTGAACTGGCCGAGGCTGCCGATCTGCTTGTGCGCGGTCAGCAGGAGTCCGGCCCAGGAGAGCGCGAGGGTGGCGAAGACGCCGAGGAAAAGGGCGAGTCCGTTTTTCATGCGTGGCCCTCCAGGCTCAGGGCGGGAGGTGTGCGGAGGGTGGCGGTCGCGGTGCCCTGCGAGTTGATCGGGCAGGCGATCCAGACGAAGTTGATCAGGAAGGCGACATGGCCGATGAGCAGGAGACCGAGGGTGCCGGTGCGGAAGGCAAACCAGAAGGTCATGGCCTGGGTGAGCGCGGTGAAGGACACGGTGGCGTCATTGAGCAGCCGGCCTTGCGTCCAGCCGGCGTAGGACAGGCCCACGACCATGAGCAGGATCCCGAGGGCGGTGGCGCCGAAGTGCAGCTTCACCAGCGCGGTGGAGCGCCATTCCTTGCCCGTGAGACGCGGCAGGATGAAATAGGCGGCGCCGAACATCGCGGTCGAGAAGCAGGCGTAGAAGGTCAGCCAGTCGCGCAGGCCGTCGAGCAGCGTGAACTGCACGGTGGCGGCGAAACCCCGCATCGAGAGGGCGAGGTTCATCGCGGCGGCGAGGATGAAGCTCACGATGCTGAGCAGGATGAAGCGGAGCGTCGGGCTGGACTTCGCGGCCTCGAAGCGGCCGGACAGGGTGCCGAAGAGGTTGATGGCCACGATGACCACGCCGACGACGACCAGCATGTTGGCAACGATGCCCATGGTCGGGATCCACACCGGCACCGGCGCGCCGATCAGGCGGCTGCCGCCGGCGAAGGCGGAGGTGACCGCCAGCCACCAGAAGGCCAGCGAGGCCAGGTAGTAGTTGGCGACGGGCTTGCCGAGGATCTTGGGCAGGAAGTAATACGCCGCGGCCAGGGCCACCGGCACGAACCAGAGGTTGTAGAGGCCGTGGGCATACCAGGCGTTGACGACGGGCTGGAGCACGCCGCGCACGGGGGCCTGGAAGAGCATCACCTGGGCGATCGCGTAGAGCCACGGGAACCAGAAGGCCGCGCCGAAGATATACCACTGCGAGGCGTAGACGTTCTCGGTGTTGCGAATGCTGAAGGTGGTGATCGCCCAGACCCCGACGAGGGCGTAGGCCGCGAGCAGCAGCAGGCTCACAAAGCGGGGCATCTCGAGCAGCTCGAAGGAGGTCGAGTAGCCCGCGAGGATGCCGCCGACGCCGAGAGCGACGCCGGTGTTCCAGAACTTGGCGGCGACAAACAGCCAGCCGCCGTGGCGGAGGGTGGTCGCGGAGAGGCGGGCCATCAGCCAGAGACCGAAGGCAAAGGCGGCGTTCATGCCCCAGCCGTAGACGAGGGCGTTCTGCGCGGCGGGCGTGAGGCGGCCGTGGGTGACCCACTCGCAGCCCGCGAGGAAGGCCGGCGTGTGCAGCTGCATCGCGGCGGCCACCTGCATGAGGCCGCCGAGCAGCAGCCAGCCCAGGCCGTAGGCGAAGAAGACGAGCACCGGCCACTTGGCCGAGGCGTCGATCTCCAGCTGCTCCGTGCGGTTGTTGGCGGAAGGATTCATCACAGGGGCTTACTTCTTGGCGTGGTCACGGACGGTGAGTTCGATGGCGCGTTCGATCGGCAGGCGGACGGTGCCGGCCTGCCGGTCGATCCAGGCGTAGCTGGTCGCGGCGGCCTGATCCTTGGTGAGATGCTCGACGAGCATCGCCTTGCGGTCGGCGGGGGTCAGCACGCCCGGGACGGGCTCCACGGTGGCGGCGTGCGGGGCGTAGACCTTGCGGGCCAGCCAGCCGAAGAGCGCGAAGCAGGCCAGCACGATGACCGTGGTGAACACGGGCGTGCGGTGCGGGAAGGAGAACTGGGAGGAATCGCTCATGGCTTAGTGGGCGCCCTCGACCACCTGGCCCGGTTCCGGGGCGGTGGCTTCGTGGTGCGTGAGGGACTCGACGATGCGCGGATCTCGGATGGGGATGAGCTTGGCGGTCGGGAAGCTCTTCAGGTAGGACCAGGCGCAGATGCCGCCGACACCGATGGCGGAGGCCAGCACCCAGAGCAGGTTCAGGGACAGGAACGGCAGCGGCTCGTCATGCGCGTCCTTGAGGGCGGGAAGGACGTTGTAGCAGAGGTCGACGAGGATGATGACGGCGACCCAGATGCTGATGATGAGCGCGGGCTTGAGCTCGGCCTTGTTGCGGTAGCGCAGCCAGGCCAGGAACGGCACGAAGAAGTGGCCGAAGAGCAGCAGCATGCCGACCCAGAGCCAGTCGCCGTGCTCGCGGATGTTATACCAGAAGGTCTCCTCGGGGACGTTGGCGTTCCAGATCAGGAAGTATTGGGAGAACGTGACGTAGGCCCAGAACACCACGAACGCGTAGGCCAAAGCCGTCAGGCAGTGGAGCTGATTGGTGTTGAAGATGCCCTTGTAGTCGCCGCGGTGGTAGAGCCAGTAGGTGATGACCACGCCGATGGCCATGGCGCCGCGCATGCAGTTCGCGAAGAACCACACGCCATACATCGTCGAGAACCAGTGATACTCGAGGCTCTTCATCCAGTAGATGGCCGCGAAGGTCAGGGTCAGGGCCGTGAGCGGAATGCCAATGGCCGCATTGCGGCGGTTGGCGAAGGTCCACTTGGCGCTGCCGTCGGCGTCCTGGGCGAAGGAGGCCTTGCGCAGCAGGGCCGACAGGCCGATCCAGATCGCGAAGAAACCGACGGTCATGCCGGTGAACATGTTCAGGTTCAGGAAGCCCGACTTCTTCACATAGAGGGGATCGGCGCCCACGGTATGGCCGCCGTGGATCACGGTCGAGGTGTCCATCCAGGACCAGATCAGGCCGGGCTTCATCCAGGCAGTGATGAGCAGGGGCAGGAAAAGAACCGCGAGCCACTTGAAGGCGGAAATCCCGTGCTCGAACTGGCGGCGGATGACCGTCGACCAGCCGGCGTCGGTGATGTGGTGGATCATGATCAGCAGCAGCATGCCGATGGCGACCGCGACCCAGAAGGAGAAGCCGACCAGGTAGGAAAGGGCGACGTGCTGTGCCGGGGAAACCAGCAGGCCGAGCGCGGTGACCGCGAGACCGGCAAAGCCGGCCAACAGGAAACGCGTGGCCAGGGCGGACGTCGGGGCGGGTGAAGAGGAGGCGCTCATGTTACTTCAGCCCTCCGCGCAGTTCCGTGGGGACATCATTGATCGTGCCGTGCGCGGCGCGCTGGAGGGCGCGGACGTAGGCGATCACGGCCCAGCGGTCGTCGGGGGAAAGCTTGTCGGCATAGGACATCATCGTGTTCTTGCCGTTGGTGATGGTGTTGAAGATCTCGCCCTCGGCCATGCCGCGGAGGCGGTCATCATGGTAGGTCGGGGTCGTCAGCATGGCGTAGGACTTGGTGATGCCGTTGCCGTCACCGAGCATCCCGTGGCAGGGCGCGCAGTAGATCTGGTAGCGGTTCTGGCCGCGCTGGACGAACGCGCCGTTGACCTCGAGCGAGGCCGGGAAGCCGCGGCCGAAGCTGCCGTCGGGGAGCTTGCCGGCGTAGTGGAAGTCGTCGGCCTTGAGGAACGCCGGGTCGGCTTGGGCGGCGCTGCGGCCAAAGGGCACGGTGCCGGGGGGCAGCGGTCGGTCGGCGCGGCCGTCGGCGAAGAACTTGGACGAGGCCTGCGGCTTGTATTTGGCCTGATGGTCCATGTCCGGGAAGAGCTCGATGGGCGGGCGGGTCGAGAACGAGCCGCGGAAGCCCATGACGGACAGCAGGAGAACGACCACGAAGGCGAGGGTGTAGTAGGCGAAGCGCATCGGGTCAGGCCTCCAGCTCCACGATGTCCTTGCCGCCGGCCTGCGCGAGCAGGTCGCGGGTGGCGGTGGCGTTGAATTTCGGGTCGTTGGTCTCGATCACAATGTAGAAGCGGTCATCCATGGCCCGGACGAACTGCGGGGCTTTCATCACGGGATGGTAGTGCATGGGCAGCTTGTTCAGGAAGAACATGCCGCCGATGGTCGCGAAGGCCGTGAAGAGGATGGTGAGCTCATACGACACCGGGAAGGCGAACATCGGGCTGAACATGGGCTTGCCACCGACGATGAGCGGGTATTCCGACAGGCCGAGCCAGGCGATGAAGCTCATGCCGGTGCAAAAGCCGGTGATGCCGCCGGCGAGCGAAAAACGCGGCACCTTCGAGCGGCGCAGGCCCATGGCGGCGTCGAGCCCGTGGATCGGGAACGGCGTGAGGGCGTCCCACTGCGAGTAGCCGGCATCCCGGACCTTTTCACAGGCGTGATAAAGCTCCGGCGTGGTGTCGAAGGCGGCGATGAGTCCGTAGGTCTTGTTCATGGCGGCGGCCCCTTAGTGTTTCGACGATCCGTGGGGATCGGCCGCGGGGATGACCGCCTTGATCTCCGACATGGGCATGATCGGGACAAAGCGGATGAAGAGGAGGAAGAGCACGGAGAACACGCCGAAGGTGCCGAAGAACGTGAAGATCTCGACGATGGACGGCGAATAATAGCCCCAGCTCGAAGGCAGGAAGTCGCGGGCCAGCGACGTGACGATGATCACGAAGCGCTCGAACCACATGCCGACGTTGACGAACAGGCAGAGGATCCAGACCAGCGTGGTGTTCTCGCGGACGGCCTTGAACCAGAAGAACTGCGGCGTGATGACGTTGCAGCTGATCATGATCCAGTAGGCCCAGGCGTAGTGGCCGAACGCACGGTTGATGAACGCGAAGCCCTCGTAGGGGTTGGCGCCATACCAGGCGATGAAGAACTCCATCGAGTAGGCGTAACCGACCATGGTGCCCGTCGCCAAAATGATCTTACACATGCAGTCGATGTGATACTGCGTGATCAGGTCCTCGAGGCGGCAGATCGCACGCAGCGGGAGCATGAGGGTGAGCACCATGCCGAAGCCGGAGAAGATGGCGCCCGCGACGAAATACGGCGGGAAGATCGTCGTGTGCCAGCCCGGGATGAGCGAGACGGCGAAGTCGAACGACACGATCGTGTGCACGGAGAGCACCAGCGGGGTGGAGATACCGGCCAGGATCAGGTAGGCCATCTCGTAGTTGCTCCACTGGCGGTTGGAACCGCGCCAGCCCATGGCGAAGAAGCCGTAGATGCGCGCCTTGAAGACGTTGCCGGCCGCCGTGAAGCGGTCGCGCAGGGTGCCGAGGTCGGGGATGAGGCCGACATACCAGAACAGGACGGACACCGTGCCGTAGGTCGAGACCGCGAACACGTCCCACTCCAGCGGCGAACGGAAGTTCTGCCAGATGCCGTTCGAGTTCGGGAACGGGAACAGGTAACCGGGCATCACGGCGAACCAGATGCGGCCGACGTGGAAGACCGGGAAGATCGCGGCGCAGACGACCGCGAAGATCGTCATGGCCTCGGCCGGCCGGTTGATGGAGGTGCGCCACTTCTGGCGCAGCAGGCAGAGGATGGCCGAGATGAGCGTGCCGGCGTGGCCGATGCCGATCCAGAACACGAAGTTGACGATGTCCCACGCCCAGTTGACCGGGTTGGCGTGACCCCACACCCCGACGCCCGTGGCGACGAGGTAGATGAGGCCGGAGACGGTGAAGGAGGCGATGATCGACGCGAAGCCGAAGCACCACCACCACCAGACGGGGGTCTTGCCCTCCACGAGACCGCAGATCTTCTCCGTGATCCAGTGGAAGTCCCGGTGGTTCTCCACCAGGGTCGGCCGCGGCAACTCCGCCGGGTGGACCTCGGCGAGGATGGCGGGAGCCGGAGTGTTGGAAGCATGCGCACCCATTACTCGTGCCCTCCCTGCTTGGCCTCATGGCCGGCACCGTGACCGGCGTCGTGCGCCGGGTGGTTCTTCTGGTTATACTCGACCCGGCTGAGCGGGAGCGCGGAGTAATCGGGCATGTGCGGGTTCGGATTGCGGAGCTTGCCGAGATAGGTCGTGCGCGGACGGATGTTGAGGTAGCCGAGGACGGCGTAGTCGCGGTCCTGCGCCTTGAGGCGCGAGACCTCGCTGGCCGGGTCCTTGACGTTGCCGAAGACAATGGCCTCGACCGGGCACACCTGCTGGCAGGCGGTCTTGATCGTGCCGTCGGGGATCTCGACGTTGCCGCTGGCGCCGGCCTTGCGCTTCTGGGCGATCTTGCCCTGCTGCACGCGCTGGACGCAATAGGTGCACTTCTCCATGACGCCGCGCATGCGCACGGTGACATCCGGATTCTTCACCATCTTGACCAGCTCCGGCATCTCGCTCTGGTGGCCGAGCGGGCCCATGTAGAGGGCGTCGGTGGCGCGCTTGTTGAAGTCGAAGAAATTGAACCGGCGGACCTTGTAAGGGCAGTTGTTCGCGCAGTAGCGCGTGCCGATACAACGATTGTAGGCCATGACGTTGATGCCCTCGTCGTCGTGGACGGTGGCATTGACCGGGCACACGGTCTCGCACGGGGCGAGCTCGCAGTGCTGGCAGGTCATGGGCTGCATCGAAACTTGGGGATCCTCGGGGAGGTCGCGGTTGCCGCTGGGCTCCTGGCTCATCAGGTCGGCCATGGCGCGGGCATCGGCCTTGCCGTCCGAGTAGTAGCGGTCGAGGCGGATCCAGTGCATCTCGCGGCCGCGCAGCACCTGCTCCTTGCCCACGATCGGGATGTTGTTCTCCGCCTGGCAGGCCACGACGCAGGCGTTGCAGCCAATGCAGGTGTTCAGGTCGATCGACATGCCCCACTGGTGGATGCCGTCGAAGTTGGGCGTCTCGTAGAGCGAGTTGCCGCGCGGGGTCGTGGTGGCGATGAACGCCGGATCCTTGTCCGCGTCCTTGCCGAGCACCGGCGGGGAATGGGAATCGATCGTGGCTTCCTTGACGAACTTCGGGTTGACCGCGTAGCCCTGCTCGCCCTCGAGGTTGGCCTCGCGCACGATGTCGCGGCCTTCCATCGACCAGTGCTCCTGGGTGTTGGCGAGTTTCATGCGCTTGCCGGTGTCCGCCAGCTTCGCGCCGGTGGCAAATCCCAGGCCGTCGCTCGCGCGGATGGCGTAGGCGTCAAAGCCGGCCCCGGTGCCGATGTGGCCCGACTGCGTGCGGCCGTAGCCGAGCGGGAGGACGATGGTGTAATTCGAAAGACCGGGCTGGATGTGCACCGGGCCGCGCAGCGTGCGGCCGTTCAGCGTCAGCTCGAAGATCCGGGCGTTTTCCTTGCCCTGCACGAACTCGGCCTCCTCCTTGCGGGCGACCTGGATCGCGCTGCCGGCGGGGACGATGTTGAGCTCGGCCGCGAGGCGCGGGCTCACGAGGATGGCGTTGTCCCACGAGATCTTCGTCATGGGATCCGGGCACTCCTGCAGCCAGCCGTTGTTGGCGAAGCGGCCGTCGTCCATCTTGTGGTCGGTCGTGAAACGGACCTCGAGATTGTCCTTGGAGAGCGCGACAAAGGCCGGCGTCTTCGCGAAGGCGGCGCCGACGCGCTGCACATCGAAGGCGACGTTGACGGCCTTGTAGGCGGAACCCTCGACGAGACCGTCGTGGAGGAATTTCTCGAAGGCCTTCTTGTCGCCGCCGCGGGTGGCGAAGACCTGCTCGTAGGCCTCGGGCTTGTCTTCGCCGGCGAGGCGGGCAAGCAGTTCGACTTCCATCAGGCCGTTGAAGAGCGGCATGATCATCGGCTGCACCGGCACGATCGTGCCGTCGACCGTGCGGGCATCGCCCCACGACTCGAGGTAGTGCGTCGCGGCGAGGTGCGTGCCCGCGAGGGCGGACGTCTCGTCGCGGTAGTAGCCGAAGCGGATGACATCCGGCACGGACTTCAGCAGCGCGCCGAAATCGAGGTCGGCGGGCGCGTTGTAGGCGGGGTTGCCGTTGAGGACGAACAGGGTCTTGACCGAGCCGGCCTTGATGGCGGTGGCGAGGGCCGCGATGGTCGACGCGCCGGACGGGGCGACCTCCACGAAATCGACGGTCCGGCCGATGTTGCCGAGCTTGGCGTTCATCGCGTAGGCGATGCAATGGACGGCGACAGGCTGGTGGGCGCCGGCGACGACGAGCGACTCGCCCCGGTGGGCCAGCAGGTCCTTGGCGCATTCCTCGACCCACTGGGGGTTGACGTCGAGGCCCTGGGTCAGTGTCTCGAGAATCTTGGTCTCCAGCACGTGGCCGCCGATGGCGGCGGCGAGGGCGAGAATGTGGCTGCTCGCGAGGCGCAGGCGGTGATCCGCCATGCTGCCGGTGAGCGAGAACCCGCTTTCCGCCACATAAAGGCGGTTCATCGGGTCGGTCGGCTTGGTGACGCGGCGGCCCTTGGCGAAATCGCGGGCGTAGTAGAGCGAGCCGGACTCGGCGTGGAAGAAATCGGCGTCGAGCGAGAGGATGCGCTTGGCCTTGGCGAAGCGGTAGAGCGGCTTCACGTTGCGGCCGAAGGCGGCCTGCGCGGCGGCGACGGGCGGCTCGTCCTGCACGGGCTCGTATTCGGCCCAGATGGCCTTCGGGAACTGCGCCTTCAGCTTGGCCACGAGGCGGGCACGGGTCGGCGAGGCGGACTCGTCGGCCAGGAACGCGAGGCCTTCGCCGCTGCCGGCGTAGGTCTTGTTGATGGCCGCCAGCAGGTCGTTGACCTGGGTGGCGGAAAGCGTGTCGCCCTGCTTCGTGTGGGCGGTGGCGCGCTCAGGGTCGTAGAGGTCGAGGACGGAAGCCTGGGCGAGGAGCGAGCTGGCGCCGCCGTGCGGCAGGTAGCTCGGGTTGCCCTCGAGCTTGGTCGGGCGGCCCTGGTGCGTCTCCGCCAGCAGCGGGATGGCCGACTTGCGCAGCGGCATCGCGGTGGCGAAATAAAGCGGGAGGCCCGGGACGGTGTATTCGACGGACTTGCCGTAGGGCAGGATGTGTGTCTCCGGGCGGCGGCAGCCGGCGAGGCCGAGGCCGCCGAGCGCGAACGAGGCCGCCATCAGCTTCATGAACTGGCGGCGGTCGACGCCCTCGAGGGAGGATGCGCCCTCGGGGAACTCGCGGGCGAGGTGCTCGCGGAAGCCGGGCGTGTCGGCGAGCTCGTCGAGGCTGCGCCAGTATTTCGGGCCGGTCAGCTCGCGTTGCGCGGGGGCGGAATGATCAAATTTGCGTTTCATCAGCGATGACAGCCGGAGCAGCTCTGGGGGGGCTTGACCTTCCAGTCGTGGACGAACTTCTGGGCGTCCGCGAGTTTGCCCTGGGCGGCGAGCGTTTGGGAATCGAGATTAAAGACATCCTTCGGGTCACGGATGCGCTGCTCCGGCTTGCGGTGGCAGTCGAGGCACCAGCTCATGCTGTGCGGCTGGTCGTGGCTGACCACGGTCATCTCGTTGACCTTGCCGTGGCACTCGACGCAGCTGACGCCGCGGTTCACGTGGACCGAGTGGTTGAAATAGACGTAGTCGGGGGTCTTGTGGATCTTGACCCATGGCACCGGCTCGCCGGTGGCGTAGCTCTGCCGCACGACCTCGAGCAGGGGGCTCGTGGTCTTGATGATGCTGTGGCAGTTCATGCAGGTCTGCGCGGCCGGGACGCTGGAGGTGCCGGACTTCTCCACGGAAGCGTGGCAGTAACGGCAGTCCATGCCGAGCTGGCCGGCGTGCAGGCTGTGATCGAACGGGACCGGCTGGACCGGCTGGTAGCCGACACGCAGGTAGGCGGGCGTGGCGTAGTAGGTGATGCCGGCCGCCGCGACGCCGCCCAGGATGCCGAGGAAAATGAGGATCTGCAGCGGCAGCGCGTTGGCGGATTTCGGGAAAATCTTGGACATGACGGGTGCGTGGGTGACCGCGGGGGCCGGTTAGCAGCTGCCTTCCTTGCGCGCCACGGCGCGGGTTTCGGGCCGGAGGGCCACGACGGCGGGTTTCGCCGCCGGGGTGGACCGGGCAAACAACGCCGGGACCAGACCGAGGGTGGCGATGGCGCCCCCCAGTTTGGCAAAGAATGATTTACGCGAACAAGGCGAACTCACGGTGTGTGTGCGGTTCAAAGTCCCCGCTAGGAGAAGAAGCCATTCCTCCAATGTAAAACAAAATTTCCAACCAACCCGCCCACCGGGAGCTTATTAGCAAGGTCGAGACCCGGAATTTTCCCGCTAATCAACCGTCGGGTCGCGCCCGATCCCGGAGCTATTTGACGAATTCCCCGTCGCGCATCGGCTTGATCTCGTCGCAGCGGTCCGCGATGTCGGGATTGTGTGTCACCAGCACCACGGCTTGGCCGTTTTCCTTGGCCAGCCGGGTCAGGAGGTCGAAGACGAGGCCCGAATTCTTGACGTCCAGGTTGCCCGTCGGCTCGTCGGCGAGGATGATGGCCGGCTGGTTGGCCAGCGCACGCGCGACCGCCACGCGCTGCTGCTCGCCGCCGGAAAGCTGGGTGGCGAGCCGATGGCCCTTCTCCCCCAGCCCGACGTCCTTGAGGAGCGAATGCGCCCGCGCGATCATGGCCTCCTCGGAGAGACGGCCGAGCTTGCGCATGGGCATCATGACATTGTCCAGGGCCGAGAACTCCTGCATCAGGAAGTGGAACTGGAAAACAAAGCCGATGTGCTCGCAGCGCGCTGCCGTGCGGTCGAGGTCGCTGCTGTTGGACATCAGCTGATCGCGGATCCAGATCGAGCCGCCGTCCGGCTGGTCGAGCAGGCCCAGGAGGTAAAGGGTGGTGCTTTTGCCGCAGCCGGACGGGCCCACGATGGCCGTCACGTTGCCGCTCCGCGCCTCGAAGGAAACGCCGCGCAGGACGTGCACGCGCCCCTCGCCCTGCCCCAGGTAGCGCTGCAGACCCTCGCAGCGCAGGGCGACCTTGGCTCCGTTTTGACCGGCCGGGTTCATTGTGAGGTCCCCCGGATGATGTCGCCCGGTTCGAGGCGCGCGGCGCGCCGGGCGGGGATGAGGGCCGCGGTCATGACGACCACCGCGGCCATGAGGGTGGCGACCACGTAGTGCCAGATGGACATGTAGACCTGGAAACTGTCGGCCGAGAAGATGCCACGGATCTTGATCGGATATTTCGAGACCCCGTAGGTCAAGCCGTAGCCCAGGGCCCAGCCGCCGATGGTGCCGATCACCAGGACGATGGCGCCGAGCCAGAGGAAGATCCGCGTGATGTCGTTCCGGGTGTAGCCCATCGAGCGGAGGATCGCGATCTCCTTGGTCTTCTCGATGACGATCATCGCGAGGGTGTTGAACATGCCGAGGCCGGAGATAAGGATGATGGTCGAGACGGTCAGGGCGGCGGAAATCTGCAGGGCCTTGAAGGCCTCGAGCCAGCTCTGCTCGCGCTCCTGCCAGCTCTTGGCGCTGTGACGGAGGACCTCCTCCATCTGCAGCGCATCATGGGGCGCCCGCTCGCGGTCGAACAGGGCGATCTGGATGAAGGAGGCGCCGATCGTCTTCTTCAGCAGCGACCGCGCCTCGCCGAGGTGCAGGTAGATGCGCACCCGGTCGATGTCGCTGACCCCGGTCGAATAGATGGCCGACACCCGATAGCGGCGCTGCTCGGTCCCGGCCTGCAGGATGAACGAATCCCCCACGGTGAGCTGCAGGCGCTCGGCGAGCACCTTGCCCATGAGCACGCCCTGCGGGGTGCCGCGGAAGTCGTCGAGACTGCCGCTGCCGCGCTTGACCTGGGCGGCCAGGTCGGAAACGGCGAGGTGGTCGTCGAGCTTGATGCCGTAGACCTTGGCGGAATCGTTCTTGAAGGAGCTGTCCGCGATCACCGAGCCCTCCACCACGGTGGAGACGCCCGCGACGTTGCGGAACTTGCGCAGGGCCTCGGTCAGCAGCGCCGGGTCCTCGACGCCCTCGATGTATTTGCGCGCCGAGCGGTCGGCGCCCACCTCGAACTTGCTGGCGCCGGCGTTGTGGCCGGCCGCGGCCATGGCGAAGATCGTGTCCTGGATCTTGTCCTCGATGCGGATGGCGCCGTTGGTGCCGAGGATGACCCGGATGAAAAACTGCTCGAACCCGCTCGTCTGCGCCTGGGTGACGATGAAGAAGCCCACGCCGAAGATGATGCCCGCCAGGCTCATCAGCATGGAGCGCTTGCGGGCCGTCAGGAAACGGAGGGCGATGCGAAGATTGTTGGACACGGCGCGCAGGCCCGGCGGCGGTCAGTTCGGCAGCACTTGGGTGCGCACGCTTTCCCCTTCGCGGTAGCGGTCCTGCTGCTCGACGACGACCAACTCGCCCGCCTTCAGGCCGTTGACGATCTCGACGGAGTTCAAGCCCTCGTAACCCTTCGTCACCTTGCGGCGCTCCAGGCGGCCGCCCTCGACCACATACACATATTCGCCCACCAGCGCGCGCCGGGGGATGGTCACCGCGTTGGCCCGCTCGGCGATGATGATCTGCACCTCGCCGGTCAGGCCCGGGAGCAGCACGCGGCCCTCCGGGAGGGCGATGTCGAGGAAGAGGGTGTAACGCTGCGTGGCCGCATCGGCCGAGGGCAGGATCTTCGAGATCACCGCGTTGTATTGGTCGGCCCCGAAGGTCAGGAAACGCACGGTCGCCTTCTGGCCCAGCTTGATGGCCGCGAAATTCTCCTCGCTGATCTTCGCCTCGACCGTGCGCCCGACCGAGATGATGGTGGCGATGGGCGAGTTGCTGCCGATCAGGTCACCGACCCGCGTGGTCACGACCGTGACGACGCCGTCCGTGGGCGCGATGATGGTCATCTTGGACTTCTCCCGCTCCTTGGAGCGGAGGCTGTTCTGGTAATTCTCAAGGGCGAGACGGTTGTTGACCTCGTCCAGCTCCATGCGCTGCTGCAATTGCTGGAAGAGGCGCTTCTGCTTCTCGAACTCAGCCACCGGGTAGGCGCCGGACTTCGTCTGCCGCTCGAGGTTGTCGAGCGTGTCCTTGGCGTTCAGGACCTCGGGCCGCAGGGTTGAGCCCAACTCCACCTTGCGCAGGGCCGCGGTGATCTCGTTCTTGATGCGCTCGATCTCCAGGTCGACGTCGCCGGTGTCGATCTGGACCAGCGTGTCGTTCTTGAACACCCGCTGGCCGACATCCAGCGAACTCGCGCTGACGCGGCCGCCGACCTCGCTCTTCAGCTCGATGGCATATTCCGCCTTCACCTCGACCGTGCCGGGCACGGTGCGCACCGCGGTGCCGGTCTCGGCGGCCGTCACCAAGGCCACCGGGCGCAGGACATAGGAGACGGCATAGCCGATCGCGGCCAGCACGACGGCGGTCACGGCCAATCGGAGGAACCAATTCGGGGCAGATGTCTTGCCGGTGCTCATTTGACGACGGCCACGTTTTCAAGCACCGGATCAGCCATGATGGTGCCAAGGAATTCACCGACGCGGTTGAGGAAGTCGCAGCGCGCGCCGATGGCATTGATTTGCGCATCGTAAACCGCGATGCGCGCCAGGTTGACATCGTCCTCGGAGCTGGTGCCACGGGCAAAGTCTTCCTGCTTGGATTTCAGGTTGCTCTCGATGGAGAGGAGCGACCGGTCGTTGATGACCATATTGCGCGCCGCAAAATTGATCTGCCGCACATTGGTCTGGGCCTGCTGGGCCAGACGATCATTCAGGACCTTGTAGTCGGTTTTCATCTGCCGCAAGCGGGCCAAGTCACTGCGCACGGCGGCCCGCGAAGCCAGACCGTCAAAGACAGTCCAATTGACGGAGATGCCGCCGAAGACCGAGTTGACCCGATATTTTTGCGCCACGTTGATGGTGTAGCTCTGTTCATCCTGGCTGATGCCCAGCACGAGGCTGAACTTGGGGCGCAAGCGCGTCTTGTCAGTGGCGAGGGTAAGACCCGCGCTCTCGAGCTGCTGGCGCATGGTGACCGCCTCGATCGCGGGCAATTCCTTCTGGGCCAGAAACCCGGCCAGCAGGCGGTCGTAGGTTCCGGCAGCATAGCCAAGCGTCGGAATGGAGTCAGGAATCTCATTGTCCGACAGAGGAGGGAGACCGGACAGGCGGGCGAAGGAAAGCTTGGCCATCTCAAAGTCGAACTGCACCCGTTCGTAGGTGAGCTGGCCCTGCTCAGCCGCCAGCCGCACCGGGACAATCTGAGCATCCGCAATAACCTTCTGGGCCAAACGGATCTCCTCCTTGGCCAGCTGGTTTTTGGTGAAATCGGCATAGGCCGCCCATCGCTTCACGCCCAGCTTCTGCGCGATCAGCCGCATGTAGGAGTCCCGCAGGATCTGGGCGAGAGCCCGATAGCCCTCCTGATATTGCCCCTTGGCGATACTAGCCTGAATCTCACTGGCCTTCAGCGCGTTAAGACGCTCACCCCAATAAAAAACCGGCTGGTTGATGGAAAAATTATAGGCTATCTTGGTGACTTCAACCCGGCCGACCAGGTCCGCGCGAGTGTCTCGGGATTGCAGGTAATTGGCGTAGCCGCCCAGGCTGGGCAGGAGGCCGGCCCGGGCTTGGATACGGTTGTTTTCCGCGATTTCCAGATCAAGCGCCCGGTTCAACATTGAGGGGGACTGCTGCGCCGCCGCGGTTAAAACCGGCTCCAGTTGGGGGAGGACATTCTCCGCCAGGACGAGCCCCTCAATCGCCGGTGCCGCCATCAGAAATTTACCGGCCAGCAGCACCAGCACGAGGGACAGTCTCAGGATTTTCATAGTGGATCGAAGAGTGGACAGGGCGTCGTAAAGCCTGTGCCTTGGCAATCAGGAAATTTATCGGGCGCTCTCGTAAATCGATGGTGGATCGGGACCGGCTGGCCGGTTGGATAATTTTCCGGACGTTGACTCCGGTTCAGCTACGCCGGTTTCTTTTTCTCGCGCTCCCGCACCCACCCTGTAACTGATTTCCGCATCCATCGATGCTTCGCCGCCTCCTGCCCTTCGCCACCGACCTCTGGACCCACCGGGAGCTGCTCTGGCAGTTCACGCTGAGGAACGTGGAGTTGCGCCACAAGGGCAGCCACCTGGGCCTGGTTTGGTCGTTTCTCAATCCGCTCCTGATGCTGGGCATCTATGTGCTGGTGTTCGGTTTCATCTTCGGCGGCACCTTCGGCATCCTGCCCGGTGAAACCCGCATCGACTACGGACTCGGGATTTTCTTCGGTCTGACCCTGTTTCATTTTGTGGCGGAAGTGCTGGGCATCTCCCCCAGTGTGATCGTCAGCAACCCCAACTTCGTGAAGAAGGTGGTCTTTCCCCTGGAAATCCTGCCGGCCTCCGCGGTGCTGGGTGCGGTCATCCACATGCTGATCAGCCTGGCGCTGCTTTCGGTTGGCATCGTTTGCCTCGGCCCGGGCCTCACCCCCCTCGCCCTCTGGCTGCCCGTCATCCTTTTGCCCGTCGTCCTCCTGATGCTGGGGGTGGGCTGGTTCTTCTCCGCGCTGGGGGTGTTTTTCCGGGATGTCAGCCAGGTCATGCAGTTTCTCACCATGGCCCTGATGTTTTCCAGCGCGGTGTTCTACCCCGCCACCAAGATCGTCGCCGCCTCGCCCGTCGCGTGGTCGGTGCTGCGCTTCAACCCGGTGCTGCTCGCGATCGAGCTGGCCCGCGATGCCGCCCTGTGGGGCCGGCCGCTGAATTTCAACCACCTCATCTACCTCTACGGCGTCGGCCTGGCTGTCTGCTGGCTCGGCCATCTGGCCTTCAAACGCATGAAGCCGGCGTTTGCCGACGTGATTTGACCCGATGTCCGCCGATCCCGTCATCTCCGTCTCCGGCCTGGGCAAGGCCTACCGCATCTGGGCCACCCCCAGCCAGCGCCTGGTGAGCCCGGCCTGCGCCTCGCTGGCCGGCTGGCTCCCGGGTGCGCTCGGCGCGGCGCTCGACCGCCGCGCGCGCGCCGGCTACCAGGATTTCTTTGCGCTGCGCGGCGTGTCGTTCGAGGTCGGCCGCGGCGAGGCGGTCGGCATCATCGGGCGCAACGGCGCGGGCAAGAGCACCCTGCTCCAGATCCTGTCCGGCACCCTGCAGCCCACGGCCGGCACCGCCCGCATCGCGGGCCGCGTGGCCGCGTTGCTCGAGCTCGGCGCCGGGTTCAACCCCGAGTTCACCGGCCGCGAGAACGTCCTGCTGAACGCCGCCATCCTCGGCCTGAGCCAGGCCGAAACGGCCGCCCGTTTTCCCGCCATCGAGGCGTTCGCCGAGATCGGCGACTTCATCGACCAGCCGGTGAAGACCTACAGCTCGGGCATGATGGTGCGGCTGGCGTTCGCGACGCAGACGGCGATCGAGCCCGAGATCCTGATCGTCGACGAGGCGCTCAGCGTGGGGGACTTCTTCTTCCAGCAAAAATGCGCCCAGCGGATGCGGGCGCTCCGCGAACGGGGCACCACCCTGCTCTTCGTCTCGCACGACATGGCCAGTGTCCGCGATCTCTGCGAACGCACGCTCTACCTCCGCCAGGGTGAACCCGTGTTCTTCGGCGCCAGCCAGGAGGCGATCGCCCGGTATCTGCGCGAGGACAGTCCGGCGGCCCCGCCCGCCGCGAAGGCTGAAAGAGCGCCGGCGCTGGTCGCCACCTCCGAGCTGGAACAGGCCCGCGCCCGGGCGATCTGGCAGTCCGAGGCCGCCGGGTCCGAGGCGCCCGTTGAAATCCTGGCCGTGGAAGTGCTGGACGAGAAGGGCCAGCCCGCGCTCAAGCACCGCATGGGCGGCACCGCCACTTTCCGGGGCTACTTCCGCGCCCGCCGCGACACGCCCGTTCACGTCGCCGTTGAATTCAAGAACCGGCAGGGCCAGCTGGTTTCCAGCCTCGGCACCCGTCTGGCCGGCCTCGCGCCCGCCGGCCTGCGCGCCGGTGAGGTCTGGCGCGCCAGCGTGCGCGTGAAGCTCGGCATCGAGTCGGGCCTGTATTCCTTCCAGTTCTGTCTCGGTCAGCCGCACGGCCAGCCCAACGTCGGCTTTCGCGTCGCGGAAACGCCCTGGCTCGGGCCGATCACCGTCGCCTGGGATTACGACGCCGAGCAGGCGCCCTTCCTAGGCATGTTCGATCTTCCCGCCAAGGTCAGCCTCGAACAGGTCTCGGACCAGCCCCCGACCGCATGAACCCTGCCCAGCCCAAGTTGCAACTGCCGGACGGCGCATCGTTCACGGCACTGGTGCCCGAATTGCCCGACCAGCCCTTCTGGCAGGTGGTGCCCGCCACCGGTGCGGCTGATTATGCGGACGGCCTCGAGGACCTGATCGCCGATTTCAACCGGCAGCCCGCCGCGGCCCTTGCGGCATGGGCGCTGGCGCATCCGCTCACGTCCGACCAGCGCTTCATCCTCGAATACAACACCTCGGCCGACCGGGCCAACGTGCTCCGGCCCCTGCCGTTCGCCGCCGGCGACCGCGTGCTCGAGGTCGGCTGCGGCTGCGGTCCCGTCAGCCAATACCTCTGGAGCCGCGCGCACACGGTGTCGCTCGACGCCTCGGTGGCCCGCGCCCGCGCCGCGGCCCAACGGCTCGCCCGCCAGCCCAACCCGCACCAGTCAGTCCTCGTCTGCGCCGACTTCCACCAACTCGCGGGCGACGCCAGCTTCGACTGGGTGATCTTCAACGGCGTGCTCGAATACGCCGCGATCTATTCGGGCACGGCGGAGGCGTCGCCGTATGTCGCCATGCTGCAAAAGGCCGGGAGCTTCCTGCGTCCGGGCGGCCGCTGTGTCATCTCGATTGAAAACCGGCTGGGCCTGAAATATTTCGCCGGCGCGCCGGAAGACCATTACGGCCGCCCGGCGGTGGGCCTCGAGGGTTACCCGACGCCCGGCCGGGGCCGGTCGGCGATCCGCACCTTCTCCAAGCCGGAGCTGACGCGCCTGTGCGCCGAGGCGGGCTTCACCGGAGCCGAATTCCTGTTTCCGTTCCCCGACTACAAGTTTGCCAAGGTGATCGTGCCGGATGACCCGGCGTGCTGGAAATTTGCCGCCGAGCGGATGATCGAGAATTCGCCCTCCTGGCGCGGCGAGCGCGATCATCATCTCGATGAAGCGGCGGTCTTCCGCTCGCTGGCGGCCGAGGGCCTGGCCGGGGAATTCGCCCACTCCTTCCTCGTCATCGCCGCCAAGCCCGGCACCGCCCGCGCGGCGACGGGCATCCGTCAGCTTCACTATTTCCCCTTGCACCGCGAACCTTCCGCGGCCGTCGGCGCGGAGCTCGATGTTGCCCGGGGCGAGGTCCGGCGGAGCAGAATTGCCGGCGGCGCGCTGGCGGCGCCCGCCCTGCCGGCGGCGGCGCCCGGCAATCCCCGCGCCGGCCTCGTTTTGCCGGCGGCCGGGGCCGATCCCGCCGTGCTGGTCCAGTCCCTCTCGGCCGTCCCGACCCTGTGGGAAACGCTGCGCCACGATATCGGCGCCACCACCGAGGCGGCCCCGGACTACCAGGCCCGCCTTGAACAGTCTTTGCGGGCCCAACAGGAACTCTACCTGGCCACCTTGCCGTTCACCCCGGAGGGAGGCTGGCAGATTTTCCTCGGCAAGCTGCAGGATGAATTCACCCGCGCCGGACTGGCCACCGCTGCCGCGGGCGCCCTGAACTTTCTCGGATCACAACGGGATTTCGCCATGGCCTCCCTGGCCCGGCTCCGTCTGGCCCCGTGGACCTGGTGGGCACCGGACTGGACGTCCGAAAATCTTTTCCCCGGGCCGGACGGCGGCGTCCGGCTCTTCGACGTGGAATATGTCGATCCCGCCGCCTGCCTGCCAACCCCGGCGCTGGTCTACCGCCAGTTGCGGATGCTGCATGTCCGCACCTCCCATCCCGCCTTGGCCGCCCACTGGCCGTGGCCGGCCAGGCAGTTGCAGCTGGCCGGCAGCGCCGTGGCGCTGCCGCGGCCGGTGGCGGATTGGGCCGCTCCCGCGCTGTGGAACGATCTGCCCGCGGACGAGGCGCAACGGCACGCATGGTTCTGGTCGAAGGTGGCCGAGATCGTGGAAGCCGCGATGACCGCCTCCGTCGTCGCCCCGTTCCAGCGCGCGTATGGCACCGCACCGTGGCTTGAGCGCCTGGCCACCGAGCTCGGCCCGCTGGCCGCCATCGTTGCTACCGCCCCGCTGGTCGCCAGCGACATCAGCCTCACCGCCACGACCCCGGACACGGATCGCGCGAGGCACGACGAGCTGGCGGAAAAGGAACAACAGATCCGTCAGAAGGAGCAGGAAATCATCCTGCTCCACAAGACCGCGCAGGAAAGACTGGAAGCCCTGCTGCAGCTGGACCGCGAAGTGAAGCGGCTGGGCGCAGCCCTGCAGACCGCGCAACCCAGCGGCGATGCCCCGTGGCGGGAGGCCCGGCCGGCGGAAAAAGAAGTCATCGACCTGCAAGCCCGGTTTGCCGAGACCCGCCGCCAGCTGCAGGTCACGCAAAGCCGCCTCACCCAGCGCGAACGGGAGATCCACCAGCTTAAGCCCCGCCATCGCCGCCTCGCCGCAATGGGGCCGGTTGATCGCTGGCTCGAACGCCAGCGCAGTCGGCTCGCGGAAACAAGCCCGCACCCGCTCGCGCGCCTGCAGCAACATCCGCCCCGGCCGCTCCGGCTGGAGAAATTTCCCCGGCCGCCCCGCCTGCCCGAGTGGCCGCGGATCTGCATCATCACGCCTTCCTACCAGCAGGCGGCCTTCCTGCCGCGCACGATGCAAAGCGTGCTCGACCAGGATTACCCCAACCTCGCCTATGGCGTGCAGGACGGCGGCTCCACCGACGGCAGCACCGAAATCATCACCGGCCAGCTGGCGCGGCTTGCCCACGCCGAAAGCGCTCCGGACAAGGGGCAGTCCGACGCCATCCGCCGGGGCTTCGCCAAGCTTTTTCCCGCCAGCCATGACATCATGGGCTGGGTCAACTCCGATGACATGCTGATGCCGGGTGCGCTCAGCTACATCGGCGCTTATTTCGCCCGGCATCCCGAAGTGGACGTGATCTACGGCCACCGCGTGATCATTGACGAGGCGGATCGCGAGGTCGGGCGCTGGTTCATGCCGCGCTATCATGCGGACACGCTCAAGTGGTTCGACCTCGTGCCCCAGGAAACGCTCTTCTGGCGCGCGCGCTGCTACCAGGAGATCGGCGGCCTCGATGAGTCGTTTCAGTTCGCGCTCGACTGGGATCTCCTGGCCCGTTTCGACCAGGCGTGCTTCACGATCCGCCGCCTGCCCTATTTTCTCGGCTGCTTCCGGGTGCACCCGGAGCAGAAGACCAGCGCCAAGATCCTGTCGGTGGGGGAACAGGAGATGGATCGCATCCGCCGCCGGCTCCACGAACGCGCGGTGACTCCCGCTGAAATCCAGCAGGAGCTCACGGCGGAGATCCAGCGCAGCGCCGTCGTGGAGCGCTTGCACCGCCTGGGTCTGCGGTTCTGACCTCCATGCCCCTGCTGCTATCCCTTTTTCTGTTTGGTTACTTCACGCTGCTGGGCCGTTCGGTGATGGTGGCGCTGAAATACGAAGCGCCGGTGCTGCGCGGGTGGCTGGCCTCGCCGACCGTCGGCCTCGCGGTCGTGACCCTGGGGATCATGGTGCTGAACCAGGCGGGCTGGCCGATCCGTGATTTCGCGCTGCCCCTGCTCGCCGGCGGCCTTCTTTTCTCCGCCGCGGTTGGCGTGTGGCGCCGGCCCTGCCTGCCGGTCCGGGCCCTGCTGCCCTTCGCGGGCGTCCTGGTGATATCCCTGCTCTACTCCGCCTGGCCGGCGCTGCTCACCGGGTTCGACTGGGTGGCCCAGGCCAATGACGACATGGCCAACTACTGTCTTGGCGCCCAACGCATGCTGAACCACGGCTTTTTCCGCGCTCCGACCGAGGCGGAACTCGCCGGCTTGGATTATTCGCAATACTATTGGTTCCTGCACGTGGTTTCGCTGATCCGCTTTGGCAGCGAAATGCTGCTGGCGTGGGTCGCGGGCTGGAGCGGGCACAGTCCGTTGCAGGTGTTCATGCCCGTGATTGCGGCTTTGTCGCTGGTGCAGGTGTCGGCCACCGCCGCGCTGGTGCTGGCCGCCGGCCCTCACCGGCGGCGCGCGCTCGGCGCAGCCGCGCTCCTGGCGTTGAGCCCCCTTTTCCTGCTCAGCATCTATTACCAGCTGATCGCGCAGGTCGGCGGCGTGGCGCTGTTGCTGGGCTTTTGCGCCCTGGCTTGCACGGCACGACCGGCGCGCTCCCTCGTCCCGCAGGCACGTCTCGGGATAATTCTCGGCATCCAGGCGGCCGGTTTGTGTGTGTTTTATCCTGAGGTCACCCCGTTTGTGGGCTTGGGCTACGCCGTGTTTGTCAGCCGGGAAGCATTGCGCCTCCGCCGGATTCCCCGGGCGCGTCTGGTGGTTCCCGCCGTGGGCGTGGTGGTGGCATTGGTTTTACTGCATTACAATTTCCTCAGCTACATCGTCACGCTGGTCCATCAAGTCTATGGTCACCCGGGCAGTGCCGCCTGGGTGCGCTTCCCGTTTTATCTCCTGCCCCTGGGTCCCGGCTACACCTTCGGCTTTCTGCCGATGCCGGGGACGATTCCCGAGCCGTGGAATTCCCTGATGGTGCTGGCGGGCCTTGCCGTCGCCGTGACGGTGACGATCCAGGCGCTGCGCGCCTGCTGGCGTGGCACGGCGTATGGCTGCGTGCTCGTCGTCATGCTCGGGGTGGCCGGGACGCTGTTCTGGCAGCGCAACGGTTTCGGGCTGTTCAAGATCACGATGTTCGCCCAGCCGTTGCTGGCCTGCACTCTCGCGGGATTATTTTTCCGGCCGGCGCGCCGCTGGGTGGGGTTGTCGGCGATGCTGCTGTTTGTCGCGCTGCAATTGCCGACGGCGCGCACCTACATGTTGGGCAGCGTGGGCCAGGCCCCGGACCGCCTGCTCGAAATGCCCGGCATCTCCTTCTCGCGCATCTCCCTCCCACCGGCGGATTCGGCGGAGCCGCTGGTCACCGGCATCAACAATCCGGTGGCCAACAAGCTGGCCGCCAGCCTGACCACCGGGCGGCCGCTCCATTTCCTTTCCTTTGATTATTTTGCGCAGTTGCTCGGCACGCTGAACCTGAGTTTTGGCGCGCCCTCCGAGTTTGTCTTCAAATATTATCCGCATGCCGCCGAGACCATGGAAGCGGCCCGGCGGCTGACCGACGACCAATCCGCCCGCCGCCGCGTGGGCCGGCTCTTCGCCACCCGCTTCTATTATTCCCCGACCCCCGACGCGCCTGCGACGGGCTACCTGGGCCTGCAACCGCCCGCCGACCTGCTGAACCAGATGCATGCGTCGCCGGGCACGGAGGGAAAGGTCTTTTATGTCCAGCCACGCGCGCGCATGGCCAATCACCTGGTCTTCGTCCCTTCCTCGCGCGGCGAGCACTATTACACGATGGAAGATCCGCGCACGACGTCGTTCTATCAGGTTGAGCGCGACTTCTTCAACCCGGGCCGCTATTTCTCGTCCCTCGGACGATTCATGCTGCTGCGGGTGGAAAATCCGTCGGACCAGGTTTATCTCAAGGTCAGCCTGACCAAATCCGTGATGGGCCGGGGCCGGACACGGCTCAACCTGCCCGCCAAGGTGCTGGGCCGGGAGACCCTCGCGGCCGGCTTCACCGGCGCGGGCTCCGCCAGCGTCTTCGTCGGCCCGCTGCAGCCCGTGACCCTGCACGGCGCCAGCTACCTCGCGGTCGATTTCGGCCAGGCCGGCCAGCGGGTCGACCGGTCGCGCTCCGGCGTGATGGCGTGGTATAACGCGGAGGTGCTCCTCGATTGGCGTGAGCTCGTGGCCTATGGCCGCGACATCTCCTGCCTCAGCGTGGAGGAATACCGGCGCCTGCCCCGCCCGCTCCGTCTCGAGCATTTCCCCCACGACCTCTTTCAGGGAGCGGGGGTGGAATTCTCCGGCTGGTTTGAGGACGGCTGGATTTCCACCGAAAGCTACGTGGTGCTCGGTGCGGCCGGGACCGGCGACCACCTGGCCCTGCGCGGCAGCATCCCGTCCCTCGGCCCGCTGGCCGACGCCGGCCAGGAACTCAGCATCCGGATCAACGACGCGCCTCCTCAAACCTTCGCTTTGCCACCCGGCAACTTCGACTTGAACGTGCCGATCCGGTCGACGGAAACCGTAACCCGGGTCAGGCTGAGCTTCGTCCGTGAGACCGCCCTGCCTGGCGACGACGGCCGGCCGATCGCGGCAAAGATTGATTTCCTGGGCCTGATCCGCGATTAATTTCACCGATGCTGCTATCCATTGTAGTTCCAGTATATAAGGAGGAGAAAAACATTCCCGAGTTCCTCCACCGCATCCGGCCGGTCCTGTCGACCATCAGCGAGGATTATGAGATCGTGTTTTCACTCGATCCCTCGCCCGACCGCACCGAGGAGGTCATCCTGGAGGCCCGCGCCCGGGACGAGCGGATCAAGCTGCTGCGTTTCTCGCGCCGGTTCGGCCAGCCCATGGCCACGCTGGCGGGCATGGAGTATTCCCGGGGTGATGCCGTCATCGTCATGGATGTCGACATGCAGGATCCGCCGGAGCTGGTCGGGGAAATGGTCGCGAAATGGCGCGAAGGCTACGAGGTGGTCCTGCCGCAGCGCCGCCAGCGCACGGGCGAGCCCTGGCTGAAGAAGCTGGTGTCGGCGGTCGGCTACAAGGTGATCAACAAGATCGCGGACGTGCAGATCCCGCCGAACACCGGGGATTTCCGCCTGATGTCCCGCCGCGTCGTCGAGGAGGTCGTCCGCCTGAAGGAAAGCCACGGTTTCCTGCGCGGCATGGTCGCCGTGGTGGGCTTCAGGCAGTGCCTGATCCCGTTCGACCGCCCGCCGCGCTTCACCGGCGAGACCAACTACAACCGCTTCTTCGGTTCGCTGCGCATCGGCTTCAACGGCATCTTCTGCTTCTCCACCTACGCGCTCCAGCTCAGCACCATCATGGGGTTCATCATCGCCGGCGGCTCCTTCCTGCTGATGGGCGTCTATCTATTCTACAAGCTCATGGGTTGGACCATCCTCTGGGGCAACCCGACCCTCGTGATCCTCGTGTCCTTCCTCGGCGGCATCCAGCTGATCAGCGTCGGCATCCTCGGTGAATACATCGGCCGGATCTACGAGGAGGTCCGCGGCCGCCCGAAATACATCGTCGCCCGGGCCGAGGGCCTGCCGGTTTCCAAATCATGAGCGCCTCCGTCTGGCCCAAGATCCTGCCGCCCCTGACCCCCGAGCAGCAGAAACGCAGCGATGCGTTCATGAAGCTGTGGCACGAGGAGCTGGCCGCCCGCCCGCGCTACGGGCTGCTGGAGCAGTTCAACCACCAGTTTCCTATCCGCCACTCGCCGCCGGGTTTCAAGACGACCCTGGAGATCGGCGCCGGGCTCGGCGAACACCTCGTCTACGAAAAGCTGACCCCCGAGCAGACGGCCGGCTATTATTGCAACGAGTATCGCGAGAACATGGCGGCCGAGATCCGCCGTCGCTTCCCCAAGGTCCAGACGGTGGTCGGCGACTGCCAGCAGCGCATGGATTTCGCGGACGGCTTCTTCGATCGCATCCTGGCCGTCCACGTGCTGGAACACCTGCCGGACCTGCCCGCCTGCATCCGGGAGCTCTACCGCCTGATCAACAAGCAGACCGGCCGCCTTTTGATCGTCATTCCCACCGAGGGCAGCCTCGCCTACTCGCTGGCGCGCAAGATTTCCGCCGAACGCGTCTGGAAGCGCCACTTCGACGTCGACTACGCGGAATTCTACAAACGCGAGCACATCAATGTGCCGCACGAGATCCTCACCGAGCTCGCGCCCTATTTCACCGTCGAGACGCGCCGCTTTTTCCCGTTCCCCTTCCTGCCGCTGGTCGCCACCAACCTGGTGATCGGCCTGAGCCTGCGCCCCCGCCCGGTTCCCGCCCATGGCGGCTCCTGATTCCGCCCGGCCAGCGCCGCGCCGGCTCGAGGCCAGTTGGCCGGAGTTCGGCTTCATCCTGCTGGTCGTGCTGGGCGGATTCCTGTTCCTGGGCGACGCACCGTATTGGGGCCGCAGCGCCTACATCGGCACCGCCCAGTTCGGCGATGCCGAATTCTGGTGGAACGGCGCCCTGCACTTGGCCGAGGGAATTGTCGCCGACAACCCGAACCTCGTTTTCCGCATGGGTTACGCCGCCTTCGCGGGCTGCTTCGTGGCGGTCCTGGGCCCCGACTACCACCTCTTCCACCAGATCCTCGTCACGCTCTTTCTCGTGACGGCGGGCGCCGTCTATCTGTCGCTGCGCGGGGTGATCGGCCGCATCGCCGCCGGTGCGGCCATCATCTTCCTCGTCTTCAATCCCTATACGGCGGAATGGCTGGCCATCTCCACCTCGGATTCGCTCGGCCTCATGCTGAACCTCGCCGCCATCCTCGCCCTGGTCGCAGGTGTCCGCGATGGCCTGCGTCTCCGCTGGATCGCGCTGTTTGGCATCTTCCTCGCCTGCGCCTCCCTCACCCGTCCGCTGATGACCCCGTTCATCCTGCCGGCCATGCTGGCCGTGGTTGTGACCGGCTGGCCGGCCTGGCGCCGGACGGCCCGGGCGCTGGCCGTGCTGCTGGGCGCGTTTTTCCTGCCCACCTTGCTCTGGATGGGGGTGATGGGCGTGACGACGGGCAACTTTGCCCTGACCGGCGCCAGCCAGGATTCGTCCGCCTTCTACGCCGCCAGCGATCCGCAGATCCAGACCTGGCGCGCCGACATGTATGGCCCGGTGAATGAGTCCGCGAAGAAACGCTTCCACACCGCGACCCCGACCCCCCGGCAGCTGAATGCGGAGTTCTGGACCCTCATCCGCGAAAACTACGTCAAGCATTGGCGCTACCACGCCGCCCGCCTGTGGTCCAATGTGTCGGAATACTCGGCCGTCACGCCCAACCAGAGCACCCGGCGGACGCCCGCGACCGAACAATGGTATGTGCGGTTCAAGTGGATCTTCACGCTGGCCCTGATCGTGACCGTCTTCCGCGAGCAGCGCCAGTGGACGGCGATCGGCCTTCTCATTCTCGGCTCCTATTGGGCGATGGAACCGTTCGTTACGCCGGGGCTCGTTCTGGCGGGCGCGCTTGCCGGGCTCTGCGGCCTGTTGGCCCGCCGCCCCGGGACCTTTGTCTGGGCCGCCTATTGGTGGACCGGCGTCGCGGCCCTGTATCTGGTTGGCGGGGTCATGGGCCCTCCCTTGGGATCGGACCATGGACTCACGGCGCTGGGCCACCGGCTCGGTTTCCAATTCCTGTTCGCCAACGACCTCCTGGTCATCGGCCTGCTGGGCAGCATCGCGCTGGGCCGCACCCCCGCCGGGTCCCTGCATGAGGATTTTGCCCGGGTCTTCCAACCTTCCGCGCAGGCCGGCAAGATGCTCCGCGCTGGCGCCACGCTCTTTTTCGCCGTATTGCTCGGTGTTCTGGTCGGTGGTGCCGCGATTGTCGGCTGGCGGGTTTACGCCCGCAGCCACACCGCCCCGGTCCCGTATCCGGATGCGGTCTCGTTGACGCACACCGGCCCCGCGGCCCGGGAAACCTTGATCGACAACTTCGATCTGCTGCGCTCCGCCTTGGGCGCCCAGGACGGCCGGTCGATCCTGATCAAGGGCCAAAGCGGCGGATTTATCTGGAACATGCCGGGCCAGAAACGGAGCATGTTGCTGGTCTACCAGCAGGACAACATCCGGCCGGTCTCCCTGAGTCCGCGGGGATTGTATCTGGAGGTGGCCAGCCCCCTCCCCGAACGGGAGTGGATGAACCGCCAGGGCCTGTGGGCGCTCCGTTCCTATCCCGACCTCGCACCGGTCAGCAGCCTGCCCTATTATTTCCAGATGCCGGCGATCCGTGCCTTCATTCCGCTGTCCGCCGACGGCAAATCCTACGATTCCGACCGGGCCGTGGTCTTCCCGATCGCAAAGACCGCCACCCAGCTCGTGAAGAGCCGCGAACTCGTCTTCTCGGGCCCACAGCCGGAATGGTCGATCGATTCCGGTGCACTGCAGTTTCCCCGCTGCTTCAGCCTGCGCGCCACCGCCACGGAGCCCCGGATCACCTGGGAGCTTGATGTGACCCAGGCGCGCGGCCATCGCTCCTGCCGCTTCTCCCTGCAGTATGAAACGGTCCAGGGATCCGGACCGGTGCACGCCCGCTTGGAAACCAAGGAGGGCGTCCTGCTCTGGGCGGGTGACTTGGACCCCGCCGCGGAAGCCTTGCTGTTCGAGCCCGAACTGCCCGCGGCCACCACCGGTTTGCGTTTCACCGCCCCCGGCGTGCCGGCCGGCGACGCCCTCTGGTTTTATGAGCTTGTGTTGGAGGCCGACGATTTTACCCGATGATGACCGGCCACGCCCAATGACCACCACCGCCGCGCCGCTCGAGCAGCACAACATCGAAATCCAACGCAACCGCGAGGCGTGGGGGCGCAAGCCCATGCTGCGGGAAGTCTACCACGACTTCTACCGGTTGATCGCCGCGCGGCTCGACCCGCAGGTGCCCGGCCCGGTCGTCGAACTGGGCTCGGGCATGGGCCGGATCAAGGACGTGATTCCGCAATGCGTGACCACCGATCTTTTCCCGAATCCCTGGCTGGACCGCCGCGAGAACTGCTATCGGCTGAGTTTCGCCGACGCGTCGGTGTCCCACCTCATCCTCTTCGATGTCTGGCATCATCTCCGCTATCCCGGCACCGCGCTGCAGGAATTCCACCGGGTGCTCGTCCCCGGCGGCCGGCTGATCCTGTTCGAACCCGCGGCGAGCTGGCTCGGCCGGTTCATCTACCACTTTTTCCACCATGAACCGGTGGCCGTCCGCGAGCCCATCACCTGGACGGCCCCCGCCGGTTTTTCCGCGGAGGACGCTGACTATTATGCGGCGCAAGGCTCGGCCACCCGCCTGTTCTGGTGGGGCGAAGGCCACGACCGGCTGGCGGGCTGGAAACTCCGCGAGGTGCGGCCCGTCGCCTCCTTCGATTATTTCGCCTCCGGCGGATTTTCCGGCCCGCAGTTCGGCGGCCGCTTCCTGCACGGACTCATGCGCGGCCTCGATTTCCTGGCCTCACCGTTTCCCCGGGCCTGCGCCGCACGCTTGCTCGTGGTGCTGGAAAAGGAGAAGAACTAACCATGGCCATCACCTCCGACCTGACGCAGCAGCACCTGGAAAAAATCCGCGCGTTCTACGACGCGGCACCGACGGAGCCCAACGCCCTCGCCCGCCACTACCGCCGGCAGCTGGCCCACTACTACAACCGGCTGATTCCGGCCGGAGCTTCCGTGCTGGAGATCGGCTGCGGCTCGGGCGAGTTGCTCGCGCAGCTCCGGGCCGGCCGCAAGACCGGCATCGATCTCTCCGCCACCCAGATCGCCGCCGCGCGCCGGCGCCTGCCCGACGCCGAGTTCCATGTGCAGGCCGGCGAGGCGCTCAGCCTCACGGGCACGTTCGACTGCATCATCATCTCGGACACGCTCAATCTCGTCGCTGATGTCCAGCAGCTGCTGGCCAACCTGCACCAGGTGTCGCACGCCGACACGCGCCTGCTGATCAACTATCACTCATCCCTCTGGCGTCCGTTCCTCACCCTCGGCCGCTGGTTCGGCGCGAAGTCGAAGGAACCGCAGAGCAGCTGGCTCAACACGGAGGATGCCCACAATCTTTGCCAGCTGGCCGACTGGAGCCCGCTGCTGACCCAGCCGCGGATGCTGTTCCCCCTCCCGTGCCTCGGTCTCGACCGGCTCGTCAACCGCTGGCTGGCGCCGGTGTTCACCTTCTTGTGCCTCACGGTCTTCTGCGTGGCCCGGCCCGCGCGGGCCGGCGCAGCCAAGGCCCGCACGGTTTCCGTCATCATCCCCGCCCGCAACGAGGCGGGCAACATCGAGGCGGCCGTGCGCCGCACCCCCGACATGGGCGCCGGCACCGAGCTGATTTTCGTCGAGGGCCACTCCAAGGACGACACCTGGGCGCAGATCCAGCGCGTTGCCCGTGAGTTCCCCGGCCGGAAGATCAAGCTCATGCAGCAGACCGGCAAGGGCAAGGGCGACGCCGTGCGGATGGGCTTTGCCGCCGCCACCGGCGACATCCTCATGATCCTCGACGCCGACCTCACCATGCCCCCCGAGGAGCTGCCGAAGTTCTATGCGGTGCTCGCCAGCGGCCACGCCGAGTTCGCGAACGGCGTGCGGCTCGTGTATCCGATGGACGAGAAGGCGATGCAGTTCCTGAACCTCTGCGCCAACAAGGCGTTCGGCCTCATCTTCACCTGGCTGCTCGGCCAGCCCGTGAAGGACACGCTCTGCGGCACGAAGGTGCTGTCGCGCGCGCACTACGACCAGGTTGCCGCCAACCGCGCCTACTTCGGCGACTTCGACCCCTTCGGCGACTTCGATCTCCTGTTTGGCGCGGCCCGGCTGAACCTCAAGATCGCCGACGTGCCCATCCGCTACAAGGAGCGCACCTACGGCAGCACCAACATCCAGCGCTGGAGCCACGGCTGGCTGCTCCTCCGCATGGTCCTGTTCGCCGCGCGGAAGTTGAAGTTCGTCTGAGCCCGCTGGTCCGCATGAAACCCAGCTCGCTGATCGCCGCCTTCAACCGGCTGCCCCTCTGGCGCCCGGCCTTGCGCGTCTGGGGCTTCACCGTCAAGGCCCCGACCTACGATCGCTGGCTCTACCTGTGGATGCACCGCACCGGACGCATGGGGCGCGAGGAGGCGGACTTCTTCCACCGCGTCATCCGGCCCGGCATGCATATCGCCGATGTGGGCGCGAACCTCGGCCTCTACTCCCTCCTGTTCGCCCGCACCGTCGGCCCGACCGGGCGGGTCTACTCCTTCGAGCCCGACGCCCTCATGGCCGCCGCCCTGCGCCGGAATCTCGCCGCCAATGGCGCGACCCAGGCCGAGGTGTTCGAATGCGCCGTCGGCGCCGCCAAGGGCGAGGCGGTCCTCCAGCGCAACTCCGTGAATTCAGGCGACAACCGCCTGGGCACCACCACGGGCACCGCGCTGCACAGCGACGAAACCGCGGTGCCGGTTTGCGCGCTTCAGGACGCCCTGCAGGGCCGCCGCCTCGATTTCATCAAGATGGACGTGCAGGGCTGGGAGGGCGAGGCCCTCCGCGGCGTCGCGGGCCTGCTCGACGCCAACCCCGGCCTGCAGATCTATTTCGAATTCTGGCCGCACGGCCTGCGCCTCGCCGGCACCGAGATTGCCCGGCTCGCCACGACCCTGGGCGAACTCCGCCTGCACGTCACCCTTGCCGACGCGGGACCCGGCGCACCGGCGGTCGATCTGCTCGAGCTCGAACGCCGCCTCGCGCCCAATGCATTCACGAATCTCCTGGCCCGCCGTTGAGGGCAGCTTTGGGGATGGACGCGGCGGGGCATCCGGCTAATTCCTTGGGGTCGTTTTTATGCAAAAAGTCTTTGTCACCGGCGCCGCCGGCTTCATCGGTTCCAACCTCGTCGACCGCCTGCTGGCGGCCGGGCTCAGTGTCACGGGTTGGGACAACCTGGTCACCGGCCAGCTGCGTTTCCTCGATGAGGCGGTGAAGAACCCGCGCTTCCGCCTGGTGCGCGGCGACAACCTCGACCTGCCCGCCCTGACCGCCGCGATGCAGGGCTCCGACTTCATTTTCCACCTGGCGGCCAACGCCGACATCAAGGACGGCTGGGCGCACCCGCGGAAGGATCTCGAGCAAAACACCATCGCCACCTTCAACGTGCTCGAGGGCATGCGCGCCAACGGCATCCGCCGCATCGGCTTCTCGTCCACCGGCTCGGTCTATGGCGAGGCGCTGGTCACGCCCGACCGGCCCACCCCGGAAACCGACGCGTTCCCCATCCAGACCTCCCTCTACGCCGCGTCCAAGACCGCCGGCGAAGGCCTGATCTCCTCCTACGCGGAAGGCGGCCAGCTCGACGAAGCCTATATCTTCCGCTTCGTCTCCATCCTCGGCGAACGCTATACCCACGGCCACGTGTTCGATTTCTACCGGCAGCTGCTCGAACATCCCGACCGCCTCCGCGTGCTGGGCAACGGCCGGCAGCGCAAGAGCTACCTGTATGTGCAGGACTGCGTCGACGCGATCCTCCACGTCACCGGCCGTGCCACCGCCAAGGACGCGAAACACCACACGCAAATCTACAACCTCGGCACGCCCGAATACGTCGAGGTCAACCAGAGCATCGGCTACATCTCCGCCGCGCTCGGCGTGAAGCCGCGACTCGAATACACCGGCGGCGACCGCGGCTGGATCGGCGACAACCCGTTCATCTTTCTCGACACGAAAAAAATCCAGGCCACGGGCTGGAAGCCCAAGCTCACCATCGAACAGGGCATCATCCGGACGCTTCGCTGGCTGGAAGCCAACCGCTGGGTCTACGAAGCTCGCAGCGGCCACTAAACCGGCATGACGACCGCCCTCCCCCGCCACCGTTGGCTCTGGCTGGCCGCCGGCCTGCTCATGCTCGCGGAGTTCGGGCTGTTCCACCGGATGACCGCGCTGCAGCACGCATGGATCCATCCCCAGTGGAGTGACCAGATCCAGTATCTGACGGAATCCTACAACTCCTACGAGGTGCTCCGGACGCAGGGTTGGTGGCAAGGCATCGTGTATGCCTGCACCAATCCCGCCGCCCAGGGCACGTTGCACGACATCGTTGCGGTGGTGGTGTTCGGTGTGTTCGGACCCTCCCGTCTCGCCGCGCTCGACATTAATTTCGCTGTCTTTCTGGTCTGGCAGGGCATCACCCTCTTTGCCGTCCAGCGCGTCAGCCGCTCCCCCGCGCTGGGCTGGCTGGGTTTCGGCCTGATCCTGTGCGTCGCCGGGCCATGGTCGGCCGATGCCGGCTCGGCGGTCGATTTCCGCCTTGATCATGCCGCCATGTGCCTCTGGGGCATCACCGCCGCCACCGCGCTCCTGACCGGGGGCTTTCGTGATCTCCGGTGGTCTCTGGTATTTGGATGTCTGGTCGGCCTCACCATCATCGAGCGCTTCCTGACCGGCGCCTACTTTGCGCCCGTTTTCCTCGCCGCCGCCCTCTGGATAATGTGGGGCGAAGAAAAATTCCGGCGGCTGCGAAACCTTGTTCTCGCCGGCGCCGTGGCCTTCGTGCTCGCCGCGCCGTTTTTCTGGCTGAACCGGGACTGGATCTACAACTATTACTGGAACGGACATTTCGCGAACGCGGAGAGCGCGGCCCGGGCCCCGCACCTCGGCGTCTGGGGCTCCATTGACTACGTGCTGGCGGCCCTGGCCCAGCGGCAGCTCGGACCCGTTTTCCTGATCTTTTCCCTCGTGATCACCGTCATCCCGCTGCTGCTTGAATCGTTCTGGGATCGCGTGCGCGCCGGCCTCCCGAAACTTGATCGCGACTGGTTGTTTGCTGCAGCCGCCTTCTTCGTCCTGCCGACTGTGGTGCTATGCATGCACCGGCAGAAGTCAGAATACGTGCTGGGCATTCTCGCCCCGGGCATGGTCCTGCTTCTGCTCTGGGTCTGGAATATCCTCCTGACCGATCTGCCCCTCTTCGCCCGGCGGCCCCGCCCTGGTTTGCTGGCCGCCTTCTCCGTCGTCGGCCTGACGGTGGGCCTGGCTTTCTTTACCGTGCGCCAGGTGACACCGGCGCACGATGCGCATTTCATCGCCAGCTCCCGGAAGGTGCGGGCGCTCATGGAGCACATTTATCTCACCGCGAAGCGGAATGACCTGCGCGCACCCCAGATCACCATGGACCGCATCAATGATGCGATCGGCGGCATCATGTTTCGCGTCACCTGCTATGAAGCACACCGGGAATGGGTGCCCTTCGGCGACCGTCTGCCTACGGGCATCCTGGCCGGCGATGAGACCGAGATTTTTACGCGGCTGGCCGAGTCTGACTTCGTCTTCCTGACCGATGAAATGCCCGGCCACGGCCACTGGCCTTCCGACCAGCAGATGAAAAAGCTCTACCCCCGGCTCAAGGCCTGGTGTGAAGCCAATCTTGAACGCGCTGACACCTTTCCCCTTTTCGACAGCCAAATGTCGCTTTACCAGCGGCGCGGCCTTCACTGAGATTCGGTTTTCATGAACGTCACCATCCTCGGCCTCTGGCACCTCGGTAGCGTCACCGCCGCCTGCACCGCCCGGCACCACCGGGTCACCGGCCTGGATTTTGACGAGACGGTTGTGACCGGACTGCGCGACGGGCGGGCTCCGCTGCACGAGCCCGGTCTCGATGCCCTCCTCGCCGCCGGCCTCGCCTCGGGCCAGCTGCAATTCTCCACCGACCCGAAGTCGGCCGCCAACGCCGACGTGCTTTGGGTCTGCTACGACACACCCGTCGACGCCGACGACCGCTCGGACCTGCCCTGGGTGATGGAACGCATCGCCCGGGTTTTGCCCCACCTGCGTCCGGGCACCGTGGTGCTGGTCTCCGCGCAGCTGCCCGTCGGCACCTGCGCCACGCTGGCCAAGGCCCACCCCGCCCTGCACTTCGCCTCTTCACCGGAAAACCTCCGCCTCGGCAAGGCCCTCGACGCCTTTGAGAAACCGGCGCGGATCATCGTGGGCGCCACCGAGCCCGCCCGCCCCCCGCTCGAGACGTTGCTCACGCCCATCGGGGCGCCGATCGTCTGGATGCGCCCCGAGTCCGCCGAGATGGTGAAGCACGCCCTCAACTCCTTCCTCGCCCTCTCCGTCGCCTACATCAACGAGATCGCCGCGTTGTCCGAGACCGTCGGCGCCGACGCCCAGGAAGTCGCCGCCGGCCTCAAGAGCGAGCCGCGCATCGGGCCGCGCGCCTACCTCGGGCCGGGCGGCCCCTTCGCCGGCGGCACCCTCGCCCGCGACGTCGTCAGCCTGACCAAGCTGGGCGCCGCGCAAAACATCCCGCTCGCCCTCATCCCCGCCATCAAGGAGAGCAACGACCGCCATCGCGGCTGGGCCTTCCGCCGGATTCAATCCACCCTCGCCGGCCTCCGGCAGCCCGTCGTCGCCGTGCTCGGCCTGGCCTACACCCCGAACACCAACACGCTCCGCCGCAGCGCCGCCGTCGAGCTCTGCCGCCAGCTGCTCGCCGCCGGGATGAAGGTGCAGGCCTACGACCCGCTCATCCGCACCGCCGACGCCGAGCACCGCGACCTTCCGCTCGCGGCCTCCGCCGCCGACGCCCTGCGCGGCGCCCACGCGGCCGTCATCTGCACCGAGTGGCCCGAATTCCGCGATCTCCCGTGGCCCGCCCTGCTGGCCACCATGGCCCGGCCGGTCGTCGTCGACGCCAACCGCCTGGTGGAAAAAGCGGTGGCTCCGGCCCCCGGCGTTGTCTATCTCACTGTCGGACGCCCATGAAACTTTCCGGACGCAACACCCTCATCACCGGCGGCAGCCAGGGCCTCGGCCGGGTCATCGTCGAGGCCTTCCTCGCCGAGGGCGCGAACGTCATCTTCTGCGCCCGCACGGCCCCCGACGTCGCCCGGACCGAAGCCGCGCTCACGCCGCAGCTGAAACCCGGCCAGCAGCTCATCGGGGTCACCACCGACATCGCCGACCCGGCCAGCGTCGCCGCGCTCTTCGCGCGCGCCGCCCAACTCGGGCCGCTGCACGTCGTAGTCAACAATGCCGGCATCTACGGGCCCATCGGACCAACCGAGGAGGTCGCGCTCGCGGACTGGACGCAGGCGTGGCAGGTCAACGTCACCGGCACGCTTCTCGTCTGCCAGCACGCCGTGCGCGCCATGAAGCCGCGCCGCGCCGGCAAGATCATCACCATCTCCGGCGGCGGCGCGACCAACCCCATGCCCCGCTTCGCCGCCTACGCCGCCACCAAGGCCGCCGTGGTGCGCCTGACCGAGACGCTCGCCGAGGAATATCGCGCCGACCACATTGACGTGAACGCCGTCGCCCCCGGCGCCCTGCGCACGCGCCTGACCCAGCAGGTGCTCGACGCGGGTCCGGAAAAGGCCGGCCCGGAGTTTTTCGCCAGGAACAAGAAATGGTCCGACGAGGGCGCCGTGGACCCGAAGCTCGGCGCGGCCCTGTGCGTCTGGCTCGCCAGCGCGGAGAGCGACGGCATCACCGGCAAGCTCATCAGCGCGCAGTGGGACCCGTGGAAGGAGCCGGAGAAATTCCGCGCGCTCGCCACCGGCGACGTCTATACGCTGCGGCGCATCGTGCCCGAGGACCGGGTGAAGAAATGAACGCGGCCCCGCTCCAGTTCGCCATCATCGGCTGCGGCCTGATCGGCCGCAAACGCGCGGCGAGCATGGCGCCCGGCCAGTTGCGCTATGCGTGCGATCTCGACGCCACGCGCGCCGCCGACCTCGCCCGGAGCCATGCCGGCGCCACCCCGCTCACCGATTACGCCACCGCGCTCGCCGACCCCGCCGTCAACGCGGTCATCGTCGCCACCCTCAACGGCGCCCTCGCCCCGATCGCCCTCGCCGCGGTGCGCGCCGGCAAGCACGTCCTCGTCGAAAAACCCGGCGCCCTGAACGCCGCGCAATTGCGCACGCTGCAGGCCGCCGCGGAGCAAACCGGCGTCCGCGTGCGGATCGGCTACAACCACCGCTTCCACCCCGCGCTGCAAAAGGCCCGCGAGCTCGCCGACTCCGGCGTGCTCGGTCCGATGATGTTCCTCCGCGGCCGCTACGGCCACGGCGGGCGCAAGGGCTACGACCGCGAGTGGCGCGCTGATCCCCAGCTCTCCGGCGGCGGCGAGCTCATCGACCAGGGCGTGCATCTGATCGACCTCGCCGGCTGGTTCATGGGAGACTTCCCCAAGGTGGAAGGTCACGCGGCGACCTACTTCTGGGACATGAAGGTGGACGACAACGCCTTTCTCTCCCTGCGCACCGCCGGCGGCCAGACCGCCTGGCTGCAGGTCAGCTGCACGGAGTGGAAAAACATGTTCTCGCTCGAGCTCTACGGACGCGACGCGAAGGTGTCGATCGACGGCCTCGGCGGCAGCTACGGTCAGGAGAAATGCACCTACTACAAGATGCTCCCGCAGATGGGCCCGCCCGAGACCACGGTCTGGGACTACCCCGCCGGGGACAATTCCTGGAAACTCGAGCTGGCCGCCTTCGAGGAGGACATCCGCACCGGGCGCACCCCCAGTCCCGGCTTGCGCGAAGGCATCCGCACCCTCGAGATCGTCGAGTCCATCTATCGCACCAGCGGCTACCCGGTCTCCACGGCGGGCCTCTGAAGCCATCCCACGTTTCCCTCCCATGATCATCACCCGTTCCCCCCTGCGCATTTCCCTCGGCGGCGGCGGCACCGACCTGCCCTCTTACTACCGCGAGCACGGCGGCTTCCTCGTCGCCGGGGCGCTCGACAAATACGTCTACCTCACGCTGCACCGCACCTTCGTGCCGGAGCTGATCGTGAAGTATTCCAAGCTCGAGCGCGTCGCCTCCGCGGCCCAGCTGGAACACCCGATCATCCGCGAGGCCTTTGCCCTGCTCGGCATGAACGGCGCCTCGCTCGAGGTCACCTCGATGGCCGACATCCCGGGCGGCACCGGCCTGGGCTCCTCCGGCAGCTTCACGACCGCCCTGCTGAAGCTCCTCCACACCGCCAACAAGCACCACATCGCGCCGGCCGAGCTCGCCGAGCAGGCCTGCCACATCGAGATCGACAAGCTCGGCGAACCCATCGGCAAGCAGGACCAGTATATCGCGGCGGTCGGCGGCATCACGGCCTTCACGTTCCACCAGGACGGCCGCGTCGAATACCGTCCCGCCAAGGTTTCCGAAGAGACGCTCTTCAACCTGGAGGACAACCTGCTGCTCTTCTTCACCGGCTACTCCCGCTCGGCCTCGGCGATCCTCAAGGACCAGAACGACAAGTCGAAGCAGAACAACCAGGCGATGCTCGACAACCTGCATTTCACGAAGGACCTCGGCTACCAGTCGCTGGCCGCGCTCGAGGCCAGCAACCTCGAGGAGTTCGCCCGGCTAATGGACGTGCACTGGCAGCGCAAGAAGGCCCGCAGCTCGGGCATGAGCAACGACCGCATCAACGAGTGGTATGACCACGCCATGGCGCACGGCGCCCTCGGTGGGAAACTCATCGGCGCGGGCGGCGGCGGCTTCCTGATGTTCTACGCCACGGACAAGACGAAGCTCCGCCACGCCATGCGCGAAAAGGGCCTGCAGGAGGTCCGCTTCCGCTTCGACTTCGAGGGCACCAAGGTCGTCGCCCAAAATTAGCGCCGGATGCTGTTCACCACCTACTGGTTCGTCTGGTTCGCGGCGATTTTCTTTCCGCTCTACTGGACCTGCACCCATCCGGTGGCGCGGCAGTGGTGCCTGCTTGTCGGTTGCACGGCCTTCCATTATTACTTCGCCGGACCGGCCGGGATGCTGCCGGTCATTGTGCTGGGCGCCGTCACCTATTTCGCCGCCCTTTCCCGCCGCCGCCGGCTGTGTCACGCCGCCATCGCGCTCTCGGTCCTGGCGCTCGTTTTCTACAAATACACGGTCTTTCTCAGCTCGGGCCTGCTGGGTTACTTCTCTCCGGAGCTCGGGGCCGCCGCCGCGCGACAGGCTCAGGGCTGGCTCCCGTCCGCCCCGCCGCTGGGCATCAGCTTTTTCGTCTTCGAGTTCGTGCATTACCTCGTCGAGGTCCAGCGGGGCGGTGAACCCATCCGCCGGCCCATGGATTTTGCGTTGTTCTCGATTTTTTTCCCTTCGCTGGTGGCCGGCCCCATCAAGCGTTACAGCCAGTTCATCCCCAGCCTGCATGCGGGCCTGGCCCGGGTGGAACTGGCCGACGTCGCCGCCGGCGCCCAGCGCGTTGGCCTGGGGTTCCTGAAGAAGGTGGTCATCGCGGACAATCTTACCCTGATGTTGAACTATCAGGAAAAGCATTTCGAAACCCTCAATGCGGCGTCGACGTGGCTTTTCCTGGCCGCACTCGCCGCCCGTATTCTGTTCGATTTCAGCGGCTACAGCGATATCGCCATCGGGCTGGCCCGCATGATGGGCGTGACGGTGCCGGAAAATTTCCGCTGGCCCTACGTCGCCACCAGTATTCAGGACTTTTGGCAGCGCTGGCACATCTCGCTCAGCAGCTGGATCCGCGACTACATCTATATTCCCCTCGGTGGCAACCGCCACGGCGCGGCGCGCAAGCTCCTCAACGGCCTCATCGCCTTCACGCTCTGCGGCATCTGGCACGGACCCGCCTGGAACTTTGCGCTGTGGGGCCTGTGGCACGGGCTGGGCCTGGCCGTGCAGTCGTCCTATCAGACCGCCCTCGGGCCGGTCGGCCGGGCGATTGCGTGGGTCTTCGATTTTCTGCCGTTCCTCAGCTGGCTGCTCACCATCTTGTTTGTGAGTTTCGGCTGGCTGCTGTTTTTTTATCCCGCCGACCAGGCCTGGGTGATGGCGGTCAAATTGCTTTCATTCCGCTGAACCATGAAATCTGCCCGCCTTAATGCCGTGGGATTGCTGGGGGGAATCCTTGTCGGATTTTCCCTTGCGGTGTTGCTCGGCTACCAGGCTTCCACCTACAGCAAGCCCTCACGTTTCGTCCGATTCAATCAGTGGATCAACCCGCAGAGCGTCTTCTTTCCCCCGTTCCGGATGCTGGAGCATCTGGCGCTCAGCCGGTGGCAGCCGGGGCAGACGGTGGTGATTATCGCGGGCAACTCCATATTCAACGGCGTATCCCAGCCGGTAAGCGAGATCTGGAGCCAGCGCCTGCAGGAAATCCTGGGGCCGGAGAAATATGTGGTCGTCAACCTGTCCTTCTCGGGCGGTTACCCGACCGAGGCCGGCACCCTGGTGGCCGAATCCCTGATCCGTCGCGGCATCCCCGTGCTGGTGGTGTGTAATGTCGCGACCGGCGTGCCTGGCCGGCCCGTGGGCAGCGTTTATGGCTATTATTATTGGGAAGGCCGGGCCCAATCCGCCCTGCTCCCATACCCGCCCCGCGATCTTGATACCGAACTGTGGGAGAGCAATCGACCTGAAGAAGACCGGAGGAAACAGGCGGAACTCCGCCGCGCCGCCGCCTTGAACAAATACCTCTATTTTCAGGAACTGTGGCATCACGTCGGGCTGAACCTGTTTTTCACGGTTTGGAATTTCCTGCCCCAGGAACAGTTTTGGCGCCCCCGCAACGACTGGCCGGATCCGGAGGTGGCCCCGAAGCCGGTGGAGTTGCGTTTTAGGAGCAATCTTGCGGAGGAAATGGATATCGTCCGGAGAGGAAGCCGCGAATTCGGTGTCCAGGATGAACAGGGTCGCTGGCACATGTCGCCCTCATTCCGTGACACCTTTGCCAGCACCATCCACGCCCTGATTCCTCCCGCTGTGCGACCCCACCTGTTGATGGTGCTCTGCCAGAATGCCCCCTATTACCGCAGCCGTCTCACCCCGGAAGAACAGGACCGGGACCGGATCATCTGGGAAGCCACCGCCGCGCTCTGGCGCGAGCAAGGCATCGCCAGCTTCGTCAACGGGGCGGATTACGAAGACGCCGACTACAACGACCGCACGCATCTCACGCCCAGCGGCGGACGAAAACTCGCCATTCGGGTCGCCGAGGAAATCCGCCGGATGCAATCCGCCACAAATCCCACGCCATGAACCCGGCTCCCCCACCTCGCACCCGCCTCGCCAAATTCCTCCTTTATGTCGGCATGGGGTTCGTGCTCGGCTTCTTTTTCCACTACCTGCTCTACCGGATTTACCTGCCGGTCGAGCCGTTCATCTACGTCGCCTTCTAGTCCATGGAACCCGCCCAACTCCCCGTCGCCCTGCTCGCCGGCGGCATGGCCACCCGCCTCCGCCCGATCACGGAAAAAATCCCGAAGCTCCTGGTCGAGGTCGCGGGCGAGCCGTTCTTTTCCCACCAGCTGCGCCTGCTCAAGAAAAACGGCCTGACCAAGATCGTGCTCTGCGTGGGTTATCTGGGCGAGCAGATCGTCGCGCAATACGGCGACGGCGCCAAGTGGGGCGTCGAGATCCAGTATTCCTTCGACGGCCCGAAGCTTCTCGGCACCGGCGGCGCGCTCATCCGCGCGCTCCCGAAGCTGGGCGACGCCTTCTACGTGCTCTACGGCGACAGCTACCTGCCGGTCGACTACCAGGCCGTGGGCCGGGCCTTCCTCGCCTCCGGCCAGCTGGGCCTCATGACCGTGTTCGAGAACCACGAGGCCTACGACGCCAGCAACGTCTGGTTCGAGGACGGCCGCATCCGGCTCTACTCCAAGACCGAGAAGCCCCCGCAGATGAAGCACATCGACTACGGCCTGGGCGTGTTCCGCGCCGAGGCCTTCGCCGGTTGCCCGCGCGACGCCGTCGTGGATCTGGCGGCCGTCCAGAGCGACCTCTGCCGGCGCGGTCAGCTCGCGGGCTACGAGATGCCCGAACGCTTCTACGAGATCGGCTCCCCCGCCGGACTAAAGGAACTCGACCAGCTCCTCCGAAACGGTTTTTCTGCCCGCTAACCCAAACATGTCCTACTCCATCCAACACCTCAAGGAGACGGCTGAGATCGTCTCGAAGATCAACCCCGCCGATTGCGAGAAATGCGTCGCCGAGCTCGTGGGCGTGCGCGCCCGTGGCGGCCGCCTCTTCATCCTCGGCGTCGGCGGCAGCGCGGCCAACGCCTCGCACGCAGTCAACGATTTCCGCAAGATCGCCGGCATCGAGTGCTACGCCCCCACGGACAATGTCTCCGAGCTGACCGCCCGCACCAATGACGACGGCTGGGCCAGCGTGTTCGTCGAGTGGCTCCGCGGCTCCAAACTCAACGGCAAGGACGCCCTGCTCATCCTTTCCGTCGGCGGCGGCAACCTCGAGAAGAACGTGTCCCCCGGCTTCATCTCGGCCATCCAGCTCGCCAAGCAGGTCGGCGCGCGTGTCATCGGCATCGTCGGCAAGGACGGCGGCTACACCGCCACCCAGGCCGACGCCTGCGTCATCGTGCCCACCGTGAACGCGAACAACGTCACCCCGCACTCCGAGGCCTTCCAGGCCGTCATCTGGCACCTCTGGGTCTCGCACCCGGACGTGAAGGTCAACCAGACGAAGTGGGAAAGCGTCGTCGCCAAAAAGTGAAGCCCGCCTTCAATTGATTGATTCAGCCGCACCGCGAGGTGCGGCTGAATCTTTTCGCCCCATGATTCCGCGTCCCGCCATATTCCTCGACCGCGATGGCACGTTGAACCGCCCGGTCGTTCGCGCAGGCAAGCCCTACCCTCCGGCCACCCTGGAGGAATTTGCCCTCTTCCCGGAAACTGTCGCATCCTGCGCCCGGCTCAAAGCCGCCGGCTTTGCCTTGGTCGTCGTCACCAACCAGCCGGATGTCGCCCGCGGCACGCAAAAAAAGGAGGTCATCGAGGCGATGCATGCCCGCCTGATGCAACTGGTCCCCGCGCTTGAGCGCATCGAGGTCGCCTATGCGCCCGGAAAAGGCCTCGCCCATCCCGAGGACTACCGCCGCAAACCGGCCCCGGGCATGCTCACTGACGCGGCGCAAGCCCTCGGCCTGGATCTCGCCCGAAGCTGGATGGTGGGCGACCGCGCCGGGGACATCGACGCCGGCCATGCCGCCGGCTGTCGCACCATTTTGATCGATCACGGCTATGATGAGAAAGCGCCGGACCGCCCCCCGCATTTCACCGTGAAGAGCCTCGGCGAGGCTGTCGGAATTATCCTTGCCCACCCTCCGGCCTGACCCATTCATTGCCCCCAAACCACCGCCCTTAACCCCCACGATGAAATCCCTGAACGACCTGAAGATCCACCTCTATGCCGACGGCGCCGACAAGGCCGGCATCCTCGACCTCTACGCCAAGCCCTACATCAAGGGCCTGACGACGAACCCGACCTTGATGAACAAGGCCGGCATCAAGGATTACGAGGCCTTCTCCAAGGACATCCTCCAGACCGTCACCGCCAAGCCCATCTCCCTCGAGGTCTTCACCGACGACCTCGTCGACATGAAGCGCCAGGCCCTCAAGATCGCCTCCTGGGGCGCCAACGTCTACGTCAAGATCCCGATCACCAACTCGGTCGGCGCCTCCTGCCTCCCGCTCATCAAGGAACTCGCCGCTTCGGGCGTTAAGCTGAACATCACCGCCCTCCTCACCCTGGAACAGGTCGCGGGTGTCGCCAGCGTCCTCAACCCGGCCGTTCCCTCCGTGGTGTCCGTCTTCGCCGGCCGCATCGCCGACACCGGCGTGGATCCCGTGCCGCTCATGCGCGCCGCCAAGGCCCTGCTCGCCGGCCAGCCCAAGGCCGAGCTCCTCTGGGCCTCCGTCCGCGAGGTGCTCAACATTTTCCAGGCCGAGGAATCCGGCTGCGCCATCGTCACCGTCCCCCACGACATCCTCGGCAAGGCCGCCAAGATGTATGGCATGGATCTCACCGCCCTGTCCCTCGACACGGTGAAGATGTTCGCCAAGGACGCCGCCGCCGCCGGCTACAAGCTCTGAGGTCCGGGCCGCGGGCGACAATTGGCTTTCCAACGGGTAACCGCTTGCTTGGATACCCGGGCCGATGTCGTCCGATGCTCCAGACCGTCCCCTTAGCTTTGCGCGGCTGCAGCAGCAGCTGATCCTCACGGAGGTCGAGCTGATGAAGCTCGAGGACCTGCGCGACGGCCTGCAGACCCGCGTCGAGGCGGCGAACCGCCTGCGGCAGGACATGCAGCGGCTCGCCGACCAGGCCTGCGCCGAGCGCGACCATCTGGTCCGGCGCGCCGCCGACCTGGAAGCTTCGCTGCGCCACACGCAGGAACAACTCGCGCTGGGCCAGACCCGCCAGGCGGAACTGCAGGCCGCCCTCTCCCAGCTCCAGGAGCGCCACCAGCAGCTCGCCCAAAAACTGGCCGCCATCGAGTCCTCCGCCTCGTGGCGCTGGACCGCCCCGCTGCGCCGCCTCTTCGGCCGCCGCTGATGAACGCCACCGTCCCGGTGCCCTTTCGTTTCGAGATCGAAACCCCGCGCCCATTGCAGGCGCCAGGCTGCCACCTCCGGCTGCAGGGCTGGTGCCTCGCCCCGAGCGCCACCACCGCGCCGCGCATGCGCCTCGTCGCCGGGACGCACATCCTCGGGTCAACCTCGATCATCGACCGCCCCGATGTTGTCGCCCTGCTCGGCGCGGCGGCGACGGCCACCGCCTGTGGCTTTGTCCTCGAGGGCCGGCTGCCGCCGGGCGCCTGGCTCGCCACGCTCGAGGCCTCGGCCGAAGGCCGGCCCTGGCAGCGGGTCTGCGAGCTCAGCGTCGCCTCCACGGCCGGTGAGCTCAAGTGCGGCATCGAGTTTCCGACCGGCCCGGTGGTGAAGGAAAGCGTGCGCATCCAAGGCTGGTGCGCACATCCCGAGCTGCCGGTCGCGGAGGTGTGGCTGCACTACGGCAACCGCCGCATCCGCTGCGACTACGGCCTGCCGCGCACCGACGTCCCCGGCCTCCTGCCCCACTCGCCCGACGCGGCCCGCGCGGGTTTCATCGCCCCGCGCAACATCCGCCTCGGCCTCGGTCCGCTCCAACTGCGGGCGGTCACGACGACGGGCGAGACGTTTTTCGCCGCCACCTCCACTTTCATCGACGTCGACCGCGACGTGCTGCACCCCGCACCGCTCGACCTGCACGGCGAACTGCACCGGCTCGGTCCGGCCCGCCGGGCAACGGAGACCCCCGCGGCCGCCCCCGCCGGCAACCCCCGGCGCATTCTCTTCGCCCTTTATGGCGATTTCACGGCCAACAGCGCGCTGCACGTCGCCAGTCTCGCCAACCGGCTGGCCGCGCTGGGCCACGAATGCGTGGTGGCGGTGCCGCACCACGTGGAGACGGTCCGCTATCATCCCGACCACCTCTTCCAGGCCGTCCTCTTCGCCGACTGCCTGAAAAACCCCGGGGTCTTCGCCGGTGGCCGTCCCGCCGATATCGTGCACGCCTGGACCACGCGCGAGAACGTCCGCGGCTTCTGCGAAGCCTACCGCGCAAAAACACCCGCACACCTCGTCGTCCATCTTGAGGATCATGAGTCCCGCATCCTCGAGGCGAGCGTGGGCCGGTCCTCGGCGGAGTTATTGGCGCTGCCGCCCGCCGAGCTGGATGCGCTCGTGCCCGCCATCCTTTCGCATCCGCGCCACGGTCGCAGCTTCCTCGAGTCGGCCGACGCCGTCACGGTCATCGTCGACCGCCTGCGCGAGCTGGTGCCCGCCGGAAAACCCGTGCAGCTGCTCTGGCCCGCCGCCGACGAAACCGTGTTCTTCCCCCGCCCGGTCCCCCGGGGCCTGCGCCGCGCCCTCGACTGGGAGGAAAGCCATACGGTCCTGTTTTATCACGGCAATGTCCACGCCACCAATGCCGCCGAGGTCCGCGAACTCTACGCCGCCGTGCTGGCCCTGAACGGGACCGGCACGCCGACAAGCCTCCTGCGCGTGGGCCGCGACGAGGTGGATTTCCTCGGCGACCTGGCCCCGGCCGTGGCCCCGCATGTCGTTAACCTCGGCCGCATCGAGCACCACCACCACCTCGCGCCGCTGCTGGCGCTCGCCGATTTCTTCGTGCAACCGGGCGCACCCGACGCGTTCAACGACTACCGCTTCCCCTCCAAGCTGCCCGAGTTCTTCGCGCTCGGCCGGCCGGTCATCCTGCCGCGCACCAACCTGGGCGAGCTGCTCCGCCACGGGGAGGACGCCTGGATCCTCGACCGCGCCGACGCCGCCGGCATCGCCGGGGCCGTGCGCGCCCTGCGGGCCGATCCCGCGATGGTCGCGCGCCTCGCGGCCGGGGCGCAGGCGGTCGCGAACGCCCGGTTCAACTGGCAGCGCACGGCGGAAACCCTCCTCGGCTTCTATAATTCATTGCCCTTGCGCGCCTGAATCAGCAAAGCGTTTCCCGACATGCCGGCCTCCACCCCTTCCTCCCAGATCCTGCTGACCGGCGCGCGCGGGCGGCTGGCGGCCTGCATCCGGCCGCATCTGGAGCAGGCCGGGCACAAGGTAAACGGCTACTCCCGCACTGCCTCGCCCGGCCAGCCCTCGCTGGCCGAACTGCTGGCTTCCCCCTGGCCGGTGGGCGCCTCCGTGCTGCTGCATCTGGCCTGGAGCACCCTGCCGGCCACCTCCGAAAAGGACGTCGGCACCGAGTGGGAGCACGACCTGCCCCTGTTGTTCAAGCTGCTGCAGAAAATCGCCGAGACTCCGCCGGCACAGCGGCCGCACTTCGTCTTTTTTTCGTCGGGCGGCGCGGTCTACGGACCCGGCCGCGGCCGGCCCGCGCTGGAGTCGGACCCCTGCCAGCCCATCGGCTGGTATGCCGAGGCCAAACTCGCCGCCGAGGAGATCATCCGCATCTACACCGAGCGCCATGACCTGCCGTGCACGATCCTGCGCGTGTCCAATCCCTACGGCTTCCCCGTGCCGGTCCAGCGCGCCCAGGGCATCATTCCCCGCGCGTTCCACTGTGCCTGGCACGGCGAGACCCTGAAGCTCTGGGGTGACGGCAGTGCGCGGAAGGATTTCCTCCACTACACCGACTTCAACCGCGCCTTGCAGGCCGTGATCGACCGCCGCCTGACCGGCACCTTCAACCTCGCGGCGGGACAGTCCTTCAGCGTCCGCGAGATCATCACCCGGGTCGAAACCCTCACCGGCAAAAAGATCCGCCTCGAATCCTCGCCCGCCCCCGCGTGGGACGTGCAGGCTTCCGAGCTCGACAACGCGAAGCTGCGCGCCGCCGCCGGCTGGACTCCGCAGGTTTCGCTGGAGACCGGCTTGCAACTGACCGCCCGCGAGCTGCGGCCCTGACCTGATGCCGCCCGAGGAAAAAATCCCGAATGATTTCCCCGTGCCCCGCGGGCTTGTCGTGGGCCTGCTGCTGGCCGCCCTGCTCTGCAGCGGCTGGGCACTGACGCGCGGGTGGCACAACTCCCTGCGTGACGCGCACGAGTTCCGCCAGCTGCAGACCGCGTTGACCACGTTCTATTTTAAGAAGGAAGGCCTCAAACTGGCCTATGAAACGCCGGTGCTCGGACCGCCGTGGTCGATCCCGATGGAGTTCCCGGTCTATCAGGCGGTGGTGGCAAAACTGAGCCAGGCCGCGAACCTGCCCCTCGAAGAAAGCGGCCGGATGGTGAGCATTTTCTTTTTTTACGCGACCCTGCCCGCCGTGTGGCTGCTGCTGCGGCGGCGGATGCCCGGCCCGCTTGATCCGCTGCCGGCAGTCGCCGCGATGCTGCTCTGCCCGCTCTACCTGTTCTACAGCCGGGTGTTCATGATCGAATCCACCGCGCTCTGCTTCACCGCGTGGTTCGTCGTTTTCCTGGACCGCACGCTCGACCGACCACTGGGCTGGGCGCTGCCCGCTGCATGGGTCTTTGGCATGCTGGGAGCGTTGACCAAGGTCACCACCTTCGCCGCGTTCTGGGTCGCCTGCGCCCTGCTCGTGCTCGAGCGCATCGCGGCGCGACGCCGCACGGGCGAGCCGCTGGCCCGGGCCGCCGGCCGGTCCCTGGGTGTGGCCGTGCTGGCCGCGGCCCTCCCGCTGCTGGCGGGCGTCGCCTGGGTCGTCTTCTCGGATCACCTCAAGGAACTGAATCCCTTCGGCAGTTACCTCACTTCCGGTTCGCTGCGTCAGTTCAATCTCGGGACCCTGGCCCAGCGGCTCAGCTTCGAGTGGTGGCGCTCGCTGGGTTACATCACGTCGCATTCGGTGATCGCGCTGCCCGGACTGGCCGTCCTCGCCGTGGGCCTGTGGGCCTCGCCCCCGTCCTACCGCCGCCTCGCGCTGGCCTGCCTGCTTTGCTACCCGGCCGGGGCCTTGCTCTTCGCCAACCTCTACTACGTCCACGATTATTACTCCTACGCCACCACGCTGTTTCCCGCGGCGGCGCTGGGGATCGTCTCGACCGGTCTGCTGCGCAGTGCGCGGGTGTCACGTCTGGCCGCCGGCGTGCTGGTGATCGCCGCCCTTGCCGGCCAGGTCGCCGCCTTCCGCACCTCCTACTATTATTTCTATGACCGGGAGAATCCGCCGGTCCCGCCGGAGGCGGCGATCATCCGGGCCGTCACCCCGCCGGAGGAAGTCTTTGCCGGCTTTGGTTTGGATTGGAACAGCCTGCTGCCCTACTATGCCGAGCGGCGTGCCATCATGCCGTTCGACAGCCATGTGAACGACTTCGCCGCGCTGGACCGTTCGCTCGCGGCCCTCGGTTCGCGCCATGTCACCACGATGCTCGTGGCGCGCCGGCACCGCGATGACCACAACTTCACCGACATCCTCATCGGCAAGCTCGGCATGTGCGCCAAGCCCATTGCGCGCACGGAAACCATGGACATCTATGTTCACCGCGACCGCGCCGCCGCGGCGGTCCAGGCGCTCGGGGCCAAAAAGGACTGGTCGGCCGAGCTGAACCTGAAACCCGACGACAATTTCATGGTGCTGAAGGAAATCCAGGACCTGGCCGCCCGGCCGTGGCTCGAAACCCTGGCCAGCTTCTCGCCCCGCCCCTTCCAGGCGAAGGGCATGTATCCGGTCAATTACCTGGATGATGATGATAACCCGGAGAATCTCGCCAAGCGCAGGTTGCTCACGCAGGTGCCGACCGAGATTCATTTCCGCCCGCCGCCGGGCGCCCGCACGGTTTCCGCCGCCACGGGCATGTTGCCCTCCGCCTACACGCCGCCCAACAACACCCCGGGCATGCTGGTCTCCGTTTTCGAGGAATTGCCCGATGGCACGCGCCGCCGGCTGTTCGAGCGGCTGCTCATGCCGCTGACCGAACCGAAGGACCGCGGTGACATCGCGATCGATTATGCGCAGGAGCAGCCGTTCACGGGCGTGATCGTCTTCGCCCACTATACCGTGCCCAGTGGCAGCATCGCGTTCGGGTGGGGTTACTGGCGGCATATCACCATCCGCTGACCCGCCATGCTCGCCCCCCTGCACCCCGCGCTTTACCGGCGCTTCGCGGCCGGACTGTTTGCAGTGGCGCTGGTGATCAGCGGCTGGGCGCTCACGCGATATTGGAATGAATCGCTGCGCGACGGACACGAAGGCCGGCAGCAACAGACGGCGCTCACGGCCTACTACTTCAAGAAGGACGGCCTGAAGCTCGCCTATGAAACGCCCATCCTTGGCCCCCCGTGGTCGATCCCGATGGAGTTCCCGCTCTACCAGGCGATTGTCGCCAAGCTGAGCGCCGCCACCGGCTATCCGCTCGACCAAACCGGCCGCCTGGTCAGCGTCTTTTTCTTCTACGCCGCATTGCCCGCCCTCTGGCTGCTCCTCCGCCGCCGGATGCCCGCGCCACCCGATGCGTTGCTCGTGCTGGCCTTCGTCCTCGTCTGCCCGCTTTACCTTTTCTACAGCCGCACCTTCATGATCGAGTCCACGGCGCTCTGCCTGAGCCTGTGGTTCCTGGTCGCGCTGGACCGCTGCCTGGCCAAGCCGTGGGGCTGGGCGCTGCCCGCCGCGTGGCTGCTCGGTGCGCTCGCCGCCGCGACGAAGATCACAACCTTTGTCGCGGCCGGCAGTGGCGCGGCCATCCTACTCCTCGAGCAAGTCCTCGCCCGCCGTCGCGCCGGGGCGTCATGGAACCGCGCGGCGTTGCAGACCGGCGGAGTCGCGTTCCTGGCCCTGGTGGTGCCGCTGGCGGCCGGCGTCCTGTGGGTGCGCTTCTCCGACGACCTGAAGCAGGCGAATCCGTTCGGGGTCATGATCACCTCCCACGGGCTCCGGGAGTTTATCTGGGGCACGCTGGCCCAACGTTTCTCCGGGGAGTGGTGGGGGAAAATCATCACCAATCACCTGACGATCATCGCGGCCCTGCCCGGGCTGACGGTGCTGGCGGTCGGCCCCTGGCTGGTGGAACGCCGCTACCGGCGGGCGGCGGGCGCCTGCCTGCTTTGCTATGCGGTCGGGCATCTGTTCTTCGCCAACCTCTACTACGTCCACGACTACTACCCGTATGCGTCCGCTTTTTTGCTGCTCGTCGCGATCGGGCTGGTCGTCGCCGGCCTCCTGCGTCAGCCGGGTTTCCCCGGCATCGTCGCCGTCCTGCTCGCCCTCGGCGTATTCGCCGGCGAGCTGTATGCCTTCCGGACCTCCTACTACAAGTTCTACCAACGGCCGAATGAGGCCGAGCCGGTGGAAACCGCCATCATGCGGGCCATCACTCCGCCGGAGGACGTCATCGCCGTGTTCGGTTATGATTGGAATCCGGTCTGGCCCTACTACAGCCAGCGCCGCGCCATCGTTCCGCCGCTGGCCTTCTTTGAGAATTTCGCCGCCCTCGACGCCTCGCTCAAAAACCTCGGCCCGCGCCGGCTCGCGGCGATGGGCATCGCCCGCGCCAACCGCGAGGATTCCCGGTTCAACGGCGCCCTGGTCGCCAAGCTCCAGCTCTGCACCCAACCCATCGCGCGCACCGCGCTGATGGACATCTATGTCCGCAAGGACCTGGCCGCGGCGGCCGTCCGGGCGCTTTCCGCCCGCGAATATCGGAACGCCGAGATAAATTCCACGCCCGACCCCGGCGTCGTCCTGCTCGGGGACGAGCGTGACTTCACGCGGGTGCCTTGGCTCGACACGCTGGCCGGGTTCGAGCCGCGGCCCTTCCTCACCAAGGGTCCCGTGCCGGTCAACTACCTGGATGATCCGGATAACCCGGAGAATCTCGCCGCGCGCCGACTGCTCACGCAGGTGCCGGCCGAGATTCATTTCCATCCGCCAGCCGGCAGCCGATCGATCTCCGCCGCCGCGGGCCTGCTGCCGTCGGCCTACACGCCGCCGAACGCCACCGCCGGCATGCGGGTGGTGGTGTTCGAGGAATTGCCCGATGGCACGCGCCGCCTGCTGTTCGAACGGCTGCTCCTGCCGATGACCGAACCGAAGGACCGCGGGGACGTCGCCGTCGACTATGCGCAGGAGCAACCGTTCACGGGCACCCTCGTCTTTGCCCACTACCCCGTGCCGAGCGGCAGCGTGGCGTTCGGCTGGGGTTACTGGCGACGCATCGTCATTCGTTGATTTGACGGTCGCCGGAGAGCTCCGAATCGGTCTTTACGCTCGGAAAAAGACCTGTTCCTTTGTCCGCTTTACATGAGTCAAGCGCCCGTATTCGCCTACTATCTCGACAAGCCGCAAGGCTGGAAGCCCGACTGCGCGGGCTATGAGATTGTGGGCTGGTTTTATCCCGGGATCGGCCGCGAATGCCGCGATATCCGCGCGGTGATTGACGGTCGCGTTTTCCTCGGCAACTACGGGCTGGACCGGCCCGGCGTGGCGGCGGTTTACCCGCAGGACCCGAATGCGATGCGCACCGGCTTCGCCATCCGCGCCCACTTCTGGCGCGGCGCGCAGGAGGTCCGCCTCGAATACCTCGACGGCCAGAACCAGTGGCAGCTCTTCGTCTCGGCCCGGCCGGACACGAGCCTGCTGCCGCCCGACCCGCTGCCCAAGCCCGCGCTGCGTGCCCTGCTGGTGTTCGAGTCGCTGTTCTACCTCTACCGCAATTTCCACCGCGAACCCTGGTCGCGCCTGCGTCCGGTGGCCGACGCCCTGGTGGAGGAGATCGTCCTCGCCAACAGCAACACCGGTTCCGAGATGGGTTTTCGGGGCGAGATCGAGAACCCCGGTTTCTGGATCAACGGGCTCTACGACAAGTTCCGCATCACCGGCTGGGTCTTCCACCGCCTGCGCAAGCTCCGCTCGCTCAGTGGCAGCACGGTCGTCACCACCGAGAACCGGCTGATCTACGGCAAGGAGCGCCCCGACGTTGGCGGCGAGCACCCGGAATACCCCCAGGCGCTCACCTCAAACTTTTACGGCCTCGTCGACGTCCGGGCTGACATGCCGAGCCCGGTCAACCTGAAGATCTTCGCCGAGTTCGAGGACGGCACGCGCGAGCTGGCGTTCTCGCGCCGCATGCACCTCAACCGCCACGACGAGAACCAGGGGGCCATCCCGGTCTACCGCACCGGCGCCTTCTGGCTCAGCGTCCTGGCCTTTCTCCGTCCGGCGCTGCTCGGCCGCGTGCGGGTCGATGACTGGAAACTCACCTGGCGCGAAATCCGCCGCCTGCAGGCGCACCTCGCCCGCCAGTTCAAGGCGCCCGCGGCCGCGCCGCTGCCCGCGGTCATCACCCGCCGGCGCGACCAGGATCCCTACAGCCGCTGGGCCTGGCACAACCGCCTCACGCCGACACTCACCAAGCTGCTGCAAGCCGACGCCGCCGCGCTCGCCGCCACCGGCCCGCGCATCAGCATCGTTGTGCCCGCCTACAACACGCCGGAGAAATACCTGCGCGAGCTGCTCGATTCCGTCCGCGGCCAGTTTTATCCGCACTGGGAATTGTGCATCGCCGACGACGCCTCGCCGCAACCGCACGTCCGCCGGATGCTCGAGGAAGCAGCGCGGGCCGATCCCCGCATCAAGCCGGTCTTCCGGCCGGAAAACGGCCACATCTCCCGCGCGACCAATTCCGCCCTCGACGCCGCGACCGGCGAGTTCGTCGCCTTCCTCGACCACGACGACGTCCTGCCGCTCGACGCGCTGCTCCATGTCGCCACCGCGCTGGCCGCGCAGCCCGACGCCGGCATGCTCTACACCGATGAGGACAAGATCGACGACACCGGGCGCCACTTCGACCCGCAGTTCAAGGGCGCGTGGAGCCCGGAGATGGCGATCACGCACAATTACACGCACCACCTGACCGTCATGCGCCGCGACCTGGTCGAGGCCGCCGGCCGGCTCCGGCCCGACTTCACCGGCGCGCAGGACATCGACCTCATCCTCCGCGTGGTCGAGAAACTCGCCGGCCGCCCGGTCGTCCACGTGCCGCACCTCGGCTACCACTGGCGCGCCCACGCCGAGAGCACCGCGTCGCGCGGCGACCAGAAGGGCTACCTGTTCGACGCCGCCCGCCGCGGCATCGCCGAGGCCGTCGCCCGCCGCGGCCTGCGCGCGGAGGTCGTGCTGCCGCCCATGATGAAGGACTACGCGCTGTGCCTCCACCAGCTGAAGTGGGACCCGGCGCTGCTGCGCGAGAACCACGTCACCATCGTCATCCCGACGAAGAACCGCGCCGACCTGCTGGCCCGTTGCCTCGATTCGCTCGCCCGCACCGTGCCGCGCGACTGCGTGAAGGTCGTGGTGGTGGACGACAATTCCACCGAGCCGGACACGCTCGCCCTGCTCGCCGCGCTGCCCGCGCGCGCCGATCTGCGCGCCGAGGTCGTGCGCGCCACCCCCTCGCCGGGCTTCGATTATTCGCGGCTGGTCAACCAGGGTTCCGCCCGGGCCGACACGCCGCTCCTCCTGCACCTCAACAACGACGTCGAGGCGCTGCAGCCCGGCTGGCTCGAGGACCTGGTCGGCTGGGCCTCCGTGCCGGGCGTCGGCGTCGTCGGCGCCCGCCTGCTCTACCCCGACGGCACGATCAACCACGCCGGCATCAGCCTCGGCCGCCAGGACAGTCTGCCCCACGTGCTCTTCGAGCGTTTGCCGCCGGAGGAGCTCGGCTACCTTTTTCTCCCGCATGCCGCGCGCAACGTCATCGCCGTCACCGGCGCCTGCCTGCTCACCCGCACCGACCTCTACCGGCAGCTCGGCGGATTCGACGAGGGCCGCTTCCGCGTGGCCTACAACGACGTCGACTACTGCCTGCGCGCGGCCGACGCCGGTTTCCGGACCGTGGTCACGCCGCAGGCCGTCCTGCAGCACGTCGGCAGCGCCAGCCGCGGCCCCAGCTACACCGAGAAGGAGCACGTCGCGTTCGTCGCCGCGTATGGCGCCCGCCGCGACCCCTATCACAGCGAGGTTCTCCGCTTTCCGCCCAACGCCCTGGAGCTGGATCCCTATGTCCACCGCCAGGCGCAGGCCGCGCGCCCGTTCCGCGTGCTGGTCATCACGCACAACCTCAACTTCGAGGGCGCGCCCATCTTCATCTTTGAATACGCCCGCTACCTGTCCGAGCAGCCGGGCGTGCAGGTCACCGTCGCCTCGCCCCAGGACGGGCCGTTGCGCGCGAAGTTCGCCGAGGCCGGCCTGCCGGTCACGCTCCTCGACGCCGCGCACCTCCTGAAGATCGACCAGCCCGCCGCATTCCGCGAGGCCGTCGGGAAGCTCGCCGGCAGCCGGTCCTGGGATGACGTCGACCTCATCGTCGCCAACACCACGCTCACCCACTGGGCCGTCCACCTGGCGAAGCACCTCGGCAAACCGTCCCTGCTCTACATCCACGAGAGCAACCCGGTGATGAAGCTCCTGCAGATCATGCAACTGCCACAGACCATGGCCCCGCTGATGGAGGGGGCGCTCCAGGACGCCACCCGCGTGATCTTCACCGCCAAGGCCACCCGCGCCATCTTCGAGGAACTGAACGTCAACGACAACTTCCGCACCCTCGCCAGCTGGATCGACCTCGCGCGCATCGAGCGCTTCGCCGCCTCGCACGACAAGGCCGCGTTGCGCCGCAAGCATGGGCTCGATCCCGACGCCGTCCTCGTGGTCAACATCGGCTCCGTCTGCGAGCGCAAGGGCCAGCACGTCTACGTGCGCGCGATCGACCAGTTCCGGAAGGAGCACGCCGCGCGTTATGCGGGGAAAAAGCCCATCGAATTTCTCATCGTCGGCGGCCGCCCCGGCATCTACCTGGAGTCGCTGCAGCAGGACCTGGAACTGCTCGGCCTCCGCGAGACGGTCCGCATCATCGACGAGACGCCGGACATCTATGACTTCTACCGCCTGGCCGACGTGCTGGTGTGCACGAGTTTCGAGGAATCCTTCCCGCGCGTGCTGCTCGAGGCCATGGCGTTCCGCGTCCCCATCGTCAGCACCGACGTGAACGGCATCCCCGAGATGCTCGTGGCCAACGACGAGGCCTACCTCGTGCCCGCCGGCGACCCCTTCAAGCTGGTCGAGGCCCTGCGCAAGGTGCTCGACGACCACTTTGCCGGCCAGACGCAGATGACCGCCCTGGCCTATGCCCACGCCGCCCGCGAATTCCACAAGGACCGCGCGCTGCCGCGGCATCTCGTCGTGACGCGCGAGGCCTTTTTGAGCTAACTGGCCGCATGCCGCCCCCTGACTGGAAATCCGCCATCGAGGTTTTCCCCGCGGCCTGGGCCTGTCCGGCGGAGGCCTTCTGGGTCGCCGGCTGGATCACCTCGCCCACGCTGGTGCCGGTGGACCTGCGCGCAACACTGGGCGGCCGCGTCTTTCTCGGTCTCTGCGGCCTGCCGCGCACCGATCGGGAAACCGGCGCCCGGGACCGTGCCGGATTTTCCTTCCTGCTCCAACCGGTCGCGGCCGCGCAGGAAATCCGGATCGAGGCGTGCGACCAGCACGGCCGTTGGACCGAGATTTTCCGCCATGCGGTCACCGCGTCCACCGCCGCACCCGTGCCGCCGCCATCCCCACCCGGTCCGCGGGCCCTGCTGCGCCTGCTCCAGGCCCACCGCGCCCGGCCGCACCAGTCGTGGCCGGCGCTGGCCCGCGAGGTCCTCGCCGCGGAGGACGCCGTGCCGCTCGACGTCCTGCCCAGCCCGCCGTTCTACGGCGCGCTCGAGGAAATGGACGCGGCGGCGCCGATCCGCTACAACCATCTGCTCGTCACCGGCTGGCTGGCGCACCGCACGCAGCGCATCAACCGCCTCACCGCCTTTCTCGATACCGCCACGCCCCGGCCGTTGGCCTACGGGCTGTCGCGGCCCGATGCCGTCCAGTTCGAATTCGACCTGGTGGCCAGCTCGACCTCGCGTTTCGCGGGCCACCTCGAACTGCCGCCGCACGCCCCGCACCCGCTGGCGCTGCGGATTTTTGCCGACCTCGAGGATGGCAGCCATACCCTGGTTTTTGCCCGGCGTTTCCGGCCCGTGGTCATCAGCGGCGCCGACTCCGACCTGCCGCCCTATTCGCCCTGGACGCTGGCCTGCGCCGCTTGGGCGCTCCGGTCGGCAGGCTGGGGCGGCTCCTGGCCGGCCGGCACCCTGCTGCCCGTGCTGAAGGCCGCGCGCGTTGCCTATGCGGCCGCGGCCCCGCGGCCGCTCACCCCCAATCTGACGCCCGCGGAATCGGCGCCGGTGACGCGCCCGCTGCATGTCACCGTCGTCACCCACAATCTCAACCTCGAGGGCGCGCCGCTCATCGCCTTCGAATACGCCCGCTATCTTGCCAGCCAGCCCGGCTGGCGCGTGCGGGTGATCTCGCCGCAGGACGGACCGCTGCGCACGATGTATGCGACGGCCGGCCTCACCGTAGAACTGGTCGACGTGAAGCCGGCGCTCAGCGCGAATTCGGCGGAGGAATTTCACCGGCGGTTGCAGCAGCTGGCCGCCGGCCTGCGTCTCGGGGAAACCGACCTCATCGCCGCCAACACGATGGTCGCCTTCTGGGCCGTGCTGCTGGCCCACCGCCTGGGCAAGCCGTCCATCCTCTACACCCATGAGAGCGTGAGCGCGCGGCGCTTTTTCGCGAAACATCTTTCCGGCGAGCTCATCGCCGAGGCCGAGCGCGCCTTCGCCTGCGCGACCCGCGTGGTCTTTTCCGCCGCCGCCTCGCAGAAGGTCCACGGCCGCGCCGCGCGGCACGACCATTTTCGCGTCATCCCCGGCTGGATCGACGTCACACGCATCCAGGCGCATGCCGCCGCCCAGTCGCCCGCGGCCGCGCGCCGCGCCCTCGGCCTGCCCGCCGACGCCGTGATCTTCGCCAATGTCGGCTCCGTCCTGGTGCGCAAGGGCCAGCAGGTGTTCGTCGACGCCATCACCGCCTTGCTGCAGGCGCGGCCGGCCGGCGGCCCGCCGCTGGTGTTTCTGGTCGTGGGCGCCAGCCGCAAGCCCGATCCCTACATCGACCTGCTGCGCTCCATGATCACCGAGCGCGGGCTCACCGACGTGCAAATTGTCGAGGAAGTGACCGAGGTGTATCCGTATTTCCGCGCGGCCGATATTTTCGTTTGTTCCAGCTTCGAGGAGGCCTTCCCGCGCGTCGTCATGGAGGCGGCGGCCTTCGGCCTGCCGGTGGTCACCACGGATGTGAACGGCATTCCCGAGATGCTCGGGCCGGATGACGCCTGGCTCGTGCCGCCGGGTGATGCGGGGAAAATGGCCGCCGCCATGGCGGCGGCGCTCGACGCGCACCTGGCGGGCGACCGGACGCGCGCCACCCGCGCGCAACAGGTCGTGACGGCGCGCTTTGACTCGGCCGTCCTGCTGCCCCGCCATCTCGCGACAGTTTGCGCCGTGGCCGAACTTCCTGTTGCCTGAGCCGGACATGCACGAGACGCCCTCCAGTTTCTCCAGCATCGAGTCGCCGACGACGCTCGTCGCCGGCTGGCACCCCGTGCGCGGCTGGCTGGTGGCGAAGCCCGGCCATCACTTCGTCGACGTGCGGGCGCGGCTCGGCGCCCGCGAGTTTCCGGGCGTCTACGGGTTTCCCCGCGCCGATCTCGCCGACTACTTCAAGGCCGGCCGGCCCTGGCTGCCGGCGGAGTTCGTCATCGAGATCGAGTTCCCCGCCGGTAGTGCCGGGGTCCAGCTTGAGGCGCTCGACCTCGCGGGGCATTGGCAGCCGCTGCAGCACGTGGCGTTCACCATCGAGGCGACGGCGACTCCCGCCACAATCGCAGCGCGCGAGCCGATCACCGCCGTCGAGTTCGGCCGCACCGCGCGCCTGTCCTACCTGAAAGGCGCCCCGGTCATCCCGCCCTGGCCGCGCATGCTCCGCGTGGGCCATGCACCTTTCCAGGGTTACCTCGCGCAGCCGCACGCGCTGACCAAGGCGCTTTACGGACGGCTGCAGATCCTCGGCTGGCTCTTCCACGAGACGCAGAAAGTGTGCCGCATCCTCGCCAGCACCGATCTGCTTACGCTCCAGCCGCTCGAGACCGGCGGCGAATCCGACGGCGTGAAGGCCCGCTACGGCCACCACGCGCACGCCGCCCACTGCATGTTCAAAGGCATGGTCGACGTGTCGGCCGCGCTGCCCGCGCCGGCGACGGTGCGCATCTTTGCCGAGCTGGAGGATGGCAGCATGCACCTGGTGCTCGCCAGCCGGACCAAGCCGGTGCCGACCGAAGAGCTGAAGCTCACGTGGCCGCCGTTCGCGCCGCTGAAATTCTGGCGGCACTGGCGCGAACAGCGCGCGCAGGTGCAGGCGATCGGCCTCCCGCTGGAAACCGGCGCGGCCTTGCGCCGCGAACTGCTGGCCTCGCTCCGCGAATACCGCGCGTTCGCCTCGCCGCGCGCACCGCAGGCCGCCGCCCCGGCGGCGCTGCCGGCGGCGAAGCCCGGCCCGCTGCGCCTCCTGTTGGTCACGCAGAACCTCAACCTCGAGGGTGCCCCGCTGCTCTTCGCCGAATACGCCGCGTATCTCGGACGCGGGGCCGGCGCGGAGGTCACCGTGCTCGCCGGACAGGACGGTCCGCTGCGCGAACACTTCACGCGCGCCGGCGCCACCGTGCGGACGGTCGACCCCGATCCCGCCGCGGCGGCTTCGCCGCGCGACCTGGCGGTCCAGCTCGCCCGCCTGGCCGCCACGCTGGACTGGAGCCGGATCGACCTCGTGGTCGCGAACACCGTGATGAGCTTCTGGGGCGTGCTGCTCGCCCGCCAGGCCGGCCGGCCCGCGCTGCTCTACATCCACGAGAGCAATCCGCCGGCGCTTTTTTTCCAGCGCACCACGCCGGCGCTGCTGCCCGCCGTGCACGAGGCCTTCCGGGTGGCGACGGCGGTCAGCTTCAACACGCCCGCCACGCAGGCCTATTACGCCACGCTGGGCTCGGGGAAGAACTTTCATCTCAACTCCGCCTGGATCGACCTCGCGGCCATCGACGCCTTCCGCGCCGCGCATCCCCGGGCGGCGCTGCGCGCGAAACTCGGCCTGCGCGACGACGAGCTGCTCGTCGCCAACCTCGGCACGGTCTGCGAACGCAAGGGCCAGCACGATTTCCTCCGCGCGATCGAGTGGCTGGCCCGCCAGGACCCGGCGCTCGCGGCGCGCGCCCGCTTCCTCATGGTGGGCGGCCGCGACACGCCCTACGACCACGAACTCGCCAAGGACCTGGCCGCACTGGGCCGCGCGAACGTGCAGGTGGTGAAGGAGACGACACAGGCCTTCGATTACCTGGGCGCCGCCGACGTGTTCGTGTGCACGAGCTACGAGGAGTCCTTCCCCCGCGTCGTGCTCGAGGCCATGGCCTTCGAGGTGCCGGTCGTGAGCACGAACGTGCACGGCATTCCCTACATGCTGCGCGACGGCGTCGACGCGGCGCTCGTCAGTCCGGGTGACATCGCGGCCCTGAGCGCGGCGCTGCTCAAGGTGCTGAGGGATCCCGCCACCGCCCGCATCCTCGCCGCCAGCGCCCGCGGGCGCGTCGGTGAATTTGACGCCCAGGTCCTCCTGCCCAGGCACGCCCGCTTTACCGCGGCGGTCGCCGCGACCCGCGCCTGAGATGCACGAATCCGACCACACCTTCCATAACCTCGAGATCCCGGCGCCCGCGACGGTGCTCGCCCCCGGCTGGCACCGCTTCCGCGGCTGGGTGCTGCCCAAGGACGGCGGCCATTTCGTTGACGTGCGCCTCTGGGTGCAAGGCCGGCTGTTTCCCGCGGTGCACGGCATCCCCCGCCCCGACCTCGCCGCGTTTTTCAAGACCCGCCTCCCCTACGCGCTGGCCGAGTTCACCGCGATGGTGCAACTGGCGCCGGGGCCGGCCGAGATTGTCTGCGAGGTGCTCGACCTCGGGGGCCAGTGGCGCGAATTCACCCGTGCGGTGCACCGCGTCGATCCCGCCCTGCCGCCCACCGACCTCGCGGCACCGGGCGGATCGTTCCGCTGGCACGACTTCTGCCGCGGGCTGGAGGTGGTCCTGCGCACTCGCCGCACCCGGCCGCAGGCCGGCTGGCCGGAACTCGCGCAGCGTTTTGCCGCCGCCGTGCCCTATCCGCGCGACGTGCACACGCCCGAACTGCCGTTCATCGGCTTCCTCGACGAGCCGGCGGCCGCGAATCGGTGCCGCTTCGGCCGCGTGCCGGTCATCGGCCACGTTTTCCACACCGGGGCCGCAATCAAGGCCATGTTCGCCAGCGCCGACCTGCAGGTGCTGCAACCGCTCGAGTGCGGCCGGCCGCTGCCGCACGTCGGCGCCTTTTACCCGCAACATCCCACCGCGGCCACCAGCGGCTATCTCGGCTTCGTGGATGTGCCCTCCCAGCTGCCCAATCCGACGGCGATACGGATTTATGCCGCCCTGGCGGACGGCAGCCTGCATCTCGTCTCGGCCCTGCGCACGCGGCTGCACGACGCCGATGACGAGAAGTTCGCCTACGCCCCGCATGACGCCGGCGACTTTGCCGCCGCGCTCGCCGCGTGGCGGCAGGCACTCGAGAGGCGCGGTATTCCGGTGATCACCGACGGGGATTTCCAGCCCGCGCTCGACCGGCTACGGGATAATTATGCGCAACAGGTTTCCCTCCTTCCCGTCGGCGGGGAAATCCCCCCGCTGGTGGCAACCGCCGCCGTTTCGTCCGCGGCTTCTGTCCCGCGCCGCATCCTGCTAATCACGCACAACCTGAATGCCGAGGGAGCGCCGCTGTTCCTGCTGGACCTGGCCGGACACTACGCGAAGTCCGGCATCGCGGTCACCGTGCTTTCGCCCGCCGATGGTCCCTTGCGGAAGGCTTTTGAGACCGCCGGGGCGACGATCGCGCTCGTCGACGACGCCGCTGTCTTCGCCGCGGCCGATCCGGCCGCCGCGCGCGCCGCCCTGGCCGGCATGGCGGCGGCCTTTGATTTCCGCGCCTGCGAGCTCGTGGTCTGCAACACCTTCACGACCTTCTGGGCGGTGCATGCGGCCAAGCAAGCCGGCCGCCCCGTGCTGCTCTACATCCACGAGAGCACGACGCCCGCAGGTTTCTACCGCGAGCGCTACTCCCCGGCGGTGATCGCCCTGGCGGAGGAGGCCCTGCGTCTGGCCACGATCGTCTCCTTCACCACCGCGGCCACCCGCCGCTACCACCTGGATTACAGCCGCCCGGCCAGCCAGCGCCTGACACCCGGCTGGATCGACGTGGACCAACTCGACCGGTGGCGGGCCCAAAATCCCCGCGAGACCCTGCGCGCGAAATTCCAGCTCCAGCCCGGCGAGCTGCTCGTGACCAACATCGGCACGGTCTGCGAACGCAAGGGCCAGCACATCTTTGCCCGCGCCGTGGACCTGCTCTGGCGGAGCCACCCCGCCCTCGCGGCCCGCGCCCGCTTCGTCATGCTGGGCGGGGGCGACAGCACCTTCGACGCCTCGCTGGCCGAGCTCCTGGTCGCGCTGGACCGGCCCAACCTGACGGTGCATCCGGCCACCCTCGACTACCTGCCCTATTACGCGGCCGCCGATTTGTTTGTCTGCTCGACCTACGAGGAGTCCTCCCCCCGCGTGATCCTCGAGGCCATGGCCTGCGGCACGCCGATCCTCAGCTCGGCGGTCCACGGCATCCCCGAGCAGGTGCGCGACGGCCGCGAGGCCCGGCTCGTCCCGGCCGGCGACACGACGGCACTGGCCGCCGCGCTGGCGGAGCTGCTGGCGGACCCGGCGCGCGGGGCCGCCCTGGCCGCGGCCGCCCGGGCCCGGGTCGTGGCGGAATTCGATGCCAAGGTCCTGCTGCCCCGCCACCTGGCGCTTGCCTGCGAGCTTGCCGCCGGTGGTCGCTAACCCCACGTTTCACCGCTCGCACCGATGAACGAGAACGATGCCTATATCTTTGAGGTGGAAACACCGGCCAACTGGGTGTTTCCGCGCGGCCAGACGTGGATCGCGGGCTGGTTCCTCTCCAAGACTTCCGCCCGCTACCTGGACATGCGCCTGTGGATCGATGGCCGCGTCTTCTACGGCATTTTTGGCCTGGCGCGCCCGGAAATCGAGCGGAAGCACCGGGGCCATGCCGGCCTGCCGCATGCAGGCTTCTCCTTCCTGGTCGAACCCCACCGCGGCGCCAAGCTGCTCCGCCTCGAGGTCCTGGACCAGGGCCACCACTGGGTCGAGATCTGGCGCACCAAGATCAAGGCCCCCCACGGCCGCGGGTCGACCCGCCCGCGGCTCGACCCGCTCCAGATCCCCGATGTCATCGCCACGCTGCTGAAGGCCCGCCGGGCCGAACCCGCGGCGGACCTCGCGCCGCTCGCGCGGCGGCTCGCCCTCGAGGCCGCGGGCGAGGTGCTCAACGTCCATCCCTCCCCGCCGTTCTGGGGCATGCTCGAGGAACCTTCCCACCTCGGCCACTCGCAGTTCGGCACGCTGGCCACGACCGGCTGGCTCATCCACGAGAAGCTCCGCATCACCCGGCTTATCGGCAGCATGGATGCGCTGGTCGAGAATGACATCATCCACGGCCAGCCGCGCGAGGACGCCGTGAAGCTTTTCCCGCAGCACCCGCAGGCGCGGCACTCGCAGTTCTTCGGCCTCGTCAACCTCAACGACAACCTGCCCGATCCCGCGGCCTTCCGCGTCTATGCCGAGCTTGAGGACGGCACCCGCCACCTGGTCTTCCACCGTCGCTTCCGGCAGATGAGCTGCAACCGCAAGGAGCAGCCCTTCCCGGAATTCCATCTGGCGACCTTCTGGGAGGCCGTGAGCGTGCTGCGCGCCGCCGCCCGGGCCCAGCGGATCCGCCTCGGTGATGTGGGCGGCTTCTGGCCCGCCGTCTGGCTGGCCTACCGCGAATACAGCGAGAAGGCGCAGCGGCACCTGCCCCACCTGACGGCCGAGCCCTACCAGCGCTGGATCGAGAACAACCGCCTGGCCCCGGCGCTGCTGGCCGCCATGCGGCAGAGTGCCCGGCGGCTCCATCCGGCCGGCCCCAAGCCGGCCCTCATCGCCGACCTGCGCGACACGACCCCGCTCCAGCTGCGCGAGCTCGCCGAGTCGCTGCAGGCCCAGCTGTATGCCGGCTGGGAGCTCTGGCTCGTCGTCCCGCCCAAGTCCTCCCCCGTGCTGGACTGGATGGCCCGCCACCTGTGCGCCCGTGATCCACGCCTCCAACGCCGCCGCGTCAAGGGTGGTTCGAAATACGCCAGCGGCCTGAACGCGGCGATCTCGGCCAGCGCGGCGACTCATTTTGCCGTCATCCCCGGCCACGCCCGCCTCGCGCCCGACGCGCTGCTGCACGTCGCCGAGGCGCTGTCGGCCGACCCGGCGCTGAAACTCCTCTACAGCGATGAGGATCGCATGGAGGACGACGGCCGCCGCCACACGCCCGCGATGAAGGGCGAGTGGAACCCCGAACTCGCCCTCTCCGGGCTCTTTCCCGGCCAGCTCGCGTTCCACGCCAAGGCCGCCTTCGGGCCCGGTCCGGTTTTCCGGGAAGAGTATGAACTGGTGCCGGCCTACGACCTTCTGCTGCGGCTCGCCGACCAGCTCACCCCCGCCGAGGTGCGGCACCTGCCGTTCGTCCTTTATCATGCGCGCGCCGCGGTGCCGCTGACCCTCGACCTCGCCCATCCCTCGATCGAACAGGCGCGGAAGGCGCTCAACGAAGCCTTCGCCCGCCGCCGGTGGCCGGCCGAGGCGTTCCTCCCGCCTGCGGCCCATGCGAACCGCCGCCGCTTCCATCAGCCGCACTGGTCGCGTGATCTGCTGGCCCAAAACCCCGTCACCGTCGTCATTCCGACCCGTGATCGCCTTCACCTGCTCGAGGAATGCGTCGAGCTGCTCGGCGAGACCGTGGACTGGCGTTACGTGAAGCTCATCATCGTCGACGACGGCTCGCGCGATACCGACATGCGCCACTACCTGGACACGATCCAGCAGCGCACCGACATGAGCTGCCGCGTGGTCAGCCCGACGAATCCCGCCGCGCCATTCAACTACTCCCATCTGATGAACCTGGCGCTGCCGCTGGTCGACACGCCGCTCATCCTCCACCTCAACAACGACGTCAACGCGCTCGAACCCGGCTGGCTGGAGGACATGGTCGGATGGATCACGCGGCCCGGCGTGGGCGCCGTCGGCGCGAAGCTCATCTACCCGGACCGCACGCTGAACCACGTCGGCGTCATCATCGGGCCGCACGGCGGCCTGGCTGACACCCCCTTCGCGCGCAAGGCCGAGGCCGACGTGCCGGAGCTGGAGTGGCATTCGGCGGCCCGCGATGTTTCCGCCGTGATCGGCGGGTGCATGCTGACGCGCACCGACCTCTACCGGCAGCTCGGCGGGTTCAACGAGACGGAGTTCGGCGTCGCCTACAACGACGTGGACTACTGCCTGCGCCTGCTCAAGGCCGGCCACCGCATCGTGCAATCCCCGCAGGCCAAGCTCATGCACTGGGGCAGCGCCACACGCGGGGTCACCTATGACGAGGCCGAGCACATCGCCTTCCTCGGCCGGCATCCCGGTTTCTCCGACCCGCAGGTCAGCCCGGCGCTGCAGCTGGTGGACGGCTCGCTCCAGCCGAAACCGACCCACTACGGCCACGCCGCCCGCGCCGGCCAGCTCCGGGTGCTGCTGATCACCCACAACCTCAATCTGGAAGGCGCACCGCTCTTCCTGCTCGAATACGCCGAGTGGCTGGCGCGGCAGGCGGGCTTCGGCCTGGAGGTGCTGTCCTGCGAAGACGGCCCGCTGCGCGACAACTACGAGAAGCTCGGCGCGCGCATCACGCTGATGGACCGCCACCGGATCTTCAACGTGGCGGACCGGGCGCAGTTCGACGCCCGCGTGGCGGAGCTCCTCGGCACGCTCGACTTGTCGCGCATCGACCTCGTCGTGTGCAACACCCTGATGAATTTCTGGGGCGTCCACCTGGCCCGGCAGGCGCGCAAGCCGTCGCTCCTCTACATCCACGAGAGCACGTCGATCCAGCGCTTTTTCCGGAAATCCTTCCCGCTGCACCTGCACCCCCTCGTGGAGGAGGCGCTGGCCGGCGCGACGCGCTCGCTCTTCCTCTGCACGGCGACCGAGAACTACTACAAGGACCACGACCAGCGCGGCAATTTCCGCATCGTGCCGAGCTGGATCCGGCTGGACGCGATCCGGGCCTTCGAGGCCGCCCACACCCGCGCCGCGCTCCGCCGCAAATACGGCTACGGCGAGCACGAGGTCATCATCGCCAACATCGGCACGGTCTGCGAGCGCAAGGGCCAGCACACCTTCATCCGCGCGGTGCAGCACCTGCCGGACCTGCTGCCGCGCGACCGGACCTACCGCTACCTGCTCGTCGGCGGCCGCGAGGGCGTCTACCTCGACCTGCTCAAGGCCGACATCAAGGATCTCGGCCTGCCGAACCTCGACATCATCACCGAGACGCGCGACGCCTACGACTTCTTCCGGCTGGCCGACCTCTTCGTCTGCTCGAGCTTCGAGGAGTCCTTCCCGCGGGTGGTGCTGGAGGCGATGGCCTTCCGCGTGCCGATTGTCAGCACGGATGTGCACGGCATCCCTGACATGGTGAAGGACCGCGCCGAGGCCTGGCTGGTCAAGCCGGGCGACCACCTCGCGCTGGCCCGTCTCATCCGGACCTGCCTCGAGAAGGAGCGCAGCGGAAAATCCTTCGCCCCGACGGCCTATTCGAAGGTGCTGCGCCATTACAGCTACGAGCGCGTGCTGCCTTTCCACGTGAGTCTCGCGCGGGAGGCGGTGCTCGACCACGATTTCGCCGCCCCGCCCACCAGTCCCGGTTAGCTTATGCCATCCGCCGCCCCCGCCTCTCCCCCCCGACCGGTCGAGACAAGGTTGATCGTCGCGATCTTCCTTCTGGCCTTGGGTTTCAACGGGTGGGCGGTCTCGGTCGGCTGGTGGCACGCCAACCTCCCGGGCTATGAATTCCGCCAGACACAGACCGCGATCTCCGCGGCTTTCATCCAGCGGGAAAACAACTTCTCCCTTGCCTATCCCACGCCCGTCCTCGGCAAACCGTGGTCCGTGCCGTTCGAGTTCCCGCTTTACCAGTGGACGGTCGCGGTCACCAGCAACACGACGGGCCTGCCCATCACGCAGGCCGGCCGGCTGGTGAGCATCGTCTGCTTCTATCTCACCCTGCCCGCCCTCTACCTGCTGCTGCGCCGGCTGAAGGTCGCGCCGGCCCACAGCCTCGTCGCCCTGAGCTTCGTGGTGCTGTGCCCGCTCTATATTTTCTACGCCCGGGCGGTGCTGATCGAGACGATGGCCCTGATGTTCGGCTGCTGGTATGCGGTGACGCTGCCGCTCGCCCTGGAGAAACGGCGGGCCGGCTGGCTGCTGCTGGTCAACGCCGCCGGCACGGGCGCGGGGCTGGTCAAGGTGACCACCTTCATGATCTTCCTGGCGCCGGCGTTTGCCTGGTCGCTGCACCAGCTGTGGCTGGCCCGGCCGGGGGCGGCCCCGCGCGACTGGCGGCCCCTGGTCCGCACCTTCGGCTGGCTGGCGGCCGCGCACGCCGGTTCGTTCCTGGCCTCCTTCTGGTGGGTGCGCTTCGCCGATGCGGTCAAGGCGCTGAACGTTTCGGCGCGCGCGTTCCAGTCCGCCGGCCTGACGAGCTGGAACTTCGGCACCGGCCACCGGTTTGATCCCGGGTTGTGGTCGGCCACCTGGGAAATCATTTCGCAGCAAATCACCCCGCCCCGGGTGCTGCTCATCGGCGCGCTCGCCGTGGTCCTGGCACCCCGCCGGCGCTGGCTGATCGCCAGCCTCCTCGGGTTGTGGGGCGGCGTGTTGCTGACCTTTCCCGTGCTTTACTCGGTGCACGCCTACTATCATGCCGCCGCCGCGTTTCTGCCGATGCTCGCGCTGGGGTTGGCCACGGCCGCCGTGTTTCAAAACGCCCGCCGGCCCCGGGTCCTCGCCTTCGGGCTCTGGCTCGCCCTGCTGGTCAGCCAGACCTGGACCTTCCTGGATTTCCACTACCCGCTATACCGGCATCCCGGCAGCGGGGGCGGCATGGCAGAAGGGCTCCGCGAGGTGCTCCGGCCGGACGAGGTCATCGTCGTGGCTGGCGACGACTGGAGCTCGATTCTCCCCTATTTCTCCGGCCGCCGCGCCCTCATGATCCGAGGCGGCCTGGTGCACGACCGCGACTACCTGCGCGCCGCCTTCGCCGACCTGAAGGGTGAGGACGTCGGTGCGCTGGTGCTGTTCGAAGACGAGGAATATAACGCGCCGCTCATCGAGCTCGCCCGCGAGGCCTTCGACCTCGGCCCGCAGCCGCTGCTTCGCTGGCGCAGCGGCGGGCGGCGGGCCGTCGCCTATCTGCCGCGCCGGATCATGCCCGACGCCGTCGTGGAGCTCGGCCGCACGAATGGCTTTTCCAATTTGGAAATCAATCCCGCCGCGCTGCCGGTCGAGAATCTCCTGGCCAACCGGCTGACGGATTACGCCTCCCTGCTGAAGCGCCACCAGCGCTACTTCGCGTTCATGCACCCGCGGCCGGTGCGTTTCCATTACTTGTTCCGCCCGGAAATCTGGAACGCCGACCAGCCCGGCAAGGAGCGCCTTGCCGCCAATCCTGATCTGCGGCTCTGGTTCGCCCTCAAGCCCGGCCCCCACCGGCTGCGCACCGACATCGAGATCGCACCCGGCGCCTGGGAAAACCTGCCGCCGGCCGATGCCAGCGACGGCGTCAGTCTGATCGCCCGGGCCCGTTTCCCGGACGGCCGCGACGAGCTCCTGCACGTGCGCACCATCAACCCGGCGGCCAATCCCGCCGAGCGCGGGCCCCAGTTCGTGGACTGGACCTTCGACCTGCCCGCCGGCGCCGAGCTGGAACTCTCCGTGACCTCCTATCCCTCGGGCAACGGGGCCCGCGATTGGTCCTCGCTTGGACCCGTCCGGATTGAATAATCCACACCCTTCATGACCGGACATACCGATTCCTCCGACCTCTGGGTGCGCCGGCTGGCCACGGTGATTTTCGTGCTGGCGCTGGGTTTCCATGCGTGGGGGGTCTCGGTCGGCTGGAAGAACATCAACCTGCCCGGCCACGAGTTCCGGCAGGCGCAGACCGGCATCTCGGCCATGTTCATCCAGCGGGAGGGCAATTTCTCCCTGGCCTACCCGACGCCGGTGCTGGGCCAGCCCTGGTCCGTGCCGTTCGAGTTCCCCCTCTACCAGTGGACGGTCGTGGTCGTCAGCAACACGTTCCACCTACCCTTGGTCCAGGCCGCGCGCGCCGTGAGTGTGGCGTGTTTTTATGGATTTCTGGTGGCGCTGGCCCTGTGGCTGCGCCGGCTCGGGCTCAGCCGGACCCAACGGGCGGTGACCCTGAGCCTGGTGCTGACCTGCCCGCTCTATATTTTCTACAGCCGGGCGTTCCTGATCGAGACCATGGCGCTGATGTTCGGGGTGTGGTATCTGGCGGCGCTGCATGAGTCGGTCGCGCGCCGCAGCGTGGCCTGGCTGGCTGTGGCCGCGCTCGCCGGCACCGGCGCCGGCCTGGTCAAGGTCACGACGTTCATCGTCTGCCTCGTCCCCGCCTTCGGTTGGTGCGTGTGGTGGCTGTGGCAGTGCCGGCCGCGGGCCGGCGCCGCGGACCGCTGGTCCCTGGCCCGGATGTTCGGCTGGCTCGCCGCCGGACACGCCGTGCCGTTTGCCGCGACGTTTGGGTGGGTGAAATACGCGGACGCGATCAAGGCGCTGAATCCCAGCGGGGCGAGCCTGACCTCCGCGAGCCTGGCGGCCTTCAATTTCGGTTACGGCCGCCACTTCGATCCAAAAATCTGGAGCTCGTGGTATGGCAACATCACGGAAACCATCTGCAACGCCGGGTTGCTTGTGGCCGTGTTCGGCCTCGCCTGCTTCGCCGGGCGCTGGCGATGGCAGGCGTTCGCGGCGCTCGGGCTCTTCGTCGCTTCGCAGCTGATCTTTCCCGTCCTGTATGCGTTCCACAGTTACTATTATGTGGCCAGCGCGTTCGCCCTGTTTGTCAGCCTGGGGTTTGCGATCAGCGGCCTGCTCGACAAGCGGCTCCCGCGCGGGGTGCCGCTGGCGGCCTGGCTGATCGTGCTCGCGCTGCAGGTCCGTTTCTTCCTGGTCCACCAATACGACGAACAACGCACCCCCGGCAACGGCGGCGGTCTCGCGGCCGCCCTGCACGAATTCACCGACCAGGAGCGGTCCATCATCATCGCCGGCAACGACTGGAGCTCGATCCTCCCGTATTACGCCGAGCGCCGGGCCCTGATGATCCGCAACGACCTGACGCACCGGACGGACTACCTCGAGCAGGCCTTTGCCCGGATGCAGGATGCCTCGGTCGCCGCCCTTGTCCTGCTGGGACCGCAGCAGCAGAACACCGCCCTGCTTGACCTGGTGCTGTCGCGTTTCGACATCGATCCCCGGCCCATCCTGACCTGGGCCCACGGCGACCAGACGGCCACCGTCTACCTCGACCGGCAGCTGCGCCCGAACGCCCGGGCGATCCTGAACCGCCGCGGCTTCCATGAGGCGACGGCCGTCCCCGCCACCGGTCCCGAACCCAGTCCCTACGTGGGCCAGCCCTACCGCTACGCCCAGCTGCTGCCCGAGTTCAGAAAATACTTCCGCGTGATGACACCCCGGCCGATCCGCTTCTATTCGACCTTCGGCCCGGAACTCTGGAACGAGGACAAGCCCGGCCAGGAGCGCTACGCGGCCCATTCCGAAACCAAGCTCTGGTTCACCTTGCCGCCCGGTTCCCATCGGCTCCAGACCGACATCGAGGTCCTCGACGCCTCCTGGCAGGGCGTGCCGATCCCGGATGCCAGTGACGGTGTCGAGGTCACGGCCGATGCCGTGTTCCCGGACGGACGGCGCGAACGCCTGCACAGCCGCTACCTTTTCCCCCGCGTGCGCCCCGAGGACCGCGGCCGCCAGCCCATCGACTGGACCTTCGACCTGCCCGCCGGCGCCGAGCTGGAATTCGGGGTCAATGCCGGCCCGGCCGGCAACGGCGCACGGGACTGGGCGTCACTCGGCTATCTCACGATCAAGTAGGCCGGCAAATGTCTTGCCTGCCCACCGCCGGGGTCGCGAAAATCCTCCGACCACCTGCCCCGCCTTGTCCCAATGATTCCAGCCTCCGGTAACGCCTCTTCCCCGGTCCGCCGCCCGTGGTCCTGGTGGCTGGGTCAGGCGGTGCTCTATGGGCTGCTCGTGCTGAGCATTTTCCGCCTCCCGGTGGCCCCGGACATCGGGCTGGATCCGTCCTGGCAGATGGCGCTCGGTTACGCCGCCGAACACGGCTTGCAGCACGGCCGCGAGATCGTCTTCACCTACGGACCGCTCGGCCGCCTGATGACCGGCGTCTATACGGGCCACGGCCTGGGCCTGTATCTGGCGTGGCAGGCCGGCAGCGCGCTGCTGTTCGCCGCCGCGCTTTACCGCCTCGGCCGGCAGCTGCCCGGCTGGCGCCAGGCCGTCTACTACGTCACCGTGTGCTGGTTCGGCACGATGTATGTCGACGCGATGATGATGCTCATCATCACGGTTTTCGGCGCCATGCTGCTGCAACCTTCGCGCCGACCGCTCACCCTGACCGCCAGCGTGGCCGCGCTGTTCGCCATCCTCTCGCTGATCAAGTTCACCCATTTCATGGTCTGCGGCGCGCTCGTGACCGTGCTCACGGCCTACTTCGCGGCCAGCCGGAACCACCGGGCGGCGGTTTTGCTGCCGGGGGTGTTCCTCGGCGTTTTTCTCGCCGGCTGGCTCGGTTGCGGCCAGGCCTTGGGCCATCTGCCGGACTATGTCTACTACAGCCTGCAGCTCAGCTTCGGCTACACCGGGGCGATGGGCGTCTACGAAAGCGCCGGCACGCTGGCACTCGGGCTGGTGGCCGCCGGCGGCGCCCTGGCGTATCTGGCGCTGTATTTCTTCACGACCACCGACCGGCGGCGCGCCGGGGCCTTCGTCCTGCTGCTCGGCGCCCCCCTGTTCATGAACTGGAAGCACGGCTTCACGCGGGCGGACGGCCACGTGCTGGCGCACTTCGTGAGCGTGCTCGTGCTCGCCAGCACGTATCCCGGGTTGACGCTCGATGCCCGGCGTTGGGACCGCCTGAAGAACGCCGTGCTGCTGGTCACCGCCCTCGTCTGTCTCGCCGGCATCCAGGGGGTCTCCGGTTCCAGCACCTCCGAGGCGCCGGCCTTCTGGAACGACCGGTTGCGCGGGGTCGTCACCCATCTCCTCGATTTTCCCCGCTATCGCGCCCGGCTGGACAACGCGATGGTGGACGCCGCCCGGGGCGTTGCCCGCCCGGGCCTGAAGGCTTACCTCGCCGGCCAGACTGTCGCCCACCTGGGCAGCGACCAGTCCATCACGCTGCTGAACGGGCTGAACTACGTCCCGCACCCGACGATTCAGGGTTATACGACCTACACCCCCGCGCTGAACCGGCTCGACGAATCCTTTTTTCGCTCCGACCGCAGCCCGCGGTTCGTCCTGCAGCGCTACGAGTCGATCGACGACCGTTTGCCCGCCCTGGACGACTCCCTGACCCAAAAGCTGCTCTACCAACATTACGATTACGCCATGGAAGAAGGCGGCCTGCTGTTGTGGGAGAAACCCGCCCGCCTGCCCCCGCCCGATCCGGCGGAGGAAAAGACCGTGCTGCAACAGTCCGTCCGCTTCGGCGAACGCGTGATCGTCCCTCCCACCGGCGAACTGCCCGTCTGGGCCACAATCGGGATTTCGCAGAATCTCGCCGGCCGCGTGCGCCAGTTTCTCTACAAGCCGCCCACCCTGCGCATCCGCTTCGAGGACGATCGCGGCGAGGTGCGCGACATGCTTTTTGTGCGCGCCATGGGCGAGGCGGGCTTCATCCTCCAGCCGTTCTTCCCCACGGGTGACGACCTGATCGCCTACCAGCAGGGCCAGCCGGCGCGGAAAATCCGCTGGTTCAGCCTGCACACCATGCCCGGCGGCGAAACCTACTACGGCGACGCCATCGCGATCGAACTGCGCACCATCCGGCCCTTCAAACGCGCCAGTCACGGCCTGCAGCCGGACACCCCCTGGCGTTTTCGCATGATGAACCGCGTGCCGTCGCGTCTCGTCACCACCGTGCCGGCCATCGATGTTTTCCTCGCCGGCGAGCATCTCCTGCAGATGCATCCGCCCAGCCTGATGGAGTTCGACATCAGCGCACCGGTGACCTCGCTGCGCGCCGGCATCGGCTTCCTCAGCCCCGGCGCTTACGAGCGGCCCGACGGCACCGACGGCGTGGACTTCATTGTCGAATGGGTGGATGCCGGCGGTCGCGTCGAGCGGCTCGGTTCCCGCTTCCTCGACCCGAAGCGCCGGCCGGAGGATCGCCCGCGCCAGATCCTCGCCGTGGACCTCGGCGGCCGGCACGACGGCAAGCTCCGGCTGCGCACCGCCGCCGGGCCGACGGGCAACGCCGCCTTCGGCTGGACCTACTGGACCGACCTCGAAATCAAATGAGCGCCGAAGCCGCCACTCCCCCTTCGCCCCTTCGCCGGCTCCTGCTGCCGGTGCTCTGCGGCCTGCTGCTCGCGCTGGCGCTCGTGCGGATGCCGGTGCCCATGGACGTGGACCCGTTCTCCGCCCACCGCGCCCAGCTCTACGAGACTTTCCGCCGCGGCCTGAACTGGGCGGAAATGGGCACGCCGGAAGGCCCGCTCACCGCCCTGCAAACCCCGACCTATCTCAGCGGCAGCCTCTGGATGGCGCTGACATGGCAGATCGCCGGCAACCTGCTGCTCGCGGGTGTGCTCGTGACCGCGGCCTGGCGGCTGCCGTGGTCGCGGCGCGCTTGGGCGCTGGCCGGCCTCGCCGGCGTGCTGGCCCGCTGGCCGGAACTGGCCCCGTGGCTGGTCATGGTCGTCCTTGGTCATGACCTGATCCGCGCCTGGGATCGCGAACCACTGGCGCTGCTGCCTCGCGCGGCCATCCTCGGCTTCCTCGCGCTTTTCTCCGCCGGCCACCTGCTGCTGGCCGCCGCCGCGATCGGTTGCACCGTGCTTACGGCGCGGCCGCCATTGGCCAAGGTTCTCGCCTTCGTCGGGTTTCTCCTGGGCGCGACGGGGGGCTGGCTCCTGCTCGGGCAATCGCTCCCCGGGCTCGCTCTCTGGCTCGGGCGCGAGCTGCCCGCGCTCTGGTCCACCTCGTCCGCCTTGCGACAGGTCGATGTCACGCCGTTCACCACCTGGGCCTTCGTCTGCGCGCTCGGTTTCGCCACGGCGCTGGTCCGCTCTCACGGCGCGGTGCCCGCGCGCCAGCGCTCGCTGCCCGGCGGGCTCTTCCTCGCGGTCGCGGTGTGGCTCGCGTGGAAAACCCTCGCGCTCCAGGCCTACGGCCTGCCGCTGGTTTTCTTCGGCACCATTATGCTGGCCGGCTTCATCCTGTGGCATCACGGCGGCCCGACCCGCTGGACGGCCGCGCTGCTGGTGCTCGGGCTGGCCGGGCTCGCGCGCGGCCATCCGGACTTTCTGCCCGGCGCCCTCGGACATTTCAACCGGCAGATGGTTTTCAACTACCGCCAGCTCACCAGTGGCACCCAGTTCCGCACCGAGCTCCGCGCCCAGGTATCGGCCCTCCGCCAACCGCACGCCTGGCCGAGGCTCCAGGCGATCATCGGCCGCGCCACCGTCGGCGCCGACGCCGAGGCACTGCCCCGCGCCATGCTCAACAACCTGGCAATCGTGTATCCCGCTGGCACCCGAACCGGACCGGATGCACCCGAATTTGTCGTGCAACGCATGTCCGCCTCAGTCGAGCAGCCCGCGGCCTTCGCCGCTGCCCCGGCCCAACTGGCGCTTTATCGAAACTATGAACTGCAGGCGGAGGAGGCCGGCGTCTTGCTCTGGCGCCGCAAGTCCGTCGAGACCCCGGCCCCCGTCCAGGTCGCCACCGGCACCCTGGCCTTCGGCGACCCCTTGCAACTGCCCGACGCCACGAACACCGCCTACTGGCTGGAGCTGGACCTGCAGCCTGGAATTCCCGGTCGGGCCTGGTCCTTAATCGATGAGCTCTCTGCGCCGGGCCTGATCATCCGCACCGAACAGGACGGCGTGATGCGCTACGCCCTGCCCCCGGCCGTCGCCGCGCGCGGCTTCCTCATTGATCCGTTGGTGCGCGGCAACGTGGAGTTCCAAGGTTGGCAGCGCGGCGAGCAGCCGCCCCGCGCCACCGAGATCTCGATCGTCGTCCCCCCGGCCGGCGCCTGGCTGTGGCCGGCCCGGTTCACCTACCGGCTCTACGCCGTGACCGGACTCAAGCTGGCCGGCGAGGCCTTGGCCGGGTCCGCCCCCGCCACCTTCCGTTCCTTCAATCGCAGCCCGGTCGGCTCCTCCTATGCCCTGCCTTTTGCCGAGCCGGCGGCCGAAGCGCCTGATGCCTTCTGCCTGGTCCACCCAGGCAGCCTGCTGGAATTCGCGGTGCACGGGACCGACCGCCGTATCCGGGGATCGTTCGGCATCCTCGCGGGCGCCTACGACCGGCCGGGCAAGACGGATGGCGTCGATTTCTCGATCGAGTTCCTCGGCCTGGATGGCAGCCGCCGCATCCTCCTCCACCGTTACCTGAACCCCGGGTTGGAGGCCGCCGACCGTGCCGTGCAGGAGTTCGATCTCGCCCTGCCGGCCGCCACCGACGGCCGGCTGCTCCTGCGCACCTTCAACCCGCCCTGGCGCAGCGGAGCCTGGGACTGGGCTTTCTGGCAGAATGTGGTCATTGAATAACGCATGCCACTCCCGACCTCATTCCTGCAAGGATCGGCCGCGCAGCGCTTCCGGCTGGCGCTGGCCTGGGCCGGACTGACGGTTTTCTTTTTCTCCCCGGTGTCCTCCGTGATGGACACGTCGCTGGATTCCTCGAACTACGCCTCCTACACTTACTTCGCGGCGCACCAGTTCCAATATGGCCCCGAGGTGGTGCCGATGACCGGCCCGTATGGCTACGTGATGTATGGCTCGGTCTACAACGGCCTGCTCTATTGGACGCGCTTCTTCCTGCAGCTGGCCTGCGTGGGCGCGCTCGCCGGGCTCGTGCTGTGGTTTTTCTCGCGCAGCCGCGAGTCGGCGTGGCGCTGGCTCTGGCTGGGGCTGCTGATGCTGCTGAGCCCGGTGATCGAGGACCTGCCGCTGGAATGGGTCATCCTCCTCGCCGGCCTCTTCCTGCTGCAACGCGCGCCCGCCGCCCCCGCGCCGGGGTGGCTCGCGCTCGTCGCCGCGCTGCTCGGCTTCATGTCGCTCATCAAGGGCACGCACCTCGTGTTGAGCGTCGCCACGCTCGGCCTGGTGCTGGCGGACTACGCCTGGCGGCGCGAGTGGCGCCGCATCGCGCTCGTCGCGGGCGCCTACGCCGGGACCTTCCTCCTCTGCTGGATCCTGGCCGGGCAGGACCCCCGCCACATCCCGTCTTTTCTCCAGGGCATCCGGGCCCTGACCGGCGGCTACAACGAGGCCATGGCGCTCGACGAGGATCATGGCGCGCTCCTGCGCGGCCTCACGGCCGCCGCGCTGCTGCTGGCGGCGTTCGGCTGGGGCTGGTGGCACCGCCGCCGGGAGGCCGGCCTGCTCGCCGCCACGCTGCTTTTCGCCGGCTTCGCCTTTGTGAAGTGGAAACACGGCTTCGTCCGCGCGGACGGCCATGTCTACATCTTCCACCACTTCACCGCGGTCGCCGCCGTGTTCTGGTTTCTCACCGCCTGGGCGATTCCCTCCGCCCCCGCCGTCGCCCGGCCCGCGCGCCTGGCGGCCGTCGGCCTCATGCTGCTGGGCGTGCTTGCCGGCTTCTGGATCGAGAACAACCGGATCAGCCTGCTGCGGCTGCGCTGGCTGGTTGTCACCTGGAACGTCGAGCATGTCCGGACGAACCTCGACCAGCTCCTGCACCCGTTCGCCACCAAGGCCCGGCTGGACCAGAAGCTGGCCGAGACCCGCGACATCCAGGTCATGACGCTGACGAAACAGGCCGTCGGCCAGCGGCCGATCGACCTCTTCGGCGTGCAGCACGGCATCATCCCGCTCAACGGCCTGAACTACCGGCCGCGCCCGATGGGGGGCGGCGCGTTCAACTCCTACAACGCCTACCTCATGGGGATGAACCGCGACTTCATCCGCGACCCCGCGCGCCGGCCCGACTTCTACCTGTTCCGCTACGAGACCATCGACAACCGCCTCGCCGCGCAGGACGACGGCCTGACGCTGCGGGAGATCCTGGGCCACTACCAGCCGGTGCTGATCGAGCGCGGCCACCTGCTGCTGAGACTCCAGGACCAGCCCCAGTCCGCCGAGCCGCGCCTCCTCTCGCGCCGGACCTTCCGCTTCGGCGAGTTCGTGCCCGTGCCCAAGGTCGCGGACGACCAGCTGCTGCTCACGCGCTTCGACGTCCAACCGAGCCTGCGCGGCCGGCTGCGCAACTTCCTCTACAAGGCGCCGCTGATGTTCATCTCGCTCAATGGCGACGGCATCGAGCAGCCGGAATCGCGCCGGTTCATTCCCGCGATGACGTCGGTGCCGTTCCTGTTCAGTCCGGCCGTCGAGGACAACACGGACTTCGCGCTCCTCTACACGCGCCAGCTCGGCAAGCGCGTCGGAGGCTTCTTCATCTACAGCCACGACCCGGCATGCTACCGCGAACCGCTTGCCGTCGAGTTCTACACCGCGCCGCGCCCGCCCGTCCCGGCCGCGCCCGACATCGAGGAACTCCTGACGGGCACGCGCTTCCCCGTGTTCAACACGCCGCCCGAGAGCATCCGGGCCGAGCACAGCCAGCAGATGCACGTCGAGGGCCTGCTGCTGCAGACCTTGCACGCCCCGGGCGAAATCACCTGGAGGCTGGAGGGCGTCGAGGAGGAATTCGTCTTCGACTTCGGCTTCCTGTCCGAGGCGGTGGTGCGCGGCAACAGCGACGGCGCCAGCTTCATCGTGGAACTCCGGCCGCCGGACGGTCCGCCGCGCGAGCTCTTCCGCCGCCTCGTCGATCCGGCCAACCAACCGGCGGACCGGGGCAACCTGCACGCCCGCCTGCCGCTGCCGCCTGTCCGCGCCGGTGACCGGCTCGTGCTCCGCACCGACCCGGGCCCCGCCGGCAACAACGCCTGGGACTGGTGCTACGTCACGCGCGTGCAATTGAAGCAGGGTTATTTCCCCTCGGCCCGCTTTCCGGTTTTCAACCGCGAGCCCTCCGCGGTCACGCCGGCCGACGCCGGGGCGATCGACCTCGGTGACCGCAAGGTGGTGATGGTGCACATGCCCGGGACGCTGACCTTCGATCTGCGCGGGCCGGAGAAGCGGGTGCGCCTGGAATTCGGCTTCCTGCCCGGCGCCTACACCGGCGGCGGGCGGACGGACGGGGGCGACATCATCATCGAGCTCGTGCAGCCCGGACAGCCGCCGCGCGAACTTTTCCGCCGCACCCTGCAACCGCTCACCGTGCCTGGCGACCGCGGCCACCTCATCGCCGAGGTGGCGCTGCCGGCGGTCGCCGCCGGCGACCAGCTCCTCCTCCGGACTGCCCCGCGTGAGGGCCACGGCAACGCCTGGGGTTGGACCTATTTTTCGCGCGTAAACATCGACTGACCCTCATGCGCGTTACTTTCACCACCCAGCCGGTGGCGCGGCCGCGCGGCGACGCCAGGGGCCGCATCCGGCTGCGCCGAAGGCCGGTCCGGGGCACCGGCAACAGCTGGGGCTGGACATGCTTTTCCCGTTGCGGCATCGAGTGACGACCGTTGTTGATGAACGCCCCAACTCCGATTTCCTCCGCGCCCGCCCCTTGGCTGACCCGACTGCGCCCCATGCTGCTGTCCGCCGCGTGGCTCGTGCTGACGATGGCCTTTTGTGAGCCGGCCCACCGGCTGCTCGATGGCGACCTCGATCCGTCCATCTTCGCCGCTTACGCGTATTACACGGCCCATGGCTTCCAGTTCGGGTCCGACGTGGTGGCCATGGCGGGCCCGTATGGGTTCATCATGTATGGAAATTTCTACGGCGGGGACCTGTATTGGCTGCGCTTCGTCGCCGAACTGGCCTTGGCCGGCGTTTTCGCCGCCTTGCAGCTGTGGTTTTTCCTGCGGCTCCCCGCGCGGTCCTGGATCCGCTGGCTCTGGTTTCCCGCCCACGTGCTGTTCACCTCCTATGTTTCCGACCTGACGGTGGCGTGGTCCATGTTGCTGGTGGGTTTTTTCCTGCTGGAGAACCGGCCCGCCGGCGCGGCCCGCGGCTGGCCGATCGCCTTGGCGGCGCTACTCGGATTCTTCGCCCTGTGGAAAGGCACCCACCTGCTGCTCTCGTTCGCCACGATCGGCGTCATCACCGGCGCGTGGATCGGACAGCGCGATTACCGGCGCGCCGCCCTGATTTTCGCCTCCTGGCTCGGCGGCCTGCTCGGCTTCTGGCTGATCGCCGGGCAGAATCCGCTGCACCTGCCCGCCTATGTGGCCGGCACGTGGCATCTCGCCTCCGCCTACAACAGCGCGATGTCGCTGGTGGAGCCGGTGGAGATATTCCTGCGCGGCGCGGTGATGACCGCGGGCCTCCTGGCGGTGCTCGCCGCGACCGCCTGGTGGCGGCGGCGCGATCCGCTCGCGCTGGGCGGGCTCGCGCTGCTGGCGGGCTATACCTTTGTCATGTGGAAGCACGGTTTCGTCCGCGCCGACAGCCACACCGTGATTCTCTTCTCTTTTGCGACGGTCGCCGTGGTGGCCTGGCACCTTGAGTTTGTCAGCCGGCATTCCGCCGTCTCCCGCGGGGGCCGGGTCGGGGCTTTCGCCCTCGCCACCGGCCTGCTGCTGGTCGCGCTCGCCGGCCCCTATCATCCGTTGCGCCCGTCCCTCCCCTACCTTGTCACCAATGCCTGGCCGTCGTTCCGTTTCCGGGCGTTGAACGTGCTGCAGCCCGTCTCGCACCGGCAGGAACTGGAGGAGAAGCTCGCCGCCAAGCGCGAACTCTACGAGCTGCCGTCAATCGTCGACGCCGTCGGCCGGGCACGCATTGACTACTTCGGCTTCCAGCAGGGCATTCTCCTGTTGAACCGCCTCAATTACCGGCCCCGCCCGATGGGCGGCGGCACGTTCAACGTTTACGATCCCTACCTGATGCAGCTCAACCGGGATTTCATGCGCGATCCGGCGCGCCGGCCGGATTTCTATCTCGTGAAGCTCGGCTCCATCGACAACCGCTTCGTCACCCAGGACGACGGCCTCGCCCTGCAGGAATTGCTCCATGGCTGGCGCCCGGAGCTCATCGGACAAAGCCTGCTGCTGATGAAGGCCGTCCCGGGGGCGGTCGCCCCGGAGCCGCGCCCGCTCAGTTCACAGGTGTTTCATTTCGGCGAATCCATCCCGGTGCCGGCGGTGCCGGACGATGAGCTGCTGCTCGCCCGTTTTGTGATCGGCGACAGCTGGTCGGGCGGCGTGCGGTCCGCGCTCTACAAGCAGCCGCAGATCGCGATTGCGTTGCACGACCGCGAAGGCGCACCCCTGGGTGAACGCCGCATCGTGCCGCGCATGGCGACCTCTCCCTTCATCTTCTCGCCCTTGCTGGAGGAGACCCGCGATCTGCTCGAGCTGTATGGCCGCACCCCCGGCCGCTCGGTCGGCTCATTTGTGCTGACCACGCCGGAAGAAGGCGCCTTCACCCGGCGGATTACGGTCGAGTTCTACACCACCCCGCGTCCGCCCGCGCTGAATCCCTACATCCTGCAGGGCCACAAGGTCCGCTTCACCTTCCCGCTCGCGAACATCGTGCCCGAGTTCATGACCCCGGCTTTCAAGGCACACCACGTCCTCCGCTACATACACGCCCCGTCCGAGATTGTCTGGCCGCTAAGCGGTGAGGAGCGCGAGCTGGCTTTCCACTACGGACTCGACCCCCGGGCCTACGAGGAAGGCACCACCAACGGCGTCGATTTCATCGTCGAGGTGCGCGGGCCGTCGGGGGGCGTCACCAAGGCGTGGAGCCGCCTGCTGCGCCCGAAGACGGTCGCCGCCGACCGCGGGATCCAGCAAGCCCGCGTGCAACTGCCGGTCTATGCCGCGGGCAGCCGGTTGATCCTGCGCACCGATCCGGGCGAATACGGCGACAACGCCTGGGACTGGTCCTACGTCGCCCGGATCGATTTCCGGCAGGGCCGTTTCATGGCGGAACAGTTTCCCGGCTTCAGTCCCCTACCTGATCGCGCCGCGGGCGAACACGTCACGGTGCTCGAGGTCGACGGCGGTAAGGCCACCCTGCTGCATGTGCCCACCGAGCTCCAGTTTGACCTCAAGGGCCACGAACGGCAGATCGCCTTCGATTTCGGTTTCCTGCCCGGGGCCTACTCTGCGGGAGGCAATACCGCCGGGGCCGACTACGTGCTGGAGTTACACCGCGCCGGTCAGCCGGCCAGGGAGGTTTTCCGCCGCACCCTGCGCCCGGTCACCCTCGAGACTGACCGCGGGACGCAAACCGCCCGGGTCGACCTGCCCGGGGTCGCGGCGGGCGACCGTCTGATGCTGCGCACCGCCCCGGCTCCCGGTGGCAACGCCAGCTGGGGCTGGACCTATGTTTCCCGCCTGACCATCCAGTGAACCCTTACCTTTCCCAACTTCGAGCCAAACCTCTGGCCCCGGAAAGCTGGCCCCGGCCGCTGCGCGTGGCGGGGTTGGTCCTGGCATGGCTCGCGCTCACGATCCAGTTCCACACCCCGGTCCGCGAGGTGCTGACGCCCACGCTCGACAGCTCGAACTACGCCTCCTATGCTTATTTCACCGCGCACGGTTTCCAGTATGGCTCGGAGGTCGTGCCCATGGCCGGACCCTACGGTTTTATCCTGTATGGATCGGCTTACGGCGGGGACTTGTTCTGGACCCGCGTAATCGGCGAGCTCCTGCTGAACGCCACCCTCGCCGGGTTGACCCTTTGGTTTTTCCGGCAGATGCGCGGCTCCTGGCTGCGGTGGCCGTGGCTGGCAGCTCATGTCATCTTCACTCCCTTCGCGGCTGATCTGCCCCTGGAATGGATCCTCCTGCTGGGCGGCCTCTACCTGCTGCGCCCTGCCGCGGAACCCCGCGCGAGCTGGCGAGAACTGGTCGTCCTCGCCGCGCTGGCCGTCGTTTCGCTGGTCAAGGGCACCCAGCTCATCCTCGGCTTCGCCACCGTGGGCGTCGTGCTGGGGTGTTTCGCCTGGCACCGGCAGTGGGTGCGCCTGCTCCAGCTGGCTGCCGGCTACGTAATCGCCCTGCTGCTGTTCTGGTTGCTGGCCGGGCAGAACCCGCTCCATCTGCCCGCCTATCTGCGCGGCATCCTCGAGCTCGGCGGCGGTTACACGGATGCCATGTCACTCCCGACCCCCCCGGAGGCGTTCAATCGCGCACTGCTCCTTACCGCCAGTCTGGCGGCCTGCCTCGGCTGGGCCCTGTGGTATCGCCGGCACGAGGCGAGCTCCGTGGCGGTGCTCCTGTTGCTCGCGGGCCACACGTTCGTTCAGTGGAAACACGGCATCGTCCGCTCCGACGGGCATATCTACATCTATTTCAACTATGCGATCGTCGCCCCCTTCGTCATTCATCTGGCCGGCTGGTGGATGCCGCGGGCCCGGGTCGGCGACCTCGTGGCTTGGCGGGCCGGCGGGCTGCTCGCGGTCGCGCTGATCCTGGCCAACTGGGGCAGTGTCGGCCTGTTCCTCCAACGATGGGAAGCCGCGCCGTCCGCCGTGCTCCGGCACTTCACCGCCAACGTCCGCCATCTGCTGCACCTGCGCGAGGTGCGCTTCGACCTCGAGGCCGGTTTGCAGGCGGAACGACTCCGGCACCCGCTGCCGCTGGTGCGTGAGATGGTCGGCGAGCGCCCGATCGACGGCTTCGGTTATGAACAGGGCCTGCTGCTCCTCAACCAACTGAACTACCGGCCGCGCCCCATGGGCGGCGGCTCGTTCAACGTCTACACGCCCTGGCTGATGGAGCTGAACCGCCAGTTCCTCCGCGACCAGGTCCGCCGGCCCGATTTCTACCTGCTAAAGCCGCAATCGATCGACGACCGCTTCGTCGCGGCCGACGACGGACTCGCGCTGCTGGAGATCATCCGGCGCTACCAACCGGTGCTGGTCGAGCACGAGCACCTGCTGCTGGCCGCCACCGCACCCGCACCCGCCGGCGAGGCTCGGCTGATCCAACGCGCCAGCGTGCGCTTCTACGAAAACATCCCCGTGCCGGCCGTGGCCGACGACGAAATGCTGCTGACCCGGATCAAGGTGCGACCGAACTGGCACGGCAGCGTGCGTGCGGCCCTCTACAAGCTGCCGCCGGTATTCATGGAGGCTGCCGACCGGCAGGGCGTGGCTTTCGGCAAACGCCGGATCGTGCCCGCGATGGCATCTTCCCCCTTCCTGCTTTCGCCGCTGCTTGAAACCCCGGAGGATTTTCTCGATCTCTACGAGGCCGGTGCCGGCCGCGGTGTGGGCCAGTTTTTCCTCTCCACCCCCAACGACCTCCCCTTCGCCCCGCTCATCGACGTCGAGTTCCTGGCCGTGCCGCGACCCGCCATGACCCCCGCGGCCCTGGAGGCGGTGCGCAAACGCCTGCGCTTCCCGTTCGGCAACCTTGAGCCCGAGTCCATCACGCCCCCCTTCCGCCCGTCCCTGAGCGTCCGCTATTTCCACGCGCCGTCCGAGGCCGTCTGGCCGCTGACCGGCCCGGAACGCGAGTTTCGCTTTCATTTCGGCATCGACCCCGAGGCCTACGAACGCGGCACCACGAACGGCGTGGACTTCATCGTCGAGCTCCGCGGCCCGTCGGGCGGGGTGCGCACGCTCTTCGAGCGCTCGCTGCGGCCGCGCCGGAACCCGGCCGACCGTGGCGACCAGACGGCTCATGTGGTGCTGCCGGTTTTCGCCCCCGGCAGCCGCCTCGTGCTGCGAACCGGGCCGGGCGAGATGAACGACAACTCCTGGGACTGGGCGTGGGTGAACCGGATCACCCTCACCGGCGGGGTCCCCTACCCGGCGGAGTTTTTTCCCGGCTTCAACCGCGTGCCCGACTCGGCTGACGCGGAAAATGCCGCCGCCATCGAGGCCGACGGCACCCCCGCCCTGATGCTGCACGTGCCCGGCAAGGTCGGCTTCACCCTCACCGGCGCGGAACGGAAGCTCACGCTGCAGTTCGGTTTCCTGAAGGGCGCCTACACCAACGGCGGCCAGACCGCCGGCGGCGACATCATCGTGGAGGTCGCCCGCACCGGACAGCCGCCGCGCGAAATTTTCCGCCGCCGGCTCCAGCCGGTCATCGAACCAACCGACCGCGGTCCGCAAACCGCGAGCCTCGACCTTGCCGGCATCGCGTCGGGTGATGTCCTGTCGGTCCGCACCGCGCCGATCCCCGGCGGCAACAACAGCTGGGGCTGGACCTACCTATCCCGCCTGGTCATCGAATGATCGGCCATGGCTGAAACGACCGCGCCCGCCATCCCTCCTCCCGCCTGGCGCCGCCTCGCCGGCCGGGGCCTGCTCGGTTTGCTCTGGCTCGCCCTGGTCGTTTGTTTTCATTCGCCGGTGCGGGAGGCCGTCAGCGCCGCGCTCGACCCGTCCAACTACTCCTCCTACGCGTATTTCACCGCGCACGGTTTCCAGTATGGCTCGGAGGTCGTGCCCATGGCCGGACCCTACGGCTTCGTGCTCTACGGCTGGGTCTACAGCGGAGAACTCTTCTGGGTCCGCACGGCCTGCGAGCTCCTCCTCAATGCGGCGCTCGCGACGCTGAGCCTTTGGTTCTTCCTGCAACACCGCCGGTCGTGGCTGGGTTGGGTCTGGCTCGCCGCCCATGTCGCCTTCACCCCGTTTCACGCGGACCTGCCGCTGGAGTGGACGCTTCTGCTGGCCGGCCTGTTCCTGGTGCAGGCGCCGCCGCGATCGGGCTGGCCGCCGGCCCCGTGGCTCGCCGCCGCCCTGCTGGCTTTCCTCTCCCTCATCAAGGGGACGCAGCTGCTGCTCGGCGTCGCCACCCTCGGCGTGGTGCTGGCCAGCCACGCTTCGCTGCGGCGCTGGCCCCACGCGGCCCGGCTCGCGGGCGTCTACCTCGGCGCGCTGCTGCTCGCGTGGCTGCTCGCCCGCCAGAATCCGCTGCACCTGCCGGCCTACCTCGCGGACATGCTGGAACTGGCGCGTGGCTACAATGCCGCCATGGGCTTCGAGGAGACCGCCTCGGTCTTCAATCGCGGCGTCGCGGTGTCGGTCGCGCTGCTCGCCGCCCTCGGCTGGGCGCTGTGGTGCCGGCGGAAGGATTACCCCGCGGTCGCCGGCCTGCTGCTCGTGGCCGGTCATGCGTTCGCGCAATGGAAACACGGCTTCGTCCGCGCCGACGGCCACGTGTTCATCTATTTCCATTTCGCCATCGTGGCGGCGCTCGCGCTCCAGCTGATCGCCTGGCCGTGGGCGGAAAAACGGTCCGGCCGCACGCCCATGCTCACGGGCTTCGTCCTGTTGCTGGCCGTCCTCGGCGCGAGCTGCCTGCGCCCGCGCGAATCGCAGGTGCCGGGCTTCTGGCGCGCCCTGCCGCTCCTGCGCGAGCGCGTCACCGCCAATCTCGCCCAGCTGCGCGCCCTGCCCGCCACCCGGGCCGCGTTCGACCGGCAGCTGGCCGAAAGCCGCGCCCTCTACGCCATGCCGCTGACGCGCCGCGCCGTCGGCACCGGCCGCATCGATGTTTTCGGTTTCGAACTCGCGCGCCTGACGCTCAACGGCCTGAACTACCGCCCGCGGCCCATGGGCGGCGGACCGTTCAACGTCTACACCCCCGCGCTGATGCAGCTGAATCGCGACTTCCTCCGCGATCCCGCGCGGCGCCCGGAATTTTATCTGACGCGGCTGGAGACCATCGACGAGCGCCTGCTCGCGCAGGACGACGGCCTGGCCTTCGTTGACCTGCTCAGCCTCTACGAGCCGGTGCTGATGGAGCAGAATCACCTCCTGCTTCGCGCGCGGCCCGGGGCGGTGGCGCCCGAGGCGCGCATCGTCGCGCGGACGACCTTCCAGATCGGGGACACGGTGCCCGTCCCGGCGGTGAACCCCGGCGAACTCCTGCTGGTCCGCTTCGTCGTGCAGCCCAGCCTGGCCGGCCGGCTGCGCAACCTGCTCTACAAGCCGCCGCGCCTGCGCCTCGCGCTGCATGGCCCCGGGCTGAGCGGGCCCAACAACTACCGCCTGATCCCGGTCATGGCCGCCTCGCCTTTTCTCCTCGGGCCCATGGTGGAAAACACCCGGGACCTGCTCGAGCTCTACCGCGGACAGGCCGACCGCTGGCCGCAGAGCCTCCGCATCTCCACCGCCGACCGCACGTGGTTCAACCGCACCATCGAGGTCGAGTTCCTCGCGATCCCGCGTCCGCCCAGCCCCGCCGGGACCGACCTCGCCGCGCTGCTGAAGTTCACCGAATCCGCCATCCAGACGGTGCACACCACCCTGGCCGGCACCACGGAGCCGCTTCACTTTAACGCGCAGCTGGCGCATGCCCCCGCACAATTCAGCTGGGCGCTCGACGGCCGCGAGCGCACCGTCACGTTTGGCTACGGTCTGGTGCCGGAGTCCTACGACCAGACGACCGATGGGGTCGAGTTCACGGCCTCGCTCGTGCGTCCCGGCGAGCCGCCGCTCGCGTTGTTCCGCACCTTCCTCAGTCCGCACGAAATCCCGCCCCATCGCGGCCATCGGATCGCCCGGGTTTCGCTGCCCGCCCACCCGCCGGGCAGCCGGCTGGAGATCACCACCGGGCCCGGGCCCCGCGGCAACAACGCCTTTGACTGGGCCTACGTGAGCGGCCTCGACTTCCTCGACGCCGATCCGCCGGCCGGGCCACCCGCCCCGGCCGGGCGCTAATTTCCTTCCCTCGCGGGGCGGATCAGCTCTAGTAACTGGCGCCGTTTCACGTCCATGTTTTCCACCCGCTCCAAGCTCACGCTGGCCCGCTCCACCCTCCTGCAGGACACGCCGGTCTACGTGCAGTTCTACATCACCGCCCGCTGCAACCTGACGTGCAAGCAGTGCAACATCATCTACGCCAACTCCGACGTCCGCGAGGCCACCCTCGACGAGATCAAGCGCATGGCGGACAATTTTGCCAAGATGGGCGTGGCGATGGTGCTGCTGACCGGCGGCGAGCCCTTCACCCGGCAGGACCTGCCGGACATCATCCGTGAGTTTGAGTCGCGCGGCATCCACGTCCGCATGCAGACCAACGGCCTGGCCACGGATGAGCGCATCCACCAGGTCGTCGAGGCCGGCGGGCGCGACATCTCCATCTCGCTCGACTCGCTCTGGCCCGGCAACCAGGACGACATCAACGGCGGCTTCGCCAAGTCCTGGCACGACGCGCTCCGGGCCATGGCGTCGTTCACCAGATACCTGCCGAAGGAAAACAGCTTCGCCTCCCTCGGCTGCGTCATCCAGCGCGACAACCTCGGCGACGTCGAGGACGTCATCCGCTTCGGCACCGCGATCAGCTGGTTCTCGTCGGTCGTGCCGATCCACGTCACGTCGTTCGACAAGCCGATGAACTTCCGGACCTTCGACCAGACGAAGCGCTGGAAGAAGGACGAGCTGCCCTATGTCGACCGCCTGATCGAGCGCATCCGCGCGATGAAGGGCGAAGGCTACCTGCTCTACGACTCCGACCAGTATCTCGATGACATCAAACGCTTCGCCGCCGAGCAGGCCACGACCTGGCGCCAGCACAACGGCAACGTCTGCGACAGCCCGAACCTTTACTTCGCCGTGCTGCCCAACGGCAACTTCGCCCCCTGCTGCGACCACCGCCTCGGCTCGAACATCCCAACCTACGGCGACAATTTCCCCGCGGTCTACCGCAGCACCGTCTTCCGCGACGAGGTGCTCAAGATCACCAAACCCTGCTCGGGCTGCATGTATGGCAGCTTCCCCGAGATGACGATCTCGATGCGCTACCTGAAGCCGAAGTTCGAACGCATCAAGACCTTCATCACCTCGCCGCCGGCCAAGCAGTGGCCGATGAGCTACGAGCAGATGCTCACCATCGCCGAGCGCATCCGGAACGAAAAGCGCGAGCGCATCTCGCTTCCCAACCATCCGCACCGGATGACCCTCGAAGCGGGCAGCGAGCAGGAAACCGCCGGTCTCGTCTGAGCCATGCCGAAGAAAATCCTCTACGAAAGCGCCGTCCACCAGTTCCTCTGGGCCGGCCGCCGGCTGCGCGAGGAATTCGCCGCCACCGCCCCGGCCGAGGCCGCGCGCCTCGCCGACTGGATCAACGCCCTGACCCTCGAAAACCCCGGCCCCGGCGCCGTGCGGATCGCCTGGAGCGGTCCGAAGGCCGGCGAGCACCGGATCGAGCTCAAGAACGCGAAGTTCTACACCCGCGGCGACGCGCCGACCCACGCGCAGCGCCAGCAGGAGGCCGGGCTCACCTTTCATGACGACAAGGTCATGGCGCAGAACATCGCCTTCTTCGACGGCGAGCTGCACACCGTGCTGACCCGCTCCGGCCTCTACACCGACGCGCAGCTCGGCGGCCGCCTCGGGGGCGGCGCGACCCGCGACGCCGCCCGCAAGCACGCCGAGGAGGTCTTCCACGACGAGTGGGCCGCGAGCACCGACGTCACCCAGATCGACGTCCGCCAGATGAACGAGGCCTGCACCGCGCCCGAGATGCGCTTCCTCACCCGCGCGCTCGGCGATCTCCGGGGCCGCACCCTGCTCGACGTCGGCTGCGGCCTCGGCGAGGCCTCGGTCTACTTCGCGCTGCGCGGCGCCGACGTCACCGCCAGCGACATCTCCCCCGGCATGTGCGACGCCGCCCGGCGCCTGGCCGAGCACAACGGCGTGAAGATCCGGACCCACGTCTCCGCCTCCGAAGACCTCGGGTTCCCGGCCGACACCAAGTTCGACGTCATCTACACCGGCAACACGCTGCACCACGTCGACATCGCCGCGACGATGCCGCTGCTGCTGAAGCACCTGAAGCCCGACGGCGTGTTCGTCAGCTGGGACCCCGTCGCCTACAACCCCGCCATCAACTACTACCGGCGCAACGCCATGGAGGTCCGCACCGAGGACGAGCATCCGCTGCGCCTCGCCGACATCCGCGCCGTGCGCAGCCACTTCAAGGAATCGCGCATCGCCTGGTTCTGGCTGAGCACGCTGCTCATCTTCATCATCATGAAGTTCGTCCAGCGCCGCGACCCAAACAAGGAGCGTTACTGGAAGAAGGTCGTCGAGGAGGCCGACCAGTGGGCCTGGCTTTACTGGCCCCTCGAGGAGCTCGACCGCCTGCTGCTGCACATTCCCTTCTTGCGTCCGCTGTGCTGGAACGTGGTTATTGTTGGCCGCGGACCCAAGCCCACCCCATGAGCCACGCGGCCGATCTCACCACCTACAAGCTCGCCATCGTCGCCCCCTGTTACAACGAGGAGGCCGGCCTGCCCGAGTTCGTCCGCCGCGTGAAGGCCGTGTGCGCGCAGCTCGGCTGCACCTACGAGATCGTGCTGGTCAATGACGGCAGCCGGGACCGCACCCTGCCCGTCGCCCTCGACCTCGCCACCCGCGACCCGCTCATCAAGGTCGTCAACCTGCTCCGCAACTTCGGCCACCAGGCCGCCGTCACCGCCGGGCTCGACGTCGCCGACGGTGACGCCGTCGTGCTGATCGACTCGGACCTGCAGGACCCGCCCGAGGTCATCCTGGAGATGGTCGCCGCGTGGCAGGCGGGCGCCGATGTCGCCTACGGCCAGCGGCGCACCCGCGAGGGCGAGACGGCTTTCAAGCTCTTTACCGCGAAACTCTTTTACCGCCTCCTGCGGTCCCTGACCAAGAGCGACATCCCCGCCGACACCGGCGACTTCCGCCTGATGGACCGCCGCGTCGTGGACGTGCTGCGTAGCATGCGCGAGCGCCACCGCTTCATCCGCGGCATGGTCAGCTGGGTCGGCGGCAAGCAGGTCGCCGTGCAGTATGACCGCAAGGCCCGCTTCGCCGGCGAGACCAAGTATCCCTTCCGCAAGATGTTCGCCTTCGCGGTGGACGCCATCACCTCGTTCTCGATCGTGCCCCTGCGGCTGGTCACCTGGCTGGCACTGGGCGTCATCGGCCTGACCGTGCTGGCGGCCATCGGCGTGGTCATCGTCAAGCTGATCAACCCGGGTTACTTCATCCCCGGCTACCCCTCGATCATCATCACCATCGTTTTCTTCGGCGGCGTGCAGCTGCTGGCGCTCGGCATCATCGGCGAATACCTCGGCCGCATGTATGAATCCAGCAAGGCCCGGCCGATCTACATCATCGAGCAGGTCTACGCCCAGCAGGACGGCCGCCTCGCCGGCCACACCCCGCCGGCTTCGTAGGTCGCGGGCGGGCGCCGTCCGCTCCATCAAGAATCGGCTGGCTCCGGCTAAAGCCGTCGCCAATGGTTCACGCCGACGCCCATGCCCGTTTTCCATTCCGACGCGACTGACCTTCTCGTTTATGGCCTTCCCGCCGGGTTGCTCTTGGTCGCCTTGGGACGCAGTTTGAAATCCAACCCGAAGGCCGCGCTGGTCTACGCCGCGGCCCTCGCCGCCTGGCTGGGGCACTGGACCGTGCAAAAATACGTGTCGCCCGGACTTCCGGCCGCGCTGCAGATTGAAGCCCCGGATCGTCTTCCCGAGGGGCCCCAGATCACGCAGGTGAACGGACACAGCCTGTTGCACCAGCAGGCGCCGGCCGGCCTGGAATGGACGTTGCGGGGCGACGAGCGTCGCCTGGAGTTCAGCTACGGCCTGGCGCCAGGAGCGTATGAGCAAGGCACCACCGACGGCTGCGGGTTCACGGTGAGTTTGCACCGCGAGGGGGTCAGCCGGACCATTTTCCACCGGCTGGTCCAGCCGCGGGAACGCCTGGAGGATCGTGGGCTCCAGCAAGCCCGCCTGATCCTGCCGCCGGTGGTGGCCGGCGATATTCTCCGCGTGGCCGCCGATGTGGGCCCGGATGGCAACAACAGCTGGGACTGGTCGCTGCTTGGCCGCGTGGCTTTCACGCGCTCCCGCGCCTTTCTGCCCGCGCAGTTTCCCTCCTTCCGGCGGTTGCCCGATGCGGCCAACCTGCCCCATGGTTCGCTTTTTCAAAATCGCCACGGCCCGTTCCATCTCCAGCTGAATGCACCCGCGGGGCTGGAGTTTGTCCTGCGCGGCGGTGAGCCGCGGGTGCGCTTCCGGTATGGCTTCCTGCCGGGAGCTTATCAGGGCGCCAAGGCGACCGACGGCGCGCGCTTCGTCGTGCTGCTGCGGCCGGCGGCCGGAAACGAGCGGGTATTGTGGGATCGCACGCTGGAACCGGCGACGCGGATGCCGGATCGCGGGCCGCAGGCGGCGGACGTGCCCCTCGGCGAAACCGCCGCCGGCGACCGCTTGATCGTCCGCATCGAACCCGGCGCGGTGGGCGACCTCGCACTCGACCTGACCTACGTCTCGTCGCTTTCCCTGGAGTGAACATGATCAAGCTTTCCTCCGGCCGGCCCCTCACCCTCGTCCTGCAGCGGCAGCACAACAACCTCGACCTGTTTCGCCTGCTCGCCGCCGTCCTGGTGATCTTCGGCCATTGTTACATTGCGCTTCCGGGCGGCGAATCGGCCGCCCGGTGGGATGTCTTCACGCTTCCCGGCTACCCGGGGATTTATTGCTCGGCCGTCGCCGTGAAGATATTTTTCTTCATCAGCGGCCTGACCGTCACCAACAGCCTGCTGGTGAAGGGCCGCGTGCCGGAATTCATGCTCGCCCGGTTTTTCCGCATCTGGCCGGCGCTGGCCGCCGTGCTCGTGGTGATGACCTACGTCGCCGGACCGCTGCTCACCGACTGGGGCGCGAGCAGCTACCTGGTCAGCCCCGGGACCCGCGCCTACATCCTGGACAACCTGCTGCTGACCTCGAACAACGAGCTGCCCGGGGTTTTCACGGGTGAGGATTACTTCTCGCGCGAAGTCATCGTCACGCTGTGGACGCTCCGGTATGAGGTCGCGGCCTATGTCTGGCTGCTGGTTGTATTCTCCCTCGGCATCCTGCGCCGTCCATGGCTTTGCGCCCTGCTCCTCGCCTTCACCTACGTCGATCCCCTGCTGGCGCACCCGCTCCTGCCCACGACCCAGACGGGCAATCCCCAGATCGCCTACCTGCCCTGCTGTTTCGCGCTGGGCGCATGCCTCGCGTGCTGGAAAGACCGGATCGTGCTGCGGTGGGAATATGCCGCGGCCGCGGCGCTGGCGTGGCTGTTTCTCCGCCACAGCCTGCTCGGACCGCACCTGTTCCTGCTGGCGATCCTGCTCGCGGTCCTGCACGTCTCCGCCCTCCCCGCCGTCTTGCGGCTGCGCCCCCGCGCCGATATTTCCTACGGCGTCTACCTGTGGGGATACCCCGTGCAGCAGATGATCTTCCCGTGGTCTGGCAGCCTGGGATTTGGCGCCAGTTTTTCCGCCACGCTGCTCGTGACCGCGCTGCTGGCGGGGCTGTCGTGGTATGGGGTGGAAAAGCCCCTGATGGCGCTCGGCCAGCGGCTGGCCGCGCGTATTCGCTCTGCCTGACGACCAGGTTTTGACGGCGCCAAGAATCGGCTGGAAATGGGCCGGCCCGCCGGTATGGGTAACCCTTCCCTTTTCCCCATGGCCAAGACCATTCTCGTCACCGGTTCCTCGGGCCTCATCGGCTCGGAAGTGTGCGTCTATTTCGCCTCGCTCGGCTACACCGTGCACGGCGTCGACAACAACCAGCGCGCGGTCTTCTTCGGCCCGCAGGGTGACACGCGCTGGAACCAGCAGCGCCTCGCCGCCGACCTGAAGGGCTTCGTCCACCACGAACTCGACATCCGCGACCGCGCCGGCGTCCTCGCGCTCGTCAAGTCGGTCAAGCCCTCGGTCCTCGTCCACACCGCCGCCCAGCCCTCCCACGACCGCGCCGCGGCCATCCCGTTCGACGACTTCGACACCAACGCCGTCGGCACGCTGAACTTCCTCGAGGCCGCCCGCCAGGCCTGCCCGGAGTCGCCCTTCGTGCACATGAGCACGAACAAGGTTTACGGTGATGCACCGAACTCGATCAAACTGGTCGAGCAGGCCACGCGCTGGGACTACGCCGACCCGGCCTATGCGCACGGCATCCCGGAGACCTTCACCATCGACCAGTCTAAGCACTCGCTCTTCGGCGCCTCCAAGGTCGCGGCCGACGTCATGGTGCAGGAATACGGCCGCTACTTCAACCTGCCCACCTGCGCGCTGCGCGGCGGCTGCCTCACCGGCCCGAACCACAGCGGCGTCGAGCTGCACGGCTTCCTCTCCTACCTCGTGAAGTGCAACCTCGAGGGGAAGGAATACCGCGTCTTCGGTTACAAGGGAAAACAGGTGCGCGACAACATTCACTCGCTCGACGTCGCGCGCTTCATGGCGGCGTTTGTCGAGGCCCCGCGCGCCGGCGAGGTCTACAACCTCGGCGGCGGCAAGGCCAACAGCACGTCGATCCTCGAGGCCTTCAAGCACGTCGAAAAGTTCTCCGGCAAAGCGCAGGTCTTCACTTACGTCGACCAGAACCGCGCCGGCGACCACATCTGCTACTATTCCGACCTGCGCAAGATGCGCGCCCACTACCCCAAGTGGGACATCACGCAGTCGCTCGAGGAAACCATCCGCCAGATCGTCGAGGCCTGGCGGAAGCGCCCGGCCGCGCGGTAGCGCTTGAAGACCCTGTTCCAGTGGCTGGACCAGCACCCGGGCGCCTACTGGATCGGCGCGGGGCTGGCGACCGTCGCGCTGCTGGCGGCCGTGATCCACACGTGGCGGCGACCCGGGACCGCGCCGCGCCGCGACTGGGTTTTCGCGGCGCTGCTGCTGCTCTTCCTGCTGGCGTGGCGCTGGCCCTACCTGCTCGCGGCCGCGGAATACAATCCCGACGAAAGCCAGTTCGTGGCCGGCGCCATGACCCTGGTGCAGGATCCGGTGTTCTGGCGGTCGGTGGACGGCGGCACGGCAGGTCCGCTTGATTTCTACGCGCTGCTCCCGCTGCACTGGGTCGGATTCCCGCTCGATTATTTCAGCGCCCGGCTGACCGCGCTCCTGCTGTCGTGGGCCGCGCTGCTGGCCTGCCTGCGGATTTTTCGCACCGAGACCCCGTCCGCTCCGGCCGGGCTTCTGGTCCTGCCGGCCGCGGTGTTTTTCGCGGCCGGAACGGAGCCCAACTTCGTCCATTACTCCTCGCATCACCTGTCCTTGCTGCTGGTGGCGCTGGCCGTGCACTGGAGGGACCGGCGACCGTGGACGGCGGCCGTGGTGGCGGGCCTGCTGCCCTGGGCCAAGCTCCAGACCGCACCGCTGGCCGCCGTGCTCGTCGGCTGGCAGTGCTGGCGGATCTGGACCGGTCCGGCCGTCGCCAGCGAAAAGGCGCGCCGCAGCGCCGCGGTGTTCGCGGCGGCGGCGCTGCCCTCGTTGCTGGCCTTGGGCCTGCTGGCGGCGGCGGGCCAGCTGGAGCATTTCTACCGCAGCTATCTGCTGCAGAGTTTCATCTATGTTGACGGCAGTCTCCCGCGCTCCGTGGCCATGCGACAGATGTGGGATTTCGCCCGGGAGACCGGGCATCTTCCGGTCTGGCTCGGCAGCATCGCCCTGCTGCTGGCGGCAGCCGGGCTGCTCCGGCGGCCGGCCCGCTCATCCGGAGACCTGGGCGGGCTCGCGCTGCTCCTGACTGCGGCCGCCGCCTTCTGCATCTATGCTCCCGGCCGGGCCTCTCTGCATTATGCCTTGCTGCTGGTCCTGCCACTCACGCTGGTGCTGGGCGCCCTGCTCGGCGGCGGGCCGGCCGCCAACCTCGGGCGCCGGACGGCCGCCGGCCTGCTTCTGGTCGCCCTGCTGCCGCTGGGCTGGCGCGCCCGCCAACCTGGCCCGGAGATGTTCGGGCAATTCGCCGAGGACTGGAGACGCCCCTATTCCATGATGGGCAGCTTGCTCCGCGCCTACCGTGACACCGCCGGCAGTCTCGCCCTCTGGGGTTGGCACAATTCCGCGTATGTGGAGGCCGGCCTGCCCCAAGGCACGCGTGACACCGCGAGCGCCTGGTCGATTTTCGAGACCCGGCAGCGCGATTATTATCGGGCGCGTTACCTGGCGGACCTGGAGCGCAACCGGCCGGGCCTGTTCGTCGATGCCGTCGGACCCGGAGCCCCGTTCTTTCCCGATCGCCGCACCCAGGCGCACGAAACTTTTCCCGCCTTGGCCGAGTATGTCCGCACCCATTACCGCCTCGTATCCGACCTGTGGCACGCACGCATCTATGTCAGAAACGATGTGCTGGCGCAGCACGCCTACACGAAGACCGACCTGCAGCGGTTCATTGCCCGCGGCCGGCCGCCCCGGGATACCGAGACCCCGCCGGACCGGGTGATGCCGGCGGATGCCGCCTCGGACGAGATCGGTGGCCGCGTCGTGCGAATGATCCTGCCGCCCGCTGAACTCACCTGGCGCCTGGAAGGAGTCGAGCGGGAGGTGGAGATCGACTATGGTTTCCATCCCAAGGCCTACACCGAGGGCCGCAGCAACGGGGCCTGGTTCATCGTGGAGTTGCGCGCGCCCGGGCAGCCGCCGCAGGAACTCTTCCGCCGCCTGCTCGACCCGGCCCGGCAAAGCGCCGACCGCCGGGAGCTGCGCACGCGTTTCCCGCTGCCGCCGTTCCCGCCCGGCGCCAGCCTGATTGTGCGCACGGAGGCGGGCGAGTTCGGCGACACCGCGTGGGACTGGGTTTACCTGGCCCGGCTGAAATTCCTCCGGCTGCCCTTCTACGCCGCGTCGCAGTTCCCCGGTTTCGCGCGGCGACCCGACGACGCCGACGCGCCCCAATCCGGCATCATCAACCAAGGTGTGGAACAGCGACTCATGCTGCCCTCGCCCGCCCGGCTGACCTACGTGCTCGACGGCACCGAGCGCCGGCTGGAGTGTGTCCTCGGGTTTCAGCCCGGTGCCTACGAGAACGGTGGCCAGACCAACGGCGTGATCCTGCGCGCCGAGCTCCGGCGTGCCGGCCAGCCGGCCGCAATCCTGTTCGAGCGCCGGTTTGATCCCGCCGGGGTGCCCGCCGACCGCGGGCCCCAACCGGTCGGATTCGCGCTGGGCTTCGTCCAGCCGGGCGACCGGCTGGACCTCGTCATCGACCCGGCCGGCAACAACTCCTGGGACTGGACCTGGCTGGCCGGCCTGTCCCTGCGCTAACCCGACGGGGAGATTTCTTCCTTTGCCCCGCGGGAGCCGGCTGCTTTGCTGCGGGCCGTGTCTGCCGTCCCTCCCGTCGCCACCCCCGAGTTGTCCGTGGTCATGCCGTGCCTCAACGAGGCCCGCACGATCACCGGCTGCGTGCGCGAGGCGATGGACGCCCTCGCCGCGTCGGGGATCGCCGGCGAGGTGGTCGTCGCCGACAACGGCAGCACCGACGGCTCGCAGGATCTCGCCACGAAGGCTGGCGCCCGGGTCGTGCCCATCGCGGCCAAGGGCTACGGCAACGCCCTGCGCGGTGGCATCGCGGCGGCGCGCGGCCGTTTCATCCTCATGGGCGATGCCGATGGCAGCTACGATTTCTCGCACCTGCCCCGCTTCGTTGAGCGCCTGCGGGCGGGCGCCGACCTCGTCATGGGCAACCGTTTCCGCGGCGGCATCCAGCCGGGGGCCATGCCCTGGAAAAACCGCCACATCGGCAACCCCGTCCTTTCCTTTGTCGGCCGCCTGTTCTTCCGCACCGGCATCGGCGACTTCCACTGCGGCCTGCGCGCCTTCACCACCGACGCCTACCGCCGCATGGACCTGCGCACCACCGGCATGGAGCTGGCCTCGGAGATCGTGATCAAGTCCGTGCTCTTCGGGCTGCGCGTCGAGGAGGTCCCCACCGTGCTGCGCAAGGACGGTCGCGACCGGCCGCCCCATCTCCGTCCCTGGCGCGACGGCTGGCGTCACCTGCGCTTCATGCTCCTGTTCAGCCCCCGCTGGCTGTTCTGGTATCCGGGCATCCTGCTCATGGCGCTGGGCCTGGTGCTGGGCGGCGCCCTTTTGCAGGGACCGCTGCCGCTCGGCCGCATCACGCTCGACGTGCACACGCTGCTTTTCGCCGCCGTCGCCGTGCTGATCGGCTTCCAGGCCACCTCCTTCGCCGTGCTCAGCAAGTTCGTCGCGACCCGTGCCGGCCTGCGCCGGCCCGAGGCGGGGTTTGAGGACTGGTTCCGTCATCTCACGCTAGAGTCCGGTCTCGTCACGGGCGGCGTCCTCGTCGTCGCCGGTCTCGGTCTTTCCATCGGCGCGGTGTCGATCTGGGGCGGCCAGGGCTTCGGACGTCTGCAGCCGGCCGAGACGCTCCGCTGGGTCATCCCTGGCGCCCTGTGCCTCGTGCTCGGCTGCCAGATGATCCTCACGAGCTTCTTCCTGGGCGTGCTGCGGCTGGATACGGGGCCCGATCCGGCATGACCGCGCCCGCCGCCGGATCATCCCGCCGCTGGCTCTGGGCCGCGCTGCTCATGACGGCCGCCAAGCTCTGGCTGACCCGCGGGCAGCCGGTTTACGCCCTCGCCAACGCCGGCCACGACGACCGGCTTTTCATCGAGCTCGCGGGGCATCTGCTCCGCGGCGACTGGCTCGGGCCCTACGACCAGCTGACCCTCGCCAAGGGCCCGATGTATTCGCTCTGGATCGCGCTGGTCGCCCTCTGCCGCCTGCCGCTGTATTCCGCCCAGCACCTGCTCTACGCCGCAAGCTGCGCCCTGCTCGTGCGGGCGTGCGCCCCGGCGCTGCCTTCCGCCGCGGCCCGTTTCGCCGGCTACGCGCTGTTGCTCTGGAATCCGATGAGCTACGATGCCTCCAGCCTCGGTCGCGTGCTGCGCCAGCACCTCTATTCGCCCGAGGTGCTGCTGGTTTTCGCGGGGCTGATCGCGCTGCATTACCGCCGCGACCTGCCCCGGCGCCGGCTCGCACCCTGGGCCGGTCTGCTCGGCCTCGCCGGCGGCGCCTTTTATCTGACCCGCGAGGAGGCGGTGTGGCTCGGACCCAGCACGGCGTTGCTCGGCGGCGCCGCCCTGTGGCTGGCGTGGCGCGCCTCGCGCACGGCCCTGATCCCGCTGCTGCAGGCCTTCGCGTTCGCGGCGGTTTGCGCCGCGCTGCCCGTGGGCATCGTCGCGGCGTTGAACCATCACTATTACGGCTGGTTTGGCACGGTGGAGTTCCGCTCCCCCGAGATGCAGCGGGCCTATGGCGCGCTGCTGCGCGTGCAGGCCGGACCGGAGCTCCCCTTTGTGCCGCTGAGCCGCGAGGCGCGCGAGGCCATCTACCGGGTGAGCCCGGCCTTCGCCGAGCTGCGGCCCCACCTCGACGGGGACCTCGGCCGCGGGTGGGCCGACGCTTCCTCCGGCGTGACCGGGCGGCCGGCGGCGGAATGCGAGATCGGCGGCGGCTGGCTGGTCTGGGCGCTGCGCGACTCGGTCGCGGCGGCCGGACACGCCCGCAGCGCGGGTGACGCGATCGCCTATTATGACCGGCTCGCGCGCGAGGTGAACGCCGCGTGCAATGACGGCCGGCTGCCGGCCGGCCCGCCCCGCAGCGGCTTCCTGCCCAGATGGCGCGAGGGCCAGTCCGCCGCCATCGTCGAAACCTTTCTCGGGTTCACGGACTTCGCGGCGTCGTTCAGCCGCTTCAGCGCGTTCGCCCCGCCGAGCGACGGGGACGAGGCCGGCCTGCAGCTGTTCCGTGACCTCACCCGCGAGCGGCTCAGCGGCGGGGCCCCGGCCCCCCTCGATGACATGCGCACCCAGATCCTGCACCGCATCGGCAAGGGACTCCGCCCCCTGCTGCTGCTGCTGGTGATCGGCGCGCAACTGGTCGCGGCCGCGCGCCTCGTGCAGGTGCTGGTGCAACGCACGTGGACTTTCCCGCTGACGGTCGCCGCCGCCGCGTGGGGTGGCGCCTTCATCTACCTGCTGCTGACCTCGGTGATGCAGGTGACCTCGTATCCGATCCTCGCGATCTCCTCCCTCGCGCCGGTGTATCCCCTCCTGCTGGTCTTCATCGCCGCCACGGCGTGGGACGCGGACGCCGCGTGGCGGACCGCGCCCGTCACCGGCGGCGCGCCGGCCATGCCGGCCCGGCCCGCCCCGGCGCCCCCGCCGGCGAGGATCGAGCTCACCGGCGCGGTGCGGGCGCTGCCCTGGCTGGCGGCCGCCGCCGCGCTCGCGCCCTTCGTGATCTGGCGGGCGCAGTTCGCCGAGCTGTTCTGGTTCGGCGACGACTACTTCCTGCTCGACCAGATGGCGTCGTTCGGCTTCTGGCCGTGGGTCCGGATGGTTTTCGCGGAAAACTACGTCCCCGTGTTCAAGCTCCTGTGGGGCGGCGCCGCGCTCCAGTTCCACGGGAGCTACGCCGCCATGCTCTGGCTGCTCTGGCTCACGCATGCGCTCAACACGCTGCTGTTCGGCCGGCTGCTCCTGCGCTCCGGCCTGCCGTGGTTCGCCACCGCCGTCACGCTGGTCCTGTTCGCGCTGCCGACCGCCAACCTGGAGACACTCGGCTGGGCCACGCAATGGTCCGCCGTGCTGGCCACGACCTTCCTGCTGCTCGGCCTCCTGTGGCACGAACGCGCCATGCGCCGGGACGACCGCGGCGCCTTCCGTCGCTACGCGCCGCTCGTGGCCGCCGCGGCGCTGAGCGCCTGCTGTTTCTCGCGCGGGGTGCTGACCGGCGCGGTGCTCGCGCTCGCCACGCTGCTGCCGGCGCTCCTCGCCCGGGAGCGCGACGGCTGGGGCCGGCGGATCGGGCTCGCGGGCCTGTGTCTCGCGCCCTCGGTCGCCGTGGCGCTGCTCATCATCCAATTCTCCGGCGGCAACCACCAGCACATGGCCGGGCACGTGGGCGAGGCGGTGCAATACGCCCTCGGCTTTTTTCTCATCAACCCCGCCTTCCTGCTGCTCAAGCTCAGCTGGCTCCCGAACGCGCTGTGGCTGGCGGGCGGTCTGAAAGTTGCGGTGGTGGCCGGCGGGCTCTGGCTCGCCTCCCCGCGGCTGCGCCTGCTGTTGCTGCTCTTGCTCGCCTATGACCTCGGCAACGCCGCGCTACTCGGCGTCGGGCGTTACCACACCGGCATCACCACCGTGACCAACTCACGCTACTACTACAGCTCGCTGCTCGCCACGCTGCCGTTCGCCGCGCTGTTGCTGGGCGCCGCCGTCGACCGGCTGGTCTCCCGGCCGCGCGGGCGGCAGTTCGCCGCGGCGGTCCTGCTCGGCGCGCTCACCTGGCATTGCTTCCGCGGTTGGCCGGCCGACCTGCCCGGCTTTGTCCGCGAACGCGGCACGGAGCTGCGCCGGACGATGGCGGCACCCGTGACCGCCGGCTCCAAGGAAACCGTTCCGGCGCTGGACTTCATGCACGTGGAGCGCGGCAAGGCGCTGATCCGCGCCTACCACCTCCACTAGGCCGGCTCAGCGGACGGAAACCGTGGCGGACTTCGCCGGCGGCTCGTGCCAGTGTTTCCACGTTTCGAACCAGCGGATGGCGGCGCCGGCGCAATCCACCGCCCCCGCCACGCCGCCACGATAGGCGACGCGCACCCGCACCTTGCATTCCGTGCCGGCGGCGCCGGCCGTGAAGCTGAAGCCGCGGTCCGCGCTGGTCCCAAGATCCTGTTCCGCCCACGAGCTCGTCCAGGTGCGACCGCCATCCGTGGAATACTCCGCCTGCATGAACGCGATGGCCTCGCCCTCGCCCGCGTCGGTGCTCATGCGCACCGTGACGTCCACCTTGCCGCCGGCCGGCACCGCCGCGGGCAGGGTCAGCGTAAACACCCGGTTCACGGCGGCCGACGCCAATCCCGTGCAGCCCAGGAGCAGCGCCAGTCCGAAGGCGGCACGGAGCAGGGAGGGGCGAAGCGCGGGCATGCGGTTGAAAAAGCGTCCGACGGGCGGAGTGCCAACACTAATCCGCCATGTGTCGGCGCGACCGGAAGCGGCCGGGTTTCATTCCAGCTTACTTCGCGGTCACGCGGATCGTGAGGTATTTGGCCGGCGGAGCCTGCCACTTGTCCCACGATTCCTGCCACGCAATGGGTGCCCCGGCATAATCGACGTCGCCCGCCTGGCCGCCGCGAAAGGCGATGTGCGACCGCACAATGATCCTGGTGCCCTCCGCGCCGGCCTTGAAATCAATGGGGCGGGTGGCCGACGTCCCCACCTTTTCGGCGTAAACCGGCACCCAGGTCTTGCCTCCGTCCGTGGAATACTCCGAGTGGAAAAAACCGATCTGTTCACCATCGGCGGCATCGGTGCCCGCCGCCACGAGGACCTGGACCATGTCGCCCGGCTTGACCGTGGACGGGGCCGTGAGGGTGTGCGTGCGAGTGGCCGCCATCGCGGACCCGGCGCCCACGAGAACAAAAAAAGCCGTCAGCCGGCGGATGAATCGGGTCTGGATTGTCATAGGGATGACCAGACTCACACCCGCTGCTTTTGTTCGACCCCGGTGGTTGATTCCCGCGATTTCACCGGTTGGAGCCACCGGCCTGTTTCCCCTTTCCTTACTCAAATACGGCTGCTTGCTTCACTGCCCATGCGCGCTGTCTTCCAGTGGCTTGACGCCCATCCCCAGAGCTACTGGGCGCTGGGGGGGCTACCCACGCTGCTGCTGATCCTCCGTTGCTGGCAGGCCGTCCGGGCCGAGGCCGCCACTCCGCGCCGGCCGGCGGCGTCCGCCGGCTGGCGCGACGGGGTGGTGCTTGGCCTGTTCCTCCTGGCCTGGCGGTGGCCGTTCCTGCTGGGCGCGCGCGAGTTCAATCCCGATGAGAGCCAGCTGATCGCCGGCGCGCTGACGCTGGCGCGGGATCCGGTTTTCTGGCGGTCGGTCGACGGCAACACGGCGGGGCCCTTCGATTTTTATGCCCTGCTGCCGCTGCACTGGCTCGGTCTGCCGCTGGATTATTTCAGCGCCCGGCTGACCGGCTTGCTGATCATCTGGGGCACGCTGTTCATCTGCCTGCGGACGCTGGCCCGCCTCTTCGGCCCGGCCGCCGCCTGGCTCGGCGTGCTGCCCGGCGTCACTTTTTTCGCCACGGTCACGCACCATGATTTCCTGCAATACTCCACCGAACACCTGCCGCTCCTCGTGGTGGCCGGATCCTTTGGCCTGCTGGCGACGCGCCCGCCGGGTGACCGACGCCAACTCTGGCTCGCCTGTTTTTTCGCCGGCCTCCTGCCTTGGACCAAGCTGCAATCCGGCCCGTTCAGTCTCGTGCTGGTAGGCTGGGCCGGCTGGAAGATCGTGCGCGAACCTGGCGCCGGATTGCGCCGGAGTTTGCCCGGGTTGGCGGGGATGGCCCTGAGCGCGACCGCGCCCACCCTGCTGATCGCGGGCGTGGCACTCGCCACCGGCCAGGCCGAGAGCATGGTGCGCCGGTATTTTCTCCATAACGTATTTTACGTCGCCAAGGGAGATCCGCTGGCCGAGGCCGTCGCGGGCATGGCGGCCATGGCGCGCCAGGAGGCCAGCCTGCCGCTGCTGCTCGCCACCGCCTTGGCCACACTGACCGGATCCGCGGTGTTTCTGCTGGTCCGGCGCGCGCGCCGGCCCGGCCTGCTGCTCGCGGCCGGCCTGCTCACCTTGGCGGCGGTCGTCGCCATCGGCGCGGCCCGGCGCGAATTCCTTCACTATATGCTGCTGCTGACCGTGCCGCTGACGCTTGCGTCCGGGGTCGCACTGGGCAGTTGCTGGATGTTATTGTCCGCCGCGCGCACGCGCCTGATCCTCGCCGGGGCCGTCTTGGTGGCGGCGGGCGCAACCCCCTTGGTCACCCGCAGCCGGCAGCCCCCGCCGGAAGTCTACGGTCACTTTGCGGAATACTGGCGCCAGCCGCGCAGCAATGTCGCCATCCTGGTGCGGGCCCTGGCGGGACCCGACGACTCCCTGGCCATCTGGGGCTGGGCCAGCAGCCTGTATGTTGAAACTGCGCTGCCGCAGGCCACTCGCGACGCCGTCAGCCAGTGGTCCATCGTTCCCAACCACCAGCGCGATTATCACCGGACCGTCTGGCTCGCCGACCTGCAACGCAGCACCCCGGCGGTGTTCGTCGACGCCGTCGGGCCCGGGGCCTTTGCTTTCGAACACCGCGGGCTGCAGGCCCACGAGACTTTTCCCGATCTGGGTGAATACATCCGCGCCACCTATGTGCTGGTGGCCGACACGGCCTCCGTCCGGATTTATGCCCGGCGCGACCTCCCGGTGCTCGCCGACCTTGGCCCCGCAACCGTCGACTGGCTGCTCGCGCAAGGCCGCATCGACCGGCCGGCCCATCCGTGGCGGCCGGCCGCCACGGCCGTGACGGCACTGTCACTCAAGCAGATCGACGGGCGCCCGACCCGAAAGCTCGAGCCACCCGGTCTGGTGGAGTGGCCGCTCGACGCGGATATGCGGGAGGTATACCTGCGCTTCGGCTTCGATCCGATCGCCTATGAGCCGGGCCGGAGCAACGGGGCCGGCCTGATCCTGGAACTCACCGACGGGACGCAGATCCGTCCGCTCTACCGCCGTCAGCTGGATCCCGCGCGCGAACCCCGCGACCGCGGCCTGCAGCCCGTGCACCTCATCCTGCCACCCTTCGCGCCCGGCACCCGTCTCATTCTGCGCACGGATCCGGGGTTGAACGGCGACGCGGCCTGGGACTGGATGCATTTCACCGCCCCGGAATTCGGGCGCAGCCCCGGCTTCCGGCGTGAACAATTCCCGGATTTTGATCCGGTGCCCACCGCGGCCGAGGCGGAGAATTCCGCCGTGGTGGCGACGGACGGGCAAACGCGGCTGCAACTGCCGCCGCCGGCCGCGCTGCATTTTGAGTTGCTGGGCTCCGAGCGACGTCTGGCTTTCGAATACGGGCTGCGGCCCGGGGCTTACACCCGCGGCGGGCGCACGGACGGCGCGGTCTTCGCGGTCGAGCTGGGGCGCCCGGGCGAGCCGCCCCAGACGCTTTTCCGGCGCCACCTGGAACCCCGGACCCGCGCGACCGACCGCGGGCCGCAGCGACTCGACCTCGCTCTGCCGCCGCTGCATCGGGGAGATCGCCTCACCCTCCGCATCGACGCCGGCCCGGCCGGAAACTCCGCCTGGGACTGGACCTATATCACCTCGCTCAAACTGCATTGAGCCACCGGCCTGTTTCCTCTTCCCTTACCCAGAGCTGACTGCTTCCTTCACTGCCCATGCTGCCCCGGGTCTTCGACTGGCTAGATTACCATCCCTCGGCTTATTGGGTGATGGCCGCCGCCGGCACCCTCGCCCTGGCAGGATGGATCGCGGCCGGAATCCGCGCGGCCCGCGCCGGCCCGCCGTCGGCGGGGCGGGAGTGGGTCTTCGGGTTGCTGCTTTTTTTGTTCCTACTCGCGTGGCGCTGGCCGTTCCTGTTTTGCGCGAGCGAATATAATCCCGACGAAAGCCAGTTCATTGCCGGGGCGATGACCCTGTGGCACGACCCCGTGTTCTGGCGGGCGGTGGACGGCCACACCGCCGGGCCGCTGGATTTCTATGCGCTGCTCCCCCTGCATGCGCTGGGCGTGCCGCTTGACTACTTCAACATCCGGCTGACGGGATTGCTCCTGACGTGGCTCACGCTGTTCCTGGCCCAGCGGCTTTTCCGCACGTTCACGCCGCCGCTGGCGGCCCAACTGGCCATCCTGCCGGCCGCGGTCTTCTTCGCCACCGCCACCGATTCGGACTTTGTCCATTACGCGTCGGAGCTGGTGCCGATGATGCTGATGGCCCTCGCCGTCTGCTGGCAGGCCGGGCGACCGCGCGCCTCCGCCTTCGCCGCCGGCTGCCTCCCCTGGGCCAAGCTGCAGGCCGTCCCGCTGGCGGCCGCGCTGATCGGCTGGCAGCTGTGGCTCATCTGGCGGCAACCCCGCCGGCCGGGCATCTCCGCCGTCCGACCCGTCGGCCGGGTGCTGGGCGCCGCCCTGGCCCCGACCCTGCTCACCCTCGCGGCACTCGCGGTCTTCGGTCAGCTGGAGCATTTTTTCCGCCGCTACCTGCTGCAAAACCTCGCCTACGTCGGCGAAGGTCAGCCGCTGCCGGCGGTCCTGCGCGAGCTGCTGCGCCGGGCGCAGGATGACGGCCAGTTCGTGCTCTGGGTCGCATCGGCAATCCTTTTCCTGTTCGCCGCCGGCCTGGGTTACGTCCTGCGGCGGCAACGGCCGACCGCCCTTTTCTGGCTCGGGATCATCCTGTTGGTGACGGCTGTGATTTGCATCATCGTGCCCGCCCGCACCACGCTGCACTATACCTTGCTGCTCTTCCTGCCCGCCCTGCTTTGCCTCGGCGCCGCCCTGGGGGATTTCTGGCCGCACACCGGGCTGCGGCGGGGGTTCATCGGCTTGATCCTCGTTTGCACGCTGGTGCCCCTGGGCCTCCGCCTCCGCCAGCCTGTCCCCGCCATGTTCGGCCAGATGGCCGAACACTGGGCCCGGCCGCGCACGACCCTCGGCGCCGTGCTGCGACACTGGCATCTACCGGACACCCGGCTCGCCCTCTGGGGTTGGAACAGTTCCGTTTATGTGGAAAGCGGGCTGCCCCAAGCCACGCGTGACACGGTGTCCATGTGGTGCATCGAGGACACGCCGCAGCGCGACTACTACCGGGCCGCTTATCTGGCCGACATCATGCAGCACCAGCCCGGGCTCTTCGTCGACGCGGTGGGCCGCAACGCCACCGCCTACAACCAGCGCAGCACGCAGGGTCATGAAACGTTCCCGGCCCTGGCCGCCTATGTGCGCCAGCATTACCGGCTGGTGACCGACCTGGAGGGACCGCGCGTCTATGTGCGGACCGATCTGCTGGAGCACCGGCCCCTGACCACCGGGGACCTCGAGCGACTGGTGCGCCGGGGCCGGGTGGACCACCTCGGCCCGGTTGTCCCCGTTACCCTGCCGACGCCCCAGGACCGGATCAACGGCCGGCTGGTGCGGATGATGGAGCCTCCCGCCGAGCTGCGGCATTCCCTCGCCGGTGACGAACGGATCCTGCGGCTCGAATTCGGCTTTCACCCCCGGGCCTACTCCGAGGGGCAAACCGACGGAGCCGAGCTGATCGCCGAGTTGCATCCCCCGGGTCGGCCGCCGCTGGAGGTCTACCGCTTGCTGCTCGATCCGCAGCGCCGGCCGGAGGACCGCGACCGGAAAATTGCCGAGGTGGTGCTGCCTCCGTTCCCCGCGGGGACAAGCCTCGCCGTGCGCACCACGGCGGGAAAAGCGGGGGATGCGGCTTGGGACTGGGTTTACTTTGACCAGATGCGCCTGGTCCGTTCCCCCTTCTTTTCGCCCAAGCAGTTTCCCGGATTCCGCCGGATTCCCGACGCCGTCGCGGCCGTGTATCCCCACTTGGTCCGCCACGAAGCGGAGTGGCGGCTGATGCTGCCGCCGCCCACCTCGCTCACGTTCGTGCTCGCCGGCCCGGAACGGCACCTGACGTTCACCTACGGATTTCTTGAGGGAGCCCACACAAACGGCGGCGCGACCGATGGCGCACGCTACCTGGTCGAACTGCAGCGGGAAGGCGCCGCCCCGCGCATCCTGTTCGAGCACCGGCTCGACCCGCTGGCCAACGTCGATGACCGGGGCCGGCAATCCGCCGACCTCATGCTGCCCGCCGGCATCCAGCCGGGTGACCGGCTGGTGCTCCGGATCGACGCCGGAAAAAACGATTCGTGGGACTGGACTTATATCGCCTCGCTCAGTCTGAATTGAACTATTGGCCAGTTTCCTTCTCCCTGATTCCCAACCTGACAATTTCCTGAATCGCCCATGCGCGCAGTCTTCGAGTGGCTGGATGCCCACCCTGGTTTTTACTGGATCCTCGTGATCCTGGCCACCCTCGCCTTGGTTGGCTGGATTGCGCTGGGCGTGCGCGCGGCAGCCCAGGAAAAACCCCTCCGTCATTCGAACTGGGTGTTTGCCGTCCTGCTGCTGCTGTTTCTCGCGGCCTGGCGCTGGCCGTTTTTCTTCGCGGCCTCCGAATACAATCCCGACGAAAGCCAGTTCATCGCCGGGGCGATGGCCTTGGCCCATGATCCGGTTTTCTGGCGTTCGGTGGACGGCGTTACCTCGGGTCCGCTGGATTTCTATGCGTTGCTCCCCTTGCACTGGCTCGGCCTGCCGCTCGACTATTTCACAGCCCGCGTCACGGCGGTGCTCCTGAGCTGGCTGGCGCTGCTTTTCGTCCAGCGCCTGTTCCGCGACCGCGCGCCCGCGGCGGTCGCGCAGCTGGCGGTGCTGCCTGGGGCGGTCTTTTTTGCCACCGCGACCGCGGGCGATTTCGTGCATTATTCCTCGGAGCTGGCCCCGCTCGCCCTGCTGGCGCTCGCGCTCAGCCAGATCGAGCGCCGGCCGCTGGCCGCCGCCTTCGTGGCCGGCTGTCTGCCGTGGGCCAAGCTTCAGGCTGCACCCCTCGCCGTGGGTGTGGTCGGCTGGCAATTGTGGCAGGTCTGGAAAAACCGGCCGGCCGGGTCCGCCCAGCCCTGGCGCCGCGGCGCCATGCTGATCGGCCTGGCCGCAGCCCCTTCGCTGCTCGGGATCATGCTGGTGGCCGCCTTCGGTCAGTTCGGTCATTTCTACCGGCGTTTTTTCCTGCAAAACGTCGCTTATGTGCAGGCCGGCATGCCCATCGACAAGGTCGTGCACGACATGGCCCACTTTGTCCGGGATAGCGGGCATTTCTACCCGTGGCTGTGGGCGACACTCCTGCTGCTCGCTTTGCTCGGGCTCATCTATCTTCGCCAGCAGACCAAGCCGGCGCCGCAGGTGTGGCATGATCTGGCGGAGCACGCCCGGGGCAAAGGCTTCATTGTGGCGGCCATCTGGTCGGGACTCCTCTTCCTGCTGGGGGCCGGCACGACCCATGTGCTAAAGGAGCGGAAACTGCCCCCGACCTTCTGGCTCGGCGCCGTCCTGACCTTGCTGGCGGTCGTCTGCATCGCGGCTCCCTCCCGCTCCTCGCTGCATTACCTCCTCTTCCTGACTGTGCCCCTGACCTTGTGGACCGGCGTCTTGCTCTGCGACCTGTGGGCCAGTGGCAACTCGCGCCGGCTGCTGTCCGGACTGGGGTTCCTCTGCGCCTTGGCCCCGTTCTACCCCCAGATCGGACAGCCCGCGCCCGACATGGTCGGCCACCTCGCCGAACACTGGCGGCAGCCCTACTCCCCCTTGGGGCAGGTGCTCCGCCACTGGCACCAGCCGGGCGCCCGGATGGCCCTGTGGGGCTGGATGAGCTCGGCCTATGTGGAGAGCGGCCTGCCGCAGGCCACGCAGGACACCGTGAGCCAGTGGTGCATTCTGGCCGTGCCCCAACGGGAGTATTACCGGGCTACGTTCCTGTCCGACATGCGCCGCAACCGGCCCGAGGTGTTCGTTGACGCGGTGGGGCCTGGCTCCCCGTTTTTCGCCAACCGTGCCACCGAAGCCCACGAGATCTACCCCGCGCTGGCCGACTATGTGCGCGAACACTACCGTCTGGCGGTCGACCTGAACCTGGCCCGGGTCTATGTGCGCGCGGATATCCTGGAACAACATCCCCTGCGCGATTCAGAACTGAAGCGCCTCGTGGGCCTCGGACGCCGGGACTATGGCATGCCGGTCCGCCCCGATGTCATCACGCCCCCCAGCCTGCCCCAGGACCGGATTGACGGACATGTCGTGCAAATGCTCCAACCTCCGGGCGAGCTGACCTGGCGGCTTACCGGCACCGAGCGGAGCATCCGGCTCAATTTCGGGTTCCACCCCAAGTCCTATACCGTCGGCGTGACCGATGGCGCCGAGTTCATCGCGGAACTGCGCATACCCGGCCAGCCGCCGATGCAGGTCTTCCACCGCCTGCTTGATCCGATCAACCAAGCCGGCGATCGCGGCCCCCTCTCCGGTGAAGCGGACCTGCCGCCCTTTCCGGCGGACACGGTGCTCGTCGTCCGCACCACGGCCGGCAAGCGGGGCAACGATGCCTGGGACTGGGTTTACCTGGGCGGGCTGCGTATCGCGCATTCGCCGTTTTATGCCGCCCGCCAGTTCCCCGGCTTCAGCCGGAGCCCCAACCGGGTGGACTCCGCCTACCCGTATCTCCTCCAGTATGAGGGCGAGATGCTCCTCATGCTGCCACCGCCCTCCGCCCTGACCTTTATCCTGGACGGCGACGAAAAACACCTCCGCTTCGCCTACGGCCTCCAGCCTGAATCCTACACCGGCCCGGGTCAGACCGATGGCGCCAGCTACCAGGTCGAGCTGCAACGCGACGGTGAGGCGCCGCGCACCTTCTTTGCGCGCGACCTGAAACCTCTCGCCGTCGCGGAAGATCGCGGCCGGCAGTATGCCGACCTGGCCCTGCCGGACGATATCCGTCCGGGCGACCGGCTGGTCATCAGCATCGGCCCGGGCGCGGGCACTTCCTGGGACTGGACCTACCTGGCCGCGCTCGACCTGCGCTAAGGCCGCACCGGCTCATTTCCCGCTTCACCTGCCCGGCGGGGTCTGCTTCCCTCGCCCGACATGCGCATCCTGATCACCGGCATCTGCGGTTTTGTCGGCAGCACCCTCGCCCGGGAGCTCCACGCCGCCGGCCACGCGGTCACCGGCTTCGACAATTTCATCCGCCCCGGCAGCGAGACCAACCGCGCCCCGCTGGAAAAACTCGGGATCAAGGTCCTCCCGGCCGATCTGCGCGATGCCCGCGCCATGGACGCGCTGCCCGCCGCGGATTTCGTCATCGATGCCGCCGCCAACCCGAGCGTGCTGGCGGGTATCGACGGCAAGACCAGTTCGCGTGAACTGGTGGATCACAACCTCACGGGCACGATCAACGTCCTCGAATATTGCAAGGCCCACAAGGCCGGCTTCATCCTGCTCTCGACCAGCCGCGTGTATTCGATCGCGCCGCTCACCACGCTGCCAACCGTCGTAAAAAGCGACGCGCTCGTGCCCGATGTCGCGCGGCCGCTCCCCGCGGGCCTGAGCGCGGCCGGCCTCGCCGAGAGCTTCGCCACCACCGCGCCCATCTCGCTTTACGGCGCGACCAAGCTCGCCTCGGAAGCGATGGCGCTGGAATACGGCGAGACCTTCGGATTCCCCGTGTTCATCAACCGCTGCGGCGTGCTGGCCGGCGCGGGTCAGTTTGGCCGGGCTGACCAGGGTATCTTCGCCTACTGGATCAACGCGTGGCGGCGGAAACGCCCGCTCAAGTATCTCGGTTTCGGCGGCCACGGCCATCAGGTCCGCGACTGTCTGCACCCGCGCGACCTCCTGCCGGTGCTCGAAAAGCAGTTCCAGGCGCCCAAGCTGGCCGCTGCCGACCGCATCGCGAATTTCTCCGGCGGTGCCGCCTCCGCCATGTCGCTCAAGCAGCTCAGCGACTGGTGCGCCCGGCGCTTCGGCCCGCACGCCGTGGTGCAGGATGGCACACCCCGCCCCTTCGACATCCCCTGGATCGTGCTCGACCACGCCAAGGCCTCGACCGTCTGGGGCTGGCGGCCCGCCACCCCGACCGCGGCCATCCTCGAGGAAATCGCACTCCACGCGGAGCAAAACCCCGGCTGGCTGGAATTGTCGGCCCCGCGATGAGCCTGGGCTTGCCGCCACCCGTGGATTTCCCCTGAGTTGACCGATGCCCGAGCCTGCTCCGCTCCAGCTCTTTTCCGTCGTCATCCCCGCCCACAACGAGGAGGAGTCACTCCCGCCCACCGTGCAGGACCTCTATGCCGTGCTGGTGCGCGAGGGCGTGCCACACGAGATCGTCGTGGTGGACGACGGCAGCAAGGACAAGACCTGGGCCGTCCTGCAGGAACTGCGACAGAAGATCCCCACGCTCGCCCCGGTGCAGAACAACGGCCCCCACGGCTTCGGCCGCGCCGTCATCTGCGGCCTCAACCACATCAAGGGCGACGCCTGCACCATCATGATGGCCGACGCCTCCGACTCGCCGGATGACGCCGTGCGCTACTGGCGTCTGCTCAACGAGGGCTGGGACTGCGTCTTCGGCAGCCGCTTCGTCAAGGGCGGCAAAGTCGTCGACTACCCGCGCGTGAAACTCTGGGTCAACCGCCTCGCCAATTTCCTCGTGCGGATCGGCTTCAACATCGCGCTCAACGACACCACCAACGCCTTCAAGGCCTACCGCCGCACCGTCATCGAGGGCTGCCGGCCGTTCCTCGCCCCCCACTTCAACCTGACCGTTGAGATCCCGCTGAAGGCCATCGTGCGCGGCTACACCTGGACCGTCATCCCCATCTCCTGGCAGAACCGCAAATACGGCGAGGCCAAGCTCAAGATCAAGGAGATGGGCAGCCGCTACTTCTTCATCTGCGCCTACGTCTGGCTGGAGAAGTATTTCAGCCGCGGCGACTACCGGAAACGCTAGGCCTGGCGGGCGACCGGCCCGGAAAACTGCGGGTTGACCTCCGGTCAGACCCCCATTCCCTTACCCCCCTTTCCATGATCTATCTGCTCGGAGGTTCCGGTTATGTCGGCTCGGCCTATCAGGCGCTGCTAACGCGCAAGGGCCTGGCTTTCCGCAATATCCGCCGGGCCGAGTTTGACTATTCCGACCGCAACGCCCTGACGGAACTGCTCCGGCGCGAGAAGCCGGAATTCCTGATCAACGCCGCCGGCTACACCGGCAAGCCCAACGTCGACGCCTGCGAACTGCACAAGTCCGAGTGCGTCATGGGCAACGCCGTCCTCCCGGGCACCATCGCGCTGGCCTGCGCCGACGCCGGCGTGCCCTGGGGCCATGTCTCCTCCGGCTGTATCTACACCGGCCGGCGCGCCGACGGCGCCGGCTTCACCGAGACCGACACGCCGAACTTCAGCTTCCGCACGAACAACTGCAGTTTCTACTCTGGCACGAAGGCCCTCGGCGAGGAAGTCCTGGCCGGCGTGCCCGGCGTCTACGTCTGGCGCCTGCGCATCCCCTTCAACGAGGTCGACGGCCCGCGCAACTACCTGAGCAAGCTCATGCGCTACGCCTCGCTGCTGGAGGCCGAGAACTCCATCTCGCAGCTCGACGAGTTCGTCGCCGCCACCTTCGCCTGCTGGGAGAAGCGCGTGCCCTTCGGCACCTACAACGTCACCAACCCCGGCCACGTCACCACCCGTGAGGTCGTCGGCCTGATCAAAAAGACCGGCGTGTCGGACAAGAATTTCCAGTTCTTCACCGACGAAGCCGAGTTCATGCGCACCGCGGCCAAGACCCCGCGTTCCAATTGCGTGATGGATTCCTCCAAGCTGGCTTCGGCCGGCATCACGATGACCGAGGTCCACGAGGCCGTCGAACGCGACCTGCGGCGCTGGGTCAAGGCCCCCAACTGATTTCCCATGAACGTTCTCGTCACCGGCGGCTGCGGTTTTATCGGCTCCAACTTCATCCGGCAGCGCCTCACCGAAAAAGGCTCGGCCCTCACCAAGCTCGTCAACCTCGACGCGCTCACCTACGCTGGCAACCCGGCCAACCTCGCCGACCTCGCGGGTGACCCGCGCTACGTTTTCGCGCACGGTGACATCGGTGACACCGCGCTGGTCACCAAGCTTCTCGCCGACCACGCGATCGACGCCGTCGTCAACTTCGCCGCCGAGTCCCACGTCGACCGCTCCATCGACTCACCCGAACCCTTCATCCAGACCAACGTCACCGGCACGCTCCGCCTGCTCAATTGCGCCAAGCAATACTGGTCGAAGCTCCCCGCGCCAAAGAAGGCCGCGTTCCGCTTCCTGCACGTCTCGACCGACGAGGTCTATGGCTCGCTCGCGCCCGGCGCGCCGGCCTTCACCGAAAACCACAACTTCGAGCCCAACTCACCCTACGCCGCCTCCAAGGCCGCCAGCGACCACCTCGTCCGCGCCTACCAGCACACCTACGGCCTGCCGACGCTCACGACCAACTGCTCGAACAACTACGGCCCGTATCACTTCCCCGAGAAGCTCATCCCGCTGATGATCCTCAACGCCCTCGAGGGGAAAAACCTGCCCGTCTACGGCGACGGCATGCAGATCCGCGACTGGCTCTACGTCGAGGACCACGCGCGCGCCATCTGGCTCGTGCTGCTCCAGGGTCGCACGGGCGAGACCTACAACATCGGTGGCTGGAACGAAAAACCGAACATCGAGATCGTGAACACCATCTGCGCGCTGCTGGACAAAAAATCCCCGCGCCCCGACGGCAAGTCCTACACCACGCAGATCACCTACGTCACCGACCGCCCCGGCCACGACCGCCGCTACGCCATCGACGCCACCAAGATCAACCGCGAGCTCGGCTGGAAACCCGCCGAGACCTTCGCCACCGGCATCGAAAAGACCGTGGATTGGTATTTGAAGAACCGCGTCTGGGCCGCTGATATCACAAGCAAGAAATACTCACGAGAGCGATTGGGCACTGGTCAGGGGTGATGGGTCATGGGTTATGGGTGCTGAAGGATACCGGGAACTTCGGGTCTGGCAGCGGGCCAAAGAGCTGGCCGTAACCATCTACAAGCTCTCTTCCACTGGCCCGCTCTCACGCGATTTCGGACTGCGTGATCAAATCCGCCGGGCCGCAGTTTCGATTCCGTCTAACATCGCGGAAGGCGATGAGAGGGACACCAACAAGGATTCCGTCCGATTCCTTTACATCGCCAAGGGATCCTTGGCAGAGCTGCGCACCCAACTGGAGATCGCCCGTGACATTGGAGCGCTGGACACGGCAAGTTTTGACCAGCTGGAAGCCACTTGTGCAGAAATCGGCCGTATGCTTGGCTCACTGATCAAAGCCCGCAGCAAGTCCTGACCAATCACCCATGACCCATAACCTCTCACCCGCTGCGAAGCAGCGCAAAGGCATCATCCTCGCCGGCGGCTCCGGCACCCGGCTCTACCCCCTGACCATCGCCGTGAGCAAGCAGCTCATGCCGGTCTACGACAAGCCGATGGTCTATTACCCGCTGTCGGTGCTGATGCTCGCCGGCATTCGCGAGGTGCTCATCATTTCCACTCCGACCGACCTGCCCAACTTCAAGAAGCTCCTCGGCGACGGCGCGAACCTCGGCCTGAAGTTCAGCTACGCCGAGCAACCCAGCCCCGACGGCCTCGCCCAGGCCTTCCACATCGCCGGCGACACCGGCTTCCTCAAGGGCGAGCCCTCCGCGCTCGTGTTGGGTGACAACCTTTTCTACGGCGCCGAGTTCGTGCACTCCCTCGCCGAGGCCTCGGCCCGCACCAGCGGCTCGACGATCTTCGGCTATCACGTCGCCAACCCCACGGACTATGGCGTCGTCGAGTTCGCCAAGGATGGCCGCGTGCTCTCGCTCGAAGAGAAGCCGAAGCAGCCCAAGTCCAACTACGCCGTCCCCGGACTTTATTTCTACGACGGCGACGTCGTGAAGCTGGCGAAGAGCCTCAAGCCCTCCGCCCGCGGCGAGCTGGAGATCACCGACCTCAACCGGCTTTACCTCGAGCAGGGCAAGCTGCACGTCGAGCTCTTCGGCCGCGGCACCGCCTGGCTCGACACCGGCACGCACGACTCGCTCATCGAGGCCGCCCAGTTTGTCCATGTGCTGGAGAACCGCACCGGCCTGAAGATCGCCTGTATCGAGGAGATCGCCTACAAGCAGGGCTGGATCGACCGCGCCGGCCTCGAGGCCAACATCCAGAAGCTCGGCAAGTCCGCCTACGGCCAATACCTCAAGCGGCTTCTGGCCTGATCCGCCCTGGCGCGGTTCCTGTAATTTTGTCTCTGCTTTCTGCCGCGGACCCGCACACTGGCCCCATGCGCCTGGTGGCCGTAGCCATAGTCAAAAACGAAGCGGATGTCATTGAAGCCTTCGTCCGGCACACGCTGGCCTGGGTGGATCATCTGTTCATCCTCGACCACGAGAGCACCGACGGCACCCGGGAAATCCTGCAGGCCCTGCGCGCCGAGGGGCTGCCCCTGCGGCTTTTCACCGATGACGCGCTCGGCCACATCCAGGAATACCGCAGCAACTACCTCAGCCGGCTCGCGGTCCGCGAGCTGCAGGCCGACTGGATCATCCCGCTCGACGCCGACGAGTTCCTGTGCGGCCCGGACCGCGCCACGCTCGAGGCCGATCTCGCCGCCTCCGCGCCGGGTCACTCGCGCAGCCTCACGCTGCTGAACTACCTCTACACCGACGCCGATGACCGGACGGAGCCCAACCCCGTGCTGCGCCTCCAGCACTGCGAGCCCCAACGCTCCCCCACCCGCAAGGTCATGGTCTCCGCCGCGCTGACCCGCGACGAGAGCGTCACGGCCATCATGGGCAGCCATGCGCTGGTGCGCGGCGGCCAGAAGCTGCCCGACCAGCCGCTGAACGAGGCGTTTCACCTTGCGCACTACCCGCTGCGCTCCCCCGCGCATCAGCTGCTGCGCATCGTCTTTCCGCAGCTGCAGAAATTCAGCCACGGGAAGTCACACGAGGAGATCGGCACGCACAACCGCCTCGGCTTCCAGCTGCTCGCCGAGGACCCCGACCTGTTTCTCGCCGTGACGCAGCGCCCGGCGGCCAGCCTGCGCCACCAACCGATCCCATACCGCGGCACGGCGCTGCGCCACTCGGCCGGCCACGACGGCTGGCAGCGGATCGCCCGCTCGATCATCCCCTACCTCGAGAAACTGGCCATGAGCCACGGCCGCTTGGTGGACCAGCTCGGCCCGACCGAGACGGTCAAGACCACGCCCGTGATCCACGAGATCGGCCCGGGCCTGGCCGGGGTTGCCAGTGTCGCGACCCTGGGCTTCGGCGGCTACACGGCCAAGGATGGGCTCGGCCCGCCGGAGGGCCCGGTGCCGGAAGCATTCCTGCCGGTGTTCCACTGGGGTTATGCGCCGGCCACGATCCTGAGCGTCGATTCGCCCGCGGCCGGGACCGGCCGGCTGGTCACCGACCTGCTCAGCTACTCGCTCAACCAGACCGTGACGATCACCCTCAACGGGGTGGAGCTGCACCGCCAGACCCTGGCGCGCATCAATCAAAAGGAGCGCCTCGCCGTCGCGCTGCCGTTGCGCGCCGGAGCCAACGAGCTGGTCATCGCCTATTCCGAGTCGCTCGTGACGGACTACGACCCGCGCAAGCTCGCGGCGATCTTCCTGTCGCTCCGCGTGCTGCTGCCTGCGTGAAGATCTCGTTCATCATCCCACTCTACAACTGCCTGCCGCTCACGCAGGCGATGCTGGCCAGCCTGCGCGAAACGCTACCACCCGGCCTGGCGTGCGAGATCATCTTCGTGGACGACGGCAGCACCGACGGCACGCGCGCGTGGCTGAAGGATCTGCCCGCCCCCTGTCGGTCGATCCTCAACGAGAAGAACCTCGGCTTCGCCGGCGCCTGCAACCGGGGCGCCGCCGCGGCCACCGGCGACCTGCTCTTCTTCCTCAACAACGACCTCGTCCTGATGCCGGGCTGGCTCGGGCCGATGCTCGCCGCCTTTGACCGCTTTTCGGACGCCGGCCTGGTCGGCAACGTGCAGCTCAACGCCGCGACCGGCGCCGTGGACCACACGGGCATCTATTTCAACCACCAGGGCAAGCCGGCGCACCGCACCGATCTGCCCGCCACCACGCGTTGGTTCGGTCGGCCGGAATACCGCACGGTCGACGCCCTGACCGGCGCCTGCTTCGGCCTGCGCCGCGCCCTCTGGCAGACACTGGGCGGCTTCGACGAGGCCTTCATCAACGGCGGCGAGGACATCGATCTCGCCCTCCGCGCGTCGACCGCCGGCCTGCGGCATTATATCGCCCTGCGCAGCGTCGTGCGGCACCACGTCAGCTCGTCCGCCGGCCGCAACCTGCGCAACGAACAGAACACCTACCGGCTCGTCCGGCGCTGGCACGACAAGATCGCCACGCTGGCCGCCCGCGATTGGAGCCGGCACCAGGTGATCACTCATGCCGACCAGTCCGGCGTATTCGATTATCATCTCGTGCAGGCGGCCCTGGCCTACCTGATCGTGCTGCCCGCGCCGCCGCCGTCCGTGCGGGCCGGAGTCGCAACCGCCCTGGCCCGGGAATGCCAGCGCTGGCGCGAACTCCTCGAGGGCGCCGCGCCCCCGCCGCCTCCGCCGCCGGTCAGAACGGACCAGATCTAGCCCGCCCGCTCCACCGAGCGCACGACCGACTGCGGCCGGCGGTTCACCGTCAGGAACATGCGGCCGACATACTCGCCGATCAGGCCCAGCACCACGAGCTGCGTGCCGGAGAAGACCAGCAGCGCCCCCATCAGCGAACCCCAGCCGTAGTCGGGACCCTTGTTGGTGTAACGCAGGTAAAACACGAACAGCAGGCCAAGCAGGCCGGCCGCCGCCATCACGAGGCCCAGCAGGGTCGCGAGCCGCAGCGGCATCACGGAAAAATTCACGAAGGTGCTGAGCCAGAGCCGCACCAGCCGGCGCAGCGTGTAGCCGCTCGCCCCGGCCGCGCGCTCCGCGTGCTGCACCTCGAGCGCCCCGAAGTTCTGGGTCACCTGCAGGATGAGCCCGTCGATGTAGGGATACGGCCCGTCGTGCGCGGCGACCTCCTTCGCCACGAACGCGCTCACGCAGCGGAAGCTGGAAAGATAAAAACCCTTCGGCTTGTCGAGCACCCAGTCCGTCATCCGGTTGGTCAGCCAGCTGCCGAAGTTGCGGAACGCCGAGTGCTCCTTCTGCGCGTAGTGCCCGTAGACCACGTCGAGCCCCTCGCGGCGCGCGTGCTGCCAGAGCTTCACGGCCTCGGCCGGCGGGTTCTGGCCGTCGTCGTCCAGGTTGACCACGTAGGCCCCGCGGGCGTGCCGGTAGCCGGTGAGCACGGCGTTGTGCTCGCCGTAGTTGCGGGCGTGGTTGACGAAGATCATCGGGATGCGCGCGTCGCGCAGCAGCTCGCGGCAAACTCCCGCCGTGGCGTCGCGGCTGCCGTCGTTGACCAGCACCAGCTCGTGGCCGCCCTCGATCTGGAGCGCCTCGATCTGCTTCACCAGAGCTACGATGGTGTCGGCGCTGTAATAGAGCGGGATGACGAAGCTCAGGGCGGGAGTCATGGGGGGCGACGGCGGAGTGTTAGGGTTTTTGCGCCACAGTCAGCACCGAATTCCCCAGCGGCAGCGACCCGCCCGCCCCGAGCCAGGCGTGCTCGAGCGCCATCAGGGCATTGCAGCCCGCCTCGACCGGCGCGGGGAAGCGGCCCACATCGCTGGTTGGAGCCGACGGTGGCAGGATCTTGCGGCGCAGCACCGCGAGCGGGAACAGCAGCGTGTTCCAGTAGGTGCTGCACACGATCCGGAAGCCGGCGCCTTCCAGCAGCGCGTTGACCTCGCCGCGCCGGTAGCGGCGCAGGTTGCCCACCTCGCGGTCGTGGTAGGAATACATCCACTGGTAGGCCGGCATCGTCAGCACGACATGGCCCCCCGGCCGGAGCACGCGGTGAAACTCGCGCACCGCCTGCGCGGGGTCGGTGACCTGGCACACCACGTCGCACGAGGTGAGGGCGTCAAATTGCCCGTCCGCAAACGGCAGCGCGGCGATCGAGCCCTGCACCACCTCGCCGCCGGTGCGCTCCCGCGCCAGTTCGCAGGCCAGCGGGGAAAAATCCAGCCCGGTGAGGGTCCAATGCGGCCGGGCCCCGCGGAGCCGGCGCAGCAGCCCGCCGGTGCCGCAACCGGCGTCCAGCACGCGGACCCCGGTCTCCGGCAGCACCGCCGCCAGGCTGCGGGTCACGTGCCGGTGCAGGGCGCGGTAATACCACATGGCGTCCTCCACCTCGGCCATCTTGCGGTATTCGTCGGGTTGCACGGCCGACGATTGATGCAGCCGCGCTCAGGGCTGGCGACACGAAAACCGCGCTCAGGGCCCGGCCTGCACCGTCAGTTCGTAGAGGGCAACCGCCAGTGGCCGCGGATCGTTCCCGGCCGCGCGACCCGCGGGCTCGTCCGGGCGGAGGATCAGCGTGGATGAGCCGGGCGGCAGGATCACCCCGGAATATTCCAGGCGTTGGATGTTGCCGTTCAACCCACGGAGCTCACCCAGTGGAGCGTCGCCCAGCTCCAGCTGCAACCGGCTGCGCTTCAGGGAGCGCACGCGCAACGTGAGCTTCACCGTCACCGGCTCCGCGGCCGGGTTCATTATCGCAATGACCGCCGGACCTTCGCTCCAGCGCCAACGATTGGGCCCCGCGCCCTCCAGTGCATGCCAGCCGGAAGCGAAGGACAGGGCCACCCGGCCGGCCGCCTTCGCCCGCGCCGCGTAGAACTGGGGGTTGATCTCGATATAGTCCGCCTCGTGCGCGGGCCACGAACGCAAGAGGCTGTCGCTCAGGTCCCACTCGCCCTTCAGCGGCGTGTTGAGCCGCCCTTCGTAGGTGTGGGTGGGGAAATACTGCGGCTTGCGCAGGAGAATCGCATTGGCCCAGAGGCGCGACCAGAAGTCTCCGATCCGCATGTTCAGCGAGGCCACCCGCGGCATGCGTTCCAGCCGGCGCAGTTCCAGCAGTCCGCGGTCCACGCGCAGCGGCGGCGCAGCCATCTGGTGGGCGAATTGCCAGGCCAGCCAGCCATTGGCGGCCAGCACCAGCAGCGCCAATCCGACCCCGGCCCGCCGCATCATCGCCGGCCCGGGCACCGCCAGCCAGCAGGTCAGCCCGACCAGCAGGCCCGGGAAGAAGACCGACAGCAGCTTGTAGGCATCATAGCTCGCATTGGCGCGAGCCTGCGCCTCCAACACGAGGAGGCTCCAGCCCGCCAACACCGGCACCGTAAGGATCAGCGCCGCCCAGGCGCAGGCACGGCGGCGGCGCCACAAACCGACCATCCCCGCGAGCGTGACGACCGCCATCGCCGCGCTGAGCAGCAGGCGCGCCGGCTGCGGCCAGGCATGGAGGCCCGTGTCCCGCAGCAGACCAAACCAACCCTCCGGCGAAAGCAGCGGCACGGGCCAGCCGAAGTTATATTGTTCAAACAGCTGGAACCGCTCGATCAGCCCGTCGAAGCGGCCCCAGAACAGTCCGGCACACACCACCAGCATCACCAGCACCATACCCAGCACGCGGGCCGGTCCGCGCCAGTCGCGCCGCTGCCACGCCTCGACGAGCAACCACGCTCCGGCCGGCGCCAGCGCCACGGTCAGGATGAAATTATAGCTGCCCGCGAGGATCCAAAACGCCGCCAGCACCAGCGGCGCCCAAACCCAAGCGCTGCGCCCCGTCCGGTCACTCCGGCTCGCACCCAGCACGGCCAGCGTCAGCAGCGCGATGCCCTGCGCGCCATACAGCTGGCCCAGCGCCCCGTGATGCACGGCGTAGGCGCCGAGCGGCGAAAACACGTAGAGCGCCACCGGCAGCAGCGCCACCCACCCGCGCAAGCCGGCGGCCACGCGCGCGAGCAGCAGCACCAGCGCCGCGTTGAGCAACACCAGCACCGCCGCCGTCACGCTCACGAGCTGATGGACCTGCAGCGCGAAAACCGACCCGTTGTGCGCCAGCAGCGCCGACGGCGTGAAATGGTTCAGGCGGAGCCAGAAATCGAAAAAACCCTCCGCCGTGCCGACCCGCGTGACCTCGGCGAGACCGAGAAAGCCCGTGCGGTCGTCTTTCGAGAATTCCTGGAAGACGCGCGCACCCGCCGCGTAGTCGGCGTGGTCGCAGCTGCCGAGCGAGGACGACGTCAGCGTCCAACCGCCGCGCTGGGCCATCGGCCACAACAGCACCCAGCCCGCCACGAGGGCGACGACCACCAGGCCGCTCGCCGCCGGCGCCTCGAGCACGCGCCCCCGCAGCGCCGGCCAGCCCATCCGCGCGGCGGCTCCGATCAGCAGGACCAGGGGCAGCAGCTCGCTCCAGTCGGCATAGCTGTTCGTGCCCGCCAGCGCCGTGTGCGCACCGGCCCACACCACGGCCGATTGCAAGGCGATGCCCAACCCCGGCGCCAAGGCCCACCACCAGTGCCGCCAGACCCGCGGCAACACCAGCCAGCTCAGGCCCGCGCCCCAAAAAACCGTGTGCAGGACCAAGGCGGCTGCCATGAGGTAGTAGAGCATGGTGGGAATGTGATCACAACCCGACCCGCCACCCTTGCAAAGCGAAAAGGCGGCTAGTCCGGGAGTGTTTCCGGCAGCCGGGGCGCCGCGCGAATCTCGAGCCAGGCTTTCGTCAGGCCGTAAGAGCGCAACTGGTAGCGACCGGAGCCCTGGCGCACCGGCGGCTCATCCGCATTCAGCCGGAAGCGGTTGACGCCCGGTGCCAGGACCAGGTCGGACACCCGCAGCACCTGCGGCGTGTGATCCGCCTTGATCGTGCCGATCGGCCGGCCCTCGTGCGTCAGGGTCAGCTGCCGCGGCCCGACCGCGCGCAGCGCAAGGTTCAGCTCGACCCTGATCGGCTCGGCGAAGGGATTGAAATACGACATCACGGCATCCTCGTAAGCCCAGCGCACGCCGTCGTCGGCCGGGGGATGCCAGCCCCGTCCGTAGGTCGGCACACGGGCGAGCGGCAGATGCGGTGCCCGCGCCGGGTGCAGCAACACGACCACCTGGTTGCCCAGCCCGCTCTGCAGGCGGCGGTCGTAGCCCAGGGCGGACAGTTCGTGCAGCATCTTCCCGGCCCGGTCCTCATAGCCCTTCAGGTTAAGGTAGAGGGCGGCGAATCCATATTCCTCCAGCCGTCGCACCAGCACGGCCGTGGGCAACCGCTCCAGATCACGTTGCCAGCGGCTCCGCGCCCGCAACTTGGCGGCACCGTAGCTCAGCCGCAGCGTGTGGGTTGAAAAATAAGGCCGGAAAAGCTCGTAGTCGGTGAGCCGCCAGGGTGGCACCACCTCGGGAAAACCCATCACGGGCAGCTGGAACACCATGGCCCCGTCGGGCAGCGCCGCCTCCATTTCCCGGCCCAGCGCCTGATCCGACGTCACCGTGGCGGCGATCTCCCGGGCCTGTTCCGCGCCCGGACCGCGCGGAACCTGGTCCAGGATGCCCAACGCCCCCAGCAGCAGGGCCGCGCTCACGCTCAGCCCGCGGGACCGGCCGGTGGTCGCGCGGGACAGCCGCACCACGAGGAAGAACAGCACGATGGCGGAAAGATAGACGCCCACGCGATTGGTCGCGCGAAACACCTGCAACCCGGCGAAGAAGGCCAGCAGGTTGGTGATGCCGCCAACGCTGGAAAAGGCCGTCAGCCAGCCGACGGCCAGGGCTTGGCCGGGGAGCGGCCGGCGCGCGAAGACCCGCCGCATCGCCACCGCCCCAAGCCAGGCCAGACCCGCGATTCCGACCAGACCCAGATACGGCTGGAAATCCTCGCCCCGCCAATCCGTCCACCGGGTGTAGCGGCTCCCCAGGAAAGCCAGCGGCTCCCAGCGGTGCCCCCGGGGTGGAATGAACATTTCCACCGGCTTCAGGGCGAAATACTCCGTGCCGCCATAGTTGCGCACCAGCAGGGGCGCGCCCTCCGGCTCATCCACGTGCAGCCACACCTCCACGTGCATCACCACGAAGACCGCCAGCGCCAGGCCCAGCGCCGCAAGGCCGATCTGCAGGTTCGCCCGGCGCCGCGCGCCGAACCATTGCGCCACCAGCCCCCAGCCCATCAGCTGCAGCCAGAAAAAGAGGTTGTAGGGATTGTGCGCCCCCAACGCGACCGCCGCCCCAAGACAGACCAGCGCCCCGGACCGGCCCCACTCCAGCCGCCGGCTGCCTGCCACCAGCCACACGGCCAGCAGGCCGAGCGGCACCGTCCAGGTGAAGACCAGCGAAAAATGCGCCAGCCCCCGGTGAAAGGTCGAATACGAGTAGGCGAACAACAGCGCCCCCGTCAGGGCCCATTCCCAGCGGGCCCGCAGCCAGCGCGCCACAAGATAAAACGAAACCGCCGCGGACAGCTGGGCGAGCAGCAACCCGACGTTGGCGGCCGCAAACAATCCGACCAGCCGCGCCAGTCCGCCAAGTGCAATCATCAGCAGCTTGTCCGGCGACGGGTAAGCGTTCCAATAAGCCCCGAACGGGGCGCCCAGCCGCGTGATCACCTGTGATTTGCCGGGCCAGATTTCGCCTTCCGCCGCGGCCTGCAGCCGGGCGAGAATCTCATACGTGTCGCCGGCATAGCTGGTCGGGAGCCGCCAGCTGGCCGCAGTCCACCGGTCATAATGCCAGCACCAGATCAACGCGGCTAACGCGATCAGCAGGAGGATAGGCCAAACCGGCCGCAAACGACGACTGGCCCGACGCGTCGCGGTGCGTGCAAGAGGTGGGGGTAGCACTGGTTTCAGTGAAGACCTCGGCTCCATCCGCAGCAAGCCCGACTTTGGCACCCGGCTTTCTGCTCATCGCGCCGCAGACGCGAAAAGCAAAAATCCAGCGCGGCAGTTCCAGATTTACAACCCCCGGCCCCTCGGCGATAAACCGCGCTCACGCTTTCGCCGCATGTCGCACCGCCTCCGCCCCAAGTTCATCGGACTCTTCCATGACGATGTCGTGACGGATTCCTTCTGGATCCGGGAGGAGGGCAAGCTGGCCCTGCCGCCGCTGTCCGGCGTGAAGGAGATCGCCCTCGTCGGTGAAGTTCTCCCGCCGGCGCCCGCCGATCCGACCGCCGCCGGTGACCTCGGCCTGCGCGTGCGCCTCGACGGCCGCGAGGTCTCCGCGGCCATGCTGCTCCCCGGGCCTTTCCGGCTCCCCGTGACGCTGCCGGCGGCCGACCACGCGGATGGCCACATCCTCGCCCTGCAGCTGACCGGCGTCACCGGGAGCAACCTGCTCGCCTGGCTCGGCCGCGTCACCGGCCTCGGCGCCCTGCAGCCCTGGCGCGCGCAGGCCCGCAACCGCCGCCTGCGCATCGCGCGGCTCGAGGCGGACGGCGAGGTGCTCTTCGACTTCGGCAACCGCGCCGCACCGTGGAACGCCGCGTTCGCCCGCCGTTTCCTCAAGCTCGGGCTCAACCTCACCGGCTTCTTCCGCGCCGACCTCGGCATCGGCGAGTCCGTCCGCTGCATGGCGCGCGCCGCCGAGGCCGCCGCCCTGCCCCTCGCCCTCGTGGACCTGCGGCTGCCGTGCAAGAACCCGCTCACCGACGACACCTTCGCCGCGCGCCTGCAGGCGGACAACCCGTATCCGGTGAACATCTTTCACGTCGATCCGCCGGGCATGCGCGATCTCGACCATCACCACGGCGCGGGCTTCCGCCGCGGCAAATACAACATCGGCTACTGGGCGTGGGAGCTGCCGGAGTTTCCGGATGCCTGGATCCACTTCGCGAACTACTGCGACGAGGTCTGGGCGCCGTCGCGCTTCGCCGCCGAGGCCATCGCGCAGAAGGTGCCCGTGCCGGTGCTGACGATGCCGCACGCGGTCTCGTTCGCGCGGCCCGCGGGGGATTTCCGCGCCAAGTTCGGCCTGCCCGCCGGCCAGTTTCTCTTCCTGTTCCTCTGCGACCTGAATTCCTACGCCGAGCGCAAGAACCCCGCCGCGGTGCTCGACGCCTTCCGCCGCTCCGGCCTGGCCGGGCGCGGCGCGGCGCTCGTGATCAAGGTGCACAACACCGCCGGCAACCCCGCCGACTTCGCACGCCTGCAGGCCGCCGTCGCCGACCTGCCCGGCACCGTGCTCCTCACGCAGACCCTCAGCCGGCGCGAGATCTACGAGCTCGAGTCGGCCTGCGACTGCTTCGTCTCCCTGCACCGCTCGGAAGGCTTCGGCCTCGCGCCGGCCGAATGCATGTATCTCGGCAAGCCGGTCATCAGCACCGACTGGTCCGCCACCGCCGAGTTCATCACGCCCGCCACCGGCTGCCCGGTCCGCGCGACGACCGTCACGCTCGACCGCAACCACGGCCCCTACGCCAAGGGCCAGACCTGGGCGGAACCCGACACCGGCCACGCCGCCGAATGGATGAACCGGCTCGTCGCCGACCGCGCCCTCGCGGCCTCGCTCGGCGCCGCCGCGCAGGCGGCCATCGAGCGGGATTTTTCTCCCGCCGCCATCGGCGCGCGCTACCGGCGCCGCCTCGAGGCGATCGCCGGCTGGTGACCGTCAGTTCGCCGGGGACGGGGGCAGCGCCCGCTGCACGTCGACCCGCAGGTTCTGCAGGCGGAAGGCGAGCGCCCGCGGGTCGCTGCCGAGGTGGCTGGGCGGTTCATTCGTGACAAAGGCCAGCCTGCTCGCCCCGGGTGGCAGCACGATGTCATTGAGCGTGACCTGCAGGCTGCTGTGGTCGTCCAGTTCGGTGGCCCACAGCTGCGACCCGTTGAGCTGCAGCCGCACGGTGCGCGGCGTGGCCACGTTCAGTGCGAACCGCAGGCGCACCACCAGCGGCACCGGCTGCGGGTTGGTCACCACGAGGGTCCCGTCGCCCCCCGCCCAGCACCAGTAGTCGTTGTTGTTCCGTTCGACCGGATACCACTCGTCGCCATACTCGATCGCGAACTTCTCGCGGCCCGAGCCGTAGACCAGCGGATCGGGGCCGCGGATCACGTAACCCTCGCCGGCGGGCGACTCCAGCGCCGCCGGCGCCGCCAGCATCGTCAGGTTGCCCAGCACCAGCACGGCCCACCACCCGCGGCCGGCGGGCACGAGCACGTTGAACGCGAGCTGCATCGGCAGCAGCACGCGGGACGCCGCCCCGGGGTAGCCCTCCCACACCGCGTCGCCGAGAAAGACCATCAGCACGGCGAACGACAGCCCGATGCGCCACCAGGCCTGGTGCCACTGCGGACGCAGCACCAGGTAAAGAAACTGCACCGTCAGCGCCACCAGCATCAGCAGGCCCCACAGCGGCCACGTGTTGACCGCCGACACCTCAGGCAGGTTTTCCAGGACGTCGGCCCATTTGCGACCATAGGCCGCGAAGGGCAGGGCGAAGTTCCGCGCCCCGGGATCGCCCGCCTTGCCGCCGACAAACAGCGCGATGTAGGTCACCCACAGCGCCAGCGGCAGTGCGGTCAGCAAGCCGCGCACCACCGCCCGACCCCACGCCCGGCCGCCGTCGGTGAGTTTCGGCAGCAGCGCCGCCGAGCCCAGCAGGTTCGTCTCCTTGCCCAGTCCACCGAGGGCGAAGACCGCGGTCGACCACCAGGGCCGGCCCTTGTCGAGGAGGTAGACGCCGAACGCAATGAGCAGCAGGCTTGGCCCGTCGAAGAGGGCGTTGCGAAAGCTCAGGCACACGCCGATCGACAGCATGGTGCCCGCCCAGCGGATGAAATTGTCCCACGTGCGCGGCGGGAACCAGTGCAGCAGCAGCAGGGCGAGCAGCAGCCAGGTCACGACGTTCTGCAGCGCGAACGCCTGCAGGATCCAGGCGGGCTGGCCCAGGCCGAAGGCATAGGCGGTCGCGGCAAACAGGATCCGGCGGCCGCGATAGGGCAGGCTGTCCACCGCCCGCTTCAGGGCCTGGTTTTGCAGCGAGGGGTCCATCGCAATCTGCACGTAATACTGCGCGTCGTAGCCGTCGGAGCCCTTGGTCACGAAGTAGTCGAGCTTGCGGATCTTGCTCAGCCGCGCCTCTTCCTGCTTCGCGCCGAAGGCGATCAGGTAGCTGAGACCCTTTCCGGGAATGTAGAACTGCGCCAGGGTCCAGAGGAACAACGCCACCACCGCGGCATAGCCCAGCCCGACCCCGGGGTTGATGTTCCGGCGGCGCAAACCTTCCTGGATCCGGCGGATCATGGGCCGACCACCCGGGTTGCCGGCCATCCCGGCCCCGGCTGGCCGGGGTGCAGGCGGGATTTATTAGTTTGAGCCATTTTCGCAAACAATGGCAGCCTCGCACGTTCGACAACGCTAAATAATGGATTCTTCCGCGCCTCGCTCCATTTCACCTTCCGGCTGGCCCCGCGCGGGGGTCTGGCTGCTGGCGGCCGGTTTCGTGGTTTATGCGTTTTTCCTGGCGCGTTATTCCGCCTCCTACGCCAGCGGCTCGGACGCCTCGGGCTACTTCAACAGCGCCCGGCTGCTGGCCGAGGGCCGCTTCGCGGCACCGCTGCGGGTGCCCGCCGGCCGCCAGCACACGGAGTTCGGCCTGATGACCTTCCAGCCGCTCGGCTTCATCGTCGCCGAGGATGTGGCCCGCATGGCCCCCACCTATCCCACCGGCCTGCCCCTGCACCTGCTGGCCGCCGCACGGATCGCCGGCTGGCGACATGCCGCGACCGTCGTGAACATCTTCGCCGCGCTCGGCACCGGGTTGGTGTTCCTGGCCCTGGCCCGCCGGCTGGGGCTCTCCCTGGGCTGGGCCGCCGTAGGCCTGGTGCTGCTCTGGCTCAGTCCGCAGGTCCTGTTCACCGCGCTCCAACCGATGAGTGATCTGCTCGCGCTGCTGTGGTCGCTGACCGCGCTCTACGCCGCCTTGCGCAGCCGGGAAGCCTGGCGCTGGAGCCTGTTCGCCGGCCTGGCCGCCGCCCTCGCCGTCCTCGTGCGTCCGACCAACGCCCTGCTGGTGCTGCCGCTCGCCATCGCGCTGGGCACCGACTACCGCCGCCACCTCGGCCTCGCGCTCGGCGGGCTGCCCGGGGCCGCGTTCTTCTTCTACTACAACTGGCGGGCTTACGGCAGCCCGCTCACCACGGGCTACGGCGATGTCGCCACGGCTTTCCGGGCGGGATATGCGCCGCACAACCTCGCACATTTCGCGCGCTGGATCCCCACGCTGCTCTCCCCGCTGGTCGTCGCCGCGCTGGCGGCGCCGTGGGTGCCGGCCGCGCGGCGCCGGGAACTCGTGGTGCTCGGACTCTGGACCGCGCTGCTCATCGGCTTCTACGCCTTTTATTTCCACTCGGGGGAATCGTGGTGGTATCTCCGGTTCATCCTGCCGGCCTTCCCCGTGCTCCTGCTCGCGGCGCTGGTGACGGCGCAAAGCCTGTGGTCGCGCCTCCCTTCCCCGCTCTGGTCTCGCGCCATCCTGGCCGCCGTCCTGGTGTTCGCCGCCGCCTGGCAGGTGCGCTTCAACCGCACGCTGGAGGTGCTCGCGATCCCGGCCAACGAGGCCACCTATCTGCACGCCGCCGACTGGGCGAAGTCGCACCTGCCGCCCGAGGCGGCGGTGTGCTGCATGCAGGTGAGCGGCGCGTTCTACTACTACACCGAGTTTCTGCTCGTCCGCTGGGACCAGGTCCGCGAGGCCCGGCGGACGGATCTCTTCGCCTCCCTGCAGGAGGAAAGGCGGCCCGTCTACGCCGTGCTGTATGAATATGAACGGGCGGACGCCTTCGCGCGACTGGGCGGACAGTGGCGACAGCTCGCCACCGTCGGCCAGGCGACCTTCTGGCAGCTCGAACCGCCGCCGGTGACACCCTGACCATGCTCCTGTTCGACGCCACCCACACCAGCCATACCCGGGCGCAGACCGGCATCCAGCGCGTCTGTCGGTCGCTGCACGCCGCACTGGCCGCCACGCAGCCCGTCGGTGCGATCTGTCATGACCCCTATCTTGGGGCTTGGCGCGCGCTCAACGACCGCGAAGCGCGCTGCCTGCAACCCGGTCAGGTGGCCACCGGCTCGCGCGGCGCGCGCTGGCCGTTGCACCAAAAACTCGCTGGTCACGCCCGCCGCTTGCTGGGCGCCCGCCCGCCGCGGCCGGCCGGCACTGCGCTGGTCTGCCCGGAACTGTTCTCGCCCGCCGTCGGTGTCCACCTGCCGGAACTGCTGGCCGCCGTCTCCGGTCCGCGCATCGCGGTGTTTCACGACGCCATCGGCCTGAAATTCCCCGAACTCACGCCGCCGGGCACGGTGCGGCGCCTGCCCGCCTACCTGCGCGAGTTGCTGCGGTTCGACGGCATCGCGGCGAACTCCGAGGATTCCGCCGCCAGCCTGCGCGACTACTGGGCCTGGCTCGGCGTCACGGACACACCGGTCGTCCATGCCCTCCCGCTGGGATTGGATTCGGTCCCTCTCAACCCTCAATCCTCAACCCTCAACTCTCTTCCCCGCATCCTCTGCGTCGGCACGATCGAGGGACGGAAAAACCACCTGGCCCTCCTCGAGGCCTGCGAGGCGCTCTGGCTCGAGGGTTTGAAATTCGAGTTGCAGCTGCTCGGCCTGCCGCGCGCCGACACCGCCGGCCCCGCGCTCGCCCGGATTGACGCGCTCAAGGCGGCGGGCCGGCCGCTGGTTTTCGACGGCCCGGCCGACGATGCCGGGCTGCACGCCGCCTACCGGCAGTGCGCCTTCACCGTTTATCCGTCGCTCATCGAGGGTTTCGGTCTGCCGGTCCTCGAGAGCCTCCAGCACGGCAAGCCCTGCGTTTGCTCGGGCGCGGGCGCGCTCGGCGAATCCGCCCGCGGCGGCGGCTGCCTCACCTTGCCGGCGGTCGATGCCGGCAGCCTGGCCGGAGGGATCCGGCGCCTGCTGCAAAATCCCGCCGAGCTGGCGGCGCTGGGCACGCAGGCCGGGGCGCGCCGGTTCAAACTCTGGCCGGATTACGCCCGGGAATTAACCGACTGGATGACCGCGCTGCCCCGCCGGTCCTGACCGGCCTTTGCGGTTGCTAAGGCCCGCGTTCTGACCTCTAGTCAGCGCACCCGATTTCCATGGCCCTTTCCCTGTTCACCAAGACCAAGAAAGCCATCATCGAGCGCGCGCAGGACGATTACGCGACGAAGATGCGGCTGAAATACAAGCCCTACTACCACGCCATGGAGGCCCAGTCGGGCACGCATATCCGCCTGCAGGGGCGCGACATGGTCATGTTGTCGAGCAACGACTACCTCGGCCTGTCCTTCCACCCCAAGGTCATTGAGGCCTGCGGCCAGGGCCCCAAGATCTGGGGCACCAGCACCACCGGCGCCCGCATCTCCAACGGTTCGCGCGCCTACCATGTGGAGCTTGAGGAGAAGCTCGCCGCCTTCCTCGGCCGCGAAGCCTGCCACATCAGCGTCGCCGGCTACATTTCCTGCTGCTCCGCCATCGCCTCCTTCGCCCAGAAGGGCGACCTGATCCTCGCCGACAAGAACCTCCACTCCTGCCTGTGGGACGGCATCCGGCTGTCGATGGCCACGGTCGAGCGCTTCAGCCACAACAACCCCGAGGACCTGCGCCAGGTGCTCAAGACGGTCCCCCACTCCCAGCCCAAGATGCTGGTCATCGAGGGCGTGTATTCGATGGAAGGCCACATCTGCCGCCTGCCCGAGCTGGCCACCATCGGCGACGAGGCCGGCTGCTTCACCGTGCTGGATGACGCCCACGGCTTCGGCATCCTCGGCCGCCAGGGCCGCGGCACGGTCGACCACTTCAAGATGAACGACAAGGTGGACCTCATCTGCGGCAGCATGTCGAAGTCCCTCGCCAGCACCGGCGGCTTCGTCGCCGGCTCGCGCGAACTCATCGAATACCTCCGCACCAATTCCAAGCAGACCATCTTCAGCGCCGCAATCAGCCCGAGCATGGCCGCCGCCGCCTCGGCCTCGCTCAACATCCTCCAGACCGAGCCGCAGCACCTCGATCGCCTCTGGCGCAATACCAAGCGCTACCGCGAGATCCTCAAGGGCCTCGGCCTGGACACCTGGAACAGCGAGACGCCTGCCGTGCCGATCGTCCTCGGCTCCAAGGAGCTCGTCTATCGCTTCTGGCAGGCCTTGCTCGAGAAGGGCGTGTTCACCGTCATGTCCATCGCGCCCGCCGTGCCGCCGGGCAAGGACCTGATCCGCACCGCCGTCTCCGCCCTGCACAGCGACGAGGATCTGGAGAAGATCGCCGCCGCGATGGCCTACGCCGTCAAGCAGATGTAAGCGCGCGGCGCAGCGCCGCCGCCGTCTCCGCCCACCGCGGCAGGATCCGCGCCATCGCCGCCGTCTGCAGCCGCCGGTTTGCTTCCGGATCGGTCAGCACGGTGCGCAGCTTCGCCGTCCAGTCCGCTGCGTCGTTGACCCCCGCCACCAGGCAGCCGCCGGCGTCCGCGTTCTCCCGCAGCACCGGCAGGTCGCTGCACACGCACGGCACGCCGCGCCACAACGCCTCCAGCAGCGGCAGCCCGCAGCCCTCGGCGATCGTCGGGAAGACCACGGCGCGCGCGGCCGCATAAAGCCGGCCGAGCGCTTCATCGCGGGCGGCGGCATGGAAACGGAACCGCGGCTCGCGCCGCGCCAGTTCCTTCATCCGCCCGGCGATGGCCTGGCCGAAATGCGGGTTCACCCGGCCGACGATGTGCAGGTCGAAATCCAGGCCGTCGCGCCACAGCGTCTCCGCCACGTCGAGCAGGAACGCCTGGTTCTTGCGCGGCTCGACGATGCCGACACACAGCAGCGAGGCCCGGCCCCGGGCCGGGACAAGGGCGTCGCGCTGCACGCGGTTGCTGCCGTCGAAATCCGCCCCGAGTTCAATCAGGTCCACCTGCGCGCGCGGCGCCACGCCCTGCCAGCGCCAGAAACCCGTGAGGTCGCGCCGGCTCGCCTCGGAGATCGCGAACACCCGGTCGAACCCGGCAAGCAGTTTCATATATTCCGGGTGCCGCTGCACGCTCTGCGGCCAGGTGATGTGCGGCCAGCGCAGCGGGATCGCATCATGGAACATCGCCGCCAGCCGGCACGGCGGCCGGCCCACGAAATCCCCGAAACCCGGCCGCTCGGCCGTGCTGAACAGCTCGACCGTCAGCAGCCAGTCGGTGGCGGTAAAGGCGACCGGGGTCGGTGCCTGGCCCGTCACAAAGGCGCGCCGGGTGCCGTCCCACGCCACCTCGGTGATGGTGCCGCCCAACTCCTCGCGCAGCCGCGCGCTCACGCGCGTCAGCCCCGAGCGCTGCTTCGCCGCCCCCATCTTGGTGGTGTCGTAGTAGATCATGGTCGCATCGCCTGCTCAAAGCACTCGACCAGGCGGGCCGTGTTCTTGTGCGCGTCGTAGTTCTCCTCCACCCAGCGCCGCGCGCCGGTGCGCAAACGCTCGGCCAGCGCATCATCCTCGCCAAGCCGGCGCAGCGCCACGACCCACGCGAGCGGCAGGTCCACGTCGGCCACCAGGCCCGTGCGCTCCTGGCTGACGGCCTCGGTCGTCGCCGACACCGGCGAGGTGACCACCAGCACACCCGCGGCCATCGCCTCGGGGATCACGTTCGGCAGGCCGTCGCGGTCACCGCTCGGCGCCACGATGCCCGTGTGCAGGAGCACGTCGGCCCAGGCCAGCTGCTCCCAGACCCCAGGCTGCGCCAGCTGGCCGGTGAATTTGAGGTGATCGGTCAGCCGCAGCTTCACCGCCATGTCTTGCAAGGATTCGCGCAGCGGGCCCTCGCCGACGATGCGCGCCTCGAAGGCGATCCCGGCTTCCTTCAGCGCCGCGTAGATCTGCAGCTGATGATCGAGCCCCTTCTTCGCCACGAGGCGCGCGATGCACAACAGGCGCAGCGGCCGGCGGGCCGGGCGCAGCGGCTTGAACGCGGGGAAGGTGTCGAGTCCGCGGCGGATGCAGACGATCTTTGCCGGCGGCACGCCGCGGGCGGCGAGCTCGCGACGGCCCATCTCGGTGGACGTGTGGATGAAGCGCGCGTGCTGCAGCTTTTCCAGCAACCACCAGTCGCCGCCGTGCTCGTAGATGTCGTAGGCGTGCGCCCCGCAACTGTAGCGCCAGCCGTGCATCCGCCACAAAATCCAGCCGGCCGTCGCGGGCGCGCCGGCCCAGGCCCCGTGCACGAGCGCCGGCGGATCCCGGCGCATCTCGCGCTCAAAGCTGCCGGCGAAACCGGCGCCGAGCATGTTCTCCCAAAAATTTAGCCACGACGGCGCCGCGCGCGTGAACACGCCTTCGAACAAATCGCGCATCAGCCGCGGCCGGCGGAGGATCTGCCACGGGATGATCACCAGGAAGACCTCGATGAGCCGCCACTTGTTGAAGCTTTGCACCGGCAGGCCGCGGAACTCCCCGCCCCCGCCCCACAGCGAATAGAGTTTCAGGCTGAGCCCCTTCGCCTGCAGCGCCGCCACGTCGCGCTGCAGGAAGGTCTCCGTCGTCTTGGGGAACGTCGTGAACAGGAGGGCGATGTGGGGTGCGGGCGGTTTCAACGGGCCAGCCAGTTAATCTTGGATGCCTCCAGTATTCCAAGCCCCAAGGCTCGGACAATCGCGGAAACACGGCAGGGCGAAATCGCGGAAGCCTTGTTCCACATTTCCGCGCTTTCGCGATTTTCTGCACCGGTTGTTGTCGGATTCATTCATCAGGCTTGGGCCGCTCCGGCCACGACGAGGAAGGCACCCAACGCCGGGTCGGGTGCGGCGTCCTTGCGCCAGCCGAGCACGAGCCGGCTCTCTGGCGCCGGGCCGTCGAGCGGGCGGAAAACCACCTCGTCGGGCAGCGGTTTCGCCTCGGACGGCGCCATGAAGGTCGCCCCCAGGCCGGCGCGCACAAGGCCGACGGCGTTGGCGCGCGGCCAGACCTCGTCGGCGATGCGGGGCGTGACCCCGGCCTGCGCAAACGCCGCCAGCACCCGGTCGTAGAATCCCGGGTTGTGCGCCCGGGGAAACATCACGAACGGCGTGGCCCCGAGGTCGCGGAGACGGAGCTTCTTCGCCCCGGCCAGCGGATGACCGGCCGGCAGCAGCACGCCGTTCTTCTCCTGCAGCAGCAGCCTGGTCGACAACCCCGGCGTCGCCCCGGCGTCGGGATGGAAAAAGCCGCAGGCGATCTCGCCGGTCTTGAGCGATTCCAGCTGGGCCGAGGTGGGCGACTCGTTCAGCTCGACCCGGATGCCGGGATAGCGCCGGTTGAATTCCCGCAGGATGCCCGGCAGCACGGTCGCCATCGCGAGACCGGTGAAGGCCACGCGCACCTGTCCCGCCTGCCCGCCGGCCAGGGCCTGGATGTCGCCGGGCACCGCCGCCAGCCCGCGCAGCAGCGGCTCGATGCGCTCCAGGAAAGCCTTGCCGGCCGTCGTCAGCTCGACCTTGCGGCGCGTCCGGTTGAGGAGGTCCACCCCCAGCGCTGTCTCCAGCTGCGCCACGCTGCGCGACAACGCCGGCTGGGCCACGGCAAGCGTCTCGGCCGCCTTGCGGAAATGCAGCTGCCGCGCCACCTCGCGGAAGTAGACGAGGTGCCGGAGTTCAAAGGGATATTGATACTCTCTCGGCATCACAAGGCATGAAACAAGTATTTCTGGTTATGGCAAGATTCTGGTAGGATTCGGGTTATTGGTGCTGGGTTATGAGTGATGGGCTTCCTTCCCCTGCCCCCTCACCCATGACCCATAACCCGATTTCCCATGCCTCAATCCCTCTTCGAAAAAGTCTGGGCCGCCCATGCGGTCAAAAAACTGGCCAACGGCCAGACCCAGCTGCTCATCGGCACGCACCTCATCCACGAGGTCACCTCGCCCCAAGCCTTCGGCATGCTGCGCGACCTCGGCCTCAAGGTCCTCATGCCGCACCGCACCTTCGCGACGGTGGACCACATCATCCCGACCAACGAGCTGGTCGAGCCCTACAAGGACTCCCTCGCCCAGGCCATGATGGACGAGGTCCGGAAAAACTGCGCGCAATTCGGCATCACCTTCTTTGACCGCGCCACCGGCAAGCAGGGCATCGTGCACATCGTCGGCCCCGAGCAGGGCATCACGCAGCCCGGCACCACGATCGCCTGCGGCGACTCCCACACCTCCACCCACGGCGCGTTCGGCGCCATCGCGTTCGGCATCGGCACCAGCCAGGTGCGCGACGTGCTCGCCACCCAGACCATGGCCCTCGGCCAGCTCAAGGTCCGCCGCATCGAGGTGAACGGCAAACTCCGCCCGGGCGTCTACGCCAAGGACGTCATCCTCCACATCATCCGCCAGCTCGGCGTCAACGGCGGCACCGGCTACGCCTACGAATACGCCGGCTCGACCTTCGACGGCTTCACGATGGAAGAGCGCATGACCGTCTGCAACATGTCCATCGAAGGCGGCGCGCGCGTCGGCTACGTCAACCCCGACGAGACCACCTTCGCCTACCTCAAGGGCCGCCCCTACTCGCCGACCGGCGCCGCCTGGGACGCCGCCGTCGCCCGCTGGAAGTCCTTCGCGTCCGACCCGGGCGCCAAGTATGACGACGTTGTGAAGATCGACGCCGCCAGCATCGCGCCGACCGTCACCTGGGGCATCAACCCCGGCCAGGGCATTTCCATCGTCGAGAACATCCCCAGTCCCGAGACCGCCACCTCCGCCGACGACAAGGCCGGCATCATCGAGGCCCTCGCCTACATGAAGCTGCCGGCGGGGAAACCCATCAAGGGCACCAAGATCGACGTCGCCTTCCTCGGCTCCTGCACCAACGGCCGCCTCTCGGACTTCCGCGAGGTCGCCAAATTCATCAAGGGCCGCAAGGTCGCCGCCGGCGTGAAGGCCATCGCCGTCCCCGGCTCGCAGATCGTCGCCCTCCAGTGCGAGAAGGAGGGCATCGACAAGGTCCTTTCCGAGGCGGGCTTCGAGTGGCGCGCCGCCGGTTGCTCCATGTGCCTCGCGATGAACCCCGACAAGCTCATCGGCGACCAGCTCTGCGCCAGCTCTTCCAACCGCAACTTCAAGGGCCGCCAGGGCTCGCCCACCGGCCGCACCGTGCTCATGAGCCCGGTCATGGTCGCCGCCGCCGCCGTCACCGGCTCCGTCGCCGACGCCCGCGAGGTCTTCGCGGTCAACTAAGCTGACCCTTCACCACAGAGACACAAAGCTCCTGCAACCAAACCTTCCGACCCTTTGTGCCTTCGTGCCTTTGTGGTTAATAAAATTCTTCCATGGCCCTCGCTAAAATCACCTCCGTCACCGGCCGCGCCGTGCCCGTCATGGGCAACGACATCGACACCGACCGCATCATCCCCGCCCGCTTCATGAAGTGCGTCACCTTCGACGGCCTCGGCGAATTCCTCTTCTTCGACGTCCGCCAGGATCCCGACACCGGCAAGGTCACCAACCACGCGCTCAACGACGCCCGCTTCAAGGGCGCGACGGTCCTGCTGACCGGCGCCAACTTCGGCTGCGGTTCCTCCCGCGAGCACGCGCCGCAGGCCATCCAGAAATACGGTTTCAAGGCCGTCATCGCCGAGAGCTACGCCGAGATCTTCTTCGGCAACAGCACGACGCTCGGCATGCCCTGCGTCACCGCCGCCCGCGAGGACATCGCGAAGATCGCCGCCGCCGTGGAAAAGGACCCGGCCACCGAGGTCGTCATCGACCTGGTCAAGCTCGAGGCCCGTTTCGCCGGCCAGACGGTGAAGATTGCCCAGCGCGAGTCGGCCCGCGACGCCCTCGTCAACGGCCGCTGGGACGCCATCGGCGAGCTCCTCGACGGCATCCCCGCCGTGAAAGAGACCGCGAAGAAGCTGCCTTATCTCGCCACCGCCTGATTGCAGCCGCATCCTGCCTGCCTTTTCCAGGCGCGGCCACCAGCCGCGCCTTTTTGCTGCCTTGCATCCGAGCACTGGGAGGAACGTAAAGATCCAGTCAGGCGCATCTCGCCTCATTCCGTTTGAGACGTTTTCGTAGCATCTGGACGCCGATTTACCGCTTTCCATGGGTGCAGGGCTCTGTTTCCCTCGCCGACCATGTGCCTTCTGATGGGACACGCGCCTGGTTAGCGCCCGCGCCCCGCAATCCGTCCACCCGTGTTAAGCGCACTCTTCCATTGGTTGGATCTGCATCCGGGCACCTACTGGGTCCTCGTCGCTGCCGCCACGGTGCCGGTCATCGCGCGGCTCGGGCAAATGATCGGCCGCGATGCCCGCAACCCCGGGACGACCCCGCCAGGCATCAGCTGGCTCGATGCCCTCGGCCTGTTCCTGTTCCTGCTGGCCTGGCGCTGGCCCTTCCTGCTCGTTTCCTACGATTACAACCCCGATGAAAGCCAGCTGATCGCCGGCGCCCTGACCCTGAACCGGGACCCGGTTTTCTGGCGGTCGGTGGATGGCGGCAGTTCGGGCCCGCTCAACTACTACCTGCTGGTGCCCTGGCACTGGCTCGGCGCACCGCTGGACTATTTCACCGCCCGGCTGACCTGCCTGCTGCTGACCTGGGGCGCGCTGCTCGCCTGCCTCCGGACCCTGGCTAGGAACTTCGGGCGCACGGCAGCCTGGCTCAGCATCATGCCCGCGGCCGCCTTCTTCGCGACCGTCACCCAGCCCGAACTGACCAATCTCTCGACCGAACAGCTGCCCACGCTGCTGATCGCCCTGTCCTTTGGCCTGCTGGCCGATCGCACGCCGTCGGACCGATGGCGGCTTTGGACAGCCTGCCTCGCGGCCGGCGCCCTGCCATGGGCCAAGCTGCAATCCGCTCCCATCGGCCTCGTGCTCCTCGGCTGGGGCTGGTGGCAGGTGTGGTTCGCGCCCGGACCCGCCGCTTCGCTCCGCTGGCGCCGCACGGCGGAAATCACGCTGGCCGCCGCCCTGCCCACGTTGTTTTTCGCCGGCCTGGCCGCGGCCACGGGACAGGCGGAAGCGGCCTGGATCCGGTTCGTTTTGCAGAACGTCAGCTACACCGCCACCGGCACTTCGCCGGCCGGCATCGACGCCCTGCTCTCGTTGTGGCGCAACGCCTGGGCCGACGGCAGCTTCCCCCTCTTCCTCGCCGTCGTGGCCGCCGGCTTGGTCGCCGCTACCGTCGCCATGATGGTGCGGCGGGAACGCCCCTCCTTGCTGATGGTCGCCGCGGCCGTCGTCGCACTGGCGGCCCTTGTCGCCGTCATCACGCCTCGTCGCGACTACCTCCATTATGTCCTGCTGCTGCCCATCCCGCTCACGCTCTGGTTCGGCGTGGCCTTGGGCGGCTGGTGGCGCGAGTTGCAAACCCCGCGCCGGCGGGCCGCCCTCGCGGGCATGGTCCTCGCGGCCGCCCTGCTGCCCCTGGCCCAGCGGAGCCTGGAGGGCCAGGCTCCGGTCTACGGCGGCTTTTCCCACCATTGGAAATATCCCCGCTCCAACGTCGCGGCGGTGGTGCACGCGCTGGCCGGGCGCGACGACACCCTCGGCACTTGGGGCTGGGCCTGCGCGCTCCATGTGGAATGCGCCCTGCCGCAGGCAACCCGCGACGGCACCACCGCCCTGTCGATCGACGCCAACCCGCACCAAGCCTACCACCGGGCGGTTTATCTCGCCGATCTGCAAAGCAGCCGGCCGCCGGTTTTTGTCGATGCCGTCGGACCGGGCGCCTTCGTCTTCACGGACCGGGAGCGGCAGGCGCATGAATCCTTCCCGGAACTGGCCGCTTTCATCCGCCAGAACTATACCCTCGTGCTGGAGCAGCTTGATGCCCGCATCTATGCTCGGAACGATTTGCCGGCCATCCGCGACCTGACCCCCGACCGGCTGCAGCAGCTGGTCATGCAGGGGCGCGATCCGGAAAAATTCCTGATGTCACTGACCCCCGAGGCGCTGGCGACGGTGCAACGGAAGTTCATCGGCCCGCGCAAGGTCGCCCTGTTGCCGCCCGCCGCGCGCGTCGAGTGGCCGCTTGACGCGGGGATGAGCGCAGTGGCCCTCGAGTTCGGATGCGACCCGGTCGCCGGGCCGGACCGCGGCAGCGACGCCGCCTTCACCCTCGAGGTCGTCGACCCCACCGCCACGCGTCCGATTTTTCAGCGTGTCCTCGATCCCGCACGCCAAGCCGGGGACCGGGACCTGCAACACGCACAAGTGGTATTGCCAGCCTTCGCCCCGGGATCCGTGCTGGTGCTCCGGACAGACCCCGCCCGCAACGGATTGTATCTCGCGAGCCTTAAGCTGCAGCGCCCACCGATGCCACCCCCCTGATTAGATTCCACCGCGCCGGCGAACTCTACGCTGGCATCAGCACGGTGAAGGAGACCGATAAGAAGCCGCTCTATCCCTCCGATTGTTTCCGGCGGCTCATAAAACGAGTTGAGCTTTACGCGGGTAAAAACCCACCCGACAAAAGCTCAACCCAGCCAACTCAGGCGTTGATCTTCAAAACTTTGTCGTGCCTCATCTCCGCAGAGGCCGTAACCATGCAAAGCTCAACTCAGTTGAGGTGAATATACTGATCGGCGGAAGAAGATGAAAAACCCCAAAGACAGTTCAGTCTTCATTTGTCTATCGGCTCTGTTTGGCCTCGGAGCCATTTTGGGCGCGTTATCCGCTTATTGGTCGTTTCTGGCTAGGCAGCCCCTCGTTGGTAGCATTTGCATTCTCGTCTGCGTGATGACTGCGACTGTAAGCGGGCGTCTGCTCAGCCGCTCGAAAGCTTCGCGGCAGGGCGAAACGCCGATCCAGCCGCCAGTGCCAACGCGCGGGAACGGTCCTTGATTCGCATGGGCCGAGTCCGCTCGACATTTCCAGTAGTCCAGAAGGGTCACTCTCCGCTCGCCCGCGCGCGGCACATCTCTAACGTTCAGCGAAGAAAAGAAGAACCCTGCTGAAGGCCAAAGGTCCACGCGCCTCACCCCTTCCGCGGTTTCGGCGGGAACGGGCCGGCCTGCAGCGAGGTGCCTGAGGCTTCCTGGGCCAGGTCGACCAGCTCGCGCACGACGGTCGTCGGGTCCTCGTCGTAGCGGAGCTTGAGGAAATTGGTCCGCAGGCGGTCGTAGCTCCGGCGGTTTTCCATCCAGGCGGTGATCACGCGCTCGAAGTCCGCCGCGTTGGCGATGAGCTCGGCGCCGTCGCCGTTGCGGAAATATTTCACCGTCAGCTCCTCCTGCGGCATGATGCCGCCGATGGCGTTGAAGATGATCGGGCAGCTGAAATGCAGCGCCTTCGCGCAGGTGGTTGTGCCGCCGCGCGTGACGATGGCGTCGCTGACCTGCATCAACAGGTGCACCTCGTCGGAAAACCCGTCGACGAAGCAATGGAACTCCGGGTGCTCGGTGCGCCAGTGCACGAGCTGGTTGTAGGCCTCGCGGTTCCTGCCACAGATGACGACCGCCTGCACGCGGTCGGCGAAGGGCAGCAGCTTGGGCAGCAGGTCGAGGTGGTTGTTGGCGCCGTTGCCGCCGGTGGCGAGGAAGACGGTGAACAGGTCGGAACGCAGCTCCAGCCGCTCCTCGATGAAGGCCGTGCGCGCCTCCGCCTTCAGCACCTCGGTGTGCTGGCGCGGCTGCATCAGGTGGCCGCGGACGCGCGTGCGCTCGCGCGGCATGCCGAGCTTCACGGCGTAGTCCCGGCCGGTGTCGGTGCGGGCGACATAGAGGTCGGCGCTGGGCTCGACCCAGTTGACGCTGTAGCCGAAGCCGCCCGAGAATTCGCCGCAGTAGGTGGCGCAGCGCACCTTGTCCGCCCCGAGGACCCGCCGCGCCATCTGGAAATAGCCGCGGTTGAGGCAGTCATGCACGCTGAACACCAGGTGCGGCCGGTATTCGCGGAGGACCTGCTCGTAGTAGGCGCGGCCGAAGCTGACCGAGCGCCGGTTGAGGAAACTGAGCAGCTCGACGAACAGGAAGAAGGCCTTGTGGATCCACGGGGATTTTTTCTGGATCCAGTTGTAGAAATCGACGCCCAGCTTGAAGAAGCCGGACGACTTCTCGAGCATCTGCTCGATGCGCACGTCCACATCGTGCCGGTAGAGCTCGAAGCACCACTCGGCGAAGGCCTGCGCCCGGGTGTCGTGGCCGGCGCCGGTGCTGGAAGTCAGGACAAGGATGCGGACGCGGGGCATGTTAGAGGCCGAAATATTTTTCCTGGATCCGGCGTTTCAACGCCAGCGAGCCGAACCGCGCGAGGAAGGGCCCGAGCACGGCCTGGAAGAAACGGCCCGTGCGCACCGTGCCGCTGCAACCGCGCAGCAGGGCGTCATGCAGGTCCGCGGCGGCCTCCGCCGGCGCCGGGCCGGTCCGCATCATCGCCGTGAACCCCTGCCAGACCCGTGCCATGCGCCCGGTCTGCAGCGCATCCGCGCCGGTCTGCGCCGGGCGGCGGACGGAACCCTCGAAGTCGGTGCGGAAATCGCCCGGACGGAAATCGATGACGATGACCCCGGTGCCCTTCACCTCATACATGAGGCTCTCGTTGAGGGCGGAGAGTCCGGCCTTGGTCGTGTTGTAGACGGCCTGATAGGGCATGCCGAACTCGCCGGCGATGGAGGAGATGTTGACCAGCGCGCCGTTTTTCCGCGCGAGCATGCCGCGCAGCGCGGCGTGGCTGAGGCGCGCGGTGTTGACGAGCATCACGCGCAGCTGCTCCTCCCACACGGCAAAGTCGGTGTGGGCGAAGGAACCGAAGGCGCCGAAGCCGGCGTTGTTGATCACGAGGTCGAAGCCGCCGGCCGCCTGGTCCGCCGCCTGGAAGGCGCGTTCCGCCGCCGGCCCGTCGCCAAGCTCGAGGGCGACGGGGTGGAATTTCGCGTGGACCACCTTCAGCCGCGAGACATCGCGCGCCGTGCCCCAAACCTCGACGCCCGAGGCCAGCAGCATCTCGGTGAAGGCCAGCCCGAGGCCCGTGCTCGCACCCGTGACAAAAGCGGTGCGATAGCGGGCGGAAAGCGGCGGACTCATGCGGGGAGAGGCCGGCTCAGGTCGCGCTCTTGAACACGAGGGCGACATTGGCCCCGCCGAAGCCGCTGCTGTTGCTGAGCACGACATGCGGCCGGTGCGGCAGGGTGGCGCGGATGATGTTCAGTCCCTCGCAGGCCGGGTCGAGCTTGGTGATGTGGGCCGAGCCGGGCATGAAGCCCTCCTTGATCGCGAGGGCGCAGAAGGCCGCCTCCATCGCGCCGGCCAGGGACAGGCCGTGGCCGGTCAGCGCCTTGGTGCTGCTGATGGCGGGGCGCGTCGGGGAATTCTTGAAGATCGCCTTGAGCGCCCGGGCCTCGGAGATGTCGCCGATCGGCGTCGAGGTGGCGTGGGCGTTGACATAGTCCACCTGCTCGGCGGTGGTGTCGGAATATTTCAGGGCGTTCTCGATCGCCATGCGCAGGCCGGTGCCCTCGGGGTGTGAAATGGCGACATTGTGGCCGTCGGAGGCCTGGCCCCAGCCGGCGACCTCGCAATAAACCTTGGGCTTGCGGCGCGCGACTTCCTCCTCGCTCTCCAGCACCAGCACGGTGGCGCCGCCGGTGCCGACGAAACCGTCGCGCGCGACGTCGAACGGCCGCGAGGCGATGGAGGGGTCGGTCTGCAGCGAGAGCGCGCGCATGCCGGCGAAGGGCAGGATGCTCTCGACGTTGCCGTCCTCCGCGCCGACGACGAACATGCGCTTCTGCCGGCCGAGCGCGATCTCGTCATAGGCGAAGCCCAGCGCGTGGGCCGACGAGGCGCAGGCGGAGGAGAAGCCGGTCGAGGCGCCCTTGATCTTGAACTGCGAGACGAGGTTGAAGTTGACCGTGCCCGAGATGGAGGCGACGACCCCGAGCGGCGGGCAGCGCATGACGCCCTGCTTGCGCATCTTCTCCAAGTGGTGGCCGAGCAGAAACGGGGAGCCGGCGGAGGCGGCGTAGAGGCCGGTGTGCTGGTTGGACCAGTCGGCCTCGGTGAGCTTGGCGTCCTCGACGGCCTGCTGCATGGCGCAGTAGGAATAGATCCCGTGCGGGGCCATGCCGCGCAGCGTTTCCCGGCGGATGTTGTAGCGGGCCGGGAAGATCCAGTCCTCCTGGTCGGTCGTGTCCGTGGTGAAATCCCGGATCGGGGCCGCCACCTTCACCGGCACGTCGGCCTTCTGGAAGGGCGGATACTGCACCATGCCGTGCCGCAACTCGCGCAGGCTCTCCGCCACGGCGGCCGCCTCGTTGCCAATGCTGGTGATGAAGCCGAGGCCGGTGATGTAGACTTTCCGCATGTCGTGTTAGGTCCCGACGGCACAGCAGGGGGCCGGCGTCAGGCTGCGCGTATCAAAGCGCTTTTGCGGGCGTGGTCAACTGCCGCAGCCATCAGGGGGCCGACCGGCCAAGGGGCTCAGGCGTTGACGGCGGCCTTGGCGGGAGCCGCGGCGACCGCGGTCACCGGCTGGTCCTGCGCCGCCGGCTGGGCGACTTCTTCCGCGAACGCGAAGGTCAGCGTGATTTCCTCGGCGATGGCCGCCTTCTCCTGGCCCACGCGGATCTGGCCCTCGAAGGTCGCGAGCGGCGACTTGAGGCGCTTGGGCTTGATGGAGAGGCTGAGCACGTCACCCGGCTTGCAGACGCGGTGACAGCGGACGCCTTCGCAGGAAGTGAAGAAAATGGTGCGGTGATCGACGACCTTGCCGGCCTCGCCGACCTGGCCCTCGAGCAGGAAGAGAACGGCGAGCTGGCCGAGCGCCTCGAGCATGATGGAGGCCGGCAGCACGGGGTTGTCCTTGAAGTGGCCCTGCAGGAAAAATTCCTGGCCGCTGATCTTGTATTTGGCGTTGGCGCCGTGGGCGCTGACCGAGGCCTCGCCCAGGAACAGGAAGGGCGGCTGGATCGGCATGACCGAGATGATCTGCTCGATCGGGATGAACTTGGTGGGCTTCGGCAGGGGCAGGCCGCGGACCTTGCACTCGATGAAGGTCTTCACGTCGCCGACGGTGCGCAGGTGGCGCAGCTCCTCGTTGTTGATCGTCATCTGGAGCACATCCTCCACGAGGATGACGATTTCCATCATGGTCAGGGAATCGATGCCCAGATCCTCGATAATGCGCAGATCATCATCGGCATCCTTCAATTTGGCCCGGAGATCGGGTTCCACATAACGCTCGATGATACCCAAGACAATGGCCGGCAGGTGCTCGGTGTTTCCGGTTTTGCGAAACTGCGCAGCGGCCTCATAAGTCGCTGCCGAGCAGCGCTTAATTGCCTCGCGTAGATTTGCATCATCTTCGGGCGTGAACGGTTTGAGCGGAATACCCGAAGAATTGTTTACTGCCTGTGCCATTAGAGAATCAGGTAAGTTAAAGCTCACAAGTATGTAAACCCAAAAAATCCCCGGAGAAAGCCGGGCCTTTGCCCCGTCTTGGGGTAATTTAGCCTGTTGACTTGCTGTTGCTTGCGCGGCCACATGCCGGCTTCCGTCCCTCAGACTGACAATTAAGGAAAGGGTTTCCTCCATTCAATATCCGGTCGATGCAGCTTCCCGCTTCCAGCAGTCCTCCCGACGCGCCGAGCCGGCATCTGGTGTTGGTAACGCACGAGTTTCACCCCCACCGCGGAGGCATTGCGGTCTATGCGGCTGAAATGGCCCGGGCCGCCCGGCAGCTGGGTTACGAGATCGAAGTCTGGGCCCCCGCCCTGCCTCCCGGCGTTGCGGAGCCCGCCTGGCCCTTCGAGGTGCGGAGGCTGCCGCTGACCGGAGACCACAGCCTGCTCAGCCAGTGGCGCATGGCGCGCGAACTCATGGCACACCGCGACCGCCTCCAGGCCGCCACCCTCTACATCCCCGAACCGGGCCCGCTCCTGGCGATGCTGCTCCTGCAGTATTTCGACAGCCTCCGGCCGGCGCGGCTGATGCTGACCTTCCATGGCTCCGAGATCCAGCGCCTGGCGTCGCGCTGGCTGCTCCGCTGGAGCACCTCGCACCTGCTCCGGAAGGCCGCGCGCATCAGCGTGGTCAGCGCTTACGCCCGCAACCTGCTGCAGCAAAAATTTCCCGAGGCCGCCGCCAAGGTTGTCCTCACCCCCGGCGCCTTGCGCACCGACCTGGCGGTGGAGGCCCCGGCCACCCCGAACCGCCGGAAGGTCGTCATCCTCACCGTCGCCCGCCTCAATCCCCGCAAGGGCCAGCGCGAGGTCATCGCCGCCCTCCAGGCCCTCCCCGATGCCCTGCGCGACCGGGTCGAATACTGGCTGGTCGGCGGGCACAACAAGGAGAACTACGCCGCCGCGCTGACCGCCGCGGCCGCCCGCGCCGACTTTCCGGTCAAGTTCCTCGGCGATATCCCCGACGAAAAGCTCGGTGCGATCTACGCGCAGGCGGACATCTTTGCGATGACCAGCATGCCGCACCGGCACAGCGTCGAGGGCTTCGGGCTCGTCTACCTCGAGGCCGGCGTTCACGGCCTGCCCGTCGTCGCCCATGCGATCGGCGGCGTGCCCGAGGCCGTCATCGACGGCGAGACCGGCCTGCTCGTCGCGCCCGGCGACGGCGCCGCGCTCACCGCCGCCTTTGCGCGGCTGCTCGGCGACCCGGCCCTGCGCCGCCGCCTCGGCGACGCCGGCCGCGCCCGCGCTCGTGCGCACACCTGGCCCGATTCCGCGCTATCCTTGTTTGGACAACCGCCCGCTTCGCCAGTAGACTGATCCCCATGCTCGAATCGCGCACCGCCATCACCGTCCGCTACGCCGAGACCGACATGATGGGCATCGTTTATCATGGCAGCTACCTGCCCTGGTTCGAGGTCGGCCGCACCACCCTGCTCAAGGAATGCGGCCTGCCCTACCGTGAACTTGAGGCCCAGGGCTACCGCCTGCCGGTCATCGAACTCGGCACGAAGTTCTTCAAGCCCGCGCTTTACGACGACGTCGTGACCGTGATCACGCGGCTCAAGGAGCGCCCGATGCTGCGGATCCACCTCGAATACGAGGTGCGCCGCGGCGAGGAACTGCTTGTGACAGGTTTCACGACCCACGCCTTCATCAACAAGAAAGGCGAGCCCGTCCGCCCGCCCCCGGACTTTGCGACGAAGATGAAGGCGGCGTTCAAGTAGGACGCAGCAAGGTGGAACCCGGCCTCCGGCCGGGTTGGTGGAGCCGCGCAAAAGCAACCTTGGTTTCCATCCGCCGGTCCTGAAAACGCGGTCGGAGGCCGCGTTCCACCCCGGACGATTAGGCGTATTCCGCCAATACCGCCGGGTCGGTTTCCCGGGAGCGCGTGTCCGCCAGCAACCCGTGCGCAGCGTCCTTTGCGATCTGCCGCACCGCCCACACCGCGTGGGCCCGCACCACGGCCGACTCGTGGGCGGCGAGTTTCACGAGCGCCGGCAACAGGGTGGCGTCGCCGGCATTGCCCGCGACCACGCAGGCGTTGCGCAACAGGCCGGTCAGCTTCAGCCGCTTGATGGCCGTGCGCCGGAAGACCTCCGCGAAGCGTGCCGGCGTCAACCCGAGCAGTTCCACCAGGGTCAGTTCCGCCAGATCATGGCGCGCCGCCAGCAGCAGGTGGCGGCCGGCCTGCGCAAACCGGTTCCACGGGCACACCTCCAGGCAGATGTCACAGCCGTAGACATGCGTGCCGATGCCCGCGCGCAGCCCGCGCGGGATGATGCCCTTGTTCTCGATCGTCTGGTAGGAGATACAGCGCCGCGCATCCACCACGCCGGGCGCGGGGAAGGCGTTGGTCGGGCACGCGTCGAGGCAGCGCGTGCACTTGCCGCAGAGCAACCCGGCAGGTTCACCCTCCGCGGCCGGCCGGCTGGTCTTGCGCAGCGGCTCGTCCGGCGCGATCTCCACCCGGGTGAGGATCGACGCGAGGAACAGCCAGTTGCCGTGCTGCTTGGAAATCAGCATCGCGTTCTTGCCGCGGAACCCGAGGCCGCTGCGCGCCGCCCAGCCGCGTTCCAGCACCGGGCCGGTGTCCACGTAGTAGCGGTAGTCCGCCGCCGTGACCCCGGCCAGTTCCTCGAGCACGCGGCCCGCCGCCTCGAGCCCGGGTTTCATCGTGTCGTGGTAATCCTCGTGCAGGGCGTAGCGCGCCCACACCGGCCTGCTCCCGTGATTCTTCACGCCCAACCCATCGCTCCAATAGTTCACCCCGAGCAGGATCACCGACCGCACGCCCGGCAGCACCAGGCCGGCCTGCGCGCGCTTCTCCGCCGTGCGCTCCATCCAGGCCATGTCGGCGTGCAGGCCGGCCGCCAGCCAGTCGCGCAACCCGGCGCCGGCTTCCGCCTCCGCCGCGGCAAAGCGCACCTCGTCGAACCCGAGCGACCGCAACCTTGCCCGCAGCGCCTCGCGCGCCGGCCCCTCGATCCGCGGCCCTGCCTGCCCGGTCATTTTTTGAAATGCGCCGCCTCGAGCCGGTAGACCCGCAGCACGTGCCCGGCGATTTCCCGCAGCGGCCGGCTGTCGGTCAGCACCATCGTGCCGGTCCGCCGGTAGATTTCCTCCCGCTGGGCGTAGAGTTCCCGCAGGCGCTGCTCGCGGTTGTCCACCTGCAGCAGCGGCCGGTGGCTGGTGTGCATCGTGCGCTGCAGGATGGTCTCGATGGGCGCGTGCATGCAGACGACCACGCCGCGGCTTCGCAGCAGCTCCAGCATCCCCGGCGGCACGACCAGCCCGCCGCCACAGGCGACAACGCACCGCCCCGTCGGGTGGCCGCCCTCGATGAACCCGCGCTCGAGCGCGCGGAAATGCGCCTCCCCCTCCTCGGCGAAGATCCTCGACACCGGCTTGCCCTGGGCCCGCTCGATCTCGTGGTCGCTGTCGAGGAACCGGAAACCCAGCTGCTTGGCGACCTGCCGGCCCACGGTGCTTTTGCCCGTGCCCATGAAGCCCACAAGGTAGAGGTTGGTGTCCGGCGGAGTCATTCGTCGGGTCTGAACGAACACCGCGGGACTCCCGGGCGCAAGTGCGCGTTCCGTCCTACTTCGCCCTGTTCAAACCGCGCAAAAAACGGCACGCTGTCCGCGCCATGTCCGCCGCCCCCGACTACACCTTCGCCAGCGACAACACCGCCGGACTGGCCCCCGAGGCCCTGGCCGCGCTCACCTCCGCCAACGCCGGCACCGTGCCGTCCTATGGCGACGACGCATGGACGGCCCGCGCGAAGCAACACATCCGCGAGCTCCTTGCCGCCGAGTGCGAGGTTTTCTTCGTCTTCAACGGCACCGCGGCCAACGCGCTGGCGCTGGCCCAGTTCTGCCGCAGCCACCACAGCGTCATCTGCCACGAGGTCTCGCACGTCGACACGGACGAGTGCGGCGCGCCGGAATTTTTCACCGGCGGCAGCAAGGTCATCCCCATCGCCGGGCCGCACGGCAAGCTCGCGCCCGGCGCGCTCGCCCCGGTCCTGGCCCGCGGCCACGGCATCCACTACCCGAAACCCGGCGCGCTCTCCCTCACCCAGGCCACCGAATGGGGCACGCTCTACACGCCCGACGAGGTGCGCGCGCTGGCCGCCGTCGCGAAAGCACACGGGCTCGCCGTGCACATGGACGGGGCGCGCTTCGCCAACACCGCCGCCACCCTTGCCGCCCGCGGGATCACCCCGGCCGACTTCACCTGGCGCGCCGGCGTCGACGTGCTCTGCCTCGGCGGCACCAAGGGCGGCATGAACTCGACCGAGGCCGTCGTCTTTTTCAACCGGGAGCACGCCCGCGAGTTTGAGTATCGCGTCAAGCAGGCCGGCCAGCTCGCCTCGAAGATGCGTTTTGCCGCCGCCCAGTGGTGCGGGATGCTCGAAGGCGGCGCCTGGCTGCGGCACGCCGCGCACGCCAACGCCATGGCGCGCCGGCTCGCCGCGAGCTTGCGCGGGTTGCCCGGGATCAGGCTCCTCGCCGAGCCCGAGGCCAACGGAGTTTTTGTCGACCTGCCGCCCGCCACGGTTGCGGCGCTGACAGCGCGCGGCTGGCACTTCTACCGCTTCATCGGCGAGCACGGCCACCGGCTGATGTGCTCGTGGGCCACGCCGCCTGAGGCGGTCGACCGTTTCGTCGCGGACCTGCGGGCGACCATGTAGGTTGCGCGCTCTTGTCGGCCGTGGCCGCGACGCAGGCCGATTCGTGCAGCTTAGCCCGCCCGCGGGCCACCGGCAAAACAGCCGCAAAAAAAACGCCTCCCGGTCGGGGAGGCGTTGAAAGCGTCGCGCCGCGCGCGGCTTACTTGGCGGCCGGGGCTTCCTTCGGCGCGTCCTTCACGCCGAGCACCTCGACGTCGAAGATGAGCGTGGCGCCGGGAGGAATGCCCTGGAAGCCGTCGTCGCCGTAGGCCAGCGAGGGCGGGATGTAGAGGCGGGCCTTGCCGCCGACACCGACCTTCAGCAGGCCCTCGACCATGCCGGGCATCGCGCCGTTGGGGTTGGTGCCATTGGCCGCCTGCAGGAGCAGCTCGAGCGGCTCCTTGCGCTCGACCGAGCTGTCGAACACCTGGCCGCTCAGCAGCGCGCCGGTGTAGTGGATGGTCGCCACCTGGCCGGGCTTGCCGGGGGCGCCGGTGGCGGGCTTGAGGATCTCGTAGCGGAGGCCGCTGGGCAGCTCCACGACGTTCTTGTTCTCCTTGAGCTTGGTGAAGAAGGCCGTGCCCTCCGCCAGGTTCTGCATGCGCAGCTTGGTCATGAAGGCTTCCTGCTTCTTGCCCATGAACTCCTGCAGCTGGGCCTGGATCTGCTGCGCATCATAGGGCAGCTCCTTGCCGCCCACCGCGAGGGTGATGCCGCGCAGCAGGGCGTCCTTCTGGGCCGGGGTGAACTCCAGCGCCTGCACCTGGATCGCAAGGCGGCTCTGCAGCACGAAGATGTCGCCGACGGCCTCCATCAGCTGGGCCTCGGTGAACTTGACCGCGGGCGCGGCCGGGGCCGCGGCGGGCGCCGCCGGGGCGGCCGGCGTCTTGACCGGAGCGGCGGGCTGGGCGGCCGGCGCCGAGGCGCCGGGGATCGTGAACTTGACCGGTTCCTGCGCGGAAGCGGCGGTGAGCAGGCCCAGGGTGACGAGGGCTGCACTGACTTGGGACATGAATTTCATTGCGAGGAGGTAAGCCCGGTTGGGAAACGGCCCGGGTGGTTTTGTGCCGTAAAAGGCGCGAAATTGCCCACCCGCCCGGGAAAAATCAACCCCTTAGGCGGCAACCCGCCGTGATTCCGCCCCCCCGAAGCGCGGGCTTGTCAGCCCCGTCAACCTCCCCAAACTTGCCAATCCCATGAACGAAAACCAATTCTGGCACAGCACCGACGGCCAGATTTTGACGGTCAAGAGCAAGGGCGACAAGGCCGCCCTCACCCTCGCCTTCTGGCCGCGCCACCCCGCCGAGATGGACTTCGTGAAAGCCCGCCTCGCCGAGATCCACTTCACCGAGCGCAGCTCCCTCGCCCGCATCGGCATCGAGATGCACCTCCGCGGCACGCCCACCGTCGACGGCAACCGCCTGCTGCTCGAGGCCGACGCCTTCATCTACGACTCCAATTTTCCCAACGCCGCCTACTGGAAGAAACTCCTGCGCCCCGGCACGCCGGTCGGCCGCCTCTTTTACGCGCCCGCCGCCGCCAAGCTCTCCACCGCCGAGATCTGGGCCGCCATCCAGAACAACGACCTCAAGCTGCCCAACACCATCAGCATCGACTCCCGCGGCCGCGTCTTCCTCACGCCGCACCAGGTCAGCTACACGCTCTCGCCCAAGCTCCAGCGTCTGAACTTCGAGCACATCGTCAGCGGCAACGCCGGCCGCTCCTTCCTCGACAAGGTCCAGGTCCGCCACGACGCCTCGCCGCTCACCATCCCGCCGCGCTCCGGCATCCTGACCAGCTGCTCCATGTATCTGAAGGAGCACTTCGTCGTCCTCAACCAGGGCGAGGGCAACTTCGGCCTCCACACCTCGGCCGTCCTGCTCGACCCGATCAAGACCTTCGGCACGAATGTCATGCTCGAGATCTACAACACCGGCGACCAGCCGGTGGTGAACCCGATGGTCTCGGTCGACATCTTCCGCGCGCCGCCGTTCACCGACCCCGAGGTCAAGACCCTCACCAAGAAGCGCCAGCGCCTCCTCTCGACCGCCACGAGCCTGTTCAAGTGCCTCGACGAAAACCCGCCGCTGGTCACCGCCGCGGCGAAACCCAAGACCCAGATCACCGTCCGCGGCCAGAGCGCCACGATGGAGAACCGCGCCGTGCTCGTCCGCGCCAACGACGATCTCAAGAAGTTCCTCGAGGGCGAGGCCTGCCCCGTCGGCAGCCGCACCATGATCCAGGCGCTCGACAACGCGCCGGCCGACGCCGACACGCTGATCATCGACTACTTCCCCGACCTGCTGGAGCACATCGAGCTCATCACCCGCATCGGCGACGTGAAGCTGAAGCGCATCATCTTCCGCCAGGCCTCCCGCACCCACGGCTACTTCCTCTCGAGCAACGCCCACGCGCGCCTCGACACCTTCCACGCCATCGGCATCTCGGTCTACTGGTATGACGTCGGGACGAAGGACCTCTACGTCCACACCTACAAGAAGGGCCACGGCTTCTTCGTCCGCGAGGAGATGGCGCGCAAGTTCCAGGAGACCACCATCCTCGCCTTCTACGGCTCGGCCGTCGGCATCGAGGCGGCGGACACCGAGCGCATCACGCGCCTCGTCGAGCAGCTCACCGGCTTCATCGGCCCCAACGTCGGCGTGCTCACCGGCGGCGGCGGCGGCGTCATGCGCCTCGCCACCGACCAGGCCCGCAGCAAGGGCGCGCTCACCGGCGCCTGCTTCCTCGAGCTTGAGGCCCAGCCGCCCGAACTCGGCGTGGACTTCTTCAACACCTTCCAGGAATCGTCGCGCCACTTCCGCCAGAAATGGTTCGAGGCGGCGGATTTTTGCATCTTCAACGTCGGCGGCGTCGGCACCCTCGAGGAGATCGGCATCGAGATGTGCAACCTCAAGCTCGGCATCCGCCCGCGCGTGCCCTACGTGTTCTTCAACGCCAAGTTCTGGGGCGACCTCCGCCGCCAGGTGAAGACCATGATCGGCACCAAACGCGCCCCGGCCTGGATGACCGACTACCTCCTCTTCACCGACGACCCCGACGAGGTCGTGCGCTTCTACCGCAAGACGCTGCAGGTCTTGTGAGGGTTATGGGTCATAGGTCATGGGTCGGCTGAAATAATCCTTCCCACCGATAACCCATCACCTATCACCAATAACCAATGGTCCTTTCCCCCTCCGTCCTCGTCGTCGGCTCCGGCGGCCGCGAACACGCGCTCGTCCGCTCCCTCGCCGCCTCGCCGGCCAAACCGCGCATCCTGTGTGCGCCGGGCAACGCCGGCATCGCGGCCGACGTCGCGTGCTTCCCGGTGCCCGTCGAGGACATCGCCGGGCTCGTCGCGCTGGCACAGCGCGAGAAAGTGGAGTTCGTCGTCGTCGGCCCCGAGGTGCCGCTGTCGCTCGGGCTGGTCGACGCGCTCACCCGGGCCGGCATCACGGCCTACGGCCCGAAAGCCGACGGCGCGCGGCTCGAGGCCTCGAAGACCTTCACCAAGCAAATCCTGCTGAAGCATAAGATCCCGACGGCCGCCGCCGGCATCTTCACGCAGGTCGATCCAGCCATCGACTACGTGCGCCGCCGCGGGGCGCCGATCGTCATCAAGGCCGACGGTCTCGCCGCCGGCAAGGGCGTCGTGGTCGCCCAAAACCTGCGCGAGGCCGAGGAGGCCGTCCGCGACATGCTGGCCGGCAACAAATTCGGTTCCGCCGGCAGCCAGATTCTCGTCGAGGACTGCCTCTTCGGGGAGGAGACCTCGATCCTCGTTGTGGTGTCCGGCCGCGACTACGTCATCCTGCCGACCTCGCAGGACCACAAGCGCATCGGTGACGGCGACACTGGCCCGAACACCGGCGGCATGGGCACCTACTCGCCCGCCGAGGTCGTCACCCCGGCCCTGCTCGCCCGCATCGAGCACGAGATCGTCCACCCCTCCGTCAATGCCATCGCCGACGAGGGCATGGTCTACCGCGGCACGCTCTTCATCGGCATCATGCTCACACCCACCGGCCCGAGCGTGATCGAATACAACGCCCGCTTCGGCGACCCCGAGACCCAGGTCGTGCTGCCGCGCCTCGACTCTGATTTGCTCGAGCTGCTCTGGGCCGCAGCCCGCGGCGAACTCAAGGGCTTCAAGCTCGCGGTGAAGCCCGACTATGCGCTGTGCGTGGTCGTCGCCGCCAAGGGCTATCCCGACAAATTCCCGAAGGGCGACGTGATCGAGCTCCCGTCAAAACTGCCGGCGCAGACCGCCGTCATCCACGCGGGCACGGCGAGGAATGCCGCCGGCCAGCTCACCGCCAACGGCGGCCGCGTGCTCGGCGTCACGGCGCTGGCACCAACGCTGCGCGAGGCCGCCGCGCGCGCCTACGCCGCTTGCGACGAGATCCAGTGGGCGAACAAATATTACCGGCGCGACATCGGCGCCAAACAGCTCAACCGGAAATGAAGCGCCTCATCCTTCTGTTCTCCGTCCTCTGCCTTCTGTCCTCTGGGACCGAGCTGACCGACCTCGGCCAGGGCCTGTCTTACCTGCGCGTCCACTCGGTCGCCGACTCCGAGGTTACGTTGCGCAAGGCCGTGCCCGGCACCGGTGCGCTGGTGCTCGACCTGCGTTACGCCACCGCCAACGACGAGTCGGCCGCGGCGCTGAAGACCGCCCTCGCCGGCCGCTCGGCCAACACCCTGCTCTTCATCCTCGTCAGCCCGGCGACCCCGCCGGCGCTGGGCCCGGTCATCAGCGCGTCCCCGGCGCTGACCCTCGGCGCCGCCGGCTCGTTGCCCGCGCCCAAGGTCGTCGTCCAGACCGACGCCGCCACCGACCGCCGCGCCTACGACGCCCTTGAGGCCGGCACGGCGCTCACACAGCTCATCTCCGGCAAGATCGAGAAGGAGCGCTTCGACGAGGCGTCCCTCGTGCAGGAGTTCAAAAGCGGCAACCCGGATGCGATGCCTCCGCCCACGCCCGACCCCACGATTGCGCCTCCCGCCGGCGCCGCGGAAAAGCCGGTCACCCTGACCGATCGCGTGCTCCAGCGCGCCGTCCACCTGCACCGGGCCCTGCTGGCGCTGAAGCCCCGCAGTTGACCCGGCAACCGTTGTCGTCAACCTGACGCCGCGCATGCCCAAACCCGGCCACATCCTCGTCGTCTGCACCGGCAACATCTGCCGCAGCCCGATGGCCGAGGGTCTGCTCAAGCACGCGCTCGCCGGCCAGCCCGAGCCGCTCAAGTCCCTCAAGGTCGTCTCCGCCGGCGTCGCCGCCCGCCCCGGCGAGCCCATTTCGGAAAACTCCATCGTCGCCCTCAAGAAGGCCGGCATCGACATCAGCAGCCTGCGCGCCCAGGCGCTCACCCAGGAGCTGCTCGACAACTCGCTCGTGGTCTTCGGCATGACCGAGTCGCACCGGGCCATCATCCGCATGCGGGCGCGCCCCGCCCCGGCCAACCTGCACCTTTTCCGCGAGTTCATGCCGGCCCCGGCTGACCGGGAAATCGGCGACCCCTACGGCGGTCCGCTCAAGGTCTACGAGGCCGCCCGCGACGAGATGGTCGAGGCCATCCCGAGCATCATGGCTTTCCTCAAGAAGCTCACCGCCAAGGCGTGACACGGTAAGCCGGGATTTCGGATTGCGGATTGCGGATTAGCGGGCTGCCTTGAGGCAGGCTTCTCATCCACAATCTTCATTCCGCCCACCGCAATGTCCCTCAACGCCACCCCCCTTGCCCAGCTTGATCCCGAGGTCTACGCCGTCATCGCCGGCGAGTTCGCCCGCCAGTCGAGCCATATCGAGCTCATCGCCTCGGAAAACTTCACCTACCCGGCCGTCCTCGAGGCCATGGGCAGCACGCTGACCAACAAGTATGCCGAGGGTTACCCGGGCAAGCGCTGGTATGGCGGCTGCGAGCAGGTCGACAAGGTCGAGACCCTCGCCATCGAGCGCGCCAAGAAGCTCTTCGGCGCCGAGCACGCCAACGTCCAGCCGCACTCCGGCTCCCAGGCCAACTTCGCCGTCTACACCGCCGTCCTCCAGCCGGGCGACAAGATCCTCGGCATGAACCTCAGCCACGGCGGCCACCTCACCCACGGCAACCCGGCCAACTTTTCCGGCAAGCTCTACCAGTTTGTCCAATACGGCGTCCGCGAGGACACCGGCCTGATCGACTACGACGAGCTCGCCGCCGTCGCCCAGCGCGAGAAGCCGAAGATGATCACGGTCGGCGCCAGCGCCTACTCGCGCATCATCGACTTCGCCCGCATGGGCGAAATCGCCCGCTCGGTCGGCGCCTATCTCTTCGCCGACATCGCGCACATCGCCGGCCTCGTCGTCACCGGCCACCACCCCTCGCCGTTCCCGCACGCCGACTTTGTCACGACCACCACGCACAAGACGCTGCGCGGGCCGCGCGGCGGCCTCACCATGTGCAAGGCGGCCCACGCGAAGGCCATCGACTCCGCCGTGTTTCCTGGCGGCCAGGGCGGCCCGCTCATGCACGTCATCGCCGCCAAGGCCGTGTGCTTCGGCGAGTGCCTCAAGCCGGAGTTCAAGGCCTACAGCGGGCAGGTCATCGCCAACGCCAAGGCCCTCGCCGCCGCCATGGTGAAGCGCGGCTACAAGATCAATTCCGGCGGCACCGACAACCACCTCATGCTCGTCGACCTCCGTGCCAAGTTCCCGGAGCTCACCGGCAAGGTCGCGCAGGAAACCCTCGATAAGGCCAACATCACCTGCAACAAGAACACCGTGCCCTTCGAGACCCGCTCGCCCTTCCAGGCCTCGGGCATCCGCCTCGGCACGCCGGCCATGACGACCCGCGGCCTGCGCGAGGCCGACATGGACACCATCGCCGGCCTCATCGACGGCGTGCTCAGCGCGATCGGCAAGCCCGAGGAAGCCGCCGTCCTCGCCAGCACGAAACAGCAGGTCCTCGCCCTGACCGCGCGGTTCCCCCTGCCGTATAAGCTCTGAAGCCCGGCGCCCATGCGCCTCGACCGCCTGCGAAACTTCGCGCTCGGCCTGCCCCGGACCACCGTGGTCAAGCAATGGGGCGAGTGCCTCGTCTTCAAGGTCGCCGGCAAGATGTTCTTCCTGATCGTGCTCGATGCCGGGGTGATCGACGGCGTCATCTTCAAATGCACACCGGACGAGTTCGACGACCTGACCGGGATCGACGGGGTCATCCAGGCCCCCTACTGCGCCAAACGCCATTGGGTCCGCGTGGGCGACCTCGACGTCTTCCCCGAAAAGGACCTGTCCGCCCGGATCCGGCGGAGCTACGACCTGGTCGTGGCCAAGCTGCCCAAGAAGGTGCGGGCCACGCTCCCGCCGCCCGCTGGTTGAGACATCACCGGCCTCGGGACGGCTGGTTCCGCTAAAACCTGTTAATCCCGCCGGGGCGTGAAAGAGGCTTTGCGCGCGCGCCTGTTTCGCTCAACCTTCGCCCCTTCTTGAGCTCCTCCGCCGCCTCCACGCCCTCCGCCCCGCCTGCCGCCGGGGCCAAGCCGCTGTCCCTCGGCGTCATCTTCCTGACGCTCTACATCGACCTGATCGGCTTCTCGATCTTCTTCCCGCTCGGGCCGGAGCTGCTGAAGTATTACATCGCCCACGAGGGCATCGGGGGGCTCTTCGCGACGATCTTCGCCCACCTGCAGACCATCGCCGTCGCCACGCACGCCCCCGCGATGGCCCTCGGCGCGCTCTTCGCCGGGTTGCTGGGCTCGGTCTACTCGCTCATGCAGTTCCTCTTCTCGCCGGTGTGGGGCGCCCGCTCCGACCGCGTGGGCCGCCGCCCGGTCCTGCTCGTCACCATCGCGGGCAACGCGCTCAGCTTCCTCGTCCTGTTCTTCAGCAGCTCGTTCCTCCTGTTCCTCCTGAGCCGGGTGGTCAGCGGCATCATGGGCGGCAACCTGGCCGTCGCCATCGCCGCGGTGTCGGATGTCACCACCCGCGAAAACCGCGCCAAGGGCATGGGCGTGGTCGGCGCCGCCTTCGGGCTGGGCTTTCTCACCGGCCCGGCCATCGGCGGACTCACCGCCGGCTTCAGCCTGCTCGACCGCTGGCCCGGGCTGGCGGCGTGGGGCGTGCATCCCTTCAGCGTGCCGGCGGGTATCGCCTTCGCCCTCTGCCTCATCAATCTCGTCTGGATCAACGCCCGCTTCTCCGAGACGCTGCCGCCGGAGAAACGCGGCGCCGGCCTCGCGCCGCGCATCCGCAACCCGCTGCGGGCCCTCTTCACCCTGCCCGACCACACGCTCCGCCGCGCCAACCTCGTCGGCTTTCTCGTCACCTTCTGCTTCAGCTTCTTCGAGACGACCATCGCCTTCTTCACCGCCGACCAGCTCAGTTACACGCCGCGCCAGCTCACCATGGTCTTCGTGCACCTTGGCGTGGTGTCGATCCTGACGCAGGGCCTGCTGGTGCGCCGGGCCGTGCCGCGGTTCGGCGAGAAACGCTCCTCCCTCGCCGGCATCGGCCTGCTTGCGCTCAGCTTCATCGCCCTCGGCCTGAGCATCGGCGTCGCCCGCTCCGCGCCGCTCATGTTCGTGACGCTCACCTTCTGCGCGATCGGCTCCGGTTTCGCCAACGTCGGCCTGACCTCGCTCGTGTCGCTCTACGCCTCGCCGGAGGAGCAGGGCCGGGTGACGGGCATCTACCGCTCGCTCGGCTTTCTCGCCCGCGCCGCCAGCCCGGTGGTCGCCGGCGTGCTGTTCTTCCAGGCCGGCGGCACCGCAACCTTCGTCGTGGCCGGCGCCGGCCTGCTGCTGCCGCTGTTCCTCGGCCTCGCCCTGCCCCAGCCGCATAAATGATTTCAAATCTCAAATTTGAGATTTCAAATCGGTCCGCCGCGTGGCGGACCCGCCTCGGTCTTCTGTCTTCCGTCCTCTGTCTTCTGGTTTTTTCCGGCTGCTCCTCCGTCTCCCGCCGCGCCCCGGGCCGCACCGTGGTCGAGGTCCAGGCCACCACGCTGCCGGCGCGCATCATCTCGAATTTTTTCGTCATCGAGAGCCGGCAGGACGACGGCCAGGTTTACCGCTTCCTGATCGATACCGGGTCGACCGTCTCCTACGTCACCCCCGCCCTGGCGAAGACCCTGGCCCTGAAGCCGAAGCGCGGCGCCGCGCCGCAAAAGATCCGCGTGCGCTCGGCCAACGGCGGCCAGACCGAGCTCGAGGCCATCATCCTGCGGCGGCTCAGCCTGGGCGAATCGCATTTTGAGCGCGTGCCGGCCCTCGTCTTCGACTTCACCGACCTGTCCGGCCACCTCGGCCTGCGCATCGACGGCATCATCGGCTTCCCGCTTTTCCGGAACACGCTGCTCACGATGGATTATCCCGGGGCCCGCCTGGTCATCGCACCCTACCCCGCCGCGTTCGCCCCGCCGCCGCGGCAGACGCCGCGCGTCTCGACCATCGCCTTCAACAACCAGCAGGGCACGCCGCTCATCCCGATCCAGATGGGGAACGAGTCGTTCATCGTGCTCATCGACTCCGGCAGCGACGGCAGCCTCAGCCTGAACCCCGTCGGCCTGCACCCTCGCTTCGCCCACGGTCCGCGGGTCGGCACCATTGTCTCCTCGCTGCAGGGCGACCGCCGCCAGCTCACCGGCCGGCTCAGCCAGGACGTGCTCATCGGCGCCCACACCATCGCGCAACCGATCGTCGACCTCACCGACCAGCTCTCCTCCATCGGCGGCGAGTTCCTGCGGCACTTCATCCTCACCTTCGACCAGCGGCGCAACCAGGTCACCTTCACCCACCAGGCCGACGGCCCCGTCACGATGGAACCGCGCCGGCACACCGGCCTGTCCTTCGCCCGCTCCCCGGTTTATTGGCGCGTGCTCACCGTCATCCCCGACACCCCCACCGCGGCCCTCCCGATCCAGGCCGGCGACCTCTGCGTCCGCATCAACGGCGAGCCCGTCGACAAATGGGGCCACGACCGCTATGCCGCGCTGCTGAAGGACGCCGCGAAGATCACCTACACCTTCCTCACCGGCACGAAGGAGAGCGACGTGGAGGTGCCGGTGTTCGAACTGGTGCCATAGGCCGCGCTGCGCACGGCCGGTTGAAAGTTATTGGTTGAGAGTTGAGTGACCAGACTGGTCGTTGCTCTCAACCCTCAGCCCCCAACCCTCAACTGTTTTTCTTCAGCAGGAACGCCCCCGCCCCGTCGTGGCCGTCCTTCCACGGATAGGCCTGCACGCTGGCCTCGAGCTTGAACGGCCCGCCGGCGCGGCTGTCGAAGAAGGCCTTGATGACCTGTTCGTTCTCCTGGCCGTCGATCGAGCAGGTGCTGTAGACGATGCGCCCGCCCGGCCGCACCAGCCGCGCCGCGGCGTGCAGGAGCTCGAGCTGCGCCTCGGCGTGGCGCGCGAAGTCGCCGTCCTGCAGCCGCCACTTCACGTCAATGCGGTGGCGCATGACGCCGGTGTTGGAGCACGGCGCGTCGAGCAGCACGGCGTCGTAGCTCTCGGGTAGGTTGAGGTTGCGGTAGAAGACGGTGTTCACCTTCCGCAGGTCGGCCTCGACCTGGGCGACCTCGACGCCGGCCGGGGCCCGCGCAAGGTTTTCCTTCAGCCGCACGAGGCGGATGTCGGCCTTGCCCGGCTCGGCGGGCTCGTCGAGGGCGATGACCTTGCCGGACTTCATCGTGTCGGCGATGAACAGGCTCTTGCCACCGGGCGCGGCGCAGGCGTCGAGGATGACCTCGCCCGGCTGCGGCGCGAGCAGGCCGATGCACAACCGCGTCGACGGATCCTGCACGTAGAGCGCGCCTTCGTTGGCGAGCCGGCGGACCTCGTCCCACTTGCCGGCCTTCACCTCATAAAAACCGGGCCACTTCGTCGGCGCGAGAAACTCGGGCACCGGGGCGTCGATGCGCCAGCGGGCATAGACCGGCGCGGGCTGCTGGTTCCATTCGAGCAGCTGGCGGGTCGTCGCGGCGCCGAACTGCTGCGTCCAGCGGCCGACCAGCCATTCCGGATGGGCGAGCTCGGTGGCGACGTCGGCCGGCTTTTCCGCCAGGCGCAGCGCCAGCTTGCGGGCCACGGCATTGACCAGGCCCGCCTCCTTGGCGCTGCACACGGTCTTGGCCTTCTCCACGGCGTGGTGGATGACCTTGGCAGTCAGGGCCGGACCGCCTTCCAAAAGCTCAAAACCGGCGACCACGAGCACCGCCTTTACCTTGGTGCGGGGCGGCCGGGCCATCAGGCCGGACAGGGCGGCCTCAAGCCGGCTCGACCAGCGGACGACCCCGTAGAAAAGCTGCTGGGCCCGGGCCCGTTCCTGGCCGGTCAGGGCTGACGGAAGTCCTTCCAGCAGCGCATCCACCCGCTCGGAGCGGGCGAGCCAGCGCTCGGTCAGGCCGACCGCGGCTTCCCAGCCGCCGAAGGTAGGTTTCGACGCGCCGGAGGCTTTCTCCAAACCCTGTTTGACATCTTCTGCCATTATCCACTCAACTAATCGGTTCACCGACTAGATACGCAATTATGAATTCTGAAGCCATCTCCGCGATCGTCAGCAAGCACCCCGCCCTCAAGGCGTCCAAAGCCAAACTGGAGGCGATGGAACCCGGCGCTTACGTCGTCCACCGGAGCTGGGGTTTCGGCCAGATCAAGTCGTTCGACGAGTCCGACTCGAAACTGGTGATCGATTTCAAGGGCAAGAAGTCCCACCGCATGGACCCCGTGTTCTGCGTCACCAGCATGGAGGTCCTTCCGGCCAAGCACATTCTGGCACGCAAGGAGACCGACGCGGCCAAGGTCAAGGAGCTCATCGAGGATGATCCGGTCCAGCTGGTCATCGACACCCTTTCCGCCTACCCGGGCAAGGCCGCCAGCGCCATCGAGCTCGAGATCGTGCTCGCCCAGGTCGTGGGCGAGGAGAAGTTCAAGCGCTGGTTCTCCAACGTCAAAAAACAGCTGGTCAAGGACCCGCGCGTCGGCGTCCCGGCCAAGAAGACCGAGGCCTACATCGTCCGCGACGAGCCCGTGTCCGCCGAGACCGAGATCATGGAGGAGTTCTCCAACACCCGCTCGGCCCGCCGCCGCATCTCCCTCGCCGAGGACCTCCTCGCCGCCTCCATCAAGGAGGAGGCCAAGGCCAGCCTCGCCGCCGTCCTCTCCGGCATCACCGAGGCCGTGCGCGACAGCAACCAGCTCGATTCCTCGGAGCGCCTCTACGGCGCCTTTGTCCGCGACGAGCTCGCCAAGATCCTCGGCCACGACAACCACTCGGCCAACCCGACCCAGTCCGACCTGATCAAGGAGGTCCGCGGCCTCACCGCCATCGCCGAGAAGATCCCGGTCCACTTCCAGTCCCGCTTCCTCGACCTCGTCAAGGAGACCCACCCGCTCGAGTGGCGCGAGATCGTCTTCGCCCTCCTCAAGACCTCGCAGGGCAAGTTCACCACCGAGTGCATCAACTTCCTCCTCGAGAACGGCCAGGCCGACGAGCTCGCCGCCGCCCTCAAGCGCTGGAAGACCGAGCAGAACCTCCGCGCCCCGGTCCTCCTCTGGGTCATCAAGAACCGCCATTCGAAGAAATTCTCCAAGCTCCTCAACGAGCTCATCACGCCGCGTCTCCTCGGCGCCATTTTCTTCGCCATCGACTATGAGGCCCTCCAGTCCGCCGGCACCCGCCGCATCCCGCTGGCCGAGGCCCTGTCCGACGACGCCGACCTCATCTCCGACCTCCTGGCTTCCGCCGACACCGAGACCGCCCGCGACCTCGGCAACAGCCTCCTGCTCAACCAGGGCTTCGAGGAACTGACCAAGAAGTCGCTGCTCGCCCGCTTCATCAAGCTCTTCCCCTCCCTCCAGAGCCTCGTTTCCGGCGAGTCCGAGACGAAGGACGAGCAGTTCCTCGTCTCCCGCGAGAGCTACGAGAAGAAGCGCATCGAATACGAGGAGATCGTCTCCAAGCGCATCCCCGAGAACTCCAAGGCCATCTCCGTCGCCCGCGAGCACGGCGACCTCAAGGAGAACTCCGAGTTCAAGATGGCCAAGCAGGACCAGTCCGTCCTCATGGGCCAGAAGGCGCAGCTCGAGCGCGACCTCGCCCGCGCCCGCATCACCGACTTCTCCGAGGCCACCACCGATCAGGTGTCCGTCGGCACCGTTGTCGACCTGCGCGACGTCGCCAGCGGCAAGGCCGTCCGCTACTCCGTGCTCGGCGCATGGGACAGCGACCCGGACGCCCACCGCATCGCCTACAAGACCCCGCTCGGCCAGGCCCTCATGGGCAAGAAGATCGGCGAGCACGTGAAGCTCAAGATCGGCAGCGCCCACCAGGAATACCAGATCGCCGGCATCACCCGGTTCATCGACGCCAAGTAAGGCGACCTTCCCGTCTCCCTCTCAGGCCGCGCCCCAGGCGCGGCCTTTTTATTTTCCCAATCAATCGCGAAAACACGGAAGGGCGAAAACGCAAAACCCCGATTCCTTTCTGTGCCTCCGCTCCTCCGCGTTTCCGCGATCTCTTCGCCTTGGCCGCAACCTTCCCCGCTCTTGTAAACCGTCGCGATTGCCCTCATACGATTTCCCGTCGTGAATTCCTCCTGGGACCACCTGAAGATCCTCTCCGATTCCACGCGGTTGCGCCTGCTGGCGCTGCTGCTCAGGGAGGAGCTCTCCGTCGCCGAGCTGCAGGAAATCCTCGGCATGGCCCAGTCCCGCATCTCCTCCCAGCTCGCCCTCCTCCGCCAGGCCGGCTTCGTCAGCGACCGCCGCGAGGGCAAGAAGGCCTTTTATTCGCTGCGCCCCACCCTTGATCCCAGGCAGCTCACCCTGCTTCGCGCCGCCTGCGATTCCGTCACCGACCTGCCCGAGTCCGGCGAGGACCGTGACAGCCTCGACCGCGTGCTGCAGAAGCGCCGCCGCGTCTCCGAGCAGTATTTCAACCTCATCGCCGGCAAGCTCGGGAAAAACTACTGCCCCGGCCGCTCCTGGGAGGCCATCGGCCACCTCGCCCTCCGCCTCGTGCCGGCCATCACGGTTGCCGACCTCGGCGCCGGCGAGGGCCTCATCTCCCAGCTCATCGCCCACCGGGCCGAGCGCGTCTGGTGCATCGACAACTCCGAGCGCATGGTCGAGGTCGGCACCGAGCTGGCCCGGAAGAACGGCCTGGCCAACCTGACCTACAAGCTGGGCGACATCGAGTCGGTGCCGCTGCCCGACAAGTCCGTGGACCTCGCCATCCTCTCCCAGGCCCTCCATCACGCCGGCCACCCGCAGAACGCCGTCAACGAGGCCTTCCGCATCCTCAAGCCGGGCGGCCAGGTCCTCATCCTCGACCTCAACGAGCACCACTACGAAAAGGCCCACGAGCAGTTCGGCGACCTCTGGCTCGGCTTCAAGGAGAGCGCCCTGCACGGCTTCCTCAAGAAGGCCGGCTTCATCAAGGCCGAGGTCCAGGTCGTCTCCCGCGAGACCGTCGAACCCCACTTCGAGACCCTGCTCGCCAGCGGCATCAAGGGCGGCCGCTGACCCCGGATCGTCCGCGCCCTCTCAGATGATCGAGTCCATCCTCTCCGATTGGTCGGCCTTCGGCGTCATCGCCAAGCTGCTGTGGCTGGTCCAGCTCGCGCTCATCATCCACGTGTTCAAGACCGGGCGGCCTTATTTCTGGTTCTGGATCCTGCTCATCGCCCCGGTCATCGGCGGCCTCGCGTATATCCTGATCGAGCTGCTGCCGAACCTGTCGGCCGCCGGCGGCGGTTTCACCCTTTGGAAACCCCGGGCCTGGCGCGTCCGCGAGCTGCGCGCCGAGCTGGAGGAGACGGACACCGTCAAGCTGCGCCTCCGCCTCGCGGCGGAATTGCTCGCAGGCGGGGAAACCACCGAGGCCTGCACCGTGGCCGAGGCCTGCCTGAACGGCGCGTTCCGCGACGACCCGCACACCCTGGCCAATGTCGCCCGCTATCGCCTCGAGGCCGGCAAATTCACCGAGGCCCTCGCCGCACTTGCCCAGGTCAAGGTCGAGGCCGACCGCATGCTCGGCAACGAGGTGGCCTTCCTCCGCGGCTGGGCCCTCGTGCAGGCCGGCCGCCACGCCGAGGCGCAGCCCATCCTCCGCGCCATCGAGTCGGTCCTGCTCGGCGAGCAGCCGCGCTATTTTCTCGCCGTCTCCCTCGCGCAGTCCGGTGACCGGACCGCAGCCCGCGCCATCTGGGAAGACATCCGCAAACGCTTCCGCCGCGCCGGCCGCGGCTGGCGGCGGGCCGAACAACGCTGGTTCAAGCTCGCCGGCGAACGCCTGAAGGAAACCACCCCCTGATCCCATGCCCTACGCCAACCCCGCCCCCCTCTTCGTCGATTTCCAGCACAGCAACAGCACCGACGCCATCCGCGTCACGGAGACCTACGGCCTGGACAAGCCCGGCCAGCTCGTCCCGGGCTTCGAGCTGGTCTGGGACTACTCGCTTTTCCCCGAGGACCTGGAGGGCCGCTGCATCCTGCTCAAGCTCGGCCTGACCTTTCCGATGATCGAGTTCTCGGACGAACGCGCGCGGGTGCGCTTCGTCATCACCAAGGAGATCACCGGTCCGCACGGCCAGGCCGCCCAGCGCGAGGCGCAGATCGCGCGCGGCGACGCCTGCGCCACGCCGAGCAAGGCGGCGAGCTTCAGCTTCGCCCAGTTCTACGGGCCCATCGAGCCGCTGGCGCCGGGGCAGCTGCTGACGCTCCGCGCCCGCGTCGCCACGCTGGCCGGCACCGCGGAAATCGCCCCCGGCGTGCTCGGCACCAACGAGTTTCGCGCCGAGGTGTTCCGGGTGGGGTGACCGGTTATCCCCATGGAGGCGGGACCATCAGTCCCGCAGAATTTCAGCAGCTCAGCTCCCGCCTCGCGGGACTGATGGTCCCGCCTCCAACGGCAAATCCAGCGCGGAGATTACTTCGACCCGACCGGACCGAGATCATAGCTGATCCGGCCCTCGATGATCTCGCGCAGGGCGACATCCTCCGGGGCGAGTTTCTCCAGCGACTCCACCAGCGGCCGGCTGCCGCGACGCAGCTGCTTCACGCGGCGCGACACCACATTCACCAGAATGTAGGGGTCGGAGATGATCTTGGCGGCAGCGTGCAGGTATTCGTCTCTCATGGGTGGCGGAGCTTAAAAACGCGGCCGGCCAAACGCGACGCCTATCGCCGTTCGCCCTGCCCCACCCGGCCAACTGGTTCGCGGGCCAGCCGCTTCGGTCGAATATACATCCACCGAATCGCCGTTCTTCACCCGCCTCAGAAATTAAACCGGCTCGTGTAGGCCGCGCGCTCGGCCACGAGGGTCAGCTCGCGCCACTTGGCGATGCCCCAGGGGTTGCCGGTGCCGGTCGTGTTGGCGTAGTCGAGCAGCGCCTCGTCGTAGCGGAAGGCGGCGTTGCCGTTGAGCGCGATGTTGCGGGCGATCACCGAGCCCCAGACCTCGCCGCTGCCGGTGATGCTGAAGTCGGCGTTGGGGGCGTTGATCGCGGCCACCGTGGTGGCGTTGCCGGTCATGGTGATGGTCTGCCCGGAGCCCGTGTTGGTGCCGTAGATCAGGCAGCTGGTGGCGTTGGCATTGTCGTTGGTCATGCCGTTGCCGCCGGAACTGATGTTGCCGTCGGTGTAGATGGTCAGCTTGCCGGCGGCGGTGATGTTGATCTCCGCCGTGCCGCCGATCGACACCGCCGACGTCGTGGCGTGGTTCTGCAGGTAAAGCACGACGTTGTCGGCCACGGTCAGGTCGGCGTTGCCGCCCAGGGCGATCGAGGCGCCCGCGGCAAAGTTGTAGTAATACTTGCCGTCGGCGGCGGGCAGGTCGCCGGTGCGCGGCAGGGTCGTGTCGGAGGTGATGGTCGTGGTGATGCTGTTGACCGTCGCCGGCAGCGCCGGGGCCACCGGGGTGTCCAGGTTGCTCACGAAGGGCACGTTCACGAGGCCGTTGTTCCACCCGGTGCCGGTCGGGTTCGTGGTCAGGATCGCGCCGGAGCTGTGCGTGACCGTGCCGCCGCCCGTGCCGATGCGGCCGTAGATGTCGCCCGCCCCGGTGTTGATCGCGCCGTCCGTCGTGCTGATGGTGCCGACGAAGGCGTTGGCCGTCTTGCGCGCGGTGGTATAACCCACGGCCGCGGTCGCCGCGTTGTTGTCGGGGTCGGAGTCCCAGCTGGAGACCACCGTGCTGGTCGAGAAGGTGATGTTGTTCCGCGCGACCAGGCCGGCGGCGAAGATCGTGCGGCGGCGCAGGGTGATCTCGATCATGCGGCTGAGGCCGAGGCCCGAGGCGGGCAGGAGCGTCGCCTTGGCCACCAGCTTGGGCGCCGTGCCGGCGACGGGGTTGTAATCGGTCACGTAGATCTGGAGCGTGCCGGTCGCGCCGTTGTCGAAGGCCAGATTGGTGTATTTGCGTTTGGCGACCACGCCATCGAGCGTCCAGCCGCTCCACGCCGCCGCGGGGGAGGCGGCGGTGTCGAGCTGGTTGAAGCTTTCCAGCCCCTCCTCCAGCCCCTGCTCCGCCAGGGTCAGCGCCGTCGTGTTCAGGAACGCGCGGTCGGCCATCGTGTAGGAATTGTGCGCCACGCGCAGGTAACTCGTCAGCGCGATGGCGATGACCACGCAGAACAGCATGCAGGTGATCAGCACCGAGCCACGGCGTCGCGCCACCCGGTCAATTGGATGCTTTGTTCCGCAGGACATACGAGGCTGAGACGACCAGCGTGTTCTGGTCGACGGTGGTTTGCGCCGTGGTGCGCAGGTTCATGGTGAGCTGCAGCCGCTTGGCCGAGAAATCGTCCGTCGCCACCGTGTTCGTGCGCGTGTAGCGCATGAAGTTCAGCGCGGTGACGTTGCGCGCCAGCGCGATGCGCGGGCTGGTCGAGCCCGTGGTTCCGGGCAGGCGGTAGAAACTGCCGGCCGTCGGGCCCGTCGTGGCGCTGTCCAGCGCGTAGGTCACCTTGTTCCCGTTGGCGGTGTAATTGTCCGGCACCGTCAGCGTGACCGAGGTGCTGCTGTTCCAGGTCAGGTCGGAGGCCATGCGCACGTCCTGCGCAAACTCGTCCACCGCGCGGCGCGACTGCGCCTCCATGTCGGCGTAGTTGGAGGCGGACATGCCCGAGCGCCCCATCATCAGCACGACCGAGAGGACCCCGGTCATGACAAAGGAGCCGATCCCGCCGGCGATCATCAGCTCGACGAGCGTCAGGCCGGCGTCGGGCCGGCGGCTACGTCTGGCTGTAGAAATAGTCATAGAGTCCGTTGCGCGAGTAGCGCATGGCGAGGCGGCGGGAAAGCGGGCGGTTGTCGGCCCCCTGCCAGACCACCCGCAGGGTGATGATGCGGGTGTCCGTCTTGGGATCCGTCACGGTGCGGGACAACGTGAAGCGGTTGCCGACAAAGGGATTCGCGGTGAACGCGGGGTCGAGCGCCACCGTCGTGGCGCTCGTGGTGAAGCCGTTGACCGTGGTCCAGTCCGCCAGGCGCAGCTTTTCCATTTCGCTCTGCAGCATCTGCGAGGCGATGTTCAGGTCGCGCGCGTTCTGCAGGCTGATGAAGGCGCGCTGGAGGGTGGTGACGGCCGTGGCCAGGACCAGCGCCATGATCAGGGCGGCCATGGCCACCTCGATGACGGTGAACCCGCGCCGGCGGCAAGTCCGGCCGTGGACTGGGGGCCGGCGTTTCACGGCAGGAACCCCGGGATGGTCAGCCCGACCAGGCCCCACCGCTTGGTGGTGGCATCCTGCACCAGGTGCGCCGTGAAACGGACGACGGCGCCGTCAGCCAATTCCAGCTGCCCGGCGACCTGGCCGGCCAGCGCATCGACGCCGTCGACGGTCTCCGTCCCCACGCCCGTGGCAGCCGGGAAGCTCAGAACGCTTACGACCGGTCCGTGTTCGGCGAGGCGGGCAAGCCCCTGCTCGACCCGGGCGGCGCGCGCATTCGGGTGCACCGCGGCGCCCTGCTGCCAAAAGGCGGGATGCACGGCCGCAAAAAAAGTCGCCGCGCGCCAGTCGGTGCCGAGCGCCTGCAGGGCGGACTCGGCAAAGGACCGCGGCGCCCCGGCCTCCAGGCGGGTGGTCGCGGCGAGCGATTGGTAATAAGCGGTGTGGGCGCTGACCGGCACCGGCCGGGCGTGCAGCCAGATGGCGAGACCGAGCCCTCCGGCCATCAGCATCATCAGGCCCTTCTCCATGCGCGTGAGCGGCCGGCCCTGCTTCACCTGCCGGAACGTGCCGGCAATCAGCTTCGCCGGCCCGCGCTCGACACTGGCCGCAGCGCGGCGCAGCAACTCCTCCAGCGTCAGGCGGGGACGCCGTGGTCCCGGCTTGTCAGGGCGGGGACGGGAGGTCGGAGGTTCAAGGGCTGAAGGCATTTTAAGTCTGCCTCGCGGCGTGATGCGCGCGCCGGCAAGGCAATGCGAAGATACTCGGCCAGCGTGATTTCCGCAATCCGGACATTCCCGTATAAGATTCTCAGGGTTGGTTCTAGGGAGTTTTCCGCCAAGGCCGCCGGCCAAACCGGGATCCGCCCGGGAAGTGCCTGCAGACAACCGCACTAGCGAACCCAGCCACTAGGGAAGAACGGCTCCATTGGGCGGCATGACCGGAACCCGGCCAAAAATGCCCATTTACTCGGCTTTGACACGCTCGTTGTAGAAAGCCTCGACCAGCGCCGACGTCTTCTTGGGATCGGTCTGCTTGAGCGCCTCGGCCACCAGCGCCTGCGCGTCACTCATCTTCATGGCCCGGATGAGGAATTTGACCGCCGGCAGCAGCGTGGGCGTCATGCTCAGTTCGTCCACGCCGAGGCCGAGCAGGAGCGGCACATAGAGCGAATCACCGGCCATCTCGCCGCAGACGCAGACCTTGCGCTTGTGCGCGTGACCGGTGTCCACGATCTGCTTGAGCACGCGCAAGACCACGGGGTGCGTCGGGTCGTAAAGGTGGGCGATGCGGTTGTTGCCGCGGTCGATGGCGAAGAGGTATTGGATGAGGTCGTTCGTGCCGATGCTGAAGAAGTCGCACTTGTCGGCGAGCAGGTCGCCGGCGAGCGCTGCGCTGGGGATCTCGATCATCGCGCCGATGCTCAGCTTGTCGTCGAATGCCTGCTTGCGCTCCTTCAGCTCGGCCTTGGCCTCGGCGAGCAGGGCGTTGGCGCGGTCGAGCTCCTCCGGGCCGCTGATCATCGGATACATCAGCTCGACCTTGCCGTGGGCGCTGGCGCGCAGGATGGCCCGCAGCTGGTTCTTGAACATGCCCGGATTCTCCAGGCACATCCGGATCGCGCGGAAACCCAGGAAGGGGTTCGCCTCCGGCCCGATGAGGTGCGGGTCGCCGGGCAGCGGCTTGTCGCCGCCGACATCGAGCGTGCGGATCGTCACCGGCAGCGGCGCGAGGCCGCTCACGATCTCCTTGTAGGCGGCATACTGCTGGTCCTCGGTCGGGACCTTCAGGGCGCTGAGGAAGAGGAACTCCGTGCGGTAGAGGCCGACGCCCGCCGCGCGGTATTGCTGCACGAGGGCGACCTCGTCGGGCTTCTCGATGTTGGCGCGCAGCGTCACCGCCACGCCGTCGAGCGTCTGCGCCGGCAGCTCGTTCACGGACATCAGGCGCGACTCGAACGACTGCTTGGCCTTCTGGATCTTGCCGTAGCGGAAGAGGGTCTGCTCGGTCGGGTTGATGATGACGCACCCTTCGTAGCCGTCGACCATCACCCAGTCGCCGTTCTTGAGCTTGGTGGTGAGGTCGTTGGTGCCGACGACCGCCGGGATCTTCATCGACCGGGCGACGATAACGGCGTGGCTGGTGCGGCTGCCGGCGTCGGTCACGATGCCGAGCGCGGCGCTGCGGTCGATGCCCGCGGCCTCGGAAGGCGAGATGTCCTGCGCGACGATGATGCGCTTTTCCACCAGCTCCGTCAGGCTCATGGCCGACTGGCCGAGCAGCACGTGGAGCACGCGCTTGGCGACGTCCTTGATGTCGGCGGCGCGCTCGCGCAGGTATTCGTCGTCGATCTCGGCGAAGGCCTGGATGTAGCGCTGGGCGACGGCGTTGAAGCACGTCTCGATGTTCAGGCCGGTTTTCTGGAAGTCGCGGATGGTCTCGCCGATGAGCGCCTGGTCCTCGAGCACCATCTGGTGGGCGTCGAAGATCAGCGCCTCCTCCTCGCCGAGGTTCTTGGTCACCTGGTCCTGGATCTGGGAGATCTGCTGCCGCGTGACCAGCAGCGCCTGCTCGAAGCGCGCGATCTCCGCCACCCGCTTGTCGGGATCCACCGTGTATTGCGGGATTTCCAGCTCGCTCTGCAGGTAGAGAAACACCTGTCCATAGGCGATGCCGCGGGAGGCGGCGATGCCCTGGATGATGATTTCGCTTTTGGCGGTGGGCTCCATGGCGGAAGGGCTGCGCAGATTAACCAACCCCCGTGCCATGCGGTCAATGCGGAACTAGGCTGCGTATCACTCCTTTGCGCCATGGCACCGGTCGGTGCCACCGGCGCTTGCGCCGGGCGCCGTTACCGAAGCCGCGCTTCCTGCACGAAGCACCGCGGCCCCCACGCCGCGCGGATGGCCGCGACCAGCGGGGCGGTCGCGGCATCGTCACGCAGCACCGCGAAGCACGCGCTGCCGCTGCCGCTCATGCGCGCCGTGACGCCGAACCCGCGCTGCAGCTGCGCCAGCAGCACCGGCAGGGCGATGAACTTGGCAAAGGCCACACCCTCCATGTTGTTCGCCAGCAGTTCCTCGGCCGGGGCCTCGCCCCCGAGCCACGCGGCCAGCCCCGCCTCGGCCTCCGCCGCCGGCCGATAGTGCGCCGGCGCCTCCGCCGCCATCCGCCCGTAGGCCCAAGGCGTGCTGATGCCAAAGGATGGCTTGAACAGCAGCACCCGCCGGCCGCGCAACCGCGCCGCGGCGGGCGCCGGCAGCGCCTCGATGCGCTCACCCCGGCCGCGCATGACGACCGGCACGTCGTGCAGGAACAGCGCGCAATCCGAACCGAGCGACGCCGCGATCCCGGCCAGCTTGTCCTCCGCGAGCGCGCCGCCCGACAACTGGTTCAGCGCCCGCAGCGCCGCCACGGCGTTGCTGCTGCCGCCCCCGAGCCCCGCGCCCACGGGGATGCGCTTGGTCAGCTTGAAGTCCACTGCACCCGGCCAGCGCGTCGCCGCGACAAATGCCGCCGCCGCCTTGAGCACAAGGTTGCTCCCGTCCACCGGCACGTCCGGCTGGTCGCAGGTCAGGGTAAACTGGCTCCCCGCTCCCGGCTCCCGGCTCCGGGCCTCGAGCTGGTCCCCAAAATCAAGCGGCGCCGCCACCGACACCAGGTCATGGAAGCCGTCGGCCCTCCGCCCGGTGACGGCGAGGAAAAGATTCAGCTTCGCGGGACTGAAAAGGGAGACGCCCATGAATTTCCGTCCACTAATGCACGTTAATGCCGCCCAATCCTAGCCCAAAACCCGGGGCGATTTCTCTCTTTGATTAGTGCGCATTAGTGTCCATTAGTGATGCTCCCAACATGCCTTGTGACCTGATCCTGGCCCTCGATGTCCCCACCCGCGAAGACGCCGCGCCGATCCTCCGCCAGTTGCGCGGCCAGCTCCGCTGGGTGAAGATCGGCCTGCAGATGTTCACCGCCTACGGGCCCAACTACGTCCGCGAGGTCGCCGGCATGGGCTTCAACATCTTCCTCGACCTCAAGCTGCACGACATCCCCAACACCGTCGCCAAGGCCGTCGAGTCCCTCGGCCCGCTGCCGATCCAGATGCTCACCCTGCACACCGCCGGCGGCGGCGAGATGATGCGCGCCGCCAAGGCCGCCCAACAGAAGACCAACCCCAACCTCCTGCTCCTCGGCGTCACCGTGCTGACCTCGATGGACTCCGCCGGCCTCAACGAGATCGGCGTCGCCTCCCCTTCCGCCGACCAGGTCGCCCGCCTCGGCCAGCTCGCCGCCGACTCCGGCCTGCGCGGGCTCGTCTGCTCCCCGCTCGAGGTGCAACTGCTGCGGTCAAAACTGCCCGCCGACATGCAGTTGATCACGCCCGGCATCCGCCCCGCGAGCGAGGCCGGCAGCGACGACCAGAAGCGCGTCATGACCCCCGCCGACGCCGCGCGCGCCGGCTCGACCTACATCGTCGTCGGCCGCCCCATCCTCCAGGCCGCCGATCCCGCCGCCGCCGCCCGCGCCATCCTGGCGGAGCTTTCGGGTTCCTGAACCGTCCGACTCTCAGCCCTCAACTCTCAACTCGCCCCCATGAGCCGCACCGCCGCCATTCTCCTCGCCGCCGGCAGCAGCCGCCGCATGGCCGGCGCCGTGCCGGACAAGGTCCTCGCCCCCCTTGCGGGCAAGCCGGCCTTCGCCCACACCGCCGCCACCTTCGTCCGCAGCGGCGCTGTGGATTTCTTCGTCGTCACCTACCGCGACCAGCAGCAGATGGTCGAGCTCTCCGCCTACGCCCCCACGCCGACGATCTTCGTCCGCGGCGGCGCCGAGCGCCAGGATTCCGTCGCCGCCGCGCTCGCCGAGCTGCCGGACGACGTCGGCTACGTCTTCATCCACGACTGCGCCCGTCCGCTCGTCCGCGTCGAGCAGCTCGTCGCCCTGCACAAGATCGTCCGTCGCGAGGACGCCGTCGTGCTCGCCCACCGCGTGACCGACACCATCAAGGAGCATCGCGGCGAAGGCCGCCTGCGCACGCTCGACCGCAAACATCTCTGGGCCATGGAGACCCCGCAGGTCTTCTCCCGCCCGCTTATAGACCGCGCCTACGCCGCCGTCGCCAAACGCAAGCTCGCCATCACCGACGACGCCGCGGCCGTCGAACTGCTCAAGCACCCGATCGCCCTGCTGGAGAACCCGCACCCGAATCCGAAGCTCACCACGCCGGCCGACCTCGCCTACCTGGAGTTCCTGCTGTCGCGCGCGGACGCCGACGACCCCTTCCTGCCATGAGCGACCTGCGCATCGGCCACGGCTACGACATACACCGCACTGCGGCGGGCCGCAAGCTCGTGCTCGGCGGCGTCACCTTTGCCGCGGACTTCGGCCTCGAGGGACACTCCGATGCGGACGCCCTGACCCACGCCATCTGCGACGCCCTCCTCGGCGCCGCGGGTCTGCCGGATATCGGCCACCAGTTTCCCAACACCGATCCCGCCTACAAGGACGCCGACTCGCAGGTCCTGCTGCAGCGCGTCATCGCCGCCCTCCGCGCGCGCGGCTGGGCGCCGGTGAACCTCGACGCCACCCTCATCGCCGAGAACCCCAAGATCGCCCCGCGCCTCGCCGAGATGAAGGCCGTGCTCGCGAAGTCGACCGGCCTGCCCGTGGACGCCATCGGCGTGAAGGCCACCACCAACGAGGGCGCCGACGACATCGGCCGCGGCCTGGCCATCGCCGCCCACGCCGTGGCCCTCATCAGGAAAATGTGACCATGCGCCGTCTCGCTTCCTTCTGTCTTCTGTCGTCCGTTCTCTGTCTTCTGGTCACCGGCTGCAAGAAGCGCGAGACCCTCGTCGAGCGCGGCAACCGCGAGGGCATTTTCCATATCAGCGTAGGCTCCGAGCCCTCCGACCTTGACCCGCACACCGTCACCGGCCTCGGCGAGGCCAAGCTGGTCCAGACGATGTTCGATCCGCTGGTCAGCTTTGAACCCGGCACCCTCGCCCCGGTGCCTGCGCTCGCCGCGAGCTGGGACATCTCCGCGGACGGCCTGGTCTACACCTTTCATCTACGCCCAGACGCGAAATGGAGCGACGGCTCGCCCCTCACGGCACAGGACTGCGTGGATTCGTGGAAACGCATTCTCACGCCCTCGCTCGCCGCCGACTACGCCTACTTCCTCTACCTGATCCGCGGGGCGGAGGCGTTCCATCAGGGCAGGACCACCGACTTCTCCACGGTCGCCGCCGTCGCCCGCGATCCGCACACGCTCGTCGTCACCCTCACCCACCCGGCCCCGTATTTCCTCCAGGCCCTGCTCAATTCCTGCTGGCGCCCGGTCAATGTGAAGGCCATCGCCGCCGTCGGTGATCCCTACCGCCGCGGCACACCCTGGACCCGGCCCGGCAAAATGGTGTCGAGCGGACCGTTTGTGCTGAAGGAGTGGACCACGCAGCAGCGTATCGTCGTCGAGAAGTCCCCGACCTACTATGATCGCGACCGCGTGCGCCTGAACGCCGTCCACCTCTATCCGACCGACAGCATCGACGCCGAGGAACGCGCTTTCCGCTCCGGCCAGCTCCACGCCACCTACTCGCTGCCGCTTTCCAAGGTCCTGCCCGCCCAACGCGAGCACAACCCCGCGCTCCGCCTCGACCGGAACATGGAGACCTATTTCTTCCGCCTGAACGTCCGCAAGGCGCCGCTCGGCGACGCCCGCGTCCGCCGCGCGCTCTCCCTCGCCGTCGACCGCGACACCATCGCCAACAAGATCCTCCCCGGCGGCCGCACCCCTGCGCCGACCTTCGTCCCGCCGCTGCTCAAGGGTTACACGCCCCCCGCCGGCCAGATCTACAACCTCGCCGCCGCGCGCCAGCTCCTCGCGGACGCCGGCCACCCCAACGGCGCCGGCCTGCCGCCCATCGAGATCCTGTATAACAACTCCGAGATCCTCCGCCTCGTCGCCGAGGCCATCCAGCAGATGTGGCACCGCGAACTCGGCATCGACGTGCGCCTCGTGAACCAGGAATACAAGAGCGTCTTCGCCAGCCGCCGCAACGGCGACTACCAGGTCCTCCTCGGCAGCTGGACCGCCGACTACCTCGACGCCACGACCTTCCTCGACCTCTGGCGCAGCGACAACGGCAACAACCACACCGGCTGGTCCGACCCGGCCTACGACGCCCTCTCCGACCGCGCCAATACCCTCGCCGACCCGGCCGCCCGCGCCGCCGTCCTCGCCCAGGCGGAGGCCTTCGTCCTCGAGGCCGCGCCGATCATCCCGATCTACTTCAACACCCACGTCTACTTCCTCCACCCCGCCGTCCGGGGCTGGCAGCCGACCCCGACCGACCACTCCGACTTCCGCTACGTCTGGCTGGAAGCCGGGAAGTAACCCCCCGCGTGTCATCCTGAGCGAAGCGAAGGATCCAGTTGTGCGCGCCACTTATTACCATCGATCGGCTGGATTCTTCGCCGCGCTCAGAATGACAATTTCGAGTCGTTGGGTTTTTTGCGCTCTCTTGTGCCTTTTCGTGGCCATCAATTCCGGCTGTTCGAAACGCGAGTCCGACTCCGCGCCCGCGGAAAAAATCCTCCGCCTCAGCCAGCGCAACGAGCCCGCCACGCTCGACCCGCAGCTCGCCACGCTGCCCGACGAGTTCTTCATCATCCGCGCCCTCGGCGAAGGCCTGCTCACCCCCAACCCCGAAGGCGGCGCACCACTGCCGGGCGTGGCGGAGCGCTACGAGGTCTCCCCGGACGGACTTACCTACACCTTCCACCTCCGGCCGACCGCGAAATGGTCCAACGGCGATCCAATTACGACGCACGATTTCCAAGTATCCTATTTTGAGGCTCTGCTTCCGACGAGGGCCGCACCCAAGGCAGCGCTTTTTTTCTCACTCAAAAACGCCAAGGCGTTTTATGAGGGCAAGCTGGGCACTATTTTCGAAGTCGGCATTGCCACACCTGGCAAGCACACCCTCGTTCTTTCACTGGAGAAACCTAACGCTGATTTTCCCTCCATTGTGGCCAGCGGTCCATGGATCCCCCGGCATCGCGATAATGTTGGCTGCGCGGAAATAGGACCGGAAACCGCGACCACCCGACTGAGCAACGGCCCCTTCACCATCACCGAGTGGAAGCCCAACCAACACATCGCCGTCCGCAAAAACCCGCACTACTGGGACGCCGCTAACGTGCACCTCGACGGCATCCGTTTCCTCGCGATGGACAACGGCGACACCGAGGAGCGCGCCTTCCGCGCCGGCCAGCTCGACGTGACGATGGCCGTCCCCTTCACCAAGCTCGCCGGCTACCGCGCCGAGCAGCCTTCCCCCCTGCGGTCCGTGCCGCTCTCGGAGACCCGCTATCTCGTGCTCAACACCACCCGCCCGCCGCTCGACGACGTCCGCGTCCGCCGCGCGCTGGCCCTGGCCCTTGATCGCACCGCGCTCGTCGACAAGGTCCTGCACAGCGGACAACCCGCCTTCAATTTCGTCCCCGCCGGCCTCGGCGGTTACGCCCCGGCGGAGCGAATCACCGAGAATATCACCGAGGCGCGCCGCCTGCTGACCGAGGCCGGTTTCCCCGAGGGTCGAGGTTTTCCCCAACTCGAGCTGGCCACCTGGCCGGTCAACCCCGCCCAGCTCGAGGCCGTCCAGCAGATGTGGCGCCGCGAGCTCGGCATCGAGATCACGCTCGCCCCGCACGAGGCGCGCACCCACCTCGCCTCGCTCGCGAGCGGCGACTTCGCCCTCGCCTTCATGACCGCCATTCCGGACTACGACGGCGCGTCGGACCTCTTCAGCCAGCTGACCTCGACCCACCCGCTTAACTACCCGCACTGGCGCAACGCCGCATTCGACCGGCTCGTCGCCACCGCCACCACCACGCTTGATCCCGCCGCCCGCAACACGGCCTACCAGCAGGCGGAGCAGCTGCTCCTCGCGGAAATGCCCGTCATCCCGCTCTATTTCAACACGCAGAACTTCCTTGTCGCCCCGCGCGTGAAAAACTGGCGCGCCGACCGGCTTTGGACGCGGTTTTATCGCGACCTGTCCGTTGAATAGCCGGTCCTGGTCACTCCACGCTCGCCACGCGGCGGGTGCCGCGCACATTTGAATTTCCCTCCCCTATGAAAATCAAGTTGTTGTCCGCCCTCCTCCTCGGGGCTGCGGCGTCCGCGCTGGCCGCGGACCCGGTTCCCGTCATCTCCGCCGCGAACATCCTCGCGCACACCAAGGTCCTCTCGTCCGACGAGTTCGAGGGCCGCGCCCCCGGCTCCGCCGGCGAGGAGAAGACCGTCGCCTACCTCGTGACGGAGCTGAAGAAGCTCGGGCTGCAGCCGGGCAACCCCGACGGCACCTACATCCAGAACGTCCCGCTGGTCGGCATCACCTCCTCGCCCACCCTTTCGTTCACCCTCGATGGCCGCACGCTGACGATGGAAAACATCAACGACTTCGTCGGTCCCTCCAGCCGCCTCGTCCCGCAGGTCGGCGCCAAGGACAGCGAGGTTGTCTTCGTCGGCTACGGCATCGTCGCGCCGGAGTTCGGCTGGGATGACTACAAGGGCGTCGACGTGAAGGGCAAGACGGTCGTCGTGCTCATCAACGACCCGCCGGTCACCACCGCCGACGGGGCGCTCGACCCGAAGGTGTTCGGCGGAAAAGCCATGACCTACTACGGCCGCTGGACCTACAAATACGAGACCGCCGCCGCCAAGGGCGCCGCTGCCTGCCTCATCGTCCACGAGGTCGCCCCCGCCGCCTATCCCTTCGCAGTCGTGGTCAACAGCTGGACGCGTGAGAACTTCGAAATCAGCACTCCCGACCTGAACGCCGGGAACGTCGCGATGCAGGGCTGGCTCACGCTCGACGCCGCCCGCCGCCTTTTCACCGCCTCGGGCAAGGACTATGACCGCGCCAAGGCCGCCGCCGTGCGCCCGGACTTCCAGCCCTTCAGCCTCGGCGCCAAGGCCACCCTCAACGTCGACAACATTCTCCGCCCCGTCGCCTCGAAGAACGTCGTCGCCCTCCTCCCCGGCTCCGACCCGAAGCTGCGCGACGAATACGTGGTCTACACCGCCCACTGGGACCATCTCGGCCGTGATCCGCGCCTGCCCGCCGACCAGATCTTCAACGGTGCCGCCGACAACGCCTCCGGCACCGCCCAGCTGATCGAGGTTGCCCGCGCCTTCACCGCGCTGCCCGCCGACCAGCGCCCGAAGCGCAGCCTGGTCTTCCTGTTCGTCACCGCCGAGGAAAAGGGCCTGCTCGGCTCGCGTTATTACGCCTCGCAGGACCCGCTCTACCCGCTGACCAAGACCCTCGCGAACATCAACATCGACGGCTCCAACATGTTCGGCCCGACGAGCGACATGGCCACCATCGGCTTCGGCGCCTCGACGATCGACGACATCGGCATCGCCGTCGCCGCCGCGCAGGGCCGCGAGATGAAGCCCGAGGCCCGGCCGGAGAACGGCTCCTATTATCGCAGCGACCACTTCGAGTTCGCGAAGGTCGGCGTGCCCTCCTACTATCCGAAGAACGGCCGCAGCTTCATCGGCCAGCCCGCGGATTTCGCCGACAAGAACGTCAACGACTACATCGCCAACCGCTACCACAAGGTCGGCGACGAGGTGCAGGCCGACTGGACCTTCGAGGGCGCAGCCCAGGACGCCGTGTTCCTGCTCCAGGTCGGCTGGCGCATCGCCAACGGCGACACCTGGCCCGAGTGGAAACCCGGCAACGAGTTCAAGGCGAAGCGCGACGCGATGATGCGCAAATAGCCCCCTTGGAGGCGGGGCCATCAGCCCCGCGAGGAGCAGGCCACGCACCGATAACCCGCGGGACTGATGATCCCGCCCCCATGCCCAACCCGCGCCCCCGCGCGGGTTTTTTCCTTCTGGCCTCCGCCCTCCGTCCTCTGTCATCTGCTTGCCGCGCCGTAGCCTTGCGCGAAGGCGGGTCCTCCGCTTTTCTATCCATCACATGTTCCGCTTCGTCGTCCGCCGCCTGCTCCAGACCATCCCGGTCCTGTTCGTGATCATCACGGCGACGTTCTTCATGGTGCGTTTCGTCCCGGGCGGCCCGTTCACCTCCGAGCGGGCCCTCCCGCCCGAGATCCTCCGCAACCTCGAGGCCCACTACGGCCTCGATCAGCCGATCTGGCGCCAATACACGAACTACCTCGGCCGCATCCTCCGCGGCGACTTCGGCCCGTCGTTCAAGTATTCCAACCGCACCGTCAACGAGATCATCGGCCAGAAACTGCCCGTGTCCCTCGAGCTCGGTGCCCTCGCCCTCGGCGTCGCACTGCTGATCGGCCTGCCGCTCGGCGTGCTCGCCGCCGTGCGGCGCAACAGCTGGCTCGACTACCTCGCCAGCTCCACCGGCATGCTCGGCATCTGCGTGCCCACCTTCGTCCTCGGCCCGCTGCTCGTGCTCTTCTTCGCCATCCACCTCCGCTGGGTCAACGCGTCCGGCTGGTATGACTGGACCGACCGCGTGCTGCCGGCCCTCACCCTCGGCTTCGTCTACGCCGCCTACCTGATGCGCCTCACGCGCGGCGGCATGCTCGAGGTGCTCAACCAGGACTACATCCGCACCGCCCGCGCCAAGGGCGCCTCCGAGGCCCGCATCGTCCTGCGCCACGCCCTGCGCGGCGGCCTGCTGCCCGTCATCTCCTTCCTCGGCCCGGCCGTCGCCGGCATCCTCACCGGTTCGTTCGTCATCGAGACCATCTTCCAGATTCCCGGCCTCGGCCGCGAGTTCGTCAACAGCGCCTTCAACCGCGACTACACCCTCGTGCTCGGCACCGTCATCCTCTACGCGAGCCTGATCGTCGTCTGCAACCTGGTGGTCGACGTCGTCCAGGTGTGGCTCAACCCGAAGCTGAAGTTCGAATGAGCCCCGTTGCCCCCCTCCCCGCCGACATCGAGCGCGGCTCCTCCCCCGGCCGCGATGCCTGGCACCGGCTGCAGAAGAACCGCCTCGCCTTGGCCGGCGGCATCATGCTGCTGGTCCTCACGGTGCTCTGCGTCGCGGGCCCGTGGTTCCTGCGCGCCACCTACCAGGAACAGAACCTCGACCTCGGCGCCACGCCGCCCTCCGCCGCCCACTGGCTGGGCACCGACACCCTGGGCCGCGACCTGCTCGTGCGCCTGCTCTACGGCGGCCGCATCTCGATCGGCGTCGGCCTGTGCGCCACGCTCGTCGCGCTGACCATCGGCGTCGTCTACGGCGCCGTCGCCGGCTACGTCGGCGGCAAGGCGGACGCCGTCATGATGCGCCTCGTCGACATCATCTACGCGCTGCCCTTCACGATCTTCGTGATCCTGCTGATGGTCTTCTTCGGGCGGAACATCATCCTGCTCTTCGTCGCCATCGGCGCCGTGGAATGGCTGACCATGGCGCGCATCGTCCGCAGCCAGATCATGGCGCTGAAGAAGATGGAGTTCATCGAGGCCGCCCGCGCCCTGGGCTACGGCCACCGCCGCATCATCTTCCGCCACCTGCTGCCCAACGCCCTCGGCCCGATCATCGTCTACGCCACGCTCACCATCCCCGCCGTCATGCTGCTCGAGGCCTTCCTCAGCTTCCTCGGTCTCGGCGTCCAGCCGCCCATGAGCTCGTGGGGCACGCTCATCAAGGACGGCGCCGAGAAGATGGAGGAGTTCTGGTGGCTGCTCGTGTTCCCCGGCGGCATCTTCTCCCTGACGCTTTTCTCCCTCAACTTCCTCGGCGACGGCCTCCGTGACGCGCTGGACGTCAGGGCGGCGAAGGATTGAGCGCCCCGTGAGGGACCCGGCTCCGGCCGGCCCTCCACCCTGCGCGCAACTTTTCCGTCTGGCCTCTGTCCTCCGTCCTCTGTCATTTGTCCTTCGCCGCCATGCTCCGCCGCTTCCGCCCCTATTTCCGCTACCTGAGGTCCAACCGGGGCACCCTGTTCGCGGCGGTCTTCTACGGCCTGCTGTTCGGCGCCACCAACGGCCTGGGCCTGCCCATGCTGATCAAGTATGTGTTCCCGGTGATCTTCGACCAGTCGGGGCCTCACGCCATGTCCATGGCCGATGTGGTCCTGATCGCCGCCACGGTGCCGATGCTCTTCCTGCTCCGGGCCGTCACCAGCTTCCTCAACAGTTACTACGTGCAGCTCACCGGCGTGCGCATCCTTGAGGGCGTGCGCCTCGATTACTTCCGCAAGCTCCAGATCCTGCCCCTTTCCTTCCTGCAGCGGGAATCCAGCGGCGACCTCCTGTCCCGCGGCATCGCCGACAGCGCCCAGCTTCAGTCCACCCTGACCCTGATCGCCAACGACGGCGTCAAGCAGCCCATGGCCCTCCTCGGCGCCCTCGGCTTTCTGGTCTGGCAGGCCTTCACGACCGACGGGGCCATGACGGTGCTCGTCTGCCTCGCCATCGTGCCGCTGGCCGTGCTGCCGGTGCATTACGTCGGCAAGAAGGTCGTGCACCGCGCCCGCCAGGTGCAGGACCAGCTGGGCGACGTCTCCTCGCAGTTGAACGAAAACCTCGCGGCCGCGCGTGAGGTCCGCGCCTTCGGCCTCGAGCAACGGGAGACCGACCGCTTCGGCCAGGCCACGGGCCGGCTGATCACCGCGCAGATGAAGGTCGTCAAATATGCCCAGGCCCTCACCCCGGCCATCGAGCTGATCTCCGCCCTCGGCATCGCGGCGACGCTGATCTTCGCCTACTACGCCGGCGTGAAGCTGGAGACCTTCCTCGCCATCATCACCGCCCTCTACCTCTGCTACGAGCCGATCAAGAAGCTCGGCTACCTCAACAGCGAGCTGAACCGCGGCGCCGCCTCCCTCGGCCGGCTGGAATACGTCCTCGACGAGCCGGTCACCATCACCGACCCGGCCACCCCCGTGCCGGTCACCCGGCTCCGCGGCCACGTGGAGTTCAAGGACGTCACCTTCGCCTACGGCGACAGCCCGGCGCTGAAGCGGGTGAGCGCCCGCATCCCCGCCGGCACCGTCTGCGCGCTCGTCGGGCCGAGCGGCGCCGGCAAGAGCACCTTCGCCAACCTCGTGCCCCGCTTCTACGAGGCCGGCGCGGGCGCGATCACCATCGACGGCGTCGACGTCCGCCAGATGCGCCTCGCCGACCTGCGCCGCAACATCGCGCTGGTCTCGCAGGAGCCCGTCCTCTTCAACGACACCATCTACAACAACCTCGCCCTCGGCACCGCGGTCGCCTCGCGAGAGGAGATCCTCGCCGCCGCGAAGCTCGCCCACGCGCACGAGTTCATCACGCAGCTGCCGCAGGGCTACGACACCATCGTCGGCGAGCGCGGCGCCCTGCTCTCCGGCGGCCAGAAGCAGCGCATCGCCATCGCCCGCGCCTTCCTCCGCCACGCGCCCATCCTCATCCTCGACGAGGCCACCAGCGCGCTCGACTCCGACAGCGAGGCCGCCGTGCAGGACGCGCTCCGCCACCTCGTGCAAGGCCGCACCGTCCTGATCATCGCCCACCGCTTCAGCACCATCCGCGACGCGTCGATGATCCTCGTGTTCGACAAGGGCGAGATCGTCGCCTCGGGCGACCACGCCGCCCTCTACGCCGGCAACGCGCTCTACAAGTCGCTCTACGACCGGCAAACCGGAACGGGCTGAATCCAATATGGAACTCAGGAAATCAGGGATTTCCGTTCCAGCCCTTCCTGAGTTCCACATTCTTTCCCGATGTCCCAGTCCGAGCCCAAGGAATTCAGCCGCGCGGTGGAGAACCTCATCGCCGGCCTCCGCGACTTGCCGGAGGACACCAGCCGCTCCCGGAACCGCCGGGCCTCCGAGCTGACCTCCCTCATCGACGAGCTGCTCGTCAAGCACCGCATCAGCCACGACTCGGTCGAACACAGCATCCGCGAGAAATGGGCCGAGCTCGTCGGCGTCGCCAACGCCGCCTACTCCCATCCGCTGGTGGTGGAGAAGAAACTGCTCGTCGTCCTGGTCTCCCACGCCGTCGTGCGCAACGAGCTCTTCCTGCACAAGGATGCCATCGTGGAAAAACTCCGGAAACTCCCCGGTTGCACCGAGATCAAAGGCCTGGCCCTGCGGTCGGGGTGATTGGAGGGAGCCGGCTTAGCCCTCCCTGCCATTGGCCAAATCCGCGCCACCCTGTCTCACTTTGATCCCGGCAAAATAACGCTTGCAGGAGGGGAGCTCGGTTTAGTTAATGGCCCCTTCGTTAGTGAGAGTCTGCTGGTCGCAGATTCCCACCACGGTCAGTCCGGGCAACCGGACAACTAACGGTGTCGCCGGCCCTCCACAAGCGGGTGACACGGAGCGAAAGCTCCAACAAAGACCGCGTCATCAACCACATAAACCATGTCACAACCCGTTAAGTCAGAAGTCATCGCCCAGTATAAAACCCACGAGAAGGACACCGGCTCCAGCGACGTCCAGATCGCGCTGCTCACCGCCCGGATCAATCACTTGACCGAGCACCTGCGCACGCATCGCAAGGACTTCCACAGCCGCCGCGGCCTCCTGCAAATGGCCAGCCGCCGTCGCAAGCTCCTGGATTACGTCAAGAGCGAGGACCTCGCCAAATACAACGACCTGCTGCAGAAGCTGAGTCTCCGCAAGTAACCCGTTTTCACGAAAGGCGGCCCACCGACGGGCCGCCTTTTGTTCAATCCCTCAGGAAGCAGACCCACGGGAGTTTCCGCTTACCGCCCCGGCCGAGGCCGGGACCGTAATCCGAAATTTCCCGGGAGCTGATTCAGGGGGGCCCAAGAAAACGATCCGTCCGAACCCCGCGCGACGTTCCGGCAATCCGGCCGGCGTGGCGCCCATCCGAAAAGTTAAGTCATGAATCAGAAACACAATGTTACCGTCGCCGGGCTGAACCTGAAGTTCTCCACCGGCTCCATCGCCAACCTCGCGGGCGGCGCCGTCTTCGTCACCGTCGGCGAGACCAACGTCATGGTCACCGCCTGCGCCGCCCAGACCATGCGCCCCGGCCAGGACTTCTTCCCCCTGACCTGCGACTACCGCGACAAATATGCCGCGGCCGGCCGCTTCCCGGGCGGTTACTTCAAGCGCGAGGGCCGTCCCTCCGAGCGCGAGATCCTCATCTCCCGCCTCTGCGACCGCCCCTGCCGCCCGCTCTTCCCCGAGGGCTTCCTCAATGAGGTGCAGATCATCGGCCAACTCATGTCGGCCGACCTCGTCAACGACTCCGACATCGCGATGGTCAACGGCGCCAGCGCCGCCCTCGCCATCTCCGACATCCCGTGGAACGGGCCGATCGGCTGCGTGCGCGTCGCCCTCATCGACGACCAGTTCGTCGCCAACCCGACCATCGAGCAGATGTTCAGCTCGTCGCTCGACCTCATCTACGTCGGCAACGAGAAGGACATGCTGATGATCGAGGGCTCCGCCGACCAGATCCCGGAGGACAAGTTCATCGCCGCCCTCGAGTTCGGCCACAACGCCATCCAGCCGATCATCGCAGCGATCAAGGAGCTCCAGCAGCTCGCCGGCAAGCCGAAGGCCACCTTCAAGCTCGTGGGCGCCACCCCCGAGGCCCGCGCCATCATCGAGCGCGTCGTCCCCGCCGAGCGCGTCTCCGCCGCCATCTTCGGCTACGAGAAGAACGTCCGCTCCGCCAACGTGAAGGCGCTCAAGGAGGAGGCCAAGGCCGCCCTCACCGCCGAGCTCGGCGCCGACAAGTTCACCGATGTCGACCTGAACGTCGTGTTCGAGGACCTACAATACAAGGCCTACCGCGCCACCGTCCTCGCCAAGGGCGTCCGCTCCGACCACCGCGACGCCAAGGCGCTGCGCCCCCTCCAGGCCGCCGTCGGCGTGCTGCCCCGCGTCCATGGCTCCGCCATGTTCCAGCGTGGTGACACCCAGAACATTGCCCTCGTCACCCTCGGGCCGACCAAGGAGGCCCAGGACATGGACGGCCTCACCGGCGGTGCGACCTCGAAGTCGTTCATCCTCCACTACAACTTCCCGCCGTTCTCCGTCGGCGAGGCCGGCCGCTTCATCGGTCCGGGCCGCCGCGAAATCGGCCACGGCGCGCTCGCCGAGCGCTCGCTCGTGCCGATCCTGCCCCCCGAGGACGTCTTCCCCTACTCCATCCGCGTCGTCTCCGAGATCATGGCCTCCAACGGCTCGACCTCGATGGCCTCGATCTGCGGCGGCTGCCTTGCCCTCATGGACGCCGGCGTGCCGATCATCGCCCCCGTCGCCGGCATCTCCTGCGGCCTCATGACCGAGATGGACGCCTCCGGCGCCATCAAGAAGTGGGTCACGATCACCGACATCCTCGGTGAAGAGGATCACTTCGGCGACATGGACTTCAAGATCGCCGGCACGACCAAGGGCATCACTGGCTTCCAGCTGGACCTCAAGATCAACGGCCTGCCCTTTGAAATCGTCAAAGCCGCCGTGCATCAGTGCCGCGAGGCCCGCATCGAGATCCTCAAGGTCATGCTCGGCTCCCTCCCGGCGCCCCGCAAGGACCTCAGCCAATACGCCCCGCGCATCCAGACGATCCAGATCGATCCCGAGAAGATCGGCCTGCTCATCGGGCCCGGCGGCAAGACGATCCGCCGCATCACCGAGACGACCGGCGCGCAGATCGACATCGCGGACGACGATTCCGGCAAGGTCTTCATCTACTCGAACAATGCCGACGCCATGAACCGCGCCGTGCAGGAGATCGACGCCCTCTGCGGCGGCGGTTCCCAGATCGAGATCGGCAAGATCTACACCGGCCGCGTCACCGGCACCAAGGAGTTCGGCGCCTTCGTCGAGTGCCTCCCGGGCAAGGAAGGCCTGGTGCACATCTCCGAGCTGGCCGACTTCCGCGTGCGCCGCACCGAGGATGTCGTCAAGGTCGGCGACAGCATCACGGTCAAGTGCGTCGGCATCGACGAGCGCTCCGGCAAGGTCCGTCTCAGCCGCAAGGCCGCGATGGCCGAGCTCGAGGCCCAGAAGCAGCAGGCCGGTGGTGGCGAAGCCGCCCCCGCCGAGACCGCCGCTCCCCAAGCCTAAGGTGGAACCCGCGCTCCGCGCGGGTTTGCCTCCCTCTTCCAAGCCGCGACGCAAGTCGCGGCTTTTGTTTTGCCCGCTTCCTCGACCCTGTCGTCGAACACCCACCACAAAATCCAACTTAGTCTTTCGGCTAAGCCTTTAGCCCTTTCCTTCACGCTTTTCCTGTATTCCGTAGGGGAACACACTCATGAAACTCCTCGTCACCAACGACGACGGCATCAACTCGGTCTTTTTTCACGCTCTCGTCCACGCCATGAAGGCGGCCGGCCACGAGATCTACGTCGTGGCTCCCCTGACGGAGCAAAGCTGGACCGGTGCCTCCAAGACCCGCCACCGCACCGTCCAATCCGCCGCGGCCGACCACGGCTTCGGCTGCCCGACCTGGACGGTCGACGGCACGCCCTCCGACTGCGTCAACATCGCCATCGCGCACCTCCTGCCGACCAAGGTCGACGCCGTCGTCAGCGGCATCAACGTCGGCTTCAACTGCACCCTCGGGTTCATCATCGCCAGCGGCACCGTCTCCGCCGCGCTCGAGGGCACGCTCCACGGCCTGCCGGCCATGGCCTTCTCGCAGGATGTCTCCGAGGGCGTCTATTACGACCTCAAGGAACACGGCGGCAAACCGGGCGCGGAACTGTCCGCCACGCTGCAACATTCCGCCGCCCACGCCGCGCGGCTCGCCGGCGAACTCCTGCCCCAAACCCCGCCGCGCAGCTTCACCGTCCACAACATCAATTTCCCTTTCCCGTGTCACCCGGACTCCGGGATGAAGCGGACCGTGCCGGCGCATTTCTTCGTGCCGGGCCTGTTCACGCCGCCCGACGCCGACGGCCGCCACAAGCTCGTCTGGTGCGACGGCGAGGACGTCTCGCCGCCGGAGCTGCTCACCGACCTCAAGTGCATCGAGGGCGGCAGCATCAGCCACACCATCCTCGACTACCGGAAGCTCGGGCACGCGTGATCTGACGGGTCGAGGTGGCGCGCATTGCCCCGCACGCGAGGGCCACCATCCTCCGCGATCAGCGCCCCATGTCCCCGATCCCCCTTCCCGGCACGCCCCTGGCGGTCTCCCCGCTCTGCCTCGGCGGCGTGCCCTTCGGCACCACGATCACCGAGGCGGAATCCTTCGCCCTGCTCGACCGTTTCGTCGCCCTCGGCGGCAACTTTCTCGACACGGCCCGCATCTACTCGGACTGGGTGCCGGGTGAACTCCGCCGCAGCGAACGCATCCTCGGCGACTGGATCGCCGCCCGCGGCCATCGCAACCAGCTCGTCCTCGCCACCAAGGGCGCCCATCCCTTCATCGACTCGCTCGACCGGCCGCGCACCGCCGCGGCCGAGATCCGCGACGACCTCGAGGGCAGCCTCCGCACCCTGCGCACCGATGTCATCGACCTCTACTGGCTGCATCGCGACGACGAGACGCGTCCGGTCGGACATTTCATCGATCTGCTCAACGTCTTCCTCCGCGAGGGCAAGATCCGCGCCTTCGGTGCCTCGAACTGGACTGCCCCCCGTCTCCGGGCCGCCCACGACTATGCCAAAAAATCCGGCCAACAGGGTTTCTCCACCAACCAACCCTTCTGGTGCCTCGGTGTCGCGGCCTCCCGCCCGCCGCCATTCACCGGCTTCGTGAAGTTCGACGCCGACACCTACCGCTTCCACCGCGAGACCGGCCTCGCCGTGATTCCCTACACGTCCCAGGCCAACGGTTTCTTCTCCAAGCTCGCCCGCGGCGATACCGGTCTGGAAAAGCACGACTTCCACGTCCCGCCCAACCTCGCCGCCGGCCGGATCGTGGCCGAGCTCGCCGCCGCGAAACACGTCCCCCCCAGCGCCATCGTGCTCGCTTATCTTTGGTCACGCCCGTTCCCCGTCGTCCCCATCATCGGCAGCCGGACAATCGCCCAACTCGAGGACTGTGCCGCCGCCTTGCCCGTGCGCCTCAGCCCGGCGGAAATCGCCACGCTCGACACCGCCAGCCAGGCCGGCTTGCCGTGCTGAGTGGAGCGTTCGCGTCTTTGCGAGCCCCACCACACTCACTCAGTCTAGCCATTTCCAGTTTTCCAGCGCCTCTAATTGGGTGGCACAAGTGCAATGCCTGTCACGCTCATGTTGAGGCATATAACATTCTGGGCAAATACACGTTTTATTTTCCATTCTTTCGAAGGTTCGACGTCGCTGGGTGACGTAAAAGAAGATGAAGGAAAACACAAACATACCGGCAAAAACCCATGGACCTTGAGTAACAATTTTCTCTCTAGATGTTGGGTAAAATGGCCCCCGATTACCCTTGCTACCTCTCTGACCACCGAGCGCCCATAAACCGAACAACAGAATCGAAAACCAAGCGCAAGAAGCAGCGCAAATTTCGGACTCTTCCGAGCTCGTTCTTTCTCGCACGCAAAGTGCTCTACTTCTTCCGGTGTCCGACGAATCCACATGTTGTGCGAGTTCAAGTCATCTTATCTAACCAGTGAAAATCCCGCGCGCACCGTTTCACTCCGCTGGTTGTAGCTGCGCAGGCTTTCACCATAGCCATTCCAGTATTGGATGAGCACGTAGGTCGCGAAATCGAACATCTTGTCGAACTTCACCGGGATCGTCAGGTCGGCCTGCATGCTGCCCTTGTGAAAGCCCTGGCCGGCGCGCCCCGTGAGCGAGAGGGCGCCGCGATCATTGCGGCCGACGACAAGCGTGAGCTCCGCATTGCCCCGGTAATCCTTGATGTCCGGGTTGTTTTCCACGTCCACGATGTAGTCGAAGATCCGCGGGATCAGCAGCAGGTTCCAACCGTCGAGCCGGCCCCAGGCGAAAACCGGCCGGACATACGCGATGTTCAGGCTGCGCGATTCCGGGCCCTGCTGGCCGTTGGACTCGTGCCGCACGCCGAGCTGGTAGCCGAGCATCTTGAAACCGCCCTCGCTGCCAGGATCGACGACGGCCTGCGATTCATACATCAGCTCCGGCATGTAGCTGCTGTCGTAGAACGGGCTGGATTCCGCGTCGATGTCCCAGAGCGAGCGCTGCGTGTAGCCCGCGTAGAGGCCCCGCAAGGCCGGGAGGGTCTTCCCCAGCACGCGGTATTTGAAGCTGAACTGGAACTTCGCGCCGGGCGCGTCCGGCCCGTAGATGAAATACACCGGCTCATGCGGGCTGAAGCGACCGGCAAAGGCCCGCTGGATCGCCGCTTCCGCCGGCTGCCCCGGCAGGCTGGTGCTCAGCGGGGCCGAGGCGATGTGCCGTTCGCGGCCGGGATCGGCCGCCGCCTTCACCTCGATGAGCGCGCGCGCCGGCTGCGGCTGCGCCAGGTCCAGCACCAGGCGCCCGCGCGCCTCCGCGGGCACGGTAAAGATGAACGACCGGTAGGAGAAACCGCGCGCGGCGATCTGCGCCCCGCCGCCGGCCTGCCCGCGCAGCTCCACCGGCCAGCTGCGCCGCTCGCTGCTGAGCGTGCCGCTGAGCGTCATCGGGGTCTCGAAGGTGACATCCGTCGGCGTCGGGTTGAGGATCACCAGGTCCACCCGCACCTCGCCGCCCGGCGTCGCGGCCTCGACCGGCGCCAGCAGGTTGACCACGACATTCTGCGCGCACAGCCCCGCGGCGGCGACCAACAGGACCAGACCGGTCAGGAAAATCTTCATGCCCGGAGTAAATCCAGCCCGGCCGGGTTCGCACGCTGATTCTGGCTCCGTATGTTGTAGGGCGGGATCGCTGATCCCGCCGGTTGGTTGGAGGACCGGTCAGGAGACCGACCCTCCAAATTGCCCCTTAGCGTCTTAGCGCCTTTGCGTTAATCAGCCCTGCCTTTTCCTCCGCGCTCAGGAACGCGATCTCCAGCGCGTTGCGCTGCGCCTGCCGGATCTGCGCCGGGGTCAGCCCGGCCGCCGGGGCCGCGACCTCGAGCTCGTGCCGCAGGTCGATGCCGCTGATGCTCGGGTCGTCGGTGTTGATCGTCGCCAGCAGGCCGCGGTCCAGAAACTGCCTCAGCGGGTGCGCCGCCAGGCTGGGCACGGTGTTGGTCTGCACATTGCTCGTGAGGTTCGCCTCGATGCCGATGCGGTGCGCGGCGAGATGGTCCATCAGCTTCGGATCGTCCACCGCGCGGACGCAGTGCCCGATGCGCGTGGCCCCGAGCTTCTGCAACGCCGACCACACGCTCGGCGCGCCCCCGGCCTCGCCCGCGTGCACGGTGATCGCCCAGCCCGCGTCGCGCCCGCGCTTGAAATGCTCCGTGAACAGCTCCGCGGGGTAGTTCTTCTCGTCGCCCGCGAGGTCGAGCGCGACCAGGTGCGCCCGGTGCGTCAGCAGCGCCTCCAGTTCCTTCATGCACACCTCGGCGCCGAAGGTGCGGCTGAGGATGCCGATGAGCTTCACCTTCACCCCCGTCGCCCGGCTGCCCTCGGCCGCGCCCTCGACCACCGCCTCCACCACCTTGGCCACATCGAGCCGGTGCGCGGTGGCCATGAAATACGGGCTGAAACGCAACTCGAGGTAGTCGATGCCCTCGCGCCGGGCATCCTCGACGTTCTCCCGCGCGATCCGCCGGCAGGCGGCGGGGTCGGCGAGCACGGCGATCATCCACTCGAACTTTTTGAGAAAACTCAGCAGGTCCGGCACCGTGGACATCACCTGGACGTGAGGCCGCAGGCCCTCGGGCGTGTCGGCCGGCAGCCGGATGCCGTGCTGCCGCGCGAGGTCGAGGATCGTCGTGATCCGCATGTTGCCGTCGAGGTGGCGGTGCAGGTCGATGACCGGGATGGATTCCATGCGCCGGAGCCTGCGAAATCAAAGTCCGGCACTCAACCCTCAACCTCCGGGCGCAGAGGCTGAACCGATTCCATCGCGAAAGCACGGAAGGGCTAAGACGCGGAATCCCACCTGTCGCACTTCAGTGCTTCCGCTCCTCCGCGTTTCCGCGATTTCTCCCGTCCGTCCGCAGGTCTCGGTCTTGCGTTCCCCTTCTTTCCGTGTTCACTCGCCCGCTTGCCATGATCGAGGTCCAAAATCTCACGCGCGTCTTCCGCACCTACAAGAAGCAGCCCGGTTTCTGGGGCGGCGTGAAGGGTCTCTTCCATCGCGAATTCGAGGAAACGCGCGCCGCCGACGACATCACCTTCAGCATCGCCGAGGGCGAGCTGGTCGGCTTTCTCGGGCCCAACGGCGCCGGCAAGACCACCACCCTCAAGATGCTCTCCGGTCTCATCTACCCGACCAGCGGCACGGCGCGCGTGGCGGGCTTCGACCCCACCAAGCGCGAGAACGCCTACCGCCGCCTCTTCGCCCTCGTGCTCGGCCAGAAGAACCAGCTCTGGTGGGACCTGCCCGCCATCGAGTCCTTCTTCCTCCTCCGCGCCATCTACGGCCTGCCCCAGGACCAGTTCAAGGCCACGCTCGACGAGCTCGTCACCCTGCTCGACGTCGAGAAGAAGCTCAACGTGATGGTCCGCGAGCTCTCCCTCGGCGAGCGCATGAAGATGGAGCTCATCGCCGCCCTGCTCCACCGCCCGCGCGTGCTTTTCCTCGACGAGCCCACCATCGGTCTCGACGTCGTCTCGCAGAAAAAGGTCCGCGAGTTCCTGCGCGACTACAACCGGCGCACCAAGACCACCATCCTGCTGACGAGCCACTACATGGCCGACATCTCGTCGCTCTGCGAGCGCGTCATCGTCATCGACCACGGCCGCAAGATCTACGACGGCGCTCTCGCCCGCATCACCGGCGCCGGCGCCCGCCAGCGCATCATCAAGTTCAAGCCCCGCGACGGCGCCTTCCCCGCGGACTGGCAGCCCCTGCATGGCGAGTGCAAGGTCTGCGAGGACGGCGAGATCCTCCTCCACGTCCCCAGCGAGCACGTGACCCCCGTCTTCCAGCAGATCCTCAGTCTCGGCGCCGTGGACGACATCACGATCCAGGACGTGCCCCTTGAGGACGTCATCACCGAGCTTTTCTCCCGCGGCGTCGCCGCCAAGACCGCCTGAGGCGGATGGTCCCTGCTTCCGCCTACAAGGGGGAAGCACCCTATAGCCAACCCCGTTCCATCCGGCTATAGTGTCCCCGTCATGAGCACCAAGGAAACGGCCCTGTCTTACGCGGACACGCAAAAGATCCGCGCCGGTCTGGAACAGGCCATCATCACCTTGGACCAGAACCGGGAGAAACTCGGGGAGAACGAGCGGCACCTGCGGGAACAGCTCGTGCAGCTCCACTCGGAGATCGAGAAGCTCGCCCTCGATTCCCGGCATCCCTTCCCCGGGAGCCAGTAAAGTGTTTGGCTGATCCGGTTCCTGCGGACAGGCGAACTCTGGTAGGCCATCGGCTTGGCGGCTGATGCTTGCGCCGCGTCGTATCCGCCCAAGGCGGCGCCCGTCATCCGGTCAAAGCTCGACCCAGTGTCAGACCCGCAATCCGTAATCCCTGGTGCACCGGCAAAGACGGCTTGACGAATCCGGGCGGCTCCGCCGGATAGCGGCATGAAGCTCCTCGCCCCGGGTGTCTGGCGTCTGCCCCAGTTTCCCGGACCCTTCGTCAACTGTTACCTCGCGGGCGACGTGCTTTTCGACGCGGGCCGGCGCAGGGACCGGGGCCGGATCTTCTCCGCCTTGGCGGACCGTCCGTTGACTCTCGTTGCCCTCACCCATGTCCACCCGGACCACCAGGGCGCCGCCCACGAGATCTGCACCGTGCGCTCCATTCCCCTTGCCTGCCACGCGGACGATGTCGCCGCGATGGAGGGTCGCGCCCCGATGAACCGGGGCTCCGCCGACAATGCCCTCACCCGCCTCGCCACCCGTCTCTGGGCCGGGCCGCCCCACCGGGTCGACCGCATCCTCCACGAGGGTGACGTGGTCGCCGGCTTCCGCGTCGTCCACGCGCCCGGCCACGCACCGGGCGCGGTCATATTCTTCCGCGACTCCGATCGTGTCGCGCTCTGCGGCGATGTCATCCGCAACATGAGTTTTCTCACGACCTTGCCCGGTATCAAGGAACCGCCGGACCTGCTCACCTGCGACCCCGCGGAGAATCGCCGCTCCATCCGCAAGCTCGCCGCCCTGCAGCCTTCCCTCATTCTCCCCGGCCACGGTCCGGAGGTGACCGATCTGGCGGCGTTCCAGCGTTTCGTTGACCAACTGCCCGCCTGAGGCTTCATCTCCTGCCGCATGCCCGCCTATTCCGACCTGTTCAGCCGCAACCTCGGTGTCGTCACCGGGGCGGAGCAGGCCCGGCTGCGCGCCGCCTGCGTGGGCCTCGCGGGCTGCGGCGGCGTCGGCGGCGCCTACGCGCTGACGTTCGCGCGCATGGGCGTCGGCGCCTTCCACCTGGCGGACTTCGACGGCTTCGAGGCGGCCAACTTCAACCGCCAGCAGGGGGCCACGCTTGCCACCCTCGGCCGCCCCAAGACGGAGGTCCTGCGCGAGTTGATTCTCGCGATCAACCCGGAGGCAAAGGTCACGCTTTTCCCCCAGGGCATCACCGCGGACAGCGTCGGGGCCTTCCTGACCGGCACCGGCGTCGTGATGGACGGCATCGACTTCTACGCGCTGCCGGTGCGCCGCCTTCTCTTCCCCGCCGCCGAGCGCCGCGGCGTGCCGGTCGTGACCTCCGGGCCCATCGGCCTCACGACGACGCTCCACGTGTTCGGCCCGGGCGCGATGCCGTTCGAGGAGTATTTTGATTTCGCCGGCTGCCGGGACCGCACCGAGGAATTCGCCGCCTTCATCGCCGGCGTGACGCCCGGCCTGCTGCAACTCGGCCAGGTCGATGTCGCGCAGGTCGACTTCGCCGCCCAGCGCGCACCGTCCTTTGCCACCGCCATCCAGTTGTGCGCCGGCCTCGCCTGCACCGAGGCGATGCGCCTCCTGCTCGGCCGGGGCACGCCCTTCCTCGCGCCGCGCTATTTCCAGTTTGATCCCGTAAGCCTGAAGACCGCCAAGGGCCGCCTCGCGTTCGGCAACCGCGGCCCCCTCCAGCGCCTGAAGCGCCGCATGATCGCCCGCCAGCTCGCGCAGCACGCCAACCCCGCGGCCGCCTCCGCCCCATGATCGAGCGCGCCAGGGCCTGGGTCGACATCGCCCGCCACGCGCCGTCGGGGGACAACTCGCAGCCATGGGACGTCGCGCTCGCCGCGACCGGCGGAAACCTCGCGCTCACGCTGGGCCTGAACGACGCCACGAAGGCCCGCCCGAGCCTCTTCGACTGCGCCTACGCGGCCTCGTATCTCTCGCTCGGCGCGTTCGCCCGGAACTTCACGCTGCTCGCGGCCGCCGAGGGCTGCACGCTGACCGGCCTGCGCGAGGACGCGGGGCGGTTCACGCTGACCTTCGCCCCGGGCGCCGTATCGCCGGACACGCCGGGCCCGGACGCAACCGCCACCCTGATCCGCCGGCGCACGACAAACCGCCGGCCGTTCAGCCGGGAAGCCCTCGACGCCGACACGCGGCAGACCCTGGACCGGCTCGCCCGGGCCGACGGGCTCACGCTGCGCGAGTTCACCGGAGACGCGAAGTCGCGCCTCGCCGGGGTCTTCTTCGAGCTCGACGTGGTGCGCTACCGCAACGCCCGGCTTTACCGCGAGTTTCTCGCGGAGCTGCGCTTCGGAGCCGAGGCCACGGCGTCGCCCGACGGCCTGCGCGATACGACGCTCGGCACGCCCGCGCCCGCCCTGCTGTTCCTGCGTCTCCTGCGCGCGCTCCGGAACGTGCGCGCCGTGCGCGCATTTTTTTTCATCGGGCTGGAAAAAATCATGGCCCTGGTCGGCTGCCTCGTGCCCATCAGGCAGTCGGCCTCCGTCTTTGTGCTCAGCTCGCCCGAGGACACGCCGCTCGGCTGGTTCCGTCTCGGCCTTGGCTTTGAGCAACAGTGGCTCGAGGCCACCCGGCGCAACCTGTCCATGCAACCGCTGGGGACGACGCTGCTGGTCTACCGCCTCGAACGGGAGCAGCGCCGGGACGAAACCTCCTCCTTCTCTCCGTCCGACCAGGCCCGCTTGCGCGCGGCGGCCGGCCGCTTCACCACCGAGTTCGGCCTGGATCTCGGCCGCCCGGCCATCGCCTTTCGCCTGGGCCGCGGCCCGGCCATCGCCAACCAGTCCCTGCGCCGGCCTGTCATCATCCACGGTTGAACCGGGGAAAAGCCCCCGGAAATAACCATTATTTAGCAAACGTCGCGCCCGCGGACGCCATCCGGCCAAGCTTCGCATTGCCAAACTGGGGGGCCACCTCCAGCCTGCCTCCGCAGTTTCACCCATGCTCGACACCACCTCCACCGCTCCGGCCACCACCCCGGCCCGACCCAAGGTCCTCGTCATCGACGACGAATTGGGCCCGCGCGAGAGCATGAGCTACCTCCTGCAGGACGAGTTCGACGTGCAGACCGCCGACCGCGTCGACCGCGGCCTCGACCTCATCCGCCAGGATACTTTCGCCGTCGTCGTGATGGATATCCGCATGCCGCAGAAAAACGGCATCCAGGGCCTCGAGGAGCTCCGCCGCATCGACGGCGATGTCGCCGTCATCATGATGACCGGTTACGGCGCCCTCGCCTCCGCCCAGGCCGCCATCAGCCTTGGCGCCAACGAATATCTCAAGAAACCCTTCGACGTCGACGTCCTCCAGGCCGCCGTCCGCCGTCACGCGGCCCAGGCGCTCGAGCGCCGCAAGCGCGCCTCCCTGCTCAAGCAGCTCGAGGGCATGTATGAGTCGGTGAAGACCGAGCAGAAGAAGCACCAGATGCAGGTCGGCTACGGCCAGGCGGCCGCCGAGATGGTGCACGATATCTGCAACCCGCTCGTCGTCACCATCGGCTACACCAACATGCTGCTCGACGAGGCCCAGAACCTGCCGGGCAAGTCCGCCTCGATCGACCGCATCGTCCACTACGCGCAGCGCCTCGAGCATTGCTCCTCCTTCTGCCTTCACCTCGCCGAATCCTGGCGCCAGAGCACCAAGAGCATCGCCAAGGGCGAGACCTTCGACCTCCGCGGCGCGGCGGAGGAGACCCGCTCCGTGCTGTTCTTCGACTCGCCGCGCATCGAGATCGAGGGCGACGCCGCGGCGCCGATCACCGGCGTCCGCTATGAGATCATGCGCGTGCTGCAGAATCTCATCAAAAATTCCCTCGAGGCCGGCGCCTCCCGCGTTGTCGTCACGATCCGGCGCGAGGCGGACCGCGCGGTGCTCGCCATCGCCGACAACGGCAGCGGCCTGCCGCCCGAGATCCTGGCGGTCATCCTCAAGAAACCGATCGAGTCCACCAAGGCGCACGGCACCGGCCTGGGCATGACGATCTGCCGCCACATCGCCGTGGCCCACCACGCCGAGATGAAGGTCGAGCCCCGCACCGGCGGCGGCACCGTCTTCACGCTCGTTTTCCCGCTCGCGGTTTAACCGGCGGCCGGCGCCAGCTCCGCGCCCAGCCACGCCTCGACCGCCGCATAATCCGGCACGGTCCACCCGCGGCGCGCCGCCACGCCCGCCGTCACCTCGCGGAACAACGCCAGCTCCGCCCGCAACCCCTCGGCCAGCTCGCGCTGCGTCACGCCCGTCAGCGCCGCCGTCTGCCGCAACCGCGCCTCGCCGAGCCAGCGCTCGGCCTGCCTCGCCTCCGGCCGCGGCGCCCGGCCCTCCAGCCGGGCCTCTTCCGCCAGCAGCGCGTAGGTGTGCTCCCGCAGCTCCACATGCGCCCAGCGTTGGGCCGCCCGCAGCTCGCCGCGCCGGATCTTCTTGGCCGTCCAGACCGCATGCCGCCAGAAACCGGCGGTGTGGAAAACGAAATCGTCCGGCGTGAAGCCGGCTTCCGGCCATGGCCCCGCGAGCGCCGCCAGCCGGTTTTCCCAAGCCGGGCCGCCGAGGACCACCCGGTGGCCCGGGCCCAGCCATAGCCGCAGATGGGCCACGCCCCGCCGCAGTGCCGCCGGATAAAGCGGCTGCCACCCCGGGTGCGCCATCGCCTGGAGAACCAGCTTGATCTGCCAGGCCTGCAACAGGACGAAATCCGCCTCCCAGCCGCCGGCAAAGACCGTGCTGAGTTTCATGACCCCGCGCGGCGTGCGCTCGAGATGCGCCGTCCAGCATGGCGCGATCTGCGCGGGCCAGTCGCGGTTTTCGTAGCGCGCGGGATCGCGGACGATCAGCTGGTAATCCCAGTCCGACCAGGCATCGACCGTCGCGCCCGGCTGCACCCGCGAGCCGATCTGCACCAGCGCCTCGACATCGGGCCGCGCGGCGGCCCAGGCGATGAGGCGGGCTTCGAATTCCGGGGCGGTCATGCTGGTCGTTGTTCTGGGTTCGGGCCCGACGCGGCGCAAATCTCTTTTGCGATACCGAGGCTTGCCGTGCCCCGCATTGTCCGGCAACTAGGGTCGGTTATCGCCCCCACCTCCCGCCTGCATTGAACCATCCACCGGCGTCCTTCCCTTCCCCGCGCATCCGCCTTCTGCGGACCACCCATGCGTCGCCGCGTTAAGATCACCGGTCTCGGCCCGATCACCCCCGCCGGCACCGGTCGCGCCGATTTCTTCCGCGGCATCAACGAGTCCGTCAGCCGCGTGCGCGCCATCACGCGCTTCGATCCTGCCGCGGGCGAGTTCGTCGGGGCGGAGGTGACGGACTTCGACCTGGAGCGCTACGCCCCCGGCGAGGCCACCAAGCGGATGCCGCGCCACACCCAGTTCGGTCTGGCCGCCGCCATTCTGGCCCTGCAGGACGCCGGCCTGACCCCGCGCGACCTGCGCGGCAAAAACCCGGTCATCATCACCGGCACGACGATGATGGACTGCGACAGCGTGAGCAAAACGATCGAGTTCGTGACCCGCAAGGGACCGCGCTACGGCCTCGTGAGCTCGGTGACCCAGGCGCTCTCGGTGTCCATCCCGGACAAAATTTCCCAATACCTGGAAACGCCGTCGCGCATCATGGCGCTGCAGACGGCCTGTTGCTCGGGACTCGATTCCATCGGCCACGGGGCCGAGTGCGTGGCCAGCGGCCAGGCCGACTTCGTGATCTGCGGCGGCGCGGAGGCCCCGCTCTATTACCACCCGATGCTGGAGCTCGGCCTCGCGGAACTGTCGCCCAAGTCCGCGGCCACGCCCGAGAAGATCTGCCGGCCCTTCGATCTGTGGCGCACCACCGGGGTCTTCGGCGAGGGCGCCTGTATGTTCGTGCTCGAGCCGGAGGAAAGCCCGCGCCCGGCCTGCGCGTGGGTCGCCGGCTACGGCTACGCGAACGACCACTCCGACCAGATCGGCAGCGGCTGGTATGAGTCCATCCGCATGGCGCTGGCCAATGCCCGGCGCACCCCGGACAACATCGACTACATCTCCGCGTGGGGCCCCGGCCACCGCGAGATCGACTTCAAGGAGGCGCAGTCCCTCAAGCGCATCTTCGGCGCCGCCCTCGACGGCATTCCGGTCAGCTCGATCAAGGGCGCGGTGGGCAGCGGCATGGCCGCGGCCGGCGCCATCCAGATCGCCAGCGCCGTGCTCGCCCTGCAGCACGGCCTGATCCCGCCGACCGTGAACTGGGAAACCCCGGATCCGGACTGCCCGCTGAGCCTCTCCAACGCCCCCCGCCGCCTCGGGCCGGCCATCGCCCTGGTCAACGGCCACGGCATCTCCGGCAGCAACAGCAGCCTGGTGTTGGAGCGCGCATGACCACGATCATCCTGCTGACGGCGGTCTTCTCGCTGGGCGTCGGGCTCACCGTGCTCTGGTCCAACCCGGGGCGCTTTCTGAACCAGACCTTCACCCTCGGGTCGCTGCTGGTGGCGGTGTGGCTCCTGCTCGTCTTCCAGGCCCAGCGCACCGGCCTGGCCTTTGCCACCAACCCCGACGCCAACCCCGTGCCCTGGCTCCGCACCAACACCGCCGTGGCCGCCTTCTTTCCCTGGGTCATCTGGCTGCTGCAGGCCTCCGTCGTCACGGTCCCGGGAAAATTCCGCCTGGCGCTGCTCCGGTCGCTGCCCTGGTTCATCGCCGGCATCCTGCTGGCGATCCTCTGCTTCACCGAGGCCTTCATCCCCTCCGACTCGACACCCGGCAACTCCCGCCGCGGCCCGGGTTACGACCTGTATTATATCATCAGCGGCGTGCTCTACCTGGTGCTGCTCCTCCACAGCATCAGCCGCACGCGCCGGGAGACGGGCATCCGGAAGATCGAGCTCCAGTTCCTCACCGTCAACGGCGCCCTCAGCGGCCTGGCCATCATCATCGTGCCGCGGCTCGGCGCCCTGCTCGAGCTCCAGTCCCTCACCCGGGCCGGCCCCGTCATCATCCTTGCGTTCTACATGCTGACCGCCTGGGCCGTCACGGTCCACCGCGTCTTCGACGCCCGGCAGGTCTTCCTGTCCGTCCTGCAGCGGCTTGTGCTCGTGCTGGTCCTGTGTCTCGGCATCTTCGGCTGCTGGTGGCTTTTCGGCCTCATCCTGCTCCCGCCGGCCGACCTGTTCCTCAGCGTCGCACTTTGCAGCGCGCTGACCTTTTTCCTCGAGCGCAAGACCCGGGAATGGTTTCGCCTCAGCCCGGAGCAGAACGTCACCGCGCTCCGCCGCACCATGATCGACCTCGCCCGCAGCGAGCCCAACCCCGACAAGCTTGTCGCGGCCTTTGAGAGCCTGCTGCGCACCTGGGGCCAGGCCAACTACGCTCGCCTGCTCTTCGACAGCGGCGAGGTCTATGCCTCCGGCGACCTCGAGTTCACCAAGGACCGCCCGGCCTACGCGGCCCTCTGCCGGAACGGCTGGACCACCCCCGAGAGCCTCCAGCGCCAGCGCGCCGAGCCGGGCCTGGTCGACCTCCGCCAGTTCCTCACCGAGTTCGACCTCGGCCTCGCCGTCACCGCCCCCCGCGGCAGCACCACGCCTTCCCTGCTCCTCGCCCTCGGCACCAAGATCAACCACCGGCCCTTCACCTACCCGGAGGTCCAGCAGGTCCAGGAAATCGCCGAGTTCATGGACAACATCCTCGCGCGCTCCCGCCTCACCATGCAGGCGCGCCAGTCCGAGCAGCTCGCCACCATCGGCCTGCTCGGGGCCAGCCTCGCCCACGAGATCCGCAACCCGCTCGTCTCGATCAAGACCTTCGCCCACCTCCTGCCCACCCGCTTCGACGACCCGGAGTTCCGCCGCCGCTTCAACGTCCTCATCCCGGCCGAGGTCGACCGCATCGACAGCCTCACCCAGCAGCTCCTCGACCTCTCCAACCCCCGCCGGCACCAGATGGAGCGCATCTCCCTCCATGCCGTCGCCCGCGAGACCGTCGACCTCATGCTCACCCGCGCGGCCGAGGCCCGCGTCTCCATGACCAGCACCTACAGCGCCGCGGCCGACACCGTCTGGGCCGACGCCGGCGCCATCCGCCAGGTCCTGATCAATCTTCTCATCAATGCCTTTCAGGCCCTCGACCAGCAGGAGACCGACCGCCGCGTGGACCTGCGCACCCGCAATTCCCCCAACGGCAGCGTGATCCTCGAGATCAGCGACAACGGCCCCGGCATTCCCCCCGACCAGCGCGCCAGGTTGTTTCACCCCTTCGTCTCGACCAAGACCAAGGGCATGGGCCTGGGCCTCGCGGTGTGCGCGGATATCTTGCACGAACACAAGGCCACCATCATTGTGCCTGACATCGAGCGCTCCGGCGCTACCTTCCGCATCACGTTTCCATGCCCGCCACCCTCATCCTGACCACGCCCGACCCCGGTCTCGAAGCCGCATGGAAGAACCAGCTCCACCCGCGCGAACCCGCCGGCTTCGCCCGCCCCGCCGACCTGCAGCGTGACCTCCTCCGCCCCGGCGCGCGCGTCTGGGTCACCGACATCAACGACCCGCGCGCCCGCCTCGCCTGCGGCACCGGCACCCTCGTCATCCTCGTCGGCCAGCCGCACAGCCTGCCCTTCGAGCAGGCCCGCCAGAACCGCGCCGCTCGCCTCTTCCTCAGCTACGACGACAGCCGCTCGCGCCTCGCCGAGTCCGTGAGCCTCCTCGAGGAGATCGCCGACAAGAACTCCCAGCTGCAGACCACCCTCGAACGCTCCCGCCAGAGCGCCGCGCCTTTCGCCCGCGAGCCCGCGCCCGCCCCGACCGCCGCCGAGCCGGTCGAGTCGTGGGACTTCCTCGAGAGCGCCCTCGCCCACCTCGGCGACCGCACGCGCCTGCTCGACGAGTTCCGCCGTGCCGGGCGCTACATCCTGAAGTCCGGCAAGGTCCTGTTTTTCTTCCGCCGGTTCGACGCCTTCCTCTCCGACGACGAGGCCCACCGCTGCGATGCCGGCCACCCGCTGGCCCTCTGGCTGGAGGAACACCCCGCCGCCCTCGACATCGCGCAATGGGCCGGCCCGGACGATCCCGCCATCGACGCCCCGATCCGCCAGCAGCTCCACAGCTGGGGCGCGAAGCTCCTCATCCCCCTGCACGCCTCGGGCCAGCTCCTCGGCTGGATGGCCCTCGGGCCGCGCGCCGACGGCGCCGCCTACCGCGAGTCCGACAAGTTCCGCGCCGTCCTCCACGGCCGCCTGCTCGAGCGCTGCCTCGAACGCTCCGCCCAGCTCGAGGAGCTGCAGCGCATCGAGACCGCCGCCACCCTCCGCGCCAAATACCTGCCCGGCTCCCGCGTGCTGTCCCGCGCCGAGATCGCCTCGCTCGACCTGCCCGTCGAGGTCCGTGCCGTCGCCAGCGAGGCCCTGCACGCCGGCAAGACCATCGTGCAGCCCGCCCGCCCGCCGCACCGCTTCCGCATCACCGCCGGCCCCGCGCCCGAGATCGACGGCGTCTGGGTCCAGTGGGAGGAGGCCGCGCCCGAGATCGAGCGCATCCGGGCCGAGCACGAGCAGCACCGCCGCGTCCTGTTCAAGAACCTCGGCCTCACCCTCAGCCACGAGCTGTCCAACCCGCTCGTCTCGCTCGTCACTTTCTCCCAGCTCCTCACCCGCAGCCAGAGCCGCCCGCCCCTGGCCGCGAGCCTGCCGGCCGCCGACGGCGCCGCCTTGCTCGCGTCGGAGGTCTCCCTCGCCACCGAGGTGCAGAAGCTCCAGCGTCTGGCCGAGCACGCCACCGTCCTCGGCGAGATCGCCGCGCCGACGGCCCAGGCGGTCGACCTCAACGTCCTCCTCACCGAGCTCGCCACCGCGCGCGGGATGAACACGCGCTTCTCCGAGGAGCAGCTCATCTTCTCCGTCGACGCCAACCTCGTGCGCTTCGCCTTCATGGCCATCTTCGACGCGCTCGGCGCCAACCGCCCGGACGAGGGCACCACCGGCCTCCTGCTCACCCTCCGCACCGCCGGCACCGACCTCCAGCGCACGGCCATCGTCACTATCGAGGGCAAGCGCCTCGAGCTCGACGGCATTTTGCCCCTCCCCGCCCCGGGCATCACGCCCAACGAGGGCCGCCTCTCCGTCTTCCTCGCCCGCGAAATCCTCCGCCTCCACGGCGGCACCCTCCAGGCCGGTCCCGGCATCAAGGGCACCGACATCCAGATCTCGTTCGGGTCGCTGCGCTGATCGAAATCCTCTCTGGAGAGGGGTGGCCAAAGGCCGGGGTGTGTTGACTCGTTATCGCCGTCAGCTTCACTGCATCCCTCATGGAGATCCTCTTCATCCTCGTCGGCCTGGCCATCGGCGCCGCCCTGGGCTGGTTCATCGCCCAGTCCCGCGCCGCCGCCTCGGTCGAGCGCGCGCGCCTCATGGAGGCGGACCTGTCCGCCGAACGCGCCAAGCTGGCGGAACTCTCCGCCCTCAACTCCCAGCTCTCAGCCTCCCTCGCCAGCGAACGCGCCGCGGCCGCGGAAAAAATCTCCGCCCTCACCGATGCCCACGAGCGCCTGACCAATTCCTTCAAGGCCCTCTCCGCCGACGCCCTCCGCTCCAACAACCAATCCTTCCTCGAGCTCGCCCGCGAGACCTTCGGCAAGCTGCACCAGCAGTCGGCCGACGAACTCGGCAAGCGCCAGCAGGCCATCGACTCGATGGTCAAGCCGCTCAAGGAATCCCTCGAGAAGGTCGACGCCAAGATCGGCGAGATCGAAAAGGCCCGCGCCGGCGCCTACGGCCAGTTGTCCGAGCAATTAAAATCCCTCGGCACCGCGCAGGTCTCCCTTCAGGCCGAGGCCGCCAAGCTGACGACCGCGCTGCGCTCGACCACCACCGCCGGCACCTGGGGCGAACTCCAGCTCCGACGCGTCGTCGAGATGTCCGGCATGTCGAGCTACTGCGACTTCACCGAGCAGCAGTCCTCCGGCAGCTTCCGCCCCGACCTCGTCGTCCGCCTGCCCGGCGGCCAGCAAATCATCATCGACGCCAAGGCCCCGAACGACGCCTACCGCGAGGCCGTCAACGCCACCGACGACACCGTCCGCACCGCCAAGCTCGCCGAGCACGCCGCCAAGGTCCGCTCCCACATCGACGCCCTCGGCGCCAAGGATTACTGGGCGCAGTTCCAGCCCTCGCCGGAGTTCGTCGTGCTTTTCCTCCCCGGCGACCAGTTCCTCGCCGGCGCGCTGCAGGGTGACCCGTCGCTCATCGACCGCGCCATCGGGAAAAAAGTCCTGCTCGCCACGCCCGCGACGCTTATCGCGCTATTGAAGGCAACGGCCTACGGCTGGCGCCAGGAGGACGTCTCGCGCAACGCGCAGGTCATCGCCGACCTCGGCCGCCAGCTCTACGACCGCATCGCCGGCTTCGCCGACAACCTCGACAAGGTCGGCCGCGGCCTCGAGACCGCGAGCAAGGCCTACAACTCCGCCGTCGGCTCCTTCGAGCAGACGCTGCTCCCCGGCGCCCGCAAATTCTCCGAGTTAGGTGCCAAGGGCGTGAAGGAACTCGCCGACCCCACGACCGTCGAAACCCCCCCCCGCGACGTCATCAAGCGGGCGTGAGAGCACAACAAAGGCAGGTATGCATATCGACGCGCCGATCATCATCTGCGGGATAATCCTTTTCAGCGTGGTAGCAGGAATGCCCGTAGCGCTGCTGCTATATTCACGGAAACAGCGAACCAAGGAGGATGTTATTGCGATTTCACGTGAATCCCCCGCCCCTTATTTTTGGTGGGGCACCGGACTTACTACTGCTGCTCTCGCCTTGTTCTCTATATTTTTCTTCGGTTATTTGCTTCCCGGTCTTGGATGGATTGAAAAGAACTGGCTTAGCGAGATACCTATTCGCATACGTCGCGGCCGACACGGAAGTGAGTTTGATCCAATAAGCACTCCTGACGTTGATATGAACCTACTCATCTCGAGTATCTTCCTCGTCGTGCTGATATTCGGTCTGCTCCTACTCTGGCAGGGCATAAAGCTGCACCGAGCGAGGCGTTCTGCGCCTGAGTTCATTCGCTGACTTTTTTCTTCAGGTTTCAGGTCTCAGGTCTCAGGTTTCCGGGATGACCATGTCATCCCTCGAAGGCCGCTGGCAGCCCGTCTACGCCGAACTTGATGGCGAAGAGGCGCCGAGGATGCTGCTCGAGCAGATGGAGATCGAGTTCACTCGCGCCGAATACGCCGTGCGTTTCGGCGGACAGACCGCCGACCAGGGCAGCTACACGCTCGACGCCGAGGGTCACCTCACGCTCGCCGGCATGATCGGCCCCAACGCCGGCAAATCCATCCCCGGCATCTACAAGTTCGCCGGCGACACCCTCTCCATCTGCTACGGCCTCGGCGGCGCCCGCCCCAGGAAATTCGCGACCCAGGGCGAGGAGCAGCTCTACCTCGTCAATTACCAGCGGAAGCACGCTTGAACCTGGAGGCGGGGCCATCAGCCCCGCGGGTTGGCATTCTCATTACCCAATCCTGCGGGACTGATAGTCCCGCCTCCAACAAACCGGACAGGCAGCCAATCGCTTTCCCTCCCGATACAGCATTCCGGCGTTCCCTTTTTGCGCCTTTTCGTGCCTTTTCGTGGCCAACAAAAGCGCGCCATGCACGTCTCGGGCCTGTTTCTCTACCCCGTCAAATCCCTCCGCGGCTTCGCCGTGCCGGCGGTGGAGATCGACGAGCTCGGCTTCGCCGGCGACCGCCGCTTCCTCGTGATCGACGAGGCCGGCAAATTCCTGACCCAGCGACAAATCACCCGCATGGCGCTCGTCGGCACCAGGCTCGCCCCGGACACGCTCACCCTCTCCGCCGCGGACGCCGGCTCCGTCAGCGTCCCGACCGCCTCCGACCCGGCCGCGCCGCTCCACACCGTGGCCGTCTGGAAAAGCGAGGGTATGCAGGCCGAGGATTGCGGCCCGGCGGTGGCGGCCTGGCTCAGTGACGTCCTCCGGCTCAAGTGCCGGCTCGTCCGCATCGGGGAAAAATTCCGCCGCCCCGTCCTGAAAAAGGCCGCGCAGCCGGGCGACGCCTTCAGCTTCGCCGACGGGTCGCCCATCCTCGTCACCAGCGAGGCGTCCCTCGCCGACCTCAACGACCACATCATCGAAAACGCCGGCGAACCCGTGCCGATGGACCGCTTCCGGCCGAATCTCGTGATCACCGGCTGCCCCCCCTTCGCCGAGGATCACTGGCCCCGCATCCGGATCGGCGACGCCGTGCTCCGCGCCGCGGGCAAGAGCGACCGCTGCATCATGACGACGACCGACCAATTGACCGGCGTGCGCGGCAAGGAGCCGCTCCGGACCATGGCCACCTACCGGCGCGACCCCGCCCTCGACCCGACCGCCGTCTGGTTCGGCGCCAATTTCATCAACGAATCCAAGCGCGGCACGGTGCGCGTGGGTGAATCCGTGCAGGTTTTTTGACCACGGATTTCACGGATGATCACGGATAAAGGCCAAGGCCGGCCTGCCCCGGGCACGCGGAGAAAAGACCGGGGATCGAAATCTCTGCTTCCTCAAGCGGCCTCCTGTAAAATGATCCGTTGATTTTCCATCCGTGTTCATCCGTGCAATCCGTGGCTAAAAAGTATTTTCATATCCACGCGTGAATCTCCCCGATTACGAAACCCTGCTGGCGACCGGCGTCACCCTCGTGATGGCCGGGGTCATCCTGCGCGGTTTCGCCGCCCAGACCAGGCGGGACATCGCCCGGCGCAAGGAGCACCGGATCGACGCACGCAAATCGACCGAGGCCTATCTGAGCGAAGAGCTCGACCGTCCGCCCGGCTGGTTCGAGAAGCACCTCGGCCTGCTCGCCAATATCATCCTCGTGGCCGGCGTCGTGATCACGGCCGTGGCGTTCACGCGCAGCTGAGACTCACCACTCCCCGCTGACCCGGCCGCGCGCGGACTTGTGCTTCGCGCGGTGTTTCTTGCTCTCAATCATCCGCGCCTTCTGGCCGCGGGATTTCTGGCGGGTCTGCCGGCGGGCCAGCTCGCGCTCGGCGCGCACCTGATGAGCCGCCGCCGCGCGGCGCCCCTCCAGCTTGCCGGCCAGTTCCACCCAGGCCAGCAGCCGGTTGACCGACTGGCTGCGCTCGCGCTGGCAGCGCACCTCCACCCCGGTGGGCAGGTGCCGCAGCACCACCGTGGACGAGGTCTTGTTGATTTTCTGGCCGCCGGCCCCGGCGCCGCGGATGAATTGCTCCGCCACGTCGTCGGCTTTCACGCCGAGGGAGACAAATCGCGCCCTGAGCGACGCTTCCACGATGTCCGGAAAATCCGCCATGCCTCGGTTTAGCCACAAAGAGTCACAAAAAGACACGAAAAAGCTCTCCCCCGCCGCCGTCCTCCACCCTGCCTCGGTTTTTGTGCTTTTTGGCGACTTTTCGTGGCTAACCACTGAACTCTCTGTCACTTCGGCAGTCTCATCCGCTCCCGGATCTTCACTTGTCACTGACCGGCCCGCCCCCTTCACTTTCGCTCTCTCTTTCACTCAGCTTCCCCTATGATCAACGGTCCCACCTGGTCCCAGAAACTCCGCGCAGAAATCGGTCAGGCCGTCATCGGCCAGGACGCCGTCATCGAGCGCCTCCTCGTCGCCTTGCTGGCCAACGGCCACGTCCTCCTCGAGGGCATGCCCGGCCTCGCCAAGACGCTTCTCATCAAGTCGCTCGGCACCGCCATGGGCGTCCAGTTCGAGCGCATCCAGTTCACGCCCGACCTGCTGCCGAGCGACGTCGTCGGCACCATGATCTTCTCGCCCAAGGACGGCGGCTTCGCGACCCACAAGGGCCCGATCTTCGCCAACCTCGTCCTCGCCGACGAAATCAACCGCGCCCCCGCCAAGGTCCAGTCCGCCCTCCTCGAGGCCATGCAGGAGCGCCAGGTCACCATCGGCGGCAACTCGCACATCCTGCCCAAGCCGTTCTTCGTGATGGCGACGCAGAACCCCGTCGAGCAGGAGGGCACCTATCCGCTCCCCGAGGCCCAGACCGACCGCTTCCTCTTCAAGCTGATCGTCGACTACCCGACCGCCGCCGAGGAGTCCCAGATGATGGAGAAGTGGGGCCAGGTCACCAAGCAGCCCGCGCTCCAGGCCGTCTCCAGCGGCGAGGAGCTGCTCGGGCTGCGCACGCAGGTCGACGCCATCCATGTCTCGCCCGCCGTGCAGGCCTACATCCTCGCGCTCGTCCGCAGCTCGCGCGACCTCGCCGCGCAGGCCGAGGGCGGCCCCGCCAAGCGCCTCCTCAACTTCGGCGCCTCGCCCCGCGCCTCGCTCGCCCTCTTCCAGGCCGGCCGCGCCCTCGCGTGGCTCCGCGGCAGCGACTACCTCTCGCCCGCCCTCGTCCAGGAAATCTTCCACGACGCCCTCCGCCACCGCGTCGGTCTCACCTACGAGGCCGAGGCCGAGGGCCTCACTTCCGACAAGATCCTCGACCAGGTCCTCGTCCGCACGCCTGTCCCGGCCAAGGTCTGATGCTTTGAGGTGGGAGGGGCTTTATGCCCCGACATCGCGGCGTAAAGCCGCTCCCCCCTTCACCGATGTCCGCTCACGTCCAAACCCCCGCCTCCCTCGTCACCTCCCAGCTGGCGCTGCTGCGCCAGCTCGAGTGGCGCGTGCGCCATGCGGTGGAGAACGTGCTGAGCGGCGAATACCGTTCCGCCTTCCGCGGCCGCGGCATGGAGTTCGACCAGGTCGTCAAATACACCTTCGGCGACGACATCCGCGACATCGACTGGAACGTCACCGCCCGCCTCGGCGAGCCCTACCGCAAGAAGTTCATCGAGGAGCGCGAGGTCTCGCTGCTCCTGCTGTTCGAGGACAGCGTCAGCCTGCAGTTCGGCTCCGGCGTCCAGTCCAAGCGCGAGGCCCTGCTCGAGCTCGCCGGTCTCGTCATGATGCTCGGCGCCGTCAACCGCGACCGCGTCGGTTTCCTCCACGCCTCGCCCGCCGGCTACAAGCTGCAGGAGCCCGTCCGCGGCCGCGGCCAGATCCTGCACGCCGCCGCCACCCTCCTCGGCCAGACGCCGCCGCCGCTCGATTCCGCTCCCGGCTCCGAGCTCCCGGCTCCCGGCTTCATTCCCTGGCGGCTGCTCGCCAAGGCCGCGCCGCGCCACAGCATTTTGATCTGGCTAGGGGATTTCCCGCCGCGCATCGAGCCTGAGGGCTGGAGCGTGCTCTCGCGGCGTTATCAGACGATGGGTTTCCGCGTGGAGGACCCGTGGGACCGCGAGCTGCCCTTCGACCGCATCCTGACCACCTACGACCCGGTCGCCGGCCGGCTGGTCAACCTCAACGGCGCCTCCTCCGCCCAGCGCGCCGCGCATGCCGAGTGGGTCCAGTCGCGCGACGCCTCGTTCAATGCCATCTTCCCCAACATCCTGAGCCGCCTCACCGTCCGCACCGACGAGGAGCGCCTCGAGGCCCTGGTCCGCTTCTTCCACCGCCGCATGGCCGCCGGCCAGCGCCGCTGAACCATGAAGGACTACGCCTTCCATGACCCGCTCTGGCTGCTCGCGCTGCTGATCCTGCCGCTGCTCGTCTGGGTGCGCGGCCGTCGCGGGGCCCCGGTGCTCGTCGTGCCCTTCGCCGCCGCGTGGCACCGGCCGTCGCTCATCCCGACTTCCCGCTGGCCGGCCGCCCTGGCCCTGACCGGGCTGCTCCTCCTCATCGTCGCCCTGGCCCGCCCGCAGATCGTCGAGGACAAGCGCGAGGTGAAACAGCAGGGCTACGACCTGATGCTCGCGATCGACCTTTCCGGCTCGATGCTGGCGGAGGATTACGAGCGCGACGGCGAGGTCATCAACCGCCTCCAGGCCATCAAGCCCGTCATCCAGGCCTTCATCAAGCAGCGCACCTCCGACCGCATCGGCATGGTCGTCTTCTCCGGCCGCGCCTACACCCTCGCCCCGCTCACCTTCGACCACGACTGGCTCGAGCGCCAGGTCGAGCGCCTCAAGCTCGGCATGATCGAGGACGGCACCGCCATCGGCGACGGCCTCGGCGTCGCCCTCACCCGCCTCGAGCAGGCCGCCCGCGAGGACGGCGGCAAGCGCAAGGGCGCGTTCGTCGTGCTCATGACCGACGGCGCCAACAACCGCGGCGTCCTCACCCCCGAGCAGTCGACCGAGATCGCGAAGTCCCGCGGCGTGCCCGTCTACACCATCGGCGCCGGGCGCGACGGCCTGGTCAAGATGCCGGTCTTCGACGACACCGGCCGACGGCTCGGTTCGCGCCGCGTCATCTCCGACCTCGACGAGAACCAGCTGCGGGCCATTTCCGACGCCACCGGCGGCCGGTTCTTCCGCGCCTTCGACATCGACACCGCGGAGAAGGCCTTCGCCGCGATCGACCAGGCGCAGAAGATCGAGTTCACCGCCAAGTCCTACCTGCTCACGACCGAGCTGTTCCACTGGCTGGCCGTCCCCGGCGCCGCCCTGCTGTTCCTCGGCGCGCTGTTCGCCCTGCCGCCGGCGCTGCCTTTCAAAGGCAAGGCGCGGACTCCGCTCCGCGCCGAGCCAGCGGCGAACGGAGTCGCCGCCCTACCTCAAAAATGAGCTTCCACTCCCCGCATCTCCTCTGGCTGCTCGTGCCACTCGTCCTGCTCTTCTCGTGGGAACTGGCCCGCCACACCGCGCGCGCCGTGGCGACCTGGCCGAAGATCGCCCGCGCCTGGGCCGGGGCCTTCGATGTCTCGCTCGGCGCGAAGCATTCCACCGCCGAGAACCGCCCGCGGATCTGGCTCTGGTTCGGCCTGGCACTGTGCCTCGTCGCCCTCGCCCGCCCGCAGTGGGGCGTGATTGAGGAACAGGTCTTCGACCAGTCCCGCGAGGTGCTCATCGCCGTGGACCTCTCGCGGTCCATGCTCGCGCAGGACGTCAAGCCCTCGCGCCTCGACCGCAGCAAGCTGCTCATCACCTCCCTGCTCGACGAGCTGAAGGGCGAGCGCGTCGGCCTCGTGCTCTTTGCCGGCACCGCTTTCCTCCAGGCCCCGCTCAGCTCCGACTACGAGGTGCTGCGCGAATTCCTGCCGGCGCTCAACCCCGACTACCTCCCCGAGGGCGGCTCCAACTACAAGGCCATGCTCGAGACCTCGATGTCGGCCTTCGGCACCTCCACCGCCGACCGCTACCTCATCATCCTCAGCGACGGTGAAAGCACCGTGGACGACTGGAAGGGCCTGACCGATTCGCTCAAGACCAAGGGCATCCGCATCATCGGCCTCGGCGTCGGCACGGCGCAGGGCTCGTTCATCCCCGAGGCCGGCGGCGGCCTGGTGAAGGACGAGCGCGGCGCCGTCGTCATGTCCCGTCTCAACAGCTCGACCCTGCAGGAGCTCGCGCAGGTCACCGGCGGCGCCTACACCGACGCCAGCGCCTGGGTGGACCTGGCCGCCCTGCTCCGCAAGACGGTCGAGGCCGGCCGCAAGGGCGAGTTCGCCGAGAAGAACACCGCCCGCCTCGTCGAGCGCTTCCAGTGGTTCCTCGCCCCGGGCCTCCTGCTCCTGCTCATCAGCTTCTGGACCGAGTTCCCCGTCCGCCCGCGGGAAAGAGCTTTGCCACTCGGCAAAGCCAGAGGACAGAGGACCGAGAACGGAGGACAGAAAACAGCCATCGCTGCCGCCTTGATCCTGTTCT
>DASWWD010000010.1:0-1829 GCA_036401015.1 Lacunisphaera sp.
ACGGTGGCCACCCCAACAACGGAGGTCCCATGAGCCAGGGTATCGAGGTGATCGGTGTATACGTGCGCGACCAGGACGAAGCGCTGGGCTTCTACGTGGACAAGCTCGGGTTCCGCGTGCAGGCCGATGTGCGCAACGGCAGCTACCGCTGGCTGACGGTGCAGCACCCGGAGCAGCCGTCGGTGCAACTGGGCCTGTTCACCCCCGGCCCGCCCGTCCATGACGCCGCCACGGCCGAGGCGCTCAATGCGCTGGTCGCCAAGGGCGCGATGCCGCCGCTGGTCTTGAAGGTCGCCGACTGCCAGGCCACGTACGCCGCGCTCGTCGCCAAGGGCGTGGAATTCATCCAGGAACCGATCAGCCGCTACGGCCAGGTCGATGCCGGCTTCCGCGACCCGTCCGGCAATGGTTGGAAGATGATCGAACGCCCGCGCAAGGAGACCGCATGAACATCGCGCGCGTCTCCCGGCAGAGCCACCGCTGGCTCTCCCTCGTGTTCACCCTGACGGTGGTCCTCAACTTTGCCTGGCGCGCCGCCGCCGGCGGCGAACCGCCGGCGTGGGTCACCTACTCGCCGCTGCCGCCGCTGTTCCTGCAGTTGTTCACCGGGCTGTATCTGTTCGCCCTGCCGTATCTGGGGCGCGGGCGTGCCGCGGCATCACCGTGAAGCGTCCGTAACGAAGAAGGCCCCGCATCGCGGGGCCTTCTGCGGTCCGACGGCGCGTGGCGTCAGTTGCCGCCGCTGCCTCCCTCCACGGGCGCGGCGCGCGGCTTGCGGCTGAAGCGGGTGGACAGCATCTGGCGCAGCCCTTCCAGGCCCGCGCCCTTGCCGGCCACCTTCAGCACGGCGTAGCCCTCCAGCGATCCCACCATCAGGTCGCTGCCCAGTGCCATCTCGCTGTCGCTCATGCGCTCGAACAGGCGTTGCACGCGGGCCAGGCGCGGCCGCAGGGCATCGAGTGCCTTCAGGTCGGCGAGGTAACCGTCCAGGTCGAAGTTGCGCGGCAACACGCCGCTGTTCTCCGAGAAGACGACCACCGCCTGCCGGCAGAACGCCTCCGACTTGTCGCCCATCTTCATCAATTGCCGGCGCTCCTCGGGCGACAGGCCGATCAGGTTGGCGAACTCGGTGTCCAACACGCCGAGGGCGGCGTCGATGGCGTCGAGGGAGGCCTGCGGGTAGTCCAGTGCGATGCGGTTCTGACTCATGATCACTCCTTGATTCCTTGTCATGGGATGCCGGCCTCACTGGCCGACCACTGCAGCGTAGCGCGTGACACGCGCACTCGGCACATGTCGATCGCTAATGGAAAACAAGTCACGACTAGCGTCGAAGACTCGCCGGCGATATCCGGAATGTGAAGCTTCGACGCTACCTACTCGGGTGCGATGCGAGACGCGTCGCGGGCGCCACGCCAGGACGCGCGGCCGACACGCAATAGGTTGCCGCTTCAAACCCCGACACCTCGCCACCGACTCTCGATGTGAGAAGCGCGACTCCCCAAAGCGCGCGGTCGAGTGTCCGCCACTGAGAGCCGAGTCTTCCCGACTCGCCGCCGAACCCCTCACGCCTCAAGCGCGAGTGGCCGAAACTCGAGCCCGACTCGGCCGCGCATCGGGTTTGGGAATCGGAGCGTCGCCGGCGAGTCTTTGCACCTTGCCCCCCGCGCTCGGCCCGCAAGCCGCGCGATCCACGCGCGGACGGCCCGCTTCCGGACGCTGGATACCGGGCCCCGCCCGGGGTGCCGCGGCCTACTTCTTCAGGCCGGCGACCACTTCCCGCACGCTGAGGCCGAGCTCGAGCTGCAGGCGCACGTACTCGCGCTCCT